>JAXLZA010000004.1:0-432331 GCA_046351135.1 Myxococcota bacterium | reverse complement strand
CCAGTCCCGGCCGGTTCAGCCGAGCAGCCGCTTCAGCATGGCGGAGCGGGCCGGATTCGTATGACTGATGCCGCCGGAGGCGGAAACGCCTTCGGCCGTCGTCGTCGGACCGAGCAGGCGCTTCGCGACGCCGACCATGCGGGTGTGCACGAGCTCGCCCGTTCCGGCCGGGACGGGCCGGGGCTTCGCTGCCGACTTCGTGGAGGTCGCCTTGCGCGGGGCGGCGGCCTTCTTCTTCGTCGTCTTTGCCGGCGCGGCCTTCGCGGACGTCTTCTTCGGGGCGCTCTTCTTCGCCGCGGCCTTCTTCGTCGTCGCCTTCGCGGTCGCCTTCTTCTTCGTCCCGGCGGCGGCCTTCTTCGTGCTCGTCTTCTTGCTCGTCTTCTTGTTCGAGGCGCGTGCGGCCATCTGGATTCTCCCTCTTGCGCTGCGCGCGTGGTGGAACGCGCGCGAGCGTAGCCGCCTCAGCGCTCGCGAGGAAGAGCCTTGAGCACGACGAGGTGCTCCCGGAACTCCGCGCGCAGTGCGACGACGTCGGTGCGGCCGAGTCCGATCTCGGTCGCGATCTCGAAGATCTCGTTGTCCTCGACCGTCGTGATGCTCGCGTCGGCGGCGGCAACGGCGTAGAGGCAGCGCACGAGCAGGCGCCGCTCGTCGTCGCTCGACATCTCGCGGTAGGCGCGGGCGACGAGGTGGTCGTCGCTGGCGCTGTGGACGTCGGCGGCGGCGATCGCCGCGTCGGCGAGGATGGCGGCCCGATCGGGCTCGAGGCCGGCGGCCTGCTCGAGGCGCTCGACCATCGTCGTGCGCTCGTCGCTCGCGGTCGCGAGGTCCGCCCCGGCGACCCGCGCCAGCAGATAGGCGAAGGCCGCGACGAAGCGGGCGTCTTCCGGGGGCAGGCTCGCGAGTCGGGCGCCGATCTCGCGCAGGCTCTCGGGCTCCCGGACGTCCGGGGCCGGACCGGCCGAGAGGCCGAGGAATCGGAACAGGGACACGGGGCGATCTCCGATCGGGTGGGCCGGGCCCGGCCGCGGCCCTCGCTGCGGCGGATGCGGGCTTCGCGCGGCCGCTCAGGCTTCGTTGGCGTGGGCGATGACCTCGTCGCTCAGCAGCCGGCTCTGCTCGTTCATCTCCGCGGCGTTGCGGGCGAGGGGGATGGCGATCAGCTTGGTGATCCCGCCGGCGCGGAACTCGCGGATGCGATCGAGCACGGTCTTCGCGTCGCCGAGGGCCTGCACGCTCTCGAAGCGCCGGCGCATCGCCGGGTCCGGGATGCGGGCGAAGGGCGAGGGGAAGTCCGCGGCGTCCGGGCCGAGGCGGAACAGAAAGGTCGCGCCGTAGTGGTCGTCGGGGATCGCCCGGCCGACGCGGGCCGACTCGGCGCGGATCGCGGCGACGCTGGCGGCGGCCTCCGTCGGCGACTGAAGCGGCGCGAGCCAGCCGTGGCCGAAGCGGACGGTGCGCCGGATCGCGCTCGGGGAGTCGCCACCGATCCAGAGCGGGAGCGGGGATTGCTTCGGGCGCGGCGAGATCGAGGCGTCGCGCAGCGTGTAGTGCTTCCCCTCGAAGCTCGCGCTCTCCGAGGACCAGAGCCGCGTCATCACCTCGAGGGCCTCGTCGACCTTCTCGCCACGTCCCTTCGGACTGCGCCCGGTGGCGGCCCACTCGGGGGCGTCCTCGCGGCCGACGGCGACGGTGGGCAGCAGGCGCCCGTCGCTCAGGTGGTCGAGCGTCGCGCACTGGCGGGCGAAGCTGATCGGGTCGTGGAACGGGAGCACGATGGCGTTCGTCCCGAGCTTGAGGCGCCGGGTCGCGCCGGCGACGACGGCGAGCAGCGTCAGGGGCTCGAGGGCGGGATCGCGGGAGACGACGCGATCGGATTGCCAGATCGAGTCGATCCGCGAGTCCTCGCAGCGGTCGAGCCAGGCGCGGAACTCGCCCATCGACGCGAAGGGGAAGCCCCCGATTCCGAGCCCGATTCCGATGCGCACCGCCATGGGGCGAGCCTACGCAACCGCGCGGCCGGGGTCGAGCCGAGGTCGGGGGGCCGGGCAGGCGACCGGCAGCCGGCCGGCAGCGGGGCGCAGCCCGGCCGCGAATCGCGACGGGGCGCACGGATTCTCGTGGCCGTCGAATCCCTCGCGCCGATCCAGTCCACCATGGACGCCATGGGAATCGCCCTCTCGGGCATGCAGAGCGCGTCGACGCGGGTCGCGGTGTCGGCCCACAACGTCGCGAACCTCCTCACGGAGGGCTTCCGTCCCCAGCGCGTCACCCAGTCCGCCCAGGCCTCGGGGGGATCCCAGGCGAGCGTCTCCACCGCCGCCGCCCCCGAGCCCGTCGACCTCGAGCGCGAGATCGTCGGCCAGATCGAGGCGAAGACCCAGTTCAAGGCCTCGGCCCGCGTCCTGCGCACCGAAGCCGAGATGCGCGGCTCGCTCCTCGACATCTTCGCCTGATCGATCGCCTGCCTCGCGCAGCGCGCGTCGGATCCGACGGATCGGTCGCGCGACCCCGCGCCCGCTCCTCGCCGCCGCGGCTCAGCGCAGGGCGCCGCCGCAGCTCGAGCCGGCGCCGGCGGTGCACCCGAAGCAGTGGGCGCCGGTCGCGATCGCCGCTCCCTCGAGCTCGGCCAGATCCTCGACGTCGAAGATCGTCCGACGCGGGCCCGGCGGAAGCAGGCCCAGCGCCTGGTTGAAGTCGCAGTCGTAGAGCGCGCCGTCGTGGGCCACGCTGACGAGGCTCCGGCACATCACGCCCGCGAGGTTCGCCGCGTCGAAGTGGTTCACGAGCAGGCCCATGTAGGCCTCGTACTCGCCGTCGCGGGCGAGGGCATGGGCGAAGCGCTGGATCGGCATGTTGGTCAGCGTGAGCAGGCGATCGAAGACGAGGCCGAAGTCCGCCGCGAGGCGCTCGCGGTACTCGGCCTCGAGCTCGCGTTGATCGGGGGGCAGGAACGCGCCGACCGGGTTGTAGACGAGATCGAGGCGGAGGGGGGCGCGCTCGTCCGCGCGACCCTCCGCGCGCCCGTAGCCGAGGGCGTTCAGCGCCTTCAGCGCCCGGATGCTGCCCTCGAAGACGCCGCGGCCGCGCTGCGCGTCGACGTTCTCCGGGCCGTAGCAGGGCAGGCTCGCGACGACGTCGACGCCCTCGCGCGCGAGGAAGGCGGCGGTGTCCTCCTGGCCGGGCTCGTGGAGGATCGTCAGGTTGCAGCGGTCGATCACCCGCCGCCCGAGCGCCCGGGCGCCGCGGACGAGGTCGCGAAAGCCGGGATGGAGCTCGGGGGCACCGCCGGTGATGTCGAGGGTCCCGATCCCGGGATGGCGCGCGAGGAGCTCGAGGACGCGGGCGATGCCGCGCTCGTCGAGGCGCTCGGTTCGCTTCGGGCCGGACTCGACGTGGCAGTGGTGGCAGGCGAGGTTGCAGCGCAGGCCGACGTTGACCTGGAGCGTCGTGATCCGGTCGCGGTGAAGCCGCGGCAGGCCCGACGCGGCGAGGTGTCGGTCGAAGGCGGTCGGGTCGGGTCGGGGGGCCGTCGTCATCGCACGCCTCAGCAGCAGGCTCCGCCCGGGGCACACGCCGCCTGCACGATCTCGCCCCCCTTCGTCTCCCGCGGATGCCGCGGGGCGCTGCGCATGCAGTCGAAGACGAGCTGCTCGTCGGCCGGGATCGCGACCGCCGGCTCGATCCCGATCGTCGACGCGGCGTAGGGCTCGCTCGTCATGATCCGGAAGGTCTTGGCACAGACGGCGGTGCGCACCCCGCGCCGGAAGGTGTGGCCGTCGTCGTCGACGACCGCCTTCCATGGGCCGCGGTAGACGACGGCCTGGCCGGCCTCCATGCAGGGGCCTTCCTTGCCCTTCTTCGCCGTGATCGTGACGGAGCGGAACTCGATGCCGTCGACGACGGCGAAGGGCTTCGCCTCCCACGTCTCGATCGCGATGCCGTAGAAGCCCGCGGCCTCGAGCTGCTCGAGGAAGTCGAGCTCCTGGAAGGCCCCCGACACACAGCCGCTCCACAGCTCGGGGTCCTGCCGCAGCGCCTCGGGGACCGCCTCGTCGCTCACGATGTCGGAGATCGCGATGCGCCCGCCGGGCCGCAGCACGCGGTGGATCTCGCGCAGCAGCGTCCGCTTGTCCTGCTCGCGGACGAGGTTGAGGACGCAATTGGACACGACCAGATCGACCGACGCGTCCGGGACGAGCGGCGCCTCGCGGCAGAGGCGGGCGCGCTCCTCGTCGAGGCGCGCGAGGTCTTCGACGCTCTTCACCGGATTCGAGGCGAGCCAGGCGTCGAGGCGGTCGAGGTCGAGGGCCAGGTCCTGGATCCGGCCGCGGCGGAACTCGACGTTGGCGTAGCCGATCCGCGACGCGACGGTGGGGGCGGCCGAGCGGGCGAGGGCCAGCATCGCGTCGTTCATGTCGATCCCGATGACGCGGCCGCTCGGGCCCGCGATCTGGGCGGCGATGAAGCCGATCTTGCCGCCCCCGCTGCCGAGGTCGAGGACGGTGTCGCCCGGGCGGACATGGCGCGACGGGTCGCCGCAGCCGTAGTCCCGCTCGATCACCTCCTTCGGAATCACGTCGAGGAAGCGCGGGTCGTAGTCGACCGGGCAGCAGAGTGCCGCTTCCTTGACCCGCGCCGCCTCGGCGTAGCGCTGTCGCGTGGCGGCCTCGGCGTCGAGGGGGAGCGGGCCGTTCGAGGCGAGGGTCGAAGGGGCGTCGGACATCGGCGAGGGACCTCCGGGGCGGCGGGGCGAGCCAGTGGACGGGCGGCCGGGCGGGACGCGCCGCCCCAATTGGTACCACCGATCGGCCTCCTCGCGCGCGCCGGATGCGCTCGGCCTCGCTCCGCATCGCCTGCCGGCCGCCCGTCGCCGCCCGCCGCCGTGCCGAAGCCGCCGCCGCGCTGAGGCCGTCCCACCGGGCCGAACGCGACCGGGCGTCTCCCCGGCCCCGGGCGGTCGCTGCTATGGTGCGCGCCGGCCGAATCCGGCTGGACCCCTGTGATCCGATCCGCCCGCCCCGCGCCGATCGCGCACGACCGCGGGCGACCCGAAGGAGACTCCCATGAGCTCGATCCGCTTCGACAACCGCGTCGCCGTCATCACCGGGGCGGGCGGTGGCCTCGGCAAGACCTACGCCCTCGAGCTCGCCCGCCGCGGGGCAAAGGTCGTCGTCAACGACCTCGGCGGCGCCGCCGACGGGACGGGCAAGGGCTCGAGCATGGCCGACCAGGTCGTGGCCGAGATCGCGAAGGCGGGCGGCACGGCGGTCGCGAACTACGACTCCGTCGCGACGCCGCAGGGCGGCGAATCGATCATCAAGACCGCCCTCGACAACTTCGGTCAGATCGACATCGTCGTGAACAACGCGGGCATCCTGCGCGACAAGTCCTTCGCGAAGCTGACGCAGCAGGAGCTCGAGATCGTCCTCGACGTCCACCTGAAGGGCGCCTTCTTCGTCTCGCAGCCCGCGTTCCGCGCCATGAAGGAGCGCAACTACGGCCGCTTCGTCCACACCGCGTCGGCCGCCGGCATCTTCGGCAACTTCGGCCAGACCAACTACGGCGCGGCGAAGATGGGCCTCGTCGGCCTCTCGAACGTGCTGGCCGTCGAGGGCGCGAAGAACAACATCAAGAGCAACGTGATCGCGCCGATCGCCCGCACGCGGCTCACCGAAGAGCTGATGGGCAAGCTCGCCGATCTCGTGAAGCCCGAGCTCGTCACGCCGCTCGTCGTGTACCTCTGCTCGGAGGCCTGCGACGTGACCCACTCGATCTACTCGGTCGGTGGCGGACGCTATGCGCGGATCTTCATCGGCATGGCGAAGGGCTACTTCGCGGGCGCCGGGGCGAACGTCTCCGCCGAGGACATCGCCGCGAACTGGGGCACGATCCACTCCGACAAGGACTACATCATCCCCGACTCGATCGCGGCCGAGATGCAGGCGCTGATGGCGGCGATGAAGGGGTAGGTGGCCGCCCTGGCGCCCCGGGTCGTCGAACCCGGGGGCTCAGAGCTTCTCGATCAGCTCGTCGAGGACCGGCCAGGCGATCGCCGTCTGGGCGCCGAAGGCCTTCAGCAGCAGGCCGCGGTCGTCGTCGCCGTCCTTCGCGAGGAAGCTCGCGACCTTCGCGCGCAGCTCCGCCTCGGGCGGGCTCGTCACGACGTCGGACTTGAGGATCCCCTCCTCGTGCTCGAGGCCGACGAGGTCGAGCCACTCGGAGAGCAGGTCGAGGCGGCACTTCAGGAAGTAGACCGCGAGCAGCTCCTCGGCGAGCGCGTTGGCGCTCGTCCGCGAGAGCGCCCGGCGCACCGACGAGACGCGCATCTCGAGGGGCTGCTTCAGCAGGAATTGCGGCCGGAACTTCAGCGCGATCGCCGCCGCGGCGACGGTCTGCTTGACCGCCTCCGGCGACTGCTGCGCGATCTTCTCCATGATCTGGCCACACTTCTCCTGGCTCATCGCCGCGAAGATCTGATTCGGTCGCATCGGCTCTCCTCCGGCCCGGGTCGGGCTCGGGCGTGCGGGTTGTAGCATGCCACCCGCGGCCCTGCCGAGGAATCGCGGCGGGGCGCGAGGCGCTCAGGCGCTTCGCCGGGACCAGGCGGTGTCGACCGCGAGGCCGAGGGTGCAGACGAGCGCGGCGGCGAGGGCGGAGTGGAGCGCGGTGATCTCGACCGGGAGCCGCAGCAGGACGTTGGTGACCCCGACCGCGGCCTGGCAGACGACGAGGCCGCTCGCGAGGCCGAGGAGGCGGGCGAGCGGGCGGTGGGGGCGGGCCAGCAGGGCGGCCAGTGGCAGGGCGAGGATCAGGGCGTAGGCGAGCGTGCGGTGGAGCACGTGCAGGCCCTGGATGCCGGTGAAGGTCGGGAAGAGCTCGCCGTTCATGCAGGCGGGCCAGTCGGGGCAGACGAGGCCCGCGTAGCTCGACGAGACGAGCCCGCCGAGGGCGACCTGGGCGACGAGCAGCGCCGCGACGGCCGACGTCGCGAGCCGCGCGACGCCGCTCGCCGGGGCGTCGCTCGCGGGGGCCGCCGGCCGCGCGAGCGCGCGGATCCGCCGGCCGACGAGGACGACGGCCAGGGCGAAGGCGTTGCCCGTCAGGAGATGCGAGGTCACGGTCCAGGTCGCGAGCAGCCGCAGGACCGTCAGCCCGCCCAGCACGATCTGCACCGCGAGGAGCACGGCCGCGATCGCGAGCGGCCGGCGCAGGGCGGGCGCCAGCTCCGGGCGCCGCAGCGTCGCCACCGAGAGCCCGGCGAAGAGGATCGCGACGCTGCCTGCGACGACCCGGTGGCCGAACTCGAAGGCGACCTTGAAGTCGAGCTGCGGGATGAGCTCCCCGAAGCAGAGCGGCCAGTCCGGGCAGGAGAGCCCCGCGCCGTGGGCCCGGACCAGGGCACCGAGGACGATCAGGGCGTAGGTCAGGCCGGCGAGGCCCAGGAAGGCGCGCCCGAGTCGCTCGGCGTCGCGCGCCCGAGCCGGGCCGCCCGCGTCCGTCGCCCCTGATCCGCCCGCTGCCTGCGCCGCCAATCGATCCCCCCGCCGCCGCGCCCCGGGTCCCGCCCAGGGACCTTTTCGATCCGGGCCGGCCTCCGACCGGGGCCGGTCCCGACGCGCGCCGACTCTAGAAGAGGGGGCAGGCGAGCAGAAGAGGCGCGGTCGGGATCGCGTAGAAAAGGAAGGAGCCCCCATGGGGCAGTCGGGCTCGGGCCGGGAACGCGGGCGGGGGCCCGCATCGAGCCTTCAGATCCGCGCGACCGGCGTCGATAGGGAGCCTGTTATGGTCGAAGCCGAAATGACCCGTGACCGACACGATGACCCGCGCAAGCTGACTGCGATGATCGCCCGCGTCTCCGACCTCGCCGCGAACCACGCGGTCTGCTCGGTGGTCGTCGGCGTGGCGGCGGAGGAGGGCGACCTCTTCTTCCCCGACTACATCGACTACCTCGTGAGCGCCCTGCGCGTCGAGGATCAGATCTTCCGCATGACCCGCGAGCGCGCGCTCCTCTACCTCTCCGACGTCGACGCGACCTGCGCCGCCGAGGTGCTCGTCCGCCTCTACGGCGAGTTCTGCAAGGAGTTCCCGGCCGCCGCCGAGCCGGAGTTCGACCAGCGCATGCTCGAGATCCGGCCGGGCGGGCCGCCGCTCACGGTGCGCGACGTGCTGACGTCGGTCTTCGGCGCGAAGCCGCCCGTCCACTAGCGCTCGAGAAACCGAGCGGTCGTGCCCCCGAGCGGCATCGCCGGACCGCCGAGCTTGCGGTGGTCCCAGGAGCGGACGCGCTCCGGATCGATCCGGACGATCACCCGCTTGTTGAGCATCATCTCGACGATCGGCTTCATCTGCTCCGTGTAGGGTCCGTTGTAGCGCTCGAAGACGCTGACGCCGGCGGCCCAGTATTCGGGGTCCTGGTTGTCCTCGATGATGTGGGCCGTCCCCTCGACGGACACGCCGCGCAGCTGGTCGTAGGTCAGCCCCGCCTCGATCATGCAGGCGATCTTCGGATCGCGGCGCAGGTTCTTCACCTTCTGCGACTTCGTCTTCGTCTCGAAGTAGATCTTTCCGCCGACGAGCCCGTACCACATGGCCACGAGGTGGGGCATGCCCTTCGGCCCGATCGTCGCCATCGTCGCCGTCCGACCCTGCTCGATGAAGGTCGTGACCTCCTCCGGCGACATCACGATCTGGCCCCGCTGATTGACTCCCACCTTCGTTCTCCCTGGCTGCGGACGTCCTCCCCGCCCGCGGCGCGGGAAGACCCTCGGTTGGCGCACTGTGCGACGGAAGAGCGAGCCTAACTCAGGCAGGCCGGAAGCGGAGGCCTCGAGCCTCGACGGCGCGCTCCGAGGCCGCGCGCGTCCGGGATCGACCGACCGCGAAGAGCGCGCGCAGGCGCCTTGCCAGCGGCCCCGGTCGCCCGTCGCCGATCGCGCGCCCGTCGAGCTCGACGATCGCGACGGCGCCGCGGACGACGTTCACGGCGACGAGCTCCAGGGCCCGCGCGAGCTCCCGGCGCTCGATCCCGAGCGATTCGGGGATCGCACCGAACGCCTCGACGACGCACGCGAGCCCGAGGCCTTCGACCGGCCCGAGGCCCGGCGCCGGCGTCAGCCGGAAGCCGTCGTCCGTCACGACGATCAGGTTCGAGCGGCTCCCCTCGACGAGTCGTCCCGCGGCATCGAAGAGGAGCGCCTCGTCGACGCCGGCCGCCGTCTGCTCGGCGCGCGCCGCCTCCCAGGCCGGGACGCCGAGCGCCTTCGCGCCCGCGCGCCGGCCGGGGCCCGGATGGAGCGTTCGCGCCGTGATCGCGCGCCAGACGCCGGGGTCGGCACCGAGGGGGCGGGTCGTGGCCGAGAGCCGGGGCGCACCCGGGGACGCCGCCGCCGACCACTCGATCCGCACGATCCCGTCGGCGCGGTCGAGCCCGGCCGCGACGGCCTCCCGGGCGACCGCCTCGATCGCCGGGCGCTCCGGCGCCGGGAGGCCGAGGCGCAGCGCGTCCCGGCGCAGCCTGCTGGCGTGTCGCTCGAGGCGCTCGATGCGCCCGGCCGTCACGCGCGCGGTCGTGTAGCAGCCGAAGCGTTCCATCGCCTTCCGTCCGGCCGCGAGGCGCCTCGCCGGGCGGCCTAACGCCGGTCGATCGGCACGTAGGGGACGTTCGTCGCGCCCGTGTAGATCTGGCGCGGGCGCCCGATCTTGAAGGAGGGATCCTGGTGGAGCTCCTTCCACTGGGCGATCCAGCCCGGGAGCCGACCGATCGCGAACAGGGCCGTGAACATGTTGGCCGGGGTCCCGATCGCGTTGTAGATGACGCCCGAGTAGAAGTCGACGTTGGGGTAGAGCTTGCGCTGGACGAAGTAGTCGTCCTTCAGCGTGATCTCCTCGAGCTCCTTCGCGATCTCGAGCAGCTTGCTGTGGATGCCCATCCGCTCGAGCACCTCGTCGCACGCCTTCTTGATGACCTTCGCCCGCGGATCGTAGTTCTTGTAGACGCGGTGGCCGAAGCCCATGAGGCGCGCGCTCTCGTCGCCGCTCTTCGCGCGCTCGAGATAGTCGCGGGCGCTCGTGCCCTCCTCGGCGATCGACTCCAGCATCTCGATCACCGCCTGGTTCGCCCCGCCGTGGAGCGGCCCCCAGAGCGCGTTGATGCCCGCCGAGACCGTCCCGAACAGGTTCACCATCGACGAGCCGACGAGCCGAACCGTCGAGGTCGAGCAGTTCTGCTCGTGGTCCGCGTGGAGGATGAAGAGCAGGTCGAGGGCCTTCCGTACGACCGGGTCGACCTCGTACTCCTCGCACGGGTTGCCGAACATCATGCGCAGGAAGTTCCCGACGTAGTCGAGGCTGTTCAGCGGATACAGGAAAGGTTGCCCGATCGAGTGCTTGTAGGCGTAGGCGGCCAGCGTCGGCAGCTTCGCGATCAGGCGGTGGATCGAGATGTCGACCTGATCGGGATCCCGGGGATCGAGGGAGTCCGGATAGAAGGTCGCGAGCGCCCCCACGATCGTCGAGCAGGCCGCCATCGGATGCGCGTCCTTCGGGAGCGCGGCGTACATCCTCTTCAGGTTCTCGTGGAGCATGGTGTGGCGCCGGATCGAGGCCTCGAAGCGCTCGAGCTCGGTCTGCGTCGGGAGCTGGCCGTAGATCAGCAGGTAGCTGATCTCCATGAAGTTCGACTGCTCGGCGAGGGTCTCGATCGGGATCCCGCGGTAGCGCAGGATGCCCTCCTCGCCGTCGATGAACGTGATCGCGCTCGTGCAGGAGCCCGAGTTCGCGTAGCCGGGGTCGAGGGTGATGTGGCCGGTCTGCGCGCGCAGCTTCGTGATGTCGATCGCGCGCTCGCCCTCGGTCCCTTCGACGACGGGGAACTCCCAGGACTTGTCGCCGATCCGCAGCACGGCGTTGGGCAGTTTCTTGAGCTCGTTCTGGCTGGCCATCGGCTTCTCCTCCTCGCCTCCCGGCGCTCCGTGGATCGGAGCTTCGGGTGCGGCCTTGCGGACGCCCGGTCGGGGGTGACGTCCGCTCTTCGTACGAATGGGCGCCGTTCTTGTGGTCGTTCTCCGACGTCACGCCGTCGGCTTCGCGGCCGCACCGTTCGTGCGGACGAGCGGGCCCGCGACGCGCGTCGGGTCCTCCGTGTTTTGCCGGAGTGGAGGTTCCCGTCGAGGTGCGGGCTCGCTGCGATGCCGAAGTCGTGGAGTCGGAGTCGAGCCCCTGGCCGAACGCCACGCGGGTCCGCCGCGCAGGCGACGAGCCCGGCGGAAAATAGCCGAGGGCGCGCCGCGCATTCAGTGCGGTGCGTCGCTTCTCCCGACGATCGGCGGAGGTCCCGGAGGGCGGGGGCGGGCGTGGGCGAGGACGAGCTCACGACGCCCGGAGCGAAAGCGCTCCAGCGGCTCGAGGGCGAGGCGCTCGCGCAACGCGTCGAAGTCGCTGCCGCGCAGGAGGATCAGGTCGCGGCGTCGGCCTTCGGCTTCGGCGAGGAAGCGTTCCGCCGCAGTTTCGCTCGCGAGGGAGGCGACCGGGCGGCCGCCGTAGTACGGGATCGCCCCTTCGAGGGGGCGAAGCCGATAGACCCCCACGGCGGAGGCGGCGTCCCCGTGGCGTGCGATCGCATCGGCGATCGGCCGCGGCGACTTCTCCCCGTCGAGCCGGGGCAGCACGAGCAGGGCGATCGCGAGCTCGACGACGGCGACGGCGGCGATCGCGATCGCGAGCGGCCGCGCCGCGAGGCCGCGCGCGCCGCGCACCGCGCGCTCCCACGCGGGGCTCGCGACGGCGAGGCTGGTCACGAGGGCGAGCGCCGGATGGATCGGCAGCAGGTAGAGGCCGCGCTTGCCCGCCGAGAGGGTGAAGAAGACGAGCGGCACGACGCACCACGCCGCGAGCAGCCTCGCCCCCGCCCGATCGCTCGTCGCCTCGGGCCGCGCATCGCGGCAGGCCCGCGCGAGGACGGGCAGCGCGAGGGGCCAGAGCAGGGTCCAGGGCAGGAAGTCGAGCGGGAGCTGATAGCCGTAGTAATAAAAGGGCCGCACGTGGGAGGTCCCGGCGAAGAAGCGCGCGAAGACGTTGTCCGCGACGGCGCCCTGCGCGAAGCCCTCCGGCGCGAGCGCCGTCGCCCCCGAGATCCAGGCACAGACGGGCCCGAGCGACAGGACCCAGCTCCAGACCGGCACCAGCCGCCCGAAGGCCGCGAGCCGTCCCTCCCACGCGAGCCAGGCCGCGAAGACGAGCAGCGGTAGCCAGCCGACGGGCCCCTTCACGAGCGCCGCCGCGCCGAGGGCGCCGTGGAGCACGGCGAGCAGCCCGGGATGCCGCCGCGCCTGCTCGATTCCCCCGCGGCGCGTCTCGATCACGAGGAAGACGGCGATCGCCGCGAGCTCGCACGCCGTCAACAGCACGTCGAGCTGCGCGCGCCGGGCGCTGAAGGCGAAGCGGAAGCTCGTCGCGAGGAGCCCGGCCGAGAGCAGGGCGGAGATCGTCGAGCGGCCGAGGAGCCGGGCGATCGCGAAGGTCAGGCCGACGCCGGCGACCCCGGCGAGGGCCGAGGGCAGGCGGGCCGCGACCTCGTCGACGCGGCCGAAGGGGAGCCCGAAGGCCGCGGCGAGCCAGAAATAGAGCGGGGGCTTCTGGTCGTAGGGCTCTCCATTGAGATGGAGCAGCACCAGCCCCCCCGGTCCGTGCCGCCCGCTGCGCAGCTCCTCGGCGATCGCGCCGTAGCGCGGCTCGTCCGGGGCCCAGAGGTCGAGGGTCCCGAGGCCGGTCAGGTAGAGGACGCCCGCGCAGGCCAGCAGCCCGGCGAGCACCGCCCGCGATCGCGGCCCCGGCGAGGCCGGAATCGCAGGATCCGCCGCCCGCGAGGCCGGAGTCGGGGGCTCCTGCGTCGACGCGGCCGGGAACTCGTCGTGGTCGGGTGGCTTCTTCACGATCGCCATCGACGGTACCCTCCCGGTCGAGGAGGCGCCGTGTGTCGGAGGTCGAGCGGATGAGCCGGGACGAGGGCCGGGGGCGTGTCCGGCCGGTGGCCCCGGCGCCGGATCGCTCCGAGGCGCGGCAGGCCGTCGCGAGCGTCGCCCGCGACGAGCGCGCGCTCGTCGCCGAGCTCGAGTCCTTCGCCCGCGACCCGGCGGTGCGCCCGGCGGCGATCGCCGCCCTGCTCGACGGGCTTCCGGCTTCGCTGCGGACGGCTTGCGTGCGCGGGATCTCGCGGCGTGCGCAGCGCGCGCTCTACGAGAAGGTGCGGGGCTTCGCCGCGGTCGAGCTGCGCGATCTCGTTGCGCCGGATCGCCGCGACCTCGAGACGGTGCGCCATCTCGGCCGCAACACGCTCCCCGCGTTCACCCTCTTCGAGAAGCATTTCTGCCGCCTCCCCGGCGCCTCGCGCACCGCGCCCCAGGCGCTCGCGGGCTTCAACTTCCAGGCGCTGTCGGGGCTGACCGGGCCCGGCTACTTCATCGCGGTGCCGGATCTCGACCGCGCGGAGGTCCTCGTCGACTACCGGCGGCTGCCGACGGTGCGCCCCGCGAGCTGGCCTCCGATCCGCTCGAACGAGACCGGGATCGCGCGCTTCGTCTACGGCTTCATGGTCGATCGCCTGCGGCGGGTCGCGCGCGACGTGACGATCGGGTCGGCGTCGCGCCGCGGACGCGATCTGGGCAGCTACTTCGTCCTGAGCCGCGAGGGTTCCGAGCCGGGAGGCCCGGCATGATGCCCCGGCTCTCGATCGTGATCCCGTTCCGGGACGAGGAGCCCTCGCTGGCGCTGCTCCATGCCGAGCTCGCGGCCGTGCTCGACTCGCTTCCCTTTACGGCCGAGATGATCTTCGTCGACGACGAGAGCCGCGACGAAGGGGCCGGCGTCGTGGCCCGGCTCGCGGTGGGCGATCCGCGGGTCCGGCTGCTCTCGCTCTCGCCCCACTCGGGTCAGTCCGCCGCCCTCGAGGCGGGCTTCCGCGCCGCGCGCGGCGAGCTCGTCGCGACGATGGACGCGGATCTCCAGAACGACCCGGCGGATCTGCCGGCGCTGCTCGCGGCGCTGGTCGAGGCGGACTGCGTCTGCGGCGTGCGCGTCGCGCGCCGGGATGCGCTCGGGACGCGGCTCGCGTCGCGCGCGGCGAACGCGATCCGCCGACGCGTGCTCGGCGACGAGGTCGAGGACATCGGCTGCTCGCTGCGCGTGATGCGGCGGAGCTGGCTCGAGCGGATCAAGCTCTTTCGCGGGGGGCACCGCTTCCTGCCGGTCCTGCTCGCGCTCGAGGGCGCGCGGATCGCGGAGCGGCCGGTGCGCCACCGACCGCGGCGCCACGGGCGCTCGAAGTACGGCGTGCTGATGCGGCTGCGCGTCGTGTGGGCCGATCTGCTCGGGGTCGCCTGGCTCTCGCGCCGGGTCGCGCGCTACGAGGTCAAGGAGCTCAGCAGGCGCGCTTGACCTTGAAGCCGCGGGTCGTGAGCTCGCGGACGAGGCCGTCGACGTGCTCGCCCTGGATCTCGATCACGCCGTCCTTGACCGAGCCGCCGGTGCCGCACGCGCGCTTGAGCTCCGCGGCGAGCTGCTTGCGGGCGTCGTCGCCGCCCGGGACGCCGACGATCGTCGTCACGACCTTGCCGCCGCGGCCCTTCGTCGAGCGCCCGACGCGGACGACGCCATCGCTCGTCTTCGCGGCCTCCTCCGCCTCGCGCGCGGCGATGCGGGCGCGCGCGCCCTTGCCGCGGCAGTCGCAGACGGAGACCTTGCGACCGCAGGCGGGGCAGATCCGGCCGGCCTCGCTCGAATAGACGAGGCGATCGTCGCGGCCGCTCGTCACGCCCCGGCCCGGGCGCCGAAGATGCGCTTGTGGTCGACCATGATGCAGCGGTCCTGGATCACCTCGATCCCGGCGTCGCGCAGGCGCTGGGCCGAGGGGCCGTGGTGGATGCCGAGCTGCATCCAGACGACCTTCGGCAGGGGATCGAGGCGGAGGATCTCGTCCACGTGGCCCGGGACGTGCTCCGAGGCGCGGAAGAGGTTGACAATGTCGATCGGTCCCTCGACCTCGGTCAGGCTCGCGACGCAGTGCTCGCCGAGGACGGTGGCGAGCTTGGGGTTCACCGGCCGGATCCGGAAGCCCGCCCGCTGCAGGTACTGCGGGATGCGGAACGCGTCCTCGCTCTCGCGGTCCTTGATGCCGATCACGGCGATCGTCTTCGCGGCCGTGAACAGCGCCCTCAGCTTCTCGTCGCTCTCCATCGCGCTCCTCGTCCCCTCTCGTCGACGGGCCGGACGGTAGCCGTTTTTCCGGCCATCCGACCGCCGGGCGATTTCCCGTCGACACCCCGGGGCGCAGCGGATACGGTCCCGCCATGCAAGCTGCCCGCCGCCTCACATCGACTCCCCGACCGGGTCTTCGGCTCCTTCCCGGGCTCCTGCTCGGCCTCTGGCTCGTCCCCGGCGCCGCGCCGGCGAGCGCGTCTCCCGACCTCGCGGATCCGGTCGCGGGGCTCGTCTCGACGACCCTCGAGAACGGCCTGCGCGTCCATCTGCTCGAGGACCACCACACGCCGGTCGTCGCCTTCCAGGTCTGGGTCAACGCCGGCTCCGCCGACGAGTCCTTCTACACCGGCATCGCCCACCTCTTCGAGCACATGATGTTCAAGGGCTCGAAGCACGTCGGCGACGAGGTCCACGCCCAGCTGATCACCGAGCGCGGCGGCATGGTGAACGCCTACACGAGCCGCGACGTCACGGTCTATCACGAGGACGTCACGACCGAGACGCTGCCGCTCGTGATCGACCTCGAGGCCGAGCGCTTCGGGAACCTCGTGATCTCGCCCGAGATCCTCGAGCCCGAGCGCGCGGTGGTCCTCGAGGAGCGGCGGCTGCGGACCGAGGACAGCCCGGACGGGCTCGCCTTCGAGGCGCTCGCGGCGCTGGCCTGGGACGCGCATCCGTATCGCTGGCCCACGATCGGCTGGCGCAGCAACGTCGAGCAGGTCCCGGTCGAGGAGTGCCGCAAGTTCTTCGATACCTACTACGCGGCGAACAATCTCTCGATCGTCGTGGTCGGTGACTTCGACGCCGAGGAGACGCTCGCGCGCATCCGGCGGCGGTTCGGCAAGCTCGAGCCGGCGAAGTCGATCCCGCGCAACACGACGGCGGTCGGTCGGCAGCGGGGCGAGCGGCGCGCGGAGGTCTACTTCGACGTCCAGTCGCCGATGCTGATGGCCGGCTGGCACACCCCCGCGACGGGTCATCCCGACGGCGAGGCCCTCGACGTCGCGAGCACGATCCTCTCGGGCGGTCGCACGAGCCGCCTCTACCGCGAGCTCGTCTATCACCAGGAGAAGGCGCTCTACGCCGTCGGCGGCTACATGGAGATGAATCGCGCCGGGCTCTTCTACGCCCAGGCGCAGGCGCGGCCGGGGGTGTCGATCGAGGAGGTCGAGCGGCTCTTCATGGCGGAGATCGACGCCGTCGCGAAGGACGGCGTCAGCCAGGAGGAGGTCGCCCGGGCGCGCCAGCAGATGGAGGTCGACCTCGTCGACGGGCTCGGGACGAACCACGCGCTCGCGGCGCGCATCGGCCGGGAGATGGTGGCCTACGGGCGGGTCCGGCCCCTCGAAGAGCGCATCGCGGCGATCCGCGCGGTGACGGCGGCCGACGTGCAGCGCGTCGTGCGGACCTATCTGCGGCCCGAGTCGCGGACGGTGATCCACGTCGTCGTGCCGCCGGCGAGCGAGGTCGCGGCGCAGACGGCGGAGGCGCAGGACGGCGGCTCCGCGGGGCCGGCCGCGAAGGTCGAAGGGGGGAAGCGATGAGCCGCCTGCACGATCGCCGGAGCGGACCGACCGCGCCGCGCGCCTCCGTCGCTTCGTTCGCCCGGATCGCGTCGCGCGGCCGGACGGCCGTCGCGGGGGCCACGCTCGCCGCCCTCGTCACGGGCTGCAGCCTGCTCTCGCCGCGGCCCGCGTGGGAGGAGCCGCCGCCGCCGCCCTCGGTCGGGCCGATCGTGTCGGTGCAGGATCTGCACCGCACGGTGCTCCCGAACGGGATCGAGATCGTCGTCCTCGAGGACGCGCGGCTGCCGCGAGTCGCACTCGGCGTCACGCTGCGCAGCGGCGCGGGCAGCGTTCCGCCCGGGAAGGCCGGCGTCGCCGAGCTCACGGCCGAGGTCCTGCAGCGCGGCGCCGGCGCACGGGACGCACTGGCCCTCGCGAAGGTGATCGAGGACGTGGGCGCCTCGCTCTCGGTCTCGGCGGGCTGGGACGCGACGACCGTCGCGCTCTCGGGGCTCTCGAAGGACCGCGCGCTCTTCGAGGAGATCCTCGCCGACGTGACGCTGCGGCCGCGCTTCGAGGGGGCCGAGCTCGAGAAGGCCCGCGGCGAGCATCTCGCCGCCCTCGCCGCGGCGGTCGACGAGCCGTCGACGCTGCTGCGCTGGAACTTCCTGCGGACCCTCTACGCCGGCCATCGCTACGGCCTGCCCGAGGCCGGCTCGCTGGACACCGTCGCGAAGCTCTCCGCGGACGACGTCCGCGCCTACTGGCGCGATCGCTTCGTCGCGCGCAACGCGATCTTCTGGGCGGTGGGCGACGTCGACGCGACGACCTTCGCCCGCGAGGTCGAGGCGCGCTTCGGCGCGCTGCCCGCCGGTGCCGCCGGTCCCGCGACGCCGGCGCCGCCGGCCCGCACGCCGGAGAGCCGGCGCATCGTCGTCGTCGACGAGCCCGAGATGGTCCAGGCCCACATCCTGATCGGCCACGAGGGCATCGCCCGCAGCAACCCCGACCGGATCGCGATCGACCTGATGAACGACGCCCTCGGCGGCAGCGGATTCTCGTCGCGGCTGATGAAGGTCGTGCGCGCGAAGAACGGCCTGACCTACAGCATCGGCTCGGGCTTCGGCCTGCGCAGCCAGCCGGGACCCTTCCAGATCCAGACCTTCACCAAGGTCGAGAGCGTGCGCGCGGTCGTCGACCTCGTGCTCGAGGAGATGGGTGCGATCCGCGAGGCCCGTCCGGTCGACGCGGAGGAGCTCGCGAAGTTCAAGAGCTACAGCGCCGGCGCGTTCGGCCTCTCGCTCGAGACCTCGGGGGCAGTGCTCTCGTCGCTCGTCGATCTCGAGGTCCACGGCCTGCCCGAGGACTCCCTCGACACCTTCCGCGCCCGCGTCGGCGAGACGACCCTCGAGCAGGTCCGCGCCGCCGCGAAGGATCGGCTCCACCCCGAGCGCGCGGCGATCGTCGTGCTCGGTCCCGCGGAGAAGCTCGTGCCCCAGCTCGAGAGCCTCGGCCCCGTCGAGGTCGTGAAGCCCTGATCGGGCCGCGCGCGCCGCGGGTCACTGACCGAAGATGTCGAGGATGTCGCTGCCCCGCACGTAGCGCGAGGGGTGGATCGTCTCGGAGAGCTCCTCGACGCTGATGCCGTCGGGCTGGATCTTCTCGAGCCAGCCGTGCTGGATCCGCCGGTACTCGCCCGGCGAGAGGCCGAGCCTCCGGTGGTAGCGGAAGAGGGCGTCGAGATCCTCGAGCGTCGTGTAGGCCTCGATCAGGGTGCTCGGCCGGTTCTTCACGAAGCGACGCAGCTCGAAGCCGACCACGCGCTGGCTGCGGTGGACCTCGAGGTACTGATCGAGGGCGCTCTGCAGGACGCTGCGGACGCGGGCCGTGCGCTCGTCGCCCTGCCCGAAGAGCTTCGTGTAGAGCGCGATCGCCGCCTCGGAGTCCGTCGCGTCGAGGCGCGCCTCGCTGACGACGACGGTCGGATCGCCCGCCAAGCCGCCCGCGCGATTGCCCGCCGCGAGGTCCCGATCGTCGATCACCGCCGCCCCGCCGAGGCGCGCGAGCACGACGTCGTTCGGCGTCGGCCGCGACACGACGGCGAGGGCGCGCAGGCGCTCGGGATCCGCGAGGCGCTTCGGATCGGCGATCAGCGTCCGGTAGGTCGGCACGCGCACCGGCCCGAACGCGCCCGTGAGCTCCGACCGCGAGGCGCCCGTCGGCACGAGGAAGGGCACCCGCTCGGCGAGCGAGCCCGTCGTGTCGCTGAAGCGGAAGTCGGCGGTCGTGAACACCCGGCCGTCGGGGCGGATGGCGAAGGCGGGATACGGGAAGCTCGTGCCGAGCGTGGCCGGATCCGGGACACCGAACCGCGTCGAGCGCTTCGAGCCGGGGACCACCGAGACGAGGTAGTTCAGGTCGAGCTCGTTGGCCGAGATCGAGGCGCCGCCGTCGCCGTGGGTCTGACCCTTGCCGTCGAGGGTCACGCTGGACTCCCGGGCCAGGAACTGGACGGCGAAGGCGAAGACGCGGAAGACGAGCGCCGACACGTCGCTGAACTGGGCGGACGAGGTGGGCGCGTTGATGGTGAGCGTCCCGCCGACCGAGATCTTCTCGCCGGCCGAGGTCGCGAAGGAGCTCGAGAGGCTGTCGAAGGTCAGGTTGCCGAGGGCCTTCGCGACCGTCGCGAAGTTCGCGGGGCGCTTGCGGCCTTCGATCTGGCCGGTGCCGTCGGCGTTCTTCCGGAAGGCCTTGATCTCGATCGCGTCGCGCGTGAACACCGTCTGGTTCGACGCGACCGGCGTCTCGTCGACGCCGTCGCCGTCGGTGTCCGTCCGGCGGCCGAAGGCGAGGGTCGGCGTCAGCGAGTCCTGGCCGGTGCCCGAGTCGCCGTCGAAGGCGATCCGGAGGAAGGCGAGGCGGTCGGTCGCGCTGCCGACGTCGCCGGCGAAGCGGATGCGGCCGTTCGACTCGACGCGGAGCCCCGCGTCCGGGGCGCCGCTCTGGGCGACGTCGCCGTCGAAGTCGACGTCGCGGCCCGTCGTCTCGAACGAGCCCGCGAGCGTCGTGCGACCCGCGAAGCGCTGATCGCCCACGGTGTCGAGCGTGAGCGCGGCGATGGCGGCGTCGATCGTGAAGGGCGCGATCGTGATGCGGCCGGCCCCGGCGGCGGCCTCGATGTCGAGGGAGGTGAGCTGCAGCGCCGCGTAGGACGGGTTGCCGTTCTCGTCGAGGATGTCCTCGTAGCCCGGCGTGAGGCCCGTCAGGTCGATCGCGACGTCGCCCGCCGAGCGCAGGATCAGGTTCGACCCGGTCGTTCGCCCGCGGATCGCGTCGTCGAGGGTCAGCGTCGCTCCGGGCGTCGTCGTCGTGAGCTCGATGTCGAGGGTGGAGAGGCTGGTCCGGGAGGTCGTGCCGTCGAGGCCGAGGATCGAGTACTGGCTCGGCCGCGGGAGCTCGGTGTTCGTGAAGTCGGCCGCCTGCTCGATCCGCACGATCGGCCTCAGCACCTGGTCCGGGTCGTCGTCGAGGTCCCGGCGGAGCCGGCCGACGGTCGCGGTCAGGGTCGTCGCGACGTTCCCGTTCTGCGTCTGCGTCGGCGTCGTGAAGCCCCCCGTCCGCACGGTCGTGACGACCGGGAGCGCGAGCGCCTGGGAGACCAGCACGAGCTTGTCCGTCGCCAGGTTGATCGAGGTGCCGGGATCGCTGCTGCGGAACTTGACGTCGTTCGTGACGATGCGGACGCCCTGGGCGAAGTCGTCGAAGGGCGCGGCGCGGTCCGCCTGGTTCGGCATGTCGACGACGACGCGGGAGTTCTTGGTCGTCCCCGTGCGCGCGGTGAGATGGCTCGTCTCGTCGGCGAGCAGCCCGAGCTCGCTCAGGCGGAGCTGACCCTGGAGCGAGACGAGCTCGAGCTCGTTCCACTCGACGCCGCCGGCCCCGGCCTGGGCGGCCCCGGCCTCGAGCCCGGTCAGGAGGTCGCCGGTCCCGCCGCGCACGACGTCGAAGGCGGCGTTCTGGCGAAGGCTCAGCTTCGAGGTCGTGGCGTCGCCGGCCAGCGCGAGCTCGTCGAGGCCCGTGAGGTCGAGCTTCGGGAGGTTCGCCGGATCGATGTCGTCGCGCTTGCCGTCGCGGTTCGCGTCGGGGTTCGTCAGGGCGAAGCTCGGCCCCGCCAGCAGCGAGATCTTGTTCGCCTCGAGGCGCGTGACCTGGCCGTCGCCGTGGCTGCCGGAGAAGCGGATGGACCCGAGCGGCGCGGTCACCGCGTCCTTCGGCTGGTCGATCTGGCCCGCCTGCAGCGAGATCGTGTCCGTCGCGACGAGCCGCGTCCCCGCGCGCACCACGATCGACTGCTCCGTCCGCGCGTCGATTCCCTCGAGCCGGAACAGGCCGGGCGTCGCCCCCGTCCCGGGCGCGAAGTCGATCGCTCCATCCGCGGGATTCGCGGCGACGCCGGAGACGAAGAGGCTGCTTCCGTTCACGTTCTCCGGCGTGAGGGTCACCGTCCCGAGCTGGCTCGTGAGGTTGTAGCCGGTCACGATCGGCTGGTCCTCGTCGTCGTCGACGATCGTGCGGGCGAGCTGGCCGGAGAACGAGTTGCGGTGGGCGAGGTCGCTCGCGAGGATGCTGCCGTCCTGGTTCAGCGTGATCGTGGTCGGGCCCCGGCCCGTCGACAGGTCGTAGAGGCCCGAGCCGTCCGGCTCCTCGGAGAGGCTCGAGAGGTTGCCGGTCGTGACGAGCGCGCTGTCGGCGTCGAAGGCCTCGACGAGCAGGGACTCGCCGTCGAAGTCGGCGTCGGTCCCGGTCGTGCGCTGCGTGTCGCCGGCGCGCGGACCCATGCGGACGCGACCGCTCTCGGTGTTCGCGTCGCTCGACACGACGGCGAGCAGGTTCAGGACGTTCGCCCGCAGCCGCAGGAAGAGGTTCGGGTTCGTCGTCAGCTCGAGGTCGTCGCCGTCCTTCTGGTTGAGCTCGACCGTCTGGGCCTCGATCACGAGGCGCGACGGCCCGCTCGCGACGGCGATCGGCAGCTCCGCCACGTCGAAGTCGTCGATCTTGATCGAGCCGGCGTCGTTGCGGAGCGCGAGCACGTTCGGGAGCCCGGCCGCCCCGCCGACGAAGGCGTCCACGCCGGGCAGGTCCTGGACCCGGAAGGTGCCGTCCATCTGATAGGCGAAGGTCCGGTCGGTCCCGATCGGGCCGGACAGGTCGAAGGCCGCGCCCCGCGTGTCGATCGTCGAGCCGCCGTCGCCGCCCGGTCCATCGCCCGAGATCAGCCGGATCGTCGGCGCCTTCACCGTCACCGGCGTCGAACCGCTGCCGGAGAAGGTGAGGCGGTCGGGGGTGCCGAGGCCCGCGCGGAGCGTCAGCGACTCGTCGGCGTCGGTGCCGCTGCGGTTGAAGACGCGGGCGAGGTCCGCGTTGAACGTGAACGCGGCGACGCCGCCGAGCTCGACGTGCTTGCCGACGAAGGCGGTGTCGGCCGACACGACGATGGGGGCGAGCGTCCCGGACTGGAGGCCCACGAGGGAGAGCGACGCGTTGCGGAAGAGATCGGCCTCGTTCGTGCCGACGACGCCGTCGTCGAGATCGATGCGGCCCGCGTCGGAGCGGACGGCGAACTCGACGTCGCCGGCGGCGCGGAAGCCCGCCGTCGGACCGACGGCCGTGAGCCCGAACTGGGCGAGGGTCGGGAGGTCGACCGCGGCGTCGATGCCCGCGGTCTGGCGGTAGCGGAACGCCGTCGCGGTCGACGTCGCGTCGCCGAAGACGGCGCCGGTCGCGTCGCGCAGGGTGACGGCCTGGGCCTGCAGCCCGACGACCCGCGACGGGTCCGTCGAGTCGGTGTTGCGGGAGGTCGTCGTCGAGCCGGCGGAGACGACGAGCTCGTTCGCCCGGAGGCTCGTCCCGGTGCCGGCGAAGACGAGGTCGCCGAAGCCGCTGTGACCGGCCTCGAGGGTCAGGCTGCTGGACGCGGCGAGCGCCGTGTTGGCGGCGATCGTCATCGTGCCGCGCCCGGCGACGCCGTCGATGCCCGTGTCGCGGCCGGACTCGAAGAGGAGGTCGGCGACGGCGGCGATGCTGCTCGCGATCTGCTGCGTGATCGAGAGATCGCCGGGGGTCGAGATCGTGAGGCTCTCGACGTCGAAAGCGGTCGAGCCGCCCGAACCGAGGGCCTGATCTCCGATTCCGTCCTGGTCGACGTCGGCGCCGAAGACGACGCTGTTCGGGCTCGTCCTGGTCTCGGGATCGGGGTTGGTGCCGCCGGGCGAGTCCGGGAGCAGCAGGCCGCCGAGCAGCTGCACGAAGCTCCGGCCCGCGTCGCCCGAGCCGAGGGGGCCGGCGTTGTTGTTGAAGCCGGCCGCGTCGTCGACGCGCAGCACGCCGTCGCTCGACTCGAGCGAGATCCGCATGCCGTCGAGGCCGATCGCGGCGCCCGCGAAGGCGCCCGCGAGGTCGAGCTCGCCGGCCGCACTGGCCGCACCCTGGGTGATCCGGAGATCGCCGTCCTGGCGGATCTCGATCGTGCCGGGGCGCAGGATCCCGCTGCGGTCGCGCAGCTGGAGGCCCCGATAGTCGCCGCGGGTCTGGCGCTGGATGCCGAGATCGGTCGGCGAGGCGAGCGTCCCGAGATCGTCGGCGAAGAGGGTGGAGGTCGGCGTCGAGTCGTCGCCGACGAGCAGATGGAGCTCGTCGGCGTTGATTCGGACGCCGTCGGAGGCGGTGGACCCGCTGCCGTTGGCTCCGCCGAAGACGAGCCGGTTCTCGCCGTTCGCGCGCTCCGCCTCCGTCACCTCGAGGGGGTTCGCGGCGGTGGTGACGCGCACGGTGCCGGCGGTCAGCTCGGTGTTGCCGTTGAAGACCGCGGCGTGGCTCGCGACGGCGTCGAACACGCCGATCGCCGGCTGATCGCCGGTCGCGTTGTCGTTGTTCGGGTCGGTGTCGAGCTTGACGTCGAAGACGGTCGACGACGAGCGCCCGCGCAGCACGATGTCGACCGCGTTCGCACCGCCGGCGACGCCGGTCGTGAGGTCCCGCGTGCGCAGCGTCAGGCCGGCGGTCTCGATCCGGGTCGCCCCGTTCGTGCCGATCGTGATCACGCCGCTCCCGAAGGTGGCCGGCGTGGTCGAGGTCGAGGTCGAGTTGATGGCGGTCGAGTCGCGGGCGATCAGCTTGACGAGCCCGTTCTCGCGCACGTTCGTCGAGGTCGTGTCGAGGGTGCCGTCGAGGGCGATCGAGCGGGCGGTGTCGTTGCCGATGGAGACCACGCCGCCGTTCGTCCGGATCGTCCCGTCGATCGCGATCGTGCCGCCCTGACCGCGGCCGGGATCCGAGGCCGGCACGACGGACGTGATCGAGAAGTCCTTGCTGGCCGCCGCGGGGTCGACGCGATTGGCGCGGATCGCGACGTCGCCGCCGCCGGAATCGAGGGTTCCGGTGATCTCGACGTCGCCGGCGAACTCGGTATTGGACGTGTCGGTGGCGGCTCCGCCGCTGACGGCGATCGCGGCGCCGCCGGTGAAGACGTCGCCGGCGATCCGGACGAGGCCGGTCACGACCTCGATCGGATCCTTGCCGGTCGTCACGGAGCCGGCGTTCGCGGAGCTCCCGGTCAGCGTGACGCGACCGCCGTCCTCGCGGCCGTCGGCGGTGCGCGTGTCGATCAGGCCGAGGACCTCGAGGATCGGGGTGATGCTCGTGAGGCCGTTCGTGTTGGTCGGGTCGGTCTGCGGGTCGCCGTCCTCGTCGTCGTCGAGGGTCGGAGTCCCGGTGGTGCGCTTCACGGTGAAGGGGACGCGCACCGGCGAGATCGTCCCGGACGCGAGCGCGACGTTGCCGCCCCGGGTCACGATCTCGCTCGTCGCCGCCTGGCGGACCGAGATGCCGGTCGCCGTCAGGCTGCCGCCTCCGGTCGTGATGTCGGCGTTGATCTGGACGTCGCCCCGGACGAGGTCGAGATCGAAGGCGCGGCCGGACTTCGTCTGGCTCGCGTCGTTCGCGTGGAGCTCGACCGAGAGCGCGAGGTTCGAGCGCTGGTTCGGCCCCGCGCCGATCGGGACGACCTCGATGTTCGCGTTGACGAAGATGTTGCCCGCGGCGAGCAGGGTGAGGCGCGCGACCTTGCCCTCGAGGATCGCGAGGCTGTTGATCGAGATCGCGTCGGCGACGGTGATGTCGCCGGCGCCGTTGATCGGGTCGTCGCCGAAGGCCTGGGTCGAGAGCGTCACGTTCGTGCCGATCCCGAGCGCCCGCTCGATCAGGTCGGCGGAGATGTAGTTGGTCGCCCCGCCGTTCGTCCGGATGATGCCGTCGAAGCCCGCGTTGTCGAAGTCGGGATCGAGGATCGCGTCGATCGCCGCGTCGAGGCAGGTCACCGCCCGCGGCGACTGACATTCGGGCCGGCCGTTCTGGATCGTGATGTCGTACGGATCGATCAGCCAGCTTCCCGAGCGCCCGCGTCGCGCCGAGACGTCCGGCGCCGAGGCGATCGAGAAGTGGTCGAGACCCGACGTCTCGACGAAGCCGCCGTCGCCGCCCTTCGCACCGCCGCGCGCCGACACGGCGCCCTCGACGGAGGTCAGGTTCTCGGAGAACACGATGATCCGCCCGCCGTCGCCGCGCCCGGTCGCGTCCGCGCGGATCTGGCTCGCCTCGTCGACGAGCACCGCCCGCGCGCGCTGCAGGTCGCCGCTGCCCTGCTCCTCGCCGCCGATGCGGATCTGGCCCCCGCCGCGGGTCCCCGACGCGTCCACCGTCGCGCCGGTCAGGGCGATGATCGAGCCGGTCACGTCGATCTGGCCGCCGCGGCCCTTCTTCGAACGGTCGCTCGCGTCGAGCTCGCCCGCGAGCTGGACGCGGCCGTCCTCGCCGGCCTCGAGCTCGATCTTCTTCGCCGCGATGCGCGCCGGCGCGCCCGCGCTGCCCGAGCCCTGGCGGATGCCGAAGCCCAGCGGGTCGGCGGCGGCGAGGCGGACGTGGCCGCGGCCCGCGTCGATCCGGCCCTGGTTCTCGACCGCATAACGCGCCGGCTCGCCGGATCCGGTGCCCGCGTCCGCGGTCCCGACGCTCCCGCGCGGCAGGCGGATCAGCACCGGATCGTCGAACTTGCGCAGGTAGACCGCGTCCGCGCCGACCATCAGGAGCGAGCCGTCCTCGATCTCGATCTCGCCGAGATTGACGACGCGCCCGCCCGCCATCGCCGCGTTCGCGGCCTCGATGCGCCCGGCGTTCACGACCTCGCCGCCGCTCAGATCGGCGCGCAGGCCCGCGCCGCCGGCGAGCCCCGTCCGCAGGGCGTCGAGGTCGCCGAGCTCGACCCGGTTTCCGCCGATCATCAGGACGTTGCCGTCGCCCGCCAGGATCTGCCCGGCGTTCAGCACGCTCGTGGCGAGCAGCGCGACGTTTTCGTCCGCGCGGATCAGGCCGTGGTTCTCGATCCGCCCCTGGAGCGGGATCTGCACCGCGCCCCCCGTCTGGAACGCGTCGCGCGACAGACTGCCCGCGATCGCGACGAGGGAGCCGACGTCGATCACCGCGGTGCCGTCGACGTAGACGCCGGTCTGGTTCGCGAAGCCGACGGTGCCGTTCGACACGACCTGGCCGCTGATGCGGATCGGGTTGATCGACTCGCTGTAGTTGAGGACCGACGAGCGGTGGCCCCCGTTCGTGAAATTGAACTCGAGGCGGTTGTTCGCGGGCTGCTGCAGGTCCTGCCAGCCGATCGTCGTCTTGTTCGTGTCGATCGTGAAGGTCGTGCGGCCGGCCTGCTGGTTGTCGAGCTGGACGCTGCCGTGGTCGTAGGTCGCGGTGTTGGCGTCGCCGAACTCGTCGCCGGCGAAGGCCGGGAGGGGATGGGCGCCGACGAGGGCGGCGACGAGGACGCGGGCGATGGCGCGCTCGAGCGCGGAGTGGCGCGCTCCGTTCCGGCTCGCGGCGGCCCGCTCCGGGCCGGTCGCGTCCGCCGTGCCCGCCGCGCCGTTCCCGTTAGTAGAGGATGCTGACGAGGACATGGAGAGCGGAATCTCCCACCTTGGCCGGGTTGTTGATCTGGCCGTTCGTGTCTTTGAGCGCGAAGGCGTAGTCCGCCCGCAGCCGCACGTTCGAACGGAAGACGAGCTCCGCACCGAAGCCGGCGCCGGCGAGGGTCTGGTCGAACTCGCCGAGGGGCGAGTCGTTGCGGATGGCGCGGCCGACGTCGAGGAAGGTGCGGAACATGAGGTCCCAGTCCGGCCGGCCGTAGACCTGCTGCGGCGTGACCCGGAAGTCGCCGATCCCGGGCAGGCGCAGCGGACGGCGCGAGATCGGCAGCGCCCGCGGCAGGTGGAAGCGGTACTCGAAGGAGCTCACGATCACCGTGTCGCCGACCGCGACCGACTGGTCGTAGCCGCGCACGCTGTAGAGACCGCCGAGCGTCTGGCTCGCCTGGGGGATCAGGCGATAGTCGAAGGCGTACTGGCCGCGGATGCCGATGCTGAGCTCGTGGGCGAGGGTCGCGGCGAGCTCGTTCGAGGGGTCGCGCCACGCCTCGGGGCGCAGCAGCGGCTCGAGGAAGGCCGAGTAGCCGAGATTGAAGTCGATGACGGCATAGCGGTCGTCGGTGTGGGCGCGGCCGAGGCTGTCGAGATCGCCGGACTGGATCGGATTGACCTGGCCTTCGACGGCGGTGTCGAAGGTCAGGGTCGCGAGCTGGTTGATGCGTTCGGCGTGGAGGCCCGCGCGCGGCTGGACGAGGATCGCCTCGCCGACGTTGCCGCTGATCCCGTTCTCGATCCGCAGATCGCTGGCGCCGAGGGCGCCGACCAGGTCGACGAAGAAGTCGCGGTACTGGAAGATCTCGTAGCTCAGGCGCGCGCCGCCGTTGAACTGCGTGCTGCGCACCGGATCGTTGTCGAGGCCGGTGAAGGTCGAGTCGCGCCCGGCGCTCGAGTGGTTCCAGCCGAAGTCGAGCCCCCAGCGCAGCCGGTCGACGCCCCACCACGGCAGCTTCTCGCGCGGGAGCCAGGCGAGCCAGCTCGGATCGCCCTTGCGCCGGTCCATCCACTCGGGCCGGCGCGGACCGAAGAAGGGCGCGTCGTAGCGGGCGCTGACCCCGTTGACGGCGTCGCCGCCCGCATTGAGCCACTCGATCGAGAGCGTGTCGTCGCGGTTGGAGAGCTGGTTGTGGGTGTAGCCGACGCGGGACTGCCAGGGATTGGTGCGGTTGGTGCCGGTGTTGGTCGCCTGGCCGTAGACGAACCAGGGCTTCGCCTCGAGCACGCGGTAGTCGAGCACGACGTCGCCGGGCGCCTCGCCCGGGGCGAGGGCCGCTTCGACCATGCGTCCGCCGTAGCGATTGAGGCGGTGGAGGTAGTCCTCGAGCCGGCGCCGATCGAGCAGGTCGGTCGTGCCCTCGATGCCCTCGCTCGCGGGCTGGAGCGGCGAGTCGAGCCGGATCCGCTCGTGGATCGTGTTGTCGATCTTCCAGTCGTTCTTGACGCGATCGCCGACGGCGATCGTGCGGATCTTCGCGATGCGCCCCGTATGGACGAGGATCGCGAGGGCCGTCCGCGCGGCGGGGCGCAGATCGCGCTCGCTCACGAGGTCGATGTCGCTCTCCGCGGGGCGGACGTCGATGCCGTAGAGGCCCTTCTCGTTGAGCCGCCCGACGAGGGCCGCGAGCACCCGCGCGAGCCCGCTCGCTTCGAGCGCGACGACCTGCCCGTCGCTCCCGCCGATCCGGATCTTCTCGCTCGGCTCGCCCTCGCGCGGCGCCGCATAGCCCCGTGCGGTCGGGCGCAGCTCGACTTCGATCGGCACGAGATCGTCGAGGGGCGGCTGGTCGGGGTGGGGCGTCGCGTAGCCGAGCTCGAGGGCACCGACCCGGAAGACCGGCTCGGGCATGTCCTCGGGATGGAGCAGGACCTGGGCCCCGGCGCCGCCCGCGAGCACGAGACCGATCACGGCGACCAGCGCGGCGAGGATCGGCTGGGCGGGCAGGCGGTCGGTGAGGCGGGGCCGGCTCATCAGGGAAGTCACCCGTCGTCGCGCTGGAGTTCGAGGCCGAGCGTCGGGCCGGCGGGCTGCCTCCGCAGACCCGGGCCCATCAAGGTCGTCCGGCCCCCGCCGCGCGGGGGCGGCGCGACGCGTTCGGCCTTCCGCTCGCCGGCTGCGGCGAGCGGATCCGCACCATAGCGAGATCCGCCGCTTCTCTCTGCATGCAAGCCCTCAAAAATGCAGTCGAATCAGCGTTTCCGGCGGGCCGGGCCGGACGGCGCCCGAGGCCCCAGTCGGCTTGGAGCCGAGCGGCCTCCGACGGGTTCCCCGAATGGGCAGATTTCCGACCAGCACGTGCGGGGCGAGCGGCCGGTGGCGAGGGGCCGGAGCCGATTCCGGCGCAGGCTTCGTCGGGAGATCGCCCCGCGGAGCGAGGCGCGCGCGGAGGGCTAGCCCGCGTCCGTCTCCGGACCGGCCGCCGCCTCGGGCGTCGGGTCGGGGGCGGCATAGCGCTCGAGGGCCCGGGCAAGGGCGGTGCACACCGCCTCCCGCAGGCTCTCCGGCTCGAGCACCCGGGCCCCCGCGCCGAAGGAGAGGATCCAGCCCGTCAGCTCCTGCCCCGCACCGACCTCCATCGCGAGCTCGACGCCCCCGTCGGCGAGGTCCGTCACGGTCTGGCTCGCGTGCCACTCGCGCTCGCGGATCCAGGCGGCCCAGCGCCGGTCGAAGCGGACGCGGACCCGGGTCGCGGGCTCGGCGACGACGCCGAAGCTGGTGGCGGTGTAGGCGTCGAAGTCGAAGTCGGAGCGCGGCTCGAAGAGGGCGTCCGTCTCCTCGAGGCCGAGGATGCGGTCGACGGCGAAGGTCCGGATCCCGCCCGAGCGGTGGTCGTGGCCGATCACGTAGAGGGCGCCGCCGTGGTACCAGACCTTGTAGGGATCGATCCGGCGCCGGGACTCTTCGCCGCTGTGGCCGCTGCGGTAGCGCAGCTCGAGCGTCCGACGATCGAGCACCGCCTCGTTGAGCGTCCGGATCGCCTCGCGGTATTCCGCATAACGCTTGTGGGGCCCCGGCAGCACGCGGAACGCGCTGCGGAACTGCTCGAGGTAGCGCGCGAGGTCGGGGCCGAGGCCGGCCTTGATCTTCGCCATCGCGGACTCGATCGAGTCGTGGAAGACGGTCCCTTCGAGGCTCTTCAGCAGGTCGCTCGAGAAGGCGAGCGCGAGCAGCTCGTCCGGCGTGAAGGGGACCTGGCCGAGCTGGAAGCGGTCGAGGAAGCGGTAGAAGGCCTTGCCGTCGCGCTTCTCGCTGGTCACGGGAAAGCCCGCGTACATGAGGGCGTCGAGGTCGCGGTAGACCGTCCGCCGGACGCAGCCGAGCTCCTCCGCCAGCTCGTCGAGGCCGACGCCGGAGCGGCTCTTCGCGAGGCGCTGGATCAGGAGCCACTGGCGCGCGAGCTGGTCGCCCCGCATCTCAGTCGGAGAAGAAGGCCGCGAGGTCGGCCTCGCGCGCCTCGGCGTCCTTGTAGCCGATCTCGATCAGGCGCCGGGCATAGCTCTCGTCGAAGAGCAGGTAGGACATCAGGTCCGCTTCGTGGGCGGTCGTGCCGGCGCCGGTCGCCTTGCGCAGGAGGTCGAGGAACATGCCGAAGTCGAGCTTCGGATCCTCGCGCACGACGTCGGCGGCGAGCCGGCCGAGATCCTCGGAGGGCCGGATCACGACGTCCTCGATGATCTTGAGCGGCGCCGCGCCCTTGGGCGCGAGCTGCTGGTTCAGGCGATCGAGGAAGTCGCCGCCGTAGACGTCCTTGCCCGCCTGGATGATGCCGTTCACGAAATGCAGCCGCGCGATGTCCGTCTCGATCGGCGAGAGCAGCAGCGCGTTCAGCACCTTGCCGAAGAGGTACATCGGATTGCCGAACTCGGCGGTCCGCTCCTGGGCGATCGTCTCGGAGACCGACGGGCCGATCGGGTGGGTCAGGCCGATGACGAGCACGCGATCGGCGCCGAGCCGGACGGCCGGGGCGAGCGGCGTGTTGAGGCGCAGCCCGCCGTCGGCGTAATAGCGCGCCCCGACGCGCACCGACGGAAACAGCAGCGGGATCGCCGCCGAGGCCAGCGCATGGAGCGGCGAGAGCCGGATCCGCTGCATGCGGACGTTCGCGACCGACGCCCAGGGCGGCAGCTCCGGGCGGTGGGAGTCGCAGAAGACGACGGCGCGGCCGGTCGCGACCTGGGTCGCGGCGATGCAGACGGTGTCGATCTGGCCGCTCTTCACGTTGCGCCGGATGCCGCGCCAGGGGATCGATTGGAGCACGAGGCGCTCCAGGGGCTCGGTGTTGAGCAGGCCGTAGAGGCGGTCGGGGCGCTGGCCCTCGCGCAGCAGCTGCGCGACGCGCTTCACGCCGAGCATGCGCTTGGGCAGGCGGAGGAAGTCGCGGGCGGTGAAGCGGAAGACCTCGTGGACCTTCAGGTTCTGCCAGATCGAGGTCAGGCGATCGCCGCGGGTCTCGGTCTCGTCGGCGGTCGCGGCGAGGAAGCAGGCGTGGATCGCGCCGACCGAGGTTCCGCAGACGATGTCGAAGTCGGGACGCACGCCCGTCCGGCGCGGCAGATCGTCGAGGATGAAGCGCAGCACGCCCGCCTCGTAGGCGCCGCGGGCCCCGCCGCCCGAGAGCACGATGGCGCGTCGATGCGCACCGCGCGCCGGCGGATGCGTGCTTCGGTCGGCCGTCATGTCCCCCCTGCCGCCGGCTGCCCGTCTTCGCGCCGGCGTCGGGCGCCGGCGATGCGCCTACTGGTTCACGCGCTCCGAGTACTCGCCCGTGCGCGTGTCGACGCGGACCATGTCGCCTTCCTTGATGAAGAGCGGCACCTGGATTGTCGCGCCGCTCTCGATCGTCGCCGGCTTGGTCGCCCCCGAGCTCGTGTCGCCCTTCAGGCCGGGATCGGACTGCACGACCTTCGCGACGATGTAGTTGGGCAGCTCGATGTTGACGGGCTTTCCATTCCAGAAGAGCACGTCGACCTCCATGTTCTCGAGCATGAACTGGATCGCGTCGCCGATCACGTCGGGCGGGATCGGGATCTGGTCGTAGGTCTGCTGGTCCATGAAGACGAGGTTCTCGCCCTCCTGGTAGAGGTACTGCATCGACTTTTCCTGGATGTCGGCGAGCTCGACCTTCTCACCCGATCGGAACGTGCGCTCGATCGTCCGGCCGTTCAGCAGGTTCTTCACCTTCGTCCGCACGAAGGCGCCGCCCTTGCCGGGCTTCACGTGCTGGAAGTAGACCATCGTGAACGGATTGCCGTCGAGGATGACCTTGAGGCCGTTGTGGAACTGCGACGTATCGGTCATGGATGCCATGGGGTCGTCCTGCTCTTCTCGGGGGCTCTTGTCGGGGGGCTCTGCTCGGGATCTCGAGCGGTCCGAGCCAGAGCGAGGGCGCGGATCATAGCCCCCTCGCCCCTGCCCGCTAGAAGCGCTCGCGCCGTCCGCTGGATCGGTCGGCGCTCGCACCGGATTGAGCGGGGATCGCTCACCCCCGCGCGTCACCTCGCGCCGGCGGCGCTCCCTCGCGCCCCGCGCCCGCGCCGTCTAGGTTGGCGCGGGGAGGGATGGGCATGGCAATCGATCCCGAGCGGGTCCCGGTGGTCGTCGGTGTCGGGCAGGCGATCGAGCGCGAGGCCCTGGTCGGCGTCATCGACCTGGCAGAGCGGGCGGCATGGGCGGCCGCGCTCGACGCGCCGGGGCTGCTCGAGCGGACCGGGCGCCTCTCGTTCGTCGCGCCCTCCTTCTCCCGGGCGAGCAAACGACCGGCCAGCGAGCTCGCCGAGCGCCTCGGCCTGCCGGGGATCGCCTGCGAGGTCTCGACGGCCGGGGGCAACAGTCCCCAGTGGCTCATGAACCGGGCCTGCGCCGAGATCGCGGCGGGCCGGCTCGAGACGACGCTGATCGTCGGCGCCGAGGCGACGCGTTCGATGCGCCTCGCCGAGCCGGGCGCGGACTTCCTCCGGGTCGCGCCGAGCGAGACGGATCCCGCGTCGGGTCCCGACGATCCGGTCGTGGGGACGCCCCTTCATGGTCTCCTCGAGCAGGCCGAGATCAAGGCCCGGCTGATCCGCCCGGCGGATCTCTATCCCGTCTTCGAGAGCGCGAAGGCCGCCGGTGCGGGCGCGACGCCCGCCGAGTGGCGGCGGCATCTGGCGGGCTTCCTGAGTCGCGGCTCCCAGGTCGCCGCGAGCAACCCCTTCGCCTGGTTCCGCGAAGCCCTCCGCCCCGAGCAGATCGCGACCCCGGGCCCCGACAACCGCCTGACGGCCGAGCCCTATACGAAGCGCATGAACAGCTTCGCCCAGGTCGATCTCGGGAGCGCGCTGCTCGTCACGACCCTCGCCCGGGCGAGCGCGCTCGGGCTCGCGGATCGCTGCGTGTTTCCCCGGGCCGGCGCGACGAACCTCGACGTCGCCCCCGCGCGGCGCCCCGACCTCGCGGCCTCGCCGGCGATCCGCGCCGCGGCGCGGGCGACCTTCGCGGCGGCGGGCGTCGGCCTCGACGACGTCGACTTCTTCGATCTCTACTCGTGCTTCCCGATCGCGGTCGAGGTGGGGGCGGCCGAGATCGGGCTCGCCCTCGACGATCCGCGGGGGCTGACCCAGACCGGGGGCATGAGCTTCTTCGGCGGGCCGGGCAACAACTACACGAGCCACGGCATCGCCGCGGTCGTCGCACGTCTGCGCGAGCGCGGCGGGCTCGCCTACGTCTCCGGCAACGGCGGCTATCTCTCGAAGCACTCGATCGGGCTCTACGCGGCGCGGCCGCCGGAGTCGGGCCCGGCCTTCGTCCTCGCCGACACGACCCGCGAGCAGGCCGCGATCGAGGCGGCGGCGCGGCCGGTCGCGCTCGAGGCCGAAGGGCGCGCGCGGGTCGACGGGAGCAGCGTGATCTACGGGCGTGACGGCGGCGTCGAGGCCGCGCCCGTCATCGCGACCCTCGAGGACGGGCGTCGGGTCGTCGCCCGGGCCGAGGAGGCGAAGCTCCCCGAGCTGGCCGGGCGCTTCCTGGTCGGAGAGACGATCGAGGTCCGCGGCGCGAATCCGCCGACCTATCGTTAGTTCGCGCTGGCGGCGGGCTTGTCGCTGGCCGGCTTCTCGATGCGCTGCCGGGCGATGAACTGCTTGCGGATGCGGTCGATCGCCTCGCCCGATTCGGGGTCGACCTCGAGGAAGGCGACACCGCCGACGGACGTCGGGCCCGCGTCGCCGACCTTCCACGCGACGCGGCAGTCGAGCAGGATGGGGCGGTCGTCGACCTCGAAGGCGACGGTGCCGACGTCGCCGACCTCGCCGAGGTCGGCGCCGAGCAGGCAGATGCCGCCGAGCCCGATGTCGCGGATCGTCCCCTCGCTCTTGCGCTCGCCGAAGACGATTCGCGCGGACAACGAGGTCGGGACGCGCAGGTGGTAGCGGAGCTCGAAGGGATCGCGCTCGAAGAGCACGCTCGAGAGCACGAAGCGGATCGCCGCGTCGGAGGGCGAGTCCCAGAGATGCCAGCGAACCCCGTGAAAGGCGAGCGCCGCGATCACGCGGTTCGCGGGCCGGGCACCGACCGGAACCAGCCCCGACGGCTTGCCCCCGAAGCGCGCCGCCATCGCCGACACGCGCTCGAGCTCGATCGCCGTCGAGAAGAGCACGGCCACGATCTTGCCGCCCGCGTCGCGGGCCATCAGCTGGGCCTCGGCGAGATCGTTCGCGTAATGCACGCCGAACTCGCTGCCCATCAGGTCGAGGGCGAGGCGTTGCAGCTCGCCAGCGGGGCTGTCGAGGATGAGGATGCGGCGTTCGATCTCCACGGCGGGTCCATCGGTCGGCGCGGGGCTCGCCCTGAGGGTGGGGTGGGGTCGGGAGGAGAGGGCTCCGTGGGGCTCGGGGAAATCATCGAGCAGGTCGGGGTGGTCCCGCGCGGGGCTCGACGGGCGCGAGCGGAGGGATCGATCGGTCGGTCGATCCCCCAACTAACGCGCGGGATCCGCCTGGGCCGGAGGCGCCATGCCCTTCGGCAGCAGCAGCCAGGCCTGCACGTCGTGGCGCATGCGGCCGGCCTGCTCGCCGGCGGTGCGGCCGAAGCCCCAGAAGAAGTCGAAGCGGATCGGGCCGCGGATCGCGCCGCCGGTGTCCTGGGCGAGGACGAGCCGCTGCAGGGGGGCCGCCGAGGTCGGGTGGACGGTCGAGAGGAGGAGCGGTGCGCCGAGCGGAACGAAGGCCGGGTCCGCCGCGACCGAGTAGCCGGGCGTGAGCGCCACGTTCAGCGCGCCGACGGGACCCGCGGCGGCGTCGCCCAGCGGCAGCTCGCGGAAGAACACGAAGCTCGGGTTCTGGTTCAGCACCTCCGTCACGCGCTCCGGATGGGCGCGCGCCCAGTCCGAGATGCCCTGGGCCGAGGCCTCGTCGAGCGTGAGCTCGCCGCGGTCGACCAGCACGCGTCCGATCGACCGGTAGGGATGGCCGTTGGTGTCCGCGTAGCCGACCCGGACCATGCTCCCGTCGGGTAGATGGACGCGGCCGGAGCCCTGGATCTGCAGGAAGAATGCGTCGATCGGGTCGTCCACCCAGAGCAGCTCGCTGCCGCGCAGCCGCTCGGGCGTCAGCTCCTCGCGTGACCAGTAGGGCACCACGCGTCGCACGCCGTTCGGGCCGTCTACGAGCCGACCGCGCACGCGCTGGCCGGCCAGCGCGGGAAACAGGCTCGTGAGATCGATGGTCAGCAGGTCGTCCGGCGTGCGGTAGAGCGGCACGGGGAATCGAGGCGTCGGCGCCCGGCTGCCGGCCAGGAGGGGCTCGTAGTAGCCGGTGATGCGGCCGCGGTCGCTCACGTCGAGCGTGCGCGCCTCCCGCCCCGCGGTCTCGCCCGCCGCCTCGCGCGTCTCGGCCAGGATGCGCCAGGCGTCGAACTGCTCGTGAAAGTAGGCGCGGATCGCGGACGGATCGCTCGCGTCGACGGCCGCCGCGGCACCGCAGACGCCACGCCACTGCGGCCAGATCGCGGGCCTGCGCTCGAAGGCACCGCAGGACGAGAGCCAGGCCGGCCAGGCCGCGATCAGGTCCGCGTCGCTCGCGGTCGGAAGCTTCTTCGCGGCGACCGGCTCGTAGCGGGCGAGGGTCCGCGTCTCGAGCGACGGGGGCGCCACCGTCCCGCAGCCCGCCAGCAGGAGACCGCCGAGCAGCGCGAGCCCGGCGAGCGCGACGCGAGCTCGCCCCGCGCCCCGTGCTCCGTCCTCAGCCCGCAAACGGCCTGCCCGTCGCCCGCTCGATCGCCTGCGGGATCTTGAAGACGCGCAGGGCGTTCTCGCGCAGGAACTTCGGCCAGACCTCGTCCTTGAACGGGACGTTCGGCATGTCCTGGAACTGGCGCTCGAGGGTCAGGCCGGCGGGGAAGTAGCCGCAGTACATGATCTTGTCGGCGCCGCGGGTGTTCGCGTACTGGATCACGTCCTTCGGGTAGTGCCTGGGCGCGAACGCGCTCGTCATGTAGTGCAGGCCGGGCCACTTCAGCATGAGCTTGACCGCGAGGGCGGTCCATGGCTCGCCGCCGTGCATCATGACGATCGTGAGCTCCGGGAAGTCGTAACAGACCTCGTCGAAGTGCTCGACGTGCTGCGGCCAGCTCGGCATGCGCGGCCCGACGATGCCCCCGTTGATGCACATCGGGATGCCGAGCTCGATGCACTTCATGTAGACCGGGTAGAGCTTCCGGTCGTTGACCGCCGCCTGCGGGACGAGGCCCGACGGGAAGATCGACGCCGAGACGATGTCGTAGTCGGCCTTCTGCTTCTCGAGCTTGCGGAGCGCGTCGACGCCCTCGTGCGGGTTCACCGTCGCGCTCAGTACGAAGCGGTCCGGATGCTCGCGCCGGGCCCGGATGCCGTGCTCGCTCGTGCCGACCTTCGCGACCCGGATGCCGAACCGGTCCATCTTCTCGAGGACCCACGCGACGCGGTCGACCGATGGATCGACGACGTCCGGGACCTGCTTGAACATGTACTGCGCCGGGAACTCCATCTCGCGCAGGCTCTCGGCGTCCTTCAAGTTCGCGCGGAAGAAGTCGTAGGTCCGGACCTTCTCCTCGATCGAGCCGTACGGGAAGCCGATTCCGAGGTCGACGATGCCGAGGTCGGTGGGCATGCCCATGTGCACCCTCCTCCTGGTATCGTCGGGACGGGCGATTGTCTCGCACCCGCTGTCGTCGTGCCACCGCTCCGGCACGGCCCGTGCCGTCGGGCGCCGGGTCCGTGCGAGGTCGGGAGAGGGTGGCGTGGCGGGTGGCGAAAGCTTCGAGCTCAAGCGAAGACTCGTGGCCGAGCTGCTCGACCGCTTGCGCGCGGACCACGCCGCGCTCGTGCGCGCGCAGCAGGCGACGCTCGCCGGGGCGACCTCCGAGGAGGCGAAGCCCGAGCACGCCAAGGACACCCGTGCCCTCGAGCAGACCTATCTCGCCCGCGGCCAGGCGCAGCGCGTCGAGGAGCTCGCCGAAGGCCTCGCGCGGGTCGCGGTGCTCCCGCTCCGTCCGTTCGCGCAGGACGAGCCGATCGCGGTCGGCGCGCTCGTGGGGATCGAGGAGGACGGGGTCTCGAGCGCGCTGCTCCTCGTGCCCTACGGCGGCGGTGTCCGGCTCGCGGGCGGCGAGCAGGTCGTGACCCCGGCGTCGCCGCTCGGCCGCGCGCTGCTCGGGCGGAGGCCGGGCGACGAGGTCGAGCTCCGGGTCGGTGGACGGATGCGCGCGCTCGTGATCCGGAGCGTCGAGTAGTTCGCGGGAGGGTCGGGTAGCATCGCAGCCGGGGCCCGATCGCCCGTTCGCCGCCCCGCAAGGCGCTCGCCCGGCGAGCCGCCCACCGAGGAGCCGTCCGTCATGCCGTCCACCGTCCCCTCGTTCTGTCGTTTCTGCCATGCCGGCTGCGCGATCCTCGTCGACGTCGAGGACGGCCGTCCGCTGCGCGTGCGCGGCGACCGGGAGAACCCCGCCTATCGCGGCTTCTGCTGCGTGAAGGGCCAGCAACTGCCCGACCAGTGGGGGCATCCGGATCGGCTGCTGCAGACCCACAAGCGCATGTCCGATGGCTCGCTCCGGCCGGTGCCCTACGCGCAGGCCGTCGAGGAGATCGCGGAGCGGCTGAGCGACGTCCTCGTGACGCGCGGTCCGCGATCGGTCGCGATGTACACCGGGACCTACAGCATCGCGAACCCCGCGACGATGCCGTTCGCGCTCTCGTTCATGGAGGCGATCGGCTCGGCGATGATCTTCGCGGCGAACTCGATCGACCAGCCCGGGAAGGCGGTGGCCCAGGCGCTGCACGGGAGCTGGATGGCGCCGCCGCCGACCTTCGACGATCGCACGGTCGCCCTGCTCATCGGGACGAATCCGACCGCGACGATGGCGGGCGGGCTGCCCCTCGCGAATCCGGGGCGCGAGCTGACGGACGCCGTCCGCCGTGGCATGCGCTTCATCGTGATCGATCCGCGGCGCACCGAGGTCGCCCAGCGCGCCCACATCCATCTGCAGTGTCGGCCGGGGGAGGACGTGCCGCTTCTCGCGGCCATGTTGAACGTGATCCTGCGCGAGGGGCGTCACGACGCCGCGTTCCTGCGCGACCACGTCGACGGTCTCGAGGCCCTGCGCGCCGCGGTCGCGCCCTTCGAGCCCGAGCGCGTCGCGCGCCGCGCCGACGTGCGCGCCGCCGATCTCGTCGAGGCGGCCCGGCTCTTCGCCGGCGGCCGCGGCGTCGCGACCGCCGGGACGGGACCCAACTTCAACGGGCGCGGCACGCTCTTCGAGTATCTGCTGCTCGCCCTCAACACCGTCTGCGGTCAGTGGAGCCGGGCCGGCGAGCGCGTCCCGAACCCCGGCACGCTGACGCCGCCCTTCCCGGCGATCGCCCAGGCCGCACCGCCGCGCGCCGGCTACGGCTACGGGCAGAAGCTGCGCGTCCGCGGCCTCGCGAACTGCGACGGCGGGCTCCAGGCCTCGGCCCTCGCCGAGGAGATCCTGCTCGAGGGCGAGGGGCAGGTCCGCGCCCTGATCTCCGTCGGCGGCAATCCCGCCTCGGCGATCCCGGACCAGGTGCTGACTGCGCGCGCCTTCGAACGCCTCGATCTGCTCGTCCAGATCGACATCAAGCGCTCGGCCACCGCGAGCCTCGCCGACTACGTGATCGCGCCGAAGGTGCCGATCGAGATGCCGGGCATGACGCTCGTGCAGGATCAGCTCACCTTCTACGGCGCCGGCTTCGGGCATCGCGAGGCCCACGCCCAGTACACGCCCGCGATCGCCGAGCCGCCGCCGGGATCCGAGGTCGTCGAGGAGTGGGTCTTCTTCTACGACATCGCCCGGCGCATGGGGCTGCCGCTCGCGATCGGGCCCGCGACGGCGACTGGCGCCCCTTCCGACCCGGCGCAGCGCGTCCCGATCGACATGGATCGCCGTCCGACCCACGACGAGCTCTTCGCGATCCTGACCCGCAATGCGCGCGTGCCGCTCGCCGAGGTCAAGCGGCATCCCCACGGCGCCTTCTTCCCGGCGCCGGCGGTCGTGGTCGCCGAGCGGCAGCCGGGCTGGACGGGGCGCCTCGACGTCGGCAACGCCGAGATGCTCGCCGATCTCGCCGTCGTCGCGTCGGCCCTCGACGTCGTCGGGTCCGCCGACGGCTATCCCTATCGTCTCATCTGCCGGCGCATGATCCACACCTTCAACTCGAACGGGCAGGACCTCGAGGGGCTGCGCAGCAAGTGGCCCTACAACCCGGCCTTCATGCATCCCGACGACCTCGCGCGCGAGGCGCTCGCCCCGGGCGATCTGATCGAGCTCGAGTCGAAGTCGGGCTCGATGCTCGCGATCGTCGAGGCGGACGAGACGCTCCGGACGGGCCTCGTTTCGATGGTCTCGTCCTTCGGCGGGCTGCCGGGTCAGCAGGACAAGCACGTCCGCGATCGCGGCACGAACCCCGGGCGTCTCCTGCGCGTCGACCAGGACGTCGACCGCTACACCGGCCAGCCGCGCATGAGCAACGTGCCGGTCCGCGTCCGCGCGGCGGAGCCGGTCGGCTGAGGGCACGGGCGGCGCTGGGATGGGCTCGGCCCGCGGAACCGGCGCGCGGGCGCGGGCGACGTCGCGAGCGATTCGGCTGAACGCCCCTACGGCGCGGCCGACGTGACGCGCTCAGCGGTCACGCCGGCGATTCGCCCGTTGTCCATCGAGACGGTCATCCGCCACGCGGAGATCGGACCGTGGCCTTCGGCGACGTACGCCGTCAGCTCGTCTGCCAGCGCCTTCGGCATGTCGTGCAGGATCGCCATCACGGACGCACGGGGAAACTCGTCGCCGTCGAAGAACGTGCCCAGCCAGTCGAACATGAAGCGCGGCTCGCTCGCGAGCCATGCCAGGTTCGCAGCATGGTCGTGGTAGAAGTGGCGCTGATAGAGACCTTTGAAGGCGAAGGCCGCGAGCGGGAAGGACTCCCGGGCCTCCTGGCTCTCCGGATGCAGCGTTCGGAGCAACGCAAAATGGCAGTAGGCGCCCTCGAGATCGTTTCGACTCGCGGCCTCGCGAGCCCTCTCCACGAGGGCCGAGGGTCGAGCGAGCACCTTCGCGTCGTTCTCGCAGCGCGTCCGCTCGCTGGCCGTCGCCAGGGTTTCGAGCTCGCGGGCCGAGCGACCGCCGTCCGCGCACCCGGAAACGGCGACGACGATCACGGCGATTGCGGTCCGAACGGATTTCATGGCGCTCCATCCCCGGTTCGGGCGCCGCTCGACGATACCTCGTCCTCCAGCTGCCCGGAACAGCTCGACCGCTCCCCGGGTTCGCCCTGGACCGCACGGGCGCGCACGGACGGGTGCCGATCCGGCTCCGTCGTCGAGCTTCGTCGTTCGATCGGAGAGGGAGCGACGTCGCCAGGTGTCTCGAAAGAATCCGATCGGCCGTCGGGTCCGGCGGTGTGCCACCGATCCAGTCCGATGGGATGGGCGGCGACGCGTCGTTCTGGCCATCCGCCGCGCTCGAGGAGCATCCGGTGGTCCGTCACGACACCGAGCGCATCGCGCAACTTCGTCGCCGCGGTCCGATCGCCCTGTCGATTCGGATTCGTGAGGGAGAGGGCGAGCCGGAGGATCCGCTCGGCCGCACGGAGCGCCCTGCGCAGCTCTTCGCTCTGACGATGATCGGTCTCTTCGAACCATTCCATCGCTTCGATCCTCCCGACCCGGTATTCGAGCGAATCCGTGCGACCGCACCGGGACGATCCGGAGATGTCTTCGTCGAGAATCGTTCGAGGAGCGGATCGGGAATCGGAGCCGCTCGGGGGGCGAGGCTCCCGAGCGGCTCCGATGGCCCATCCGGCGGTCTCGATCCTCCGGTCGCGGGCGAGGAGAGCCTCGGCTGGAATGGCCGGGTGGAGCCTATCCGATCCCGCGACGTCGCCGGGTGAAGATCCGGTGAGCGGGTCGTTCCCGATGGAGGAAGCCGTCCCGAAGAAGTCATCCGACGATCTTCCCGGCGGCGGCGAAGACGCAGCCGTCCCGCCGCCGACCGCCGCCCGAAAACGAGAAGGGCCCGCCGCCTGCGCGACGAGCCCTTCCGATTCGTTCGATCGGTCGCCCGGCGGGCGACCTTCCGGCCCGGCCTAGCCCTTGGCCGCCTTCACCGCCGCGGTCAGCGCCGGCACGATCTCGAAGAGATCCGCCACGACGCCGACGTTCGCGACCTCGAAGATCGGGGCATCGGGATCCTTGTTGATCGCGATGATGAAGTTCGAGGACTTCATGCCGACGAGGTGCTGGATCGCGCCCGAGATGCCGGCCGCGATGTACAGCTTCGGAGCCACGACCTGGCCCGAGGAGCCGACCTGGTAGGGATGGTCGAGCCAGCCCGCGTCGACGACCGGCCGCGAGGCGCCCATCGCGCCGCCGAGCGCGTCGGCCAGCGGCTGGATGACCTCCGGGAACTTCTCCGGCGCACCGACGCCGCGGCCGCCCGAGACGATCACGTCGGCCTTCGTCAGGTCGACGCCCGTCGACTGCGAGACCTTGATCTCGACGAACTTCGACTTGGCGCCGAGATCGACCGACAGCGCTTCCGTCGCCCCGTCGCTCGAGCCGGCGAAGGCCGCGACCGCACCGGGCTGGATCGTCGCGACCGTCTGGCCCGTCGCCGTCACCTCGGCGTCGAGCTTGCCGTTGAACACGCGGCGCACGAACGAGAAGTCCGCGCCCGCCGCCGTCGCCTTGAAGCAGTCCGACACGAACGCGCAGTCGAGACCGGCGGCGACGCGCGGGGCGACGTCCCAGCCCGACGGCGTGTTCGAGATCAGCACGAGCGAAGCGCCCGCGGCCTTCGCCGCGGCCTTGATCGCCTTGCCGTAGACCTCCGGGTTGTAGTTCGCGGCGGCCGGCGCATCGACGACGTACGTCTTGCCGGCGCCCTTGCTCGCGAAGGCCTTGGCGAGGTCGCCCACGCCCGAGCCGATCACGAGCCCGTTCACCTGATGGCCCCCAGCGGTGGCCAGCTCCCGCGCGATCGCCACGAGCTCGTACGAAGCCTCGCGGATCGCGCCCTTCGAAACCTCTGCAACGACGAGGATGGTTCCCATCGTTCTCTCCTTGGTCGGGCCTCGTTCGGCCCTGCTTGACGAGTTCGGACTCTTCCGGCTCAGCACGGGCGCTCGTAGAGCGCGCGTGCGAACTAGAGCAGGCCGAGCTCTTTGATCTTGGTGACGAGCTGGGCCACGATCTCGTCCGTCGATCCCTTGAGGATCTCGGCGGAGTCGCCCTTCTTCGGCACGTAGATCTTCTTGATGGCCGTCTTGTTGTTGGCACCGCCGACGCTGCCGGCGAGGCCGAGGTCGGCCAGGCTCTTGACGTCGACCGGCTTCTTCTTGGCCTGCATGATGCCCTTGAGCGACGCATAGCGGACCTGGTTGGCCCCGCTCTGGATCGCGATCAGGCACGGCTGCGGCATCTCGACGACCTCGAGGGCGCCGCCCTCGAGCTCGCGCTCCGCCTTGATCGAGCCGCCGTCCGCGTTCATCGCGAGGACGCCCGTCGCCGACGGGATGTCGAGCAGCTCGGCGACCATCGGCGGGATCGCGGCGCCGTTGCCGTCGTCGGCCATCAGGCCGGCGAAGATCACGTCGGCGTTCTCGGCCTTCGCGATCGCGGCGAGGATCTTGGCGGTGCCGAGCGCGTCGGCGCCGATCGCGGCGGGATCGTTCACGTGGATCGCGCGGTCCGCGCCCATGCCGAGGGCGGTGCGCAGGGCCTGGGTGACGCGGTCGGGACCGATCGAGACGACGACGACTTCCGCGCCGGTCTTGTCCTTCAACCGGAGGGCTTCCTCGACGGCGTAGGTGTCGTAGCTGTTGATCTCGAACTTGATGTTGTCTTCCTGGATCCAGGAGCCATCGGCCTTCACGTCGAGACGTGCGTCCTGATGGGGCACCTGCTTCAGGCACACCATGACCTTCATGGGGGGCGAGCCTCCGATAGGAATTTGAAGCGGTTATTCGCAAAAAACGCGGCGCGGATGGCCGGGCTTTCGAACGCGGCGGACTCTACAGCCGGGGGTGGCCCATTTCAACGCAACGATTCGGGGCGTCGGGCGCGGGCCGCCGTCGGCTCAGTACCCCATCAGCTCGAGGAAGTGCTCGACGCTGGTCGCGCGGAGGTAGGGGTTCGTGCGCTTCTGGTTGCCCAGGGCGTCGTGGCCCTCGGGGGAGTAGAGGTGGCCCGGGAAGAGCGTCGTCTCGTCGGGGAGACGGCGCAGGGTGGCGAGGCTCTCGTACATCGCCCGCGGATCGCTGCCCGGGAGGTCGACCCGGCCGCAGCTGTCGAGGAAGAGGGTGTCCCCGGCGACGAGATGGCCCGCGGATCCGCCGGACGCGGCGCCCGCGGCCGACCGCTCCGAGACCAGGAAGCACTGGCTGCCGGGCGTATGGCCGGGCGTGTGGATCAGCTGGACCCGGACCGCGCCGAGGTCGAGGACGTCGCCGCCCTCGTGGGCGACGAGGTCGCCGGTCGAGGCGCCGGTCACCTGCTGGACCCCCTTGGCTTCGTGCTTCTGGACGTGGATCGGCATCGGGGCGAGCTCGAGCAGCTTCGCGACCCCCTCGATGCGGTGGCCGAAGATCTCGCCGCCGACGTGGTCCTGGTGGTAGTGGGTCACCAGCGCACCGACGACCTCGACCCCGTCCTGCGCCGCGCGGTCGAGCAGCCCCTTCACGTTCCAGGCGGGATCGACGACGAAGGCCTGGCGCGCGCTCCGGCTCCCGATCAGGTAGGCGAAGTTCTGCATGTCGCCCACGAGCTGCTGCACGAAGTAGAGGTCGTTCGCGGTCGTCATCCGGTCGGGTCGCTCCGTTCGTTCGTTCCTGGGTTCCTTGGTCCGTCCGCGTCGCGTGGGCTCGGGCTTCTCCGCCGCGGGCCCGCCCGGGCCGGACGGGCGGGTTAGGCGCGCAGTCGGCGCGCCATCCAGTTCGCGAGCACGCCGAAGACCTCGGCGTGGATCTCCTCGTTGGTCCGGGTCGAGCGCCGCGGAACGCGGAAGTTCGAGTCCGCCTCCGCCACGTCGTAGAGCTCCATCGGCGCCCCCACCCGTCGCAGCGCCTTGCGCAGCGCCGCGCCATCGCAGCGCCGATCGCGCTCGCCCTGCACGAAGAGCATCGGCGAAGTCGTCCGGAACAGCGCTTCGGGATCGGCCTGCTCGGGCTTGTCCTGGGGATGCAGCGGGAAGCCCAGCAGGAAGAGGCCGTCGGCGTGGACCGGATCGGCGACGAGGGTCGCCGCGGCCTTCGCGCCGATGCCGATGCCGCCGAGGAAGAGCCGCGCGGGCAGCGCCGAGGGATCGCGGCCGAGGGTGGCCAGTGCCGCGCGGAAGCCGCGATCGAGCACCGTCGGCGAGTCGGCACTGCTGCGCATGCCGGCCTCGGCGAACGGAAAGTTGAAGCGCAGGGTCAGATAGCTGCGCGCCGTCAGCGCGCGGCAGAGGGCGACGATCAGCGGATCGTCGAGGTCGCTCCCGCCGCCGTGGGCGAACACGACGGCGACCCGCTCGCCGGTCGGCCACCACTCGGGCACGCCGAGCACGCCGCGCACGTGGGACAGGCCGTGGACGGGCTCGGGGAGCTGGATCTGGATCTCCTGGAACTGGGCGGACGGCTCCATGGCGCAGCATCTCTCGTTCACGAGTTCGGGCCGACCGGGCGCGGGGCCGGCGCGGGCGGAAGTTAGGTGAGATCGCAGGCGCCGGCCGCCTTCGCGCATCGACCGGGCCTGCGTGCGGGGCCGAAAACCCGAGCCGGGGCGCGGGGGAAGCGCGTCCTCATGCTGGTCGCGACTTCCTGTGTCATGGTCTCGTTCCCGGACCGGGTGCGCGCGCGAAGGGCGGTGTCGCCCCTGGACCGGAGCGATCCGGGGGCGCGGGACGTCGGACCCGGGGCGCCGGACACGCAGCGAGCGGCGCCGGTCGTCGAGACTTCGGGAAGGAGCCGGATTGAGGACGGGGCTCGTGCTGATCGGGGCGTGGCTGGCGCTCGCGTGTGCGGGGGGCTCGCCGGCGAAGCGCGCGGCGTCGCCGGAGCCGGAGACCCGGCTGCGGGCGCTGCGGGAGGCCGGTGCGCCGAATCGCGTCGTCCTGATCACGCTCACGGGCCTCGAGGCCGCCGACTATCTCGGACCGACGGGCTTCGCCGTCGCAGCGACGGCATCGGGCGAGGCCGCGACGGGCGGGGCGGTTCGCATGCCCGTGCTCGGGCGGCTCGCGGCGGAGGGGGTTACGGGGCTGCGCGCGTGGCCGCCGGCGCCGGGCTCGACCTACGCCTCCCATGCGTCGATCGTGACGGGGCTCCGCCCCGATCGACACGGCATCGTCGCCGACGAGGCCCTCGACCGGGAGGGCCAGCGGGTGCTGCCCTATCACGACAGCCGGTTGCTGAAGGCGACGACGCTCTGGGACGCAGCGCTCGGCCGGGGTGTGCTCGCCCTCGGCTGGCCGACGACGGACGGTGCGCGCGTCGAGCTGCTCGTCCCGGACGTCGAGCCCGATCCCTCGGCCGGTCCCTGGATCGGTCTGCTGCGCACGCGCTCGACCCCGCAGCTCGTCTCCGATCTCGAGGCGATCGCCCGCGAGCAGCTCGAGGCGACACCGAAGGACGCCGTCGGAACGAAGCGGACGCTCGCGAGCTGGCCCACCGTCGGCGAGCGCGACGCCGCCTTCGTCGAGCTCGCCTGCCGCGTCGCCGCCTCGGAGCGCAATCCCGCGCTCTGGCTGATCCGCCTCGTCGAGCCCGCCGCCGTCGTCGCCGCCCACGGCCCCGGCTCCGTCGAGCACGCCGAGTCCCTCGCCCGGGCCGACGAGCGCATCGGCCGCCTCGTCGACTGCCTCGGCGCCGCCGAGCGCCTGGTCGACACGGCGATCGTGGTCGTCGGCGACGTCGCCCATCGCCCGGTCCACACCGAGATCGCGCCCAACACCGCGCTCGTGCGCGAGAACCTGATCGGCCGCGATCCGCGCTCGAAGACGGGTGTGCGCAGCTGGCTCGCGCTCTCCCGCTCCCACGGCCGCTCGGCCTATCTCTTCGCGAAGGACCCGGGGAGCGCGCTCGCCGCGCGCGAGGTGCTCGAGGCCGAGGCCGCGCGCAGCAAGGCCTTCGAGGTCGTGCCGGCGGCGGAGCTCGCAGCGGCCGGAGCGGATCGCCAGGCCTGGTTCGGCCTCGCGGCGCGCCCGGGCTTCGCCTTCGGCAATACCCTGATGGGGCCGCTGCTGCGGCCGTCGGAGCTGCGCGGCGCGGCCGGCGGGCTGCCCTCGCGCGAGGCGGGCGACGGCGCCGTCGGCTTCGTGGCGTGGGGGCGGGGCGTGCGCGAGCAGCTGCGCGTGCCGGAGCTCGCTCTCGTCGACGTCGCACCGACGGTCGCCCGGCTGCTCGGGCTGCGCCTCGACGACAAGCTCGACGGCCGGCCGCAGATCGGCCTGCTCCGGGCGAGCCAGCCGCTCCCGCCGCCGGGGCCGAAGCGGCTCGGCGTCGGATCGGACGGGGACGTCGAGCGCACGCTGCGGGAGCTGCACGGTGGCCGCGACCTCGGGAGCGATCGATGAGCGAAGGGCCGATCACGATCGAGCTGAACCCGCGCGAGCGCCGGCTCTACGACCGCCTGCGCGAGCGCCTGGTGCCGGCTCGACCGGGGGCGACGACCGGGGCGCGCGACGTGCTGCTCTTCCTGCCGGACCTGACGGTGCTGCTCGGGCGTCTGCTGCGCGATCGGCGGGTGCCCCTCGTCGACAAGGCCGTCGCCGTCGCGGGCATCGCCTACGTGCTGTCGCCGATCGATCTGCTGCCGGCGCTGGTGATGGGGCCGATCGGGCTGCTCGACGATCTCTTCGTCGTCGCGGCGTGCCTGTCCCGGCTGCTGAACCACGTCCATCCCGACGTCGTTCGCTCGAACTGGTCGGGGCAGGGCGACGCGCTCGAGGTCATCCAGTCGACGACGGCGTGGTTCGAGCGCGAGCTGCGCCTACGAGTCGGCGATCTCGGCCGCGTCCTGCGCGGCGGCCGGGGCACCGATCCGCGTTAGGCCGGATCGCGTCGGGCCGTTCCCCGCTCCATCCCCTGACCCGCACGCGTTCCCGGACCCGCGCTCGGGCCCGCTTCCCCGCCCGCGCCGGTGCTCGCATCGTTTCCGCCCGGCACCGCGAGCGCTCGGAGGACGAGCCGGGCGCGATCCGCGGGCGGGAGTCGCCGGACCCGGCCCTGTCCGTCGACCGAGGCGTGCTCGGTCCGGCCGGTGACGAGGATCTCGTCGCCCCGGCGGATCACGTACCCCATCGAGAGCGACGCCCCACCGACGCCCTCGAGCCAGGTCGCGATCTCGATGCGGTCGTCGAAGCGGGCGGGCCTGCGGTAGTCGAGCTCGACGCGGGTCACGGCGAAGTGGCGATCGGCGGCGATCCAGGCCGTGTAGGGCTGGTCGTGGGCCTCGAGCCAGGCGACGCGGGCGCGCTCGAAATGGTGCAGATAGTTCGCGTGGTGGACGATGCCCATGGCGTCCGTCTCGTGGAAGCCGACGCGATGAGTCACGGTCGTCGTCGTCGCCCCGGCCGGCACGCCCCGCGAGTCCAGCCTCACTGGCCCAGCCCCAGGCCGATCACTTCCTGCTCAGGCCAGGCGCCGTCCGGCGCCTGGCCGATGAACTCCTGCTCAGGCCAGGCGCCGTCCGGCGCCTGGCCGATGAACTCCTGCTCAGGCCAGGCGCCATCCGGCGCCTGGCCGATCAAAAGTTGTCCTTCAGCGTGCGTCGTCGTCCGAGCTCCGCTGCGTCCTCGGCGCGCATGAAGGGATTCGTGGCCTTCTCGAGGGCGATCGTCGAGGGGATCGTCATCTCCGCCGGCGTCGCGTCGTGCCAGTCGCCGGCCGCCCGCGCCCGCAGCTCGCGCACCGCCGCGTAGCGCTCCTGGATCTCGGGATTCTCGGGCTCGACGGAGAGGGCGAAGCGCAGGTTGTTCTCGGTGTACTCGTGGCCGCAGTAGACGAGGTAGTCACCGGGCAGGGCGGCGAGCTTGCGGCAGAGCGCGTCGTACATCATCTCCGCGTTGCCCTCGAAGAGGCGACCGCAGCCGGCGGCGAAGAGCATGTCGCCGGTGAAGACGGCGCGGGCCTGATCGAAGACGTAGGCGACGTGGCCCGTCGTATGGGACGGGATGAAGAGCACGCGGGCGATGTGGTTGCCGACGCGGATCTCGTCGCCTTCGTCGATGCCGTTCGTCATGCCGGGCATGCGGCTCGCGTCGGAGACGTGGCCGTAGACCGGGACGTCGTAGCGCGCGGCGAGCTCGGGGTTCGCCATCGAGTGGTCGGGATGATGGTGGGTCGAGAGGATCAGCTTCACCTGCGCACCGGTCTGCGCGACGCGCTCCACGACGGGCGCTTCCTCGGGCGCGTCGATGATCGCCGCGTGGCTCGTCTCGTCGCAGACCACGAGGTAGGTGTAGTTGTCCGACAGGGTCGGGATGCGTTCGATTCGCAACGTCATGCGATCACGCTAGCAGAGGCCGGGCGGCGGATGGACCGGGGCCGGGAGCGAATTCCGGGCCGGATCCGGCGCGTGACGGGAATTACAACAGTCGGAGCTGCTCACCATCGGCGGGCCCGGGCCGCTCGGCCTGAGGCGTCGCGGAGACGGGCTCCGCGAGAGCCGGGGCTCCGGTGATTTCGGTCGCGGTCGCGGTCGCGGTCGCGGCTGCGGCTGCGGCTGCGCTGGAGCTCGTGGTCGCGTCGGCGCCGGGTGCCGTTTCGTCCGTCGCGGGGGGCAGGGCGACGGCGGCGCCCGCCGCGGGCCGCTCCGCCGCGAAGGCCGGACAGATCGCGCGGTATTCGCACCAGCTGCAGAGCGCCGACTTGCGCGGCGGATAGCTCGAGGCGGATCGGATCTCGTCGATCCGCGCGATCGTCGTCTGCCGGAGCGCCTCGAGGGCCTCGGGCGTGCGCGTCGAGACCCGGGTCACGTCCTTCGCCACGAAGTGCCAGACCAGGCGGAAGGGCCGGTCCTCGCCGTACTCCCGGGCGAGGCCGAGCTGGTAGAGGGCGAGCTGGCGATCCTCGTCGAGGGCGCGCTGGGGTGGGACGCGGGCGCCGGTCTTGTAGTCGTGGACCTCGATCGCCCCGTCCCGCGCCCGCACGATGCGGTCGATGATGCCCTGCATCCGGTAATCGCCCGCGTCGTCGAGGGGGAACACGACGCGCTTCTCGAGCCCCAGGGTCTCGCCGTCGTCGAAGGGGTAGTGGCGCAGGTAGTAGCCGCGCACGCAGCGCTCGCCGAGCGCGCGATAGAAGCCGAGCGTCGCGCCCTCGCGGACGATGCGCACGCGCTCGGCGTCGTAGGCCTCCTCCCAGAGCTTGTGGTAGCGGTCGACGACCTTCTCGACGCCCGGCAGCTGGCCGCGGCCGGCGAACTGGTAGAGCCGCTCGAAGACTTCGTGGACTCGCTTGCCGACGAAGGCCTCGATCGACTCGGTCTCGCTCTCGATCTTCTGGACGTAGCGGAACTCGAACTGCTTGGGGCAGTTCTCGAAGCTCGAGATCCGGGAGTGGCTGAAGATCGCGCCCACGCGGGAAGACCTCATGAACGGCCGCGCGGGCGGGCCCGGGGCCGGTCCGCATCGACCCGGCGCGAGGATAGGCGCTGGAGCTGCGCGTCGCCTTCCACCGGCCCCGACTGGCCCGAGCGGTCCGGCGCCGGGCGGGCCGGGACGGCGGGGCGAGGCGGGATCCGGGCCCGATGTCGCGCGCGGCGATGTGGGGCATCCTATGCCCCGCGCCCTTCCCGTGCAGTCGGGTCCGAGTGCAGGGCCCTGCGCGGTCGATCCGAGGAGCGTCCCGATGGCGAGCGATCCGGTCCAGCCGAAACTGCGTGCAGCCGTGTCCGCCGGTGCTTCCGTGCCGAGTGCGGGGGCGGCGCGCTTCGTCGTGCCCGCCGAGGTGCTCGACGAGGTGGTCGACGGGCTCGCGGGCTGCGAGGGGACGGTGCTCTCGGAGACGGTCTGCGGCGGGATCCTCGACCCCAACGAGGTCGAGGTCTGGGTCGATCGCGCGACCCGGCTGCTGCGCTTCCGGGTCGATCCCGAGGAGCTGCGCAGCGAGGTGCCGGCGGTGGCCGACGGGCTCCATCAGCTGATGCTGCAGGTGACGCTCCCCGAGCCATCGACGCCCGATGCGCTGGTCCTGCGCTTCCTCCACCGCCTGGTCGACCTGCGCCAGATGCTCTCCCTCGACGTCGAGGCGGCCTTCAGCGGCGATCCGGCGGCGAAGGGCTACGACGAGATCGTGGTCGCCTATCCCTCGATCCGGGCGCTCGCGATCCACCGCATCGCCCACGAGCTCTACGGCTACGGCGTGCCGCTGCTGCCTCGCGTCATGAGCGAGTACGCCCACGACCGCACCGGCATCGACATCCATCCCGGCGCGCAGATCGGCGAGCGCTTCTTCGTCGACCACGGCACCGGCATCGTGATCGGCGAGACCGCCGTGATCGGCCATCGCGTGCGGCTCTACCAGAGCGTGACGATCGGGGCGACGTCGATCAAGAACGGCGCCGCGCTGCGCGGCAAGAAGCGCCATCCCACGATCGAGGACGACGTCACGATCTACGCCGGGGCGACGATCCTCGGCGGCGATACGGTGATCGGCGCCGGCAGCGTGATCGGCGGGAACGTCTGGCTGACGCACAGCGTGCCGCCGGGCTCGCGGGTGATGTCCGAGGCGCCGCACCTGCTGGTCAAGGGCAGCGAAGGCCGTGCCCTCGTCGACGAGACGATGGACGTCGATTGGAACATCTGAGCAGCGCCGGGGTGGGGGGCAGGAGGGGGGACCGCATCGCAGCGATCGGGCGCGCACGGCGGGCGATTCTCGCCGGACTCGGACTCGGTCTCGCGCTCGGCCTCGCGAGCGGGCCGGCGTGGACGGCCGCCGCGGCGGACGAGCCGGCCGCACCGTCGGCCGCGAAGCCGGCCTCCGGGTCGAGCTGGGCCTACGACCTCGCGGGCGAGCTGGATGAGTCCATTCTGTCCCGGTCGGACGCTCGCGTCGTGCCCGAGCCCGCAGGCGGGCGAGCTGATCCAGTGGATCGCCACCCAGGGAGGCGGCGGGCGTCTCCGCGACGAGGTGATCGCGATCCTGGTCGAGCGCCACGGCGAGGAGATCCTCGGCGCGCCGCCGGCGAAGGGGATCACGCTCTGGGCCTACGTCTTTCCGGTGCTCGGCTTCGTCGTCTTCGGCGGGGTCGCGGCCCTCGTCCTCTCCCGCATCGTTGCGGCGAAGGGTGGATCCGCGGCGGCACCGGCCGCAGCCGCCGTCCTGCCGTCCGCGCCGGCGGCCGGTGCGGGGGCGCGGGCCGCCGGGCGCACGCCCGCGGCGGACGAGCTCGCCCGCATCGTCGACGCGGAGCTCGCCGACCGCGCCTAGCGTCGCGACGAACGCGACGCGCCGGAGGGCGATCACGATCCTGCTTCGGGGTGCGCGAGCGCCCCGGCCTCGAGGAGATGGGCTTGAAGATCTACACGCGTCGCGGAGACACCGGCCAGACCGACCTGTTCGGCGGCGAGCGGGTCGGCAAGGACGCGCAGCGCGTGTCGGCCTACGGCGACGTCGACGAGCTGAACGCGTCGCTCGGCGCCGCGATCGCCGCCGGCGTCGATGCCGAGCTCGAAGCGCCCCTCGCGCGGATCCAGAGCGCGCTCTTCAATCTCGGCGCCTCGCTCGCGACCCCGGATCCGGCCCATCGCCGCAAGGCGAACGTCGCCGGTGTCGACGCCGGCGACATCGAGGCGCTCGAGGCGCTGATCGATCGCCTCGAGGCCGGCCTCGCTCCGCTCACGACCTTCATCCTGCCCGGCGGCAGCCCGTCCGCCGCGCTCTTCCACGTCGCGCGCACCGTCTGCCGCCGCGCCGAGCGCGCGGTCGTCCATCTCGCGGCGACGCCGGGCGAGTCGGTGGAGCCGAACGCCACGCGCTACCTGAACCGGCTCTCGGATCTGCTCTTCGTGATCGCGCGCCACGAGAACGCGCGCCGCGGCGTCGCGGACGTCGCCTGGTCACGCCGGACGGTCTGAGCCCGTCTCGACGACCCGCTCGCCGAGGTAGGGGAGCTCCCGGGGCAGCGACCGCTCGGCGGTGCAGCGCAGCCAGGTCCCGATGCCGAAGCCGATGGCGAAGGCGAGCAGCACCGCGCGCAGGATGGTGCGCAGGAGACGCAGCAGGAAGGGCGGCTTCGGCGCGTCCCCGGCCATCGCTCAGCCCTCCGCCGGCGCGGCGAAGCCCGCCTCGAGGCGCGCACCGAGCGTCTCGATCACCCGCTCGGCCGAGCAGCCCGGATGCGCCGCGACGAAGGCGGCGATCGCGGAACGCCCGCCGAGCCGCGCGAGCCCGAAGCGCCCGTAGCGCCGTGCGAGCGCGCCCTCGATGCGCGCGAGGCGGCCGGTCTCCCGGCGGCGCCGACCTTCGCCCGAGCGCTCCTGACGGGCGTGGTGGGCGTCGAGCGCTTCGATCAGGTCGTCGATCCCGACGCCGTCCCGGGCGGAACCGCAGAGCACCGGCGGCCGCGCCGCCGGATCCTCGCCGCGCCCGAGGTCGAGGCCGGCGCGCAGCTCCGTCGCGGTGCGCGTCGCGAGCGCGTCGAGATCCGCCTTGTTGACGAAGAAGACGTCGGGCCACTCGAGGATGCCGGCCTTCATGAACTGGAGCAGATCCCCGGCGGCGGGCTGGGCGACGAAGACGAGCGTGTCGACGAAGTCCGCGACGCTGGCCTCGGACTGGCCGACCCCGACGGTCTCGACGAAGACGACGTCGAAGGCGGCGGCGAGCACGTCGACGCTCGCCCCCGCGACCTCGGCGAGGCCGCCGAGCTCGTCGCGCGCGGCGAGCGAGCGGAAGAAGACGCCGGCGTCCCGCGCCGAGCTGCCCATGCGGAAGCGATCGCCGAGGAGCGCGCCCCCCGTCTTCCGGCTGGAGGGATCGACGGCGAGGATGCCCACCGTCCGCCCGCGCTGGCGCAGCGCCGTCGCGAGGGCGTCGAGCAGCGTCGACTTGCCGGCACCCGGGGCGCCGGTGAGCCCGAGGCGCCGGCCGCGGGCGGGGCCTTCGAGGGCGTCGAGGAGCGCGAGGGCATCGGCGCGCCGCTGGCTTCGGCGATCGTCGACGAGGTTGAGGGCGCGGGCGACGGCGCTGCGATCGCCGGCCAGGGTCCGGGCCGCGAGCTCGGTCGGCGATTCGGCGCCTTCGCTCATGCGGCGCGATTCGCCTCGGCGACGACGTCGACGATCTCGCCCATGATGCGCGCGAGATCGAAGTCCTTGGGCGTGTAGACCCGGCGCACACCGGCCCGCTCGAGGGCCCGCGCGTCCTCCGGCGGGATGATGCCGCCGACCACGACCGGGATCTCGGCGAGCCCCGCCGCCTTCATGCGCTCGACCACGTCGACGACCAGCACGCCGTGGGAGCCCGAGAGGATCGAGAGGCCGACCACGTGGACGCCCTCGTCCCGGGCGGACTGCACGATCTCCTCCGGCGTGAGCCGGATGCCGTCGTAGACGACCTCCATGCCGGCGTCGCGGGCCTTGACCGCGATCTGCTCGGCCCCGTTGCTGTGGCCGTCGAGGCCGGGCTTGCCGACGAGGATCTTGAGCCGCCGCCCGAGGCGCTGCGAGAGGGCGTCGACGCGCTCCCGGACCTGGGCGTCCGCCGGGCTCGCGGTCGCGGCGCTCGCGGCGGCGACGCCGGTGGGCGCGCGGTACTCGCCGAAGACGCGCCGAAGGACTTCGGTCCACTCGCCCGTCGTGACGCCGGCCTTCGCCGCGGCGATCGACGGGGGCATGATGTTCTGGCCCGCGCGGATCGCGTCCTCGAGCTGGCGCAGGGCCGTCGCGACCTCGGCCGCGTTGCGCCGGCTGCGGAACGCGCGCAGCGACTCGATCTGCGCGCGCTCGGCGGACTCGTCGACCTTGAGGATCGCCGAGGTCCCCGCCTGGACCAGCGGCGACTCGACGGTCTCCTGATAGGCGTTGACACCGACCACGGTCAGCGCGCCCGACTCGATCGCGCGGATCCGCGCCGTGTGGCTCTCGACGAGCTTCTGCTTCATGTAGGCGTTCTCGACGGCGGCGACGGCGCCCCCCATGTCGAGCACGGTCTGGAGCTCCGCCCGCGCCTCGTCCATCAGCTCGCGGGTTCGCCGCTCGACGACGTGGGAGCCGTCGAAGAGATCTTCGTACTCGAGCAGGTCGGTCTCGTAGGCGAGGATCTGCTGCGTGCGCAGCGAGAGCTGCTGATCCCAGGGCCGCGGCAGGCCGAGGGCCTCGTTCCAGGCCGGGAGCTGCAGCGAGCGGGCCCGGGCGCGCTGGGAGAGCGTCACGCCGAGGGCCTCGAGGGCGATGCGGACGATGTTGTTCTCGGGCTGGGCCTCGGTCAGCCCGAGGCTGTTCACCTGAACGCCGTAGCGCAGGCGCAGCATCTTCTCGTCCGTGATGCCGTAGCGCGTCCGCCCGATCTCCTCCCAGAGCGCCGTCATCGCGCGGCACTTGCACATCTCCTCGACGAAGCGGATGCCCGCGTTCAGGAAGAAGGAGATGCGCCCGAAGACCTTCGCGAGATCGCCCGCGGAGACGTGGCCCGAGTCGCGCAGGTGGTCGAGCAGCGAGATCGCGTTCGCCATCGAGAAGGCGATCTCCTGGACCGGCGTCGCCCCCGCCTCCTGGAGGTGGTAGGAGCAGATGTTGATCGGGTTCCAGTCGGGGACGTTCGCGACGGTGTAGGAGACGATCTCGCTCGTGAGGCGCATCGACGCCTCGGGCGGGAAGACGAAGGTCCCGCGCGAGAGGTACTCCTTGATGATGTCGTTCTGGGTCGTGCCGCGGAGCTTCTTCGCGCTTCCGCCCTGGCGCTCGGCGGTCGCGACGTAGAGGGCGAGCAGCCAGGCCGCCGTCGCGTTGATCGTCATCGACGTGTTCATCTGCTCGAGCGGGATCGCGTCGAAGAGCGTCTGCATGTCGTCGATGTGGCAGATCGGGACACCGACCTTCCCGACCTCGCCGCGGGCGAGGGGATGGTCCGAGTCGTAGCCGGTCTGGGTCGGGAGATCGAAGGCCACCGAGAGGCCCGTCTGGCCCTTCGCGAGATTGCTGCGATAGAGGGCGTTGCTGGCGCGGGCCGAGGAGTGGCCGGAGTAGGTGCGGAACAGCCAGGGCTTTTCGGGGCGAGGGGACACGCTTGCTCCGTCGCGCCCCGGCCGCCGGCCAGGGCTTTCTAAGTGCGCGAAAAAACTATCGAAAGCCTCGAGTGGGAGCAATCTTCGCCGGCCCGCGCCGCGGCGGGACGCGGTATCCTGCGCCGATGTCGAGCCCGCGCAACGAGTCCTTCTTCCGCCTGTCGCCCGAGCGCGTGCTCGCCGCGGTCGCTGCCGGCGGCTTCGCCCCGTCGGGCCACTGCTTCGCGCTCAACGCCCTCGAGAACCGGGTCTACGACGTGCGGCTCGAGAGCGGTGAGCACCTCGTCGCCAAATTCTATCGGCCCGGCCGCTGGTCGCGGGAGGCGATTCTCGACGAGCACCGCCTGCTCGCCGCCCTGCTTGCCGCCGAGATTCCGGTCTGTGCCCCGATCGCCTTCCCCGATGGCCAGACCCTGCACACCACCCTCGACATCCACTACGCCCTCTGGCGTCGCACCGGCGGCCGCTCCCCCGACGAGCTCGCCGACGACCAGATCGGCGTGCTCGGTCGGCTCCTCGCCCGCATCCACGCGATCGCGGCGGACGTCGGAGCCCCGCATCGGCGGACGCTCGACGCGGACTCCGTGCCCCTCGAAGCGCTCGCGCTGCTCGAGCGGGGCAATTGGCTGCCGCCTTCGTGTCGCGAGCGCTATCGGCGCGCCGTCGAGTCGCTCGTGGAGACCTACCGCGAGCGCAGCCGCGGCATCGCGATCCAGCCGATCCACGGCGATTGCCACCGCGGGAACCTGCTGCTCGGTGACGCAGGCTGGTTCTTCCTCGACTTCGACGACATGGTCGTCGGGCCGCCGGTGCAGGACGTCTGGATGCTGATCCCGGGGCGCGACGCCGAGGCCGATCGCCAGCGCCGACTGCTGGTGGACGCCTATCGGACGTTCCGGCCCTTCGACGAGCGCGGCTTCGATCTGATCGAGCCCCTGCGCGGCTTCCGCTTCGTCTTCTACGCGGGCTGGATCGCGCGGCGCTGGGACGATCCGGCCTTCCCGGACGCGTTCCCCCACTTCGGGACCGACGACTACTGGGAGAACGAGACGCGCGATCTCGAGGAGCTCGTCGAGCGGATCGCGAGCGGGGACGACCTGCTCTCGCCCGAGGAGCGCGAGGAGCGCGCCGTCCACGACGAGGACGAGGGCCTCACGAACAAGGACTTCTTCTGGGATCTCTAGCGGTGCGGGCGCGCCAAACCCGCGGCGCGGGCCCGCCCGACCGGCCGGAGCGTCGCCGACCTCACTCGAGCGGGGCTTCCGGCGCTTCCGGATAGGGGCTGCTCGCGTCGTCCTGGAGCACGACGCGGTCGCGCAGGTAGGCGTACTCGAGCGGACGGAAGCGCAGCTCGCCCCCCGCGGCCACGCCGGCGAGCGCCTCGAAGTCGAGGCTCCGGCCGCGGTCCATCAGCCAGGCCCCCGCACCGGGCGCCTCCGCTCCCTCGGCGTTCGACGCGGTGTCGGTGTCGGTGTCGGGGGCGACGGCGTGGGCGTAGTCCTCGCCGGTGGTGCCCCCGAAGAGGCCGAAGGCGGGTCGGCCGGGGGCGACGAGGCCGAGGGTGTGGGCGGCCTCGTGGGCCATCAGGCTGCCGAGGACGTCGCCGAGGACCGCGATCGCGCGCTCGAGCCGGGCGCCGCGGGGGAGGCCTTCCGTCGCGGTGGGCTCCGCCGACGCCGTCCCCTCCGCCTCACCGGCGCCGAAGGGCACGCCCCCCGCGGCCGGATCGAAGGGGCCGAGAACCTCGCGGTAGAGGGCCGACTCGCGGTAGATCGTGAGCTCCGCCGGGAACAGGCCCGCGGTCGGCGGTCCCTGGCACTCGTCGCTCGCGCGCCGCTCGTTGCCGCGATCGAAGCGGACGTGGCCGACCGATCCGGGCTGGGCCGGGTCGCGGCCACCGACACAGATGCGCGTCGCATAGGGCCGGTCGCTGAGGAGCGTGACCGGCTCGAGCTGGAAGCGGACCGCGACCGGATCGCTCGCGCGCCCCGTGCGGTTCGGATCGTCGTCGGCCGCATAGGCGCGCCGGACCCGGGCGAGGGCGCGCTCGGCGACGCGCGCGGCGAGGGCGCGGGCGAGCTCGGGCCGCTCGGCCCGGCCCAGGCCCAGGGCCTCGAGATCGCGCTCGAAGTCGGGACGGCCGTCGCCGTCGCGGTCGACCGCGAAGTCGAAGTGGACGATCTGCCGGGCACCGATCGGCGGCCCCCCGAAGAAGGCGCGGATCCGGAAGCGCCTCCAGTCCTCGGCCACCGTCCCGTCCGGGAAGGTCGCCCGCGCCCGCACCGCGAGCAGGCCTTCGCGGACGCCGAGGGACTCGGGGACGAGGTAGGTCACGTAGCCGTCGCCTGCGATCAGGTCGTCCTGGATCTCGAGGGTCTTGCCCGTCCGCTCTTCGCGCAGCTCGACGACGAGCTCGGGGCGCTGACCCGGATCGGCCGGCGTCGGGTAGAGGACCTGCAGCGTGAAGCCCGAGGGCGGGAGCAGCAGGTCCCGGGCCAGCTTGAAGGGGACGCCGTCGATGGCGATCGCGATCCGCGGGGCGGTCGGATCGTCGCCCTCTCGGCTCGCGAGGAAGACGAGGCCGAGGCCGATCAGCGCACCCGCCGCGAGGGCGAGGACGCCCCCTCCGATCGGGCTGCGCGGCGGCGACGAGCTCAAGAGGTCCTCCCTGCGGCCCCCCTGCAGCGGCGGCCGACCGATCCGATCCCCGGTCCGCCCGGCGATCGCGGACAGGGAATAGCGAAAAAGACGTGCGATGTTCGAGGGATGCCGAGCGGGCTCTACAGCGTCGTCGTCGCCGTCGCGGATCTCGAGGCCGCCGTCGCGGCCCATGCGCGGCTGCTGGAGCGCCCGATTCGGATCGAGCCGGGCGGACATCGCGCCGTCGTCCGCGTCGGCAATACACGGCTCGAGCTGCACGCGCGGCATCCGCTCGCCGGATCGGAGGGGCGCGACGGCCTCGAACGGCTGCGCCTCGCGCTGCGCGCCGAGGAGCGCGGGCGCTTCGAGGCGGGGCTCCTCGCGAGCCCCACGGTCCCGATCGAGCTCGTCCCCGAGCCGGGGTCCAAGTTCGAGCCGACGGCCCGGCCGGGGCCGGAGCCGGATTCGGAACCGGGGCCGGAGCCCGCGATCGGGCCCGGAAGCTCCGAGGCCGGCGCCGGCGGGAGCGGGGGCGTAGCCCGGCCCGCGGCCGGCATCGTCGGCCTCGACCACGTCGTGATCGCGACCCGGGATCCCGAGCGCACGCGCGCCTTCCTCACCGACGAGCTCGGCATCCGCCTCGCCCTCGATCGCCGCTTCCCCGAGCGGGGCCTGCGGCTCCTCTTCTTCCGCCTGGGCGGCATCACCCTCGAGCTCGCCGCGGCGCTCGCGCCGGCGCCCGAGGAGGCCGACCGCGACGGCCGCACCGGCGACGCCAGCGACGCCAGCGAGAGCGACTCCGGTTCCGGCGACGCCTTCCACGGGCTCGCCTGGCAGGTCCGCGGGCTCGAGGCGACCCATGCCCGCCTCGCGGGCGCGGGCCTCGCCCTCTCGCCGATCCGCCCGGGCCACAAGCCGGGGACCCGGGTCTGCAGCCTGCGCGCGCCGCTCTGCGGGGTGCCCACGCTCCTGATCGAGCATCCGCCGAGGCCGGGCGAAGGCAGTGCCCCGGAGAGGCACTAAGCTCTCGGCCCACCCGATCGCCGCCCGTGCAGGAGATCCCCGATGCCCCCCGAAGCGAAGCCCGTCCCCGGTCCGGCCCTGCCCGCGAACCTCGAGCAGGCGATCCGCGAGCTCAAGCGCGAGAAGGGCGCCGTGCTGCTGGCGCACTACTACCAGGAGTCCGAGGTCCAGGACCTGGCCGACGTGGTCGGCGACTCGCTCCAGCTCGCGCGCGCGGCCCAGAAGATCGAGTGCGAGCGGATCGTCTTCTGCGGCGTCCACTTCATGGCGGAGACGGCGGCGATCCTGAACCCGGGGATCCCGGTGATCGTGCCCGACCTGAAGGCGGGCTGCTCCCTCGCGGACGGCTGTCCCGCGGACAAGTTCAAGGAGTTCGTCGCGGCCCATCCCGGCGCCAAGGTGCTGACCTACATCAACGCTTCGGCGGCGGTGAAGGCGATGAGCGACCTCATCTGCACCTCGTCGAACGCGGTCAAGATGGTCGAGCACTTCAAGGGCGAGAAGCTGATCTTCGCCCCGGATCGCCACCTCGCGCGCTGGGTCGCGCGGGAGACCGGCCGCAACGATCTGATCGTCTGGCCGGGGGCCTGCATCGTCCACGAGCAGTTCAGCGCGAAGGGCCTCGCGAAGCTCAAGCTCGAGCACCCCGACGCGGAGGTTCTCGCCCATCCCGAGTGCGAGCAGGCCGTCCTCGACCAGGCGGACTTCATCGCGAGCACGACGGGCATCATCGAGCGGGCGGTCAAGTTCCCGGATCGCCCGGCGATCATCGCGACGGAGGACGGCGTCTTCCACGCGATCCAGAAGCGCGTGCCCCACAAGGCGCTCTTCCAGGCGCCGGGGCTCGACGAGAGCTGCGCCTGCAACCGCTGCCCCTACATGCGGCTCAACACGCTCGAGAAGCTCTACCTCTGCCTCGTGAACGACGGCCCCCGGGTCACCGTCCCCGAGGAGCTCGCGAAGCAGGCGCGCATCCCGATCGAGAAGATGCTCGCGCTCTCGTAGCGAGGGCGAGCAGGCCGCAGCCGAAGGCGAGCGCGGCCGTGGTCCCGGGCTCGGGGACCGAGACGAGCAGCGTCACGTCCGGCGTGCGCACCGCACCGACGCTCGCGCCGGGGCCGGTGCCGTCGAGGTACTCGCCGCGGGTCAGGACGACGAAGCCGGTGCTGCCGGTGAGGCCGATGGTCAGGAGGTTCGCGGTGGCGGCGGTCGAGCCGGCGAGATCGTTGCCGGCGGTGACGCGGATGCGCTTGCCCGTCACGAAGGGCGAGGGCGAGAACAGGCACGGCACCGCCTGACACGCGAAGCCGGTCGGGCTCAGCACGAGGTTCCCCGTCGCCTCGATCTCGAACTCGCTGATGCCGTAGAGCTTCCCGCCCTCGGCGGTGGAGGGGGCGTAGTCGATGTCGACGAGGGCGTTGGTGACGGCGCCCACGATCACGCGGACGCGTCCGGCCCCGACGGCGGCCTCGTAGACGCGGAGCGTTCCGGCCGTCGCAGGCCTCGCGGTTAGGGCGAAGGACGTGCAGGCGATGGCGAGCATCGCGGCGACGGCGGTCGTCCTGCGGGTCGTCCGGCCGAGCGCGGAGGCGGCCGCGAGCCCGTACCGGGCCCACGACCCCGTGCGTTCCCTCGGATTCTGCGGCCAGCGCCGTGCGCTTCGAGTGCGTTCCATCTTCACGGCCTCGCGTTCGGGCAGTGCTGCCCGAAGAGGGGGCTGATCGTTCCGGCGGCGGCGTGGCGGATCAGGGTCGCGTCGGTCCCGTTGCAGCTGCCGTCGCCGGTCACGTCGCAGTTGTCGGGGACGAGGAAGAGCGCCGCCGCGAGGCCGAGGGCGTGGCGCTTGATGAAGGCCGCGTCGGTGTCGTTGACCTGGCCCTCGCCGGTGACGTCGCCGCACTGACAGGCGTTGCCGATGCCGTCGGGGGCCGTCGTCGAGCCGAGCCCCCCGTTGTCGAGCTGGTTGGCATTCGACGTCCAGGGGCAGTTGTCGAACTGATTCGCGATGCCGTCGCGGTCGGTGTCTTCGGTGGAGAGATCGATCAGCGTCGAGATCCAGCCGATCCGATCGGAGATCCGCGTCGCGACGCCGACGCCCGGGACGTTGACCGGATTCTCCGGGATGAACACCGCATTGCCCGGCGCGCCGACCCAGAGCCCGCCGAGGTCGTAGAGCACGGCCTCGAAGGCCGAGCCGCTGGGCGCGCCGGCGACGTCGAGCTGGAAGGGTCCCGTCGCACCGAAGGTGATCCCGATCAGGCGCATCAGGCCCTGCCCGTCGGCGGCGAACCACGGCCCGCCCGAGTCGCCCGCCGAGAGCCCCGCTTCGACGGGCAGGCCGTTGATCTCGAAGCGGGCGTAGAGCTGGCTCGCGTTCAGCGTGCCGGTCACGACGTTGCGGCCCCAGCTGATCGCACCGTCGAGCGCGCCGGTGGTCCAGCCCTTCAGCTCGGTGCCGACCATGACCTCGCTCGACGGGGCTCCGCCGCGGCCGAAGATCGTCGCCGTCTTGTTGGCCTCGTAGCCCGAGCCGTTCAGCGAGACCCAGTCCTGGAACGTTCCGGCGATCTGGACGATGCGCAGATCCGAGCCCGGATCGTCGGACCAGCCGACGATCGAATAGCTCCCGACGTTCGGGCCGCTGGCGAAGGTGATCGTGTCGCTCGGATCGATGCCGATGTGCTGGGCGGTGATGAAGTGGGTCGCGTCGACGGGCGTCCCGAGGAAGCCGCGGAACTGGCCGAGCAGGGCGTAGAGAGACTGCTCGGCGGTCGTCAGGCCCTGGGTCGAGGTCTGGCGCGTCGCCGTCGCACTGCCGTCGTTCGCGACGACTGCGCCGGCTTCGGGCGGCGCGCCGAGCAGCGCGAGCGCGAGCCCGACCAGCGGGAGCACGAGACGGGTCCCTCGAAAGCGTCGTCGCGCGGGCGTGCGGGCGAGCTCGTGCGAGGCGGAGCGGTCCGCACGACCGCGGCGGGCCATGCTGCGGCGCCCGCTCCGGTCGCTTCGCGCTGCACAGCCCGGCTGCCGGCTGTGCTCGTCGAATCCTGTGGTCATCGCATCCGATTCCTGCGATCGATCGTCCGGGATGCCCGCCCTGCATCCCTTGGTTCCGAATCCGAGGCCGGGAACGAACGGGGCGGGAGTCCGCCTGCAGGCCCCCCCGCCCCGCTCCGATCCGGCTCATCCGCGACGGCCGGGGCTGCTCGCGCAGCGCGGCCGTCCGCGTCGAATCAACTCTTGCGCCGACCCGCGGCGAGCGCGCTCAGACCGCCCAGGATCAGGAGCGCCGTCGAGGGCTCCGGAGTGCGCGCGATCGCGTCGACCGTCAGCGAGACGAAGTCGGCGTCGCGCTTGCGGATCTGGGCGAGGCCGCCCGAGCCGTCGTGGGTCGCCGTGAGGACGTTGCCGAAGGCGACCCGAAGGCGCGTCGCGTCGCCCGTGCGCCCGGCGGCGGCGACGATCGCGTCGACGTCGATCACGCCGCTCGTTCCCAGGATGACGTTGTTGGGCGGGTTGATGCCGAAGCCGACGATCGACAGGGTGCCGGACGGCGAGAACAGGACCGATACGTTCGAGTTGATGCCGCTCACGGCGACCCCATCGAGCTCTACGATGCCGATCGTGAGCGTCGCGGTCACGTTCACCGAGGCGAGGCCGGAGGGATCGAAGGACTGGAGGAAGTAATCGAGGCCCTCGGTGATCTCGAGCTGGTCGATCTTCTTGCCGGACACGGCGGCGATGTCGAGGTTCAAGGTGTCGGAGGTGGTCGCCGTGCACTGCGTACACGACGCCTGGAACGTCGTGGGCGTGAAGTCGAGGCTGTCGAGGCTGACGGAGGGCGCTCCGAAGAGGCCGTTCACGTCGCTCACGTTCAGGTACGACACGGAGCCCGTCGGATCGGTGTAGCTGCCGTAGGTCGCGGCGCCGGCGCCGGAAGCGAGGCCCAAGGAGGCAGCCGAGGCGAGGACCAGGAGGGGGAGAGTCTTCTTCATGGGGGTTCCTTTGTCCGCGGGACTCGGCGTGAGACGAATGACTGCGGGCTGGATTCCGGTGGCGGTGGCCCGGAGGAGGTCGTGGACTCCGGGGCCTGAGGCGACGTCGAGGAAACGAGCGGCGAACGCCGCGCGGCGGGAAGGGCACGCCGTCTGCGCACCCGCCCCGCCGCGCGTTCGTCAGCGCGCGGACTTGCGTCGGGCCGAAGCGAGGCCGGCCAGGCCGAGGCCCATCAGCAGCGCCGTGCCCGGCTCGGGAACGACCGTGATGGCGAGCCCGTCGATGTCCTTCTTCTCGATCCGCGCCGCGGCGCCGGAGGCCGCGAAGGCCGTCAGCGTGTTCGAGAGGCTGACGCGCACGAGCGTCGCCTTGCCCGAGCCGCCGTCGCCCGCGATCACCGAGTTCACGTCGATCGAGAGCAGGCCGGTCCAGATGTGGGTGCCGGTGCCTTCGTCGGTGGTCTCGTACTGACCATTGCGCGTGAACACCATCTGGGCGTTCTCATTGAGCCCGTTGACCGAGACGCCGTTGATCTCGAGCACGTCGATGAAGACGTTCGCCGTGACCGTCGTCGCGGCGAAGGCGTTCAGGAACGACGCGAGGGTCGTGTCACCGGCCTCGGAGAGCACGATCGTGTCGATGAACTGACCGGAGCTCGCGTCGATGTCCATGACGAGCGTGTCGGACACGCTCGCCGGGGTCGGCGGGCAGCCCGGAGAGAGCGCGCAGTCCGCCTCGAAGGTGCTCGGGCTGAAGTCGAGCGAGTTGCCGCTGACGGTCGGGGCTCCGAAGAGGCCGTTCACGTCGGCGACGTTGTTGAACGAGACCGTGCCGGTCGGGCTGGTGAAGTTGCCGTAGGAGGCGGCGCTCGAGACCGAAGCCGAACCTGCGAGGACGACGGAGAACGCGAGCGCGAGCGTCCCCGTCGAGAACATGAGCCGATGCATCCCCTTGCTCCCATGCTCGGCATCCGATCCGGGACCGGCGCCGAGCGACTGACTGCCCAGGCGACTCGGAGTCGCGGTCGAACGCAACTTGGCGATCGATCCCTCGCGGCTCTCCGCTGCCCGACGGGCCCCCCTTCCCAAGAAGACCCGCTGCAGTTCTCTGCTGTTTTTTCGATCCGAAAATCGTCGAGCCTACCCCCGTCTCGTCTCGTCGAGCTGCGAGTGGAGTTTCGTTTCGAGTCGTGGACTAGCGGGCGCTGCGCCGGATCGAGCCGAGACCGAGCAGGCCGAGGCCCATCAGGAGCGCGGTGCCGGGCTCCGGCACGATCGTGATCGCGAGGCCGTCGACGTCCTTCTTCTCGATCCGCGCCGCCGCGCCGGAGGCCGCATAGGCGATCAGCGTGTTGTTCAGGTTGAGCTGGACGCGGGTCGCGCGGCCGGTTCCGCCGTGGGCCGCGATGATCGAGTCGAGGTCGATCAGCAGCGAGCCGGTCCAGATGTGGGTTCCCGGACCTTCGTCCGTCGTCTCGTACTGGCCGTTGCGCGTGAAGGTCATCTGCGCGTTGGCGTTGATGTTGTTCACCGAGACGTTGTTGATCTCGAAGATGTCGACGAAGACGGTCGCCGTCACCTGGGTCGCGCCGAGGGCGTTCAGGAAGCTCGCGAGCGTCGTGTCGCCCGCCTCGTTCAGCTGGACGTCGTCGAGGAACGAGCCCGAATTGGCCTGGATCGTGATCGTGAGCGTGTCGTCGACGATCACCGGGCTCGGCGGGCAGGTCGCCGAGAGGGCGCAATCCGCCTCGAAGGTGCTCGGGCTGAAGTCGAGCGAGTCGCCGCTCACCGTGGGCGCGCCGAACAGGCCGTTCTGGTCGGCGACGCCGAGGAAGCTCACGGTCGAGCCGCTGAAGTTGCCGTAGGAGGCTGCGTGGCTGGTCGACGAGAGGAGGAGCGTGGAGCAGATCGCGAGCGCAGCAATGCCGATGGAACGCATGATTCGAATCCTTCCCAAGATTCTTGCCCGCGAAGCCCTGGCCTCCCTCGACCGCAGCTCACCGGCAAAAGCATCCTAACACGGGGCCGCGGCGTTCCGAGAAAAACTTTGGGGTTTCCATCGCAATGTCTCGCCACATTCGCACGCTCGTCACCACTATGGAATTTCGCCTTCTAGGGCCCAATGAACCGGTCGCCCGCGGGGCCAGAGGGGGACGACGGCCGGAATCGGCTCGAATCGGCGGTGCGGTCGGGAGCGCCCCGGCTGCGAGTCCCGGAAAAAAGTGGGGGTCGGAGGGACCTGGACGACGGTCGGCCTCGGGCCGCCCGGTCCGCGCTCAGCGCGTCGTGCCCTGGCGTCCGTAGATGTCCTCGAAGCGGACGATGTCGTCCTCGCCGAGGTACGAGCCGGACTGCACCTCGATCAGGACCAGCTCCGTCCGGCCCGGGTTCTCGAGGCGGTGGGCCGCACCGATCGGGATGTAGGTCGACTGGTTCTCGCCGAGCAGCGTCTCGTGGTCGCCGTTGGTGATGCGCGCGGTGCCGGCGACGACGACCCAGTGCTCCGCGCGGTGATGGTGCATCTGGAGCGAGAGCTTGCCGCCCGGCTTCACCGAGATGCGCTTGACCTGGAAGCGGTCGCCCTCGGCGACGCCTTCGTAATGCCCCCACGGCCGGTAGACGCGCGCGTTGTGCTCGGTCTCGCGGCGTCCGTCGCGCTCGAGGCGGGCGACCACGTCCTTCACTTCCTGCGCGCGCTCGCGCGGGGCGACGAGGAGGGCGTCGGCGGTCTCGACGATCACGAGATCGCGCACGCCGATCGCCGTCACCAGCCGGCGCTCGGCGCGGACGTAGCTGTTCTCGACGTCGACGAGCACGACGTCGCCGCTCGCGACGTTGCCCCGCGCGTCCCGATCGCCGATCTCCCAGAGCGCGGTCCACGAGCCGACGTCGTTCCAGCCGATCTCGGCGGTGACGACGGCGGCGCGGGTCGTGTGCTCCATCAGGGCGTGGTCGATCGAGATCGAGGGGCAGGCGGCGAAGGGCTCCGCGGCGAGGCGCGTGAAGGTCAGATCCGTCGCGGCGCCTTCGACGGCGAGCCGGCAGCGCGCGACGAGCTCGGGCTGCAGGCGCTCGAGCTCCTCGAGCAGCGGCGTCACCGGGAACACGAACATCCCGCTGTTCCAGGCGTATTCGCCCGAGGCGAGGAACGCCGTCGCGCGGGCGAGCTCGGGCTTCTCCACGAACTCGGCGATCGCGTGGACGCCGGCCAGCTTTGCTAGCGGGGCGCCGCGGCGGATGTAGCCGAAGCCGGTCTCGGGGCGCTCGGGCACGATCCCGAAGGTCGTGAGCCGCCCTTCGCGCGCGGCGGCGGCGGCCTGGTCGACGGCGGCGCGGAAGGCGCGCGGGTCGCGGATCACGTGGTCGGAGGGCAGCACCAGCAGGATCGCCCCGGGATCGCGGGCCGCGATCAGGAGCGCCGCCGCCGCGATCGCCGGCGCCGTGTTGCGCGCGACCGGCTCGAGCGCGATCGCCGCCGGCGTGATGCCGACCTCGCGCAGCTGCTCCGCGATGATGAAGCGATGGTCGTCGTTGCACAGCAGCACGGGCGGCGCGAAGACCGCGGGATCGTGGACCCGCAGAGCCGTCTCCTGGAGCAGCGTGCGCGAGCCGGCCAGAGGCAGCAGCTGCTTCGGGTAGGCGCGTCGGGAGACGGGCCAGAGGCGGGTGCCCGAGCCGCCGGAGAGGATCACGGGGTGGATGAGGCGGTTCGGAGTCGAGGCCATCGTGTCGGGTTCCGGTCGGGCGTCGTGGAGGGCGCCGCAGGATACACGAGCCCCCCGATGCGACCGGGGAGGCCGGCGTCGACGACGCGAGGGCTAGGTCGTTCGCCCGGCGCGGCGCAGGCGCAGGAGGCTCGGCAGGGTCGCCGCGACCAGCAGCAGGACCGAGACGCCGGCGACGGCGAAGGCGGCCTGATAGCCGGCGGCGGGTCCGTAGGCGCCGCGGACGTGCTCGCTGACGAGGCCGCCGGTCAGGGGCCCGAGGATGAAGCCGAGGCTGCCCGCCGTGTTGAAGGCCCCGAGCGCCGTCGAGCGCACCGCCGGCGGCGCGAGCTCCGCCGTCATCAGCATCGACGGGACGAACATGACCGCCGCCGCGACCCCCGTCGCCGCCATCCCGAAGGGGATGAAGGGCGTCGGCCAGAATCCGAGGCTCGCGGTGAAGAGTCCGTAGACGAGGCTGCCGCTGCAGAGGAGCAGCGTCTTCGAACGGCGATCGGCGAGCAGGCCGAACGGGAAGGAGAGCAGCGCGAAGGGGAGCATGAAGGCGGAGATCCAGAGGCCGACCTGCGGCGGTGTCGCGCCGTGGAGGCCGGAGGCGAAGAGCGAGAACGTCGTCGTGTAGAAGCCGACCGTGAAGCGGTCGATGAACGAGAAGAGCAGGGGGACGGCGAGGCTCCGGTTCTCGTGGAGCGTCGCGGCGATCGCGGCCAGACCGGGCCGCTCCTCGACCTCTTCGGGCTCGCGCAGGCTCGCGGCGGCGAGACCGGCGGCGACGACGAGCAGTCCCGCGCCCGCGAAGAGCGGCCGCAGCACGTCGGTCCGGCCGAGCAGGCCGCCGATCGGTGCCCCGAGCGCGACGCCGAGCATCATGCCGGCGCCCGTCATGCCCATCACGAGCCCGCGCCGCTCGCTCCCGCCGAGGCTCGAGGCGACGGAGAGCAGCAGCGACAGGGCGAAGATGTGGGCGCAGCCCTCGAAGAAGCGGATGCTGAGGAAGAGCGGAAAGGGCAGCTCCGCCGTCATCGCGAGGAAGCAGAGCGCATCGACGAGCAGCGCGCCGACGACGAGCGGCCGGCGCCGGCCGAAGCGATCCGCGAGTGCCCCCGCGACGGGCGCGGCGAGCGCCGCGCCGATCATGTTGACGACCATGAAGAGGGAGGTCAGCAGCTCCGAGACGAGGAAGCGCTCGGCGACGAGCTTGCGGAGCACCGGCACCGGCAGCGTCACGGGTGCCATGATCGAGACCGCGACGAGCCCGAGCAGCACGACGCGAGCCGCCGGGATCGAGGCCGAGCGCTCGAGGCTGGCCGCTCCCGGAGCGGGGCCGGTCGAGGGCGCGGTCTTCGTCGCGGTCGAAGGGGCCGCCGGGGTCGCCATTCCGCCTAACGCCTCCGGGCGGGCCGGAACAGCGACGCGCGGCCCATGCCCTTGACGGGGTGGGGGCGATAGGGCGCCTCGAGTCGCGCGATCTCCGCGGGCGCGAGCTCGATCTCGAGGGCGGCGATCGCGTCGTCGAGCTGGGCGAGCTTCGTCGCCCCGACGATCGGCGCCGTCACCGCGGGCTTCGAGAGGAGCCAGGCGAGCGCGATGCGTGCCGGCGGCAGGTCGCGCGCCTTCGCGACCGCGAGCACCGCCTCGACGACGTCCCAGTCGGAGTCCTCGTCGTAGAGGAAGTCCGTGATCGCGTCCGTCTCCTGCCGCTTCGTGCCCGCCTTCTCCCGCAGCGCCTTGCGCGATCCCGCGAGCAGACCGCGCGCCAGCGGCGACCACGGCAGGACGGCGAGCTCCTCGGTCTCGCAGAGGGGCAGCATCTCGCGCTCCTCCTCGCGGTAGACGAGGTTGTAGTGGGGCTGCATGCTGACGAAGCGGGCGAGGCCGAGGCGATCCGCGGTGCCGAGCGCGGTCGCCATCTCCCAGGCGTACATCGAGCTGCCGCCGACGTGGCGGATCTTGCCGGCGTGCACGAGGTCGTCGAGGGCGCGCAGGGTCTCGTCGATCGGCGTGTCGGGGTCGAGGCGGTGGAGCTGGTAGAGGTCGATCGTCTCGACGCCGAGACGACGGAGGCTCGCTTCGCACGCCTGCTGGACGTGCTTGCGGGAGAGCCCGGTCATGTTGGGCCGATCCGGCCCGAAGTAGAGCTTCGTCGCGACGACGCACTCGTCGAGGTTGGCCATCTCGCGCAGGCATTTTCCGACGACCTCCTCGGAGCGCCCCTCCGAGTAGAAGTCGGCCGTGTCGAAGAAGTTGATGCCCGCTTCGATGGCCCGGCGGAAGAAGGGGCGCGCCTGGTGCTCGTCGAGGACCCAGGGACGCCAGGCCGGCGTTCCGTAGCTCATGCAGCCGAGGCAGAGGCGCGAGACCTTCATCCCGCTGCGACCGAGCACCGTCATCTTCATCGCGCGTCCTCCCGTCGTGCTCCGTCGCGACGGAGATCGCCGTGGCGGATCCCGCCGCTCGCGCGGACGATGCCGGAGGCCGGTGGGCGCTCGCAAGCGTCCCGGGCCGGACGTCGCTAGAAGCCGTAGGCGCTGCGCAGCTCCGGGTCGCTCTCGGCGAGCATGCGCGCGAGGCCGACCATGACGCGGCACTGCTTGACGGTCGCGTCGTCCTGCATCTTGCCGTCGATCATGACGGCGCCCGTTCCGTCTCCCATCTCCGCGATGACCTTCTTCGCCCAGAGCACCTCGTCGACGGGCGGCGAGAAGACCTTCTTCGCGATGTCGATCTGGACCGGATGGAGGCTCCAGGCGCCGACGCAGCCCATCAGGAACGCGTTGCGGAACTGGTCCTCGCAGGCCACCACGTCCTTGATGTCGCCGAAGGGGCCGTAGTAGGGGAGGATGCCGTTGGCGGCGCAGGCGTCGACCATGCGGGCCATGGTGTAATGCCACAGGTCCTGCTGCGCGGTGGCCCGCGGTGCATTCTCGTTCGCCGGATTCGGGTCCTCGCGCACGAGGTAGCCCGGATGGCCGCCGCCGACGCGGGTCGTCTTCATGCGGCGCGACGCCGCGAGGTCCGCCGGGCCGAGCGAAAGACCCTGCATGCGCGGGGAGGCGCAGCAGATCTCCTCGACGTTCGCGACGCCGAGAGCGGTCTCGAGGATCGCGTGGACCATGATGGGCTTCGAGAGCCCCGCGCGCGCCTCGAGCTGGGCCAGCAGGCGATCGACGTAGTGGATGTCCCAGGCGCCCTCGACCTTCGGGACCATGATGACGTCGAGCTTGTCGCCGATCTCGGTGACGAGCGTCGTCAGGTCGTCGAGGCACCACGGCGAGTCGAGGCTGTTGACGCGGGTCCAGAGCTGGCACGACCCGAAGTCGACTTCGCGCCCGATCTTCACGAGGCCCTGGCGAGCCGCGACCTTGTTGTCGGCCTGGATCGCGTCCTCGAGGTTGCCGAGCATGACGTCGCACTTCTTCGCGATCTCGGGGACCTTGGCCGCCATCTTCGCGTTCGACGGATCGAAGAAGTGGATCATGCGCGAGGGCTTGAACGGGATCTCGCGCAGGGGCATCGGCGCGCCGAGCGCGAGCGGCTTGAAGAAGTCTTTCGGGCTTCGCATGGGACTCCTCGGGAGCGTCTACTCGTAGAGCTTGACGATCTGGATCTTGCCGGCCGGCGCCGCCGGCAGGCAGAGGTCGCAGAGCACGCACTCGTCGAGGTTCTCCTCGGCGATGCGGACCCCGTCCTTCTCCGCGACGAAGATCGAGACCGGGCAGATCTCCTCGAGCTTCTTCGCGATCTCGGGATCGCGGGCCACGCTCGCGTCGACCCGCACGTCGATGAATGTGCCGGGCATCGTCTCTCCTACCGCTTTCGTTCCGCCAGCCGCTTGCGGATCAGGCCCGGGATCTCCTCGATCCGCTCGGCGACGGAGATGCCCGCCGCCTCCATGCGCTTGATCTTCTCGGCCGTCGTGTCTTCCTTGCCTTCGACGATCGTGCCGGCATGGCCGAAGCGCATGCCCTTCATCTCGTCCATGAAGCGACCCGCCATGAAGGCGACGATCGGGAGCCGCGAGCGGTGCGTCGCGACCCACTCCGCGAGCTCGGCCTCCATCCGGCCGCCGGGCTCCGAATAGATGGCGATCGCCTCGGTCTCGGGATCCGCCTCGAAGAAGGGCATCAGCTCGGCGTAGGTCGTCCCGACGATGGCGTCGCCGCCGATCGACACGCAGGTCGACTGGCCCAGTCCCGCTGCGGTCAGCGTCGACGCGATCTCGGTCGTCATGCCGCCCGAGCGCGACATCACGCCGATCGTTCCCTTCTTGTAGGCCTGGCGCGTGTTCGCGGCGGGGCCACCGACGCCGCCCATCTTGCACTCGTCGGGCGAGATGATCCCGAGGCAGTTCGGACCGATGATCCGCGCCCCCTTCATCTCCGCGTACTCGACGGCCTGGGCGACCTGCTTGCGGGGCACGTTCTCGGTCACCACGACGATCAGCCGGATGCCGGAGTCGAGGGCCTCGAAGATGGCGTCCTGGGTGAAGCTCGGGGGGACGGAGACGATCGAGCCCGTGACCTTCACGCCCTTCTTCGCGTTCGCGGCGACGGCCTCGGCGACGGTGTCGAAGACGGGGACGCCGTAGATGTCGCGGCCGGCACGGCCGGGGGTCACGCCGCCCACGATCTTCGTGCCGTAGGCGAGGTTCTCGCGGGTCAGGTTGATGGCTTCCCGGCCGGTGATGCCCTGGACGATGATCTGGGTGTCGCGGGAGAGGAGGATCGACATGGACGGACTCCCTACTTCCGCATCTTCGCGACGGCGCGGCCGGCGGCGTCGTACATCGACACGCTCCGATCGCAGAAGTCGACGCCGTACTTCTTCAGGATCTTGAAGCCTTCCTCCTCCCAGGCGCCGGGGATGCGGAAGATCGCGATCGTCTCGGCGGGATCCTTGCCGGCCTCGAGACAGCCCTTGATCACGCCGCGGGCGACGATGTCGACGCGGGTGTTCGAAACGACGTTCATCATGACGGCGATCTTCTCGACGCCGGGCTTCGAGAGGATCAGCTTCGTGAGCTCCTTGGCCTTGCTCATCGAGGGATTGCCGCCGATCTCGCAGTAGTTGGCGGGGTTGCCGCCGTGCTTGCGGACCGCGTCGAAGAGGGTCAGCGAGCCGCCGCCGGCGCCGATCACGAGGCCGAGATTGCCGTCGAACTCGACGACGTTGCCGGCGACGCCGCGGTGGTCCGCGGCGTTGACGCGGGCCCCCGCCAGCTCGAAGGCCGTCGGCGGTCGCGCCTGGCGCGTCTCGTCGTCGCCGATGCCGAGGTCGGTGAGCAGCTTCTTGTGCTGGCCGCGCGCCTCGGCCTCGAGGTCGATGTGGCCGTCGAGGACGACGAAGCGGCCGTCCTCGAGCTTCGCGAGGGGATTGATCTCCGCGAGGGTCAGGTCGTAGGCGAGGAAGATCTTCATCAGCTCGAAGACGATGGGCGCGAGCTTGTTGAGATCCGAGCCCGAGACGCCCGTCGCGGCGACCGCCTGCTTGGCGACGTGGGGCATGAGCGGGACGATCGTCGAGAAGTGGGTCTTCGAGACGTGCTCGGGGTGGGTGAGGGCGACCTCCTCGATGTCGATGCCGCCCATGTCGCTGAAGATGCAGACCGGGCGCTTGGCGCGGCCGTCCCAGGTGATCGCGACGAAGTATTCCTGCGCGACCTTCGTCTTCTCCTCGACGAGGATCGAGCGGCATTCCTGGCCGTTCACGCGGATCGGGAAGATCGCCGCGGCGGCCGCCTCGGCCGCGGCCGCGTCGTCGGCGAAGCGCACGGCGCCCGCCTTCATGCGGCCGCCCGACAGGACCTGGCTCTTCAGCACGACCGGTCCACCGCCGAGGGCCGCGAAGGCGGCGCGGGCCTGCTCGGGGCGGTCGATCCGCTGGCTCTTGCCGAGGGGCAGGCCGTGGCGGCGGAAGAGCTCTTTCGCCTCGTATTCGTAGAAACGCATCGCGCGGACTCCGGTGGGGCGGGCCGACTCTATTGATTCGGCCCAGCCGAGGCAAGAATTCGGGCCCCTCCGTCCCCGCCCCGCCCGCCTCTTCGCATGCGATCTGCGCGTCGGAGATGGCCCGATCGGGTGGCCGGCGGCCGGTCCGGCGGACGTGTCCCACCGGCGCGCACGGTCCGGCCGGATCGCGCCGGTCCGACCCGCGCCGGTCGGCGTCCGTGTTACGCTGGGCCGCATGCGATTGCACCCCCGACCGGAGGCCGGCCTGCGATGAGCCGGTCCGGCTATGGCGAGCCCCTCGACGCGAAGACGGCCGAGCCCGCGACCCTGGCGGCGACGGTGATCCTGCTGCGTGACGGCGAGGCGGGGCTCGAGACGTTGATGCTGCGGCGCAACTCGAAGATCGCCTTCGGCGGCATGTCGGTCTTTCCGGGCGGACGCCTCGACCCGGCGGACTGGGAGGGGCTCTCGCCCGAGGACGAGATCGGCGCCGCGCGGCGGGCGGCGGTGCGCGAGGCCTTCGAGGAGTGCGGACTGCGGGTCGCTCCCGACTCCGTTCTCCACTACTCCCACTGGACGCCGCCGATGGTCCAGATGCGCCGCTTCGTGACCTGGTTCTTCGTGGCCCGGGCCGGAGAGGGCGACGTCGAGATCGACCACGGCGAGATCCACGAGTCGACCTGGCTGCGGCCGGTCGACGCGCTCCGGCGTCGGGAGCAGGGCGAGATCGAGCTCGCCCCGCCGACCCTCGTCACGCTCGTCGAGCTCTCGGCCCACGCGGACGTCGAGAGCGCCCTCGCCGCCGTCGCGAAGCGCACCCCGGAGCGGTTCCAGACGGTGATCGCGAAGGGCGACGACGGCATGGTCGCGCTCTGGCACGGCGACGCGGGCTACGCCACCTCGGATGCCCGCGCGCAGGGCCCGCGCCATCGCCTCGAGATGCCGACCGCCGGCCCCTGGCGCTACGAGCGGACGGCCTAGCGAGCGGACCGTCTGCGCCAGGCCGACTGTCGAAGCCAGGCGTTGCGGCTGCGTCAGGCGTAGTGGCTGCGGCGCTTGACCGCGAGCGTCCGGTCGAGCTCGAAGATCTGCACCTTCTTCCAGCCGGGCGGCGCATCGTCGCTCCGCTCGCCCTCGGCGCGCACGAACTTGTGGCCGAAGAGGCGCGTCGAGACGAGGCCGAGGTCGGGGCGCGTCGGGTGGTCCTGCTTGGCGAGGATCTCGGTGGCGGCGAAGACGGTGTCCCCGGCCTGGAGCGGCGCGGTGTGGCGGCCGGTCGTGTAGACGACGTCGCCGAGCGCGTTGTCGCCGACGTCGGGGCAGGAGAGGCCGAGGCAGAGCGTGAAGGGGATGCCGCCGAACACGATCAGCTGGCCGCCGACGTACTGCTTGGGGTCGAGGTCGATCATGTACTGGTTGCAGTGGACCTGGCTCGTGTTGTCGAGGATCGCGGTCAGGGCGATGTGCTCGTCCTTGACCGTGCGGCCGCGGGAGTGCTCGATCCGGGTCCCGGGCTCGAGGTCCTCGAAAAAGCTGTCGCGGCTCGAGAGATGGGCGAGCGGCGCGACCTTCGCCTTGCCCGGGTAGGGCGGCAGCACGAGCTCGCAGGCGATCGCGTCGGGCGCGACCTCGAAGCTCGTGACCTCGATCGACTCGTCGTTCTTGTAGACCTGGACCTTGCGCTGCCAGGTCGCGACGATCGCCTCGGAGGGCTCGCCCAGGTTCTTGCGCGCCGTCGACTGGACGTGGACGATGCCGAGGTTCGGCCGGGACGACGAGGTCCGCACGCCGATCACCTTCGTCTCGACCTCGATCGTGTCGCCGACGTAGACCGGGGCGCCGAAGCGCATGTCGATGTATTCGAGGTTCGCGCGGGCGTTCTCGGAGACGTCCTCGACGGTCTGGCTGAAGGCGACGAGCATGACGAGGCCGGGGGGGCAGACGAGGCCCTCGAAGCCGTGGGCCCGCGCATAGCGCGCGTTCTTGGCGAGGGGGTTCGTCGTCATCGCGAACTCGGTGAAGGTCGCGAACAGGCCCTCGGTGATCGTCTTGCCGCCCTTGTGCCGGAAGATCTGGCCGGGCTTGAAATCCTCGAGGAAATGGCCGGTCTTCTTGCGGATGATGCGGGGCGTGGCCTTGGGATCGCTCATCGGAAGCTCCTTCACGGGGCGCGCGAGTCTAGACAGGGGCTATTCGGGCTGCCAGACGCGCGGAGGCGGGCGGCCGCCCGAGGCGGAGGAGGGACGGACGTGACGATCGGATCGGATGAGACGGGGGCGGGCCTTTCGCAGGACGCATCGGGAGCGGGTCCTGCGCCGCTTCCGACGCACGAGCGGGAGATCGCGTTCGGGCGCCTCCACGCGCCGGTGGGCGTCGCGTCGTGCCCGGGCATCGTCCTGATCCACGACGTCTGGGGCCGCTCCGAGCACAGCCGCGCCCTCTCGGCGAAGGTCGCCGGCCGGGGCTTCGCAGTCGTCGAGCTCGACCTCTACCGGGCGCTGCCCGAGCCCCGGGTCACCGACCCGGGCGAGCGCATCCGTTCCCTCGACGACGGCCACGTCCTCGCCGACCTCGACGCGGCGGCGGACTGGCTGGCGGCGCAGCCCGTCTGCCGCGGCCGGCGGATCGGGGTGATGGGCGTCTGCATGGGCGGGACCTACTCGCTGCTCGCGGCCTGCGGCTCGACCCGCTTCGCCGCCGCAGCGCCGTTCTACGGCGTCCTGTCCTACGACCGGGACATGTATCTCGGGCCCGAGGGCCGCGATCGCCGCCGCAAGCCGGCCTCGCCGATCGAGCGGGCCGAGTCGTTGCGCATGCCTGTCCTCGCCGCCTTCGGCTGCGACGACGGCTTCGTTCCCCTGGCCGACGTCGATCGGCTGGAGGCGGGCTTCGCCCGCAGCGGCACCGCCTGGCGCGTCGACCGCTACACCGGAGCGGGACACGCCTTCCTCAACGAGACGCGTCCGGAGGCCTACCGGCCGGAGCTCGCGGCGACGGCCCTCGCGCGGGCCGTCGAGTTCCTCCACGCCCGGCTCGACTGACGGAGCGCTTCAGACGGAGGGGCGGGCGTCGACCAGCGCCTCGACCTTGTTGTCGGGGCGGGCGATCACGAGGGCGACCGGCCGGTTCGTGCTGCGCAGAAAGCGCGTCGCCGAGACCTCGAGGCGGATCCGGCGTCCCTCGCGGTCCTGCATGGTGGCGGCGAAGACGTGGTGGTCCTGGCCTTCCGCGAGGCCGTCGAGCGACGTCCACCACGGGCCCTGGGCGTCGCCGGGAACGAAGGCGTTGAACTCGAGGCCGATCAGGGCGTCGCGTGCCACGCCGAGAGCCGCGCCCGCGGCCGGATTCGCATCGAGAATTTCGCCCGAGTCGACCTCGATCGCGAAGTAGAGATCGGCGATGCGGTCGATCGCGGCGCTGATCGCGCGGCGCGACGCACGCGGGGGACCGCTGGTCTTGCGGATCTGGCCGGTGGTGCGGATCGCGAAGCGGAAATGCTCGATCAGGGGGCGCAGGGTTTCGATCACGAGCGCGCGATCGGGGCCGGCCATCTCGCTCGCGACCTCGGCCCAGCAGGCGAGCAGCGCCATCACGCGGCGCTCGTTCGGTCGCAGGCCCTCGAGGACCGGGCGCGGAGCGGCGCCGCGCACGAGCGCGGTGGACACGAAGGTCCGGAAGCGACGCAGGGTTTCCGCTTCGGGGCCCGATGCCGCGGGTGCGGCTGCCCCGAGACGGGCCTGCATGACCCGCTCGATCTCGACCCGCTTGGCCATCAGCCAGTTGGCGAGATCCCGATTCGCAATGCCTGAGACGCCGTTGTCCACGCGCACAAGCTAGCAGGATGCGGCGAAAACCCCTGGATCCCGATCACATTTTGATCACCAACTCGGGGAAATTTCGCAGATCCGCGGCATTTTCCCCCGCAGGTCAATGCGGAGCTTCGAGGGATTGGACCCTCAACTGAGGGGGCGGGCGGCCCGATCGGATCGCCATGCAAAGCGACAACCCGACTCCGACGGCCCCGGCTCGAACCATCCTCCTCCACGCTTCGCGCGACGCGCTCGGTGCGATGACCGACGTGATCCTGGCGAAGCTCGGCTATGCGATCGTCGAGCCCGAGTCCTTCGAGGTGCTCCGCAGCGAGAGCCCCGAGCTCCGCCCGGACCTGCTGCTCGTCGACGAGCGACGGCTCGTCGAAGCGACCGCCTACGAGGACGACGGCGAGGGCGAGATCCCGATCATCCTGCTGACGGGCCAGCACGGCGCGACCGGCGCCGACTCCCGCATCGTCGGCGCGGTCAAGCGTCCGGCGGGCATGCACGATCTCTACCGCCTGCTCCAGCAGGTCTTCGAGGACACCCCGCGCTCGACCCCGCGCATCGCGACGCAGCTGCGCGCCCAGTGCAGCCGCGGCGATCGAAGCTGGGAGGGACGGGTCCTGTCGCTGTCGCAGAACGGCTGCCTGATCCGCAGCCCCGAAGCGATCCAGCTCGGCCAGAAGATCCAGCTCGCCGTCGAGCTGCCGCGGGCCGGCGAGATCACCCTCGAGGCCGAGGCGTCCTACCAGCTGCTGCCCGACGTCGGATTGGTGTTCAGCGCCGTCCCCGCCGCCCAGCGCCAGACGATCGAGCGCTTCGTCGCCCAGGCGCTGCTCGGCTAGACCGGCGCGCCCGCCCGAGGCACCGGCCCCGGGCGGCATGCCCAGGCGGCGAGGCCCATCGGGCCCTCTTTCCGCGCCCGTCAGGCCTTCGCGCGCCCGTCAGGCCTTCGCGCGATAGGCGTCCATCACCGCGTGGAGCAGCTGGATCGCCTCGGCGCGCGGGCGCTGGAAGGCGTTGCGGCCCATGATGCTGCCGAAGCCGCCCCCGGCCGCGATGCCCCGCACCTCCTCGAGCACGCCTTCGGTTCCCTTCGCGGCGCCGCCCGAGAAGATCACGATCCGGCGGCCGGCGAAGGCGCTTTGGACGACGTGGGCGATCCGGTCGGCGAGGGTCGCGACCTTGATCCCTTCGGCCTCGTAGACCTTGCGCGCGGCGTCCTGCTCGATGTGCTCGGTCGGCGGCTTGACCTTGATGACGTGGGCGCCGAGCTGGGCGGCGATCTGGGCGGCGTAGGCGATCACGTCGATCGCGGTCTCGCCCTTGCTCGAGAGGTCCTGGCCCCGCGGATAGCTCCAGAGGACGACGGCGAGGCCGGCGGCCTTCGCCTCCTCCGCGATCTCGCGGAACTCCATGTACATGTCGTTGCGCTCGGCCGAGCCCGGGTAGATCGTGAAGCCGACCGCCGCACAGCCGAGCCGCAGGGCGTCGTTCACCGAGCCGGTGACCGCGGGCTTCGGGTTCTTGGTCGAGTAGAGGCTCTCGCTGTTGTTCAGCTTGAGGATGGTCGGGATGCGGCCAGCGAACTGCCGGGCACCCGCCTCGAGGAAGCCCAGCGGCGCGGCGTAGGCGTTGCAGCCGGAGTCGATCGCGAGCTGGTAGTGGTAGAGCGGGTCGTAGCCGGGGGCGTTCTTCGCGAAGGAGCGGGCGGGACCGTGCTCGAAGCCCTGGTCGACGGGGAGGATCACGAGCTTGCCGGTTCCGGCCAGGCGGCCCGTGTCGAGCATCCAGCGCAGGTTCTTCAAGACTCCGGGGTTGTCGGATCCGTACCAGCTCAGGATCTCGTCGACGCGTTGGCTCATGGCAAGGCTCTCCTGGTGGCGATCGCATGCCCGGCCGGGTCGGCGGGGGCGAAGGGACGATCGTCGATGGGCTTTCGGCCGGGACCACGGCTCGCTTGACGGGGGATCCCGGCCGACCGGGCGCGCAGAATAGCGGTCCCGGGGCCCGGCTTCGACGGGAAGGCGGGCCCGCGAGAGCGCCTGCGGCGATGCCGAGGCCCCGCGCCCGGCCCGGGGCGGGCCCGCCCTTGCCAGGCCCGCGGCCCACCGGTAATCACGAGGCGCGAAAGGCCCCGCCGTGTCCACCGAACGCAGCCCCGAAGAGATCCGCCGCGAGATCGAGCGAAGGCGGACCTTCGCCATCATCTCCCATCCCGACGCCGGCAAGACGACGCTGACGGAGAAGCTGCTGCTCTACGGCGGCGCGGTCCGGGAGGCCGGCGCGGTGCGCGCCCAGAAGGCAGCCCGCCACGCGACCAGCGACTGGCTCGAGCTCGAGAAGCAGCGCGGGATCTCGGTGTCGAGCTCGGTGCTCCACTTCGAGTTCGGGGGGCATCGGGTCAACATCCTCGACACCCCGGGCCACCGCGACTTCAGCGAGGACACCTACCGGACGCTGATGGCCGCCGACAGCGCCGTCATGCTGATCGACGCCGCCCGCGGCGTCGAGGCGCAGACGCGCAAGCTCGCCGAGGTCTGCCGCCTGCGCCGGATCCCGATCTTCACCTTCGTGAACAAGATGGACCGCCACGGGCGCGACCCCTTCGAGATCATGGCCGAGATCGAGGAGGTCCTCGGGATGGACTCGATCCCGATGAACTGGCCGGTCGGCGCGGGCAGCGACTTCCGCGGCATCTACGACCGCCTCGGCCGCCGCCTCATCCTCTTCTCCGGCGGCAAGCACGGGACCCACCGCGTCGAGGAGCAGATCCTCGAAGGCGAGCCGGGCGATCCGGCGCTCGAAGAGGCGATGGGCACCTTCGCGAAGGACGTGCAGGACGGCCTGGAGCTGCTCGAGGGAGCGGGGGCCGCCCTCGACCGCGATCGGGTCGCGACCGGCGACCAGACTCCGATGTTCTTCGGCAGCGCGCTGACGAACTTCGGCGTGCGCCCCTTCCTCGACGCCTACCTCGAGATGGCGCCCGGCCCGACGCCCCGCCAGAGCGGCGGTGTGCCCATCGATCCCGTCAAGCATCCCTTCTCGGGCTTCGTCTTCAAGATCCAGGCGAACATGGATCCGGACCACCGCGACCGCGTCGCCTTCCTGCGCATCTGCTCGGGCCGCTTCGTGCGCGGCACCCAGACGATCCACGTCCGCACCGGCAAGACGATCCGCCTCGCGAACTCGACGCTGCTGATGGGCAAGGATCGCGCCGAGGTCGAGGAGGCCTTCGCGGGCGACGTCGTCGGGCTCTTCGATCCCGGCATCTTCCGGATCGGCGACACGCTCTCCGACGAGCCCGGCATCGCCTACGCCGGCATCCCGCTCTTCGCGCCCGAGGCCTTCATGCGGGTCGAGGTCGCCGGCGTCGAGAAGCGCAAGGCGCTCGAGAAGGGCGTCGAGCAGCTCGTCCAGGAGGGCGTCGTCCAGCTCTTCCGGGAGCCGGCGGGCGGCTCGGCCTCGTGGATCCTCGGTGCGATGGGCCCGCTGCAGTTCGACGTGATGCAGCACCGTCTGAAGTCCGAGTACGGCGTCGACCTGAAGCTCGGCAAGCTGCCCTTCACGATCGCGCGCTGGCCGCTCGCGGGCTTCGATCCCGAGGATTTCCGCTACTCCGAGCGGATCAAGGTGGTGCGCGACCGCGACGATCGCTGGGCGCTGCTCGCGCCGAGCAGCTGGGACTTCGATCGCCTGCGCGACCGCAACGAGTCGATCGTCCTGTCCGAGACGCCGGACCCCTCGCTCTTCGAGCGCGCGCGTTAGGCGCCGCCGCGGCGAGTCGCGGCCCGAGGGAACGCCCTGGTCGGGCGGGCGGGCCCGGGCGCCGTCAGGCCTCGAGCGCCGCTCGGATCGCCCCCGTCAGGTCTTCGAGGCCGAAGGGCTTCTCGAGCACGCCGTCGATGCCGACCCGCGCCGCCTCGGCCTCGAGGTCCGCGGTCGGGAAGCCCGTCATCAGCAGGATGCGCAGCTGCGGCCAGCGCTCGCGCAGGACCTCGCCGACCTCGATGCCGTGCATCTCGCAGCGGAGCATCCAGTCCGCGAGCAGCACGTCGGGGCCGAACTCGTGGGCGATGCGGATCGCGTCGCTGCCCGTCTCGGCGGTGCGGACCGAGAGCCCGTCGCGGGCGAGGAAGCGCTCGAGGTACTCGCGGTAGGTCGGCTCGTCGTCGACGATGAGCACGCGGACCGGCGTGCCGTCGCTGCGCTGCCAGGATCGTGCCCGACGCTCCCTCGCGGCCCCGATGTTCGGGTTCATGCTCGCCGTGCTCCCATGGGTCTGGCCTCCAGCCTCTCGATCACCGCCCGCACGATGATCGGCCAGGCGATCGTCGCGTCGGAATGGACCTCGACGTGGCGGCCGCCGTCGCTCTCGGGCACGAATTTGCCCCAGGATACGCCCTCGCTGTAGCTGCAGCCCGAGAGCCCGCCCCAGTGCTCCGGCTCGGGGCAGATGCGCACCGCATAGCGATAGCGCCGGATCGGCTCGCCCGTCCCCAGCCGATTCGCGGTGATCTCCAGGAAGGGCGCCACCTGCTGCGCCCAGTTGCGCGGGACGCCGCCCCCGATCGTGAAGATGCCGAGGGTCTCGTGCTCGCGGACGCGGGCGGCGAAGTCCTCGAGGTCGAGGAAGGGGTCGAAGGCGAAGGGCCGCTGTCCCGCCATGCGGAGCCTGCGGTTGTGGATCGCGAAGTCGAGGCCGAGCTCGCTGTCGGTGAAGGCCGGGACGTAGACCGGGACCTTCATGCGGACGGCGCTGCGCAGGATCGCGCGGCCGGCGTCGTGCTCGTCGAGCATCTCCCCGACCTTCGTGAGCAGGGAGTGGCTGCAGAGAGTCGTCCCGGGCTCGATCTTCGCGAGCACGGCGTTGAGGATCGCCTCGGTGCTGTCGAGGTTCTTCTCGAGCTCGATCGTGTCGTAGACGCGGTTGTAGCCGCGCTCGAAGAGCAGCGCGTCGTTCATCGTCGGGCGGTGCTTGAAGTGCATCATGCCGGCGCCCTCGACGACGCCGTGGGTCATGAGCGCGCCGGTCGCGACGACCGCCTGGACCCAACCCCGGTCGATCATCTCGCAGAGCACGAGGCCCTGCTTCGCGATCGTCATCGCCCCGGAGATCGTGACGACGCGGAAGCAGTCGGGATCGCGCACCATCGCCTCGAGCGCGTCCGCCGCCTCGCCGAGCCGCCGCCCGCCGAAGGCCGTCTTCGCCATCGCCGAGACCAGCGCGTCGACCGAGCCGAGGGACCCGACGTCGAGGGGGACGAGGGGCTCGAGGCCGTCGTCGAAGCCGGTGCCGTACTTGTCTTCTTCGCGTTTGATCTTCATCGGGCATCCATCCTCGCTGGCACCGGCCAGGCGGGGTCGTCTCCTGCGATCAAGCGCCGGGCAGCAGCTCGGCCACCAGCTGCGCCGGCTCGTGGATGGGCAGCGAGCAGGTCGTCCCGCGACACAGCCATGCCGTCGCCCGTCCGCCCTCCGCTTCCCGTCCCGCGAACCAGGCCGCGGCGACGCCCGCCGGTCGCGGCCCGCCGGGCGACGCGACGACGATCGCGTCGTCGGGGCGCAGGACCCGGCGCGCGCGCTGCGCGAGCGCCCGCGTGTCGTCCCGCCCAGCTTCGCCGATCACGATCGCGACGGCGAGCCCCCGGCTGCGCAGCGCGACCGTGCGCAGCAGGGTCGGGAACGCGTGGGGCGCCCGCTCGAGGAGCAGCGCCGATTCGCCGAGGGCGAGCTCGACGAAGGCCTCGAGCTCACGCGCGTCGGCGAGGGCGGCGAGGCGCGTGAGGCCGAGGAGCGCGAGGCCGCCGGCGTCGGGCGTCGCCCCGTCGTGGTCCGGGCGGGGGCGGTGGATCAGGGGGCTCCGGGCATGGGCTCCGTCGGCGGGCGTCAGGTACAGCGCGCCCGTCGCGCGGTCGGCGAAGCGCTCGACGATCTCGCCGGCGAGCCAGCCGGCGACGTCGAGGAAGCGGTCGCCGGCGCCCGCGCGCTGCAGGTCGAGGCAGGCGACGAGCATCGCCGCGTGGTCGTCGAGGAAGCCCTCGACGTGGGCGCGGCCCCCGTCGTGGACCCGCATGAGGCGCCCGTCGACGACCATCGACTCGAGCACGAAGTCCGCGGCGCGGACCGCGTCGGCGAGGATGCGCTCGTCCGCGAGCACCGTCGCGGCGCGCGCCAGCCCCGAAACGACGTAGCCGTTCCAGGCTGCGACGTGCTTGCGATCGGTCGCCGGTGCGGCGCGCCGTCGCCGGACCTCGAGCAGGCGCCGTCGAGCGGCCGCCTGCTCGTTGCGGGGCGCGCGGGCCTCGTCGACGAGATGCGTCGTGCCGTGCTCGAAGTTGCCCTTCGTGCGCACGCCGTAGGTCAGGCAGAACGACGCGGCGTCCTCGCCGAGCACCGCCTCGATCTCGGTCGGCGTCCACACGAAATAGCGCCCCTCGACTCCGTCGCTGTCGGCGTCCTGGCTCGCATGGTAGGCGCCGCCTTCGCCCGTCATCTCGCGGCGCAGGTACTCGATCGTCTCGCGGATCGGCCAGACGAGGTCGGCCGCCGCGTGGCTGCGCCGCGCCATCTCGGCGTAGAAGGCGAGCAGCTGGCCCTGGTCGTAGAGCATCTTCTCGAAGTGGGGGATGGTCCAGCTCGCGTCGACGCAGTAGCGATGGAAGCCGCCGCCCAGCTGGTCGAAGAGGCCGCGCCGGGCCATCTCGTTCGCCGTCAGGGTCAGGAAGCGCGCGATCCCCGTCGCCTCGGCGGGGGGCAGGAAGTCGAGGGCGGTGACGAGCAGCTCGAGGTTCGCCGGCGTCGGGAACTTCGCCCCCGAGCCGAACCCGCCGTGGACGGCGTCGGCGCTCCGCATCACGAGCCGCACGGCATTCACGATCGTGTCGGGACCCGGCACGTAGCCCGACTCGCCGTCGGGCCGGGCGGCGATCGCCTCGGCGATCGCGCCGGCGTTCTCCTCGACCTCCCGGCGCCGATTCCGCCAGGCCTCGGTCACCGCGTCGATCACGTCGGGGAAGCCCGGCATGCCGCCGCGCCGGGCCGGCGGGAGGTACGTCCCCACGAAGAAGGGGCGCCCATCGGGTGTGCAGATCGCGTTGAGCGGCCAGCCGCCGTGGCCGTTCAGCTTGAGCGACGCGTCCATGTAGATCTGGTCGACGTCGGGGCGCTCCTCCCGATCGACCTTGACGCAGACGAAGGCGTCGTTCATCCGGGCCGCGATCGCCGCGTCCTCGAAGCTCTCGCGCTCCATGACGTGGCACCAATGGCAGGCGCTGTAGCCGATCGAGACGAAGAGCGGCTTGTCTTCTTGGCGCGCGCGCGCCAGCGCCTCGTCGCCCCAGGGCAGCCAGTCGACCGGGTTCCACTGATGCTGGCGCAGGTAGGCGCTCGTCTCCCGGGCGAGACGGTTCGCCCGGCGACCGGGCGCCGGCGCGGGGAGGGCCTGGGCGGGAGGGGGGGAGGAGGCGTCGCGCATGGGACGGCGGAGAGTAGCCGTCCGCCTCCCCGGCGGCAGGAGGCGACGCGGGGGGCGAGCGACTACTGTCCCGCGCGTGGACATCGTGCATCTCGACACGAGCGGGGGGCGGCGCGGGGCCTCGGACGAGGCCGCCTATCTGCATGCGCTGCGGCTCCGGTCGGCCGATGCGCTCGAGCGTGCGTACCGCTTCCTCGAAGCGCAGGACGACGAGTGGGCGCGGCTGCGGGCGCGCGTGCTCTGCGGTGCGCAGCCGGGGTCGGTGCTCGCGGAGCGTCTGGCCGCGCAGCTCGCGCCCGACGGCAGCGCGCGGCTCGGAACGCTCGTCTCGGGGGGCGGGCTCGGCTTTCCGCCCCTCGATCCCGAGGCCCTCGACGACGACGGGCGGGCGATCGTGGGCACGCTCGAGGCCTTCCTCGTCGCCGCCGATGCGGGCCTGCTCCACGGGCCCTGGATCGAGCGGGCGGCGCGCGCGCTCGAGACGAGGCAGTCGCCCGACGGTGCCTTCCGGATCAAAGGCCACGAGGACGCCGACGTCTTCTTCACCGGCATGGTCGCCGGCATGCTCGGGCGGACGCCGCTCTCGCGGCCGGACACGCTCGAGCGCGCGGGGGCGTTCGTCGCGGCGCGCTTCTCGCCCGATCTCGTCGAGCAGGACGGCTACCCGGCCCTGATGGCCTGCGCGCTCTTCTTCACCAACGTCGGGGGCGAGCTCGCCGACGAGGCGCTGCAGTGGTGTGGACGCGCGCTCGAGAAGGGTTTCCGGAGCCGCCGCCACGACGCCGTCGCGACGCTGCGCGTCCTCATCTCCTGCGACGCGCAGGCGATGCCCGGCGCGACCTTCGACGTCGTCGAGCTGCTCGAACGCCTGCTCGAGGAGCAGGCGCGCGACGGCGGCTTCGCGCAGCTCGCCCTCGGCGGACCGTCCAGCCGCACGACCCAGACCTTCGACGCGATGCTCGGGATCGTCCGGCTCTGCGCGGCGCTCGGCGCCCGGCCGGCGGGCGGCCCGTCGGCCTAAGGCTCGCGTTCGGACATCGCCCCGGGATATCGCCCCAGGACATCGCCCTGGGGCATCGCGTCAGGACATCGCCGCCAGGAAGCGTTCGATGCGTTTCGCGTTGGCGCCGAGATCGCCGCGCCCGTCCCGGGACTTCGAGCGCACGTCGATCCGCGCGCCCGAGCCCTCCTCGCGCACCCGGACCGTGACGTCGTCGACGAAGCGGAAGAGCGCGGTCGTGTCCTGCGCGTCGAAGGTGTGTGCGGCCTCGTCGCGCGCCGAGATCGTCCAGCCGAGGGACTCGGCCGTCGCCAGGGCGCGGGCGTAGGTCTCCGCGACCGGGCCCGCGACGACCCGGGGCTTCAGGTCCGGATAGCTCTCGCGCACGATCGCGACGAAATCGGGCGGGTAGCTCATGTCGCGCCCGGCGTAGGCGGCGACCGCGCTCGCGGGCGCGAAGGCCGGCGGGTCTTCGAGGTCGGTCGTGACGTCGTTGATCGGCGGCGCGTCGCCGCCCGTCGTGGCGGCGGCGAGCACCGCGAGCACGAGGCCCAGCCCGATCGCGAGGCCGAGCCAGGCGCTCTGCCGGTCCCGCGGATCCCGACTGCCGCGCGTCCGCACGATCGCGACTAGACTCAGGATCACGCTGACGAGACCGCCGAGCAGCGCGCCCCCGATGCAGAGCTGGAATCCCACGAGCGGGGCCACGATTCCCCGATTGGCGCCGATCAGCCCGAGGACGGCGAGGGCGAGGGCGACGAGCGAGGCGATGCGGGCGAACGAGGCCATGGAGACTCCTTTGCGGTCCGCACGGGGAACGAGTCGGCGAGCATATCATGCGGGCGAGGGGCGCCTCGCTCGGGCTGCGCTCGCGGCCGCGCTCGTCGCGGCGCTCGCGGGCTGCGGAGACCCGACCGGCGACGGTGCGCGCGACTCGCACGCCGCCGCGGCGACGGCGCGCGTCGAGGTCCTGCCCGCGCGTGGCGCGAGCGCGGTCCCGATCGGGACGTGGCCCGAGCTGCGGGTGACGCCGGAGGCCGCGGCCGACGCGATCGGGCGCATCGAGCTCGCCTGCGGCGAGGCGCCGATCGGCGTCCGCCTCCACCGTCTGCCGGGGGGCCGCATCGTCGTCCAGCCCGAGCACCATCTGCCGACCGAGAGCCTGTGCCGCCTCGCCTGGACCCGCGCCGATCGCCCCGAATCCTCCGACTTCACCACCTTCCGCCCGAGCGAAGCCCCCGGTCGCGCGCTCGCCGTCGTCTACCGCCGCGCGATCCCCGGCGAGGTCGCGCCGATCCCGGACGACTTCTTCACCGTCGCCGATCCGGCGCGCCCGACCGGGCTGCGCCTCGATCTGCCGGTCGCGCTGCGCAGCGACCTGCACGAGGTCGTCGCGGGGCTGCGCAGCGAGCTCGTCCGCGCCGACGGCTGGAGCCCGATCGGCCCGATCGTGCTCCCGATCAGCGATCGCATCGACGGCCGCTCGATCCCGCGCACGGTGGCCGCGTCCCTCGACCCGACCTCGACGATCGCGCTGGTCGACATCGATCCGAAGAGCCCCGAGCGCGGCGGGCGCCTGCCGTTCGAGACGGTGCTGCGCAAGGACCGGACCTCGATCGGCCTCGACGACCACGTCGTCTGGATCCTGCCGGCGCGGCCGCTGCGGCCCGGTGGACGTTATGCGCTGCTGATCCGGCGTGGCGTCGCGACGAAGGTCGGTCGCTCGATGGTCGAGCCCGTGCAGCTCCGGCCGATCCTCGCGCGGCACGGGGCGCTCGACTCCGTCGTGCAGGCCCACCTCGCCGCGCTGCTCGCGCCGGTGATCGAGGTCGCGCAGACGGCGCTCGCGATCCCGTGGACGCAGGACGACCTCGTCTTCGCGTTGCGGTTCACGGTGCGCAGCCTGGCGGAGCTCGAGCGGGATCCGCGCGCGCTGCTCGCGGCGGTGCGCGCGCTCCCGGGGCCGCGGGTCGAGATCGAGCGGATCGAGGCCGTGCGCGATCCGGGGCGCCCGCTCGCGGCCCGGGTCCACGGCCATTTCGCGGTCCCGGTCTGGCGCGAGCGGCGCGCGCGGGCGGTCGCCCGGGACGCCGAGGGGCTCCCGCGCGTCGTCGGCCGCGACGCGCTGCGCTTCGTGCTCGCGGTGCCCGCGCGCGCGAGTCGGACGCCGGCGCCGATTCTCGTCTACCAGCACGGCAATCCGGGCTCCGCGCAGGAGGAGATCGGCAGCCGCCGCCAGGACGCCTATCTCGAAGCCGGCTTCGCCGTCGTCGGGTTCACCGACCTCTGGAACCGCGGTCGCGCCCCCTCCGGCGCCGATCGGCGGGACGTGATCGTGCAGCAGGTGGCGGCGCTCGCCGACTCGGTCCGCCGCGGCGGCGTCGTCCCCGACGACTGGCTCGTCACCCTCGGCGAGCAGCTCGCGTTGGTCGAGGCGCTGCCCGAGCTCGCGTCGCTCGACGTGCTCCCGCTCTCGGCGCCCGACGGCCGGCCGGAGCTCGACCCGTCGCTGCCGATCGTCTACGAGGGCGTCAGCCAGGGTGCGATCCACGGCCAGGCCCTCGTCGCCTGGAGCGATCGCATCCGCGCGGCGTCGCTGGTCGTCGGGGGCGCCCGCCTCGCCGAGCTCGCGCTCCACCAGGCCGCCTCGAGCATGGTCCGGGCGCTCCCGTTCCTGTTCGGCGATTTCCGCCCGATCGATCTCTGGGTCACCCTCGCGCTGTTCCAGACCGCGATCGACCGCCAGGACGCCCATCTCCACGCGCTGCGGCTCTCGCGCGAGTTCGGCTCGCCGCCCGGGTCGCTCCCGCGCCCGAGCCTGCTCGTCACCGCCGGCCTCGGCGACGGCTACGTCCCGAACCGCGCGAGCCGCTCGCTCGCCTGGTCGCTCGGGCCGCTGCCGTGGATCGACGAGCCGGAGGGCGCCGGCCCGCTGCTGCCGCGGGCGACGGCCCCGCTGCGCGGCAATCTCCCGGACGGGACGACCGGCGCGTACGTCGAGGTGGTGCCCTACGGTTCGACGCGCGCAGCGGCGCCGGGCTGCCTGCCCGCGGTGCTGCCGCTGCCCGAGGACGTGCTGCGCGAGGGGCATTTCTGCGCGCAGCTCGCGGACGAGAGCGTGCGGCGGCGGGTCCGGTTCCTGCGGTCGGCGGTCGACGACGCGCCGCCGACGGTGATCGATCCGTTCGCGGCGGAGTGAGCGGGGACGAGGAGGAGAGGGGCGATGGGCGAGGCAGTCCTTTTCGAGAAGCGCGATCGGGTGGCGCTCGTGACGATCGATCGGCCGAAGGCGCTGAACGCGCTCGACCGGTCGGTGATCGAGGGGGTCGCGCGGGTGCTCGACGCGATCGAGGCGGATCCCGGCGTCGGGGCCCTCGTGCTGACCGGCGCGGGGCGGGCCTTCGTCGCGGGGGCCGACGTCGCCGCGATGCGCACGATGACGCCCATCGAGGCGGAGGCGTTCTCGGCCCTGGCCCACCGCGTCTTCGGCCGGCTCGAAGGGCTCGCGATCCCGACGATCGCTGCCGTGAACGGCTTCGCGCTGGGGGGCGGCTGCGAGCTGGCCCTGGCCTGCGACTTCGCCTTCGCCTCGCGCGAGGCGAAGATCGGCCAGCCCGAGACGAAGCTCGGCCTGATCCCGGGCTTCGGCGGGACGAGCCGGCTCGTGCGCCGGGTCGGGCTCGCGTGGGCGAAGCAGCTCGTGCTGGTCGGCGATCCGATCGACGCCGAGGAGGCGCTGCGGATCGGCCTCGTGAACCGCGTCTACGCCCCCGAAGCGCTGCTGCCTGCGGCGATCGAGGCCGCCGCGGCCGCGGCCGCCCGTGCACCGATCGCGACGCGCCTCGCGAAGCAGATCATGCAGGAGGGCCAGGATGCCGACGTGCGCACGGCCCACGCCCTCGAGATGCGCGCCTTCGGCCTCGTCTTCGCGACCGAAGATCGCGTCGAGGGCACGACGGCCTTCGTCGAGAAGCGGGCGGCCACGTTCCGGGGCCGCTAGGCCGGCGGGCCTGCTAGGCCTGGAAGTACCCGATGCCCCGCGCCGTCTGCTCGATCCGCTCGCCGGCCTCGAGCAGCACCCGCGTCGCGTCCCAGGTCCCTTCGGTGAGCTGCATGCGGACGCCGTCGGGGATCCCCGCCGTCATCGCGCCCGCCCGCGAGGTCACCGTCCGCGCCACGAGGTCGATCCGGACGCGCTGGCTCGGGTCGAGCTCGACCGAGTCCATCAGCTTCGCCAGCTGATCGGCCGGCAGCGTCACGCAGGGCAGGCCCAGGCTCGTGCAGTTGCCGGCGAAGATCTCGGCGAACGAGCCGCCGACGAAGGCCTGGAAGCCGAAGCGCATCAGCGCCTGGGGCGCGTGCTCCCGGGAGGAGCCGCAGCCGAAATTGTGGCCGACGATCAGGATGTTCGCGCCCGAATAGCGCGGATCGTCGAGGGGATGCTTGCCCTTCGCGGCCTTGCGCGCGTCCTCGAAGGCGTGGCGGCCCATGTCGTCGAAGGTCACCACCTTCATGAAGCGGGCCGGGATGATGCGGTCGGTGTCGACGTCGTCGCCGCGCAGGACGCAGGCGCCGCCTTCGACTTCGCGGATGCGGACCAGGACGTCGTCGTTCTTCTTCTGGCTCATGGCTGGATCCTCTGCTCGATTCAGGGCCTGCGCGCGCGGGACGGCGTGGGCGTCAGCGCTTCGGCGCGTCCTTCGGGGCCGTCTTGCGGACGTCGACGACCTTCCCGGCGATCGCGGCGGCCGCGACCATGGCGGGAGACATCAGGAGCGTCCGACCCGAAGGCGAGCCCTGGCGGCCCTTGAAGTTGCGGTTCGACGACGACGCGCAGACCTCGCGGCCCCGCAGCTTGTCCGGGTTCATCGCGAGACACATCGAGCAGCCCGGCTCGCGCCACTCGAAGCCCGCCTTCCGGAAGATCTCGTGGAGCCCTTCCTTCTCGGCCTGCTCGCGCACCGCCATCGAGCCCGGCACGACGAGCGCGCGCACGCCCGGCTTGACGTGGCCCGTCTGCGCGATCTTCGCGGCCTCGCGCAGGTCCGAGATGCGGCCGTTGGTGCACGAGCCGATGAAGGCGACGTCGATCGGCGTGCCCTCGATCGAGGCGCCGGCGGCGAAGTCCATGTACTCGAGCGCCTCCTCGACGCCCGCGCGCTCGTCGTCGGGGACACCGTTCGGGGTCGGGATCGACTCGCTGACGCCGAGGTTGTGGCCGGGATGGATGCCCCAGGTGATCGAGGGCTCGATCGCCGAGCCGTCGATCCGGACGACGTCGTCGTAGACCGTCCCGGGGTCGCTCGCGAGGGCGAGCCAGCCCTTCGCCTTCGCCTCGAAGGACGCGTCGTCCGGCGTGTAGCGCCGGCCGCGGAGATACTCGACGGTCGTCCGATCGGGGTTGACGTAGCCGCAGCGCGCGCCGCCCTCGATCGACATGTTGCAGACCGTCATGCGCTCTTCCATCGACATCGCTTCGATGACCGGGCCCGCGTACTCGTACGCGTAGCCGACGCCGCCGTTCACGCCGAGCTTGCGGATGATCGCGAGGATGACGTCCTTGGCGTAGACGCCCGGCTGGAGCTTCCCCGTCACCTCGATGCGCCGGACCTTGAGCGGCGCGATCGCGAGACACTGCGAAGCGAGCACGTCGCGGACCTGGCTCGTCCCGATCCCGAAGGCGATCGCACCGAAGGCGCCGTGGGTCGAGGTATGCGAGTCGCCGCAGGCGATCGTCATCCCGGGCTGGGTCAGGCCGAGCTCGGGGCCAATCACGTGGACGATGCCCTGGGCGCCGGTCGTCGGGCCGAAGAACTGGATGCCGTAGTCGCGGCAGTTGCGCTCGAGCTCGCTCATCATCGCCTCGGCGAGGTCGTCGGCCAGCGGCCGCGACTGGTCGTCGGTCGGGATGATGTGGTCGACGGTCGCGAAGGTCCGCTTCGGGAAGCGGACGGGCAGCCCGAGCTCGCGGAGCATCGCGAAGGCCTGGGGACTCGTGACCTCGTGGATCAGGTGGGTCCCGATCAGGAGCTGGGTCTGACCCGAGGGCAGCTCGCGGACGCGGTGGGCGTCCCAGACCTTCTGGAAGAGGCTGCGGGGGGAGGCGGCGGTGGAGGACGCGGTCGCGGTCATGTCGGGGCTCGCTCTGGCTCGGCCGGCGGCGCCCGGTCGCCGGACTGGCGCGGGGCACGCTTCGGGGAGGGGCGCGGAGGGCCATGGATAGCACGCTCGCGCGGCGCGCGGGAAGGCGCCCGCCGGCCCCGGCGCCCTACCACGGCGTCGGCGCGTAGTCCTTGAGGAACTGGCCCCAGCAGTGCCGGCCGGTCTTGAAGCCGGTGAAGATCGGGTCGAGGACGCGGGCGGCCCCGTCGATCGCGTCGAGGGGCGGGGCGAAGCGCTGGGACGTCTCCTTCTCGACGGTCTTCGCGAAGGGGTCCTCGTCGGTGACCCAGCCCGTGTCGACGCTGTTCATGTGGATGCCGTCGCGCACGAAGTCCGCGGCCGAGGTCCGCGTCATCATGTTGAGGGCGGCCTTCGCCATGTTCGTATGCGGATGGCGGGTCGTCTTGAAGGTCCGGTTGAACTGGCCCTCCATCGCCGAGACGTGGACGACGTGCTTGTCGCGGGTCGGGACGGCGAGCATCAGCGGCTTCAGCCGCGCGTTCATCACGTAGGGCGCGATCGCGTTCACGAGCTGGACCTCGATCAGCTCGATCGTCGGGACCTCGTGCAGGTCGAGGCGCCACGAGTTCTTCTCGCGCAGATCGAGGGGCTGGCCCTCGCCGTCCCGCATGCCGGCCGGGAAGAGCGGCGCGAGCGCGGCCTCGCCGAGGAGATCGAGGACCGAGAGCGCGGCGACGGTCTGCGGCGCCTCCCGTCGCGCGAGCGCGCCCGCTGCGGTCGCCGGCGCGGCGATCCCATCGTCCGTTCCGCCCGCCGTGCCGCCGCCGAGGAGCGCCTGCTCCCCGGGCGCGAGCCGCGCGGGATCCTCCCGGGCCACCATCTCCGCGTAGTAGGCGGGCGGCCGACGCACCGTCTGGCAGGCGTTGTGGACGAGGAAGTCGAGGCGCGACTCCTCGGCGAGCAGGCGCCGGCAGAAGGCCTCGACCGAGGGCGTGTTGCGCAGGTCGAGCGCCTCGACCCGGAGCCGATCGCGCCAGCGTTCGAAGTCGGGCTCCCGGCCGAAGCGCTCGGCCGCGTCGACCGCGAAGCGGGTCGTCGCGATCACCCGCGCCCCGGCGCGCAGCAGCATCAGCGCCGCCTCGAAGCCGATCTTGACGCGTGCGCCGGTGATCAGCGCGACGCGGCCCGCGAGGTCCGCCGTCTGGTGGCGCTTCGCCCAGTTGAAGGCGGCGCAGGCGGGACACATCGCGTCGTAGTGCGGATGGAGCTCCAGGTAGGGCGCCTTGCAGACATAGCAGTCCCGCGGCGACTCGAGGCGGCGGAGCTCGGGGGCGCGGGCGCGCTCGCGGGCCTGCTCGAGGAGCAGACGGCGGTGCTCGTCGGAGACGTCGAGGTCCGGCGGGGGCGCCGGGAAGGCGAGGGCGCGCTTGCGGGCGCGATTGCTGCGGGCTTCGAGGGCGGCGTCGTCCCGCAGACGATCGGAGACCCGCGCCCGTCGGCGGCGCGCGCGGGCGAAGCGCCGCTTCGCCTCGGGCTCGGGGCGGGCGAGGCGGCCGGCCGCGCGCCGCAGGCGCTGGTGGAGCGCCTCGTCGAGCCCGTCGACGGGGCCCTCCGCGTCGGCGAGCCGCTCGAGCAGGAGGACGAGCTCGTGCAGCGGGGCGGGCTCGACGGGGCGGGGCGGATCCGCGGGGCGCTTCGGCTGATCGTCTCGCTCGTCCATCTCGGTCCGTCCGGTCGGCCCGCGCTCGCGACCGCGTTCGCGCCTGCACCCCCCGCGCGCGGATCCGCGCGCCGTGCGCGGCCCGGCGCCGACCCGTCGGCGCGGCGCGCAGGGTAACCGAGCGCCGCGCGCCGGGTCTCGCTCCGCGCCGCTCCGGTCCCCTACTGTCGGGGCCCGCGGCGGCCCGCCGCGCCCGACGGAGACCCGCCCGATGGACCTGCTCTACACCGCCCACATCCCCGCCGGCCCCGGCCCCTTCCCGGCGGTCCTCGCGCTCCACGGCTACGGCGCGAGCGCCCACGATCTGCTCGGCCTCGCGCCCCAGCTCCGCCGGGGCGAGGTCGTCTACCTGTGTCCCCAGGGTCCGCTCACCCTCGAGATCGGCCCGGGCCAACGGGGCTACGCGTGGTTCCCGATCGATCCCTCGGGCCAGGTCTCGGCGCCGGCGCTGGTCGGGGCGCGCGGGGTCCTCGAAGGCTTCCTCGACGACGCGCTCCGCATCCATCCCATCGATCCGGGCCGGATCACGATCCTCGGCTTCAGCCAGGGGGGCGTCATGGCCTACGACCTCGCCCTCGGCCGCCCCGACCGCTTCAAGGCCCTGGTCGCGCTCTCGTCCTGGCTACCGGACGCCGTCGTCCAGGGCCTGCGCACCGATCCCGCGCGCGCGGCGCTCCCGACCCTGCTGATGCACGGGACGAAGGACCCGATGATCGCCATCGACAACGCCCGCCGCGCCCGGGCCCAGCTCGAGTCGATGGGGATGCAGGTCGCCTGGGGCGAGTACGACATGGGCCACGAGATCAACCCGCAGGCCGCCCGGGATCTGCTCGGGTGGCTCACCGCGGGGCCGCTCGCCTGAGCGGCGGACCCGGCGTCCGGCCGGTGATGCGGCCGGGGCGGTGGATCGCGCGTCGCGAGCGACCCGCGTCGGTTAGAATGCGGACGTCGGGGTGTAGCTCAGTGGTAGAGCCTGAACTTTGGGGGTTCAGCGTCGTGGGTTCAAGTCCCACCACCCCGACCAAGCGATTCCTTCGCGAGCGTCCGTCGCGTCGAGCCGCGGAGGCCCCGGCTCGCCGGTGTCCGCGCCCCGTTCCCGTGGAAGGCGTTCCGATCGCACCGAGAGGGAGGACGCAGCGTGTCGTCTGAAGCGCCGAAGAACGCCGAGCTGTCCCCGGAGTGGCAGCGCGGCTTCGAGTGGGTCGAGCGTCTGCTCGGCGGCCGGGTCTGCAACCTGCAGCGCCAGGGCCGCTGGCGTCCCGCCTACTTCTTCGACCTCGAGCGCGACGGCGAGCGCCTCCCGCTCTACTTCCGTGGCCATCGCGGCCACCGCGAGATCGAGCGCGTCCCCGACGTGATCGGCCACGAGGCGAGCATCTACCGCGTGCTCGAGGCCCACGGTCTGCCGGTGCCCCACGTCTTCGGCGTGTGTCGCGATCCGGAAGGGATCGTGATGGAGCGGCTGCCGGGGCGCGCGAATCTCGCGACCCTCGACGATCCGGTCGCGCGCGCGTCGATCCTCGACCAGTACATCGAGCTGCTGGCGCGGATGCACGCGATCGATCCCGCCGAGTTCGAGGCGCAGGGGCTGGTCCGGATCGAGGGCGAGCGGGCGCTCGCGCTCGGCGACTTCGACCAGTGGGTCGGGCAGTACCGCAAGGCGAAGCAGCGCTCGGCGGCGTGGATCGAGTTCGCGATCCGCTGGGTCTACCGCAACGTCCCGCGCGGGCGCCGCGAGATCACCTTCGTCAGCGCCGACTCGGGCCAGTTCCTGTTCGAGGACGGCCGCGTCACGGCGCTGCTCGACATGGAGACCGGCTATCTCGGCGATCCGCTCGCGGATCTCGGCGGGCTCCTCTGCCGCGATCTCGGCGAGCCGCTCGGCGATCTCGCGCGGGCCTTCCGACGTTATGCGGAGTGCTCGGGGCGGAACGTCGATCTCGACGTCGTGCGCTACCACGGCGTCCGCTTCAACCTCTGTACGCCCCTCGCAATGGCCCATTTCGAGGCGGGAGCCCCGCCGGAGATCGACCTCGCGATGTACCGCGCCTGGACCATCGTCTGGGGTCGGGCGACGCTCGCGGGGATCGCGGAGATCCTGCGCATGCCGCTCCCGGAGATCGAGCCCTTCGAGGAGCGACCGACCCCGAGGAGCCCCGCCTACGCGAGCCTGGTCGGGAAGCTCGAGCGGATCCGCGACGCGGCGAAGGGCGACGAGGCGGCCTTCTACGAGCGCGACCAGGCGCTGCGGCTCGCGCGCGCGCTCGAGCGGGCGGAGCGGCTGGCGCCCGAGTTCGAGCACATCCAGCGCGAGGACCTGGCGCGGATCCTGGGCCATCCCGTCGTCGACCTCGGGGAGGCGGACGAGGAGCTCGAGGCGCTGGTCCTCGCGGCCCCGCCCGAACGCGACGCCGAGCTGCTGCGCTATTTCTACCGCCAGATCCTGCGCGAGCACGAGCTCCACCGGCCCGCGCTCTTCGAGTACGCCGACCGCACGGTGCAGCCGGTCGGCTGACGCGCGGACGTCGATCGTCCTTCCGGGTCGCGGCGACCCGGACCCTCCAGAAGCTCCGAAGGAACCCGAACATGGATTTCCGCTGGCCCGAGGAATATCTCGCCTTCCGCGACGAGGTCGAAGCCTTCATCCATGCGTGGCGAACGCCCGAGCTCGCCGCCGAGATGCGCGAGCGCGAGGGCGCGGCCGGTCCGCTGACGCGCAGCTACTACAAGGCGCTCCAGGAGAAGGGCTGGATGCGGATGTGCTGGCCCCGCGAGATGGGCGGCCTGGGCCGCGATCCGCTCTACCAGTTCATCCTCGTCGAGACGATGGAATACTGGCGCATGCCCTACGGCAACCTGACGTTCACGTCGGTGGCGCCGTCGATCGCCCAGTACGGCAACGAGCACCAGAAGCGGACCTATCTGCCCGGCATCTGGAACGGCGACCTGACCTTCGCCATCGGCTACTCCGAGCCCAACGCCGGGACCGACCTCGCCGCGCTCCGGACGAAGGGCGAGAAGGTCGACGGCGGCTGGAAGGTGAACGGCCAGAAGATCTGGACCTCGCTGGCGGCCCACTCGACCCACATCTGGCTCGCGACGCGGACCGATCCCGACTCGAAGAAGCACAAGGGGATCTCGGTCCTGATCGTGAACACGCACGCCCCCGGCGTGACGATCCGCCCGCTCAAGACGATGAGCGGCATGTCGACCTACGAGACCTTCTACGACGACGTCTTCGTCCCCGACGAGGACGTCGTGCCGCCGCTCCACGGCGGCTGGGGGACGATCATGCACGCGCTGAACCACGAGCGCGTCGGTCTCTCGCCGACCAGCAACCTGGCGCGCAACTACGACGTCGTCGTGAACCATCTGAAGAAGACGAATCCCGAGAAGCTGAAGAACCCGGTGCTGCGCCGGCAGCTCGCCGAGCTGCGCGTCGAGCTCGCGCGGCATCGCGCGCTGGCGATCCGCAACGCGGTCACGATCGCGTCGGGCCAGATCAAGCCGGGCGAGGCCTCGATGGCCAAGATCTCGGGCAGCGAGCTGCGCTACCGGATGTCGACGCTGCTCGTCGACGTGCTGGGCCGCGCCGGCGTGCTCGAGCGAGAGGATGCGCGCTCGGTCGAGCAGGCCCACGTCCAGGGCAACTACCTCTCGTCCCCGATCCTGCGCTTCGGCGGCGGCACGAACGAGGTCCAGCGCAGCATCATCGCCACCCGCCATCTCGGCATGATGCGCTAGGCGAAGGAGCCCCCGATGACCCCCGACTTCACCGAGACGCAGGCCCTCCTGCAGAACTCCATCCGCCAGTACCTCGCCGCCGAGGTCGGCTTCGCCCGCATCCGCGAGCTCGAGGAGAAGCGCCGCCCCGACGAGAAGCTCTGGGCCGGCATGGTCGCCCAGGGCTGGCTCGGCATCCCGCTGCCCGAGGCGGTGGGCGGTGGCGACGCCGGGCTCGTCGAGGCCGGCATCCTGGTCCAGGAGCTCGCGCGCCGCGCGGCCGTCGTGCCGGCCGTCGAGGTCCTGGTCTCGGCCGTGCTGCTCGCGCGCCACGCGAAGGGCGACGAGAGCGCGCTCCTGAAGGCGATCGTCGACGGTCGTGCGATCGTCGTGCCGGCGCTGCTCGAGGCCGACGACGACTTCGCGAAGATCCGGGCCGGCGTCGACGGTGGCGGGAAGCTCCGCGGCGAGAAGCACTACGTCGACTACGCCGACTTCGCGACCCACCACCTCGTGAGCGCCGTCGGGCCCGAGGGCCCCGGCCTCTACGTCGTCGAGCGCGGTGACGCCGCCGTCACGACCGAGCCCCTGCGCTGCACCGGCCGCACGCCCCAGGCGATCGTCCGTTATGCGGGTGCGTCGGCCCGCCGGGTCGCCGATGCCCCGGCCCTCGCCGCCCTCGTCGATCTCGGTCGCGCCCTCGTCTCGGCGCAGATCCTGGGCTGCATGGAGATCGCCCTCGAGCAGACCGTCGCCTACACCAACGTGCGCGTGCAGTTCGGTCAGCCCCTCGCGGCGTTCCAGGCGGTGCAGCACCACGCGGCCAACATGGCGATGGCGGTCGAGAGCGCGCGCTTCATGGTCTACGAGACCCTCGACGCCCTCGAGAGCGGCCGCAGCACGACCCACGACGTCGCGGTCGTGAAGGCCTTCGTCTCCCGCGCCGTGCCCGAGGTGACCATGCTGGCCCACCAGCTCCACGGCGGGCAGGGGCTGATCGAAGAGAACGACCTCTACTTCTTCACGATCCGGGGCAAGGATCGCGCGCTCGCCTGGGGCAGCGCCGAGGAGTGCCTCGACCGGATCGCCGAAGAGGTCGAGTCCGCGCCGCGCTGGCTGTAGGCGGGGCGATGGACCGGCGCGCGTTGCTCGTGGGCGGAGTGATCGGGGCGGCGCTCGCGCTGTCGGGGGCCGCGCTGGTCGGGCGCTTCTCGCCGGCGGCGCCCCAATCGGGCTTCGTCAGCCCCGAGGCGGCGGACGCGGCGGTGAACGGGCCGCGGGCGCTGCTCCCCCACGTCCTCGAGATGACGACCGGGCCGATCGGGAAGCGGCGCGCCGCGCTCGATCGCTACTACCTCGAGCCGCGCATCGAGGAAGCGCGCGCCGCCTATCCGGTCGAGATCGTCGAGTCGCCCCTCGGCGGCGTCTTCGCCGAGACGATCACGCCGGCGGGCGGTGTCCCCGAAGAGAACGCGGGGCGGGTCCTGATCGAGCTCCACGGCGGCGGCTTCAGCCTCGGGGCGAGGACCGTCGGGCGGCTCGAGTCGATTCCCGTCGCGAGCGTCGCGCGCATGAAGGTCGTCGCCGTCGACTACCGCCAGGGGCCCGAGTTCCGGTTTCCCGCGGCGAGCGAGGACGTCGCGGCGGTGTACCGCGCGCTGCTCGAGACCCACGCGCCGGAGCAGATCGGGATCTTCGGCTGCTCGGCGGGCGGCATGCTGACCGCGCAGGCCGTCGCCTGGTTCCAGGCCCACGATCTCCCCCGGCCCGGCGCGATCGGAATCTTCTGCGCCGGCGCGGGCGGCATGGGAGAGGGCGACGCGAAGCTCATCACCGCGGCGCTGCACGTGCCTTCGCCGGGCGGGGGCCCGATGGCCTACTTCGAGGGCGCGGACATGCGCGATCCCCTCGTCGCCCCCGTCTTCACGCCCAGCGTCCTCGCGCAGTTCCCGCCGACCCTCGTCCTCACGGGCACGCGGGACATGGCGATGAGCTCGGCGCTCTTCACCCACGGTCAGCTCGTGGCCGCCGGTGTCGACGCCGACCTCCATGTCTTCGAGGGCCTCGGCCACTACTTCTTCGCCGACACGACGCTCCCGGAATCGAAGCAGGCCTTCGCGATCATGGCGAAGTTCTTCGACGCGCATCTCGCGCGCTGAGCCCGCCGCTCGTCCGCGCCGAGGCGCTCCGGCTCTTCGCGGAGCGGGGCTGAGCGCTTCAGTCCTTCGCGCGCAGGCGCAGGATCCCGCCCTCGACGTCCGACGAGAGAAGCAGCGCGCCCGTCGCGTCGACGGCGAGGCCCGTCGGAAAGAGGCCGGGCAGCGCGCCCGGGAGGTCGAGGGTCGCCAAGGGGAGCCCGGTCGCGATCGTCTGCTTCCGTCCGGACTCGGGCTCGACGAGCGTCACGCGATCCGCCGCCGGCTCGGCGACGGCGATGCGCCCGTCGCCGAGGACCGCGATGCCCTCCGGATGCGCGAGATCGCTCGCGACGACGCGGCGCGTACCTTCGTCGCCGATCTCGACGAGGCGGCCCGCTTCCGCCTCGGCGACGAGCCAGCCGCGCGCGGTGCGCGCGAGGCCCATGGGCTGGGCGAGGTCGCGGGCGAGCTCGCGGCGCGCATCGGGCTTCGCCGGATCGAGCACGAGGAGACTCCCCTCCGCCGTCGCGACGGCGACGCGGGGGCCTTCGGCGAGGGCGATCGCGCTCGGCTGCCCGAGATCCGACCAGCGCACGATCGGGCGCTCCGCCTTCCGATCCCAGAGCACCGCGGAGCGACGGTGGAGGCTCGCCGTGGCCAGATGGGTCGCGCTCGCGGCGACGATCGAGGGCGAGCCCGAGAGCTCCCCGTCGCGGCTCACGTCGCGGACGGCCCCGGTGGCGAGGTCGACGGCGGAGAACGCGAAGGTGTCGGCGACGTAGAGCGTCCCGCCCGCATGGGCGATGCCGCCGGGCAGGGTCAGCGGGCTCGACACGACGGTACGGACGGCGCCGGTCTCGCGGTCGATCTCGTAGAGGGCGTTGTCGGGCATGTTGGTCACGAAGAGCCGGCCGTCGGGGGCGAAGGTCAGGTTGTCGAGGCCGGTCGGGGCCGTCGCGATGCGCGTCTTGCGATGATGCTTGCGGTCGACGTGGAAGATCTCGCCGGTCGCGTTGTCGATGGCGTGGAGCTCCCCCTTCGGATCGAAGTTCGCGGCGGCCGGGATCTCGAAGCCGTCGGCGACGACCTCGGTCGTGCCCCGGTCGACGTCGAGGCAGACGACCTGCTTGCGGAACCAGAGCGGCCCGCAGAGGCGGTCGTCGGGGCCGAAGTCGAAGCCGTTGAGGCCGCCGAGGTCCTTGCGGACGAGGCGCGGTGCCGCCTGGCCCGCGCGGTCGATCTCCCAGAGCGCGTCGCCCGCGAAGACCTGGGTCACGAAGAGCCGTCCGCGCGCGTCGAGGGCGAGGGAGTTGGTCCCGGGCAGGCCGCGCGCGAGGATGCGGATCACGCCGTCCGGTGTCCGCGCGCTGACCGTGCCGTGCATGAAGCCGGTGAAGTAGAGCGTGCCGTCGGGCGCGAACTCGAGGTCGTCGGCCATGCCTTCGGGCGCGCCGATGAAGAGCTCCGTGCGTCCATTCTTCGGATCGACCCGGTAGGTCGCCTGGCCCATCACGCTGCCGACGTAGACGAGCCCGTCGGCGCCGACGGCGAGACCGTGGATCCCGCGGAACGGGCCGCCGGGAACGAGCCACTCGCGCGCCCACTCCCCGGAAGCCGCGGTCCCGGCCGAGCCGGCCGCGCCCTCGGCGGCGAACGGTGAGATCGGGGCGATCAGCGCGAGGAGCGCGAGGAGCGGGGCGAGGACGGAGGCGGTGGGCACACGGCGCGGCATGGGGCCTTCCTGGGTGACGAGGGGAATCGGATCTTCGCCGCGCACGTTACCGCGTCCGATCGCGCTGCCGAGCGCTATGGATTGCGGGCGCGGCGACGTCGATCCGCGCGGCGTCCATCGGAGAGACGCGAGGAGGCCCGACTGACCGACCCGAAGACCGGCTCCACCGCCCGCATCCGTTCGAGCACGCCCCTTCGCTACGCCGACGGACCCGATGCCGGGCTCGATCGGCCGCCGATCGTCCGCGCCGCCTCCGGCATCGTCTGGGCCGACACCCCATCGGGCCCGCGCCTCTGTCTCTGCCAGGACGACGCGCTCTTCCTGGCGCTCGTCGATCCCCGCGACGGGCGCGTCGACGCGCGGCCGCTGCCCGCCGGTGAATCGGGCGTGAGGCTCTTCGACACGCTCCGCGCCAACAAGCAGGACAAGCTCGACCTCGAGAGCCTCTGCGTCGTGCCGACGGCGCAGGGGCCGCGGCTCTGGCTCGTCGGCTCGGGCTCTGCCCCGGTCCGCGAGGTCGTGGTCGAGGTCGATCTCTCGGCGGAAGGCTCGATCCGCGTCGTCTCGACGGCCCGTCTCTGCGCCGCGCTGCGCGCCCATCCGGGCCTCCGCGGCGGCGCACTCAACCTCGAAGGGGCCTGCGTCGCGGGCGACGATCTCGTCCTGCTCCAGCGCGGCAACGGCGCGGACGGGACTCCGGCGGTCGTGCGCGTCGCGTTCGCGGAGCTGCAGGCTCAGCTCGCCGGTCGGGGCGACGCGCTCCCGTCGCTGCGCGTCGATCCCGTGGCCCTCCCCACCGTCGACGGCATCGCCCTCGGCTTCACCGACGCCTGCCTCCTCGCGGCGGATCGCCTGCTCTTCCTCGCGGCGGCGGAGGCGTCGCCCGACGTGATCGACGACGGCGCCGTCACCGGGAGCACGCTCGGGATCCTGTCGCTCGGATCCCGTCCCGCCGTCGAAGCGCTGATTCCGTTGCTCGAGCCGGACGGCCGGCCGAGCCGGCGCAAGGCCGAGGGCATCTGCCTCGATCCCGAGCGGGCGGGCCTCGCCTTCGTCGTCGTCGATGCGGACGATCCGACCACGGCGAGCGACCTGCTCGAGGTCGAGCTCTCGATCGCCCGCTGAGGAGTCCTCTTGCGGGTCAGCGCGCGACGGGCTCCTCCGGACTCGGGGAGGCGCGTCGCCAGGACGCGAGTCCAGCCAATCCGAGCCCGAGCAGGAGGAGGCCCGACGGCTCGGGCACGGCGGACAGCGTCGCCTTGAAGAAGAAGTCGTTCCCGTTCACGCTGCCCCCGTCCCATCGGGTCGAGGTGAGCAGGGAGAAATCGTTCCCGCTGTTCAGGAACACGTACTCTTCACCGCCGAGGACCGAGACGGACATCGGCATCTCGAACGCGATCGCCGGCTGCGCCGGGAGGTTCGAGATGCTGAGGAAGGCGACGTATCGCTGTCCCTCGCTGAGGACGAGGCCGTCGGGCGAGAACACGAATTCCTCGAGCTCGCCGCCGGCACTCGTCGTCCGCGTGGCGCTTTCGAACAGGATCGTGTCCGCCCGGTAGCCCGCGGAATCGAAGGACGCGACGTAGCCGCGCAGATCGAGCGTCTCCGACGTATCGAACTGGAGCCGAGGCCCCAGGAAGAGCGAGAAGCTGTCGAGTCGCAGGTCGGGCCCATGCACCGTGAAGGTCTGACCGAAGGTCGCCGTGTCGGGTGCACCGAAGGGCGACAGACCACCGAATCGGAACCCCGTCGTATCGATCGTCGAGGCGCTCGCCGGCTGGGCACCGACGACGGTCGCCACGAGGGCCGCCAGGAACGAAATCGTGAGCTTCATTTTTCTTGCCTCGAGGCAGGCCCGGATTCGGCGACGCGGAGCAACGCGCTCCGGATGCGGACCCGGAACGTCCGAACCACCATGCCGTCGATGGAATGAGCAATTGCCGTGCCCGCCCTCTGCCGCGCGAGGGGGCGCTCGACGGTGCGACGCCGTTCGGGCTCGAGGCATGGGATCCGCCGTCGGGGCGGTGCGCCTCAGGTCGGAGGGCCGACGCGAGCGCCGCGGGGTCGTGTCGTCGCTCAGACCCGCCCGAAGAACGCCCGGTCGATCTGCGCGGTGTAGTAGGCCGTTCGCTGGAGCGGGACGCCCCAGCTCGGCGGCGAGAGCGAGTAGGTCGACGCGATGCCCGCGACGCGTGCCACCTCGCGCCGCGCGTGCTCGGCATCGCCGAAGATCACGAAGGCCCGGGCCATCGCCTCGTCGACCTCGGCCGCGGCATGCTCGCGCTGGTCGGCCGCCCAGCAGCGCCGGATGCGCGCGGCGGCGTCGCCGAAGCCCGCCTCCTCGAAGAAGGGCGCGTACTGCTCGATCGCGGCGTAGGCGGCGACGGACTGGCGCGCATCGGCGAAGGCGACTCCTTCGTCGTCGGCGATCGCGAGCGTCAGGTAGACGCATTGATGCAGGTCTTCGACGCGTCGCCCGGCGAGGCGCGCGCCCTCGGCGAGATCCGACTGGACGCGGGAGAGCCAGTGGTCGACGCCCCAGAGCGGGTGGCCGATGACCCCGTCGGCAATCTCGCCTGCGAGGCGCGTCATGCGCGAGCGCAGCGCCCCCAGCCAGATCGGGATCGCCGGACGGACCGGGGGCGCGGCCGGCTCGAGGCCTACGAAGTCCGCGCGGAAGAACTCGCCTTCGAAGGGTGTCAGGCCCGTGTGGGCGTGGGCGACGACGTGGCGGACGGCGGCGACGTGCTCGCGCAGCTGCTGGACGGGCTTCGGCCAGTCGACGCCGAAGTGGCTGCGGGTGACCCAGCGCGTGCTCGCACCGAGGCCCAGCACGAAGCGGCCGTTCGAGATCCGATCGAGGTCGAGGGCGGCGTGGGCCGTCTCGAAGGGGCTGCGCGCACCGGCGATCGCGACGCTGCAGGCGAGCTGGACCCGCTCGGTCACCGCCGCCGCCGCCGCGAGCGGAATCCACGGCGGGCCCCAGCTCTGGCCCGCGAGAATGCCGTAGCGGCCGCTCGCCTCGAGGCGCTTCGCGATCGCGGGGAGCTTCGGGCCGAGGATCGGGTACACGCCGCCCCAGCAGCGGCCGGGGTCGAGGGAGAGGTCGTTCGTCATGGCGGCGGAGCCTAATGCGTTTCTTCGCTCCCGTCGCTCGCGCGCGGGTCGATCCGGAACAGCCGGTCGCCGGGCTCGGCGCGCCGGGCCCGGCCCGTCAGCTGCTCGCCGACGTCGACCACCGCGTTGTGGGCCGCGGTCTCGGCCGCGGCGAGTCCGCCCCCTTCGCCCGAGAACTTGCGCTCGCGTCCGGCGCGCACGCGGGCGTACTCCTCGCTGCCATGGGGGACGTGGACGAGGCGGCCGAGCACGCGGCGTCCGTCGATCCGCACCACGACGCGATCGTCCCGCTCGACCTGTTGCGGCCAGCGCTCGAGCACGCCGCCCACGCAGTCGAGGTCGCAGGCGACGTAGGGGATGCCGTCGTGGACGCTGAACCAGAGGGTGCGCGAGCGGCCTTCACCGACGAGCTCGAGCTCGAGGTCGTGCAGGCGGTCGAGGGCCTGCCAGTCGAGGGCGGTGAAGTCGACGAGGTCCCCCGAGCGAAGTGGACCGCCGGCGAAGATGCCGACGGGGCCGTCGGCGCGGGAGAGATAGGCGAGGCCGGCGGCGAGCGTGGCGAGGCCGAGGGCCGCGAGGAGGGCTACGCGGCGGAGCCAGGGGCTCGTTCGGGGATGGGTGTTCATGGGATCCTCGGGCGTTTGGGGCGGGAGCAGGGTATCCGCTGGAGCCGGAGATGGTAGGTCGATCGATCGAACGGTCTCGAGATCGGAGAAACCTTGCGACTTCGATCGGCGTCCGACCACGTAGATCCGAGCATCGAGGCTCCGCTTCGAGGGCCGAGGCGAGCCGTGGGCAACGGGCGTGTCTTCTTGGCGATGCGGGTCGCCCGTCGAGGCATCCGCGAGGGGATTCGAATGCGCTTCATCTGCAGCATGTTCGCCGTCCTGGGCCTGCTCGTGATGGCCCCCGATCCGGCTCGAGCGACCCTGTTTGGCGGGACCTGGGTTCCGGTCTCGACGGCCACGGCCGAATACTGCCTGGATGGTTCCTGTGGCTCGTATCCCGTCGATGCGTCGATCGGCCTGGGGCCGCCGCCGAGCCCGGGCGCCCTGGTCACTTCGAGCCTGACGATCGGATTCCGGCCGCTCGGGTTCGAGTTCTTCAACGTGACCTTCGGCAGCGTCGTCGGCGAGGCGACGCTCACGGCCGGATTCCTGACGATCCGAGGGAACGTGCCCGGCTTCGAGGAACACGATCTCACGATCCGGATCGTCTCGGATCGGGCGCTCGCGCTCGATGGATTCCTCCACGTCACGAACTCGGCCGCGGTCTTCGACGTCCGGTTCCAGGACGTCGGCTTCGTCCCCGTGCCGGAGCCCTCGAGCGCGTGGATGCTCGGATTGGGACTCGCCGCGCTCGCCCGGCGGAGGGCCGGGCTCCCCGTGCCGTCCTCTCTCGAGCCCCGCCGAGTCCAGGAGCCGGCTCCCGCCGCCTGAACTAGCCTCCCGGCCATGCTCGAATTCTTCTACGACGTCGGCAGCCCCTGGACCTATCTCGCGTTCCACAAGATCGAGGACGTCGCCGCCGAGGCGGGTGTCCCGGTGACGTGGAAGCCGATCCTGGTGGGCGGGGTCTTCAATGCGGTGAACCAGGGGGTCTATGCGGCGCGGGCGAACGCGTCGAAGCTGCGCTGGGGCCACATGTCGAAGGACCTCGCCGACTGGGCGCGCTTCTACGACCTGAAGATCACCTGGCCGGCGACGGTCTTCCCGGTGAACAGCGTCGCGGCCATGCGCGGGGTGATCGCGGCCTTCGACGAGGGGCGAGGCGTCGAGTTCTCGCGCGCGGCCTTCGAGGCCTACTGGGGCGAGGACCGCGACATCTCCCAGCGCGAGGTCCTCGCCGACGTCGCCATCCGGGCGGGGCTCGATCCGGAGCGGCTCCTCGCGCGCATCGAGACGCCCGAGATCAAGGCGCGCCTGCGCGCGAACACCGACGAGCTGATCGCCCGCGGCGGCTACGGCTCGCCGACGATCATCGTCGGCGGCGACGACCTCTACTTCGGCAACGATCGCCTCGTGCTCGTCCGCGAGGCGCTGCGACGTCGACGCTGAGCCGGGCGCGTGTGCCGGACGCCGGCCGCGGGCTGCGAGGCCCGCGCGCGCTCTCTCAGTCCCCGACGGCGAGCAGCCGCCGGATCATCTCGGGCGTATGGGTGCGGACGTAGTCGGCGCGCGCGTGGAGCACCGCCGAGGCCATCATGATCCGCGCCAGGGGCTCGGGCTTGCGCGCGGCGTAGAGCAGGATCGGGCAGCCGAGCCCGCGCAGGCGATCGAGCTGCCAGACGATCTCGAGCTGCTGATGGATCTTGCGGTGGTCGTCGGTCGAGGGATGGATGATCCCGACGTTCGGATCGAGGACGAGCCGCTCCACCCCCGCCCGCCGCGCCGCCTCGACCTTCGGCCCGAGATGCTCGAGCACCGCCTCGATGCCGACCGGCGCCGGCGGCGCGCTGCGCATCGCATAGGCGTTCGCGTAGGGCATGTAGGTCACGAAGAGCAGCGCCGCGCGTCGGGCGACGGCGTCGAGGAGCGACGTCGGGAGCGGGCCGCCGGTGTAGTTGACCGCGTCGGCGCCGTGCTCGAGGGCGGCCTCGCCGGTCGCGGCGCTCCAGGTGTCGATCGAGACGCGGTAGCGCGCGGCCCCGCCGGCGCGCTGCGCCGAGCCCGCCGCGCCGGTCCTGTCGGTCGTGTCCGCGACGCGCGATGCGTCCGTCGCGCCCGCCGCGCTTCCGGCGTCGCCGCTCCGCAGCACCGCGAGCGCCGCGAAGAGCCGCGCCTGCTCGGTCGCGTCGTCGATCATCGGGGCGTCGGGGGTGATCGAGCGTCCGCCGAGATCGATCCAGTCGGCGCCGGTCCGCACGAGCATCGCCGCGCGCTCGCGGACCGCCGCGTCGCCGATCGCGATCGACTCGGTCACCATCGATTCGGGCGAGACGTTGAGCACGCCGAGGATCTGCGGCGCATACCGCGATGCGGACGCACCGGTCGGCGTCGGCGCAGCGGGCTTCGCGGTCGGCGGGGCGGGGACCATCGCGCGGAGCTTCGAGGCTCGCCCCCGGTCGGTCAAGCCTCGGTGCCCGGTCCGCGGGCGTGGCCGTCCACCCGTCGGTCCGCCCGCCCGTCCGCCGTCGGAGCAGCCCGCTCTCGAGGCCCGGCCATCGCCGTCGCCGGCCTCCGGGACCCGACCCGCGCGGCATGTCATACTCCTGCGCGCGCCGCGACGACGGCCTCCCGCCGGAGGCCCGGAGAACCTCCCGATGACCACCGAACGCTGGGCGATCCACCTCCACAAGGAGAACTTCAAGTTCTCCTGCGCCCACTTCCTGATCTTCCCCGACGGCTCGAAGGAGCGCCTCCACGGCCACAACTACTACGTCGACGCCGAGATCGAGGGGATGCTGACGGACAAGGGCATCGTGATCGACTTCATCCAGGTCAAGCCCGTGATCCGCGAGCTCTGCGACGAGCTCGACGAGCACTGGATCGTCCCCGGTCGGCATCCCGAGCTCGCGGTGAAGCCCCGCGAAGACGGCCATACGGAGGTCCACTACCGCGGCTGCCACTACCTCGCGCCGAGCGAGGAGATCATCGTGCTGCCGATCAACAACAGCTCGGCCGAGAACCTCGCGACCTGGTTCGGCCACGAGCTCGTGCGGCGGGTGCAGGCGCGCTTCGGCCGGACGCAGATCCAGAAGCTGCGGCTCGCGGTCTCGGAGACTTCGGGGCAGTGGGGGGTGTACTACTACTCCGACCTCTGAGGCCGCGTTCGTGCTGGGCCGTCGCGACCGGGACGCGACAGGTTTCGCGAATGGCTCGCCCTCGGCACGGCCTTCTGCGCTTCTCGGAATTGGGTGGGTCGGCGACCGACTGGATGGGGCGAGCTGCGGGCTGCGCTTGACTTCGCGAAACCTGCCGCGCCCCGGTCGCTCGCGCTCTGCCGAGGAGGCCCAAACGGCGAGTGGCAGGCTCCCTCGACTGGGCGTCGGTCTTCGTGCCGGACGATCTTGGAGATCGGTGGGGGGCGAGGGCGGGAGCCCGAGGTCTGGCCTACAGCCCAAACCTACAGCCCGAAGAAGGCGCGGATGGCGCGGTCGCGGAGGGCGGTGGGGGTCAGGGGGTCGGAGAGGACGTTGAACTGGGCGTCGAGACCGACCGGATAGCGCGCGCTCGGGGAGCGCGACTCGATCGCGTCGGCGATCACGCGGGCGACGGTGGCGGCGTCGGTCATGAGCAGGCCGAGGCGGCCGTAGACCTGGGCGGAGCGGGCGTAGGCCTTCGCGTAGGGCGAGTCCGGGGGCGCCGTCGCGCCGAGCTCGTGGGACATGCCGCTCTCGAAGATCCCCGGCTCGATCAGGGACACCGCGATGCCCGCCCCGGCGACCTCGAGACGGAGCGCGTCCGAGATGCCTTCGAGGGCGCACTTGCAGCCCTGGTACCAGCCCATCAGCGGAAAGCTCACGCGGGCCGAGCTCGACGAGACCTGGACGATCCGGCCGAATCCGGCATCGCGCATGTGGGGGATGCAGAGCCGCGCGAGGCGGGTCGGGGCGAGGACGAGCGTCTCGAACAGCCGACGCGCCTCGGCGTCGTCGACCTCCTCGACCGCCGCGAAACGCATGAAGCCCGCGTTGTTGACGAGTGCCTCGGGGCGGATCGCCTCGACGACCTCCGCACAGCCCTTCGCGTCGTCGACGTCGAGCAGGACGGTGCGCACCTCGACGCCGGCCTCCTCGGCGGCGGCGGCGACGATCTGCGCCTTCGCGTCGGAGCGGACCGACCCGACGGAGTCGTGGCCCCGGCGCGCGAGCTCGATCACCGTCGCGAGGCCGAGCCCCGAGCTGGCGCCGGTCGTCAGCACCGTCCGCGGCGATCGGCTCATCGACGCCCGTCTCCGGCCGCCTGGTCGCGCGCTTCCTTGGCCCGGGCGACGAGCAGGGCCAGCTCGTTCGCGATGCCGTCGGCGAGCTCGAAGGGATCGTCGAGGGCGTCGGGCGAGCCGAGGATGCCGACGTCCATCTGGTCGAGGTAGCTCATCGCGCCGATGAAGAGGCCGGCGCCGTCGAAGATGATGCCCATCGAGTGGAAGGCCTCGACCGGCGCGCCCTGGGAGTAGAGCGGCTTGCGCGGCCCGGGGACGTTCGAGACGACGACGTTGAACATCGGCGGCAGGCGCTTCACGAGCTGGGTCTTGCCGTAGAAGCGCGCGGCCAGCGAGAACATCGCGGGGGGCGGCGTGTCGGCGAGGCTCATCAGCATCTGAGCGCCCATCGCGCGCTGCATCTCCTTCGAGGCCATCGTGCTCTCGTGGATCGCGCGCAGGCGGTCGACGGGGTCGGCGAGGTGGGTCGCCATCGTGGCGGCCATGCCGGAGATCATGTTGCCGGTCCCGGGCGAGTCGTCGGTGCGCGCGTTGACGGGGATCGACGCGACCAGCGACTTCTCCGGCAGCTCGTCCCGGGCCTCGAGATAGGCGCGGACGCTCCCGGCGACCGCCGCGACGAAGACGTCGTTGAGCTTCACGCCGAACGCGTTCTTCACGACCTTGAGATCGGAGAGCGGCAGCGTCACGAAGCCCCAGGAGCGGCGCGGGCCGACCGGCGCGTTGAAGCGCGTGCGCGGCGCCTCCGGCGGCATCGCCGAGCGCGTTGCCTGGATCAGCTCCGGCAGGCGCCCCATCGCCTGGTAGACCTCCTTCGCCGCCCGGATCTGCGCCGCGCGCGCCGCCGGCAGCGAGCTGATCAGCAGGCGGGTCGCGTCGGGCACCGGCTCGGGCCGCCAGCGATCCGGCAGCACGACCTGCGGTGCGCGATAGGCGGGATCCGGGTCGAACATGACCTCCTGCATTCCGGCGCCGGCCATGCCATCGATGCAGGCGTGATGGATCTTCCAGAACAGCGCGACCTTGTCGCCCGCGAGCTTGTCGAGGACCCAGAGCTCCCAGAGCGGGCGGCTGCGGTCGAGGCGGTGGCGGTAGATCTCCTGGGCGGCGTGGGCGAGCTCGCGGCGGCCGCCGGGCGCGGCGACCTCCATCCGGCGGATGTGGTAGTCGAGGTCGAAGTCGGGGTCCTCGATCCAGTGGGGATGGCCGAGGCCGAAGGGCAGCTCGATCACGCGCCAGCGCAGCGGCGGCAGCAGGTGGAGCTTGCTCGCGAGGGAGCGCTTCAGCTCCTCGACCTCGAAGGGCCGACCCGCCGCCTTGGGATCGAAGATCGTGATGCAGGCGACGTGGGCCGGCCAGTTCTTCGTCTCCGAGGAGAGGAAGGCCGCGTCGAGCCCGGACAGGCGCCTCATGACGTCGCCTCGCTCATCGGCGCATGCCCATCGTCATGCCGGACTGCTGCAGCGCGTCGTCGATGAACTGGCGGACCTCGCGCGACCAGGCGAAGCCGATGTGGGAGCCGCGGTACCAGAGCACCGACGACTTCCCCCAGTGCTCCCACAGCTCGTGGGCGGGCGCGGGCGTCGCGATCCGATCCGCGACGCCGGCGTACACGAAGCGCCGGGAGGCCGGCAGCTGCGGCTTGAAGGCGAGCGGCGAGATCGGCTGGTGGATCCGGTCCGCCATCGGGCCGAGCAGCCCGCGGGCGTCGAGCACCTCGCGCTCGTCGTCGGGGACGCTGCGGCGCATGACCCAGGCGAGGTCGACGGTCGGGACGCCCGCGATCACGCAGTCGAGGTCGTCCACGAGCCCGGCCACGAGCGCAGCGAGATAGCCGCCCATCGAGACGCCGTGGACCGCGAAGGACTCGGCGCCATGCTGCGTCCGGGCCCAGGCCATGATGCTGCGCACGTCCCGGATCGCCTGGCTGAAGGCGTGCACGTTGTTGAGATAGTCGAGGGTCAGCGCGGGCTCGCCGTCCGCGCCCCCCGAGCGCGGGCCGTGGGTCGGGAAGACCGGCTGGATCACGTTGAGGCCGAGGTCGCGGTGGTAGTGGAGGGCGCGCAGCGCGAGCAGGTCGGAGGGATTGCCCATCCCGAAGCCGTGGAGGTTCACGATCCACGGCCGCGGCTTCTGGTGGCGCAGGACGTAGGCGTAGGCGACCTGGTTGCTCGCGACGGTGAGCCAGCGGGTCGTGCCGGGGAGGTCGACGATCGGCTTGTAGCCGCTCTCGAAGGCGACCTGCTCGTAGCGGATGCCGCGATAGGTCTTGCGCCGCGTCCTCACCGTCGGCACCGGCGGCTCCGGATGCAGGCGCCGCGGATCCTCGAAGACGCCTGCATCCTCGAGCATCTCGATCCCGGCGATCGTCTCCTGCGCGATGCGATCGAGGTCGGCGCCGCCGAGGTTCAGGCGCGTCGTCGCCATGTAGGCGAGCATGACCTCGTCGACGAGCACGGACATCGCCGTCCCGAAGGTCATCAGCCGCGTCGGGATGTCGGGATAGCGATGGTCGCCGCGGCGCAGATGGCGGCTGGCCGACCGGGTCAGGAACTGGAACGTCCGCGGGCCGGCGAGGATCAGCTCGCCGATCGGGATCCGGCCGACCCGCTCGCGCAGGTAGGTGACCCCGGCGTGCTCCTGGATTCGCGACTCTCCCGTCCTGACCTCGGCCATGGCTCGACTCACCCGGTGCCGCAAAGGAGCGCGCAAGTGCGAGTATATGCGCCGACCGGGGTCGCGCCAAAGCGGGGGCACGAGGAGGCCGGCCTGGGCCGGCTCCGGCTCAGCCCTTCGCCTTGCGGAACGGGTTCGGGGACTCGACCGCGTCCTTGAAGGTCGAGTTCATCTCCTCGAAGGCGTGGTCTAGATCCCAGACGCCCGGGGTCGTGACCTCGCGCTCGACGCGCGGCTCGCTGATCAGGCCGATGCGCCCGTTGCCGCACTGGATGATGCGGCCCGTCATCCAGCTCGACTGCTCGCTCGCGAGCCAGACGACCGGCGGCACGACGTTCTTCGTCGAGAGCTTCTCGTTGCCCGGGCTGTAGTCCATCGTCGTCGACTTGCCCTCGAGGCTCGCCGTCATGCGCGTGTAGGCGACCGGCGCGATGCAGTTGCTCGTCACGCCGTAGCTCGCGAGCGCCGTGGCACAGCTGTTCGACAGGCCGACCATGCCCATCTTCGCCGCCGCGTAGTTCGGCTGCGCCGGCGCGCCCCAGAGGCCCGAGCCCGAGATGAAGTGGATCAGGCGGTACTCGCCGCCGCGGTTCTCGCGCCAGTACACCGACGCGTGGCGGGAGGTGTTGAAGGTCCCCTTCAGATGGACCGCGATCACCGCGTCCCACTGCTTCTCTTCCATCTTGAAGATCATGCCGTCGCGGATGATGCCGGCGACGTTGACGACGATGTCGAGGCGGCCGAAGTCGCGCACGGCCTGGGCGACGAGGTCGGCGGTCTGGGTGAAGCTGGTGACGTCGCAGTTGTTGGCGGAGGCCTTTCCGCCGGCCTTGCGGATCTGCTCGGTGACCTCTTCGGCGGGGGTCCCCTCGGTCGAGCTGCCGTCCATGCTGGCGCCCAGGTCGTTGACCACGACCGCGGCGCCCTCGGCCGCGAAGGTCTTCGCGACCTCGGCGCCGATGCCCCGTCCGCCGCCGGTCACGATCGCTACGCGTCCATCGAGCTTGCCCATGTCCATCTCCTTTTTTGGGGCGGGATCTTACTCATTCCGGGGCCGGGCGCCGGTCCAGCAGCAGGCAGGCCTGGACCCGGGCGACCAGGCCCTCCTCGTCGTAGATCGTGGCGCTGCTCTGGCCGATCCCGTCCCCGGCGAAGTGGGTCGCCCCGTGGATGGCGATCCAGTCCGTCCGGGGCTCCCGCAGGACGTGGATCGAGAGGTCCGGGTTGATCGAGGTCCAGCGGGTGTAGTCGAGGGGACTGCCTGTGCCGCTCGCAAAGTCGACCAGCGTCGCCAGGCGCACCGTCGGCGACGGCTGCTCCCCCTCGACGACCCGGCAGAGCAGCCGGGCCCAGACCGTCGCCGGCATCCCCTCTCGGACGCTCGTCCGGAACGAGGCGAGCTCGACCGAGCGGACGAAGCCCGGGATCGGGATCGCCCCGTCCTCGAAGCGCCGGGCGGTCGCGAGGGAGAGGACCTTCTCGGGGCGCCGGGCCACCTCGCTGGACAGGGGGGCCTGCGAGTCGATCTCGGCGAGGGCCTCGTCCCGGCGCATCCGCAGCGCCGTCGCCCGGGCGACCTGGGTCTCGCCGTCGAAGAGGTTGGCCTCGAGGCTCTGGATCCGCCGGCCGGAGCGCAGGGCCCGGGTCTCGACGCGCAGCGGCGTGAGCGGGACCCCGCGGAACATCTCGATCGTGAGGCGCGTGATGCGCATCGGGACGGGGGCGGGCAGGCGGTCGAGACATCGGGTCAGGAGGCCGGCCACCGCGCCGCCGTGCTGGTGCTTCGGGTCCCAGGGACCGCCGGCGAGGGGGGAGGGCTGGAAATGGCCTTCGCTCCCGAGGAGGCGGAAGATGCCGTCGGTCGGTCCGGCCTTGTCGGCGTCGACGCGGGTCGGGCGGTGGCCTTCGGCGGCGCGGGCCGCGGCCTTCGGATCGGGGCTCTCGGGATGGGTCATGGTGGGCGAACATTAGAACGACCGGGGTCGGCCGGGCGACGGGTCGGGCGGGGACCGCGGCGGGGGAGGCGATGACGCGAGCGGGCATCGTGCTGGCGGGCGGGCGCTCGCGGCGGATGGGGCGGCCGAAGGCACTGCTGCCCTGGTTCGGGCAGACGCTGATCGAGCATGTCGTCGCGCAGCTCGCGCCCTGCGTCGACGAGGTCCTCGTCGTCACCGCCCGCGACCTGCCGATCGGCGAGCTGGTCGCCCGCCTCGGGGCCCGACCGGTCGTCGATCGCGAGGCGGAGCGCGGCCCGCTCGCGGCCCTGCGCGACGGGCTCGCGGAGACCCGCGCCGAGCTCGCCTTCGTGACGGCGACGGACGCGCCCTTCCTGACGGCGGACGCGATCGGCGGGCTCTTCGCGCGGGCGGAGGCCGGGGCGCAGGCGGCCGGCGAGGGCGATGGCGAGGACGGGTGTGGGGGCGGGGACGTAGGTGGCACCGGGGCGCGCGCGGTGGTCCCGCAGGCCGGCGGGCGACTGCAGGTCCTGTCCGCGGTCTATCCCGCCCGCGCCGGGCGCGAGGCAGCGGCGCTGCTCGACGCCGTGCTCGCTGCGGGCGGATCCGCGCGAGGCGAGCCCGATGCGGCTGCTCGAGCGCATCGGCTTCGAAGCGATCGAGGAGGCCGCGGTCGGGGATGGTCGGCGCGTCCCCGCCGCCCTGGACCAGCTTCAATGCGCCCGAGGACTATCTCGCCCTCGCGCGCCGCCGGGATCCCGCCGCGTCGGCGTCGATCGTCTGGGCGCAGAGGCCGCCCGGCGCCGCGCCCCGCGCCGTCCCGATCGGCCTGCTCGGCGAGGTCCTGCGCGCCGCCGCACCGGCGGGCTTCCCGCTCGACGACCCCGCCGCCCTCGCCGGCCTCGCCCTCACGTTCGGCGAGGGTCCGCTCGCGCTCCGCCTCGCGGGCCTGCGGCGCGGGGACCTCGCGCTGCCGGTCGGACCCGGCGAGCGCCTGTGGATCAGCGCGCGCTGACGCCGTCGCTGCTGCCGCCGCGTGGGCGCGCGCGCACCGCGCTCCAGTAGCGATCGAGATCCGCGCGCAGACCGGGCGCCATGGCGTAGAGGCCGATCAGGTTGGCGAAGGCCATCGCGAAGACCATCGCGTCGGTGAACTCGAGGATCGCGGTCAGCGTCGTCGTGCAGCCGACGATCGCGCACAGGCAGTAGAAGAGGTTGAAGCCGGTGCGGACGCGGCGCGCGTCGCCGATCAGGTAGACGCAGCCCTCGAGCCCGTAGTAGGACCACGAGATCAGCGTCGAGTAGGCGAACAGGAAGACCACGATCGAGAGCAGGCTCGGCAGGATCGGGTGGACCCGCTCGAAGGCCGTCGAGGTCAGCTCGACGCCGGAGGCGACGCCGGTGCCGAGCTCCGACGGGGCGAGGCCCGTCGTGATGATGAGGGCGGTGATCGAGCAGACGATCACGGTGTCGATGAAGGGCTCGAGCATCGCGACGAAGCCCTGGGTCAGGGGCTCGCGGGTCCGGACGACCGAGTGGGCGATCGAGGACGAGCCGATCCCCGCCTCGTTCGAGAAGGCCGCGCGCCGGAAGCCGAGCACGACGACGCCGAGCATGCCGCCGGCGGCGCCCTTCGGCGTGAAGGCCTCGACGACGATCCGATGCAGCGCGCCCGGCAGCTCGGCCGCGTTCGCCGCGATGACGAAGAAGCCGCAGCCCAGATAGAGGAGCACCATCGCCGGCACGAGCTTCGCCGTGAAGCGCGCGATCGACGCGATCCCGCCCAGGATCACCGCGCCGACCGACGCCGCGAGCAGCAGGCCGACGAGCCAGCCGCGGCCCGCCGCCGGACTCGCGGCCCCGCCCGTCACGGTCACGAGCTGGACGTAGGCCTGGTTCGCCTGGAACATGCCGATGCCCACGGAGCCGAGCAGCACGCAGAGCGCATAATAGAGCGCGAGCCCGCGGCCGAGACGCGGCCAGCCGAGCGCCGCGAGCCCGCCCGAGAGGTAGTACATCGGGCCGCCCGACCAGCTGCCGTCGGGATTCGTGCGGCGGTACTTCACGCCGAGCGTGCACTCGGCGAACTTCGATGCCATGCCGAGGAAGCCCGCGACCGCCATCCAGAAGGCGGCGCCGGGCCCGCCGAGCGAGACGGCGACGGCGACGTGGGCGATGTTGCCGACGCCGACGGTGCCCGAAACCGCCGTCGCCAGCGCCTGGAAATGGGACACCGAGCCGGGATCGTCGCTCGCGTCCTCGCGGCCCAGCACGATCCGCAGCGCGTGGCGGAAGCCGCGCAGGTTGATGCCGCGCAGGGTGAGCGTGAAGAAGCTCGCGCCGGCGATCAGCCAGACGACGATCAGCGGGACCTCGGCGCCGCCGATCCGGATCGACACGAAGACCAGCTCGGAGACGAAGCTCGCGAGCGGCTGGAACGCGCGATCGATCAGCTGGTCGATGCCGGCGGGCGGCGGTGCGGACGGGGCGGACAGGGGGGCTCCGATCTCGGGAAGCGAGGGCCGGCGGGTCCGGATCCGGGGGCATAGGGCGAGGCATTCGGATCGCGTACCCGCGTCCGCGGCCGCATGTTAGCTTTGGCTCATGGAATTCGAGACCCTCGACGCGCTGCTGCGGAACCATGCCAGCGAGCGACCGGATCGGACGGCCCTGCGTGCCGGCGAGCGGGTCTGGACCTATCGCGCGCTCCACGGGGAGGCGGCGCGCGTCGCCCAGGCGCTGCTCGCCGAGGGCGTCGGTCCGCAGGCGCGCGTGGCCTTCCTGGGCCGGAACGAGCCCGAATACTTCCCGTTCCTGTTCGGGGCGACGATGGTCAACGCCGTGACCCTGGCGGTCAACTGGCGGCTCGCGCCCGCGGAGATGCAGTTCATCCTCGACCACGCGGAGGCCCGCGTGCTCCTGATCGGCGAGGAGTTCCTGGGCCACCTCGCGCAGATGGACCTCGCGACCGTGAAGCGCGTCGTCGTGATCGGCGCGGACGGGTCGGCGGGCGGGGGTCACGGCCGTTATGCCGACTGGATCGCCGACCGGCCCGCCGTCGAGCCCCGGGTTCCGCGGACGCCCGCGGACACGTTCTGCCAGTTCTACACGTCGGGGACGACGGGGCTGCCCAAGGGCGTCGAGCTGACCCACGCGAACCTCGTCGCGGCGACCCTGAACTCGGCGCGCGACTGGCTGATCGACGAGACGTCGGTGACGATGATCGCGATGCCGGTCTACCACATCGCCGGCAGCGGGCTCTCGATCGCGGGCCTCGCGGCGGGCGGGGAGCTCGTGCTCGTGCGCGACCTCGATCCCGCGCTCGTGCTGCGCTGGATCGAGCGGTACCGCGTGACCAACGCGCTCTTCGTGCCGGCGGTGCTGCGCATCCTGACCGGGGCGCCGGGCGTCGAAGCGATCGACTTCTCCTCGCTCCGCGCGATCGTCTACGGGGCCTCGCCGATCTCCGAGGAGGTCCTCGTCCGCTCGATGAAGACCTTCGGCTGCGGCTTCGTCCAGGTCTACGGCCTGACCGAGACCGCCGGCGCGATCACCGCGATGCAGCCCGAGGATCACGACCCCGGCGGCCCCCGCGCCCATCTGCTGCGGGCGGCGGGCCGGCCCTGGGGCGACGTCGCGTTGCGGATCGTCGACGCCGACACGCGGCGCGATTGCGGCGAGGGCGAGGTCGGCGAGGTGTGGTGTCGCTCGCGCCAGAACCTGAAGGGCTACTGGCGCAACCCCGAGGCGACGGCCGCGGCCTATCCCGAAGGTCGGGACGCCGCCGGCCTCGGCTGGTTCCGCACCGGTGACGCGGGCTACCTGAAGGACGGATACCTCTACATCCACGACCGCGTGAAGGACATGGTCGTGTCGGGGGGCGAGAACGTCTACCCCGCCGAGATCGAGAACGTGCTGATGGCGCATCCGGGGGTCTCGGACGTCGCGGTGATCGGCGTGCCCAGCGAGCAGTGGGGCGAGACCGTCAAGGCGATCGTCGTCGACGAGCCGGGGCGGGCCGCGAGCGACGGCGAGCTGATCGCCTGGTGTCGGGAGCGGCTCGCGCATTACAAGTGTCCGACCTCGGTCGATCGGATCGCGGTGATCCCGCGCAATCCGTCGGGCAAGGTCTTGAAGACGACGCTGCGCGAGCCGTACTGGAAGGGGCGGGAGCGCCGCGTGAACTGAGCGGGGGGGAGGGCCGCCCTCGCGGCGGTCCGCGGGCACGGATCCGATCGTGTATCGTCGAGCGCGCGAATCCGGGAGGACGGCCATGGCACGGACGGCGAAACGGCTCGCTCTGCTCGTCGCGATCGCGGCGCTCGTCGCCGCGACGCCGCGGACCGGTCGCGCGGTCGAGGCGGATCCCGCCTCCGACGCGGCGCTCGGTCGGGCGGCGCGGGTGGCCGTCGACGTCTTCCCCATCCGCTTCGGGGGATTCCTGCGGACGGTGGTCGGCGGCGTCTTCCTCGTGCCCGCGACGATCTTCTCGGGCCTCGCCTATCCGTTCCAGCGCGAGCCGAACGTCTTCCGCGAGAACGCCGACCTCTACGTGGCCGAGCCCTTCGCCTACACCTTCCGCCGGCCCCTCGGCGAGCGCTTCGACGACTACTAGCGCGCCGGCGCGCCCTCGGGCCGCTCGAGATGGCGGAAGAGGTCGCGGCGCACCGCCGGGTCGCGCAGCTTCCAGATCGCCCCGTCGACGAAGTAGTGGTGGATCGCGACGCAGTTCGTGAAGGCCATGAAGATCGCCCGGGCGTCCGGCGTCGAATACCAGCCCTCGCCGAAGATCCGCGCCGCCAGCGGCGCCCCGTTCAGGATCAGCCCTCCGCCGACCACGAGTCCCAGGTAGACGACGAGCGCGCGTCGCCGCTGCGCCGCCTTCGTCCGCGGCGCCTCCTCGGCGAAGCGGTTGACCTCGACCCGCAGCGGGAACGCCAGGTACTGCAGCGCGTGGGCGAGCTGCACGAACAGGAAGCCGCCCGGGACGAAGTACCAGAACGGGTACCAGAGATGGATCGCCAGCCAGGGCAGGACGGCGCGGGCCGGGAGGCGGCCGGTGCGTCGATGGGCCGCGGCGAAGGCCGCTCCGCCGACGAAGAGCGACGCGACGGCGAGGCCGCAGATTCCGTAGAAGACCCAGCCGTAGAGCCGGATCCAGGTCGCGGGCTCGATCCAGCTCGCGGGCGGCAACCGGCCGGCCAGCGCGTAGAGGACGTGGAGCGCGAGCAGCGTCCACAGCCCCAGGCGGATCATCGCCCGCTCGCGCGCGGTGAAGTCGACGCCCGCGAGCCGGCTCGCGACGGCGACCATGCCCCAGGCCTGACCGGTGTAGTGCCACGCGAGATAGATCGAGCTCAGGAAGACGAGCTGCGCGTAGACGAGGTCGCGGCGGGGGCTCGCCGCGGCGAGCACGAGGATCGCGAGCAGGACGGCCGGGACGTAGAGCGTCGACCAGCGATGGGCGCCGATCGCCTCCTTCGAGGCGTAGAGGATGCGGTAGGAGGCGAGGAAGTGGGGGCTGTTGATCAGGATCGTGAGCGCGATCCAGTCGGCGTCGGCGAGCTCGAGCTGGCCTCCGAAGAAGAGCACCCAGACGAGAATCGAGCCCATGCCGAGGATCGACAGGCCGCCGGTGAGCCAGGCGTCCCAGAAGGGCGTGGTGATCGCGGCGCGACTTCGGCTCAAGCTCGGCATCCCTGCGTCGGGGCGCGCGGTGCGCTCGGGGTCGCGGCAGTCTACGTGATCGGGCGGGGGCCCTGGAGACGGCGCGGGGAGAACGCGCGCGAAATGGAAAGAGGGCGGTGGTCCCGTCGACCACCGCCCTCTTGATTTCCCGAGCCAGCTCTCTCCGAGCTCTTCCCGGAGCGCGCTCGGATCCTCGCGCCCGAGCGTGGCGCGAGGTGGGCCGGGCGGATCAGGCTCCGCGGCGGCGCAGCGTCGCCAGGCCCGCGAGGCCGGCCACGCCGAGGCCCAGCATCGCCACCGTGCCGGGCTCCGGCGCCGGGGTGATGTCGAGCTTCAGGACCGCGACGCCGCCGAAGCCGAGCGTCGGCACCGGCAGACCGAAGGGGCCGTTCTTCTTGATCGACGCCGACCAGGGCGACACGAGCTGCAGCTTGCGGGTCGTGCCGTACGGCGCCGGGTTCATCGTCGTGAAGGGCGCGCGGCGGTCGAAGCCGGTCGCGGTCCGGATCGTCACGAAGTCGCCGAGGGCGTCCGACGCCTTGACCATGCCCGTCGTCCACTGGAAGAACGCGCCCTGGAAGATGATCGGCGAGATGATCTTGGGGCCCATGCCGGTCGGCGTGTGCTGACCACCGAGGGTCACGATCTTGCCCTGCTGGTTGAGCGTGGCACCGCCGGGCGTGCGCAGCGCGAAGGTCCGCTGATTGCCGACGATCACGCCGTTCGGGAACATCGTCGTCACGCCGGGACCGAATCGGCCGGTCGCGTCGGTGCCGAAGATCGAGGGATCCGTCGGCAGGAAGCCGTTCGCATAACGGACCTGGCCGAAGTTCATCACGGTCGCGCCGCCGCCGGTCATCAGCGTCGTGTTGATGCCGAGCTGGACGCCGCCGCCGCCCTGGTACTGGATGGCGCCGCCGTAGTTGTTGGCACCCTTCTGGATCTGGACCGCACCGAAGCCGCCGAAGAACGGAATCGGCGTGTTCAGGACCGCACCCGCGAACGAGTGGCCCTGGCCGGGACCGACCATCCAGGTCGGCGCCACGACCGGCGTCGGCGTGACGTAGGCGCCCATGTTGGTCAGACCGACGAAGTCGCCCTTGATGCCCGGGAAGATCTCGCCCGCGGCCTGGATGCGGCTGCGCAGGCGCGGGTTCAGGAACGGGGGCACCGCGACGTTGCAGGTCGCCGGGACCTTGACTTCCGCGCCACCCTTCTGGCTCTCGACCTGCGGGCCGTTGCCGTCGCCGCGGCCGTGGGCGCTGAAGGTGAGCGCGCCCATGGCGGTCTGGTTCGCGCGGCCGTAGACGCGCAGCGAGCCGAAGGTGTGCTTCGCGAAGGGATTGCCCTTGACCGCACAGATCGGCACCGCGTCGTTGCTGATGTCCGTCGGATTGTCGGGGTCACCGAAGCCGATCATCAGCGAGCCCGTGTACTGGACGACGGTCTGGGCGAGACCCGGGCCGGCACAGAGCAGCGTCGTGGCGATGGCCGCGGCCGAGCCGACCCGCGTGAGCCAATGTCGCGAAGGGCGCATTCTGGTTCTCCTTCCCTGCGCACAGGGTTGGTGGTCGTCCGATCTCCGCACTCCCCCCGCTCAGGCGGGAGCCGGTCGCCGGACACCTCGTCGACAGTGCGACGAAGCCCTCGTTAGAGTGGTTCGATTCTACGGGGGCGCCGAATTCGTTGTCTACCAAAATCGCATGCATCGGATCGGCGACGAGTCGACTGTCAGTCGCCTCGCCCCCGGGGCTCGCCGGCCTCGCAGGCACGCGATGGATCGCTCGCATCGGCGTGGGCTTGGTCGGCCTGATTGCGATCGCGTGCCAGGGCGCATTCGAGGCCGATCCGCCGTCGCGGGAAGAGGCGCTCGGAGCCGCGCGCGAGGCCCTCGTCGCGGGGCGGGTCGAGGCGGCCGTCGAAGCGCTTCGACCCCTCGCGTCGGCGCCCGAGGCCGATGCGCAGGTCCGGCTGCTGTACGGGCGCGCGCTGATCCTCAACCAGCAGCAGAGTCTCGCGATCTGGCCGCTCGAGCGGGTCGCCTCGGCGCCCGACGCCCCGCCCGAAGCGCGCGGGCTGCTGATCCAGGCGCTGTACGCGGGCGGCGGGCTGCGCGAGGCGATCCGCGAGGCGACCGCCCAGCTCGACGAGGATCCGGGCGATCCGGTGGTGCGCCGGCTGCGCGCGGACGCCCATCGGGCCAACCTGCAGATGGAGGAGGCCCTCGCCGACTACGACCTGCTGATCGCCGATCAGCCTCCGGATCCGCTCCTGCTGCAGGCGAAGATCGATCTGCTGAGCGAGGTCGGGCGCGTCGACGAGGCCCGGGCGGTGATCGATCGCCAGCTCGAGCTGACCCGGTCCGGGTCGCTCCCGCCGGAGGCGGCGGCCCAGTACTGCGGGGCGGCCGTGCGTTTCGAGCTCGAGCACGGCTCCCCCGAGCGCGCCCTCGCGCGGAGCGAGGACTGCCTCGGACGCCATCCGAAGGATCCGACCGTGATCCTCGCCCACGTCGACGTCCTCGACGCCCTCGACCGCGAATCCGAGGCCACCGACTTCCTCGTCTCCGCCGGCCAGCAGACGCGCTCGCGCTTCCGCGTCCAGTATGCGCTCGCCCGCCGCCTCGCCGACCGCGAGCGCGTCGTCGAGGCCGAGGCCGTCCTGCGCGAAGCGGCGAAGAACGTCGGCGGGGCACAGCCCCTGCTCGCCCTCGCCGACATCCGCGTCGCCCACCGCGATCTGCCCGGCGCGGCGCAGGCCGTGCTCGAGGCGATCCGCAACGAGCTCGGCCGCGGACCCGGCGATCCGGACTTCGACTGGAAGGCGATTCCGCCCGAGGCGCTCTTCGCCTTCGGCGACGTCTTCCTCTCCGCCGAGGACTTCGACCACGCCCGCGAAGTCATCGCGGCCCTCGACGAGGAGGCCTACTCGCTCCTGCTCGAGGCGCGGCTCGCCCTCGCGACGGACGAGCCGGCCCGTGCCCTCGAGCTCTACGAGAGCGCCTTCCGGCTCTGGCCGGCGAACTCCGGCGCTCGCTACCTCGCGGGCGTCGCGGCGATGAAGCTCGGCGAGTTCGATCGCGCGATGGGCTACTACCAGGACGCGCTGCGCGCCGATCCCGAGGCCAACGACGCCGGCATCGTGCTCGCCCGCATGCAGATGGCCCAGGGCCATGCGGGCGCCGCGTTCGACACCCTCGACGTCTTCCTGCGCAAGCATCCCGATCATCCCCAGGCGCTGCGCGACTTCGCGGCGGCGGCGATGGCGGCCGCGCTGCCCGCCTACGCCGAGTCCGCCCGCGCGCGCATGGCGACCGACGTCCAGTGGGCCGGCATCGCCCTCGCGGACCAGGCCCGCGACCTCGCCCGCGCCCGCGGCGCCGAGGAGGCGCGCAAGTATCTCGAGTCGTCGAAGGGGCTCTTCACGCCGGCGAACTTCGAGGCGCTCTGGGCCTGGGTCGAGGCGCTGCGCGCCCTCGATCGCCTCGACGAGGCGGTCGCACGGGTCGAGCGGCTGCGGCACGACCATCCCGAGGAGAGCGGACCCGCGCTCGTGTGGGCGCGGGTGCTCGCGGCGCGCGAGGCGTGGGAGGAGGCGCGGGCGGTGCTCCAGCCGGTGGCGGATCGCGAGGCGGGGCTGCTCGCGGCGCAGGTCGATCTCGGCAAGGTCGAGACCGCCCTCGGCCGCTTCGACGAGGCGGTCGTGCGCTTCGATCGCGCGGATCGCCTCGATCCGCTGTCGGCGGAGGCGGCCTATCTCGCCTGCGTGGCCCTCGAGCGCAGCGGCCGGACGCAGCCGGCGCTCGAGCGCCTCGAGCGGCTCGTGATGCGGCATCCCTGGCACGCCGCCGCCCTCGTCGATGCGGCGCGCCTGCGCCTCGCGGCGGGGGAGAAGGGCGGCGCGACGCCGGTGCTGGCCCGGCAGGCGCTGTACTTCCTCGGCGCGGCGCCGCCGGAGGTGATCCCCGAGCTCGCCGACGTCTTCGAGGCGCTCGGGGAGAGCGAAAAGGCCGCGGAGCTCGTCGCCCGCGCCGGGCGGCCGTCGCGATGAGCCGTGAAGGAGGAGGACGCCGCGTGATCCACCAACGACGTTCCCCCCGCCCGGGGCGCGCTCCGGCCCTGCGATCGCTGATCGCGACGGCCGCGCTCGGGCTGCTCCTCGCCGGCTGCCGCGAGGCACCGAGCGACGCCTTCGACACGCGGCCCGTCGGCTCGCTCGAGGACGTGGCGGCGCTGGCCTCCCGCGACGACCTGAACGTCGTGTTCGTCCTGATCGACACCCTGCGCGCCGACCGCATGGGGAGCTACGGCTACGCGCGCGCGACGACCCCCGTCCTCGACTACTTCGCCGGCCGCGGCCTGCGCTTCGCCGACCACCGCGCCCAGTCCTCCTGGACCAAGACCTCGATGGCCTCGCTCTGGACGGGCCTGCATCCCCAGCGCACCGACGTCCTCACCTACAACGACACCCTCGCCCCGGCCGCCCGGCTCCCGGCCGAGATCTTCCAGGAGGCCGGCTTCTTCACCGCCGGCATCTGGCGCAACGGCTGGGTCGCGCCGAACTTCGGCTTCCAGCAGGGCTTCGACTACTACGTCACGCCGAGCGCGCGGCTCGCGCCCCGGGCGCTGCGCCAGAAGCCGATCGCCGGCCGCATCGACGGCACCGACATCGACGCCATCTACACGGCGATCGAGTTCCTGCGCGCCAACCGCGACCGGCGCTTCTTCCTCTACATGCACCTGATGGACGTCCACCAGTACATCAGCACCGAGGAGACCGCGATCTTCGGCTCCACCTACTCCGACGCCTACGACAACGCCCTGCGCTGGACCGACGAGCAGATCGGCGAGCTGATGGCGGAGCTGTTCCGGCTCTCGCTCCACGACCGGACGCTCGTCGTCTTCGCGTCGGACCACGGCGAGGCCTTCGGCGAGCACGGCAGCGAGGGGCACGCGCGCGACGTCCACTACGAGGTCGTCGTCACGCCCTTCATCCTGTCCTTCCCCTTCAAGCTCGATCCGGGCATCGTGATCGAGCAGCGGACGGAGAACGTCGACGTCTGGCCGACGGTGCTCGAGCTCGTGGGGCTGCCCGCGCTGAAGGAAACTGACGGCAAGTCACGGGCGGGATGGCTGACCGGCGATCGCAAGGCCGATTCGTCGCCGATCACGATCAGCCATCTCGATCGCAGCTGGGGACAGCCGAAGGTGGACCCGAATCCCGTCATCGGCGTGCAGGAAGGGGACTATCGCCTGCTTCACGACGTGAACCATCCGGAGAACGACCTCCTGTTCCACGTCGCGAGCGACCCGTACGAGCGCAAGAACGTCGCCGCCGAGGCACCCGACGCCCTTGCAAAGCTTCAGGATCGAGCAAAGCTGTATTTGAAGGGCAGGACGCCCTGGGAGGGTGGGGCTCCGGAGATCGAGCTCGACGACCTGAGCCTTCGCCAGCTGCGCGCTCTGGGCTATTCGATCGACGAATGAACGCCGAGGGCGCGGACGGCGGCTAGGCTCGTCGAAGTCCGGTCGGGAACGAACCCCGGAGTCGGATCACGAATCGGGAGAGACGCGGCGGGAGCGTGCGCGTCGGACGGTCCGGAGGAGAGGATCCCGGAAGAGAGCAGTCCGGAGGAACGATTTTCGCCGGAGCGTTCGAGCTCCTTCAACAGCCCACCCACTCAGGGAGGTCCCCGTGTCGTTCGTCGCGCCCGTGACGAGCCACCCCGTCGACATCCGGAGGTCCGATTGCCGCAGGCCCGCGCGGGCCGTGGCGCGGGTCGTTCTCGCGATCGCGACCTGGCTCGCTCTGCCCGCATTCGCCCAGGACGCTGCCTCCGGCGGTGCGTCGGGCGCGAGCGATGCGGATCCGTTCTCCGGCGTCGAGGAGATGGTCGTGGTGGGCACGGGCGCCGCCGCGCTGCTCCAGTCCGTGGAGGTCTCCGCGACCAAGTTCGACGCGAACTATCTCCAGGCGCTCGGTGCGACGGATCTCGCGGACATCTCCCAGTTCACGCCGAACCTCGAGATCCGCACGCCCTTCGCGGCCTCGAACCCGACCCTCTTCATCCGCGGCGTCGGCATCCGCGACTTCAACGCCAACTCCTCGTCGTCGGTCGCCGTCTACAACGACGAGATCTACATGAACTCGCCCGCCGGCCAGCTGGCGCAGCTCTTCGACGTCGAGAACGTCGACGTGCTGCGCGGACCGCAGACGACGATGTACGGGCGCAACTCCTCCGCGGGCACGATCCGCGTGGTCGCGAGGAAGCCGACGGGGACGCCGGGCGCGACCTTCCGCGCGACCTACGGCCGCTTCAATCAGGTCCAGCTCGAGGGCGCGGTCGAGAACGTGATCGTGCCCGACGTCGTCTCGATGCGGACCTCCTTCCGGACGAACTCCCGCGACGGCTTCGTCCGCAATCGCTGCGGCGATCCGCGCTTCAACCGCAACCCCGGGCTCCCGGTCACGCAGTCGCGGGCGCAGCGCGTCTTCAATCAGTGCTTCAACGCGCAGAACACCTCCGACATCCTCGTGCCCTTCGGCGGGCTCGGCTGGAACGTCGGCGAGGTCCCGCCGGTCAAGCAGTGGGTGAACGATCAGAGCAACTGGGGCGCGCGGACGCTGATTCGCGCCCAGCGGGAGGTCGGCGACGCCGGCCTCGACGTCATCCTCAACTTCCACGGCGGACAGAACCGCGGCGATGCCCGGCAGTTCCAGATGGTCGGCGCCCAGCAGCGCGCCAACGAGATCAAGCCGAGCAGCCGGATCGCCGCCGACGCGAACGGGTACGTCGATCCCGACAATCAATACGTCGTCCCGGGGACGGCGAGCTTCAAGCTCCCGATCAACAGCCCCTTCGACGGCAATCCCTACGAAGGCGACTACAACGACGTCCAGAAGGAGAAGCTCGATCTCTTCGGCACCAATCTCGTCGCCAAGCTCGACTACGGCGCGTTCTCGCTGACGAGCATCACCGGCTACGAGTGGAACAAGCGCCACGTCGAGCTCAACCTCGACGGCAATCCGTACATCGGTCTCGAGCCGGTGCTGGCCAACGAGGCCGGCCAGGTCACCCAGGAGCTCCGCCTCGACTACGACGCGGACCAGGGCTTCCGCTGGCAGGTCGGTGGCATGTACCTCTACGAAGGCCTCCAGGTCGACAACCAGTTCGTCCTGGGCCTGACGAACCCCGTGATCCAGCAGGGCTACGGCTTCTTCACGCGCTACGGCACGGGCTGGCTCAATCTCGCCTGGGAGCCGGTCGAGGCGTTCAAGGTCGAGGGCGGTGCCCGCATCAACTACGAGGACAAGGAGCTCAACCTGCGCAGCGGGCGCTTCAGCCTCGCGACGGGCGCGCCGGTCGGCCTCGACCAGACCGGCTTCTCCGCGACGAGCAAGGTCGGGGCGGCGGGCGATCTCAAGGGGACCTGGACGCCGATCGAGGACGTGAGCTTCTACCTCCGTTATGCGCGGGGCTGGAAGGGGCCCCACATCAACGGGGGCGTCGTGTTCCCGAACTCCCGGACCTCGAACGGGCAGAACCTGACGACCCCGGTCGACCCCGAGGAGATCGATTCGATCGAGCTCGGCATGAAGAGCATGTTCTGGGGCAATCGGCTGACCGCGAACTGGGCGCTCTTCTACTACGACTACAACAACATCCAGATCTTCCGCCTGCTGAACGTGGGCGGCGGCGTCCCGGTCCAGCAGCTCGTCAACGCGGACGACGCCGACGTCCTCGGCTTCGAGGCCGAGTTCGACGTCAAGCCCTTCGAGGACTGGGGACCGCTGCTGCTCGACAAGCTCTGGATCCACGCGACCTTCGCCTGGCTCGACAGCAAGTACACCGACTTCGTCAACACCCAGACCGTCCAGCCCGAGACTGCCGTCATCACGCTGACCGAGGACTTCTCCGGCAACCGCCTGATCAACTCGCCCGAGTACTCGTTCATCGGCTTCATCGCCTGGCCCCTCGGCGGGGACTGGGGCGCCGTGATCCCGCGGCTCGACTGGACCTTCAAGGACAAGGTCTACTTCGACGTCTCGAACTCGAACCTGCTCTCCCAGGACCCGCTCTGGCTGCTCAATTTCCGCCTGACCTACAAGGCGCCGACCGACAACTTCGAGATCGCCGCCTGGGTCGAGAACCTGACGGACCAGGCCTATACGGTCGACGTCTTCAATCTCGCTCGTCTGCGACAGTCCATCCTTCACGCCGTCGGGGATCCCCGGACCTACGGCGTCACGGCCACGGTGAAGTTCTAGATGCGATCCCTGCCGCTCCGCCCCATCCGCTCCTCGCTGCTGCTCGCCGCCCTCTGCCTCGGGCTGGCCGCCTGCTCGCCCCAGGGCACGGGCGGCGCCAGCTCGCCCGCGAATTCCTCCGGCACCACGCCGGTCCCCCCCGCAGGCCCGCTCGACGCCGCGGCCATGAAGCAGGCCGTCTCCGAGGCGCTCGTCCTGCCGGACACCCTCGATCGGATCTCCGCGATCTGCGAGCTGATGAAGCGCGTCGACGCGAGCAACGTCGAGGGCGCACGGGACGCCTACGACGCCGCCGTCGAGGGGCTCGATCGCGAGGAGGTCCGGGTCTTCGCGAACGCCTGGGCCCGCATCGACGCGCGGGCCGCCCTCGAGTGGTTCACCCGCTGGCGCGCGCCGATGGTCGGTCAGAGCGCCATCTCCGAGGTCGTCCACTACTGGACCCGGCACGGTGGGGCCGACGAGGCGCGCGCTTTCGCGCTGGCCTCGCTGGGGCCCGAGGGCCCGGAGTCCGGGACGGTGCGCAACCTGATCGTCGACGCGACGGCGGCGGGGCTGGCCTCGGCGGCGCGGAACGAGGAGCTGACCCGCCTGCTCGAGGACCTGCCGTCGGGCCAGGAGCGCAGCTGGGTCATCACCCAGGCGATGATCGAGTTCTACCGCAGCGGCGTGCCGAAGCTGCGGGCCTGGGTCGACTCGATTCCCTGGGAGGCGAAGAACGATCTCAAGCGGGACGCCCTGCGGTCGGCGCTCGTCAGCCTCGCCCACTACGACCCCGCCGCGACCTTCGCCTGGTACGAGGAGGTCGAGCCGAAGCTCGCGCTCGGGGCCTACCTCGACGGGATCGCCGAGGCGGCGGGGGCGCGCGAGCCCCTGGCCACGATCGAATGGCTGCGCGCGCGCAAGGACAGCGCGGGGCGCCATCTCGGCCTGCGCGCGGCCGCCTATCATTTCCTGAAGTCCGACGTGCGGACGGCCCGCGCTCCGGGCGCGGGGGCCGAGGCCGGGGCGGGCGACGGGACCGCCGCCGAATGGATCCGCACCCACCTCGACGATCCGGCGATCGACGCGGCGATGCGCTTCCCGCTCACGCAGTACCTGATCTCGGTGGACCTCCAGCAGGCGCTGCCCCTGGCGGAGAAGATCGAGGCGCCGGGGGAGAAGGTCGCCGCGCTCAAGCAGATCCTCGCGATGTGGTCGCGCAAGGACTACCCCGCGGTCGAGCGCTACATGGCCGAGGTCGGCGTTCCGCAGGAGGTCGAGCAGGCGGTGCGCGGCCTCCAGGCCATCCGTCAGCAGCAGCGCGAGGCGAAGAAGGCCGCGAGCGGGGGGGCCGGGTCGTGAGGCAGGCGAGGTCGACGAGGCTCGGGCGCGCGTGGGCGATGTCGCTGCTCGTGCTCTGCGCGATCGGAGCGCCGCCGGCGGAGTCGCGAGCCGAGGAGGCCTACGTCGATGCCCCACTGGCGGACGCGAGCGGCGAGGCCGTCGTCGGGCCCGGCTGGGAGCCACAGCTCTCCCTCGGCTTCGGCGTCCTGACCCAGCCCCACAAGGGCGAGGCGGTCGTCCCGACGGAAGCGGGCACGACGAAGCTCTCCGACACCGGTGACTCGCTGATCTCGCAGCACTTCAAGTTCGGCGTCGAGCTCTTCACGCCCTTCGAGCTCGCGGTCCCGACGCGGCCGCGGCTCGTGCTCCGCAGCAGCCTCAGCCTGCCGATCTCGAGCGGGCTGATCGCCGCGCGCGAAGACGTCCAATTCGACGCGGGCTCGGCGGGCTTCGCGGACAATTGCCCGCCGACGGTCGGCAATCCGCCCGGTCCTTCCGCGACCTGCTCGATCCGCCTGCGCAACCGGACGACCGTCGACACGATCTGGACCGCCGGCCTCGGCGTCGACTTCACGCTGCCCTTCGATCAGCAGCAGTTCCACTTCATGCAGGGCTTCGAGTACATCGGCATGGCCGCCCAGGCCGAGGGCACCTACCTGCGCCGGACGAGCCCGCGCAGCAGCGCGACCGAGTCCGAGTCCGAGTACATCGACGTGAAGGGCGATCTCGAGTACTACCACGGCATCAGCATCACGGAGACCTTCACCGTCGACGCCTACCAGCAGGGCCCGCTGCGCTTCGGGTTCTTCCTCGAGGGCCGCATGTCCTGGTTCATCACCGACCGCGACATGTCCGTCTCGGGGAGCTCGCCCCGCGGCACCTTCCAGTTCGTCTCGAGCCTGAACGACCCCGAGCCGATCCAGTACCAGATCCTCGGCGGCGTCTCCGTCCGCTTCGACCCGAGGCTCTTCTAGCCCGGCGCCTCGGAGCGGCTCACGCCCAGTGGGCGTCCGGGTAGAGCCACGCGACCGCCAGGCGGAAGCAGGGCCGGAAGACGTGGCCCGCGAAGTTCCAGACCAGCAGCAGCGCCACGATCGCCACGATCGGCTGTCGGCAGAGCGACTGGTAGGCGTCGGCCCAGCTCGCCGGCAGCAGGAGGGCGATCGCGCCGCTCCCGTCGAGGGGCGGCACGGGCAGCATGTTCAGCACGAAGAGCAGCAGGTTCATCGAGAAGAAGATCGAGAGCAGCATCGCGGCCGCGGCCGCGAGGCCGCCGGGATCGCCGGTCGAGGCGGTGACGGAGGTGAACCCGATGCCGTCGGGCAACGTGAAGTGGCCGGCGGCGATGCCCGCTCGGATCGCGACGAAGGCGAGCAGCGTCATCGCGAAGTTGGCGCCGGGGCCCGCGAGCGCCATCCAGGCGGCGCGGCGCGGGTGGCGCATCGCCCAGATCGGATCGTAGGGCGCGCTCGCGTAGCCGATCGGAAAGCCGTTGAGCGCGACCGTGAGGATCGGCAGGACGACCATGCCGAAGGGCTCGCGCTTCATGTGGGGGAGGGGGTCGAGGGAGACCTGGCCGCCGGAGTAGGCGGTGAGGTCGCCCCCCAGCATGGCCACCCAGGCGTGGGCGGCCTCGTGGACCGTGACGGCGAAGACGAAGACGGCATAGAAGGCGATGCCTTCGACGGGATCGATCACGGAATCGCGCTCCTCATGGCTTCCTGCCGTGGCCCTGGATCAGGCTCGTCCCGCCCTGGGATCGGGTCTCCATCAGGCTCAGATTGCGCTCGGCCGACCCGAAGCCCGCGTCGAGCTCGAGCGCGCGATGATAGGCGTTCCGGGCGTCTTCGATGCGGCCGAGCCGACGGTAGACGATCCCGAGGTTGTTCCAGGCCCGCCCGAGGTCGGGCTCGATCCGGGTCGCGAGCTCGAAGCCCTCCCTGGCAGCCTGCCAGTCCGCGTCGCTCGAGGCGTGGTCCTCGTTCATGACCCGCTGACCGGCCAGGTTGTTGATCAGGTGGGCGTAGGCCCGGACGTCGTCGATCGCGCGGACGTCGTACTGCCCGTTCTTGATCAGCCCCGTGAAGTCGACGTACATCTGGACCGTCTTCGCGACGATCAGGACGATCATGTGGTCCGAGAGCGCCTTCACGTCCTCGAACTGCTGCGTCTCGGGCACCCTCGGCTTCGCCTCCGCGTAGTAGATCGGCCAGCCGATCCCCCGCCCGAGGCCGACGAGCACGCTCGCGAGCGCGAAGCAGTTGCCCCGGCGCAGCTCGAGCGTCCGCTTCGCCGTCGCCGTCACCGACCAGTCGTAGACGATCCCGAGCCCCTTCGGCTCGGGCTCGGTCAGGAAGCGCACGAGCGCCTCGACGCGCGGCGGTCCGAGGGGCGCCTTCTCGACCGCGGCGAGCGCGCGCTTCACGATCTTCCGATCGATCTCGAAGGGCGGGCTCGCGAGCTCGGGGGAGAGCTCGGGGACCCGCGTCGAGAGGGCCGCGCGAAAGGCGTCGGGGGAGTAGGCGAAGCTGCGGCGCCCGCTCGAGGGCGAAGCGCACGCGAGCGCGAGCAGAACGAGCAGGCCGGGCAGGAGGTGCGGCAGGAGGTGCGGCCTGCGCGATCGGTCCGGCGGCGACGGGAGCGGGGCCGGTGTGCGGCGTGGGCTCGGGATCGGGGACCAGGAGGATCGGCGCCGGACGGCTCTGCGGTGGACGATCCGAGCGCGCTGCATCGAAGAAGGTCCCGCCTCCGGCCGGCCGATCGCGGGCGGCGCTCCGTTCGACTCGAGGAACGGGCCTGGCCCGGCCTGCCGCAGTGTACTGGAAGATCGGGGCTCACGATCGCGACGCTGCCGCGCCACGGCGAGGTCGTCCTGTTTCCGGCGGACGCGTCGCCTCAGGCCCCGTAGCCCGGTGGCCGCCCCGCCATCCAGAGCTCGCCCCAGTGCTGATGGCCGCCGTCGACGACGAGGACCTCGCCGGTGATGAACTTGCCCGAGGCGGCGGAGAGATAGGCACAGGCCTCGGCGACGTCCTGCACGTCGCCGAGGCGACGCAGCGGATTGCTCCGGGCGAGCTCGCTGCGCGCCTGCTCCGAGTAGACGGCGAGGCCCTCCGTCGCGATCGGTCCGGGGAGCACGCAGTTGATCCGGATTCCGTCCGGCGCCCACTCGACGGCGAGGTTCTGGGCGAGGTGGGCGACGGCGGCGCGGGCGGCGACGGTGTGGGCGAGGCCGTACATCCCCCGGCGATAGGGCGCGACGACGTTCACGATCGAGCCCGCCGCGCCGCGCCGCTTCCAGAAGCGCGCCGCGCGCTGCATCATCGTCCAGGTCCCGTTGAGGTTCGTGTCCACGACGGCGCGCCAGCCCTTGTCGGAGAGGTCGATCGAGGCCTGCGGGTACTGCCCGCCCGCGTTGTTGACGACGACGTCGAGTCCGGGCGCGTCCGCCTCGATGCGCGCGAAGAGCGCGTCGACCTCGCCGGGCTCGCGGATGTTGGTCGGGATCGCGAGCGCCGGGGCCCCGATCCGCTCGAGCAGCCGCCGGGTCGCCTCGAGCTTCTCCGCGTTCCGGCCGCACAGGACGAGTCCGCCGCCGAGGCGGCCGAAGAGACACGCGATCGCCTTCCCGATCCCGGTCCCCGCCCCGGAGACGAGGATCGTCCGCCCCGCGAAGAGATCCGCCCGGTACACCGTCGGCAGCGCCAGCAGCGCGTCGTCGGAGAGCGCCGCCGCCTCCGCGCCGGCGTCGATCTCCGCCTTCGCGTCCGGGGTCGGACGCGAGGAGGCGCGCGGATCCGGGGCCGCCGGGCCGTCGGCGCTCACAGCCGGAGCACCCCATAGCTCGGGCGTTCGATCGGCGTGTTGAGCGCCGCCGAGAGCGCGATGCCGAGGGCGTTGCGCGTGTCGACGGGGTCGATGATGCCGTCGTCCCAGAGCTGCGAGGTCGCGTAGTAGGCGCTCGACTCGCGCTCGTACGACTCGAGGACGGGCTGCCGGATCGCCTCGATCTCCGCCTTCGAGAGGGTCTTCCCGTCGCGCTCGAGCTGGCGGATCTTCACGTCGGCGAGCGTGTTCGCGGCCTGCTCGGCGCCCATGATGCCGATCTGGTGGTTCGGCCAGCTGAACACGAAGCGCCCGTCGTAGGCGCGTCCGCACATCCCGTAGTTCCCGGCGCCGAACGAACCGTTCACCATCACCGTCAGCTTCGGCACGACGCTGCAGGACTGGGCCATGATGAACTTCGCCCCGTCCTTGCAGATCCCCCGCGCCTCGTACTCGCGGCCGACCATGAAGCCCGTGATGTTCTGCAGGAAGACGAGCGGCGTGCGGTTCTGGTTGCAGAGCTCGATGAAGTGGGCCCCCTTCAGCGACGAGTCGTTGAAGAGCACGCCGTTGTTGCCGAGGATCCCGACCTTCTGGCCCCAGATCCAGGCGTAGCCGCAGACGAGGGTCGTGCCGTAGTCGGGCTGGTACTCGTGGAAGAGGCTGCCGTCGACGATGCGGGCGATGACCTCGCGCATGTCGAACTGGATCTTGATGTCGTCGGGGATGATCCCGTAGAGCTCCTCGGGATCGTAGGCGGGGGGCTCGGGCTCGCGGCGCTCGATGCGCGCCTTCTCGCCCCGGGTCCACTGGGCGACGATCTCGCGGCCGAGCAGGATCGCCTCGTCCTCGGAGTCGACGGCGTAGTCGGCGACCCCGGAGATCCGGGTGTGGACGTCGGCGCCGCCGAGCGTGTTCGCGTCGACGACCTCGCCGGTCGCCGCCTTCACGAGGGGCGGGCCGCCGAGGAAGATGCCGCCGTTGCCGCGCAGGATGACGGAGTAGTCGGAGAGGGACGGGATGTAGGCCCCGCCGGCGGTGCAGTGGCCGAAGACCAGCGAGAGCTGGGGGACGCCCATCTGCGACAGGATCGACTGGTTGCGGAAGATGCGGCCCGCGGAGACGCGATCCGCGAAGAGCTGCGCCTGGAGCGGCAGGAATCCGCCGGCGCTGTCGCACATGTGGACGACCGGGAGCCGGTTCTCGATCGCGACGTCGAGGGCGCGCACGTTCTTCTTGACCGTGAGCGGATACCAGGCGCCGCCCTTGATCGACGGGTCGTCGGCGCGCACGAGCACCTCGCGGCCCGAGACGATCCCGATCCCCGTGACGACCGAGGCGCTCTTCGAGTCCCCGCCGTACTCGCCGTTCGCGGCGAGGGAGGAGAGCTCGAGGAAGGGCGTGCCGGGATCGAGCAGGCGCTCGATGCGGTCGCGGACGAAGAGCTTGCCGTGGTGGGCCAGGCGGTCGAGGTCGCGCTGCGGGCGCGCGAAGCGCGCGTCGTGCTGGCGGCGGCGGAACTCCTCGAGCCGCGCGAGGTTCGCGGCGCGGAAGCGGCGATAGGTCTCGCTCTGGCGGTCGATCCGGCTCTCGATGCGGCGCATCATCGCTTGCGTCCCTTCTTCGGGGCGGCGGGCTTCGCGCCCGCGTCGAGCGGTGCGAGGCGGACGAGCGCGGCGCCCTGGTCGAAGTTCTCGCCGGCTGCGACGCAGAGCTCGGCGACCCGGGCCGGATGGGTCGCGGTGATCGCGGTCTGGAGCTTCATGCTCTCGATCGTGAGGAGCAGCGCCCCGGTCTCGACCGCGTCGCCGACGGCGACCGCGACGGAGACGACGACGCCCGGCATCGGCGCGCGGACCTCCTCGGCCCCGCCGGCGCGCTTCGCCTGCTCGCGGACGCGCTCGAGGGCGTTGCGCGCCTCGACGCGGTGGGTGCGGCCGCGCCAGTGGATGAAGTGGACGTCGTTCTTCGAGGCGAGGAAGATCCGCTCGCGCACCCCGTCGACGGTCAGGAAGAACTCGCCCGCGGCGGTGCCCGGCTCGAGGGCGGCGACGAGGGCGCGGCCCTCGATCTCGAGCTCGAGCGCGCGGCCGGCGAGTGCGGAGCCGGCTCGTCGGGGGAGCACGCGGGCGTCGCGGTCGTCGAGGTGGAAGTCGTAGCCCACGTCGCTCCTCAGTTGCGCCAGGCGCCCATCGAGGCGTAGGGCTCGGGGACGGCCGCGACGCGCTCGAGGAAATCGCGATCCGCGAGCGCGGCCGCGGCGAGCACCGTCCGCCGCCCGGCATCGTCGAGCCGCGGGGCCGCGAGCGCCGCCGCATGGCCCGGGATGAAGCCCGTCTCGACGCGCCCGGCGCGGAAGTCGGGATGGTCGAGGACGCGGGCCAGGAACTCCGCATTCGTCGTGCAGCCGAGCACGACGGTCTCGCGCAGCGCGCGGATCGCGAGGTCGATCGCGGCCCCGCGATCCGGGCCGTGGACGATCAGCTTGGCGAGCATCGGGTCGAAGGCCGTCGTGATCTTCTGGCCCGCCTCGATGCCGCCGTCGAAGCGGATGCCGTCGCCCTCGGCGGGCCGGAAGACGAGCAGCTCGCCCACCGCCGGCCGGAAGTCGTGGTCCGCGTCCTCGGCGCACAGCCGGCACTCGATCGCCGCCCCCTTCGCCGCGATCGATTCCTGGCGCAGCGCGAGCTTCTCCCCCGCCGCCACCCGCAGCTGCTGCTCGACCAGATCGATCCCGGTCACCGCCTCCGTCACCGGATGCTCGACCTGCAGCCGCGTGTTCATCTCGAGGAAGTAGAACGCGCCGTCCGGCGCGAGGACGAACTCGACGGTGCCCGCGTTCTGATAGTCGGCGGCGCGGGCGATCCGCACGGCGGTCTCGCAGATCGCGTTTCGCAGCGCGGGGGCGAGGACGGGGGCCGGCGTCTCCTCGACGAGCTTCTGGAAGCGGCGCTGGATCGAGCAGTCGCGCTCACCGAGATGCAGGACCTGACCGTGGGCGTCGGCGAGGATCTGGACCTCCACGTGGCGCGGGGACTCGACGTAGCGCTCGGCGTAGATCCGGTCGTCCTTGAAATAACGGCCCGCCGCGGAGCGGGCGAGGGCGATCGCCGGGGCGAGCTCCTCCTTCGTCCGCACGATCTGCATGCCCTTGCCGCCGCCCCCCGCCGAGGCCTTGATCAGGAGCGGGAAGCCGATCTTCGCCGCCCGGGCCGCGAAGGTCTTCGGGTCGTCGGCCTCCGTCGCCGAGGGCGTGAGCGGAACCCCGAGCCCCGCGACGAAGCGGCGCGACTCGATCTTGTCCCCCATCCGGCGCATCGACGCGGGCGAGGGGCCGATCCAGCGGATCCCCGCCGCCCCGACGGCGGCGGCGAAGTCGGCGTTCTCCGACAGGAAGCCGTAGCCGGGATGGATCGCATCGGCGCCGATGCGCTTCGCGGCGGCGATGGTCTGGGCGCCGTCGAGATGGGCGGCGACGGGCGTCGGCCCGTCGATCGGGCAGACCTCGTCGACGGCGCGGGCGGCGGGGCTCTGCGCGTCCTCGGCGTGGGCGACGAGGGCGGAGGCGATGCCGAGGCGGGCGAGGGTCTTCGCGATGCGGACGGCGATCTCGCCGCGATTCGCGATCAACACCTTCCTCAGTCCGGGGATCTGGCTCATCACGTCCCGTCCGGCCTAGCGGCCGCTGAAGCTCGGGCTCCGCTTCTCGCGGAAGGCGCGGAAGCCTTCGCGAGCGTCCTCGGTCCGCGCCATGTTGGGCAGCATCAGGCCCGCGTACTCGAAGGCCTGGGCGAGCGTCATGTGCTCGATGGCGCGGAGCCCCCGCTTGCCGAGGCGGATCGCCGTCGGCGAGCGTGTCTCGATCACCGCGAGCAGCCGCTCGACCTCGGCGTCGAGGTCCGCGGCGGGGACGACGCGGTTCAGGAGCTCGGCCTCGAGCGCCTCCGCGGCGGTGAAGCGCGCGCCGGTGATGCACCACTCGAGCAGACGCCGCCGCGGCATCGCGCGCAGCAGATAGGGCAGGATCATCATCGGGAAGAGCCCGACCCCGGACTCGGGCACGCCGAAGGTCGCCGTGTCGACCGCGATCGCGAGATCGCAGGCGCACATCAGCCCGAGCCCGCCCGCGAGCGCGTGGCCGTTGACGCGGGCGATCGTCGGCAGCCCGCACTGCTCGAAGGCCCGGAACAGGTCGAGGATCGCGTTGTCGAGGCGCGCCGGGTCGCTCTCGAAGGGCGAGTCGTCGGGGCCGGCCTGCAGATCACCGCCCGCACAGAAGGCCTTGTCGCCCGCACCCGTCAGCACGACGGCGCGGATGTCGGCCCGGGCCTGCGCCGCGCGGAGCCCGTCGGCGATCCCGTTCGCGACGGCGTCGTTGATGGCGTTGCGCCGCTCGGCGCGGTCGATCGTGATCCAGTAGACGGGACCGCGGACCTCGCAGCGGACGGGCGCGGCCGCGGACGAGGTCTCGTTCGGGGGTGTGGTCGGGGGGCGAGTCGGGGGCTGGACGGAGACCTTGCTGCGGGAGCGGGCCGCGTTCGCGACGTTCGCCTTGCTGGGCGAGCGACCCTCCGAGCGCGCCTTCTTCCGACCTCGTTGCTCCGCGGCCACTCGGCTCTCCTCGATGCGGAGCTACGCTCCGAGAAAAAGCAGGTCCTGTCAAGCCATCCGGGCGAGCGACCGCGCGACGAGCGGTCGCCGGCGCGGCGTGACCGGGCCCGGAGCCGCGCGAGCGGACCCGAATCCAGGGAGACATCGGACATGGCGGGCGATTTTCGACTGAGCGAGGACCGTCTGGCCCTGCTCGATGCGGCGGATCGCTACGCACGGGAGAAGCTCGCCCCCCTCGCGCGCCGGATGGACGACGAGGAGTGGTGGCCGGACACCGAGTTCCGGGCGCTCGGCCGTGACGGCTACCTCGGGATCACCGTCCCTTCGGCCCTGGGCGGCGCCGACCTCGACCTCTTCGCGAGCGGCCTCGTGCTCCAGGCCTTCGCGCGCTGGAACCACGCGCTCGCCCTCTCCTGGGTCGCCCACGAGAACCTCTGCATGAACAACGTCCTGCGCTCGGGGACGCCGGAGCAGGTCGAGCGCTTCGTGCCGCCCCTCTGCGACGGCCGCGCGATCGGCTGCCTCGGCCTGACGGAGCCCGGGGCGGGATCGGATGCGCTGGGCTCGATGGCGACTCGGGCGGTCCGCGACGGCGACGACTGGGTCGTGAACGGCCGCAAGCTCTACATCACGAACGGTCCCGTCGCCGATCTCTGCCTGCTCTACGCGCGGACCGATCCGAGCCGCGGGACCCGGGGCATCACGGCCTTCGTCGTCGACATGAAGTCGAAGGGCGTCACCGTCGCCCAGAAGCTCGAGAAGATGGGATTCCGCGGCTCGCAGACGGCGGAGCTCGCCTTCGACGATTGCCGCGTCCCGGCGGCGAACGTGCTCGGGAAGGAGAACGAAGGGGTCCGGTGCATCATGAGCGGCCTCGACCTCGAGCGGGCGATGATCTCGCCGATCTGCCTCGGGGTCGCGGAGCGGGCGCTCGCCCTCTCGATCGCCCACGCGAAGGAGCGCGTCCAGTTCGGCCAGCCGATCGCGAGCTTCCAGATGATCCAGTCGCGGCTCGCCGACATGTCGACGCTGGTCGAGACGATGCGCGCCTACAACTACTACTGCCTCGCGACGATGAACGACCTGCCGCCGGGCGAGGGCGGCCGCGGCGAGGTCCACCGCATCTCGGCGACCTCCGTGATGTACTGCGCCGATGCCATGAACCGGGTCCTCGACCATGCGGTGCAGGTCCACGGCGGGGCGGGCTATGTCTGGGAGACGGAGATGAACCGGCTCTACCGGGCGACGAAGCTGCTCGAGATCGGCGCGGGGACGACCGAGGTACGGAAGCTCATCATCGCGAAAGAATTGCTCGCGTAGGGGCGCGGCGGGTCTCGTTCGGGGGGCCGTGCCAGGCGCCCCGGCCGGACGCGGCCTGGCACTCGGGCTTCGTACGGCACGCGTGGAGGGACCGGTCGGCTTTGGCGGGCGGCGTGCTGCGCGTGCCGTCCTCAATCTCGCGCCAGGCCGCGTCCGGCCGGGGCGCTCGTCGCGGTGTGCCGGGGCGACTTGGCGCGCTGCCGACTCTGGAATCGACGTTTGCGATGTCGATCTCGATTTCGATTCCGGTGCCCATGCCCATGGTCGTGCACTCGGCGTGGTCGACGTGGGTTTGAGCTCGTGGGGGCTTCAGCAGCGCGAGAGGATGGCCCCGCTCATGCCGGCCGAGAGCAGCACGTTCTCGACGTTGTTCACCTGGTTCGTCGCCGTGCCGCGGATCTGGCGGACGGCCTCCGTCACCAGGTTCATGCCGTGGATGTAGGCCTCGCCGATCAGGCCGCCGTTCGGGGAGAGGGAGACGGTCCGGTTCAGGTCGCAGTGGCCGTCGGCGACGAAGGCGGCGGCCTCGCCGGGCTTGCAGAAGCCCATCGACTCGAGATGCCAGAAGACGGCGATCGTGAAGTGGTCGTAGAGCATGCCGACCTGGATGTCCTTCGCCGAGAGGCCCGTGCGTCCGTAGAGCTCCTTCGCGCACTGGACGCCGCTGTCGAAGACGGTGAGATCCTTGTGGTAGAAGTTCGTCACCGTCTCGGTGTCGAAGGGAATGGCCTGGGTCGCGTGGGCGATCCGGGCCGGCTTCTGGCGCAGGTCGCGGGCGCGCTCCTCGGTCGTGATGACGAGGGCGACTCCGCCGTCGGACTCCTGGCAGCAGTCGAGCAGGCGGAAGACGGGCTCGACGATCCAGCGCGAGGCCTGGTGGTCCGCAATCGTGATCGGCTTCTGGTAGTACCAGGCGAGCGGGTTCGTCGCGGCGTTCTTCCGGAGCAGGACCGAGATCGGCGCGAAGTCCGCGTTCGTGAGCCCGTAGCGCGCCATGTAGCGCTGGGCCTGGATGCCGGTCCAGGCGGCCGGCGTCGCGGCACCGAAGGGCATGCTCCACTCGAGGAAGCCCGAGCCCGAGCCCTTGTTGTTCGAGTTCGGCGCCATGTGGGCGATCCCGAAGCGGGCCTCGGAGCGCTCGTTCATCGCGCGCAGGCAGACGAAGGTATTGCAGAGGCCGGATTCGACCGCGGCCATGCCGTGGGCGATCGTCGCCATCGAGCCGCCGCCGCCGTGGGGTGTGCGCGACGAGAAGCGAAGCGTCTCGATGCCCATCGAGCGGATGATGTCGACGTCCTCGTTGTTGTCGATCGTGAAGGTCGAGAAGCCGTCGACGTCGGACGGCTTGAGTCCTGCGTCGTCGAGGGCGAGCTGGATCGCCTCGCAGGCGAGCTGGAGCTCGCTGCGCCCCGAGTCCTTCGAGAACTCGGTCTGCCCGATCCCCGCGATCACCGCCTTGTTGCCCTTCACGATCGCGCTCCTTTCGCCCCGCTCGTCGCCTCGCGCGCCGGCCGGAAGACCGGAACCTGCTTGTCCCCCGCCGTCGGCACGAAGAAGACCTCGACCGGCATCCCGATCCGCACGTCCTCCTTCGCACACTCGTAGAGGTTCGAGAAGATCCGGATCCCCTCCTCGAGATCGACGAGCACGCAGGTCAGCGGATAGTCGAACATCGGGATCATCGGGTGGACCGGATGGATGAAGGCGTGGACCGTCCCGCGCCCCGAGAGGCGGACCTCCTCGCGCTCGACCGACTGGCAATTCGGACACATCGGCCGCGGCGGATGCCGGAAGAGCTTGCACCGGGCGCAGCGCTGTCCCATCAGCTCGCCGCGCTCGGCCCCCGCCCAGAAGAACGCGCTGTCGCGCCCCGGCAGCGGCTGCGGCCGCGGCATCTTCGCCGGAATCGTCGCCGAAGCACTCGTCGTCATTTCTTCTCCCAGGGCGAAGCGACGGGCTGGGCCCCCGCCTTCGCCAGCGTCGGGTTCACCGTCTCGTCACCCACGATCCCCGCCTCGAAGAGCGCGGCGGCCTCGGCCTCGGAGTAGCCGAGCGACGCGAGGATCTCCCGCGAGTGCTCGCCGACCATCATCGGTGGGCCCTGGACCGCCGACGGCGTCCCCGAGAAGTGGAAGGCGAGGCCGGGCTGGCCCATCTCGCCGATGATGCGGTGCTGATACTTCGCGACGTAGCCGTCGCGGATCAGCTGCGGCGTCGTCCAGAGCTCGCGGCTCGCGTTCTCCGCCGAGATCTCGCACGGCACGCCCGCCGCGTCGAGCTTCGCGAAGAGGGCGGCGGCGCTCTCGGTCGCGAAGCGGTGCTCGAGGAGCTTCGCGACGTCCACGTCCGCGGCGGCACGGGCCGCGGCCGTCGCATAGCGACCACCGGGGGCGAGCTCGGGGAGGCCGAGGGCCTTCGCGAGTGCGTGCCAGTGGGCGTCCGTGACGAGCGTGAGACAGACCCACTCGTCCCGCGTCGGGTAGATCCGCACGCCGGCGGAGAAGCCCGTCTGCATCGCATCGAGGAGTGGGCGCTCGATCGCGCTCCCGTCGGGACGGGCGGCGGCGTAGCTCGTGTTGAACATCTGGGCGTTCACGATCGCGGTCTCGCAGAACTGGCCCCGGCCCGTCTTCTCGCGCTCGTAGAGCGCCTGGCAGATCGCGATCGCGGCGAGAAAGCCGTTGCCGGTGTCGCCCATGTTGGTCAGCGACCAGATCGGGCGCCCACCGCGGGCACAGCCGCCGTCCTCCCACTCGACGCCGGCGAGGCACGCGCCGGTCTGGTCGTTGCCCGGGAGCTCGAGGCGCGGGCCGCGCTCGAAGCCGCGCGTATGGCAGTAGACGATGCGCGGAAAGCGGTCCTTCAGCGAGGCGTAGTCGATGCCCAGCTTGATCGCGGCGCGGTAGCGCATGTTGTGCATCACGACGTCGGCCGACGCGAGAAGCCGCTCGATCACGGCCTTCGAGCCCGGCTTCTTGAGATCGATCGCGATGCTCTGCTTGCCGCGGTTGCACGCCATCGCGATCTGCGAGGAGTGCCAGTACCAGTCGTGGAGCGCGTTGACCTTGATGACCCGGGCGCCGAGATCCGAGAGGATCTGTCCGGCGTAGGGGCCGGCGACGGCGAGGCCGAAGTCGAGGACGGTGATCCCGTCGAGCGGGCCCTTCGCGAGGGGGCGGGCGGCGGGCGATGTCGCGGCCGACGCGCTCGCGCGGGCGTCGGCTCGTGCGGCCTGGGCCTTCACGTCGGCGGTGTGCGCGCCCTTCTTCGGCGCGGGCCCGCGGATCGCGCCCGGGGAGCGCTCGAGCTTGTAGAGGATGCCGGCGCCGCGGATCGGGCCGAGCTCGGGATCGGCGAGCTCCGTGACGACGTCGTCGGCCATGAGGAGCGGATCGACGAGGGCCTCCTCGGGCGAGCGGACCTTCTGGATGCAGACCCCGGCGATGGCGCCCGCCGCCGTCCACTCGTCGGCCGTGAACTTCTTCACCGTCCGGGCCATCGGCTCCCAGTAGTGGTCGAGGACGAAGATCTCCTCGACGCCGAGCCCGATGCGCTCCGGATCCTGGCGAACGGTCAGGTCGGGCGTCGCATTGAGCGTCTCTCCGGCGCCGGCGGAGAGGATGAAGCGCGGGTTCGGCGGCCAGGCGTGGATCCAGCGCCCGTCCTTGCACTCGAAGAGCCCCTTCGGCGAGCGGCTGTCGCCGACCCACGACATGAACATCGGCGTGTCGAGCTTCTCCGCCATCGCGAAGGCGAGCACGCCCGCCGCGAGCGCTCCCTGCAGCAGCGAGGTCTCGACCCATTGACCCTGCCCCGTCACCTCGCGCGCCCGCAATGCCGCGCTGATCGCGGTCGTCGCGGCGTAGGCGGCACCGAGGCTCGGGAAGCGCGACGCGGGGAAGAGCGGTCCTTCGCGCGGCGCGCCCTGCAGTCGCTCGGGCGCGACCTCGAGATCGGGGAAGAGGGGCGGCTTGCCCGAGAGATGCGGCGCCGAGCCGCCGAAGCGGCCGCGCTGCTCCCACTGCAGGCCCGTCCGCGCGGCGACCAGCGCGTCGTAGCCCGGGCGGCTCGAGTAGGGGTTGTCGCGGCCGTAGCCGGTGATCGAGCAGTAGACGAGGCGCGGGTTGATCGCCGAGAGCGTGGCGTAGTCGATGCCGAGTCGCTTCGCGACGCCGGGGGCGTAGCTCTCGAGCAGGACGTCCGCGGTCGCGACGAGGGCGCGGAAGCTCTCCTTGTCGCCCTGGCTCTTCAGGTCGAGGACGGCGCTCTTCTTGCCGCGATTCCAGACGTGCTGGCCGAGCTGGGCGCGCAGCGGATCGTCGCCGGGGCGCTCGATCCGGGTCACGTCGGCGCCGTGGTCGGCGAGCAGCATCGTCGTCATGGGGCCGGCGATGCCGGACGAGAGGTCGAGGACACGGATTCCGTCGAGGACGAGGGCCATCGGGTCGCCTCCGATCGCGCCGGCCGAGCGGGGCTCGGGCGGTCGCGGGCTTTGGTCAGGCCATACCGTACATCGTGGCGCCGTTCTGCCACGTGATCTTTTCGATCTCGTCCTCGGGCACCCCCGCGAAGAGATGCTCGACCTTGGCGGCCGCGTTCGGCCAGTTGCAGCAGGGATGCGGGAAATCCGTCGACCAGAGCACGTTTCCGACGCCGAGCTCGTGGCGGGCGGTGATCGCCTCGGGCTCGTGGACGAAGGTCGCGGCCATCTGGCGGCGAAAGTATTCCGAGGGCAGCAGCTCGACGCCGGGAAAGTCGTAGTGCTGATGCATCCGGGAGTCGAGGAAGCGGAGGAAGCCGGGCAGCCAGAAGAGGCCCGGCTCGACGAACACGACCCGCAGCTTCGGATGGCGCTCGAGGACGCCGGTCAGGATCCAGCCCATCAGGGTCTCGGCGATCGCGAAGCCGGGGAGCGCGGTGAAGATGCCCTTCTGCGGGGTCGGGTCCCGGCGGAAGACGTCCCAGAGGGAGTTCTTGAGGGTCAGGTGGTTCGCGACGACGACGCCCGTCTCCGAGAAGGCTTGCCAGAGCTTCTCGTAGCGCGGGTCGTGGTAGTCGGGCATGCCGTGCTCGCTCGGGAAGTTGGGGATCTGGATCGAGCGCGCGCCCAGGCCCGCGAGCCGGTAGACCTCGGCGGCGGCGTAGTCGACGTCGATCAGCGGGAGCTGGTAGGTGATCAGGATGCGCTTCGGGTCGGCCGAGGCGAAGGCGGCGAGCGCGTCGTTGTAGGCGGTCGCGCAGACCTGCCATTGCTCCCCGATCTCGTAGACCTTGCTCGTGAAGTCGAACTCGGAGTACATGACCTCGCACTGCACGCCGTCGGCGTCCATCGCGGCGAGCCGCGCCTTCGGATCGAAGTAGCCGGGATGGCGCGCGGCCTCGAGATCGACGAAGTCCTCGAGCTCGAGCTTCATGCCGGCCTGGCGCTCGGCCTGCTTCGCGGCGTGGCGCGCCATGCCCGCGTCCCAGGCGGCGTGATGGCGGGCGGCGAGGTGCGCCTTGACCGCCGCGTCGGTGATCACGCAGTGGGAGTCGGCGGAGAAGAAGCGGCGCGCCTTCGCCGTCGTCGCGCGCGGAGAGTCGGTCTGCGTCGTCATGCGGTGTCCTCCTCGGGTCGCCGGTCGGCGAGCGTCGTTCGGATCCAGTCGGCCACCTCGCGCCCGATCGTCTCGCGATCGTTGGCCACGAGATGGCAATGCCAGCAGTCGGCGAGCGTGCGGGTCGTGACGCTCGGCGCACTCGGGAGCTCTTCGCGGAGGCCGGTGGCGTCGTGGAGGTCGTGGTCACCGACGAGGACGAAGACCGGGACGTCGATCTTCTCGGCCGCGGGCGCATAGCCGCCGGGGATCATCGAGAGGAGCCCCGCGAGCCCGAGCAGGTTCGTGGCGGCGCCGTGGAGCAGCTCTTCGGCGAAGGGCGGCTCCGTCCCGACACCGAAACCCGCGCGGCGATCCGGCCCACTGTCGTTCGCGCGCTCGGGATAGGGCGTGCCGAAGCTGCGCCGCGCCAGCTCGCCCAGCTCGCGGCGCGCGCGGACGGGGTCGCCCGCATGGCGCCGCTGATCCTCGTTCAGGAAGCGCGGCACGCCGCGCGTCGTGAAGGAGAAGAGCACGAGGGCGCGGTGGGCGCGGGCGAGCGCCTGGTGCTCGACGGTGAGCACGGAGCCCATCGAATGCCCGACGCCGACGGTCGCGGCGCAGCGCAGCGGCGGGAGGCCGGCCGCGGGATCGCCTTCGGCGAGGCGCTCGAGCGCCCGCTCGAGGGCGGCTTGCTGGATCGCCGCGAGCGCCTCGACGCCGAGGGCGTAGCCCTGCTCGGGCGGGTCGGGGCGCGTGCTGTCCCCGGTCCCGAGATGATCGAAGGCGAGGGTCACGAAGCCCCGCGCCGCCATCGCCTCGGCGAAGCTGTAGCCGTCGCGGCCGCCGGGATCGAGATCGAAATAGCGCCGCGAGAGGAAGCCGCCCGGGAGGCAGACGAGGACGACCGGCCCCTCCGGCGGCGCCCCGCCGTCGGCGAGGGCGCGCGGCACGATCACGTCGACCGCGACCGCATGGCGCCCGGGGAGCGGGACGGCGCTCGAGACGTCGATCGACCAGGTCGCGCGGAGGCACGCGCCCCACGGCGTCGTCGCCGCCGCCGACGCCGATCCGGGCGTCGCACGGCTTTCGCCCGCGCGATCGATCGTGGATTCTTCGGCGCGGACGCGTCGGGGCATCGGGGGGCTCGCTGGCGGGACCGCGGATTCCGGACCGGCCCCGGCGCCGCGGACGCCGGGACTCGAAAATACTAAAGAGACTTTGGTAAATTGGCAAGCATGAAGTCCACCTCCCGCACCGCTCCCCGTCGCCCGACCCGATCGCCACGCAGCCCGGCGGCGCGGCCGCAGGCGTCCGCCGGCCGCCGCGCCGCGGCGGGCGCTCGGGGTCGCGCGGGCGCCGCAGCCGCCCCGACCGCCGAGGCCGAGTCCGTCGACGCATCGCCGCATGCCATGAGCCGCCACCTGATCGGCCTCGCGACGGCGATGCGTCTGCGAATGCGCGCGGGGCTCGTCGCGCGCGGCCACGACCTGCGGCCCTCGACCGCGCAGGTCATCCCCAACCTCCCGCCCGACGGCCTGCGCATGACGGAGCTCGCGGCCCGCCTGCGCCTCACCCTCCAGCGCGCCGGACAGCTCGTCGCCGAGCTCGAGGAGGTCGGCTACCTCGAGCGCGTGGCGGATCCGACCGACGGCCGCGCCCGCCGCGTGATCTACACGCGTCGGGGTCGCTCCCTGATCCGCGACATCGACGAAATCACGCGCGAGACCATGGCGCACTTCGCCGACGCCGTGGGCGCCGATCGCTTCGCCCGCCTCTGCGCGCTGCTCGCCGACCTCGACGTCGCCGTGAACGGCGTCGACGCGCCGGTCCGGCTCCTCGGCGTCGGGTACGAGGAGACCGCATGAGCGCGGGAGGTGAGCGGGGCGCGGCCGGAAGGGAGGCGGCCGGCGCGGCGGTCTCGGGAGCACCGCAGGCCGGCGTGGCGGCCCGCATGCTCGTCGCGGCGGATCTCGAGCGGATCTTCCGCGACTGCTTCTTCGAGGCGCATGCGACCGTGCTCGAAGGCGGCAGCCCGGAGCCGCTCTACCTGCCGTCGCCCGACCCGGCGCGTCTCCCCCATCGCATCCTCTACCGCGAGGACTACTTCGCGAGCGCGCTCCACGAGGTCGCCCACTGGTGTCTCGCCGGTCCCGAGCGCCGGCAGCAGGAGGACTACGGGTACTGGTACCGGCCGGACGGTCGCAGCGCCGAGGAGCAGGTCGAGTTCGAGCGGGCCGAGGCGCGACCGCAGGCGCTCGAGTGGATCTTCTCCGAGGCCTGCGGCTTCCCGTTCCACCTCTCCGCCGACAACCTCGCCGGTGCGCTCGGCCCGAGCGATCGCTTCGAGCAGGCCGTCCGCCGCGCGAAGGAGACGTATCTCGCCCACGGGCTGCCCGAGCGAGCGGAGCGCTTTCGCGCCGCGCTCGCGCGCGCCGTCGCTCGGACGAGCGGGGAGGACGGGCAGGCAGGGGAGACGAGCGCGCTCGCGCCGCGTCCGGGGCTCCGTCGCGGCTCGGACGGCTAGTCGCCGGCCGGGGGCGGCGCGTCGGTGGCCCCGCCCGCCTCGTCGAGCAGCACGGGGTCGACCGCGGTGCGGAACGCGATGCGGATGACGTGGCGCTGGCTCGGGTCGGCCGAGCGCTTCGACTTGTACTCCCAGCTCCGGACCGCCCGCAGCGCCGTCCCCTCGAACAGGAAGGGCGGCTCGGAGTCGACGATGATGGGATCCGTCGTCCGGCCGGCGGCGTCGATGCCGAACTCGACGACGGCGAAGCCCTCGATCCCCGAGGCCCGGGCCAGCGGCGGGTAGAGCGCCGGCGGGCGCTCGGTCGGCTCGCGCGGCTCGACCGCGACCCGGGGTCCCCGGGCCGCGCGCTCGACGCGCTCGAGGAAGCCCGGATCGTCGGCGAGCCGATCGAGGATCCGGAGCCGCTCGCGCGCGTCCTCGGCGGCGAAGGAGGTCGGGGCCTCCTGGATGACCCGATGATAGGTCGTGCGCGCGGTGGGCTGGTCGCCGTCGAGCTCCTGGCAGAACCCCCGCGCGATCCGGAGCGAATAGCGCAGCTCGGTCGCCTGCATCGCGTCGATCAGGTCGGGTTGGGTCAGCCGGTAGACGGTCTCGCAGTCCGCGTGCTGATAGGCGACGTAGGCGTCGGTCGCGACCTGGATGCCCTGGATCCCGTCCGGCTCGGCGGGCGGCGGACCGGGCTGCTGGCAGGCGAAGCTCGCGACCCCGACCAGCGCGAGCGCGGTCCTGCGGATGATTCGGCCCATCGTCCCGGTCGACCTCCTTCGTCGAGCGCGCGGCGATCGCGCCGCGGCCCGACTATACCGGGATGCGGGCGGGATGGGGCACCGATCGCCCACTTCGGGCCGGGGGCGGGCGCGGCACGCGCGGCCCGGCGGGCGCGGGGAGGGGGGCAGCACGCCGATCTAGTCGACGGCGGTGACCTGGTTCACGTCGTCGCTGATGCGGCCGATCCCGACGTGGGCCGTGCGGGCGAGCTCCTGCATCGATTGCTTGAACAGGGCGACGAAGTGGCCGCTGTCCGGGACGATGTCCGGGTCGGTGTTGAAGCCGATCCCCATCGTCCCCGCATAGCTCGTGAGCGCGATCCCGAGGCCCATGCCCTCCATGAGCGGGACGGCCGGGTAGATCGCGCGCACGCGGGCCCCGTGGAAGTAGAGCGGGATCTGCGGGCCCGGCACGTTCGTCACGATCGTGTTGATCGGCCCGGACATCGCGCGCGCACCGAGGGAGAGCAGCGTCGAGGGCGTCCACTCCTGGATCTGGTTCATCATCTGGACCCCGATCGCCTGGTTCGTCTCCTTGAGCTCCTCCGTCAGCTCGTGGATCAGCTCGAGCTGCCGCTTCGGATCGGGCTCCTGGATCGGGAGCGGGATGATCCACGACGAGACCTTGTTGCCCAGCTTGCCTCGGTCGGCCTCGGATCGGACCGAGACCGGCGTCGAGACCTTGAACTGCAGGGACTCGAGATCGACGCTCTTGCCGAGCAGGTACTTTCGGATCGCGCCCGTCACGATCGTCAGGACGACGTCGTTGATCGAGCAGCCGAGCCCCTTGCGCATCGCCTTCAAGTCTTCGAGCCGGCACGAGATCCACTCGAAGCGCCGATGCGGCCCGAGGTTCCCGTTGAGCGGCGTCGGGTCCGCCTGCGTCCCCATGCCGAGCAGCCGCGAGAGCGCGTGGACGCGCGTCGTGACCTCCTGGCGCAGATCGTCGGTGGCGTCGAGGAACTGACGGAAGTCGCGCACGACTTCGAGCGGGATCCCCACCTGCCGCTTCGCCTCGTCGAGCAGCAGCTCGAGCCGCCGCGGCGCGGGCCGCGGTCGGAAGCGCTCCGGGCTGCCGAGCTCGCCCGGCTCGGGCGAGGTCGAGAACTGGATGTTGGCGAGGTCGACGCCCGAGGATCCGTCGATCATGCAGTGATGGATCTTCGTGATCATCGCGAACTGGTCGCCGCCGGCGAGCCCCTCGACGAACCAGTACTCCCAGAGCGGGCGGTTGCGATCCAGGGGCTGGGCCATCACGCGAGCGACGAGGTTCTTCAGCTGGGCGAGGGTGCCGGGCTTCGGGAGCGAGGTGTGGCGGATGTGATAGTCGATGTCGAAGTGGACGTCGTCGGCCCAGACGGCGTGGTCGAAGACGGGGATCTCGATGAGCCGCTGCCGATAGCGGGGCACCAGATGGATGATGCCCATCGTCGCGCGCTTGACCAGCTCGATGTCGATCCCGCCCGATTCGCTGCGCAGCGGACCCATGTCGCAGATGTTGGTCGAGGCGACGTGCATGCGGACGTGGCCGCGCTCCCAGAGCAGGAAGGCGTTGTCCTGCGAGGAGAGCCGGTCGTAGTGCCAGGGGGCCATGGAGCGTCTCCGACGCACTCGGGTGATGGGGGCCGAGCGGCGTTCGTCGGCCATTCTGCTGATCGCGGCGGGGCCCGGCAAGTCGCCAGGAGCGCCTTCGCCGACGCGGGCGGGCACCTTCTGGGGCCGGTCCTGCACGTGCGCGGGTCGCGTCGGCTCTTCACGCCGGGCCGAAGGGGGCCACCCTCGCAGGAGCCCGGGCCGACCCTTAGTCGATCGGTGCTCCGGTCGCCCGGGCCAGCACGACCCGCCCGGCCTCGGTCTCCCGGAGGGCGGGGGCGAGGGTCCGGAGCGTGATGCTCGTGCGCACGCCCCGGACGTCCTGGGGCAGGATCGCATGCTGCCAGTCGAATCGCGCCGCGCCGTAGACGACGGCGAGGGAGCGGGCGGGCAGGGGGACGCGGACGCAGGCGGACGGGGAGGCCGGGGCCGCCGGTTCGAAGGGCCCGAGGAAGCTCAGGACCGAGTCGGATCCGAGCGAGAGGTCGAGGATGGCTTCGCCGTAGGCGAAGAGGTCGTCGACGTGGAAGTCGAGATTCGAGCGTTCCTCCTCGTCGTAGCGGAGCACGAAGACGTCCGTCGTCCGATAGGTGTCGAGGGCCCGGCGGGCGTCGGCGAGGTCGACGGGATCGCCGGCGCGATCCTCCGCGACGAGGGCGCGCAGCCGGGCCTCGAGCCAGCCCGCGTGCTCGGGCAGGCCCGCGAAGCGCTCGGCGTTCATGCGCCGGCGCAGGAAGTTGAAGCGCGGACCGAAGTGCTGCTTCTGCTTGCCGCTCTGGGACGGCGCGAAGGGCCGCGCCTCGATGTGGCCCAGCAGCCGCTCGGCCTCCGCCTCGGTCACGGCGTTCGGGTAGACCCGGACGCCGCGAAAGGCGGGACAGCTCGGGGCGCACTGCCGGACGGGATCGAAGCCGTGCAGCCCGGGCGCGCCCTCCGTGGCGAGCGCCTCGACGAGCCAGTCCGGCAGCGCGAGCGGCTCGCGCTGCCCGCTGCGCCGCCGCAGCTCCGGGTCCCGGCAGCGCGCACACCAGCGCACCCCCGTGCAGGCGCAGGTCTTCGCGCGGGGCTCGGGCGCGCTCAGCCGCCGCTCCGCACGAAGCGCCGGAAGGCCGAAGCGCTCCAGTTGTCGTGGTCCTCGCCGTAGCCGCGCCGGCCGCCGTCCCACGCCCACTCGGTCAGGCAGTTCCAGGTCCACAGGTTCGGGTTCAGGTGGACGCCGATCTTGTTGAGCATGCGCCCCTCGGCCTCGAGGGTGCGGCCGAGGGCGTCCTTGCCCGTGATCCGGACGTGGGCGGGGCAATGGTCCTTGCGCTCGAGGACCTCGCGGCGGCCTTCGACGAGCTTCGACCAGACGCCGTCGCGCAGCAGGAAGCCGTGGATCGAGACGTACTCGCCGGTGCCGAAGTCGCCGGTGATGGTGTGCCAGGCGTCGCGCTCGGACATCGTCGCGTAGGTATAGCCACCGCGCTTCATGGGCGAGCCCGGATGCAGCGCCGCGCCGATCTGCGAGCGTACGCCCCAGGAGCGGTCGCGCATGCCGAAGGCGTCGACCTGGATCGTCTCGTCGGCGATGCGGATCGTGCCGCGGTAGCGACCGGGCTGGTCGAGATGGCCGCCGCCGAGATAGTTGGGCTCGCAGACCGCATCGAAGGTCAGATGGACCTCGACCTCGTTCGCGTCCTGGTCGACGTAGTGGAGCTCGTAGCGGCGAAGCGGCTCGAGGCAGCGGTAGTGGATGCCGTTCGCGAGCTGGATGTCGGTCAGGTCCTGGCCCTTCGGAATCGGGAGGTGCCAGAGATTCTTGGCGTAGACGCAGTTCCAGATCTGCGAGCCGGAGGGATCCCAGAAGAAGGCGCCGCCCGAGGTCACGCCCTGATTCGGGCGGAAGAACGGGTAGAGCTGGCCGGAGAGGCGGCGCTCGGGGACGGTGAACGTGAACCAGCAGGTCTCGGTCCAGAAGGGATCGTCGCTGGTCGGCGGATGGAAGCGGTCGTCGGGATGGGTCGACATGGGTCCTCCGGGCGGGGCCGCGATCCTACCGCGCCCGCGCCGGAGGTCCCAGATCACGCGGCGCCCGCGGCGCGCGCTCGGATCGTCCTCAGGCCTGGCGCGCGCGTCGCAGCGCGAGCCCGGCGAGCCCGAGGCCCAGCATCAGGGCCGTCCCCGGCTCGGGCACCTGGGCGAACGCGTCCACCGTGTGGCGGAAGTAGCGGAGGTTGCCGTTGATCGTCGCGGTGAAGTTCGCCTGGGGCCCGAAGATCAGGCCGCACTGCAGCGCGCTGCCCGGCGTCCCCGAGCAGAGGCCGGTCACGAGCACCGTCGTCGCCGCCACCGACGTCGCCGAGCCCGCACCGGCCGGCGTCACCGTTCCCGACACGCTGCCGACCTGCCCGCCGTTGACGTTGTAGTTCGAGCCGTCGAAGGTCACGCCGACCGAGCCCGAGTAGGTCGTGCTCGAGAACGCGACCGAGGTCACGCCGCCGTCGCTGCCGCCGCTCGCGTTCAGCGTCGCGCTCGCGAGCTGGATGTTGAAGCTCAGGATCCCGCCGCTGATGTCGAGCGTGCCGGTCACCGGCGCCGAGGCGGCGAGCGTGTACTTCGTCGTGAGGCAGAGGGAGTCCGAGCAGCCGACGCCCTGGTCGAGGCCGCTGGTGCCCGAGTCGATCGAGAGGGCCGATGCGCTCGTCGCGAGCGAGAGACCGGCAACGAGTCCGAGAACGATGCGCCCGCCCGCCTTCTGGATCTGCATTCGATTCAACATCCTGTGGCTTCCTTCTTCCCGTGCGTTTCGGGAATGGGTGTCTCGTGAATTCACCGAGCCTCGTCCGGGACGTTCGTCTGCTCTCGACCGTCCGCTCTCGACTAATTCCGCTGCATCGAATCCGATCGCATCGAGTCCAGATCGCGAGGAAGGCGTGGGACGCCGGCGTGCTCGTGCAGCGATGCACCACGACGCCGCGCAGGGACCCCTCCCTCGTGGCGCCACTCTATCACGATTGAAGTGGTCGATGGGGCGTTCGTGGTTTTTGTAACCCGAAATTTTTCTGCGTCACCGAAAGACGGGCGCGTTCGCGAGCGAGGGGCCGCGACGCGGGTGCGAGTGGATTCTCCGGTGTCGTCCGCACCGCGGAGGTCCGCGCGCGCCCGGGCCTCCCGCGCCAGACGGGCCGCGAGCGCGGATCGCCCGGGTCGACCGGCTCGCCGGAAACCCCTTTATAAATGGAGGATGCCCCCTGGGAAAAACGGCGGGATCCGCTCCGGCCGAGGCCGCGGGAGGCGCCCCGACCGTTTCCCGGCTCGGGGCGATCGCGGTCCGGCGCCGCAGGCCTTACCCTGCCGCCCGCCATGAAGTCCCCCGCACCGAGCCGCCGACCGAAGAGCCGAACGGAGACCCGACCGGAGCCCCGATCGAAGGAGTCCGGGTCGCGGGCGCGTGCCCCGAAGCGGCCGCCGCGCATCGGCTTCGCGAGCCTCGGCTGCCCGAAGGCCCTGGTCGACTCGGAGCGGATCCTGACCCAGCTGCGGGCCGAGGGATACGAGACCGTCGGCGCCTACGCCGAGGCCGACCTCGTCGTGGTCAATACCTGCGGCTTCATCACCGACGCCGTCGAGGAGTCCCTCGACACGATCGGCGAGGCCCTCGCCGAGAACGGCAAGGTCATCGTCACCGGCTGCCTCGGCGCCCAGCCCGAGAAGATCCTCGCGCGCCATCCCAACGTGCTCGCGATCAGCGGGCCGCAGGCCTACGAGTCGGTGGTCGGCGCGGTCCACCGGCATCTGCCCCCGGCCCACGATCCGTTCCTCGACCTGCTGCCGCCCCAGGGTGTGAAGCTCACGCCGCGCCACTACGCCTATCTGAAGATCTCCGAGGGCTGCAACCACCGCTGCACGTTCTGCATCATCCCCTCGATGCGCGGCGATCTCGTGAGCCGCCCGATCGCCGACGTGATGCGCGAGGCGGAGCGGCTCGCGAAGGCCGGCGTGAAGGAGCTGCTCGTCATCTCGCAGGACACGAGCGCCTACGGCGTCGACCTGCGCCACGCCCCGGGCGAGTTCCGCGGCCGCAGCTACAAGGCGAGCTTCGAGGGGCTCGCGACGGCGCTCGGCGAGCTCGGGATCTGGATCCGCCTCCACTACGTCTATCCCTATCCCCACGTCGATCGCGTGATCCCGCTGATGGCCGAGGGGCGGGTCCTGCCCTATCTCGACATTCCGTTCCAGCACGCGAGTCCGCGGGTCCTGCGGCGCATGAAGCGCCCCGCGAGCGCGGCCGACACCCTCGAGCGCATCCGACGCTGGCGCGCGATCGCCCCCGACCTCACGCTCCGCAGCACCTTCATCGTCGGCTTCCCCGGCGAGACCGAGGAGGACTTCGAGATCCTGCTCGACTGGCTCGACGAGGCCCGGCTCGACCGCGTCGGCTGCTTCCCGTACTCGCCGGTCGAGGGCGCCGCGGCGAACGCGCTCGCCGGCGCGGTGCCGGAAGAGGTCAAGCAGGAGCGCCATGCGCGCTTCATGGAGCGCGCCGCCGCGATCAGCGCCGAGAAGCTCGCCGCGAAGAAGGGACGCCGCCTGCGCGTGCTCGTCGACGCGATCGAAGGGGGCACCGCGATCGCGCGCAGCGAGGCGGATGCGCCGGAGATCGACGGGGTCGTGCGCATCCGCGGCGGCGGTCGGCTCGCGGTGGGGGAATTCGTCGACGTCGTCGTCACGGGATCGGACACCTACGATCTCGAGGCGAAGCTCGTGCCCGCCGGGCGCAGCGTCGATGCGCCCGATCCGGGAAGATCGCGGTCGTGAAGGAGTTGCCGCTCCGAGCGGCGTACGAGGGGGGGGGCAGATGTCCAAGCAGATTTCGGCAGCGCTGGCGGTGGCGATCCTGGTGCTGGCTCAAGCCAATGCGGTCGAGGCGCGCGTTTGCTCGAACGGTCGGTCGGCCGACGGGGCCATGTGGATGTCGATCGGGTGGCCCGGCTTCGGCGAATGGCACCTCAAGGGATACGGATCGTTCGGGAAGATGCCCCAGAAGAAGTTCTGGATGGCGTTCATTCCGATCTACGGCTGGATCTATCTGCGCATCGTGAGCGGGATCGACGCGTCCCATTGCCGTGTCGACGACGATCTCAATCTCGACTGAGACCGGTCCCGACCTCCCGGAAGGCGCTCGGTGAGCCCTGTCTCACGCGCGCCTGCGTGCGGGCTGCTAGGCGGGACGCCCCATGAAGACGACGGCCGCGCCCGCGGTGATGAGCAGGAACCCGAGAGCGTGGTTCCAGTGGAGCGGCTCGTTCAGGAAGAGCCAGGAGAAGAGCGCGAAGACGACCAGGGTGATCACCTCCTGCATCGTCTTCAGCTCCGCCGCCGAGTAGACGCTGCGCCCGATCCGGTTCGCCGGGACCGCGAGGCAGTACTCGACGAAGGCGATGCCCCAGCTGACGAGGATGACGAGCAGGAGCGGTGCCGAGCGGAAGCGCAGGTGGCCGTACCAGGCGAGCGTCATGAACAGGTTCGAGGCGCAGAGCAGCAGGATCGGCGCCGCGTGGGCCCAGGGGGAGAGCGGGCTCATGCGGGCTTCGCGATCGAGTTGGTGCGCGGATCCGTCGCGATGCCGCCGCGCCGGGGCTCCGCCGCGGCGTTCGAGCCAGCGTCCGGTCCGGCGGTGTAGCCGGCGGCCGAGCGGCGATCGCCCGCGAAGGGCCGCCAGCGCGGAGCCGGTCCTCGCGGCACGTCGCCGAGCACGGTGACGCGCTGGATCACGCGGGTCTCGTCGTAGTCGTTGATCGCGAAGTGCATCGTGCAGCGGTTGTCCCAGATGCCGACCGCCCCCTTCGTCCAGCGGTAGCGGACCTGGAACGCCGGCTGCTCCGACCAGTCGCACAGCATGCGCAGCAGCGAGTCGCTCTCGCTCCGCCGCAGCTCCTTGAAATGCGACGTGAAGGTCCGGTTGACGAAGAGCGCGCGCCGCCCCGTCTCCGGATGGATCCGCACCGCGGGGTGCTCGGCGCGGACCTCGGGGCGGCCGAAGGGCGCCGCGGTATGGACCGCGGTCAGGCCGTCGACGAGGTCGCGGATCGGATCCGAGAGCGTCTCGTAGGCGAGCAGCTGGTTGGTCCAGAGCGTGTCGCCGCCGCGATCGGGGCAGACGACCATCGACAGGATCGAGGCCATCGGCGGCGTCGGGCTGAAGGTGACGTCGGTATGCCAGGTGTCCGCGCGGGCGCCCTTGTCGCTGTCGAGCACGACGATCTCGGGAAACGCGTCCGAGACCTTCGGGATGAACGGGTGGATCTCGATCTCGCCGAAGCGGCGGCCGAGGGCGACGTGGTCGGCGTGGGAGAGATGCTGCTCGGGGAAGAAGAGCACGAGATGCTCGAGCCACGCCGCGCGCAGCGCCGTCCACTCCTCGTCGCGCAGGGCACCGAGGGCGAGCCCGCGGACCTCCGCGCCGAGGGCGCCGGCGAGGGGCTCGATCTCCAGGTTCGGGGCGTGGGCGCTCGTCGGCATCGGGCTCTCCTCGTCGGGGCGAGCGGGGCTCGCGCGCGCCCAAACAAACCCGATGACGCACGGAGCCGCAACTCGGGTGGACGACCGGCTGCCGCGCAGGCCGCGCGACCCGCCGCGGCGGCCTACGACGCGGCGCCGCGGGGCGCGGCGCTGCGGTCGAGGAGCGCACAGACGGCGTCGAGCCACGCGTCGGGCGCCTCGCGGTGGGGATGGTGGCCGGCGTCCGCGATGCGGACGAAGTCGGCGGCGGGGATGCCCCGGGCCAGGGCCTCGGCCCCGGCGAGGAAGTCCTCGTCGTCCTGGCCGACGAGGACGGTGGTGGGGAGGGCGAGCTCGCCGAGGCGGTCGGTGACCGGTCGCTGGCCGACCATCGCGAGGCCGAGCGCCCGATAGGCGAGGGGATCCATCGAGCGGTAGCGATGGCGGTGATGGGGCCAGTAGCTCGCGCTCCAGCGCGCGGCCTGCCGATCGGAGGGCCGCGTCGGCGGGGCGCTGCGGGCGCGCTGCTCGATCAGGGCCTGGAGGCAGGCCATCCCGCGCGTCCGCGCGATCTCGCCGCTCTTCTCGAAGATCTCCGCCGTGTACGTCGGCGGGGCGAAGGGCGCGGTCGACGCGAGCAGCAGCGAGAGGAGGCGCGTCGGATGGGCGAGGGCGAAGCGCAGGGCGACCATGCCGCCGAAGGAGTGGCCCAGCAGATGGCAGCGCGGGGCGTCGCAGCCGTCGAGGAAGCGCGCGAGGTCCGCGACGAGTCGCTCGAATCCGAAGCAGGCCTCGTCACCGCCGTGCGTCGAGTCGCCGTGGCCGCGCAGGTCGGGGGCGAGCAGGCGCAGGCCGGGGCGGCGCTCGGCCAGGCGGGGCAGGAGCGGCAGGAAGTCGGCGCGGTGGCCGGTGAGGCCGTGGAGCAGGACGAGCGGCGGGGCCGCTCCTTCGATCTCGTCGTAGGCGATCTCGACGTCGCCGAGGGAGAGCTGGGCGACGCGCGGGATGGGTATCGGGGGGCCGTCTCCGGGAGGACGCACGCCGGTCTCCTCGTTCGATCGTGTCAGTCGGCTTCCGAGAGGATGTCCGGGATGGGCCGCCCGCTCGAGTCGTCGCCGGCTCGGGAGCGGGTGCCGATCGACGTCTCGTCCTGGGGGACCCAGCTGATCTCGACGTTGCGAACGCCCCAGCGCAGCGCGGCCCGCACGTCGTGGCCCATGTAGATGTCGATCTTCTGTCGCCAGCGCGACGGCATGCGGTCGAGCACGACGAACTCGCCCGGGAGCCCGGCGATGCGGACGCGCTGCCCGCGCCGCAGCCCGAGCTCGATCAGGTCCTTCGAGACCGCGATCACCTTCATGCCCGGCACCAGCCGATCGCCCCACGCGCCGATGCCGGGCGACGCGTCCGTCTGCCCGCGCCGCGAGTTGTAGGCCGAGGCCTTCACGATCATCACGCGCGGCGCCGGGGCCGCGGGCGTCGGCTCGGCGCTCGACTCCGGCGGCGAAGGCTCCGCGGCGCGCGGTCGCGTCGGCGTGGCCGAGGACTCGGGGCGCGCCGCGCGTTCCGATGCGCGCGCCGTCGAGGCCGGCTTCAGCGGAGCGGCGGCACAGCCCGCCAGGACGAGCAGCGCGAGCACCGCGCCGAGCACGCCGAGCCCGCGCGGGCTCCGAAGCCGGACCGGTTCACGACGCTCGCTCGGGCGGGACGGGTCCTGCGGCATGGAGGAACGAGCTTGCCCGCTCGAACGGGGCACCGCAACCCGGGCGGACTCCCGCCCGGTCCAGACGACTCCGACCTACTCCGACCCGGCGGGGGTCGGATCGTCGTGCTCGTCCTCGATCTCGCCGACGAGCTCCTCGAGCACGTCCTCGAGGGTCACGAGGCCGATCACCCGCCCCGTGACCTCGCGCACCACCGCCATGTGGCGCCGCCCGCGGCGGAACAGCCGCAACGCCTCGGCGATCTCCGCGTCGGGCCGGATCTCGATCGCGGGCCGGACGGCGTCGGAGAGCAGGACGAGCCGCGTCTTCGCGTAGAGATGAAAAAGATCTTTCGTATGCAGGATGCCGACGACGCGGTCGAGATCGCCTTCGAAGACGGGCAGGCGTGTGTAGCCCTCCTCGCGCAGGCGATCGAGCAGCGTATCGGGGTCGGTGTCGACGGGGATCGAGAAGATGCGCTCGCGGGGGACCATCACGTCGCGCACGCGCTTCGAGGCGCTTCGGAAGACCTTGCCGAGGATCTTCCCCTGCTCCGGGCGGATCGTGCCGGCGGCGTGGGCCTCGGAGACGAGCAGGTGGAGCTCTTCGGCGGAGTGGACCTGGTGGCCGGTGATCGCGTGGAAGCCGGCGAGACGCACGAGTGCGTTGCCCGTGCCGTTCATGGCGATCAGGATCCAGCGGAAGATCCGCCCGAAGACGAGCAGGGGCTGGGCGAAGAGCACCGCGACCTCGCCCGGGCGCTGCAGCGCGATCGCCTTCGGTGCGAGCTCGCCGACGACGACGTGGAGGAAGGTGATCAGCGTGAAGGCGATCACCGTCGCGATCGTGTGGAGCGCGATGCGGCTCTCGATGCCGAGCCACTCGAGGGGCGCCGAGAGCAGCGAGGACACGACGGACTCGCCGACCCAGCCGAGGCCGATGCTCGCGATGGTGATCCCGAGCTGGGTCGCGGCGATGGCGTCGTCGAGGCGATCGATCGCGTCGGAGGCGGCCTGGGCGCCGCGGCGGCCTTCGGTGACCCAGATCCGGATCTGGCTGCGGCGGACCGCGACGAGGGCGAATTCGGTCGCGACGAAGTAGCCGTTGGCGAGGACGAGAATGCCGACGGCGAGGAGCCCGAGCAGGTCGACACTCAGCGCGTGGTGCGCGAGCTGAGATTCGATGGCTGGCTCCGTCATGCACTCCTCCGGTGGGTCGGCCCGAAGCCGAGTATGGCGATTCGGCCGGCGGATGGAAATCGCGTCGCGTTCCCGGCTCCGCGTTCTCGCGCCGAGCCGGCCCCGCCAACGAAAACCCCCGCCGCCTTGCGGCGACGGGGGCGTCGTCTGCCTCTTGCGAGGCTCATCGGTTCAGCGACCGCCCGCTCGCGCGGACGGTCCGTGCAGGACAGGGATTACATCATCCCGTCCATGCCGCCCATTCCGCCCATGCCCGGCATGCCGCCGCCATGGCCGTGTCCGCCCTTCGGCTCGGGCTTCTCGGCGATCATGGCCTCGGTGGTCAGCAGGAGACCGGAGACCGACGCCGCGTTCTGCAGCGCCGCGCGGACGACCTTGGCCGGGTCGATGACGCCGGCCTTGATCAGGTCCTCGTAGGTCTCGGTCGCGGCGTTGAAGCCCTGCGCACCCTTCAGGTTCTTCACCTTGTCGACCACGATCGAGCCCTCGACGCCCGCGTTCTCCGCGATGAAGCGGAGCGGGGCCTCGATGGCGCGGCGGACGATGTTGATGCCCGCCGCCTGCTCGTCGTTGTCCGCGGCGAGCTTGTCGAGGACGCCGGAGCAGCGGATCAGGGCCACGCCGCCGCCGGGCACGATGCCCTCTTCGACGGCCGCCCGGGTCGCGTGGAGCGCGTCTTCGACGCGCGCCTTCTTCTCCTTCATCTCGCTCTCGGTCGCGGCACCGACCTTCACGACGGCCACGCCGCCGACCAGCTTCGCGAGGCGCTCCTGGAGCTTCTCGCGATCGTAGTCGGAGGTCGTCGTCTCGACCTGGTTGCGGATCTCCTGGCAGCGACCCTCGATCGCCTTCTTCGCACCCGCACCGTCGATGATCGTCGTGTTGTCCTTGTCGATCGACACGCGCTTGGCCTGGCCGAGGTCCTTGATGGTCACGTTCTCGAGCTTGAGGCCCAGCTCCTCGGCGATGACCTGGCCACCGGTCAGGACGGCCATGTCCTGCAGCATCGCCTTGCGGCGATCCCCGAAGCCCGGCGCCTTGACCGCGCACACGTTGAGCGTGCCGCGGATCTTGTTGACGACGAGCGTGGCGAGCGCCTCGCCGTCGACTTCCTCGGCGACGATCAGCAGCGGCTTGCCGGCGCGAGCGACCTGCTCGAGCAGCGGCAGGAGGTCCTTCATGTTGCTGATCTTCTTCTCGTGGAGAAGGATGACCGGCGACTCGAGGACCGCTTCCATGCTCTCGGGGTTCGTGACGAAGTAGGGCGACAGGTAGCCGCGGTCGAACTGCATGCCCTCGACCACGTCGAGCTCGGTCTGGAGGCTCTTGCCCTCCTCGACCGTGATCACGCCTTCCTTGCCGACCTTGTCCATCGCCTCGGCGAGGATCTTGCCGATCGTCGCGTCGGCGTTGGCCGAGATCGTGCCGACCTGGGCGATCTCGTTGCTGTCGCGGGTCGGCTTGGAGATCTTGCCGAGCTCCTCGACGATGGCGGCGACCGCCTTGTCGATGCCCCGCTTGAGGTCCATCGGGTTCATGCCGGCGACCACGAGCTTGCTGCCCTCGCGGAAGATCGCCTGGGCGAGCACGGTGGCGGTCGTGGTGCCGTCGCCCGCGATGTCGGAGGTCTTCGAGGCGACCTCCTTCACCATCTGGGCGCCCATGTTCTCGAACTTGTCCTCGAACTCGATCTCCTTGGCGACGGTGACGCCGTCCTTGGTGATCGTGGGCGAGCCGAAGCTCTTGTCGATGATGACGTTGCGGCCCTTCGGGCCCAGGGTCACGCGAACGGCGTTCGCGAGACCGTCGACGCCGGCCAGGATCTTGGCGCGGGCGTCCTGCTCGTAAATGACGATTTTGGCCATTGAGTGGTCCTCCTGCTTATTCGTAGACCGCGAGGACGTCGTCCTCGCGAATGATGATGTGCTCGACGCCCTCGACCGTGATCTCGGTGCCGGCGTACTTGCTGAAGAGGATGCGGTCGCCCTTCTTCACGTTGGGCTCGGAGACCTTGCCGGTCTCGAGGACCTTGCCGGGGCCGACGGCCACGACCTTGCCCTCTTGCGGCTTCTCCTTGGCGGTATCGGGGATGATGATGCCCCCGCTGGTCTTGCTCTCCTCATCCACGCGCTTGACGAGGATGCGGTCCTGGAGCGGACGGATCTTCATGAGTCGCCTCTCTTTGCATCGCGCTCCGCCTGGCCGCGTTGGGGGGCGGCGGAGGGCGAGGGGCCCTCCCGATCGCTCGAGAAGGCTCGGTTGTTGTTGATGGGGCCGGGCCGGACGGCTTGAACGACCCCGGGGTCCCACTCGATCGATTGATTGGGTCGGCCGGTCCGGCCGGCCTCGTTGGCAGTCGACGTCGTCGAGTGCCAACGGCGGGGCAAGCTAGGTCCTGGAAGGGGGGCGTCAACCAAGACCCCGAAAAAAAAACGGTCCGGCGGTCCGGGCGTTGACTTTCGCTTGCATTTCACCGATTTTGCCCAGGCGAAAGTCCATCGAAGCCGGAGGACCCCGACATGCCGAGCGCCCCGACCGCCGCCCACCCGGAAGCCGCTTCCCCCGCCCAGTCGCTCGCCTCGTCGCGATCTTCGTCGCGCTCCCAGCCGGCGCCCGAGCTCGCGACCCAGGCCCTGACCCGGCGCCAGCGGGAGGTGCTCGACTTCGTCGCGCGCTTCGTGGCGGACAAGGGCTACTCGCCGAGCCTCGAGGAGATCGCCGCGGCCTTCGATCTCTCCTCGGTCGCCACGGTCCACAAGCACGTCAAGCACCTCGTCGACAAGGGCTACCTGCGCAAGGCCTGGAACCGTTCCCGCTCGGTCGAGCCGGTGCCGACGAGCCCGCGCCAGGACGGCGTCGAGCTGCCGATCCTCGGCGCCGTCGCGGCGGGCCGCCCGATCGAGGCGATCGAGCCCGATGCCGGGACGGCGGAGACGCTGTGCGTGCCCGCGGCGATGACCGCGCGGGGCCGCGACCACTACGTGCTGCGCGTGCGCGGCGACTCGATGATCGAGGACCAGATCTGCGACGGGGATCTCGTCGTGATCGAGAGCCGCCACGAGGCGCGCAACGGCGAGACGGTGGTGGCCCTCGTCGATGGACAGGAGGCGACGCTCAAGCGCTTCTATCGCTCGGGCGCGCAGATCCGGCTGGTGCCCGCCAACCAGACGATGGCGCCGATGGAGTTCCACGCCTCGCAGGTCGAGATCCGCGGCATCGTGCGCGGGCTGATCCGCGAGTTCTGAGCCGCGAGGCGCGGCGCGCTCCGGCGCGGCGGCCCGCCGGCGCGCGAGCGGGCAGGCGGCGCGCAAGTTCGGCGCGAATGCGTGCGGCGTTCTGACTCGCCGGGGAGCGAGGGGCTAAGCTCCGGCCGCGCGCCCAGCCACCCCCGCCGCCTCGGCCGACGGCGTCGGGGCGGCGGCCCGGATCGGGCCGGACGGAGATCTCCCAGCATGACGACGAAGGGCGGAGACGCCGCGGACCCGATCGAGACCCACGTCGAGGCGATCCTCGGCGAGCTCGGCGAGGACCCGTCGCGAGACGGTCTGCTGAAGACGCCCCATCGCGTCGCGAAGGCGATGCGCTTCTTCGCGAAGGGCTATCGCGAGGACCCGGCGGCGATCCTGACCGGCGCGCTCTTCGACGTCGACTACGACGAGATGGTGCTCGTCAAGGACATCGACTTCTACAGCCTCTGCGAGCACCACATGGTGCCCTTCTTCGGCCGCGTCCACGTCGCCTACATCCCGAAAGGCAAGGTCGTCGGGCTGTCGAAGATCCCGCGCACCGTCGAGATCTTCGCCCGCCGCCTCCAGGTCCAGGAGCGGCTCACGATGGACATCGCCCAGACCCTCGAGACGGTGCTCAAGCCGAAGGGCGTGGGCGTCGTCGTCGAGGCCAAGCATCTGTGCATGATGATGCGCGGCGTCGAGAAGCAGAACAGCTTCGCGATCACGAGCTCCCTGCGCGGCTCCTTCGAGTCCGACCCGAAGACCCGCTCGGAGTTCATCGAGCTGATCCGCCACCGCAAGGAGTCCTTCGCCTAGGACCCCGGCTGCTCGGGCCGCCAGCCGCTCGGGCCGCCCGTCGGCCAGGCCCCCGCTCAGGACCCCAGCGCGAGCTCCGCGTTGATCAGCAGCCGACCCGTGCGCTCGAGCCGGGTCCGGTAGTCGTCGACCCAGGCCTGGACGGTCCCGCTCTGCTTCTGCAGGCGGGCCTGCTCCCGGCGCGTGGTGCGCTCGGCGACGAGCTGCTCCTCCGAAAGCCGGGTCCGTCCGAGGACCTGGATCAGCACCTTCTTGTCGGCCAGATCGAAGACCTGCGGGCTCGACTGGCCGGGCTCGAGGGTGAAGGCGGTCGTCAGGACTTCGCGGGCGGAGCCGAGGCCGGGGATGAAGCCGTCCTCCCGGCGCTTCAGGCTCGGCGGGCGCTCGAGGGTCAGGCCCGACTCGCGGGCGGCGTCCTCGAGGCTCTTCCCGTCGCGGACCGCCGCGGCCAGCGCCTGGCTGCGCTCGTCGGCGAGCTTCGTCGCGCGCTCGCGGGTCGCCCCCTCCCGCGCCAGCTCGAGCCGGTGGGCGGCGTAGGTCGCCTTCTCGGCGGGCAGCTTCTCCTCGACTCGGATCACGTGGAAGCCGTGCACCGACCGGACGACCTCCGAGACGCCGCCGGCCTCGAGAGCGAAGGCCGCGTCGTCGAGGGCCGGGTCGTTCACGCCGCGGGCGAAGGTCCCGAGATCGCCGCCGAGGCTCGCGGTGGCCGTGTCGCCGGAGACCTCCGCCGCCACCGCGGTGAAGTCCTCGCCCGCCAGGATCCGGTCCCGGGCCGCCTGGGCCTTCTCGCGCGCAGCGGCGAGGTCGGCCTCGCTCGCGTCGCTGGCGACGGGCACCAGGATGTGGCGCGCGTGCACCCGCTCGGGCTGGGAGAGGTCGGGCTCGCGCTCGGCGAAGCGCTTCTCGAGCTCGGCGTCGTGGGCCGCGGCGTAGGTCTCGGCATCGGCGTCGGCCACCACCTCGCCCGGCGGCAGCTGGTTCTTGTCGAGCGCGACGTAGGCGAGCTGGACGTCCTCGAGCTCGTAGCGGATCAGCAGGTCGAGCTCGGCGTCCGAGATCGCGGTCTGGCCCGCCAGCAGCTGGATCAGCTTCTGGCCGAGCAGGTCGCGGGTGAAGGCCTCCATGAAGGCCCGCTGGCTGCCGTACTGGTCCTCGGCGAAGCGGTCGAAGGCCTCGGGGACGAAGCGGCCCTCCTCGTCGATGAAGCCCGGGCTCGACTGGACGACCCGGCGGATCTCGTCCTTCGTGACCTGGAGCCCCATGTCCTGGGCCGCGGCCGCGAGCACGAGCTGGTTGATCAGCCGCTGGAGCGCCTGGCTGTCGAGGTACTTGTCGGCTCCGAGCTGGTCGTAGGCGTCGCCGAGCTCGGCGCGGAGGCGCTCCTCCATCGCCGCCCGCTCGCGGCCGAGGTCGACCTGGGTGAGGCGCACCTCGTCGAGCTGGACGATCGCGTTGCCCGAGGGGGTCGCGGGACCCAGACCGCCGCCGGTGCCCAGGAAGAAGACGAAGACCACCCCGATCACGCTGACGAACAGGAGGGTCAGCCATCGCTGGCCGCGGCGCATGGATTCGAGCAAGGAAGACCTCGGGTTGCGAGTGAGGGTGCGGCGAACATTACGAGACCCGGTCGATTCGGGGCAAGCGCGATTTCGCCCTGATGCCGCGCGCCGAGGTCCGTTAATTTCGGATTGCCCGCGCAGCGGCCCGCCGTTACCGTTGGCTTGGGCGTCGTGGCCCCGAAGATCGTTTTCGTTCCGGGTGCTTAGCGAACGAGCTGCCAGCCCGGCCGAGGTCGCGTGCGAACCCCGGTCGGAGGCTCCGGCGAGCCGTCGGGGCGTGCCGTCGCGCGGGTCGGACCGGGGGAACCGGGGGCTCGCGGGCCGGATCGGATCGGGCATACGAGCGCCGCGCGCGATCAGGGCTTTCAAGGAGAGGGAAATTGATCCTCGACACCGTTCTCGGCTGGTTCTCCAACGACCTCGCGATCGACCTCGGCACCGCGAACACGCTCGTGTACGTCAAGGGTCGCGGCATCGTGGTCTCGGAGCCGTCCGTCGTCGCGGTGTCGCGCGACGCGCGCGGGCCGGACAAGGTCCGCGCCGTCGGCAAGGCCGCGAAGGAGATGCTCGGCCGCACGCCGGGCCACATCGTCGCCATCCGCCCGCTGAAGGACGGCGTGATCGCCGACTTCGACATCACCGAGGCGATGCTGCGTTATTTCATCCGCCGCGTGCACGACCGGCGCACGATGGTGCGCCCGCGGATCGTGATCGCGGTGCCGTCGGGGATCACCGAGGTCGAGAAGCGCGCGGTGCGCGAGAGCGCGATGCTCGCGGGCGCGCGCGAGGTCTTCCTGATCGAGGAGCCGATGGCGGCGGCGATCGGCGCCGGGCTGCCGGTGACCGAGCCGTCGGGCAACATGATCATCGACATCGGCGGCGGCACGACCGAGGTCGCCGTCATCTCGCTGTCGGGCATCGTCTACTCGAACTCGATCCGCGTCGGCGGCGACAAGATGGACGACGCGATCATCAACTACGTGAAGCGCAAGTACAACCTGCTGATCGGCGAGCGGACGGCGGAGTTCATCAAGATCAAGATCGGCACCGCCTATCCGACCGACACGATCGACTCGGTCGAGATCAAGGGGCGCGACCTCGTGCTCGGCGTGCCGAAGACCCTCGAGATCAAGTCCGAGGAGGTCCGCGAGGCGCTGACCGAGCCGGTGAACGCGATCGTCGAGAGCGTGAAGATGGCGCTCGAGAAGACGCCGCCGGAGCTCTCGGCGGACATCGTCGACAAGGGCATCGTGCTGTCGGGGGGCGGCTCGATGCTGCGCAACCTCGACGTGCTGCTGCGCGAGACGACCGGGCTCCCGGTCATGCTCGCCGAGGACCCGCTGACCGCCGTCGCGGTCGGGACGGGCCGCTGCCTCGACGAGCTGCCGCTGCTGCGCGAGGTGACGCTCCGGTCGCCGATCTCCTGATCGGTCGCGAGGCGGATCGACGCCGGGGGGGTGTCGTCCGCCGAAGGGCCGGCTCGCGAGCGGGTCGGACCGCCGCGTAGAAGGACCGCCGACAGGAAGGGACGGGTCGAGGGGGTATGCCCGATCTTCTGAAGCGTCTCGTGGCGCCGATCGTGGTCATCGCGATCGTGCTGCTCGCGATCGTCTCGATGGTGCTCGACCGCCGCAGCGCCGCCGACGGCGGACGCCGGCTCCCGTGGTGGCAGGCGGCGATGCTCGAGGCGACCGCGCCGATCGAGCGGCTGATCTCCGCACCGATCGACGGCGTCAAGGGCGTCTACCGCGACTACGTCGACCTGCTCGCCGTGCGCTCGGAGAACGTCCGGCTCGCGCGACGGCTCGCCGAGATCGAGTCGGAGAACATGCAGTACCGCGAGGCGCTCGTGACGAGCGGCCACCTCGAGCGCGTGGCCGCGATGCGCGACGACGCGGAGATCCCGATGCTGCCGGCGGAGATCGTCGGCCTCGACGTGACGCCCTGGTTCCGCTCGATCCTGATCGATCGCGGGGCGGAGGCCGGCGTCAAGCCCGGCAATCCCGTGATCACCTACGACGGCGTCGTCGGCGTCGTGACCGCGACCTCGGCCCATGCCGCGAAGACGATGCTGCTGCTCGACCACCAGAGCGAGGTGGACGCCCTCGTCCAGCGCAGCCGCGCGCGCGGGCTGGTGCGCGGCGCCGGGCGCGGCGCGCTCGAGTTCGAGTTCTTCGTGCGCGAGGCCGACGTCGTCGTCGGCGACGAGGTCGTCACCTCGGGCCTCGGCGGCGTCTATCCGAAGGGTCTGCGGCTCGGGACCGTCGCCGAGATCCAGGCGGCGACGGGTCAGCTGACCCAGATCGCCGTGGTCAGCCCGCCGTCGATCTCGGCCGGCTCGAGCAGGTCTTCGTGATGCTGCGCCGCGGGCCGACGATGGAGCTGCTCTACCGCTCGAACGCGCCCGAGGGCGATCTCGAGGGCCCCGCGGCGGTCTCGAGCCCTCCGCCGCCGGAAGAGGTCTATCTGCCGGAGGACGCGGACGGGGAGGCCGAAGCGGACGACGCCGCCGCGATCGCGGGCAGCGGAGTCGCGCCGTGAAGTCGACGCTGGCGGTGCTCGCGCTCGGGCTCCTCGCGCTCGTGGTGCAGGGCGCGCTGGCCCGCGCGATCTCGCCGCCCTGGTGCCCGGACCTCGGCTGGCTCGTCGTCGTCGGGATCGGGCTGCGCTGGCCGGGCTTCCTGTCGGGCTTCGTCATCTCGGCGCTGCTCGGGTTCGCGATGGACTCGGTGTCGGGGTCGCTGGTCGGGCAGCATGCAGTGCTGCGGATCTTCACCTATCTGGCGGCGGCGGTCGCGTCGCGGCAGCTCGACCTGTCGGGCGGGATTCCGATCGCGCTGCTCACCCTCGCGCTCTCCGTCGCCTACGGCTTCGGCATCGTCGCGACCCGCGCGGTCTTCCTCGGTCCGGAGCCGATGGGCGTCGAGGTTTTCGCCCTCGCCGTCGCCCAGGGCGTCGTCCACATGATCTGCGCCGGCCCGGTCGTCGGGCTGGTCGAGCGGATCGTGGGCCGCTTCGCCGACGAGGAGCTCGCGCGGCGCGGCTCGCTCGCGCTCGGCTATTCGGGCTATCCCGGTCGGGGGCGGTCGTGAGCGAGCCGCTCGGCCACGGCCGCCTCTCGAACAGCGCCGATGGCCCCGGCGACATCCGGCTCTGGCCGTTGGTCTTCGTCGTGCTCGGGCTCTTCACGGTCTTCGTCGGCCGGCTCTTCCAGCTCCAGATTCTCGAGGGCGAGTACCTGAAGGGCCGCTCGCAGGCGAACTACGTGCGCACCGTCCAGCTCGACGCGCCGCGCGGGATGATCGTCGATCGCGACGGTCGGGCGATCGCCGCGAGCCGGCCGGCCTATCACGTCGACGTGATGCCCAACGAGATCCAGCATCCGTGGCGGACCTGGTCGGTGCTCGGCGCGATCCTCGCGCGCGACCCGCAGGAGATCGCCGCGAAGGTCGGCAAGCCGAAGGGGCGGCTGCGCTTCCAGCCGGTGTCGCTCGCGACGGACCTCAGCTTCGAGGAGCGCGCCCAGGTCGCCGAGCACCACTACGCGCTGCCGGGCGTCGAGTTCTACGGCAAGCCGCTGCGCGAGTACGTCTACGGCTCGCTCGCCGCCCAGCTGCTCGGGACGATCGGCGAGATCGACGCCCGGGAGCTCGAGCGCGAGGAGTTCGCCGACTACCACTCGGGCGAGACGATCGGCAAGACCGGGATCGAGGCGTCCTACGAGACGCATCTGCGCGGGCGGACCGGCGGCGTCAACCGCATCGTCGACGTCGCCGGGCGCGAGATCGAGGAGCTCGACCGGATCGAGCCGACCCCGGGCGGTCGCGTCGTCCTCGCGATGGACCTCGACCTGCAGCAGGCGGCGGAGGAGTCGTTCCTGACGGGCGATCCCGCGCAGCCGCGCCGCATGGGCGCGGTCGTCGCCCTCGACCCGAACAACGGCGACGTGCTCGCGATGGTCTCCTCGCCCAACTACGACGCCAATGCCTTCGCCGGCGCGATCTCGCGGGACGTCTGGCGCGCGCTCAACGACGACGAGTGGCATCCGATGCGCAACCGCGCGGTGGCCGGTGCCTATCCGCCGGGCTCGACCTACAAGGCCTTCGTCGCCGCCGCCGGGCTCGCCGAGAAGATGATCACCCCCGCGAACACCGCCCACTGCAACGGCTACTACCGCCTCGGCCGGCGGACCTACCGTTGCTGGAAGAAGGGCGGCCACGGCACCGTCGACCTGAAGCGCGCCCTCGCGGGCTCCTGCGACGTCTACTTCTACGAGCTCGGTCGAAAGCTCGGCGTCGAGACGCTGGCGCGTTATGCGAAGCTCTTCGGGCTCGGCGCGCCGACGGGGATCGCGGTGCGCGGCGAGTCCCCCGGGCTCGTGCCGACGCCCGAGTGGAAGCGCCGCGTCAAGCGCGAGGCCTGGGTCGAGGGCGAGACGATCTCGCTCTCGATCGGGCAGGGCGCGAACCTCGTGACGCCGATCCAGCTCGCCGTCGCCTACGCCACGATCGCGAACGGCGGGACCGTCGTGACGCCCCGGGTCGTGCTGCGCAAGGAGACCTGGGACGGTGAGCTCGTCGAGGAGCTCCGTCCGGAGATCCGGGCCAGCAAGGTCGTCGATCCCGCGATCCTCGAGATCGTGCGCCAGGGCCTGATGGGCGTCGTCATGGATCCCGGTGGCACCGGCCGCCGCGCCCAGGTCCCCGGCATCAACGTCGGCGGCAAGTCGGGGACGACCCAGGTCGTGAGCCTCGACGTCGTGAAGGGGCTCGAGCCGAAGAACATCCCGATCCGCTATCGCGACCATGCCCTCTTCGCCGCCTTCGCGCCGGTCGAGGCGCCCGAGATCGTGGTCGTCGCGGTCGTCGAGCACGCGGGCGGAGGCGGCGGCGCGATCGCGGCGCCGATGACCCAGAAGGTGATGGCGAAGTACTTCTCGAAGAAGGAGGGCCGGATCCCGACCGAGGTCGCCTTTCTGGACGGCGACGGGCGAGGGGGCCCGCGCCGCGCGCCGGCAGGCTGGCTCGAGGAGCAGGGGCTCGACGCGGAATCGGAGGAGGGACGATGAGCGCGCTGCGGGTGGAGCGGCGGCGGGTCGCGCATTTCGACTGGGTGCTCGTCGCGCTCGTGCTCTCGCTGGTGGCGATGGGGATCGTGAACCTGGTCTCGGCGGCGGCCTCGGGCGTCGAGGGCGGCGCGGACATCGTCGGGCGGCAGCTCTCGGTGATGGGGCTCGCCGCGTTCGTGATCGCGATCGTCGTCGCGATCGACTATCGCCACTTCGACCGGTACGCCTGGTGGATCTACGGCGGGACGTGCGGGCTCCTGCTGCTGACCCTCGCGATCGCCGAGGAGACGCGCGGCGCCCGGGCCTGGCTGTTCTCGGGACGGCTCCAGCCGTCGGAGTTCTCGAAGATCGGGATGGTGATCGGCCTCGCGCATTATTTCGGCCGCAACCCCCCGTCGCAGATCCGCCGCCTGCGCGACCTCTTCATGCCCGGCCTGATCGTCGGGATCCCGGTCGGCCTGATCGTCCTGCAGAAGGACCTCGGCGTCGCGGCGCTGACGCTGCTCGTCGGGTTGACCCTGCTCCCCCTCGTCAACGTGCCCGCCCGCGCCTGGGTCGGCATCGGGCTGCTCGGCCTCGGCGGTCTCGCGGCCCTCTGGCAGTTCGGGCTCAAGGGCTACCAGAAGGAGCGCATCCTCGGCTTCCTCGATCCCTCCCGCGATCCCCTCGCGTCGGGCTACCAGGGCATGCAGTCGAAGATCGCCGTCGGCTCGGGCGGCCTCTTCGGCACCGGCTGGCAGGAAGGCACCCAGACGCAGCTGCGCTTCCTGCCGACGCAGCACACCGACTTCGCCTTCTCGGTGCTCGCCGAGGAGTGGGGCTTCGTGGGCTCGACGATCGTGCTCTCGGTCTACGCGCTGATGCTGATCTGGGGGCTCATGATCGCGCGCAACTCGAAGGACACCTTCGGCGCGATGCTCGCGATCGGGCTGGTGGGGACGCTGCTCTGGCCGGCGGCGATCAACGTCGCGATGGTGCTCGGGCTCGCGCCGGTGATCGGCGTGCCGATGCCGCTCTTCTCGTACGGCGGCTCGGCGCTGCTCTCGACTTCGCTGTCGATCGGCCTGCTGCTGAACATCTCGATGCGGCGCTACGTCTTCTGAGCGGAGCCGCGAAGGGCCCGACGTCCGGCGAAGAGACCGAACGTCGGGCCGCGCGATGCTTCGGGCCGGCGACCCGCGCTCAGGCGCCGAGCACGCCGTCGATCAGCTTGACGAAGTCGCTCTTCGGCCGGGCGCCGGTCAGCTGGCTCACGACCTTGCCGTCCTTGAACGCGAGGATCGTCGGAATCGAGCGGATCCCGAAGGCGCCGGGCGTCTGCGGGGAGTCGTCGATGTTGATCTTCACGACCTTCAGGCGATCGCCGTAGTCGTCGGCGAGCTCCTTCACGATCGGGGCGATCTGCCGGCACGGCCCGCACCACTCGGCCCAGAAGTCGACCAGCACGGGGGTCGTGGACTTCAAAACCTCGCCGTCGAAGGTCGCATCGGTCACATCGGTGATCTTGGCCATGGGAATGGGTCTCCGTGTTTGCGTCCGGGCGTCGCGGCAGCTTGTTCACCGCCGGGCGTCTGGCAAGCTCTTTCTTTCGTCGGAACCTTCGCGCCCGTCCGAGGACGGGTGCGGCGCGCCATATATAGCAGGCCCGTCGACCGTCCCGACCCGGGGGATTCGCGTGAAACGATCTCGACCCAAGCTCGATCGCCGTTCGATGCGGTCGGCCCCGGCCAGGCAACGGCCGAGCAAGGTCCGCCTCGCGGACGAGGGCCGCCCCCTCGCGCCGGGGGCCACCGTCACCGAGCTGCTCGACGCGCTCCCGAAGCTGCTGGGCGCCGCCGAGCTCAACGCGGCGATCGACGCCTGGGCGCAGGCCTGGCGGACCGAGCGGCTCGTGCTCTTCGGCTTCGGGGCCCACCTGATCAAGGTCGGCCTCGCGCCGGTCGTGGTCGATCTGATGGAGCGCGGGGCGATCGGGGGGCTGATGATGAACGGGGCCGGCTGTGTCCACGATCTCGAGCTCGCGATGCTCGGCAAGACGAGCGAGGACGTCGGCCCCGCCCTCGATCGCGGCCGCTTCGGCATGGCCCGGGAGACCGCCGAGCGCCTGAACCGCGCGATCGCCCGGGGTCGGGCCGAAGGCCTCGGCATGGGCGCCGCCGTCGGCCGCGACATCGCCGGCTCGGGCGATCCCCATGCCGATCGTTCCGTCCTCGCGAACGCCTACCGTCTCGGCATCCCGGTCACGGTCCACGTCGCCATCGGCACCGACATCCACCACATGCACCCGAGCGCCGACGGCGCCGCCCTCGGCGAGACGAGCTACCGGGACTTCGAGACGCTCTGCGGCCTCGTCGCGGGCCTCGAGGACGGCGTCGTCCTCCACGTCGGGTCGGCGGTGATCCTGCCGGAGGTCTTCCTGAAGGCGCTCGCCGTCGCCCGGAACCTCGGCCACCGCGTCGCCCGCCTGACGACGATCAACTGCGACTTCGTCCGCCAGTACCGGCCCGAGCGCAACGTCGTCGAGCGGCCGACGCGCCTCGCCGGGCGCGGGATCTCGCTCATCGGGCATCACGAGATCCTGGTGCCCCTGATGGCCGCCGGCGTCGTCGAGCGCCACGCTTCGGCGCCCGGCGCACCGCCCACGCGCCGATCGCGTGCCGCGGCGGGCGGGACGAGCACCGGCCGCCCGACGCGCAAAGCCGGATCCCGCTCCGGGACCCGCAAGTCGAAAGCTTTGGGCAAGACCCCGGGAGGCTCGTCATGATCCGCATCACGCTCGTCGAGGGCGATCTGACCGAGCAGGCGGTCGACGCGATCGTGAACGCCGCCAACAACGACCTCCTGCTCGGCAGCGGGGTCGCCGGGGCGATCGCGCGCCGCGGCGGGCCGCGGATCGCGCAGGAGTGCGCGGCCCATGGACCGATCGCCGTCGGTGAGGCGGCGGTCACGGGCGGGGGCGACCTTCCGGCGCGCTACGTGATCCATGCCGCCGGCATGGCCCTCGGCGGTCGCGCGACCGAGGAGAGCGTGGGCAGCGCCCTGCGCGCCTCGCTCGACCACGCCGCCCGGCTCGGGATCCGGTCGGTCGCCGTGCCGGCGATCGGGGCGGGGGTCGGGGGGCTCGGGCTCCAGCGCTGCGCCGAGATCTCGATCGCGTGTGCGCGGCAATTCGCCGAGGAGCAGGGCGAGGGGGCGGTGCTCGAGGAGATCCGGTTCGTGCTGATGGGCGAGCCGGCCTTCCGGCTCTTCGAGATGGTGAACGACGCGGCGAAGGTCGAGGCCCAGATGCGGCGGATGGCCCGGCGCGGGCGCGGAGGCGAAGGCTAGGGCCGGGGTTCCGGGCCGGAGCCGCTCCGCGCGGCGGTCGGGCGCCCCGCGTCGGGGGCCGCGGTCCGCGTCGGTATACTGCGGCGCGCGGAGCCCGGGCGCGCGGTCCGAGGCTCGGCGCGCCTCGACCCGCCGGCGAGCCCGGGGCCGCGGGGCCGGGATCCGACGCGCGAGGTTCGAGGAGAGCCGTGTACGAGTTCCAGCACATCGCGGCCGCGCTCTATCTCGCGGCGGGGGCCGGGGCCCTGCTCGGGCTGGTGCTGCCCGCGCCGCGGATGCTGGCCGGGGCGCGCTTCGGGCTCGTGCTGGGGGCGCTGGTCCAGGCGGCCGCCTTCGCCACGCTCCACCGCCTCGATCCGCCGCCGGCGCTGACCGATCTCGGTGTCGCCATCTCCGTGATGGCCTGGCTCGCCGTCGTCTTCGGTCTGGTCCTCGGCACGCGCATCCGGCTGCCCGGCTTCGTGCCCGCGCTCGGCTTCGCCGCGTTCCTCGCCGCGTTCGGGGCGACGCTCGCGCGACCGGTGGGCGAGGCCGCGAAGGAGGCGAGCGGCGGCGTCCCCCACGCCCACGTCCTGCTCGCGAGCGCCGGCCTCGCGGCCCTCGGCCTCGCCGGTCTCGCCGGCCTCTTCTTCCTGCTCGAGCACCGCATCCTGAAGCGCCGCCGCAAGCTCGCGCGCCGCCTCCCGCTGCCCTCCCTCGAGGCCCTCGACCGCGTCAACCGCGTCGCCCTCGCCCTCGGCTTCCCGCTGCTGACCTTCGGCGTCGTCACCGGCGTGCTCTGGAACGAGGCGCGCTCGGGCCACCTGCTCGCGGGCGGACTCCACGAGACCTGGACCGTCGTCGCCTGGCTCATCTATCTCGGCCTCGTGGCGATGCGCTTCGTCGGTCATCAGGGCGCCCGGCAGGCCGCGGCCAGCGCGCTCGCGGGCTTTGCGTTCCTCGTCTTCGCCGTCGTCGGCGTGGGGCTCGTGTCGTGAAGGTCGTCGTCTTCGGCATGAACCACCGCAGCGCCCCGGTCGAGATCCGCGAGCGCTTCGCCGTCGCCGACGTCGGTCCCGCGCTGCGCAAGCTCGTCGATCGCCCCGAGATCGGGGAGGCGGTCCTGCTCTCCACCTGCAACCGCGTCGAGCTCGTCGTGACGACTTCGAACCCCGACGCGGCGCAGCACGTGCTGCTCGACTTCTTCGCCCGCGAGCTGGCGAGCGGGGACCTGCCGGGTCGCAGCTCGCTGCGGGACATGACCTACCTGCGGGTCGGTCGCGAGGCGGTCGAGCACGTCTTCCGCGTCGCCTCGGCGGTGGACTCGATGGTCGTGGGCGAGCCCCAGATCCTCGGTCAGGTCAAGGACGCCTATCGCGCGGCGGCGGAGGCGGGGACCTGTGGGGCGGTGCTTTCCCGGCTCTTCCAGCGGGCCTTCGCGACGGCGAAGCGGGTCAAGAACGAGACCGGCATCGCGGAGCGGCCGGTCTCGGTCGCCCGCGTCGCGGTCCTGCTCGCGAAGCAGATCTTCGAGACGCTCGAGGACAAGCGCGCCCTCCTGATCGGCGCCGGGGAGATGATCGAGGCGGCGCTGATCGCGCTCCACGACCACGGCCTCGGCATGCGCCGCGTCGTCAATCGGACCCGGGCCCACGCCGAGGCCCTCGCGAACCGCTTCGACGGGACGGCCCACGGCCTCGACGAGCTCGACGCGCTGCTGCCCGAGACCGACGTCGTGCTCGTCTGCGTCGGCGGCAGCGGCCCGATCCTGACGCGCGAGCGGATCGAGGCGGGGCTGCGGCGGCGCCGCGACCGCCCGCTCTTCCTGATCGACATCGGTGTCCCGCGCAACATCGATCCCACCGTCCACGAGATCGACGCCGCCTATCTCTACGACCTCGACGACCTGCAGGAGGTCGCCGACAGCAACGAAGAGGAGCGGCGCCGCGAGGTCGTGCGCGCCGAGCGCATCATCGTGGAGGAGCGGGAGCACTTCGAGGGCTGGCTCGTGGCGCTGCAGGCGGTGCCCACGATCCGGGACCTCACGCGCCGCGCCGAGGCCATTCGCAAGAGCGAGGTCGACCGCTTCGCCGGGCGCCTGGGGCTCGACGAGCCGCGGCGCGAGCTGCTCGAGCAGCTGACGCGCGGGATCGTGGCGAAGCTGCTCCACGCGCCGGTCTCGCGCCTGCGCGACGAGACCGACCGCGAGGCCGGGCTGGTCCGCCTCGAGGAGGCGCGGATCCTGTTCGCCCTCGACGAGCCCGCCGCGGCCAGCGACCGCGGCGAGCCCGATCGCGTCGATCGGTCGACCGGCCCCCGCCCGCTCGAGGCGGGCGAGGCGATGGGGCTCGACGATCATCCCGACGATCCGGAGTCCATCCCGTGAAGAAGCTTCGTGTCGCGACCCGCGGCAGCGACCTCGCCCTCGTCCAGTCCCGGCAGATCGCCGACCAGCTCGCGCGCGCCCTCGGCGTCGAGACCGAGCTCGTCGTGCTGCGAACGACGGGCGATCGGATCCAGGACCGCTCGCTCTCGAAGATCGGGGGCAAGGGCCTCTTCGTGAAGGAGATCGAGGAGGCGCTCCTCGCCGACGAGGCGGACGTCGCGGTCCACAGCGCGAAGGACGTCCCCGCGCGCCTCGCCCCCGGCTGCGTCATCGCCTGCTATCCCGAGCGGCGCGACCCGCGCGACGCGCTCGCCGGGCGCGAGCGCGGCGCCCGCCTCGACACGCTTCCCCGCGGCGCGCGCGTCGGCACCGGCAGCACGCGCCGCGTCGCGCTGCTGCGCGCCCTGCGCCCGGATCTCGAGATCGTCCCGCTGCGGGGCAACGTGCCGACGCGGCTCGAGAAGATCGTGAGCGATGGGCTCGATGCGGTCGTGCTCGCCTGCGCGGGTCTCGACCGCCTCGGCCTCTCGGATCGGATCGACGAGCGGATCGGGACCGCGACGATGCTCCCCGCCGTCGGCCAGGGGCTCCACGCGCTCGAGACGCGGGCGGACGCCGAGTGGCGCGCGCGCATCGCCGCGCTCGAGCCCGCGGCGACGGGCGAGGTCGCCCGGGCGGAGCGCGCCTATCAGACGGCCCTCGGCGGGGACTGCAGCATCCCGCTCGCCGGCTTCTGCGAACGCCTCGACGATGGCCGTCTCCGGCTGCGCGGCCTGGTCTCGAGCCTCGACGGCCGCGAGATCGCCCGCGCCGAGGACGTCGGCCCGGTGGACGCGGCGGAGGCCCTCGGCGAGCGGGTGGCGAACGCGGTGCTCGCGGCGGGCGGGCGGGCGATCCTCGCGGCGATCGCGGCGGCCGGGGCGAGCGATGGCTGAGACGCGGGTCGCCGGCGGGCGGGTCGTGCTCGTCGGGGCCGGGCCCGGTGATCCGGATCTGATCACGGTGCGCGGGGCCCGCGCCCTGCGCGAAGCGGACGTGGTGCTCTACGACGAGCTCGCGAGCGAGGAGCTGCTCGACCTCGCCCCCGCGCGCGCGCTGCGCATCAACGTGGGCAAGCGCGGCCACGAGGAGCCGACGCGGACCCAGGCCGACATCAACGCCCTGATCGTCGAGCACGCCGCCCGGGGCCAGGTCGTCGTGCGCCTGAAGGGCGGCGATCCCTTCGTCTTCGGCCGCGGCGGCGAGGAGCTCTCCGCCTGCGCGGAGGCGGGCATCCCCTTCGAGGTCGTCCCCGGCGTCACCTCCGCGATCGCGGCCCTCGGCTACGCCGGCATCCCGGTCACCGACCGCCGCCACTCGGCCTCCTTCGCCGTCGTCACCGGCCACAAGGATCCGAGCCGCGTGTCGGAGCAGACCCGCTGGCGCGAGCTCGGCACCGCCGTCGACACCCTCGTCATCCTGATGGGGATGCGCAACCTGGGCAAGCTCGTCGCCGAGCTGATCGCCGGCGGCAAGCCCGGCGACACGCCCGCCGCGGCCATCATGCACGGCACGCTGCCCGAGCAGCGGACCTGCGTCTCGACCCTCGCGGCCCTGCCGGAGGCGGTGCGCGCGGCGGGGCTCGGGGCGCCGGCGGCGATCGTGGTCGGCGACGTGGTCTCGCTGCGCGACACGCTCGCGTGGTGGGAGCAGCGGCCGCTCTTCGGGCGGGCGGTGCTCGTCACGCGGGCGCGGGAGCAGACCGACGAGCTCGCGGCGGCGCTGCGCTCGGCCGGCGCGCTGCCCGTGCTGCGACCGATGATCGAGCTCGCGGCCGTCGCCGACGCGGCGGGGCGGGCCGGGATCGAGGCCGCCCTCGCGCGGCTCGAGACCTATCACGCGCTCGTCTTCACGAGCTCGAACGCGGTCCGCTTCTTCGCCGAGGCCCACGAATCGATCCGCGGGCGCGGCGTCGGGATCACGCCCTCGACCCGCCTCTTCTGCATCGGCGAGCGGACCGCCGAGGAGGCCCTGCGCTCCGGCTATCCGGTCCACCTGATCGCCTCGGGCCGCAGCGATGCCCAGGCCCTGCTGGCCGAGATCGTCCCGCTGCTCTCGAATCCCGGCGAGCGGGTCCTGATCCCCCGCTCGCGGATCGCCGCGACGACGATCGCCGACGGCCTCCGTGCCGCGGGCGTCGAGGTCGACTCGGTCGCGTTCTACGAGAACCGCCGGCCCGACGTCGACGTCGCCGAGCTGCGCGCGCGCCTGGTCTCGGGCGGGCTCCACGCGCTCACCTTCACGAGCCCCTCGACCGTCGACCATTTCCTGGCCTGCCTCGACGAGGCGGCTCTCGCCGCGGCGCGCCGATGTATGATCGCCGCGATCGGGACGACGACGGCGAAACGGCTCGCGCAGGCGGGCCTGCCCGCCGATGTGGTTCCGGCGAAGCCCGACGTCGTCGAGCTCGTCGCGGCGCTCGCCCGGGCGACGGCCGAGCGGAGCGCCCGAACGAGCTGAGGAGGCCTGCATGAGCTTTCCCATCACCCGCATGCGCCGGCTGCGGCGGAACGAGACGCTGCGCAGCATGGTGCGCGAGACGCGGCTCTCGCCGGCCGACCTGATCCAGCCGCTCTTCGTCGTCGAGGGGAGCGGGCGGCGCGAGAAGGTCGCTTCGATGCCCGGGGTCTTCCGCTATTCGGTGGACCAGGTCGTGCTCGAGGCGAAGCAGATTGCGGACCTGGGGATCCCGGCGGTGATCCTGTTCGGCGTGCCGGCGGAGAAGGACGCGCGGGGCTCGGGGGCGGACCACACCGACGGCATCGTGCAGCGCGCGACGCGGGCGATCGCCGAGGCGGTGCCCGCGCTCTGCGTCGTGACCGACGTCTGCCTCTGCGAGTACACGAGCCACGGCCACTGCGGGCTGCTCGACGGCGAGGAGGTCGACAACGACCCGAGCCTCGAGCGCCTCGCGAGCACCGCCGTCTCCCACGCCCGCGCGGGGGCGAGCATCGTCGCGCCGTCGGACATGATGGACGGGCGCGTCGCGGCGATCCGCCGGGCGCTCGACGCGAATGGCTTCGAGGACGTGGCGATCCTCGCCTACGCCGCGAAGTACGCGAGCGCCTTCTACGGGCCCTTCCGCGACGCGGCGGAGAGTGCGCCCGAATTCGGCGATCGCCGTGGCTACCAGATGGATCCGCCGAACCGCCGCGAGGCGCTGCGCGAGATGCGCCTCGATCTCGAGGAGGGCGCCGACATGCTGATGGTGAAGCCGGCGATGCCGTATCTCGACATCCTGGCGGACGCGCGGCGGAGCTTCGACGTCCCGCTCGCCGCCTATCACGTCTCCGGCGAGTACTCGATGATCCAGGCCGCCGCCGAGCGCGGCTGGATCGACGGACCGCGGGCCATGCTCGAGGCGGTCGTCTCGATCAAGCGGGCCGGGGCCGACCTGATCCTGACCTACGCCGCGATGGACCTCGCCGCGCGACTCTGACCCGGCCGCCGAACCGGCCGGGGCGCTTGCCCCGAGCCCGTCGTCGCCCCGGGCCGTGCGCCGAGGGCGGCGCAGGAGACCCCGATTCGATGCAGTACAAGGTCGTCGAGATCGCGAACGTGACCGACGAGGAGCTCGAGAAGGCCCTCAATCATTGGACCGCCGAAGGCTGGACCTTCGAGTCGATGCACTTCGCGATGCGCGAGTCCTCGAAGCGCCCGAGCATGGCCTTCCTGACCTTCACCCGCGACGGCGACTAGCCCTGCCGGCCGGCGGCGACGACCGCCGGCCAGACCGTCTCCGCGAGCGTCGCGAGCGAGTGCTCGAGCCGCGCCCGCTCGATCCCCTCGACCTGGGGCCGCACGATCAGCAGATCGAGCCCGAGCCGCGCCCGGTCCCGAGTCAGCCGCTCGACGACCGCGGCGACGCCGCCCACGACGACGCGCTCGTCGAGGGGGGCCGCGAGCGCCGTGTCCACCGCGCGCGGCAGCCCGATCCGCCGCCCTGCCATCTCCCGGGCGAGCCGGTCGCGGATCGCGGCGCAGGTCGCCTGGTCCTCGGACACGAAGACCGTGCGCATCGCGAGCGACAGCGTCGGGCGGGCCGGGTCCGGGAGGCCGGCGCGGTGGAGGGCCTGGTTCTGCGCGATCTGCTCGAGGGTCTCGACCGGCGAGGCGAGGTAGGGCAGGCCGCGGCGGGCCGCCTGGGCGAGGCCCTTCGGCCCGAAGGCGGCGACCGCGAGGGGCGGGTGGGGGCGCTGGCGGGTCGTGAACCGGTCGGCGCGATCGCCGGCTGCGGCCCAGCGGGCGAGCATGCGATCGAGCGCCTCGTCGAAGCGGTCTCGCTTCTCGGCCGGGGGGACCCGGAAGGCCTCGAGCATGCGCTTCTGGAAGCCGCGCCCGAGACCGATCAGCGCCCGCCCATCCGAGACCTGGTCGAGGGCCGCGATCTCCGCCGCGAGCGCGTCCGGGGGATGGAGCGGGAGCAGCAGGGAGGTCGTCCCGAGCCGGAGCCGGCGGGTGGTGGGGGCCCAGCTCGCGAGCTCGAGCAGCGGGGCGGGGCAGACGCCGCGCTCGAAGTGCATCTCCGGGAGCCAGACGGAGTGGAGCCCGAGCTCCTCGGCGAGCCCGACCCAGTGCTGGCGGGCCGAGCGCGAGGCCCGGCCGGCATCCCCGCCGAGGGAGATGCCGAGGGCCGGCACGGCGAGGCCCCAGGCCTCGCGCTCGACTGCGAGCGGATGCGTCCCCGATTCGATCGTCTCCACGCCGGGACCCTATCACCGCCCCGGAGCCCGGCCGACGGCGCCGGAATCGGCGCGCATTTCAACCCGTGTCTCGGCTGGGGGCGATTGATTGCGTCACCCACGGGGGTTGACTAAGCTCGGCCCCCGTGAGATTTGGTCCCCCGAAGGTCGAAACCTTCGGGGCTGTTCGGCCGATCCTGCGGGCACGCTTCAAACCACCGCCTGGGGATGATCGGGAGAGCACGACATGATCGAGACGATTCTGGTGGCGACGGATGGCTCCGAGGATGGAAACGCCGCGGAGCAGACGGCATTGGGTCTCGCCTCGCGCCTGCGCAGCAAGCTCATGGCCATCTCGGTCGTCGACGAGCGGCGCTTCAAAGCGCCCGCGGGCTCGGGTCTCAATCTTCCGGCGTTCCCCGAGGCCGAGGTGGCGGCGTACTACCGGGCCCGGGCCGATGCGGTGGCCCGACGCTTCAACGATCGCGCGCGAGGCGAGGGACTCGATGCGACCTGCGAGGTCCTGCAGGGGCCCTGCGACGATCGGATCGTCGAGAAGTCCCAGTCGGCGGACCTGCTCGTGATCGGCCGCAACAGCGCGGGCAGCCGCGACAAGAACAGCCTCGTCGGCCACACGACGGACACCGTCCTGCGCAAGATCAGCAAGCCGACGATCCTCGTGCCCGCCGGTGCGCCCCTGACCGGTCCGCTGGTGCTCGGCTTCGACGGCTCGCCGGGCTCGCGGATCGCCGCGAAGCTCGCGGTCGAGATCGCCAACGGCCTGAACGAGGCGGTCCATGTCTTCGTCGACTCGAAGGACAAGGGCCGGGCGGTCGCGCGCTTCGACGAGGTCCGACAGCTCGTGGGCGGGCTGGCGGTGCCGGTGCGCGAGACGTCTTCGACCCTCGGCCGGCCCGACGTCAAGATCGTCGACACGGCGAAGGAGGTCCGGGCCAGCCTGATCGTGATGGGCGCCTACGGTCGCAATCGGATCACGGACTACTTCCTGGGGAGCAACGCCGCGGCGGTCGCCCGGACCTCCCCCGTGTCCGTGCTGCTCGCGCGCTAGCCCGTGCCCCGTACGGCCGGGCCGATCCGACTGGCCGAGCTCGCGCGGATCCTCGGTCTCGAGGTCGAGGGCGATCCCCGGCTCGAGATCGGTGGCTTCGCCTCCCTCGAGCGGGCCTCGGCCGACGAGCTCGTCTTCGTTCGCGATCGGAGCCACCTCGCCGCGCTCGCCGGCTGTGCCGCCCGCGCGGTCGTCGCGCCGACGGGCCTCGAGCTCGGCGGCCGCAGCGCGCTGCGCAGTGCCCGGCCCGGTCACGACTTCTCCCGCCTGATGCAGCAGTTCCTCCCGGCGCCGCGCCCGCCGGCCGGCGTCGCCGTCGGCGCCCACGTCGACCCGAGCGCCGAGATCGATCCCACCGCCGCGATCGAGGCCGGCGCCCGCGTCGGGCCTCGCAGCCGCGTGGGCGCGGGGACGGTCGTCGCGGCGAACGCGACGCTCGCGTCGGAGGTCGTGGTCGGGCGCGACTGCTGGATCCACTCCGGGGCGGTGCTGCGGGAGCGGACGCAGGTCGGGGACCGGGTCGTCCTGCAGCCCGGGGTCGTGCTCGGCAGCGAGGGCTTCGGGCTCGTCGCCGACGAGCAGGGCCGACCCGTCGCGATGGCCCACCGCGGGCGGGTCGTCGTCGAGGACGACGTCGAGATCGGCGCCAACACCACCGTCGATCGCGCGACCCTCGACGAGACGCGCATCCGCCGCGGCGCCAAGATCGACAACCTCGTCCAGATCGCCCACAACTGCGACGTCGGCGAGAACGCCCTGATCGTGGCCCAGACCGGGCTCTCCGGCGGGACGATCGTCGGCGCCGGTGCGATCGTGATGGCCCAGGCCGGCACGACCGGTCATCTGCGCATCGGCGCCCGCGCGTTCGTCGGCGCCCGCGCCGGCCTGCACCACGACGTCGCCGACGGCGAGCGCGTCTTCGGCTCGCCCGCGATGGAGGAGCGGACCTGGCACCGCGCCATGGCCGCCCTGAAGCGCCTGCCCGACCTGATCCGCCGCGTGCGTCGGCTCGAGCAGCGCCTCGACCCGCGCGCTGGCGACGGGACCGCATCCACAGGAGACTCCGAGCGCGCCTGATCCGCGCGAGGAGCCCCGATCCATGTCCACCGCCCCGCCGTCCGGGCCGACCGCCCCGCTTCGCCCGCTCGCCGTGCTGCGGGCCGAGCTCGCGGCCTGCCGGGGCGATGCGGAGCTCGCGGCCCTCGAGGCGGGGCTCGCGAGCGATCCCCGGGCCGGTGCCCGCGCGCTGCTCGAGCGGATCCGGAGCCGCCGGCATGCGGCGCAGGCGGAGCACCTCCGGCTCGCCCGGCTCCTCGACCTGCGCGACGCGCTCGCCCGCGCCGGGGCGCGCGGGATCGCCGGGGTCGACGAGGTCGGCGTCGGGCCGCTGGCCGGGCCGGTGGTCGCGGCGGCGGTGGTGCTGCCCACGGTCGTGGACCTGCCGGGGCTCGACGACTCGAAGCGCGTCCCGCCGGCGCGGCGCGAGCAGCTCGCCCGCGCGATCCGCGAGGGTGCGCCCGGGTTCGGGCTCGGCGTGGTGGCGGTCGAAGAAATCGACCAGCTCGGGATCTACCGCGCGGCCCTCGAGGCGATGCGGCGGGCGGTCGCGAGCCTCGCCCGCGTGCATGTCGTCGATCATCTGCTCGTCGACGCGCGGACGGTGCCCGGGATCGACGTGCCGCAGACGTCGATCATCAAGGGCGACCAGAAGGACGCGAGCATCGCCGCCGCGTCGATCGTCGCGAAGGTCCACCGCGACGCGCTGATGGTCCGCCTCGCCGAGCGCCATCCCGCCTACGGCTTCGAGCGCCACATGGGCTACGGCACGGCGGATCACCTCGCCGCGCTCGAGCGCGTGGGCCCGTGTCCCGCCCATCGCCGCTCCTTCGCTCCGGTCACCGAGGCGGAGCGGCGCTTCGCGCGCCGGCCGGGCGCCTTCGCATGACGCTCGACCCCGCGCCCGAGGCCCGCTTCACGATCCGCTCCTCGCCCGACGACTTCGTCGTCGTCGAGGAGCCGCTCTATCCGCCCTCCGGCTTGGGCCATCATCTCTTCCTCGAGATCGAGAAGCGCGGGCGGACGACCGAGCAGGTCGCGCGCGAGCTCGCGCGGGTGCTCGCGGTCGAGCCGATGGACGTGGGCTATGCGGGGCGCAAGGATCGCCACGCCCGGACGCGGCAATGGTTCTCGGTGCCGGGCGTCGCGCCGGAGCGCGCTCTCGCGCTCGAGCTCGAAGGCGCGCGCGTGCTCGCGGCGGTGCCCCACGAGCACAAGCTCAAGACCGGGCATCTGCGCGGCAATCGCTTCGAGCTCGCGGTCCGCTGCGAGGCGCCCTTCGATCCGGCGACGCTCGCGCCGCGGGTCGAGGAGCTCGTGCGCCGCGGACTGCCGAATCGCTACGGAGAGCAGCGCTTCGGCCGCGCCGGCGACAACGCGGAGGAGGGGCGCAAGCTCTTCTCCGGCAAGCTCCGCGGGCGCGATCTGCGCGGGGCGCGCTTCCTGCTCTCCGCGCTCCAGGCCGAGGTCTTCAACGCGGTCCTCGACGCGCGCGGCGACGGCTGGGACGACGTCGAAGTCGGCGACCTCGCCCGGGTCGAGGCGAGCGGCGGACTCTTCTGGGTCGAGGATCTCGAGCGCGAGCGCCCCCGCGCCCGGGCCTTCGAGATCAGCGCGACCGGCCCGATCTTCGGGACGAAGGTCCGCACGCCGCGCGGTGCGATCGAACGCCTCGAGACGGAGATCCTCGAGCGCCACGGCATTCCGACGACGGGCCGGCTGACCCTGCCCCGCGGTCTGCGCGCGCTGGGCACGCGGCGGCCGCTGCGCGTCGCCGTGCGCGACATCGAGGTCGGCCCGCTCGACGAGGGGCACGGATTCCACCTGCGCTGCGGCCTTCCGGCGGGCGCCTACGTCACGGTGCTGCTCGAGCGTCTGGTCGGCGCCGTCGTCGACGCGGGGCGCGCGGCGGCGTCCCGTGACGGGGCCGATTCGCCGGGTGTATGCTCGCCCGACGCCGTTTGAAGTCGGGAGGATCGCATGAAGATCGCCGCCACCGTCACGGACCTCGTTGGAGGAACGCCGCTCGTCCGCTTGAATCGCGTCGTCGGCTCGTGCGGCGCCACGATCCTCGGCAAGCTCGAATCCGCGAACCCCGGCAACAGCGTCAAGGACCGCATCGGTCGCGCGATGATCGAGGCCGCCGAGCGATCCGGTGCGCTCGTTCCGGGCAAGTCGACGATCGTCGAGCCGACCTCGGGCAACACCGGCATCGCCCTCTCGATGGTCGCCGCCGTGAAGGGTTATGCGTGCGTGATCGTCATGCCCGACACGATGAGCCCCGAGCGGCGGGCGACGATGCGGGCCTTCGGCGCGAAGATCGTCCTGACCGAGGGGGCGAAGGGCATGCGCGGCGCCATCGCCCGGGCCAACGAGATCGCGGCGAAGATCCCGAACTCGTTCATCCCCCAGCAGTTCAAGAACCCGGCGAACCCGACCGTCCACTTCGAGACGACCGCGCAGGAGATCTGGAACGACACCGACGGGACCGTCGACGCCCTCGTCGCCGGCGTCGGCACCGGCGGCACGATCACCGGCGTCGCCCGCGCGATCAAGCCGAAGAAGCCCTCGTTCAAGGCGATCGCCGTCGAGCCGATCGACAGCCCCGTGCTCTCCGGCGGCTCGCCCGGGCCCCACAAGATCCAGGGCATCGGTCCCGGCTTCGTGCCCGACATCCTCGAGACCGACCAGCTCGATGGCGTGATCACCGTCTCCAACGAGCAGGCCGTCGCGATGGCCCACCGCCTCGCACGCGAGGAGGGGATCCTCTGCGGCATCTCCTCCGGGGCCAACGTCCACGCGGCGATCGAATACGGGTCGCGCCCCGAGAACGCCGGCCGGACGATCGTGACGATCATCTGCGATTTCGGCGAGCGCTACATCCAGACGATCCTGTTCGACAAGCTCCGCTACGAGGGCAGCGACCCGGTCGATTCCTGATCGGTCCTCGGCCGGTTCTCGGTGACCCCTTGCGGAATCCCGTTGTTTGTCGACACTCCTCGAATGTCGCGGGACGAGAAAAAGGCGGAGAGTCGGCGCCGGATCCTCGAATCCGCGCGAGAGGTCTTCTTCCGGGACGGCTTCATGAAGGCCAACCTCGACGAGGTCGCCGAGAAGGCGGGCGTCGCGAAGGGCACCCTCTACCGCTATTTCGAGAGCAAGGCGGACCTCTACGTCGCGGTCCTGACCCAGAACCACGAGATCTTCCACGACCTGATCAAGGCCGCGAGCGAGCAGGGCGACAACGCGGTCGACCGGGTGCGCTCGATCGCGCGCTTCTACTTCGCCCACTGGCTCGACCATCCCGACTACTTCCAGATCTTCTGGGCGGTGGACAACGAGAGCGTGATCGGCGAGCTGCCGCGGGCGGTGATCGACCAGATCTCGAGCTTCTGGGAGCTCAACCTGAACGTGACCCACCGGGTGCTGGAGGAGGGCGTCGAGAACGGCGAGCTCGTGCCCTGCGATACCTGGGAGGTCGCCAACGTGCTCTGGGAGATCGCGAACTCCCTGATCGAGTCGGACAACACGAAGGCCCGGCGGCAGATCCGGCGACGGCCGCTCGAGCCGCTCTACATGCACGCGATCGAGACCGTGATGCGCGGCATCCTCGTCGATCCGGCCCGGATCCAGCTGAGCCCGGCCCAGCCGGTGCGCGAGACGCGCGCGAGCTGATCGCGGACGCGACCCGCGTTAACATCGGTCCGTGAGTCCCGACCCCTCCTCGCGATCATCGCGAAGCGCCGAGGCGCGAGCCCGGCTCGTCGTGATCGACGGTGCCAACGCGCTCTACCGCGCGTTCTTCGCCATTCCGAACCTGCGCGCCCCGGACGGGACGCCCACGAACGCCGCCTACGGCTTCGCGACGATGCTCGCGAAGGTCCTGCGCGAGGAGCGGCCGACCCACGTCGTCGTCGCCATGGACCCGCCGGGCGGGAGCTTCCGCAACACGATCTATCCCGCCTACAAGGCCGGGCGCGACAAGCAGCCCGAGGACCTGTCGAGCCAGATCCCGCTGATGCAGCTGCTGTGCGAGGCGTTCCGGGTGCCCGTGCTCGTCGTCCCCGGCTTCGAGGCGGACGACGTCATCGCGACGCTCGTCGCGACGGCGCCCGCCGGCGGCGAGGTCTGCATCGTCTCGACCGACAAGGATCTCATGCAGCTCGTGCGGCCCGGGGTCGAGCTGCTCGACACGATGAAGGGGCGGCGCATCGACGAGGCGGCGGTGGAGGAGCGCTTCGGTGTGCCGCCGGCGCGCCTGCTCGACCTGCGCGCCCTCGTCGGAGACCCGAGCGACAACATCCCCGGCGTGAAGGGCATCGGCGAGAAGGGCGCCGCGAAGCTGATCCTCGAGTTCGGCGATCTCGACCGGCTCCTCGCCGAAGCGGAGAAGGTCCCGGCCAAACGGGCGCGGGAGAGCCTGCTCGAGCAGGCCGACGCGGCGCGCCTCTCCCGCGAGCTCTCGCGGCTGCGCGAGGACGCGCCGATCCCGTCGGCCTGGAGCGGGCTCGATCGAACGGAGCTCGACCGCCCGCGCCTGAGGGAGCTCTATCGCCGCCTGGGCTTCACCCGCCTGCTCGATGCCCTCGGCCCCGACGCCGAAGCCGTCGCCCCCGGCGAGCCCGAGGCAGCCTCGACCGCCTCGGCGCCCGCGGCGTCGTCGTCGCATGCGGGCGCGGGGGCCGGCGCGGCGTCGCCGGAGGCGTCGAGCGCCGCGGCCACGGTGTCGGTCGATCCCGCCCTCGAGCTGATTCGCGACGACGCGGGGCTCGCGGCGCTGCGCGCCCGGCTCGCCGGCGCACGGACGCTCGTGCTGCATCCCTGGGTCAGACCGGGGACGCCGGTGAGCCAGCGTCTGCAGGGGCTCGCGATCTCGGCGGATGGGGGCCCGGTCGCCTATCTGGCCATCGCGGGGGAGGGACTGCTCGATCGCGCGGGGGTCTCCCTCGACGCCGTCGGTGCTCTCGTCGGTGGCGTCGTCGGCGTCGTCGTCGGCGGCATCGTCGACGGACGGCTCGCGGCGAAGGTCGGCGCTCCCCCGTCTCCGAACGCGGCGAGCTGGATCGCCTTCGACTCGAAGACGGTGCAGAGCGTCTTCGCCGAGGCGGGCCACGCGCTGCCCGAGCCCGCCGAAGACCTGCAGATCGCCGGCCACCTGCTCGATCCCTCCGGCGCCCAGACGCTGAAGGCCCTCGCGCAGGAGCACCTCGCGCTGCGCGTCGACGGCTGGGAGGACCTGGCCGGGCGGGGGGCCCGCGCGCGCAGCCCGGAGGAGCTCGGTGTCGAGGCGATCGCCGCCTGGGCCGCGGGCGAGGCGCGGGTCCTCCCCGAGCTCGCGGTGACGCTGCGGGCGAAAATCGTGCGCGACGAGCTCGAGGCGGTCTACGACGGCATCGAGCGGCCGCTGACCGGCGTGCTCTCGAAGATGGAGCGCGCCGGCGTCCGCATCGACGAGCGCCATCTCGCGAAGCTCTCTCTCGAGTACGCCCGCGAGCTCGAACGGACCGAGCGCGAGATCCACGCGCTCGCCGGCGAGGACTTCCTCGTCAGCAGCCCGAAGCAGCTCCAGACGATCCTGTTCGAGAAGCTGAAGCTCCCGATCGTGAAGAAGACGAAGACGGGCTACTCGACGGACGAGAGCGTGCTCGAGCAGCTCGCGGCCCACCACGAGCTGCCGGCGAAGATCCTCGCGTGGCGCAAGCTGTCGAAGCTGAAGTCGACCTACATCGACGCGCTGCCGCCCCTCGTCGATCCGCGCACGGGGCGCATCCATCCGAGCTTCCATCAGCTCGGCGCCGCGACCGGTCGGCTCTCGGCCTCGAATCCCAACGTCCAGAACATCCCGATCCGCGGCACGGAGGGCGCGCGCATCCGCGAGGCCTTCGTCCCCGCCGAGGGGCGCATCCTGATCTCGGCCGACTACTCCCAGGTCGAGCTGCGCATCCTCGCGCATTATTCGGGGGATCCGTCGCTGGTCGAGGCCTTCGTGCGCGGCGACGACATCCATCGCCGCACGGCGGCCGAGGTCGCGGGGATCCCCCTCGATCAGGTCACCGACGAGCAGCGCGCGCGGGCCAAGGCGGTCAACTTCGGGATCATCTACGGCTCGTCGGCCTTCGGCCTCGCGCAGCAGCTCGGCATCGCCGCGGGCGAAGCGCAGGCGACGATCGACGCCTACTTCGCGCGCTACGAAGGCGTGCGCCGCTTCCTCGACGAGACGACCGAGCGGGCGCGGGCGGACGGCTTCGTGCGGACGTTATTCGGCCGCCGGCGCCATCTGCCCGATCTCAACTCGCGCAATCGCGCCCTGCGGCAGGGGGCGGAGCGGATGGCGGTGAACTCGGTGATCCAGGGGACGGCGGCGGACCTGATCAAGAAGGCGATGGTCGCGGTCGACCGCGCGCTCGAGCGGACGGGACTCGCGGCGACGATGATCCTGCAGGTCCACGACGAGCTCGTCTTCGAGGCGGCACCCGATGTGGCCGAGGCGGTATCGGCGCTGGTGCGGGAGCACATGGAGGGGGCGGCGCAGCTGGCGGTGCCCCTGGTCGTCGACGTCGGGCAGGGACGGAGCTGGCGCGAGGCCCATTGAGGGCGGGGCGGTGCATCGTTCGGGCGGGCTCGAGGCCCGGCCGGATCCGGCCCGGCCCCGGCTTTGGGGCCCCGCGGGATCCGCAGCCAGGTGGCAATCCGGCGGACGCCAAAAAAAATCGAGGGAGCGCGATTTTTTTTGACACCTCGGCCCGGCCAGGTCCACTCCCTCAGTACATAAAGCCGAATTCCCCTTCCCAGGGAAGGCCCGGAACGCCGCAAGGTGTTCCGGGCTTCTTGCTTTCTGGGCCCGGAAACGGCGCGCGGTCGGGCGCGGCTCGGTGGCGACGGGCCGGGGCAGGCCGAGAGCGGCAGGGGAGCTGGGAGCGGCGATCAGCCCAGGAGCTTGGCCTTCGCGATCGCGTACTCCTCCTCGGTCAGGATGCCCTGGGTCAGCAGCTGGTTGAGCTTGCGCAGCTGATCCGCGAGGGCGTCCCCGCGCTGGAGCTCGATCGGGAACGAGACGTCCGGGGTGATCTGGAGCTCCTCTTCCTGGACGTCGAGCAGCTCGATCTCGGCCAGGTTCGGGTCGGCCTCGCGAGCCGGGACCCGCTTCGCCGGACCGACGACCCCGGGCCGGGCGGCTGCCCGGGCTGTACCCGCCGACTCGGCATTGAGGGAGCTGAGCGCGGCGCCCCGGCGCTGGGCCCGACGCTCCGCCTCGGCCAGGGCCGAGCGGTTCTCGCGGATCGTCGGGTGGAGTCGCGCCTGCGTCTCGCGATCGGCCGCGACCAGGGCCGCGCGGCTCGACTGGAAGAACTTCACGCCGCCGATCGCGAAGAGCGCCAGCGCCGGAAAGAAGGTCGCCGGCGGCAGCATCTCGGAGGTCGACCCGAGAAACGCCGCCACCGCGAGTCCCATCAAGATCAGGCCCGTCGATCGACCACCCTGCATCGCCCATCCTCGCTCGCGCGCCCCCGACCGGCCGGGCTGCGCTCGCCGCAGCCATCGTCGGGCCGCCCCGGGTCGCTTGAGGACGGATCGGCCGGCCCCCCTGAAATTCCGGTCCGACCGGAGGGGATCCGATCCCGTTCGAGCGGGTCGGGGGAGGCGACGGGGCCGGGATCAGGGGGTCGCGGAGCGGCTCCGGGCGGCCACCGCGAAGAGGCCCGCCGGGATCTCGGGCCGGGCGCGGGGGACGCGGGCCAGGGTCATGTTCTCCTCGACGTGGGTGAGCTCGCGCATGCCCACCACGACGCAGTGGACCTCCGCCGTGCTGCGGGCGAACTGGATCGCCGCCGCCGCGTCGCTGCGCGCCTCGGGAAAGGCCTGCCGCACGAAGCCCGGCACGCGGCCGATCAGGCGCCCGCCGTAGAGCGGGGCACTCGCGAAGACGGCGGTGCCCGTGTCGCGCAGGCACTCGAGCAGGGCGCGGGCGCGACCGTCGGGGCCGAGCTGGCTCGGCAGCACGGCGCCTTCTCCCATCGCGAGGCCGTAGGGGAGCTGGATCGCACGGAAGTGGTGATCGGCGCTCCCGACGTCGAGGGCGATCTCGAACAGGTCGACGATCGAGAGGTGGCTGCGATCCGAGTCGGGGAGCAGGAAGCCGTCCCAGGTGGCGAGCCCGTAGGCCCCGATCCAGCCCCGGGACACCGCGAGCTCGAGCGCCTCGAAGGCCTCCGCGAGGCTCCGGCGGAAGGCGTCGACCCCGAGCTCGCGCAGATGGACCTCAGGCTCCTGGATCAGGTAGTAGTCGAGGGTCGCGAGGCCGAGGTTGCGCCGGCTGCGCCCGATCTGGTCGAGCAGGAAGGGCTTCGTCAGGGCGAGGCCGCGGTGGATGTCGTCGTAGGCGAGGATCCCGGTCTCGATGTAGGTCGCGTAGAGGTCGCGCTGCGCCGACGCGTGGTCCCGCACGTGCTCGCCGTCGGGCGTCAGGGCACCGCCCTTCGTCACGACGACGACCTCCTCCCGCGCGATCCGCCCCTCGCGCAGGGCGCGCCGCAGCGCCCGCCCGACGGCGCGCTCGCTCGTCTGGAAGCGGTCCGAGAGCGCCGTCACGACGACGTTGCCGGCGCGCTCGAGATAGTCGGCGAGGGCGCTGCGGTAGAGCAGGTCGTCGGCGCCGCCGGGCTCGCCGCGCAGCGTGCCGAAGCCGATCGACGCCAGCGAGAGCGCGTCGGGGCGGGCGAAATGGTCCGGGGACGCGTTCGAGCGGTTCGCGAAGGCCCGTGTGCCCGCCGCCGTGGCGCGCCCCGGCACGAGGTCCGGTGCGTCGGCGTTCGACTTCGGGTCGGTCGGCATGGGGCGCCGAAGCTATCGCGCGACCTGCCACTCGACAAAGCGCGCGCTCGCGCTGCCTATACTGCGCGGCGCGCCGGGGCCGGGGCCGGGCCCGGTCCGCCGCCGCACGGGAGGCCGCGACGTGGACGATCTCTTCTCGATCCGGGGCAAGTGCGCGCTGGTGACCGGGGGCGGCAGCGGCATCGGTTGGATGATCGCGAGCGGCTACGCGCGGGCCGGGGCGCGGGTCTACATCGCCTCGCGCAAGCGCGCGGAGCTCGACGCGCGGATCGCGGAGCTCGGCGGCGCAGGGGACTGCCGGGCGATCGAGGCCGATCTCTCGAGCGAGGCCGGTTGCAACGCCCTCGCCGACGAGCTCGAGCGCCGCGAGCCCGCGCTCCACGTCCTCGTCAACAACGCCGGGGCCAACTGGGGGGCGTCCTATGCCGACTATCCCGAGTCGGCCTGGGACCGGGTCCTCGACGTCAACCTGAAGGCGGTCTTCTCGTTGACCCGCCGGCTGACCGCGATGCTCGAGCGCGCCGCCAGCGACGAAGATCCGGCGCGGGTCGTCAACATCGGGTCGGTCGACGGGATCCAGGTCCCGGCGCTCCAGACCTGGGCCTACGGCGCGAGCAAGGCCGCCGTCCACCACCTGACGCGCATGCTCGCGCGGGAGCTCGCTCCCCGGCGCATCACGGTGAACGCCGTCGCACCGGGGCCCTTCCAGAGCCGCATGATGCGCGCGACGCTCGAGCGCCTCGGTGATCGGGTCGCGGAGCTCGTCCCGCTCGGCCGGATCGGTCGGCCCGACGACATGGCGGGGGTCGCGATCTTCCTCGCCTCGCGCGCGGGCGCCTGGGTCGACGGGGTCCTGATCCCCGTCGACGGCGGGATCACCGGGACGCGCTGAAGGGCGCGCGGAAGGGCGAGACGAAGGGCGCGGCCGACGCGTCGCGCCGGCCGGTCGCGCGATTCGACGAGCGCAGAGCGATCCGATGGCCGAAGATCCGCCCGAGGCCCGGCGGGCCCGCGGGTCGCATCGGGCGGCGCGCCCCGCCGATCCGAGCCACCGGTGCCGGGAAAGGTGCGAGCGATGTCCGAGGAACCCCTGATCGCGATCTTCGTGGACTACGAGAACCTCGCGATCGGTGCCCGCGATTCGAAGTGGCGGACGATCAACATCGACCTGATCCTGAAGCGCCTGCTCGAGAAGGGGCGCATCGTCTACAAGCGCGCCTACTGCGACTGGAGCCAGTACCGCGGCGACGTACGCGAGTTCCACGCCCGCGGCATCGAGCTCGTCGACATCCCGCGCTCCAAGATGAGCGGGAAGAACAGCGCGGACATCCGCATGGTCGTGGACGCGCTCGACCTCTGTTATTCGAAGGACCACATCGAGATCTTCGCGCTGCTGACGGGCGACAGCGACTTCTCGCCGCTCGTCTCGAAGCTGAAGGAGAACCACAAGCGCGTGATCGGCTGCGGCGTCAAGAACTCGACCTCGACGCTGCTGATGACCTCCTGCGACGAGTTCCTCTACTACGACGATCTGGCGCAGATGGCCGACGTGAAGGCGCAGAAGCACGCCCAGAAGAAGCCGGCCGAGGCGAAGAAGGCCGAGAAGTCCGACAAGGCGTCGCCGGAGAAGCCCGCCGTGCGCGCCGCCGAGGGCGTCGTCTCGCCCGACGGTCCGGACGCGCCGGACGCGATCGATCTCGTGCTCGAGATCATGGAGAGTCTCTCGAAGGACTACGACGTCGTCTGGGGCTCGATGATCAAGCAGGCCCTGCGACGGGTCCATCCCGACTTCAACGAGACGAACGCCGGCTACCGCAACTTCAACGAGCTGCTCCAGGACGCGGAAAAGGAAGGCTGCGTGCGGCTCGAATACGACGAGCGGCGCGGCAACTACCGGGTCGACCTCGTGGACGACGTCTGAGCGGTCCCGTCCCAGCCTTCGCCGGCGTTCCCCCGTCGGCTCCCGCTCGGGCTCTTCCGCCGGCCGTCCCGCCGAGCCTTCCACCGGTCCCGAGCCGCGAGGGCGGTGATCCCCGCGGCGAGCATCGCCCCGAGCCCGGGCTCGGGGGCCTCGATCGGGTTGCTGGGATAGAGACAGCCGTCGTCGGCCGGGAAGTCGATCAGGAGATCCCCGTCGTCGTCGATGCCGTTGTCGCACTGATAGGTCGGACCGTGCTCCGACCCGTCGAGGGCATCGGTGCAGCCCGGATCCTGGGGGAAGTCGACGAAGCCGTCGCCGTCCTCGTCGAGGCCATCGTTGCAGTCGGGGCGGTCGGTGACCGCGAGGATCTGGTCCCGATAGGCCTCGAGGTCGACGATCAGGCCGCCGTTGCCGAAGAGCGAGGTGTTCGCGGGCTGACCGACGAAGGAGGCGCGGCCGAAGAGGATCCCGACGAGCTGTGCCGTCGTCCCGCTGCCGACGAACGCTCCGCCTCCCGAGTCGCCGACGACGATGTCCGCCTCGTACTGACCGGGCTGCGAGCCGGTGAGGTCGTCGAAGGTGATGCGGAAGGCGTGGGTGCCGAGCACGAGGTCGCCGATCAGGCTGATGCGGTTCGTGCCCCAGCGCATCGAGCGGGTGCCCGCCCAGTTCCAGCCGTTCACGCCCATCCAGGTCGTCGAGCTGCCGCGGTCGAAGCCGTAGCCGATCACGGTGATCAGCGTGTTGAGCGCCGGGGGCGTGGCGGTCAGCGTGACGTCGGCGAGCGCGGGGCGGGTCGCGAGCTTGAAGGCGATCAGGTCCGCCGCGCTGCCGTCGTCGTTCAGGAAGCGATGGGTCGAGCCGGGCACCGCCGCATGGCGCGTCCCGCCGAGCAGGAACTCGCCCTCGCCGACGTGGCTCGCCGTGAGGACCCAGCCGTTGCGCGCATAGACGCCCGACAGCCCGTTGACGGCGCCGACGCGGGCGAATCCGGGATCGGGGGAGGGCGCGGTGACGTTGCCGGTTCCGTTGCCCGTCGCGATCAGCGCGGCGGCGGCCGGGCCTGCGGCGAGCATGCCGACGACGATCCCGAGCAGGCGCCCGCGCGCCGATGCGAGCCTGCCTCCGCGCTTCGCGGGGGACGGGCATCGCCGAAGGGTCGGACGCGATTTCGGGGACGGCGATCGCGGTTCAGGCATCCACATGGCTCGCTTCGGCTTCGCATCGTCCGCGGGGCCCTCGGCTTTCGGCCGGCTTCGGGCGCGCCCGATCCTATCACGGCCCGGTCGCTCCGATCCCGGCGAATTCGGGGATCAGCGCCGGCCGGCGACGGGCCCCAGGATGGCATGACAATGGGCGCGCAGATGGTGGCAGGCGTCACGCACGTTCGGATCGTCGGCCCGCTTCGGGGCGCCCCCGTCCAGATCGGCCTCCAGGCGGTCGAGGATCGTCCCTGCGGCGCGCGCGGCCGTCGAGAGATCCCGCGTCTGCGTCGCCCGGGCGGCCTCGAGCGCCTCGATCCAGCCCGCGCGGTCCGGGCGTGTGCTCGCCGCGAGAGCCTCGATCAGGCCGTCGAGCGCGCGGGCGTATTCACCGTGGACGGACATCGATGCAGGCGCCTCCTCGGCGCCGCATTCTGGCACGCCGGCCGACGCGCACCAGCGCGAGCACGAAGAACGGCTCGAGGCCGACGAGCCCGCAGCCGCCGCCTCCACCGCCCCCGTTCTGGGCGGCGACCGGATCCCCGCCCCCGCCCGAGCTCGGCGGAGCCGCCTCGAGCATCGTGATCGCCTGATCGACCTGGATGCGCGGGATCGTGATGCCGTTGCGCCCGTCGAGGATCGGAACGCCCGAGAGTCGGAGGGCATTCTCGATCTCGTCGACCGTCGCGTTCGGCACGGCCTCGCGGATCGCCGCGAAGGCGCCCGACACGTGCGGCGTCGCCATCGACGTCCCCGTCGCGCTGCGCGTCCCGCCGCCGTCGGCGGCGGAGAGGATCGTCTCGCCCGGCGCGAGCAGATCGAGGAAGTCGGCGGAGTTCGAGAAGCTCGAGACGACGTCGGTGTCGCTGACCGAGCCGACGCCAATCGCGTTCGAGAGACAGGCGGGCAGCGACACCGCGTTGGTGAAGCCGTCGTTGCCCGCGGCGGCGACCGTGGCGATGCGGGCGCTGCGCAGCTGCGCGATGGCGTTGACCTGGGCGGGCGAGGCCTGATTGCAGCTCTGGGTCGTGCCGTAGGCCTGGCCGCCGAGCGAGAGATTCACGGCGGCGACGTCGTGGAACGCGGACAGCGCGAGGACGTGCTGCATCGCCGCCAGGATGTCGGAGGTGTAGGCGACGGCTTCCCCGTTCGAGTCGCTGAACACGTTGATCGCGATCAGCTGGGCATGGGGGGCCACGCCGACCAGCGGATTCGGCGAGAGGTCGCCGACGGCGATGCCGGCGACGTGGGTGCCGTGATCGCAGCCGGGGAGCGCACAGGGGGCGGCGGCGCCGGCGCCCAGCATCTGGTTCGTGCCGTTCGGGCAGTCGTTGCCGACCGAGAAGCAGGCCTGCTCGATCAGCCGGCTCGCGTACATCGGATGGTCGAGATCGACGCCGGTGTCGATCAACGCGACCGCGAAGCCGTCGCCGTCGTCCCCGGCCTGATGGGCGAGGTCGGCTCCGATCTGGGGCACGCTCTGGAGCAGGCTCGGGGTATGGGGCGCGTCGAGCTCGATCGTCGAGGCGGAGGTCTCGGTGATCAGGTTCAAGAGCGCGCCGGGCGAGAGCTTCGCGGCGCCGTGGCCGAGGAGCGGGAAGACGCGCAGGTCCTCGACGGACGCGGCCCCGCTCCCGGAGTCGAGGACCTCCGCGAGGTCGCCCGGATCCGCTCCGGGCCGGGCGTCGAAGACGACGCGGACGCTGCCGTCGTCGGCGACCCGCGCCAGGATTTCGGGGGCGATCTGGAGGGCGCGTCGCGCGCGCGTCTCCTCGATGACCCGGGCGAGCTCGGCGCGGATGACCTCGGGGCCTGCTCGGTCGAGCTCCGCGGGCGTGAGGCGCGGGGGCGGGCCGGGGGATCCGGCTGGCGGGGCGGATGCGGGCTCGTCGCCGCTCGGCGGGGAGGCGTGGGCCGCGAGGCGCGCCGAGCCGTCGGCGCCCGACGGTCGGGCGGAGGACGGGGCGCCCTCCCCGATGGCGGACGCGGGCCGCGCCGTGGGCGAATCGGTGGCGCGCGGATCTCCGCCCGTGCCGGCGATCGTCGCGCCGGGGACCCGGATGTCCGAATGGGCGAGACCGATGGCGACGGCACCGACCACGATCGCCATTTCGAGCCAGGTTCGCGGACTCATCGGAGTCTCCCCATGGAAAGGGTCCAAAAAACCACAGCCTGGGATCGGGCGGTCGAGGGGTGATCTTGATGGAGGCCCGCCGCGGCATCGGAATTTCCCTGGGGCACCGGCGTCGGGAACGTGCCTGCCCGGGATTTGCCCCATCAAGTCCGTGATGGCGGTCGCCGTAGGGCTTCGGAGGAGGGGCGATGTCGATCCGAGCGCAGGAAATCGACGAGAGCGGGCTCGGTCGCGCACAGGCCTCGGGCCGCTTCGCCGACGAGGCGGTCGCCGCGGCGCGCGCGCTCGCCCAGTCGGATCCGGCCTTCGCGCGCTGGGTCGACCCGTTCGCCCGCGCCATCCAGCGCAAACGTCTGCGGCTCCCGTCCCTCTCGCCCACGGTCCACCGGATCCTGAAGCTGATCGAGAGCGCCGACGCCCACCTCGACGAGATCGCCGCGGCGGTCAACAGCGATCCCGCGCTCGCGACCCGCATCATGGGCGTCGCCAACAGCTCCTTCTTTCGCGGCGCGAGCGAGGTCACGAGCGTCCGCGACGCGTTGATGCGCATGGGCATCCGCGAGGCGCGCACGATCGTGATCGTCGTCGCGCTGCGCTCGACGGTGCTGCGCTCGCCCGGCCTCGGCGATCTCGCCCACGGCATCTGGAAGCACGCCCTGCTCTCGGCCTCCGCCTGTCAGGAGGTCACGAGCGAGCTCCCGCGCTGGGAGACGGCGGGCTTCCTCGCCGGCCTCGTCCACGAGCTCGGCCAGCTCGCCGTGCTCGCCTTCGCCTCCGAGCTGCCGGCCTGGCAGGAGGACGGCGCCGCACCGAGCCCCGCGGCGGTGGCCACGCTGGCCGACGCGACACTGGTCTCGCTCGGCGCGATGATCCTCGAGTCCTGGAGCTTCCCGCCCGCCTTCTGCGAGGCGGTCTTCGGACAGCGTGCGCCGGCGTCCGTCGCAGGCGAGGCCGCCGAGCTCGCCGCCGTGATCGACCTCGGCCACCGCATCGCCCATGGGATCGAGCACGGCTGGCCCCGCGATCCCGCGGATCTCGATCCGGACCTGCTCGCCGCGGGCGCGCGCTTCGGCCTCGACGGCGATCGCCTGACCGACATCGCCAGCGAGGCCGAGGCGAACTTCGAGGCCCTGAACAAGCTCAGCTGAGGCCACAGGGAGCGCGCCCGCCGCCCGGCTTCCGCGCGCGATGCGCGGTCGCTCGCGACGTCGGCAGGTCGCTTCGCGTGCGCGCCGGGGGACCGCTCAGCGCGCGGTGGCGGCGCCCGGCGCGACGGCCGTCGGGGCCGGTGCATCGAAGAGCGCGGTCGACTCGTCCGCCGTCCCGACCCCCGCCGCGAGGGGCATGTCGGCGGCCACCGCCGTCGCGATCACCGCTTCCGCCGACAGCGCGTGCCCATCGACCTGCGCGGAGTCGACGCCGCCCGATGTCGGAACACTCGGTGCGCTCGCTGCGTGCGCGGGCTCGCTCGGCCGCGTCGCGGCGGGCCGTCGTGCGCTCGAGGCCGGGCCGCGCGTCGCCGGGTCGGGTCGGTGCTCGATCAGGTTCACCGAGAGCACGAGCACGACGAGCATCCCGGGCACCGCGAGAAACGGAGCGAAGAGGCGCACCCGTCGCTCCCAGCGGCGCGCGCGTCGGCGTGCGAGGCGATCGTCGTTCGATTCGTGGGCGTTCGGCATGGTCGGGCCTCCCCGCGCGTGCGCGGACCGGTTCCGGCTCCGCCATCGGGAGGGGATGCGAGCGGCATGAGGGGAATGAGGGGCCGGCGCGCGGGCTGCGCACGGCGTGCCGAAGACCTGCCGCGCCGGGCTCCGTTCAGCGCCCGCCTGCGGGCCACCGCTCGGCATACGCCGGCCGCCACCGCGCGAGCTGCGCAGCGAAGGCGGCGTCGCGGCGCGCCGCCTCGAAATCCGGCCAGTGCGCCAGCAGGAAGAATCCGCCGAAGGGCACGCTCCCGAGCGCCAGCTTCGCCCGCAGGCGCTCGAGGGCGCGCGCGGCCTCGGGCAGCCTGCCTGCGCGGATCTCGAGCTCGGCCAGCAGCCAGAGCGGCGGTCCGCCCGTCACGAGATCGCGCTCGATCGGGAAGGCGGTGACGTTGTCGGCCTGGAGGGCGACGGCCTCCGCGAGGCGGCCGCCCTCGGCGGCGATCAGGGCCTCGAGCTCGCGCCGCTCGGCCCGCGCCTGCGGCGTCCCCGGCACCGCCCCCGCGCGCTCGAGCTCGAGCCGGGCCTCCTCGGCGAGCGTTGCTGCGCGCTCCGCCCGTCCGGCATGGCGCTCGAGCACGGCCTTCTGGTGGGCGACGCGCGCTCGCGCGAGGGGCGTCGGTGCCGGGCGATCGATCAGCGGCAGCACGCGCAGGGCCTCGCCCGCGAGGATCGCGGTGGTCTCGAGCATCGTGTAATGCGGCTCGAACCAGGTCCGTCGGTCGGTCGCGAGCAGCGCCTCGAGCACCTCCTTCGGCCGGCCGTCGAGCTCGAGGTCGAGCTGCCACTTCTGCAGCTGCGCGCGCGGCCGGCCGGGATCGCGCATCAGGATCTCCTCGAGCACGCCCCGCGCCGCCTCGAGCTCGCCGGCCAGGGCGAGGGTCCAGGCGAGCTCGTCGCGGTAGGCGAGGTTCAGCGGAGCGAGGTCGAGGGCCTTGCGCTCGGCCTCGAGCGCGCGGTCGAGCTCGCCCTGCCGTCGCAGGATCATCGCGCGGTAGAACGCGGGCTCCGGTGCGCCGGGGGCCAGCCGGGCTGCGTCGTCGAAGAAGAGCAGCGCCTTGCCGAAGTCCTCGTCGACGTAGTAGGCGAAGATCCCCTCGGCCAGCGCGAGCAGGTCGGGCGGCGTCGGGAGCCGGCGCGCCTCTTCGAGACAGCGCCGGGCCTGCTCGATCCGCTCCGGCGAGCGATCCAGGCCGAACCAGCGCGCCTCGGCGTGGAGGATCGCGAGCTCGACCCACGCGGGCGGGAAGTGCGCGTCGAGCCTCCGGGCCTCCTCGTAGAGATGCTGCGCGCGGTCGAAGGTCGTCCGATCGGACGGGTCGAGGTTGCGATGGAGATCGCGGGCCTTCTGGTAGGCGTCGTATGCAGCGGGCACGACCGGGAGCACCGGCGGCGGCGCCGACTCGTCCGCGCCGACGAGCTCGCGCTCGAGCGCCTGCGCGATCGCCCGGGCGATCCGCGTCTGGACCGCGAAGACGTCGGCGAGCTCGGCGTCGAACTGCTCGGCCCAGATGGGCTCGTCGGTGTCGGTGCGGATCAGCTGGGCGGTGACGCGCACGTGCGTCGCCGTGCGGCGGACGCTGCCCTCGACGACGTGCTCGACCCCGAGCTCGTCGCCGATCTCGCGGACGCTCTTCGGCGAGTCGGCGTAGCCGAGCACGCTCGTCCGCGAGATCAGCCGCAGCCGCGGGATGCGCGCCAGGGCGGCGAGCAGGTCCTCGTGCATGCCCAGGGCGAAGAAGCCGCCGTCGGTGCCGTCGCTCGAGAGGTCCTCGAAGGGCAGGACGGCGAGCGAAGCGCGCTCGCCGCTCGTGCGCGCGCGGGCGGTGACCCGAGCCGCGTCGTGGCCGCTCGAGAAGAGCAGGGCGAGGGCGACGCCGAGGATCGGCAGCGCGAGGCCGAGCAGGATCATCTCGAGCGAGCGTGCGAAGAGCGAGGTCCGCGCTCCACCGGCTTCCTCTCCCCCGCCTCCGTCTCCGTCGCGTCCGCGTTCGACTTCGCTCGTGCTCGCGTTTCCGTTCGCGCCGCCGCCGCGCCGAGGGCCCCCGCGCGCGAGGCGCACGCCCCGCGGCGAGATGTCGAGGAAGTACGACAGCAGCACGGCGATCGGGAAGCCGCCGACCAGCGCGAGGATCATCCAGCGCATCGCGCCCGGCGGTGCCTCGAACGCGGGCAGGATCACCGCCCCGGCCTGCATCAACGAGCCGGCCACGACGCCGTAGGTGCCGGCGACGCGGAAGACCCGTCGCCGGCGCAGCTCGGCGAGCAGGCTCATCGGATCCTCGGGCTGCGGTGCGCGTGCGGTCAAGTCGGCGAAGATAGGTCGGGGCGTCATGGCGGGTCAGGGCGCCCGGGCGTGTGGCGGGGGGCCCCGGTCTCGTTAGCCTGTGCCCGTGACGGAAGCGCGTTTCGACGGCGGGGCCGCGGGAGCGGTCGACTGGCTCGCGGTGGTCGCGCGGGTCCTCGATGGGGACCGCGCCGCCTACGCGCGGCTCGTCCGCCTCGTGACCGGTCTGCTGACGAGCTGGCGCGCCTACGACTTCCGGGCCGACTGGGACGACATGATCCAGGAGGTCCTGGTCTCGACGATCGAGGCCTGGCGCGAGGGGCGCTTCGCCGAGTCCGGGGCGCTCGTGGCCTATGTGCGGCAGGCGGCCCGCTTCAAGTTCATCGACCGCATCCGGATCCTGCAGCGCCGGGGCCGACCCGTCGAGCTGAAGGATCAGGCCGACGCGGGCGGCGAGGGCGGTGCCCTCGCCTGGCCGCCCCCCGACACCGCGCCGGGTCGCGCTCTCGAGCTCTCGGTCTCGGTCCGGGAGGCCATGACGCGACTCGACGAACGGGAGCGCGAGGCGGTGACCTGGGTCTATCTCCGGGGGCATACCTACGAGGAGGCCGCCGAGGCGACCGGCATCCCGCTCGGCACCCTGAAGCGCGCGCTGCGGACGGCCCTCGTCCGCCTGAAGGAGGTCCTCGGTGACCCGCGTCCGGCCTGAAACCGCGAGCCTCGCCCATCCGTCGGCGGTGGTGATCCGCTTCGCCCCCCTCGCGCGATTCCTGGGACGAGCCGGGGTCGACGCCGAAGGGCGGCGTGGCGCCCCGTCGGGCGGGGACCGATCCGGTCCGTGCCGCGGGGAAGGGAGGGCGAGCGATGCGCTGTGAACGCGCCGATCGCGTGGAACTCGACGCCTTCCTGCTCGGGGCGACCGGAGACTCGGAGCTCGACGCCTTTCGCGAACACTATCCGCATTGCGCGGATTGCTCGGCGACCGTGGCCGGGTGGATGGCGCTCGACGGCGCCCTGCGCGCCGTCCTGACCGAGGACGGGGAGGCGCCGATGCTCCATCCCGAGCCCGAGGATCTCGCCGTGTTCGCCGAGGCGCCGGCACGACTGGGAGAGCGGGCGATGCAGATCGAGAATCATCTGGCGAGCTGTGCGAGCTGCGGCAGCGAGCTGCGCCTGATCCGGGGCTTCGATCCGGCGGCGTGGGGAGCCCGGAGCGAGGCCGCGATCGTGGGGCATCCGGCCTCCGCGCATGCGGGGGTGCGGGCGGAGGGCGGGCTCGTCGAGTCCCTGCGCGAGGCGCTCGTCGGTCTGCTCGAGAAGCTGCGGGGCTTCGACCTGCTGGCGCCGGTGCCGGCGCTCGCCCTGGCCGTGGTGGTGCTGGCCGGACTCTGGCTGAGCGGGGCGCTCGATCGCTTCTCGGGTCCGCGCAGCGAGCCGGCCACACCCCAGCTCGTCGAGCGCTCGATGCCCGAGCCCGCGCCCGTCGAGGAGGCGGCGCCGGAGGGGCTCGTCCCCGCCCCGGGCGCGGAGGCGGCCGCGCCCGAGTCGGCCCTGGCCGCGAACACGCCGCCCGCGCCGTCCACCGCTGCGCCCGCTCCGTCGCCGTCGCCAGAGCCGAGCGGGGCCTCGCCTTCCCCCGCCCCGGCGGCCGGCCCGCAGGATGCGCCGGTCGAGCTCGCGCAGGCTGGCCCTCCTGCCGGCGCCGAGGACGCCGCGGTCTCGCCGGGGGAGGGGGCCGCTCCGAAGGCCGCCGGCGCCGAGGCCCCGAAGCCCGCGCCGGCGGAGACGGAGCGCGGCGACGAGGTCCTGCTCGCGGCGGTGAGCCAGCTGCCGCCGCCGGACTACGCGACGCCGAGCGGGGGCGGGGACTCGCTCGTCTGGATGCGGCAGTTCGGGGCGGTGCGCGCGGCGCCGAGCGAGGCCCACGTCGCGGCTCGCGCGCCCGGGGACCACACGGGCCTCACGCTCTCGCGCAGCCCGCGCCTCTGGTGGGCGCTCGACAAGGCGACGGATCATCCCGTCCAGATCACGATCGTCGACGGCGAGTCGATCGATCCGGTCGTCCGGGTCGAGCTCCCGGGTCCCCACGCCGCGGGCCTCCACGCCTTCGATCTCGCGAAGCATGGCGCCACGCTCGATCCCGACGTCGACTACCGCTGGTTCGTGTCGATCGTCGTCGATCCCGATCGGCCGTCGCGCAATCCGGTGTCGGCCGGGGCGCTGCGGGTGGCGGGGGCCGGCGACGCGCGACGCGCGACGGTGTCGAGCGCCGAGGCCTCGGTCCGGGGCAACAAGTTCGCGGAGCTCGGTCTCTGGTACGACGCCTTCGACTTCTACGCGTCGCTCGCCGAGGCCCATCCCGAGGTCGAGCGCATCGCGACCTATCGCGACCGCCTGGCCGAGGTCACGAACGCGAAGCCGTGAGGCCGCTTCCGGGCCGCGCGGAGGGAGCCGATCGACGGCGCGGTGGCGCCGGGAGGAGGCAGATGGACGCGCGAAGTCGACGAGCACGGCGGGCGGTGCACCGCCGCGTCCTCGCGCTGGCGGCGGGGGCGGGCCTGCTCGCGCCGATCGCCGCCGCCGACGTCGTCCGCGACGGTCGCATCGGCTCGGCCGGGGCCGGCGCCGTCGCGACGGAGGTCGGGAGCGGCGGCGAGCTCCGCTACCTGATCCGCGAGTCCGACGGGGAGCGCGCCGGCAACAATCTCTTCCACAGCTTCTCGCGCCTCGACCTGACCTCGAACGAGACCGCCGTCTACCAGGGGCCGGCCGGGATCCAGAACCTGATCACGACGATCACCGGCGGCCGATCCTCGATCGACGGCAAGATCCAGTCCGAGATCGCCGGTGCGAACCTCTACCTGATCAACCCCGACGGCATCGTCTTCGGCGAGCACGCGACGGTCGATCTCTCGGGCGCGCTCACCGTCAGCACCGCCGATCGCCTGATCTTCTCGAACGGCGATCGCGTCGAGACCGGGGGAACCGCGCCGCCCTCGATCCTCTCGGTCGCGGATCCCGTCGGCTTCGGGTTCCTCGGGACGCCGGCGCCGATCCGCGTCGAGGGCAGCCGCATCGAGCTCGGAATCGATCAATCGCTCCACCTCGTCGGTGGCGACATCGCGCTCCTCGGCGGTCGCAGCGACGGGGGCACCGCGCTCGTCTCGGCGCGGAGCGGGCGCCTCGACCTCGTCGCGCTCGCGAGCGCGGGCGACGTGTTCCTCGATCCCGACGGCATCCGGATCGAGGGTAGCCCGCGGATGGGCGACGTCACGATCGCCGACGAGATGGTCGTCTCGACGAGCGGCATCAACCGCAACCCCTTCGCCGGCCTCTTCGAGCTCCCCGGGCTCGGGTCCGGTGCGATCTTCCTCCGCGCCGACGACCTGACGATCCGCGACGCCGAGCTCCGGACCCTGACCGTCACCGCGACGGACGCGAGCGACATCACGATCGGCCTGACCGGCACGCTCACCATCGAAGGTGGATCGAGCGAGCGACAGTCGGGCATCTTCGCGGACTCGGGCTTCGTGCTGCTCCCCGAGCCGGGGCAGGTCGTGACGGTCCCGGTCGCGTTCGTGACGCCCTATTCCGACGGCACCGTCGTCGAGGCCGGCCTCTGCGGCGCCTCGTTCTGCACGGTCCGCTACGTCTCCGCCGGCGATGCCGGCGACGTCCGCATCGACGCCCGCGACGTCGTGCTCCGCAATGGCGGAAAGATCACCGCCCGCAGCGAGTTCGCCGGCGCCGCCGGCACCATCGACGTCGCGTTCCAGGACTCGATGCGCATCGAGGGGCGCCGCAGTGCCGACGACGTCTCCCAGATCACGACCAACGCGAACGGCACCGGCAATCCCGGCAGCATCCGCATCCACTCCGCCGAGGGCCAGCTCGCCCTCGACGACTACGGCGCGCTCGTCATCCAGAACGGCCGCGCGAGCCCGGCGAACGGGCTCCCCGGCCAGCTCGCGATCGACGTGGCGGCGCTCTCGATGACGGGCAATGCGCGCATCGACTCGAGCACCCGCGGCGCCGGTCCCGGCGGTCGGCTCGACATCCGTGCCCGCGATCTCATCACCCTCGCGGGCCGCACCGACGCCGAGAACTTCACCGGCATCTCGACCCTGTCCCAGCCCGGCAGCAGCGGCGACGCCGGCGAGATCCGGGTCGCGACGCGCACCCTGATGATGAGCGACGGCGCCGAGATCTCGGCGCGCCCGGCGGACGCGACCTCGCAGGGCGCCGCCGGAAACCTGCGCTTCGAGATCGGCGATCGGATGATCGTGCACGACGCCACGATCTCCACCGAGAGCCCCAACGCTGCGGGCGGCAACATCGAGCTCGCCGTCGCCGGCGCGGTCGAGCTGCGCAACGCGTCGATCACGACCAGCGTCACCTCGGGGCCCGAGAGCGGTGGCAACATCACGCTCCGCCCCGGCCCCGATGCGCTCGTCCTCTCGAACGGCCGAATCATCGCCCGCGCCGACGCCGGGGCCGGTGGCCGCATCGATCTCGAGTCGGCCCTCGTCCTGACCGACGCGCAGTCGGCGATCGACGCGAGCTCCGCGCGGGGCATCGACGGCGTCGTGCTGATCAACGGCGTCGAGGGCAACGTGCTCCCGGAGGTCGCCCAGCTCGCGACGCCCGCCGCCGACGCCTCGCATCTCGTGCGGGAGCCCTGCGCGGCGCGGCGGCCCGGGGCCTCGAACCGCTTCGTCGTCGACGAGCGGCCGCGGCTCGCGGTGGACGCGGACGAGTACCTCGCGGCACCGCTCGCGCTCCATCTCGCGTCGGACGGCGTCCTCGTCGCGGCCGCCGACACCGGCGACGGCGCGCCGAAGGACGACCCGAGCGGTGATCGGAAAGCCGCGTCGATGCCCGCCGCCCGCTCCGATCTCGCGCTCGCCTCGCGCTGCGTCGACTAGCTCGGGGGACGCGATGGGCCTCGGCGAGGGATGCAGTCGGGCTCGGGGCGACCTCCGCGATGGGCTCGCCCGCCGAGCGCCGGTGGTGGACGGTCTTCGGCGGATCGAACGGTTGTGCGTCCCTCCGCGCGTCGTCGTGCTGCTCTTCGCCGTCGTCCTCGTGCTCGGCCTCGCGCTCGCGGATGCTCGGTCGGCGCGGGCGCAGTCGCCGGGCACGCGCGTCCGCGACCGACCCTTCGCGACGGAGCGCGAGACGCCGCGGGTCGAGGAGGCACCGGGGGAGCGGTCGCTCGGCGCCGGGGCGGGAGCGGGCGGCGAGCGGGTTCTGCCGGCGGTGCCGGCCCCGTCGGCGGCCGAGGTCGAGGCGCTCGGTGCCCAGGCCGGCCTGGTCGTGCGCAGCCTCGAGCTCGCCGGGAACACCGCGCTCCCCGACGAGGCCTTCCTCCGCGCCGCCGGCCCCTTCCTCGGCCGTCCCCTCGACTCGGCGGAGCTCGAGCGTCTGCGCCGCGCGCTGACGGCGGTCTACGTCGACGCCGGCTACGTCACCTCCGGCGCGCGCCTGCCCGAGCAGACCGTCGCCGACGGGCGTCTGCGCGTCGAGCTCGTCGAGGGTCGGCTCGCCGAGATCCGCATCACCGGCGCCCGACGCTATCGGGAGTCGGTCCTGCGCCGCCGGCTCGAGCGGGGGGCCGGTCCGCCGGTGCGCGTCCCCGATCTCGAAGCGGCGCTCCGCGTCCTGTCGCAGGATCCGCGCATCGCCCGCCTCGACGCCCGGCTCGAGCCGGGCTCGCGGCCCGGCACCTCGAACCTGCTGGTCGCGATCGAAGAGGCCGACCCCGCGAGCCTGCTCTTCGCCTTCGACAACCATCAGTCGCCCTCGGTCGGCGCCTATGCCGGCTCGGCCGACGTGGCCCACGCGAATCCGCTCGGGCTCGGCGATCGGCTGGGCGCGGAGGTGATGGTCAGCGAAGGGCTCTACCGCGTCGCGGGCAGCTATTCGCTGCCCCTGCATCCGAGCGGGACGGAGCTGCTCGTCGACGCCCGCTACACCCACGCCGAGATCCTCGATCCGCTCCTCGACGACCTCGACGTCGGCAATCAGTCCCTGAGCTACTCCTTCGGCCTGAACCAGACGCTCTACCGCACGCCGACGGACTGGATCGAGGCGGGGCTCTCCTTCGATCTGCGGGAGAGCCGCAGCACCATCTTCGGCGACGAGCCCTTCTCCTTCTCGGCGGGCTCCGACTTCGGCCGCAGCGAGCTGCGCATCCTGCGCACGAACACCGCCTGGACGCACCGCATGCGCTCCTCGGCCCTGACGCTGCGCTCGATCGCGAGCTTCGGCCTCGACGTGCTCGACGCGACGATGCACCGCGGTCGCGTCACGACCCCGGGCGGCGTGGTCGAGGTCCGCAGCGGCGACGTGCCCGAGGCGCGCTTCGCGAGCTGGGTCGGTCAGCTGCGCTATTTCCATCGCTTCGACCGGAGCGGGATCGAGGTCGATCTGCGCGGGGACGCCCAGCTCGCCGACGGGCCGCTGCTCTCCCTCGAGCAGTTCGTGATCGGCGGGCCGGGCAGCGTGCGCGGCTACCGCACGAACCAGCTGGTCGGGGACGAGGGCTTCTCTTCGGGCGTCGAAGTGCGGCTCCCGCTGCTGCGGACGGTGACGGGACGTCGGGTGCTCTCGCTCGCGCCCTTCGCGGAGGTCGGCCGCGTGAGCTGGAAGGGGGACCACGCGTCGCCGGGGAAGCGCACGCTCTCGAGCCTCGGCACCGGCCTCGAGTGGTCGCCCCGCGCCGACCTCTCGCTGCGCGTCGACTGGGCCGGCGCCCTGCGCGACACCGGGCAGCACGGCGATCTGCAGGACCACGGCGTCACGTTCCGCGTGACCTGGAGGGCGCGATGAGGCAGGCACGAGACGGATGCACCCACGCGGCGCGTTGGATCGAGGCGCCGCTCGTGTCGTTCGCGCCGCGCACGTGGCCCGTGCGGCTCGCGCGGTCTGCCCGGCTCGCCGCGCTCGCGTCGATCCTGCTCCTGCTCGCGTCGGGATCGGTCGCCCGGTCCGAGGAGGGGCGCGGCGCGGCCGACGGAGCGGCGGACCGCATGGCGGGCGGTGCGACGCCGGCGGCGCAGCATGCGGCGCTCGTCGAGCGGGCGGAGCAGGCGCTGGCCGGCGGTGCGATCCGGGAGGCGCGGGACGCCCTCGACGAGGCCTTCTCCCTCGCGCGCACGCTCGGGGATCCCGTGCGCCTCGGGCTCACGCGGTCGCTGCGCGGCCGGCTCTTCGCCGCGACGGGAGAGCTCGAGCAGGCGCGCGCGGAGCTCGAGGCGGCGCAGCCGCTGCTCGAGGCGTCGCCCCCGCTCGCCGCCGCCAATCGCCTCGACGCGGCCAATCTCGCCGCGCGCACCGGACGCCTCGACACGGCCCTCGCCGCCTATCAGGCCGTTGCCGGCGAGGCCCGCAGCCGCGGCGACCGGGGCATGGAGGCGCGCGCCCTCGCCAACGCCCTGCGCGCCCGGATCGAAGCGGATCCGGCTGCGCTCGGCGGGCGCGCGGGCGGCCGGGCCGCGAAGGACGGGATCCGGGCGCTCGACGGACTCGAGGGGGCGGAGCAGGCGCCGCTGCGGGCGTCGCTCGCGCTCCATCTCGCCCGCAGCCTCGAGCTCGCGCGCGCCAGCGCGCCCGGACGGACGCCCGACTGGACGCGCGCCGCGAACGCGTTGCTGACGCGCGCCCTCGCCGATGCGGACGCGGCGCGCTCGACCGCCCTGCGCGCCGAGGCGCTGGCCTCGCTCGGTGCGCTCTACGAGGCCGAGGGCCATTTCGAGGAGGCCCTCGGGCTCACCGACCGCGCCCTGGCCCAGGCCCGCCGCAGCGAGACGGCGGGGATCGGGGCGCGCGCCACGATCCAGGCGGGTCGGTTGCGCCGCCGCCTCGGCGACCTCGACGGCGCGCTCGCGCGCTACGAGGAGGCCGTCGCGATCGTCGGTCGGCCGCGCGAGGCCGTGGGCTCGCCGCCCGCCGGGCGGGGCGGCCGCAGCGTCTTCGAGTCCGAGGACGCGGAGGCCTATCGCGGGCTCGTCGACCTGCTGCTTCGGCGGGCGGCGAGGCAGACCGAGCCGGCCTCCCGCACGGCGGACCTGCGCGCGGCGCAGGCAGTGCTCGAGCGTTATCGCGTGGCGGAGCTGCGCGACTACTTCGCCGACGACTGCGTCGACCGGAACCGGGCGTCCCGCGCGCGGGTCGACGAGGCACCGGGGAACTTCCTCGTGCTCTATCCGGTGATCCTCGACGATCGCCTCGAGCTGCTCGTCTCCCGGCGTGGCGAGATCGAGAGTCGCACCGTCGCGATCGGCCGCGTCGAGCTCGAGAAGCTCGCCCGCCAGTACCGCGGTCTGCTCGAGGACCGCACGACGCGGCTCTATCTGCGGCCCGCCCAGGCGCTCGAGCGCGTGCTGATCGAGCCGATCCGCGACCTGCTCGAGCGCGACGCCCCCGACACCCTCGTCGTCGTGCCCGACGGCATCCTGCGCACGATTCCCTTCGCGGCGCTCCACGACGGCGAGCGCCATCTGATCGAGCGCATCGCGCTCGCGACGACCCCGTCGCTCGAGCTCTCGGATCCCCATCCCTTCGACCGCACGAAGGTCGGCTCGCTCTACGGCGGGCTCACGACCGCGGTCCAGGGCTTCGATGCGCTGCCGCAGGTCAAGCAGGAGCTCGAGACCGCGAACAAGTATCTGCCGGGGAAGGTGCTCCTCGACGAGTCCTTCTCGCGCGAGGCGCTGATCGAGAACCTCTCGACCCGGAGCTTCGATCTCGTCCACGTCGCGTCCCACGCCGAGTTCTCGAGCGCCGATCGCGGCGGCTTCCTGCTGACCCACGACGGCAAGCTCCGCCTCGACGAGTTCCGTCGCGCCGTCGAGCTGCTTCAGTACCGGGAGCGACCGCTCGAGCTGCTGGTGCTCTCGGCCTGCGAGACGGCGGCGGGGGACGAGCGCGCGGCGCTCGGCTTCTCGGGGGCCGCGGTGCAGGCGGGGGCACGCAGCGTGCTCGGCAGCCTGTGGCTCGTGCAGGACGAGGCGACCTCGGCCCTGCTCGCCACGTTCTACGAGGCGCTCGCCGATCCGAGCGTGTCGCGTGCGCAGGCGATGCAGCGCGCGCAGCGGCGTCTGATCGACGACCCCGCCTACGCCCATCCGAGCTCGTGGGCGGCCTTCCTGCTGATCAACAGCTGGCTGTGAAGACGCGCGAGCGCCGGCGCGCCGCAGCCGCGAGCAGGCCGAGCCCCGCGCCGAGCATCGACCCGAGTCCCGGCTCCGGGACGCAGGCGTCCCCGGGCACCGCGCGATTCGCGTCCTCCTGGGCGAGGCTGCACGCGCCGCCCGGGCATTCCTGGCTCGAGCGGCAGAGCTTTCCGACCTTCGTCCCCGAGATGCAGCTCCCGAGCAGCGGGCCGTTCGGGCGGGCGGGGCAGTTGTCGCAGAGATCCTTGATGCCGTCGACGTCGGCGTCCCCGGGCTGGTTGGCGGGGTTGGTGGAGTCGATGCCGACGTAGAAGATGGCCTGGCCCGTGCCCGTCACGCCCGTGAGCGAGCCGACCTGCCAGGTGCAGCAGTCGAGGCCGCGATAGGTCGGGCTGCCCTGGAACTGGTAGGTGAACGGGATCGTCTGGTTGAAGGCGGGCGGCGTGTACTCGCAGCGGCCTGCGACGGGCGTGATCAGGACGTTGTCGTTGTTGGTGTCGTAGATCCACCGGAAGTTCTGGTTCTCGTTGAAGTACTGGACGGAGCCGAGCGGGAGGGAGTCGTCGATCGTCGTCGTGACCTGCGCGCTGTAGGTCGCCGACGGGACCACCGTCACGCCCCGGATCGTGACGTCGACCGTCGCAGGAGCCCCGGCGGTCCCGAAGGAGAGGGCGCGGACCTTCACGTCGCAGGTCTTGCCGACGTAGGGCGGATTCGCCGTCTCGACCGCCCCGCAGTCGAAGGGCTGGAAGTCGACGGATTGCGGGCCGGTCGCGGGCGTGGAGATCCTCGGCAGGTGTCCCGGCGTGAACGTGTCGTTGCACGTGAAGAATTCGTTCGGATAGGTGAAGTTGCAGTTCGAGATCGTCAGCTCGAGCGACATGTCGCCGTGGGCCGCGTCGGGAAAGGCATCGACGATCAGCCTCGGGCGCAGCGGCAGGGTGCTGAAGTCGACGTTCCAGGTCACCTCGGTGGCGAGGTTCGCGAGGGCGACGCCCTTCTGCGTGAACGGGGTCGCGACGGCGCGGGCGACGCCGGCATCGAGCGCGGTCCACGCGGCCAGCGCGGTCAGGGCGGTCGATGCCAGGGCACCGAGCCGCCGGGTGAAGCGGGCGCGGCGCACGCGCGGGCGGGCGGCGCGGGGAGCAGGTCGAACGGACGGGGCGGCGGTGGGCATGGGTCGGCTCTCGCTGTCTCGGGGCGTCGCAGCGCAGTATCTCATGGACGGGATCGTCCGACCGCAGGAAATCGGTCCAGGTCGCCCGTCCGGGGGCGCCGGCGTCCCCCCGTGGGCCGATCGCGGCTCAGCTCCAGAGCGCGAGTCCGCTCATCCCGACGACCCCGAGCGCCATCGCGACCCACTTGGCGAAGCGGCCGCCTGCATGGGGGAATTCGTCGCGCAGCACGTCGAAGGTCGCGACGTACATGAAGGTTCCGGCGGCGAGGGAGAGCAGCACCCCCTGCACCATCGCCGCGAGGTCGCCCTCGATCGTTCGGCCGAGCACGATTCCGATCACGCCGCCGATCGGTGTCGAGCTCGCGAAGAGCCCGATCAGTCGCCAGGCCTGGCGGCGCGCGACCTTGCTCCGCGCGAGGCTCACGCCCAGCGCGAAGCCCTCGGCCGACTTGTGGGCGAAGATCGCGACGAAGATGACCACGACCTTCGTCCAGTCCTGCTCGGCGCCGAGGGCGAGGCCGCCGACCAGGGAGTGGATCGAGAGGGCGACGAGGGCGGAGTAGGCGGAGAGGGCGTCCTTGTGGCCGTCCTGGTGGGCGTGGCCGTGGTGCTCGCCGAAGCGCTCGTCGGAGGGGACGTGGAGCTCCTCGTGGACGTGGTCGGGGAGCAGCACGTGCTCGATCAGCAGCATCGAGGTCAGCGCCACCGCCGACAGCGCGAAGGCGACCGGGAACTCGAAGCCGAGCCCGCGCCAGATCGCGTCCGCGTCGGGCAGCATGTGGACGAGGCCGGCCGCGAGGAAGATGCCGGCGGCGAAGGAGTTCCCGAACCCGAGCAGCCGCGCGCTCCCGGTCGCTGCGCCGCGCCAGAGCGGGACGCTGCCGCCCGCCGCGCCGGCGGCGAAGATCGCGAAGAGCAGGGCGAGCTTGGGATCGAGCACGGTCAGCGCACGGTCTGGCGCAGCAGCGAGAGCCCCTCGGTCGGAGCGGACGCTTCGCCCGCGGCGATCCGGCGGACGTCCGCGTTCGAGAGCCGGCGCGCATCGTAGACGGCGACGATCGCCTCGTCGCCGGGCTCGAGGAAGTTCGTCTCGCCGAAGTCGGTGTAGCGGGTCGCGCCGATGCTGATCAGCGCCTGCCGGGGGCGACCGGCCTGCTCGAGCCAGCCGGCGATGCGCTCGAGCGGTCCCTCGTCCTGCTGCTCGTTCAACTTCGTGACGAGCCACGCGAGCAGCTCGCCGTACATGTAGCTGTAGCTCGCGACCGGGGAATCGACGCCGTACTCGTGGACCGCGGCGCCGCGGCGCAGGAAGCAGGCGATCCGGTAGTGGTCGAGGACGCCGCCCTGCTCGAAGCGATCGATCGCGATGCGCTGGCGCGAGGTCCCCTTTGACTCGGGTCCCCAGTTCTTCTTCTCGCTGATCTTCTTCGCGCCTTCGCGGCGGATCGAGCAGTCGTTGTGGGCCATCGCGAAGCGCGGGGTCACCGAGACGACGCGCCCGCCCGACCAGCCGAGATCGCAGAGCAGCGCGACCTCGGGCTCGATCTGGTGCTTCTCCTCGCGGGAGCCGAGGCGGATCGTGTCGCTCGAGATCGGGAAGCGGTGGAGGAAGTGGGCGGAGGACGCGCCCGGCGGGAGCGGGACGTAGAAGGGGAAGACGCCCTTCGGTGCGCGGGCGTCGGCGATCTTCAGGTCCTTGAAGTCGCGCGCCTCGCCCGCCTGCTCGAGATGGCCCGCGAAGTTGCCCGCGACGCCGAGACCGATCACCCCTTCGAGATCCTCGCGAGCCACGCTCTCCTCCTCGTCGGATCGGCGCGCGCCGGCGCCGGAAAAACGGCGCGCAGTCTAGCAGCCCCCGGCCGGGCGCCGGAGCCGAGCCGGGGCCATCGGGCGGGGGCGGGCCGTCGGGGTCAGGTGGCTAGGAAGCGGGTCGCGATCGCGGCGTGGAGGGCGGTGCCGAGGGGCATCGCGTCCTCGTCGAGCAGCATGCGCGTCGAGTGGCAGGGCGCCGGGTCGTCGACGCCCGGGGCGCGCACGCCGAGCAGCATCATCGCGCCGGGCGTGCGCTCGAGCACGTAGGCGAAGTCCTCGGCCCCCATCACCGCGCCCGGCAGCGGGATCACAGCCTGCGCCCCGAGCAGCTCCCCCGCGACCCCGCGCGCGAAGGCCTCGAAGCCGCCGTCGTTGATCGCCACCGGATAGCCGGGCTGGATCCGGACCCGCGCCTCCGCGCGATGGGCCCGCGCGACGCCCTCCGCGACCCGGCGCAGCCCCTCGGAGAGCGCCGAGCGCGTGCGGCCCGAGAGCGCGCGCAGCGTGCCCTGCAGCGTCACGACGTCGGCGATCACGTTATTCGCCGTCCCCCCCTGGATCCGGGTCACCGACAGGACCCCCGCGTCCGGCGCCGGGATCTCCCGCGAGACGAAGCTCTGGAGCGCGAGCACGATCTCGCAGGCGATCGGCACCGGATCGACGCAGTCGTGGGGCATCGACGCGTGCCCCCCGCGCCCGACGACGTCGATCTCGAAGTCGTCGAAGGCGGCCATCAGCGGGCCGGGCTTCGTCCCGACGAGCCCCGTCGGGAGCGGGGGGGCGACGTGGAGCGCGAAGGCACCATCGAAGGCCGGCATGCCCTCTTCGAGCATCACGTTCGCCCCGCCGAATCCCTCCTCACCGGGCTGGAACATGAACACGACGTCGCCCGCGAGCTCGTCGCGGCGGCCGGCGAGCAGGTGGGCCGCGCCGACGAGCATCGCGACGTGGGCGTCGTGGCCGCAGGCGTGCATGCGGCCGGCGTGGCGGGAGCAGTAGGCGAGGCCCGTCTCCTCGGGCATCGGCAGCGCGTCCATGTCGCCGCGCAGCAGGATGCGCCGCGGCGACGGGCCCGCGGCCCCGCCGCGGAGCACCGCGACGAAGCCGCTCGTCCGCGCGTGGAGGTCGAGCTCGAGCTCGAGCCCGGCGAGGGCCGCGAGGAGCTTCTCCCGGGTCCGGGGCGTCTCGAGGCCGATCTCCGGGTCCTCGTGGATCGCCCGGCGCAGCGCCACCATCCGCGGCTGCAGCGCCCGCGCCTCCGCGAGCAGCGGGGCGAGCGATGCCGGGCTCTTCCGGGCGGGGGGCTGCTTCGGGGCGCGCGTCTTCGTCTTCATGGATCCATCTCGCTGGTCGGGCCCGCGTGCCGTACGCTCGTCGGGCCAGCATACCAGCCCGGCGCAACCTCAGGAGCCCGCGAAGATGGACCTCATGAAGACCCCCGAATCGATCCACATCGGTGCCCGTGACCTGCCCTTCGTCGACATCGGCCAGGGGGCCAAGCTGAAGGTCCTGCAGGTCAAGCTCGGCGAGAACCTCTGGATCATCGAGAACGTCTTCCAGGCGGGCTACGAAGTGCAGACCCATCGCCATACGGGGCCCGTCTTCGGCTACACGACGGCCGGTGCGTGGAAGTACAAGGAGTACGACTACGTGAACCGCGCGGGCTCGTTCCTCTACGAGCCGGCGGGGTCGGTCCATACCCTGCAGTGCATCGAGAACGACACGCGGGTCTGGTTCCACATGTACGGCGCGAACGTGAATCTCGACGAGAAGGGCAACGTCACGAGCGTGGTCGACGCCCACACCACCGTCGCGTTCTACCTCGCCGCCTGCAAGGCGCAGGGCTTCGGGGAGCCGCGCGTCCTGATCGAGTAGCGCGAGTTGCGCGAGTAGCGCGCGCCCGGCCGGCCCCGATCCGAGCCGACCGGAACCTAGAGCCCCTGGTCGAGGCCCTTCGCCTTCGCCCGTCGGCGCAGCAGCTCCTGCCGCTCGCGCTCGGCCCGATCCCGCAGGTCGCGCCGGGGCGCGAGCGTCGAGTGGTCGAGCTGGATCTCGACGATCGCCGAGCGGCCGTCGGTGGCCGTCTTCTCGTGGCGCTTTGAGACGCGCAGCAGGACCTGGGCGTTCTCGAAGGAATCGATCGAGTCGTAGCTGCCGAGCAGCTCCCGGGACTGGGCATCGTGCTTCCAGCCCGGGGCGCTTCCGTACTTGCCCTCGAGCACGGCGACGAGCTCGTCGACGAGCGTCCGGCCGGCGTCCGGTGCGACGCGGGCGCGGGCCGAGATCGCGAGCACCTCGTGGGTGAGCGGCGTGCAGAGCGCCCAGAGCTCGTCGAAGGGCGCGGGCTGCGCGCGCGGCGGGATGGGCGACCAGTCGAGGGGGGCCGTCTGCCGGCCGCAGCCTTCGACGACCTCGCCGAGGCGGTAGCCGTAGAGCTCGCCCCCGGCGACGTCGGCGGCGACGGCCGAGGGCGCGGCCGCGATCGCCAGGGCGGCGAGCATGCCGGCGACGAGGGCGGTGCCGGGAAGCTTGGGGAGCGTGCGGGCTCCGGGGCGTCGGGTCGGGGACATGGGTCTCTCCTGCAGGGCGCCGCCGCGGTCGGCCGGGCTCGTCGAGACTGCGTCGACGACGGCGGCACGGGGACGTTTCGGCGGCCGGGGCCGTTCGATGGAGGGGCGCCGGGCCCGCCCGGTTCCCCGACAGCCTAGCCCGCCGGCGCACGTCATCCCTGCTGGCCGCGCCCCCGGGCCCGCACCGCCTCGAACGCATCGCGCGCCCCGGCCCACGCCCCCATCGCCTCGATGTGGGCCGCGGAGCGCTCCGACTCGAGGGTCAGGGCCGGGCCGAGCGCCCGGGCGAAGCCCTCGTCGATCAGGGCCTTGTAGGGCTCGAGCATGTGGGGGAGGACCGAGAGCATGTCCTTCGCGACGAGCAGCGCCGTCTCCTCGAGCTGCTCGGGCGGGACGACGTGGGACACGAGGCCCCACTCGTAGGCCTGCTCCGCCGAGAGGAAGTTGCCCGTCAGCGAGAGGTACTTGGCGCGGTGGATCCCGATCGCCCGCGAGAGGCGCTGGGACAGGCCGGCGCCCGGGATCACGCCGACGCGCGCGTGTGTATCGGCGAAGCGCGCGTTCGTCGATGCGACGAGCACGTCGCAGGCGAGGGCGAGCTCGAAGCCGCCGGTGATCGCGGCGCCGTTGATCGCGCCGATGATCGGGCGGCGGCAGGCCTCCATCGCGCGCCAGACCGAGGGGCGCTCGCCGGGGACGACCGTCTCGCCGGACACCGTCGCCGCCTCCTTCAGGTCGACGCCGGCGCAGAAGGCCTTCCCGGAGCCGGTCAGGATCACGACCCGGGCCTCGGGCTCGGCGGCCGCCCGCTCGAAGGCCCGGGTCAGCTCGCGCATCAGCTCGGCGGAGAGCGCATTGCGGGCCTCGGGGCGGTTGAGGGTCACCCGCGCGATGCCGTCCTGCACCGAGTAGAGGACGGGGGCGGGGGCCGGGCTGGACGGGGCTGCATCGCGCAAGGTCTGCTTCCTTCTCGGTGTCGTTCCCGGTCTCGGGGCGGCATCAGTATGGCACGCGCGTCGGCGCGAGGGGCTCGGGGGGCGCGCGGTGGCGGGCGAAACGAAGGCGGGGGCGGGGGAGACGCGGGCGCCGTCCATCTCGCTGCTCCAGATCACGCTGATCGTGCGGGCTCTCGCCCGGACCGAGGCCGACTTCGCCGAGCGGCTCGGCCTGCGCGTCGCGTTCCGCGATCCGTCGGTCGCGACCTGGGGGCTCGAGAACGTCGTGCTCCCGATGGGCGACACGTTCTTCGAGATCCTCGCGCCGACCCGTTCCGACACCCCGGGCGGTCGCCATCTCGCCCGCCAGGGCGACGGCGGCTACATGGTCATCCTCGCGACGCGCGAGCTCGCCGCGCATCGCGCGCGCGTCCGGTCGCTCGGCGTCCGGATCGTTCTCGACCAGGAGACCCGCGGCGAGCCCCATGGCCAGGACTGGGCCGGCATCCATCTCCATCCCGCCGACACCGGCGGCCTCATGATCTCCTTCGACGAGCCCGACCCGCCGAACTCCTGGGTCGGGGCCGGCCCGCACTGGCGCGACTTCGTCTCGAACGAGGTCGTTCGCGGTCTCGTCGGGATCACCCTGCGCAGCGCCGAGCCCGAGCGCCTCGCGCGGCGCTGGGCGGAGGTCCTCGGCCGCCCGCTCGAGTCGCTCGCCGTGGCGGGCGATCCCGCGCGGGGCCCGCGGTCGGCGCCGTGCCCGGAGATCGCGCGGATCTTCCTCGACCGCGGCGAGATCGCGTTCCGCGGGCTCGCGACCGGGGAGGACGGGGAGGGGCTCGCGGCGGTCCGGCTCGCGGCGAGCGATCCGCGTCGTCGCGGCGAGCGGTTCGGGCTCGCGGGCGTCGCGATCGAGCTCGTCTAGCGCCGGTGACCGACGGGCGCCGGGAGCGCCTAACGGATCGGTCGCTTCGACTCGACGCTCGAGGCGTCGAAGGCGTTCCAGAAGAGCTTGCCGTCGACGGGCTCGCGCGGGGGACGGCCGTGCTGCCCGACCGGCCAGCCGATCGGGATCATGACGGCCGAGGGGATCTCGGGCGGGAGGCCCAGCCGTCGGTCGCACTCCTCGCCGAAGATCCGGTGGAGCGTCGTGAAGGAGGCGCCGAGACCGACCGCGCGACAGGCGAGCAGGACGTTCTGTGCACAGGGATAGAGCGCCTGCATCTGCTCCTCGCCCCGCCGCTTCCAGCCGGCGATGAAGAGCAGGACCGGCGCCTCGTGCAGATGCTCCGCGAGGTGGAGCGAGGCGATCATGTTGCGCCGCAAGTGCGCCGGAAAGCCCTCGCGATCCGCCCGGGCGATCGGCTCGCGGATGTAGTCCTGGAAGATCGGGCGGTAGCGGTCGGCGACCCAGCGGCGCAGGTCCGGATCGTCGACGGCGACGAAGACCCAGGGCTGCCGATTGCCACCGGAGGGCGCGAAGGTCCCCGCCTCGCAGACCTTGCGGATCAGGGCGCGCGGGACGGGATCCGGGCGCAGTCGTCGGATCGCCCGTGCGGTCCGGATGCCCTCGAGGAGCGGCAGGGTCTCACCGAGCGCGTCGACGTCGATCGCCCCGTCCGTCCGTCCGTCGTCCTGCGCCATCGCTCGCCTCGATTCGCTCGCCCCGCCCGCCTCGCCCCGCCGCGGAGCCGGGCACCATAGCGCGACGGCTCCGCCGCCCGGGCCGCTATCTTCGGCGCCCCTTCTTCGCCCGAAGAGGGCCCGAGGAGGATCCGCATGGTCTCGCAGCTCTTCGACCCGACCCGCTGGCACGCGGTGCCCGGCTTCGACCTGACCGACATCACCTATCACCGCGCCGTCGACCAGGGCACCGTCCGCATCGCCTTCGCCCGCCCCGAGGTCCGTAACGCCTTCCGACCGAAGACCGTCGACGAGCTCGACCGCGTGCTCGACCACGCGCGCCGCACGACCGACGTCGGCTGCATCCTGCTGACGGGCAACGGACCGTCGCCGAAGGACGGCGTCTGGGCCTTCTGCAGCGGCGGCGATCAGCGCATCCGCGGCCGCGACGGCTACAAGTACGCCGAGGGCGAGACCGCCGACTCGATCGATCCCGGTCGCACCGGCCGCCTCCACATCCTCGAGGTCCAGCGCGCGATCCGCTTCATGCCGAAGGTCGTGATCGCGGTCGTCCCCGGCTGGGCCGTCGGCGGCGGCCACAGCCTCCACGTCACCTGCGACCTCACGATCGCCTCCCGCGAGCACGCCGTCTTCAAGCAGACCGACACCGACGTCGCGAGCTTCGACGGCGGCTTCGGCAGCGCCTATCTCGCGCGCCAGATCGGCCAGAAGTTCGCCCGCGAGATCTTCTTCCTCGGCCGCAGCTACAACGCGGAGGAGGCGAAGGCGATGGGGATGGTGAACGCGGTGGTGCCCCACGCCGAGCTCGAGGCGACGGCCCTCGCGTGGGCGGCGGAGATCAACTCGAAGAGCCCGACGGCCCAGCGCATGGCCAAGTTCGCGATGAACCTGATCGACGACGGGCTGGTCGGGCAGCAGGTCTTCGCCGGCGAGGCGACGCGGCTCGCCTACATGACGGACGAGGCGGAGGAGGGTCGCGACGCGTTCCTCGAGAAGCGACCCCGGGATTTCAAGAAGTTCCCGTGGCACTACTGATCGGTGGCCGGGCGCCCTGCGCTCGACGACCTGAGCGCTCCGCGGTGATCGCCGTCAGCTGAACGCCTGGATGCCCGTCTGGGCGCGGCCCAGGATCAGCGCATGGATGTCGTGGGTGCCCTCGTAGGTGTTCACCGACTCGAGATTCATGCAGTGGCGGATCACGTGGAACTCGTCGGAGATGCCGTTGCCGCCGTGCATGTCGCGGGCGACGCGGGCGATCGCGAGGGCCTTGCCGCAGTTGTTTCGCTTGAGCAGCGAGATGTTCTCCGGGGCGAGGCGGCCCTCGTCCATCAGGCGGCCGGCGCGCAGGCAGGCCTGCAGGCCGAGGGTGATCTCGGTCTGCATGTCGGCGAGCTTCAGCTGGATCAATTGATTGGCCGCGAGCGGGCGGCCGAACTGGGTGCGGCCGAGGGTGTAGGTCCGGGCGGCGTGCCAGCAGAACTCGGCGGCGCCGAGCGAGCCCCAGGCGATGCCGTAGCGGGCCTTGTTGAGGCAGCCGAAGGGGCCGGCCAGGCCCTTCACGTCGGGGAAGCGGTTCGCTTCGGGGACGAAGGCGCGGTCCATCACGATCTCGCCGGTGATCGAGGCGCGCAGCGACATCTTGCCCTCGATCTTCGGGAACGAGAGGCCGGGCGTGCCCTTCTCGACGAGGAAGCCGCGGATCTCGCCCTCGAGCTTCGCCCACACGACGGCGACGTCGGCGATCGGGCTGTTGGTGATCCAGGTCTTGCTGCCCGTCAGCAGGTAGCCGCCGTCGACGCGCTCGGCGCGGGTCCGCATGCTGCCGGGATCGGAGCCGTGGTCGGGCTCGGTCAGGCCGAAGCAGCCGACCTTCTCGCCCTTCGCGAGGGCGGGGAGCCAGCGCGTGCGCTGCGCTTCGGTGCCGTAGGCGAAGATCGGGTACATCACGAGGGACGACTGCACGCTCATGGCCGAGCGGTAGCCCGAGTCGACGCGCTCGACCTCGCGGGCGATCAGGCCGTAGGCGACGTGGGAGACCTCGGCGCAGCCGTAGCGCGCGGGCAGGGTCGAGCCGAGCAGGCCGATCTCGCCCATCTCGTCGAGGATCGCGCGGTCGAAGCGCTCGTGGCGGTTGGCTTCCAGGACCCGCGTCATCAGGCGGGACTGCGCGTACTCCCGCGCAGTGTCCCGGACCAGGCGCTCCTCGGACGTGAGCTGCTCCTCGAGCATCAGGGGGTCGGCCCAATCGAAGCCCGGGCGGGAAGCCATCGCGCATCTCCTGGGCGCCGATGTAGCACGCGACCCGACCCGCCGCCTTGCCGCCCGGCCGTCCGTCGCCCCGCCGTCCCGCCGCCTTGCCGCCTTGCCGCCGCGGGCGCCTCGGGCGAAGGTTCGCGGCGAGCCTCGCTCGCGAGCAGGCAGGAGGCGAGCCATGCGACTGCGAGTCGATCCCGAGCGCCCGGCGCCGCGCAAGCTCGAGAAGGCGATCGAGGCGCTGCGGCGGGATCAGGTGATCCTGTATCCGACGGATACCGGCTACGCCTTCGGCTGCGCGCTCTCGTCGCGCAAGGCGATCGCGCAGATCCGCGTGCTCAAGGGCTTCGACGAGCGCTCGAAGAAGCCCCTCGCGATGCTCGTCAACGCGCTCGGGGACTTCGGGCGCTATGCGGTGATGCCGACGAGCGTGTTCCGGACGGTGCGACGGATCCTGCCCGGGCCCTACACCGTCGTGCTCGAGGCGAGCCACGAGGTGCCGCGCGAGATGCGCAACCGCGACGGCGAGATCGGGCTGCGGATGCCCGCCCTGCCGGTGTGTCGGATGCTGGTCGAGCTGCTCGGCGAGCCGATCGTCTCCGGCTCGGTCACGGCGGGCGACGAGGAGCCCGCGCTCGAAGATCCCGAGGATCTCGAGCGGATCCACCGCGGCCGGATCGAGGTCGTGATCGACGTCGGACCGCTCTGGCCCGAGCCGTCGACGATCCTCGCGGCCCGGGGCCACGCCTTCGAGGTCGTCCGTGTGGGCAAGGGCCCCGTTCCGGAGCTCGCCTAGAAAGGGGTATGCTGGGCGCCGCGCCTACCCCCCCGCCTCCGACGCTCCTGCCCACCGTCGAGGCCCGCCTGCGAGGCAGCCATGGAACAGCTCTCCGGTCTCGACGCGACCTTCATCAACGTCGAGACCCCGAACGCCCCGACCCACATCAGCGGGCTCTCGATTTACGACCAGTCGACCGCGCCGGGCGGGCTCGTCACCTTCAAGGGCATCCTCGCGAACGTCGAGTCGCGGCTGCATCTCGCGACCTGCTTCCGGCGCCGCCTGGTCGAGGTGCCCCTCGGCTTCGACCATCCCTACTGGATCGAGGATCCCGACTTCGACCTCGAGTTCCACGTCCGCCACATCGCGCTGCCCAAGCCCGGCGACTGGCGCCAGCTCTGCATCCAGGTCGCGCGCCTCCACGCCCGGCCCCTCGACCGGGGCAAGCCGCTCTGGGAGATGTACGTGATCGAGGGCCTCGACGGCGTCGAGGGCATGCCGCCCGGCAGCTTCGCGCTCTTCACGAAGGTCCATCACGCGGCGATCGACGGCGTCTCCGGCATCGAGATCACCGCCGCCCTCCACGACCTGACCCCCGACGGCCACGCGACGCCCCCCGAGCGCGAGTGGATCGCCGAGGCGCCGCCCTCGGTCGTCGAGCTGGCGCTGCGCAGCACGATCAACAACGTCCGCCAGCCCTTCCGCTTCCTGCAGATCCTGGGCAAGGCAGCGCCCCCCGCGATCCGGGTCCTGCTCGAGCGCCGCGAGGCCCACGCCGACGATCCCGACGCGCCGCGCGAGGTCCCCCGAACCCGCTTCAACCGCAAGGTCTCGCCCCATCGTGTCTTCGAGGCGCGGACGTTCCCGCTCGCCGACGTGAAGCAGATCCGGAAGTCCGTCGACGGCTGCACCGTCAACGACGTCATGCTCGCCGTCTGCAGCGGGGCCCTGCGCCGCTATCTCGAGAAGCACCGCGAGCTCCCGCTCGAGTCCCTCGCCGCCTTCGCGCCGATCTCGACGCGGACCGCGGCCCAGCACGGGAGCGAGGGCAACCAGGTGACGGGCATGTTCGTCCGACTGCATACCGACGAGGGCGATCCGCTCGAGCGCCTGCGCCGGATCTACAAGACGACCCTCGACTCGAAGCACATCACCCGGGCGGTCGGCGCCCGCAGCATGACGGACGTGACCCAGACGCTGCCCGGCGCCCTCGCCGGGATCTCGGGGCGCCTGATCGCGCGGACCGGCCTCATGAGCCGCATGCGCCCGATCGCGAACTGCGTCATCTCGAACGTCCCCGGTCCCCAGGTCCCGCTCTACTTCACCGGCGCGCGCATGATCGCGAGCTACGGCCTCGGGCTCCCGATGGAGGGCTTCGGGCTCTTCCTCGCGGTCGTGAGCTACAACGGCTCGATCTCGGTCTGCGTCACCTCGTGCCGCGACCAGATGCCGGATCCGGCCTTCTTCGCGGACTGCGTCGAAGCGTCGTTCCGGGAGCTCTACCTCGCCGCGGTCGCCTGAGCGACGACACCCATGTCCCGCGACGTCTACACCCACGGCCACCACGAGTCCGTCCTGCGCAGTCACACCTGGCGCACGGCGGAGAACTCCGCCGCCTATCTGCTCCCGCGTCTGCGACCGGGCCTCTCGCTGCTCGACGTCGGCTGCGGTCCGGGCACGCTCACCGTCGATCTGGCCCGGCGCGTGGCGCCCGGGCGCGTCGTCGGCCTCGACCGCGCGGGCGACGTCCTCGGCGGAGCGCGGGCCCACGCCGAGGGCGCGGGCGTCGCGGTCGAGTTCGCCGAGGGCGACGTCTACGCCCTCGATTTCGCCGACGCGTCCTTCGACGTCGTCCACGCTCATCAGGTCCTGCAGCACCTGACGGATCCGGTCGCCGCGCTGCGCGAGATGAGGCGCGTCGTGCGCCCGGACGGAATCGTCGCCGTCCGCGACAGCGACTACGCCTGCTTCGTCTGGACCCCCGCCGACCCGCGCCTGCTGCGCTGGCTCGACGTCTATCGCGCGGTCGCCCGCCGCAACCGCGCGGAGCCCGATGCCGGGCGTCATCTCAAGGCCTGGGCGAACGCGGCCGGCTTCCGCGAGGTCGTCGCGACCAGCTCGACCTGGACCTTCGCCGATCCGGCGAGCTGTGCCTGGTGGGGCGGGCTCTGGGCCGATCGCTGCACGCTCTCGGCCTTCGGTGAGCAGGCGATCGCCTACGGCCTCGCCTCCCGCGACGAGCTCGCCGAGATGGCCGAGGCCTGGCGCCGCTGGTCGCGGGAGCCCGACGCCTGGTTCGTCGCGCTCCACGGCGAGGTCGTCGCCCGGCCCTGAGCCGGCGTTCCCGCGGTCGGGGCCCGCGTGCAGGGGGCCGTGCGACGGGCGCGTCGGTGCGCCTGCTTCGGCTCGCTCCGATCCGCTCCGATCCGCTCCGATCCGCTCCGACCCGCTCGGACCGGCTCCGACTAAGGTCGGCTCCCCGCTTCGCGGACGACGACCGCCCCGCTCGCGCGCAGTCGCGCCCGGGCGGCCGCGTCGTGGCCGAGCTCGGCGAGGATCGCGTCGCCGTGCTCGGCGTAGAGCGCGGCCGGCGGCGTCGGCTCGGGGATCGTCTGCGAGAAGCGCGCGGCGGGACGGGTCCTGCGGTAGCGGCCGTAGACCGGATGCACGGCTTCGACGATCGTGCCGTTGTGGGCGAGCTGCGGGTCGACGAGGACCTGGGCGTGGTCGAGGATCGGGGCCGCGGGGACCTCGAGCTCGAGCATGCGACGATAGGCCTCCTCGGTCGTCATCGAGGCCACGCCGGCGGTGAACGCCGCGACGCGCTCCGCCACGTTCTCGGGTCGCAGCATCTCGCGACCGCGCTGGCCCGGGGAGTCGGCGAGGTCGTCGCGGCCGACGGCGCGCAGGGTCCCGCGCATCTGCTCGGCGGTGCCCGCCCAGACGACGAGCTGGCCGTCGCGGGTCGTCGTCAGCTGGTAGCGCTCGCCCGGGACCATCGGGTTCTCGACGTCGGGGCCGACCAGCGTGTGGCGCAGCATGCCGTCGGGCCAGAAGAAGACGAGCCCGGCATCGAGCATCGACACGCGGACGTGCTGGCCCGGCGCGCCCCGCTCGCGGGCGAAGAGCGCCGCCGTGATCGCCTGGGCGAGGGTGTAGGCGGTCGCCTTGTCGACGACCGCGTTGCGCACGAGATCCGGGATCGGGACCTCGGGGTTCAGCTGCGCCGCGACCCAGCCGGTCAGCGCCTGGAAGATCGGGTCGTAGCCGCGGCGGGCGAAGTAGGGGCCCGCGTCGCCGAAGCCGGTGACCGAGGCGTAGATCAGGCGCGGATTGACGCGGCGCAGGTCGGCCTCGGCGACGCGCAGGCGCTCGGCCGCACCGGGCCGCCAGTTCTGCACGAAGACGTCGGCGCCGCGGACGAGGTCGTAGAGCAGCTCGAGGCCCGCGTCGGTCTTCAGGTCGATCCCGATCGAGCGCTTGCCGTGATTGCAGTTCGCGTAGAGGCCGGCCATGCCCGCGCGGTGGTTCGAGAGCTGCCGGCTCTCCTCGCCGTGGCGGGGCGGCTCGACCTTGATCACGTCGGCACCCTGCTCGGCGAGCATCATCACCCCGAGCGGCGCCGAGATGACCTCGCCGACCTCGATGATGCGGACTCCGGTGAGCGGCCCTGCCATGGCGCGATTCCTCTCTCTTTCATCCGGCCTGCGGCCGGGATCGCCCGCCCCGGGCGGCTCCCGGGGCATCCGTCACTCGCCGGTGTCGAGGCGCCCGGTTCGCCGGACGGGCGTCTCGTGCGAAATGGGCAGATTCCATGCAGCCCGCTCGGCTTCCAGTGAAAACCCTACAGGACGGGGGCGTCGCTGCCGAAGCAGAGCCCGGACCCCATTCGTCCGGAGACCCGAGCCATGAGCAGGACTCTCGCCTGGAAATCCGCTTTCGTCCTCGGCCTGGCCGCGCTCTCGCCGCTCCCGGCGGCGGCGATCGGCAGCGTGAGCGCAGGCGACGTGACGTTTGCCTATACCAACAACTTCACGACGACCACCAGCAACACCGTCGACGTCGCCTTCACCGGCGCGGGTCCCGCCGACATTGCCTTCGAGTCGTGGTGGTTCTATCGCCTCTCCGGCGGCACCGCCGAGACGGCCTTCGCGAACCCCGACATCGAGCTCTACAGCGGCTCCCTCGGCCAGCTCGGCTGGACCGATCCGGCCGGCTCGGGCCTGTTCAGCGCCTCGCTCTCGTTCGAGGTCCTCGATTCCGGAACGGGCGGGAACCTGTTCCAGAACCTGCGGATCTACAACAGGTCCGGCTCGAACCTCACGATCGACGTCTTCCACTACTCGGACCTCGACGTGAACGGGACCGGCAGCGGCGACCGTGCCTCCCTCGGCTCGAGCCCGGGCAACATCCAGATCAACCAGAGCGAGGGCACGCAGACGGCGCCGATCATCGGCTACGGCGCGAACGCCTATCGTGTGAGCCCGTTCGCGCAGATCCTGGCGGACCTGACCGACACCGGCGTCGACAACTTCGCGAACACCGGCCTCCCGCTCAACAACCAGGACGTGACCGTCGGCTTCCAGTGGTCGGTCACGATCGCCGCCGGGAGCTACCGGGACTTCATGACCCAGTTCGGGAGCAACGCCCCGTTGCTGGCCCAGAACGTCACGGTCATCCCGGAGCCGGGCACCGCGGTCCTCCTCGGTCTCGGCGTCCTGCTGCTCGCCTGCCCGCCCCGGAGCCGCCCGGCCGCCTGAGCGCCGTCGCGTCGGCCTGCTAACGTCCGCCCCCACCACGGGGACGGGGCCGACGATGAACATGCAGGTGCAGGGCCGGATCCATGCCGCTTTTCCGGCCGAGCAGGTGACCCAGCGCTTCAAGAAGCGCGAGTTCGTGCTCGAGCTCGACGCGGCTTCGCGCTACCCGCAGCTCGTGCTCTTCCAGCTGACCGGCGACCGCTGCAGCGCCCTCGACGACTTCAAGGTCGGCGACGAGGTCCAGGTCGAGTTCAGCCTGCGCGGTCGCGAGTGGAAGAGCCCGAAGGGCGACACGCGCTATTTCAACAGCCTCGACGTCTGGACGATCGCCCGGTCCGGTGAGGCCATGGGCGGCGGATTCGACGACGAGCCGCCGCCGCATACGGACGACGACCAGATCCCCTTCTGATCGGTCCGTCGGGTCGAGGGAGTCGCGACATGGGTGCGCAGGACGTCGGGGATCTCGAGAAGATTCGCGTGGGGATCGAGCGCTGGCTCTCGGCCAGGCTGCCCGATCGGGGCGGGGTCTCGGTCCCGTCCCTCGACTTTCCGAAGGCGAGCGGCGAGAGCAGCGTCACGCTGATCCTCGAGGCGCGCTCGAAGGCGAAGGGCGACGAGCGCTTCGTGCTGCGCATGGCGCCGCCGGTCAGCCAGGTCTTCGACCGCCACGACCTGAAGATGCAGTTCGACATGATGTCGATCATGACGAAGGAAGGGCTCCCGGCGCCGCCGCTCGTGGGCTACGAGCCGGATCCGGCGGTGCTCGGTAGCGACTTCTACGTGATGGGCTTCCGGAGCGGACGCATCCCGCCGGACAATCCGCCGATGATGATCGCGGGCTGGCTCAAGGAGGAGACGACGCCGGCGCAGCGGACGACGATGTGGACCTCGGCCGTCGACGTGCTGGCGCGGATCCATCGCATCGACCTCGCGAAGCACGACCTCTCGCGTCTGCCGCGGGCGGCGAAGGGCGAGCCGCTGCTCGCCCAGGAGATCCGGACCTTCGACGCGATGTTCAAGCCCGCGTGCCGCGAGGTCGCGGATCCGCGGATTCTCGAGGGCTGGGACTTCCTGCGGCGGACGGTGCCCGCGGACGTCACGCCCGCCTTCTGCTGGGGCGACTCGCGGGTCGGCAACATCATCTTCGACCGGGACGTCCCCGCCGCGATCCTCGACTGGGAGATGGCCAACGTCTCCGATCCGCGCACCGACCTCGCCTGGTTCATCTGGATCGACCGCTGCAACAGCGAGGGGCTGGGCGCGACCCGGCTGCCGGGCATCCCGTCGCCGGCGGAGCTCTACGCGCGCTGGAGCCGGGGAACGGGGCGCTCGGTCGAGGGGATCGAGTGGTTCGAGCTCTTCGCGGTCGTGCGCTATGCGATCGTGCTCGAGCGCAAGTTCGAGTTCATGCGCGAGTCGAACCCGGGGATGGTGATCCCGAACTTCCCGGCGAACTTCATCCCGGGCCTGATGAAGGCGGCGGGCGCCTAGCGTCCGGCCGACCGGCGCGCCGGGCGAAGGGCGAAGGGCGAAGGGCCCGCGCGCGGCTCAGGAAGGCGGGACGTAGATCTCGCAGGCGGTCTCGTGGGCGCCGAGAATCACGAGCAGCCGGCCCATCGCGATGTACTGCCCGATCATCAGCCCGAGCTCGGCGATCTCCGCGTCGCTGAAGACGGCGCGCAGCTCGCCCATGAACGCCTCGTCGACCGTCCGGAAGTCGTTCACCATCCGCTCCGCGAAGCGGACCGCGAGCGCCTCGCGCGGCGCGAGCCTCCGCTCCGCCTCGGGGAGGTGGATCTGGGCGACCGTCTCTTCGTCGAGTCCTTGACGCGCAGCCTGCGCGTACCGGGCGAACAGTCAGGTATTGCAGGCGTTCAGCGACGCGACCTTGATCCGCGCCAGCTCCTTGACCCGGGCGGGGACCAGGCCGCCCGTATGCGCCGGTCGGAAGAAGGCGAAGTAGCGGTCGAAGAGTTCCGGGGCGAGCTCGAGCGGATTCATGATGGGCGACCTCCGACCGGACGCTAGCGAACCGGGGGGGGCCGCCTCCTGCCTCCGCTCCCGGCGGGCTCCGGTCGGGAGCTTCCTGAAATCGGCTGGCGTAGTCTCCCTCCCCGGAGACACACGCCGTCGAAGTCGGATCGCTCGCTCGCTCGAGACGATTCGGGGAGCGAGGGAGCTGCATGGCGTTCGATTCCCGGGAGTCCGGGGCAGGGGGATCCGTTGCGACGGCCTCCCTTTCGGCGAGCGCGACCGTCGCCGTCGTCGCCCCCGTCGCTCCGACCGCCTTCCTCGGCCGCCGCATGCTCGGCCTCGCCGCCCTCGCGAACTTCCTCGCGAGCGGCGTGACCTTCGGCGCCTTCGGCAACTTCGTCGGGCCGACCGCCGAGGCCTTCGGCGTGCCGCGCTCGACGATCGGCTACGGCGCCGCCTGCACGATCCTCGCGATGGGCGTCACCGCGCCCTTCGTCGGCCGCTGGCTCGACTCGGGGCGCTCGCGGAGCATGATGGCCTGGGGCGCGCTGATGACGGGCTCGGGCCTGCTGCTGCTCTCCCGCGCGCAGACGCTGGGCCAGGCGGCCTTCGCCTTCGTCGGGCTCGTCTGCTTCGGGGCCGCGCTCTTCGGGTCGGTGCCCTCGATGGCCCTCGCGACGAACTGGTTCGTGCGCCGCCGCGGGCTCGCCCTCGGCTTCACCGTCGCCGGAGGCACCCTCGCGAGCTACTTCGCCCCGGCCAGCGCCCAGCTGCTGATCGACGCCCACGGCTGGCGGACCGCCGCCGCGGTCTTCGGGGCGGCGACGATCGGGATCGCGGTGCCGCTCTTCGCGCTCTTCGTGGTCGCCCGGCCCGAGGAGATCGGCCAGCGGCCGGACGGTGACCCGCCGATCGAGGCGGCGCCGTCCGGGATGGGATCCGTCGCGATGGCCGACGCGCCGAGCACCGCCGACCTCGGGGCGCCCCTCACGATGGGCGAGCTCGCCCGCGATCGCCGCCTCTGGCTGCTCGCGGTCGGCTTCGGCCTGATCATGAGCTCGCCGGTCGTGCTGATGGGGCTGCTCGTCGAGTACGGGAAGGATCTCGGCTTCAGCGAGCAGCAGGCCGCGGTCTTCTTCGCGACGATGGTGCCCTTCTCGCTGCTCGGGAAGATCGTGGTCGGCGGGCTCGCGGACGTGGCGCCCCTCAAGCCCTCGATCGCGATGATCGTCGTCGTCAACATGCTGGTCTGGGCGCTGCTCTATCTCGAGCCCGGCTACCCCGCCTTCCTCGCGACCGGCGCGATCTACGGCATCGGGATCGGCGGTGCGGCCCCGGTCCACGGCGTCGCGACGGCGCGCTGCTTCGGCCGCGCGAACTTCGGCCGCGCGAACGGGATCGGGGCGATGGCGGGCATCCCGCTGCTGGCCGGCGCCTCCGCCCTGTCGCACGGGCTCGAGGGCGCGACCGGCAGCTACCAGCTCGGCTTCCTCGTGCAGATCGCGCTCGTCCTGATCGGGGGGATCGCGCTCTCGCTGGTCCGCTTCCCGTCGCGCGAGGCGGGCGCGGGCTGAGCGGCGCCGAGCGGGCCGCCTGGCCGCGCGGCCCCGACGCGCCCGGTCGCGGGGGCGGGCCCGCGCCTCACGGATTCGCGGGGCGGTACCAGATGGGCGAGCTCCAGGCGCGCTCCTGGATCGTCGGCGGGACCTCGCCCGAGCAGCACGCCTCGTAGCCCTCGCCGATCGTCGCCGGATCCTCGCAGCGCACGCCCGCCGCGTTGCAGGCCCACTGGGTCCAGCGGCAGCTCGGGTTCTCCCGCAGCCGCGCATAATAGAAGGCGGGCTCGGCGGGATCGAAGTCGGGATCGCTCCACACGCGGCAGAGCTGGTCGTGGCCCTCGCCGCGGGGCTCGCAGGTCGCGAGGTCGACGTCGGCCGGGCGATCGCCGCCGGCGACGGTGAGGACGGTCTCCTTCGCGACGCCGTTCTCGCGCCAGCCCTTCACGATCTCGATGCGCTCGAGGTCGCCCGCGTCCGGATGGGCGTCGCGGACGGCGGCGACGACGAAGCGCGGGGCACCGGCGCCCTCGGGCCGCGCGGGCAGCTCGCCGCCCATCGGGACGCCCTCCGCGTAGCCCGTCCGTGCGAGGTTCGCGTCGCCGCAGAGGTCGTCCGCATAGCGCCAGCCGCCGAAGAAGCGCAGCTCGGGGCGATTGCCGCTCGTCGCGTAGGCTTCCCGGCGGAGCATCGCCTCGAAGAGCGCGTCGCGGCTGTTCTCCTCGGCCCAGAGCACCGCGAGGCCGCCGGGGTTCAGCGCCGCGACGTCGGGCAGGCCCGGCTCGAGGGCCTTGCTCCCGGGCTTGCCGGCGCCGCCGTGGCCGCCGAAGCCCTTCTCCTTGACGAGGCCGGGGGTCCCGATGTGGGTGTCGGTGCTGCCGATCAGGCCGAAGGCGAAGGGGTTCGCGCCGAGCGTCGACTCGAGCACGACGCCGCGCTTCAGCGCGTCGCGCACGAAGTCGACGGCGGCGGGCTTCTCGCCGGCGGTCGGGTTCTGGTGGTCGGTCGCCTTCTCGAAGCCGCAGCCTTCGTCGGTCACGCCGGGCGTCCTCGCACACTCGGACTCGCCCTTGTGCTGCATGATCTCGACCAGCCGGTCGTAGCGGGCGCGGATCGCGGCCTCGCCCTGCGTCACCTCGGCGCCGGGCGTCACGGCGGAGGTGAACTGGGAGCCGGCGCTCCAGTTCGAGTTGTGGGGGATCGTGATCGACTCGCAGCCGGCCTTGCCGTCGCGGCACTCGGCGTCGAGGCGATTCCAGAGACCGATCGCCATCGCCCCGGTCTCCATCACGCTGATGGGGAGGGCGGGGACGCTCTCGTTGCGGAAGATGACGTTGCGGTGGAGGTGGCCGCCGTCGTGGCCGCTCGCGGTCCACTCGTAGCCGACGAAGCTCGTGAAGCGACAGGAGGCCTCGCGATCGTAGGCGGACTCGGCGGCGGACTGGTGCTCGCCCCAGACCTTGCCCGCCGCGGCGAGGCAGTACTCCGCGTTCTCGCCGCAGAAGCCCCAGCGCGACTCGAAGAGCGAATAGCGGCCGTTCATGATGAAGAAGGCGACGCGCGGGAAGTTCCGGTAGAGGCCGCAGACGAGCGAGTCGTGGCCGGGCTGGCCGGGCGTCCGGCAGATGTGGACCTCGCCGATCTGCTCGGCGTGGTCCGTCACGGCGGCGAAGTCGAGCGGCCGATCGAGCTTCACCGTCCGCAGCGACTTGCCCGCTGCGTCGTAGGGCTGGATGCCGAGCGCCTCGCCCCGGGCGAAGCGATAGGCGTCGCTCGGAGTCACCCGCGTGTCCTGGGTCGAGGCGTCCTGGGAGCGGGCGGTGTGGACGTGGAGGTCGCCGAAGAAGGGGCGGCGCTCGGGGGTGTGATCGGCGCAGGCGGCGCGGCTCTCGGTCGAGCGGAAGGGCAAGGGCGGGCTCCCGGGGCGTGCGGGCTCCGCCGAGGAGGGCTGCGCGGCGGCGAGGGCCGCGGCGGCGAGCAGCGCCGACGCGGCGACGCGTGCGCGCGCGGCCCTCATCTCAGAGCGCCGCGGCGGCCGGTGCCGCAGCCCCTTCGCTCGCGGCCGGTGCCCCTTCGGCCGGCGCCCCCGCCTCGATGAACTTGCGGACGACGCGGTCCTTGATCCACTGCTCGCTCCACCAGTCGATCGGCGTGACCGCATGGCCGCCGAGCAGCATCGTGAAGTGGAGATGGTCGCCGCCCGCGAGGCCCGTCGCGCCGCTGCGGCCGAGCTCCTGATCCATCTCGACCATCTGGCCTTCCTGCACGGAGATCGACGAGAGATGGGCGTAGAGCGACTGCAGGCCCATGCCGTGGTCGACGATCACGCAGTTGCCGTAGATCCCGAGATAGCCCGCGTAGACGACCTTGCCGCGATTCGCCGCCTTGACCGGCGCCGCCATCGTCGAGGCGAGGTCGAAGCCGAGATGGACCTGGTGGTCGATCTCCTGACCGTTGTGGGTGTAGGTGCGCTGGTCGGCGAAGCCGGCCTCGACGGCGGTGTTCATGAGCTGCTTGAAGGGGCCGCGCCAGAGGATTTCGGGGGAGGTCTTCGCGGCGAGCGCGGCGATCGTCTCGTTGTTCTGCTTGCGCATCTCGCGGTTGATCTTGAGATACGACCCGACCAGATCCGACGGATTCTCGACGACGAAGTCGGGGGAGTTCTGCAGGATCGCCGGGACCACCCGGGCGAGGAACGCGTCGTCGACCTCGATCGTGCTGTCGCGGAACTGCTTCGGGAAGACGCGGAAGTCGAACGTCCCCTGGCCCTCGTTGCCGATCGCGTCGCGGGCGAAGACCTGGATCGGAACGGCGACGTCCTGGGACGGCAGCAGCGCGAAGAAGGCGACCCGCAGCGCCGGATCGGCGTTCTGGATGCCGGCGCCCGAGGCCGGGAAGCCGGGGTACTCGATGTCGCCGACGCGCACGCCCGAGGCGGCGTCCGCCGGGTTGACGCGGTAGACGACGACCTCGGAGCCGCCCTGGTTGATGAAGTGATGGAGCGAGAGGACGGCGACCTGGGGCGGGATCAGCCGGACCTCGACCGTCGCCGTCAGGGTCGAGGTCGCCTCGCGCAGCCCGAACAGGACCGGGCGCACCGCCGTCACGTTCACGTCCGCCTTGCCGGCGACGAGCGACGGGATCGCGCGCTTGCCGATCGAGCGGGTCAGCTGGATGTGGTTCTCGTCGGTCTTGACGATGCCCGCCGCCTCGTCGGTCGCGGCGCCCGCCGGTCCGCCCACCGCCGAATCGAACAAGGGCGTCGTGTTGCTGCCCTGCACGAGGCTGACCTGCAGGCGGTTCAGGTTCCCGCCCGGCGCCTCGATGGCGATCGTGACGTCGCCGATCTGCCCGACCGCCTCGGGCCCGGAGATCTCGATCACCGGCCCGGGCGCGCTCCCCGCATGAATCCACGCCCCACCGGCAGCCAGCAGCCCCAACACCAGAACGAACAAGAAGATTCGCATGGCGCGAGAGTGTACCGGCGGAGCCTGCGATGCCAACGAGCGCGGGGCGATCCGCGCGAAAAATCAGCCCTGCGCGGCAGCCTCCGCGGTCGGCGGCGGTGCCGTCGCCGTCGAGGTCGCCGCGGCCGGGGCCTCGTACCAGATCGGTGAGGTCCAGAGCCGCTCCTGGATCGTCTTCGGAATCGAGGGATCCCGGCAGGCCTCGGGGCGCTTCTCGGCCGGCAGCGCGAGACACTGCCTCGCCGTCCAGCGACAGCTCGGGTTCTCGAGCACGCGCACGTAGTAGACCGCGTTCCGGCTCGGATCGAACTCGGGATCCGTCCAGACCGAGCAGAGGCTCTCGGCGCCGGCGCCGCGGGGCTCGCAGGTCTCCGGATCGACGCTCGCGTCGCTCGGGCCGCCGGCCACGTCGTAGACGACCTGGTGGAGCTTGTCCTCGGCGTCGACCCAGCCCTTCACGATCTGCACCCGCTGCAGCAGGCCGCCCGGATGGCCCTCGATCCCCGCGTCGCGCAGGGCGCTCACGACGAAGGACGGCGCCGCCGCGCCCTCGGGCCGGGCCGGCAGATCGCCGCCCATCGGAACGCCCGTCGCATAGCCCTGCTCGACCAGATCGGTGCGCGCGCACAGATCCCCCGGCAGGCCCCAGCCTCCGAAGAAGCGCGCCGTCATGCGCGGGCCGCTGGTGCCGAAGGTCTCGCGGCGCTTCATCGCGTCGAAGATCGCGTCGCGGGAGTTCTCCTCGGCCCAGACGCCGGCGACGCCGCCGGGATTCGAGCGCGCGGGATAGGTGAGCGTCACCGCCGCCTCGGGCTTCTCGAGCCTCAGCGTCGAGGTCGCGTCCGACATCCCGCCCCAGCCGTCGTAGGAGTACTCCTCGACGTCCCCCGGCGTGCCGTTGTGGCTGTCGGTCGCGGCGATCAGGCCGAGCTTGTACGGGTTGATCCCGATCCGGCCCTGCTCGCGGAAGCCCTCGAGCAGCGCATAGCGGACGAAGTCGGAGCGCGAGACGCAGCCGCGATCGAAGAGGGCGCCCTTGCCGGTGCCGGCCTCGCAGTCCGCGTACTCGGGGCCGCGCCACTGCTCGTACTCGCAGAATTCGTCGGTCGCGCCGAGGACGTTCCACATGCCGTTGCGGCACTCGGAGTCGCCCTTGATCTGGGAGATCTCGGCCAGCCGCTCGATGTCGGCCCGCAGCATCGCCCGCGCGCGCTGCTCCTCGAGCGGGAGATCCCGGCCGGTGACGGCGAACATGTTGCCGTTCGAGAGGTTCGAGTTGTGGGGCAGCGTGACGACGTCGCAGCCGGTCCCCGCGTCGAGGCATTCGCTCTTCAGGCGCGACCAGAGGTCGTAGACGTCGGGCACGTCGATCCACGGGATCGGCGCCTTCGGCACGTCCGCGTTCCGGAAGATCACGTTGTGGTGGACCTTCGCGAGGCCGGGGGTCGCGGTGTACTCGTAGGCGTTGAAGGTCGTGAAGCGGCACTCGGCGGAGCGGTCGTAGTGGCGCTCGGCGGCGGCCTGCTGCTCCTCCCAGATGGTCTTCATCGCGTCGCGGCAGATCGCGCCGTCCGCGCCGCAGAGCGCCTCGCTGCGCGCCGACGGGACGGTCAGCTCGTCGCCGGGATGGAGCGCCTGCGCGAGCAGCCCCATGCGCTGGTTGCGCGAGGGGGAGTCGGGATCCTCGCCGCGGTACTTGCGACAGGTCGGTGTGTCGAAGGTCGGGGTCCCGGGGCGGGTGCAGAGGGAGACCTCGCCCTGGAAATCGGCGTGGTCGGTCAGGGCGACGAAGTCGAGCGGGCGCTCGAGCTTCACGGGGCGCGTGCCCCGGCCCTCTGCGTCGAGGGGCGGGAGCAGGACCTCCTCGCCCTTGCCGAAGCGGTAGACGTCGTCCGGTCCGCCGCGGACGTCCCAGAGCCAGGCGTCCATCGAGAGCGTCGAGTGGACGTGGAGCTCGCCCCAGAAGGCCTGGCGGCGCGGATCGCGATCGGCGCAGGCCGCGCGCTCCTCGCTGTAGGGCCGGCCCGAGGGCGCCATGGCCGCCGTCGCGGCGGCCTCGCTCGCCGCGGGCTTCGCCGCCTCGGACGCATCGGGGGCGGTCGATCGGTCGCGGTCGCAGCCCGCCGTCGTCCAGCCGAGCGCCGTCGCGAGCGGCAGGGCGAGCGCGAGACCCCGCACGAGCCGGTGCACGCCCGGTCGCAGGCGGCGGACGGGGGCCGGGCGCGCGGTGGGCGGGCGGTGCGCGGGGGACGGGTTCGCGATCGATCGGGGCCGACGGCTCATCGCTGCCTCTCCGGAGCTTCCCGGCGGACGAGGATCGCCGCGCGGATCGCCCGCGACGCTAAACCAGCCGGTCGCACCGCGCCCCGGTGCGAGACCGATTCTCGACCCCGCGCCGGTCGAGTAGAGTGGGGGCGCGGCGCCGGGGCGACGCGATCCAGGGAGACGACCATGGCCGCGAGCGATGCAGAGATCCAGACCCTCCTCGACAAGCAGGCGATCCGCGACGTGCTGTCGCGCTACTGCCGCGGTCTGGACCGGATGGACAAGGACATGGCCTACGCCGTCTGGCACGAAGGGGGCACCGCCTTCTACGACGGCATCTACGAGGGCACGGGCCGCGGCTTCATCGACTGGGTCTGGCAGGCCCATGCGGCGATGGACCGCCACTCCCACCAGATCACGAACGTCCTGATCGAGGTGAACGGCGACCGCGCGATCTGCGAGAGCTACGTGACGGTCTGCCTCTGGACGCTCCCCGACGAAGTCGGCCGCCAGAAGGAGCTCGTCGGCCGCGGCCGCTACCTCGACCGCTTCTCGAAGAAGCACGGCCGCTGGGCGATCGAGCACCGCACCCACCTGCTCGACATGTCGAGCGAGTACGACCTCGACCGCGCCGCCGTCTCCGAGGGCGCCGCCCGCGACGCGACGGACCTCTCCTTCGAATTCTTCTCGAAGAGCTGAGGCCGGGGATCGTGCCCGACGCCCCGGTCGTGGGGCGCGGCCTAACGAACCTCGATCTTGACGTCGAAGGCGTCGAAGTAGAAGCGGAACGCCTCGCGCAGCTGCTCCGGCTCGGCGCCGAAGTCCTTGCGCAGGTCGTAGACGACCTGGCCTTCCTTGCCCCGCGGATGGGCCTTCACGTAGGCCTCGAGCTGGCCCCGGGCTCCGGCGGTCATCGGGAAGCCGGCGGTGGCGTAGATGCGCTCGACGGTGCCGAGGTCGTCCTTCATGAAGCGATCGAAGTAGACGTCGACGACGCGGCCCTCGGGCAGCAGGCCCTGGTCGCGGACCGAGGCCTCGAGCAGGCGCCGGATCCGGTCGTGCCAGTAGTCGCGGTACCACTCGGGGTCGGTCGACTTGTAGCTGGTCCGGGCGGCGTAGGTCTGCATCGTGATGGCGGACTGCAGGACCGAGATCGGGTCGCGGTGGGTCCGGACGATGGTCGCGTCCGGGAAGGTCTTCATCAGCGGCCCGATCTGCTCGAGATGCTGCGGACACTTGAGCACCCAGCGCTCCCGCGGCTTGTACCACTGCAGGATCTTGAGGCCCGTGAGCAGAGCGCCTCGATAGTGGGGCGTCTGGTCGTGGGCCAGGTAGTAGTCGCGCCAGCGCGGGGAGCGCACGACCCAGTCCTGGTTGTAGCTGGTGAAGTCGGGGAGCAGGAACTCGAGCTCCTCGTGGATGTGGTCGGGCTCCATCGGGTGCATCGCGGAGAGGAGCGGTGAGGCGGCGCGCATGCGCTCCCAGATCGCATTGCAGCGGTGCCAGCGGGGATCCTTGCCGTCGGGGCCCGGCTTCTCCGTCGGGTCGGGCACCGGCTCCTGGCCCTCCCAGAGCGGCATCGAGCGCAGGCGCTGGTCGGAGGCGATCAGGTTGACGAGGTGGGTCGTGCCGGAGCGCGGGAGGCCGATCACGATGATCGGCTGGCGGATCTTCTGGTCGTGGATCTCGGGGTGCTGCTTCAGGAGGTTGCGGATGCGCAGGCGCGTCGAGGCGTAGCGGACGCAGTCGTTGTAGAGGATCAGGCGGCCGAAGCCGGTGCGATTGGGGTCGTCGTCGACCTCGGCGAGCCAGAGGGCGAGGCGCTCGTGGAAATCGGTCGGGCCGAAGTCGTCGAGGCCGGTCTGCTCGGCGGCGGCCGCCAGGACGGCCTTCACGGAGAGCTCGACCTTCTGGCTGTCGCCGAAGGCGAGGGCGGCCTTCTGGTCCTCGTTGAGGACGGGGTGCCTCAGGTCTTCGATGCGGATCGCCTGGCCGGCCACGGCATTTCTCCTGGTGGAATCCCCCGAACGCTAGCCTCGGCGGTGCCGGCCCGGCAGTCGCGGCGACCCCCTTCCGGCGGCGCGGTGACCCAGATCGGGCTCGAGCATCGAACCGGATCGGTCGAAACGGGTTCCAGCTCGGGCCGGGGCCGACCTCGGGGTCGGCCGGACAGGGTTCGCACCGGGGGTGGGGGCGGAGTTGGCAGTGCGTTCCGGAAAGAGCGGGGGCTCGAAGCTCGACGACGCGGCCCTCGGCCGCTTCACCGAGCGCATGCGCCAGGAGAAGCTCCCGGAGATCGCGACCCGGGCCTTCCTGCGCGCCCTGCGCTTCGTCGCCGAGGGCGGGGCCACGCTCGTGCCCGAGGCCTCGATCGAGCCCGTCGCGTCGCTGCCCGAGCTCGCGAGCCTCGAGCGCTTCGAAGCGGCGGGCCGGCGCGCGGCGTCCCGCGCCGTCGTGATCAAGCTCAACGGCGGGCTCGGGACCAGCATGGGCCTCTCGAAGGCGAAGAGCCTGCTGCCGGTCCGCCCGGGCATCAGCTTCCTCGACCTCATCGCGCGCCAGGTGCTCCACCAGCGCGCGCGCCACAAGGTCGATCTGCCGCTCGTGCTGATGAACAGCTACCGCACCCGGGACGACTCGCTCGCCGCGCTGCTCGTCCACCCCGAGCTCGAGAAGCAGGTCCCTCTCGACTTCGTCCAGCACAAGGTCCCGCGCATCGACGCCGAGTCCTGGCGCCCGGTCGAGTGGCCCGCGGATCGCTCCCTCGAGTGGTGTCCGCCGGGCCACGGCGATCTCTACATCGCGCTCGCGAGCTCGGGCATGCTCGAGATGCTGCGCGGCAACGGATTTCGTTATGCGTTCGTCTCGAACGCCGACAACCTCGGCGCGACCCTCGACCTGCGCCTGCTCGGCTGGTTCGCCGAGACGGGGCTGCCCTTCGCGATGGAGGTCGCCCATCGCACCGCGGCGGACCGCAAGGGCGGGCATCTCGCGCGGCGGGACGGGCGGCTCGTGCTGCGGGAGACGGCGCAGTGTGCGCCCGAGGACCTCGCGGCCTTCCAGGACGTCGAGCGCCACCACTACTTCAACACCAACAACCTCTGGCTCGACCTCGACGCGCTCGCCCGCGCGCTGACCGAGTCGCCCGAGGGCCTTCCGCTGCCGGTGATCCGCAACGAGAAGCGCGTCTCGCCGGACGATCCGACGAGCCCGCGCTGCTACCAGCTCGAGACGGCGATGGGCTCGGCGATCGAGTACTTCGAGGGGGCCCAGGCGATCGCGGTGCCCCGGGAGCGCTTCGCGCCGGTCAAGACGACGAGCGATCTGCTCGTGCTCTGGTCCGACGCCTACGAGCTCGCGGCGGACGCGCGGCTCGTCGCGAAGGATCCCGAGGCGAATCGCCGGCGCGTGATCGAGCTCGACCCGCGCTACTTCGCGTCGATCACCGACTTCGAGGCGCGCTTCGAGGAGGGCGCCCCGTCGCTGCGCGATTGCCGGCGGCTCGCGATCCGCGGCGACTTCCGCTTCGGCGGCGGCGTCGTCGTCGAGGGCGACGTCGAGCTCGTGAACTCCGACGACGCGCCGCGCTCGATCCCCGCCGAGACGCGCCTGCGCGGCTGAGCGGCGCCGCCGGCGCGCCCCGCTCAGCGCAGCAGCGCCTCCGGCACGTCGACGATCCGCGCCCGCAGCCACTCGCCGAGGCTCTTCGCCTGCGCGTCCTGGCGCGTCGCCGCGGCGACCCCCTCCTCGAGCAGCCCGACCACCACGAAGTTGAGGCTGCGCAGCGCCGGGAAGCGATGACGCTCGACCGGCAGCGCGGCGAGCTCGGGCAGGAGCGCCTGCAGCCTCGCGGTCGTCAGGTAGGCGTCGAGCCAGGCCCAGGCCGGGTCGCTGCGGGCGAAGACGCCGAGGTTCGCGTTCCCGCCCTTGTCGCCGGAGCGCGCGCCGACGACGAGGCCGATGGGAACGCGGCGCGTCGGCCCGTCGGGCACCGCGCCCGCCCGCTCCGGCGCCGGCTCGACCGGCGCGGGTCCGGCGCCGGGGGCCGCGGTCGGCGCGACCGACGCGATCCGCCGCGCCTCGCCGCCGAGCACCACCACCTCCTGGGGCACGAGCGCGGCCGGGACGACCGCGGGCTCGTAGACGCCGAAGGGGCGGGCCTCGCCCGGGCCGCCGCCGAGGGTGAAGAAGCCGGGGATCGAGGAGAGCGCGAGCTCCGCGACGGCGTTCGAGAAGGCGCGGCCGACCTTCGCCTCGTCGGGGTCCTTCACGCAGACGTGCCAGACCGCGAGGGCCTCCTCGTTCGACGCGGGGTCGCTCTTCTCCGTCCGCAGCAGCCGGGTCGTGACCTGCTGATAGTCGCCGGGCCCGTAGGGGCAGGCGCGCCAGAAGGCGGCCTCGAGCACCTTCGCCTTCGCCACCGCGTCGAGCCCCGCGACGGCGACGCGCATGTCGTTGCGGAAGCCGCCGTTTCGGTTCATGCAGACCTTGAGCGTGTCGGGCGGCGGCTCGCCCTTCACCCCGAAGACCCGCACGCGATCGCGCGCCGTCTCCTCGATCCGGATCGTGTCGAAGCGCGCCGTCACGTCGGGTCCGAAATAACGAGGCCCGCCGATCTCGTAGAGCAGCTGCGAGGTCACCGTCCCGAGCGAGACCTGGCCGCCCGTGCCGTCGTGCTTTCCGATCACGCAGCTGCCGTCCTCGGCGATCTCGGCCCAGGGGAAGCCGATGTGGTCGAGGCCGGGGACCTCCTGGAAGAAGGCGTAGTTGCCGCCGGTGACCTGGCTGCTGCACTCGATCAGATGGCCCGCGACCACGGCCCCGGCGAGGGCGTCCCAGTCGGTCCGCTTCCAGCCGTGGTGCCAGGCGGCGGGGCCGCAGACGATCGCGGCGTCGGTCGCGCGGCCGGTCACGACGACGTCGGCGCCCCGCTCGAGGGCGTCGACGATGCCGAAGCAGCCGAGGTAGGCGTTCGCCGTCAGGAAGCGCGCCGGATCGCCGATCGGCTCGCCGGTCTCGAAGTGGCGCAGCTCGCCGCGCGCGACGAGCTCGGGCAGGCGGGGCATCAGGTCGTCGCCGCGCACGTAGGCGATCTTCGGCGAGAGGCCGAGGCGCGTCGCGATCTCGTGGAGCTCCGCCGCACAGCCGTCCGGATCGAGGCCGCCCGCGTTCGACACGACCTTGATCCCGCGCTCGAGGCAGGTCCCGAGGACCTCCTCGAGCTGGGAGACGAAGGTCCGCGCGTAGCCGCCGCCCTTCCGCTTCGCGCGCGTCCGGGCCAGGATCAGCATCGTCAGCTCGGCGAGCCAGTCGCCGGTCAGCACGTCGATCGGGCCGCCCTCGACCATCTCGCGCATGCCGGTCGCGCGGTCGCCGAAGTAGCCCGAGCAGTTCGCGATCCGGATCGGTCGGGCCACGCGCGCCTCCTTGCCTTGCAGAACGAGCCCGGTGGAACGACTAGCATCGCGCCCGCGCGAGCGGGCCCGGGTCGAGCACTTCGTACCAGCTCGGGCGGCGCGGATCAAGCAAGCGGAGGCCGGGGCGCGCCCGGCCGGGGCCACGGCCGCTTCGTCGCCGCGGGCGGGTGCGCCCGGGCCGGCCGATTGCGCGGGCCTGCGGGCTGGTCGATCGTGTCCGGCGGACGGGGAGGGCGCGATGAAGGTCGATTCGGGGCTCGTCGGATTGTCGGATCTCGCGAAGGTCGGGGCCTCGGCGCGCGCGCTCGAGGCCGAGGGCTTCGACGCGCTCGTCTCGGCGGAGATCGACTCGGATCCCTTCCTGCCCCTCGTGCTGGCCGCCGAGCACACCGAGCGGATCGAGCTCATGACCTCGATCGCCGTCGCCTTCGCGCGCAACCCGATGACGGTGGCCCAGATCGGGAACGATCTGCAGGCCTTCTCGAAGGGGCGCTTCATCCTCGGGCTCGGCTCCCAGATCCAGCCCCACGTCACGAAGCGCTTCGGCATGCCCTGGTCGCAGCCGGCGGCGCGCATGCGGGAGTTCGTGCAGGCGCTGCGGGCGATCTGGGCCTGCTGGTACCAGGGCGAGAAGCTGGCCTTCCGCGGCGAGCACTACACCCACACGCTGATGACCCCCATGTTCGTCCCGAAGAACAACCCCTACGGCCCGCCGCGGGTCGTGCTCGCTGCCGTCGGTCCCAAGATGACCGAGGTCGTCGGCGAGGTCGCCGACGGCATGCTGGTCCATGCCTTCACGACCGAGCGCTACCTGCGCGAGGTGACCCATCCGGCGCTGGCGCGGGGGCTCGCGCGCTCGGGCCGTCCGCGCAGCGCGATCGAGCTCTGCTATCCCGCCTTCGTCGTGACGGGGAACGACGAGCGCGAGTGGGCGGCGATGCGGACGGCCACCGCCCGGCAGATCGGCTTCTACGGCTCGACGCCCGCGTATCGCGGCGTGCTCGAGGTCCACGGCTGGGGCGACCTGCAGAGCGAGCTCAACCGGCTCTCGAAGCGCGGGGAGTGGCAGGCGATGGGCGAGCTCGTGACCGACGAGGTGCTCGAGGCCTTCGCGGTCGTGGCGCCCCCCGAGAAGGTCGCGGACGCGATCGCGGCGCGCTTCGGCGGCCTCGTCGATCGCGTGCTCTGCTCGTTCTCGTTCGTGCCGGACGCGGAGCGCCGGAAGTACCTCGAGGCCCTGCGCGCCCGGTGAGTGGAGAGGACGCGGCGAGCTCCGCTCCGCGTGATCTGGTCCTCGAGGTCGAGGGGCTGCACGCGCTGCTCGAGACGCTCGCCGAGCGCGACTGGGATCGCCCGACGCTCTTCAAGGCCTGGACGCCCCGGGACGTCGTGGCCCACCTCCATCATTCCGACGGGCTCGCCCGCGCCGCGGTGCTCGGCGACGCGGCCTTCGCCGGGGCGCGCCAGCAGATGCACGACGACGTCGCGGCCGGAGCGGGCGCGCTCGAGCAGGCGAGGCGGACGGCCGCGGGACTGGATGCGCGCGGGCTCCTCGCGCGCTGGCGGGCGGGCGCCCTCGAGCTCGCCGGGCTGCTCGCGGCGCAGCCGCCGGATCGGCGACTGCCCTGGTTCGGGCCCGACATGGGCGTCGCGATGTTCGCGACCGCGCGCCTGATGGAGACCTGGGCCCACGGCCAGGCGATCCATGACCTGCTCGGCGTCGACCGAGCGCCCACCGATCGGCTCCGCCACATCGTCGCGATCGGCGTGCGGACGTACCGATTCTGCTTCGTGAATCGCCGCCTCGAGCCGCCGGGGCCGCGCCCCCATGTCCGACTCGAGTCGCCCTCCGGCGAAATCTGGTCCTTCGATCCGCCGCGCGAGGACGAGCGGATCGAGGGCAGCGCCCTCGACTTCTGCTGGACCGTGACCCAGGTGCGGAGCTGGCGGGACACCGCCCTCCGCGTCACCGGTCCCGCCGCGCGCGCCTGGATGGAGATCGCCCAGTGCTTCGCCGGTCCACCGGTCGATCCGCCCGCGCCGGGGCTGCGACTCGGGCATTTCGGTGCCCGGTTCCCGTGATATGGTTGCCGCCGCGCGTCCGCCTATCGTGGAGTGAACGAATCGCTCGAAGCGTTCGAAGGCCTGAATCGTCGAAGGGAGCCCCGATGTCTCGTTCCTGGAATCTCCGCCCGCTGTCCCTGCTGATCGTCGTGGCGGCGATCGTGCTGCTCGCGCTGCCGGGGGTGGCCGAGTCCTTCGAGCGACCGCCGCTGCCGATGGTGGGCGGCGTTCCCGTCGACTTCGTCCTGTTCGGCCTGACGCTCGTCGGGGTCGCGCTCTTCCATCACTACACGCTCCAGGTCGCGCTGACCGGCCTGACCGTCATCTCCGTCTACAACATCGCCTTCAGCAGCTTCAAGCACGGGATCGGCGTCGCGGGCTTCTTCTCGCATCTCGGCCACGAGTGGGTCGTGATCGTGAACCTCTTCTGCCTGCTGACGGGCTTCGCGCTCCTCGCGAACCATTTCGAGGAGTCCGAGGTCCCGAAGATGCTGCCCAAGTATCTGCCGGACGACTGGAAGGGCGCCTTCGCGCTGCTCGTGATGGTCTTCGTGCTCTCGTCGTTCCTCGACAACATCGCGGCGGCCATGATCGGCGGCGCGATGGCCCAGACCGTCTTCAACCGGAAGGTCCACATCGGCTACATCGCGGCGATCGTGGCGGCCTCGAACGCCGGCGGCTCGGGCAGCGTCGTCGGCGACACGACGACGACGATGATGTGGATCAGCGGGATCTCGCCCGCCGACGTCTTCCACGCCTACGTCGCCGCGGGCGTCGCCCTCGTCGTCTTCGGCATCCCGGCGGCGCTCCAGCAGCACAAACACTCGCCTATTTTGAAGGACGCGCCGAAGAACCTCCACATCGACTGGGCACGCATGGGCGTCGTCGCCGTCATCCTTGCCGCGGCGATCGCGGTCAACGTCCTGATCAACGTCAACTACCCCGCGCAGGCGGAATCGTTCCCGTTCATCGGTGTCGCGGTCTGGGGGGCGATCCTCGCGACCGCGGGCTGGCGCAAGCCGACCTGGTCGCTGCTGCCGGAGGCGGTGAAGGGCTCGTGCTTCCTGCTCGCGCTGGTGCTCTCGGCGACCATGATGCCGGTCGAGAAGCTGCCGGCCGCGTCGTGGCAGACGGCGATGGGTCTCGGCTTCCTGTCTTCGGTCTTCGACAACATCCCGCTGACCGCCCTCGCGATCAAGCAGGGCGGCTACGACTGGGGCATGCTCGCCTACTCGGTCGGCTTCGGCGGCTCGATGATCTGGTTCGGCTCGTCGGCCGGCGTCGCCATCACCAACATCTTCACCGAGGCGAAGTCCGTCGGAAGCTGGCTCGCGAACGGCTGGCACGTCGCCGTCGGCTACGTCGTCGGCTTCCTCGTGCTGCTGACCGTCATGGGCTGGCATCCGCACGCCCCGAAGCACGTCCCCGCCGCCGGCGATCACGCGGCGCCCGCTGCCGAGGCCATGACCGAGCCGGCCGCCCACTGATCGCGGCGCAGGTCGCGCGAGGAGGCCCCGGTCATGCCGGATCTGCTCTACGAGAAGCTCACCGGACGCCACGCGGGCATCGCCGTCCTCACCTTCAACCGGCCCGAGCGGCGCAACGCCTTCTCGCCCGAGCTGCTGGTGCGGCTGGCGGAAGCGTGGGTCGACTTCCGCGACGACGACGCGCTGCGCGTCGCGATCCTGACCGGAGCCGGGGACAAGGCCTTCTCGGCGGGCGGCGACCTCGGGCGGCTGCTGCCGCTGCTGATCGGTGCGCGGGCTCCGGAGGACGACTGGGATCGGCGGCTGATGGACGAGAACGCCGGGGTCATGGGGACGGCGCTGCTGCGGCCCTTCGAGCTCTACAAGCCGATCATCGCCGCCGTCAACGGCTTCGCCCTCGCGGGCGGGACGGAGATCCTGCAGGCGACCGACATCCGCATCGCCTCGACCGAGGCCTCCTTCGGGCTCACCGAGGTCCAGCGCGGCCTCGTGCCGGGGGGCGGCTCGATGGTCCGGCTGCCGCGGCAGATGCCGTGGTGCAAGGCGATGGAGGTGCTGCTGACGGGGGACCGGATCTCGGCCCCGGACGCGCTCGCCGCCGGCTTCGTCAACGAGGTCGTCCCGCCCGAGCGGGTCTTCCCGCGCGCGCTCGAGTTCGCCGAGCGCCTCGCGAAGAACGCGCCGCTCGCCCTGCGCGCGATCAAGGAGACGGCGCTGCGCACGAGCGGGCTGCCGCTCGAGGACGCGTTCCGCATCGAGCACGCGCTCTCCACGCCGGTCAGCCGTTCGCAGGACGCGCGCGAGGGGCCGCGGGCCTTCATGGAGAAGCGCGACCCGGTCTTCACGGGCCGATGACGAACGCGGACGGGCGCCCAGGGTGCCCGACCCGACGACGACGAGGAGGCGAGCGATGCTCTCACCCATCGAGTGCGTGAAGGCCGTCGTGGCCTGCGACAACGGCCGGGACTCGGCGGGCTACCGCCGGCTCCTCCACGACGACTACGTCTCCTTCGTCCACGGCAAGGAGTCGACCGTCGGCGCCGTGGCCGAGGTCGAGGCCCTCGCGCGCTGGTGGCAGGCCGCCTCCGACGTCCACCTCGAGCCGCTCGTGATGGTCGAGAGCGGCGGCCTCGTGACGCTCCGCTACACGCTCACGGGCACGAACGACGGCGAGTTCTTCGGGCGCCCGGCGACGGGTCGGCGCTTCCATCTCGAGAACTGCACGCTGCTCCAGGTCCAGCAGGGCCGGGTCCACCGGGCCTATCGTTATTCGGACACGATGGGCCTGCTGGGCCAGCTGGGCCTGATTCCCGGCGCGAACGCCTGATCGGAGCGCGCCGCATGAAGCCGATCCTCCGCCGCCCTCTCGATCTCGTCCTCGTCCTCTTCTTCAGCGTCTCGGTCGTCTACGGCTTCCTGTTCAGCCTGCCGGAGGGGCTCGGCGTCCCGGTCTCGGCGGACAGCCCCTGGCCGCCGCTGCGGGCCCTCCACGAGTGGGCCGTCGCCGAGGAGCCGGCCCATCTCGATCCGCCGCCCAACCTGATCGCCGCGACCCTCTTCGACGGCTTCTTCCAGGCGCCGGTCCTGCTCTTCGTGATGATCGGGCTCGTGCGGCTGCGGCCCTGGCTCCGGCCGCTCGGGCTCGTCTACGCGGGGGCGGCGGTGACCAACATGTTCTTCTACTTCGTGCAGACCTTCCTCGGTCCCCACCCGCCGCCGAACACCGCCTACTACCTGGCCTTCAACCTTCCCTGGATGATCGCCCCGGCGATCCTCGGGCTGCGGGTCCACTTCGCGAGCGACCTGTGCGAGGGCATCTTCCGCTAGGCGACGACCTCCCGCGGCGAACGCGCTCGTCGATCGCGAAGCGCGCGCGGGTCCGGCCCCCTCAGGCGAACCCGCCGCCCGGCCGGCGATGGCGCGCGTAGAGCGCGTCGCGCCAGGCGAGCAGCCCGGCATGGCGCGTAGCGAGCTCGGGGACGTTCATGCCCGACGGGCCGAGGCCCTCCATCCGCACGATGTAGCGCGGGTCGACGGGATGGACCTGCTGAAGCGTCAGCGCCATCGCGATGTCGGCGTAGCTGAAGGCGTCGCCGAGCAGGTAGGGCCGCCCGTCGAGGGCCTGCTCGAGGCGGTCGAGCTCGGCCGTGAGCGTCGCCATCAGCTCGAGCAACGGTCTTCCTCGGGATGCGCGGCCTCCGCATGGGCCGCGCGGCGCAGGCGATCGTGGATCGCGTGCCAGGCCGGCTCGGCGGGGGGCCGCACGACGACGATCCGCTCGACCTGCGGATCGGCGTCGAGCCGCCGCAGCTCCGCGTAGAGGATTGCCGCGGCGGCCTCGGGGCGGGCCGGGAGGCGGAGCAGCCCGTCACCGTCGCTCAGCGTGCGAGCCGTCTCCCGCTCGTCGACGAGCACGAGCGGCTTGCCCGGCGCGTAGTGGCGCGCGCGCTGCCGGCGCGCGCGCGGGCCCGTGGCCCGCCGGCGAGGCCCCGCGCGCGAAGCCCGGGCCGCCCGCGGTGGCGGGGCCCGAGGTCGGCCGGTGCGCCCACCTTCGCTTCGAGGCGGAGCATGCCGGGGCGCAGCACGACGGGGGTCGGGCCGGTCACGTCGACGACGGTGCTCTCGATGCCGACGCGACAGGGCCGCCGTCGAGGACGAGCAGGTCGTCGACGAAGGGACCCAGGGCGTCGGCGACGTGGCGCGCCGTCGTCGGCGAGATCTGCTCCGAGCGGTTCGCGCTCGGCGCCGCGATCGGGACCCCACAGGCCCGGAGCAGTGCCGAGCGCGACCGGGTGCGGGCACGCGCAGGCCGACCGTGTCGCTGCCCGCGCTCACGAGCGACGGGATCGCGTCGACCTTCTCGACGACGAGCGTGAGCGGCCCGGGCCAGTGGGCCGCGGCGAGCCGCTCGGCCGACTCCGCCAGCGCCGGGCGAGGGCCTTGGCTGCCGCCGCGCTCTCGACGTGGACGATCACGGGATTGCTCGCCGGTCGCCCCTTCGCCGCGAAGATGCGGGCGACCGCCTGCGCGTCGAGGGCGTTCGCGCCGAGGCCGTAGACGGTCTCGGTCGGAAACGCGACGAGCCCGCCCGCGACGAGGATCCGGGCGGCCTCGGCCAGGGCTTCCGCAGTGGGGGCGACGATGCGAGCGCTCACGCCCGGACTCTACCGCGCCGGGCGCGCTTGACGCGCGGTGGCCGCGCGCGATGCTGCCCCGAAGACGCGGCCGCGCCGCGCGCGATGCGGCCCGCTCGCCCGGGTCGGCGTGGCGCGGCGCGGCGCGGCGAGGAGGGAGCCATGGCGAACGAATCCCTGGGCGACATCCGGAAGCGCTCGCCGGAGGAGCACTGGGCCCACTTCGCCCGCGCCTGGGTCGCCCTCAAGGCCTACACCTATCTCGGCAAGCGCACGCCCTTCATGGACGCCGGCGTCGAGCACGAGACGATGCCGCTGCGCCACGACATGCGGAACGCGACCGGCGGCGTCATGGCGGCACCGCTCTGCATCGCGGCGCCCGAGCCGTGGTGGCTCGACGACGAGTGCGTGCCGGCGCCGGTGACGATGAGCTACGCGATCCTCGATCCGGCGCGGGACGTGAAGCGCGTCCTGGTCCAGCGCGCGGTCGTCTCGATCGGGCGCCAGATGGGCTTCACCCGCTCGCGCATCGTCGACGCCGACGATCCGACGCGGGTGATCGCGCTCTCGTCGGGGAGCGGCGTCAGCCTCGGCGACGTGCCCCCGGGCTTCCAGCCGGTCGAGAATCCGGTGACCGAGCTCGAGGACTCGCCGAGCCTCCCGCGCCTGCGCGACGTGTTCGGGATCCGCTCGCGCGCGGACGGGGCCGTCGAGATCGAGAAGGTCACGCCGGCCCTCGCCTCGCCCCACTCGGCGCTCCACCTCGGGCCCATCAACTTTTTGCTCGAGGCGGCGGCGATGGACGCCCTCGAGCGGGAGACCGGGGCCGTCGATCTGCAGGTCGAGCAGTGGAGCGTGATGATGGTGAAGCCGGGCTACGTCGGTCCGTTCGTCGCACGCGCGGTCGTCGTCCCCGGGCGCGCGGGGCGCTTCGGCGTCGACGCGACCCTCGTCGACGAGGGCGCGAAGGGCCGCATCATGGCGACGGCCGCGGCGACCCATCACCGGGTCGGGGTCCGCTGAGCGCCGGGGCGCCGGCTCCGTGGGACGAGCGCGCGACTAGCGCGTGACGGACTCGAGGAAGGGCACGATCTCGGCGAGGAAGCCCGGCGTGTTCTGCGAGTGGACGTTGTGGCCGCAGGCGGGGATCGTGACGAGGCGGCCCCGGGGCAGCGCCGAAGCGAAGCGCTCCGCCGCCTCGGCCTCGAGCACCGCCGACTCGGCGCCGCGCACGACGAGCGTCGGGCATTCGAACCGGCGCACGCAATCGAGCCCGACCCGCTCGTCGCCGAAGGGATTCTCGACCCGCCGCCGGTCGTGCTTGCTGACGTACTTTCCGTCGGCGCGGCGCAGCAGGTTGTACTTCAGCGTCCGCGCCATGTGCTCGCGCTTGCGGAACGGGTCGTAGCGCGCGACGCGGTCGAGGAACTCCTCGGGATCGTCGAACTCGACGTTGCGCTGGACGAAGTCCCGGATCACCGCCGTCCCGCGCTCCGACAGCTCCGGCGCCACGTCGACGATCACGAGCGCGCGCAGCCGCTCGGGATGCAGCTTCGCGAGCAGCAGCGCGACCATCCCGCCCATCGAGTGGCCGACGACGATCGGCCGATCGAGCCCGCGGTCGCGGATCAGCGCCGCGGCGTCGCGGGCCAGCGCGCCGAGGGTGTAGTCGCTCTCGCGGCTCCACTCCGAGTCGCCGTGGCCCCGCTGGTCGGGGGCGACGACCCGGTAGCGGTCCGCGAGGTGGAGGCTCACGAGATCGAAGGAGTGGGCGGACTGATTGCCGCCGTGGAGCAGCAGGACCGGCGGCGCCTCCGGGGCGCCCCACTCGAGGTAGTGGAAGCGCTGGTGACGGACGACGGTGTGGGCGGACGCATAACGGACGTCGGGCGAGTGGGGAATGCCGAGCTCCCGGGCGCTCTGGAGCAGGCTCGCGAGCTCCTCGGAGTCGCGCATGTCCCGCGGCTCGAGGCCGTCGGCGAATTCGTTCAGGTACATGGCGCGAGTATACGAATCCCGCGCGCCGGGTCCCGCCCGGCTAGGTGCCGCAGAAGGTCCGGTAGGGCGGCGCGTCGGGGGGGGCCGGCCGGGCGTAGGCCTCGAGCCCGGGCCGCTCGTCGAAGGGCCGCGTCACGGCGTCGAGCAGGGCGTGGAACGGACCCGGATCCCCTGCCGTCGCCGCGGCCAGCGCGCGCTCGACCTCGAGGTTGCGGGGGACGTAGATCGGATTCGTGCGATCCATCGCCGCGGCGCGCCGGCGCCGCTCGTCCGGCGAGCTCGGGAGCAGCGCGCGCCAGCCCGGGGCCCATGCGTCGAAGGATGCCGGGTCCGCGAAGAGCGCGCGAACCGGCGCGTCGTCGCCGCGCACGGCGTCGGCGAGCCGCCGGAAGAAGAGCGTGTGGTCGACCCGGCCCCGGGTCAGCAGCTCGGGCACCGCATCGACGAGGGCGATCTCCGCCCCTGCCGGGTCGGCCGCTTCGCTCGCCGCGCGGGCCCCGCCCGCCGCAGTGGCCTCGTCGAGCCCGAGCTTCGCCCGCATTCCGCGGCGAAACGCGGCGAAGTAGCGATCGCGGAAGGTCCCGAGCGCGTCGGTCGCGAGGGCGACCGCGCGCTCCTCGTCGGGATCGATCAGCGGGAGCAGCGCCTCGGCGAGCCGGGCGAGGTTCCACTGCAGGATGCCCGGCTGGTTCCCGTACGCATAACGCCCGCGCTCGTCGATCGAGCTGAAGACCGTCGCCGGATCGTGCCGCTCCATGAAGGCGCACGGGCCGTAGTCGATCGTCTCGCCGGAGATCGTCGTGTTGTCGGTATTCATGACGCCGTGGACGAAGCCGACGTGCATCCAGCGGGCGACGAGCTCGGCCTGGGCGGCGGCGACCTGCTCGAAGAGGGCGAGGGCGGGCCGCTCCGCCGCGGCCGCCGCGGGGTAGTGGCGCGCGATCGCGTGGTCGGCGAGGCGGCGGAGCAGGGCGGGATCCCCCTGCGCCGCGGCGTACTCGAAGGTCCCGACCCGCAGATGGCTCGCGGCGATGCGGACGAGCACGGCGCCCGGGAGCCGCTCGTCGCGGAGAATCGACTCGCCCGTCGCGACGACCGCGAGGGCGCGGGTCGTCGGAATGCCGAGGGCGTGCATCGCCTCGCCGACGACGAACTCCCGCAGCATCGGTCCGATCGCCGCCTTGCCGTCGCCGCCGCGGGCGAAGGGCGTCCGTCCCGAGCCCTTGAGGTGGACGTCCCGGCGGCGTCCGTTCGCGTCGACGAGCTCGCCGACGAGCAGCGCGCGGCCGTCGCCCAGGCGGGGGGAGTAGTTGCCGAACTGATGGCCGGCGTAGGCCATCGCGATGGGCGTGGCGCGGGGGGTGGGCGTCTGGTCGAGGAGTGCGTCGAGCCCTTCCTGCGAAGCGAGCCACTCCGGGTCGAGGCCCAGCTCCCGCGCGAGCGGCTCGTTCAGGGCCAGCAGCCGGCGCGCGGGGATCGGTGCGGCGCGCCAGGGCACGAAGAGCCCTTCGAGCTCCCGGGCGAAGCGGTCTTCGAGGTCGACGGTCCAGCCGGACGTGGCCATGGCGCGAGGCTAACGGCTGGCGACGGGGTGCGCTCGTCGGCCGCGCGGGGGCTCAGGCGCCCTGCCCGCCGGTCATGGCCGCGAGGTCGGCGCGGACGGTGCGCGCGGCGAGGAGCGAGTGGACGACGGCCCAGAGCGAGGTCGCCGCGGTCGCGAGCAGCGAATAACGCACCGCCTCGTCGCCGAAGCGCAGGCTGAGCGCGTCGTTCAGGGCCCCGACGACGAGCGGCGCGACCCCGAGGCCGATCAGGTTCATCGTGAGCAGCACGAGCGCCGCCGCCTGGGCCCGCATCCGCAGGCGCGCGAGCGACTGGACCAGCGCGTAGGTCGGCCCGACGAAGAAGAGCGCGCACACCATCGCCGGCGCATAGCCCGCGAGGGCGAGGGGCGCGGTCGGGGCGAACAGGAACACGACGAGCAGCGGCATGGCGAGCAGGCCGCCCAGCGCCGGGATCCAGCAGAGGAAGCGCGGATCGCGGCCGACGAGGCGATCCGCGATGAAGCCGCCGGCGAAGGTCCCGAAGCCGCCGCCGAGGCCCTGCACGAGGCCCATCCAGAGACCCGTCTGGGAGAGCGAGAGGCCGTGGACGCGGATCAGGAAGGTGGCCCCCCAGATCGTGAAGCCGTAGGCGGCGAAGACGTAGAACGCGGCGGCGAGGCCGATGTGGCGGATCGTCGGGCGCCCCAGCATGAACGACACGACCTCGCGGAAGCGCGGGATCGGCTCGTCGTCGACGCGGCCCTCGGAGAGGCCGCGCGGGGGCTCGATCAGGCGGAGGCGCGTCAGCAGGGCCGCGGCGAGGCCCGGGAGGCCGACGATCAGGAACGCCGCGCGCCAGCCGAAGGTCTCGCCGAGATAGCCCCCGGCGATGAAGCCGAACATGACGCCGACGTTGCCGCCGACGTTGAAGAGGCCGAGGGCGGTGGCGCGCCGGTTCGGCGGGAAGTAGTCGGCGATCAGCGAGTGGGCGGCGGGATGCAGCGACGCCTCGCCGATCCCGACGCCGACGCGGGCGACGGCGAGCTCGGCGAAGCTGCGCGCGGCGCCGCAGAGCGCCGTCATCGCGCTCCAGACGACGGTGCCCCAGACGATCACGTCGCGGCGGATGCCGCGGTCGGCGATGCGCGCGATCGGGACGCCCGCCGTCGTGTAGAAGAGCGCGAAGGCGAGGCCCGACAGGAAGCCCATCGCCGTGTCCGACACCTGCAGCGCCTGCTGGATCGGGACGAGCAGGACCGCGAGGATCTGGCGGTCGACGTAGTTGACGACGTGCAGCAGGACGAGCAGGCCGAGCGCGAAGTGGGCGCGGCGACGATCGATCGACATCCGGTCGCGCACCGCCTTTCGTTCGAGCCGCGCGCTCCGCACGCGCCGGGGATTCGGCTGGGGATCGGTTGGGGCCTGGCCCGAGCGGCGACTACTCGAGGGCGCCCGCGATCGATCGGCGCAGCCGCGCCGCCTCGTCGGCTCCGACGGGCTCGCTCTTCGGCGGCGGGCCCCAGGGCGTCTCGGTGCCCTTCTTGTCCGCGGGCATGCCGCGCGGGACGAGGTGGACGTGGATGTGGGGCATCACGTTGCCGAGCACGGCGTAGTTGATGCGCGGCGCCCCGGTCGCCTTGCGGATCGCGCGCCCGGCGTGGGTCACGTCGAGCCAGAGGCGCGAGAGGAACTCGGGGGCGAGCTCCTCGAGCTTCTCCGCGTGCTCGCGCAGCACGATCACGCAGCGGCCGGGGAAGTCGCGGTCGCTGTAGTGGGCGAGATCGCCGGTCTCGAGGCGCGCGATGACCTCGCCGACCTCGAAGCCGCAGACGCCGCAGCGGTAGGTGTCCTCGGAAGCCATGGTCCGCCCCTCTCCCGCGGTCCGACGGGAATCGTCGTCGGCCGCTCGAGAGGCGGAGCATGGCACGTTCGTCCACCGCTCGTCAGGCGGACCTCACGCGTTCGTCGAGCCCGCGGCGGCCGACTCCGCCTCGGTGCGCACGGCGCGCGGGCGCCCATTCTTCTGCGCCGGATGGATCGGGATCGGCGACTCCGCGCCGGCGGACTCGGCGGCCGCCGTCCGCCGCGCGAGGAAGCGCGTCACCGCCGCCTTGCGCAGGTCCTCGAACGCCGCCCGCAGGTCCTCCGCGAGATCCTCGAGGTTCGGGATCAGCTGGTGGTCGGCGTTGAGGCCCCAGCAGAGCTTCCCCTCGTAGCTGAAGAGCGCGATGCCGAGACCGCAGCCGGGGATCAGCGGCACGATCGGATACATCCCGAGCAGCCTCGCGCCGACGGTGTAGAGCGGGAACTGCGGGCCGGGGACGTTGGTGACGATGGTGTTGATCTGGCCCTGCACGAGGCCGACACCGCGCTTGAGCAGCGCGACCGGGAGATACTCCGCGGCCTTCATGACGGTGTCGATCGCGAGGGCCGAGTTGGACTGCTTGCGCTCGGCGGTCTCGGCGCGGATCGCCTCGACCTGATCGAGGGGGTCGGTCTTCTCGAGCGGGAGCCGCAGGATCCAGGTCGAGACGTGGTTGCCCATCTGGTTCGCGTGCTCGGCGCCCCGGGTGCTGACGGGGATCGAGACGCGGAACTCGAGCTTCGACGCGTCGACGCGGCGCCGGAAGAGGTAGCGGCGCAGCGCGCCGGTCACGGTCGCGAGCACCACGTCGTTGATCGTGCACCGCAGCGCCCCCCGCAGCTCGCGCACGTCGTCGAGGGGCATGGTCAGCCAGTCGACCCGGCGATGGGGGCTGAGCTCGCCGTTGATCGGCGAGTCCGAGGCGGGCTGGAGCGAGAGGCTCGCGAGCTCGGCGAGGGCGCGCGCCCGGGCCGAGACGTCGTCGACGAGGGCCTGACGGTCGCTCTGCACGAGCTGCCGCGCCGTTCTCAGCAGCGACTGCGGAACCCCGAGCACGTCGCGCACGCGGTCCGCGAGCAGATCGAGGCCCGTCGGGGCGGGGCGCGGGTAGTAGGGGAGCGGCTTCGGCTCCTCGACCTTCGGCGACGGGGAGAACAGGATCGTCGACAGGTCGGCGCCGGCGGCCCCGTCGATCATGCAGTGGTGGATCTTGTTGAGGATCGCGACCTGGCTGCCCTTCTCGAGGCCTTCGATGACCCAGAGCTCCCAGAGCGGACGCTGGCGATCGAGGCGTCGGGAGAAGATGCGGCCGGTGATCTCGCGCAGCTGCTCGTGGGTCCCGGGCGCGGGCAGGGCGATGTGGCGGATGTGGTAGCCGAGGTCGAAGTGGCGGTCGTCGACCCAGGTCGGCCAGTTCTCGAGGGGGATCCAGGCGAGCTTCTGCCGGTAGCGCGGGATCCAGTGGAGGATGCCTTCGATCGCCGCCCGGAAGCGGACGATGTCGATGCCGCCCTCGGGCGAGGCGAGGGCCCGGGACTCGAGGATCCCGATGGCGCTGACGTGCATCGGGACGTTCTCGGTCTCGGCGAGGAGGAAGCTGTAGTCCTGGGCGGAGAGGCGCTCGTAGGCGTAGTGCGGCATCGGGATCGTCCTCCGGAGCCGGAAGGAGCAAGTCCCGTGCCCGTCTGGGCCGGCGCCGGCACGCGCCCTGGGTCGTGTCCGGGGCGGGCGCGGCGGCTTGCGTTGCCGCGTGGACGGGCAGGCTGCCGGAAACCCGGGCGGCTTCTCAGGCGGCGAGCTTCGGGCGGTCCGGGTCGGCCTCGAGGGCGACGATCCGACCCTGCTCGTCGTGGTGCAGGACGCAGATCGCGCTGGCGAGCCCGCGTTCGAGCTCGGCCTGGGAGAGGCCGAAGTGGCCGGCGTAGTCGGGGCGGCCGGTGAGGCGCGGGGGCGTGACGTGGCTCGCGGTGAGGCGGTTCCAGAGCAGCAGCGCGCTCGCCGTCCCGAGCAGGAGCAGGCCGCCACTCTCGAGGGTGTAGGTCGGGCAGAGCGCGCCGAAGCCGGCGGCCTTGACCTGGCGAGCGGCGTGGGAGCCGAACAGGATCGCGATCGCCACGACGACCGGCCGGCAGAGCCAGAGCCAGGCGCCCCAGAGCGCCAGCGTCGACAGGTCGGATGCGAATCGCCGCGACCAGCCCAGCTGGTCGCGCACGTTGATGATCAGGGAATCCTGCATCGCGGCCCTCGGCTCGGGTCCGGACGCCGACGATGCGGCCTCCCGACGGCGCGCAGCTTAAGGCCCGATCGGGCGCGCGCAACGGGGATTCGCCGGAAAGTCGGGGCCACCGGGCGTTGCGGGGCCCCGGACCTCAGCCCGCCCGGCCGACCCGGACGCCCCGATCGGGGCTCGTCCACCGCCCCCGCTCGCGGCGCCGACCGAGGGCCTTCGGATACGCCACCAGGGTCGTCGCCACGTTGATGATCCAGAACACGAACGGATACCAGATCATCCAGTAGTAGTAGCGGCCGACCCCCCGTTCGTAGCGGCTGTCCAGCCAGACGCTGAAGGCGAACTGCGCGAGACAAGTCGCGCCCAGGATCATCCCGCTCCCCCGCGGAACGAGGGGGGAGCCGATGCCGGGCACCGAGCCCTCCGGCAGGACCAGCCCCGCGAGCCAGAGGACGCTCAGCAGGACCAGCAGGTGGGACCAGACCAGGGTCGTCGTCATCTCGAGCAGCAGGGGCCACATGAAGCTCTCGCGCGGGCGGAGCAGGAGGTCGAGGTTCTTGCGCAGGACCTGGGCCCCGCCCATCGCCCAGCGCAGGCGCTGCCGCCAGAGGCCGCGCAGGGTCTCCGGCATCAGGATCCAGACCAGGGCATTCGGCTCGAACTCGACCTTCCAGCCGGCGCGCTGCAGCTTCCAGGTGATGTCGATGTCCTCGGTCAGGACGTCGGGGCTCCAGTAGCCGACCTGGTGGACCGCGGCGCGGCGGTAGGCGGTGATCACGCCGGAGACGGTGAACAGGCGGCCGTAGATCTGCTGGGCCCGTTTGATCATGCCGACGATCGACGAGAACTCGCCGACCTGGACGCGCCCGAGCAGCGTCGAGCGGTTGCGGATGCGCGGGTTGCCGGTGACGGCCGCGACGGCGGGATCGGCGACGAAGTGTCGCACCAGCCACGACGCGCAGTGGCGGTCGAGCAGCGCGTCGCCGTCGATGCCGATCAGGATCTCGTGGCGGGCGAGCAGGCTGCCGGCCTGGAGCGCCATCGCCTTGCCCTGGTTCTCCGCCAGGTGGACCACCCGCAGCCGCGAATGCTTCGCCGCCATCCGATCGAGCACCGCGCCGGTGTCGTCGAGGCTGCCGTCGTCGATCGCGACGACCTCGAACTCGGGATGATCGAGGGCGAGGGCGTGGGAGAGGGTCTCCTCGGCGTGCTCGCCCTCGTTGTAGCAGGGGACGAGCACGCTGACGGGCGGCGGATCGGCGAGGGGCGGCGGCTCGTCATAGGGGGGCAGGCCCCGCTCGAAGCGCCAGCGGAACAGCGACGCGCCCACCAGCCAGACGTACGACATGACGAGCGGGTAGTAGAACAGGAACGCCAGGAGCTCGTCCGAGATCACCTGAAGGACGTCGTGCATCGGGTTCGTCCGGGGCCGGGAGGGGCTAGGGGGCGGGCACGGGCTCGTCGAGCGGCGGGAGGTCGGGACGCTCGCCGAGCGCGGCGCGGATCGGTGTCGGGTGGGGGTGGTCCTCGAAGAGTCGGTCGGGATAGTAGCCGACGTGCTCGGCGCCCATCGCGTAGAGGCTGCGGATCGTCGCGGCGAGCTCCTCGCTGGGGATCAGCCGATCGCCGCCGCGCCAGTCCACCGCCTGCAGCTCGAAGACGACCTTCGCAAGCCCGCCGGGCTTCTCCTTCACCCGGTCGACCAGCTCGCGATAGAACGCCTGCGGGTCCGGGGCCTGCTCCATGTAGGGCATCGCCATGATCGCGGTGAAGTCGTAGTTCGCGAGCGAGTTGTCGAGGGACTGCGCGTACCAGACCTCGGCGTTCGGGCTCTGCACGACCCGGGCGTAGAGATTGCGCGCCGTCCGCAGCTCCGGCTGCTCCGCCCGGACGATGTCCGCGAGCTCCTTCGCGAAGTCGTCGAGGGCGTTGATCTTGAGGATGGTCCAGCGCCCGAGCAGGTCGTCGCTCGCGCGGATCGCCTCGACCGAGCCCGGCAGACCCCAGGCGCGGTAGGCCTGGAGGCCGAAGGGGCTCGCGTCCTCGAAGTCGGAGAGCGTGACGTCGTCGTGGAACAGGAGCCCGTTGAAGTGGGCCGACCGGGCGAGGTCGAGGTAGATCTCGCGGATCGCCTCGCGCGCCCGGGCCGAGAAGGGCGAGAGCCTGCGGTAGCCCATCACCAGGTGGTCGCCCCCCGACGGTGCGAGGGCGGTCACGACGTCTTCGGCCGCCGGGTCGCCGGCGGGCAGGCGCCAGGCCAGCATCGGCATCCACGCATACACGCGCCGGACCTGGGTGCGCGTCTGGATCTGCCAGGAGACGCGATTGAACAGGTCGCCGCGCATCGGCACGCGCCGGCTCGGGAAGTAGACCGCGTCCGCGGCGCCGTCGCCGTCCGGGTCGGCGTAGGCCTGCAGGTAGACGACGTTGCAGTTGAGCCAGACGAGCCGCTCGAGCAGCAGCGAGAGGTTCTTCTCCTGCTGGACAGGATCGGGGTCGTAGATGTAGTCGAGGTCGACGTGGACGATCTTCTGGGCGCGGGCGTGCTCGGCGTCGTTGCGGTTGCGCAGGCGAATCTCGCGGTCGAGGTCGCCGAGCTGCATGCCGGACTCCAGCAGGATCCGGCGCAGGCCGCCGAGGGGCGTGTCCGCCATGTTCGCCCCGTCGTCGAGGGTGAGGCCGAGGCGCATCCCGTGCTTCGCGGCGAGGTCGCGGACCGTCTCGTTGTAGCTGCCGTAGGGCCAGGCGATGACGCGGGGCGTGCGCCCGATGCGGCGGTGGATCACCTCGCGGCTCCGGACGAGATCCGCCTCGACGCGCGCGCGGTAGCTCGCCTCGTCCTCGTACCGCTTCGGCCCGGCGAGCCAGCGGCGGGTCGTCGCCGCAGGCTCGAGGTTGCCCTGGGGACCGCTTTCGAGGCCGCGGTGGAGATCGAAGCTGTGGCTGCCGATCTCGACGAGCCCGCTGTCGTGCATCTCCCGCAGCTGGTCCCAGGAGAGCACTCGATCGCGCGCGATCGTCTTGCCGTCGAAGTCGACCGAGCCCCGCTCCTCCTGCCAGTGGCCGACGACGGCGATCACCGCCGGGATGCGCCACGCCTTCAGGATCGGCCAGGCGTGCTCGTAGACCGACCGGTAGCCGTCGTCGAAGGTGATCATCACCGCCTTCTGCGGCAGCGGCCGCCGCCCCGCGCGATCCGCCAGCACGTCGTCGACCGAGACGAAGCGGAAGCCGTGGATGCGCAGCCAATCCATCTGTCGCACGAACATCGTCGGCGTCACCGCGTACTGCGGAATCAGCGCCTCGCCCGGATCGGCGATCTCGTGGTAGCTCAGGATCGTCAGCTTCTCCGCGGTCTCGCGCGGGCGTGGCGGGGATGCGATCGTCGCCGACGACGGGAGCAGGACGAGGCCGACGAGCAGGGCGATCGCGGCGCGCGACACGAGGCGTCCGGGCGATCGGGGGACCGGTCGAGTCGATTGCATGGGAGCTCCGGCGAGAGGGCGCGGGCGCCAAGTCTGGGGGCTCGCGCCTCGCCCGTCAAAGTGCGGGCCGGCGCGGCGTGCGTCGGCGAATCGGCGGGAGGGAGGAGCGATGAGCGGATCGGCGAAGGCGCCCTGGCTGGGGCCGCTGTGCGACGGGCGGGTGGCGGTCGTGACGGGCGGCGGCGGGGCGATCGGGGAGGCGGTCTGTCGCGCGCTCGCGGATCACGGGGCCGACGTCGTCGTCGCCGACCGGGCGGCGGATCGGGTCGACGCGGCCTGTGCGGCGGTCGCGGCGCGCGGGCGGCGCGCGCTCGGGGTGACGAGCGATCTGACCGAGGCCGGGGCCGTCGAGGCCCTGATCGCCCGGGCGAACGAGACCTTCGGCCGCGTCGACATCCTGGTCAACGCGCTCGGCGAGCACCTGGCGCTCTCCGGGCCCTTCGAGCGCTCGACCGAGGAGGGCTGGGACCGGCTCTACCGGGTCAACCTGCTCCAGACGATGCAGGCCTGCCATGCGGTGATCCCGGGGATGCGCGCGCGGCGCTGGGGGCGGATCGTCAACTTCTCCTCGGTCGAGGGGATCCGCGCGATGCCGAACGCCGCGCCGTACACGGCGTACAAGGGCGCGATCGACTCGTTCACCAAATCCCTCGGCGTCGAGGTCGCCGGCGACGGCATCCGCGTCAACGCGGTGGCCGTCGACAAGACCCGCTCGCATCAGGTCAACTTCTACCGCCTCGGCGAGGAGTACGATCGACACGTCCCGGTGTGGATTCCGGCGGGCCGCTACGGCGAGGGCGACGACGTCGCCGCGGTCGTGCTCTTCCTCGCGAGCGAGATGGGCGCCTGGATCGTCGGCCAGACGATCGTCGCCGACGGCGGGACCTCGAGCGCGGGCGGCTGGTACCGCACGCCCGCGCGCTGGACGAACTCGCCGCTGCTGAAGCAATACTTCGAGGACGATCCCGCGATCAACGCGGCGCGGCCGAAGGGCGTGCAGTGAGGTCGCGAGAGCGCCGGTCCCCGGCGTCCTTCAGGCGCCCTGCCCGAGAAAACGCTCGAGGCCGCGCAGGGCGTCGCGCAGCAGGTTCGCCAGGAACTGCTCGAAGGGCGTGCCGTCCGCCATGTAGCCGAGCTTTTCGAGGGGATCGACGGCGAGGGTCCAACGCACGCGCGTCTGGTCGCCGACCGCTTCGAACTCGCTGATCTCGAGCTGCGCCCGGGCGATCGGGGCCGTCGCGCGGTCGACCCGATAGGTCCACTGCCGGCCGCGATCCCAGACCAGCATGGTCTCCTCGTACTCGACGCCGCCGACGCTCGATCGGCGGATCGTGCCGACGCCGTAGGGCGGCGCGCCGTCGTAGCTCGCCCGCTCGACGCCGGGAAACCAGTGGGGCCAGGTCGAGGCGTCCGCGAACGCTTCCCAGACGCGATCGAGGGGGGCCGCGACCTGCTCCTCGACGCGGAAGACGTGCTCCGCCTGGGAAACGAACTCGAGGCCGACGGGTCGCAGGGCATGCCAGGTCTGCTGGGTCATGGCGGCATCCTAGAGCAGCGGCCGGATTTCGCGAGCGGGCCTCAGCGCGCGCTCGGCCTGCGCAGCCGCGCCGCGCCCGCCGCGAGCAGCAGCCCGAGCAGCAGCGTCTGCGAACCGACCGCGCCCGCCGGCACCGCCGGTGCGCAGGCCGCGGCGTTCGGTACGCAGGCGTTGCCGTTCGCCGGATCGCTCTGGTCGGGCACGCCGTCTCCGTCGCCGTCGGCGGTCGAGGACTCCTGATAGTCGGGGACCCCGTCGCCGTCGGCGTCGGCGGTCGCCCCCTCCTGGAAGTCGGTCGCGCCGTCGCCGTCGGTGTCCCGACCGCAGACCGCGACGAAGGCCGTCGGGATGCAGGGGTCGAGGGGCGCCGCGTCGTCGAGGTCGATCGTGCCGTCGGCGTCGCCGTCGCCGAAGGGGGCGAGATCGGAGGCCTCGGCCTCGCGCAGGAACGCCGCGAGCTGGGAGACCGTCGCGGGCGGGAGGCTCGCGAGGCCGGCGTGGCCGGTGATCGCGGCCTCGAGGGTCGCGGCGCGGCCGTCGTGGAGGTACGGCGGGTCGGCCCAGACGCCGAGCAGGCCCGGCGTGTCGAAGCCGTCGATCGGGGCACCGAGCCGCTGGCCGCTCGACGGGAGCGTCGTCCCGACGTCGTGGCGCGCGAGGCTCGGCGAGTCGGTGAGCTTCGAGAGGGCGTGGCAGCCGAGGCAGCCGGAGTGGGCGAAGGCGGCGCGGCCCAGCAGCGCCGACGCGCCGAGCGTGCCGGCGCTCGGCCGGTGGGGGCTCGGGGGCGCCGCGGCGAGCGACGCGACGTAGGCAGCGAGCGCGTCGAGGTCTGCGTTCAGGCCGGTCTTCGGAGCACCGAGCGGATTCGAGGTCGCCGCGAACTGCGGATTCGTGAGGAAGCCGAGGCCGAGGTTCAGGCCGCGGATCTGGCCCTCGAAGTCCTGGATCTCGTCGAAGTTGCCCGTCCAGTGGGGCCGGCCATGACCGCTGCCCTTGCCGCGCAGGTCGATCGTGTTGCGCAGGCCCTCGCCGAAGGCACCGAGATCCCAGACGCGGCCGTCGCCGTCCCCGTCGTTGTGGCAGGCCGCGCAGCTCATGTAGTTGTCGAGGGAGAGCCGGTCGTCCGCCGCGTCGTAGAAGTGCTGCTTGCCGAGGCGGACGTTCGCCGGGAGGGCGTCCGTCGCGACGACGTCGATCGGCGGCAGCACGTTCGTCGCGGGCAGATGCTTCTGCAGCATCTCCGTCAGGTCGAAGCGCGAGATCCGTCCATCCATGAAGTCGTGGACGTAGGCGCGGCTGCCGTCGCTCGAGAGCGCGACGCTCTGGGGCGCCCGACCGGTCGGGAGCCGCATCAGCTGGAAGCCGTTCTGCGTGTCGTAGACGGCGAGCTCGCGGCTCGTCTCGAGGGTGACGAACAGGTAGCGGTCGTCGCCGGAGAGGGCGGCGCCCGTCGCGACGCTCGAGTTGTCGTGGTCGACGCGGAAGCCCGGATCCTCGACGCCGGTCGAGAGCACGATGCGCGAGGTGTTCGCGCGCACCGTCGACTCGAAGCTCATCCCCGAGACCCCGCGCAGGGCGCCGGCGCGGACGTTGTCCTTCTTCGACGGGACGTAGGCGAACTGGTTGCCGAAGGAGACGACCGCGGGCCCGACGTAGTTGGGCATGCCCGGGCCCTGGCTCTCGGTCTGGCCCCGATCGTCGTGGGGCAGCACGATCGTCGCGGCGAGGGTCAGCGTTCCCGGCGCGACCGCGAAGATCTGGCCGGCGCCCTGGGCGACGTTCACCGTCAGCGTGTTCTCGCCGGGGATCGGCGGCGTGATGAAGTTGCTGACGAAGAGGCGGCTGTCGTCGGGGCGGATCGAGAGGTGCCGCGGGCGGCCCGAGAGCGCGAGGCTCGCGACGAGGGCGTCGTTCGTGCTCTGGCGCTTCTCGAGCCGGGCGAGCGCCTCGAGCACGACGTAGTAGGTCGAGCCGTCGGCGCCGAAGACGAGGCCGTGGGGGTCGGAGCCGCGCGGGAGCGGGACGGTGCGGACGACCGAGCGCGTCGTCGCGTCGATCACGGAGATCGAGGCGCTCCCCTTGTTGACGACGAAGACCTGCGCGGACCCGGGCCGCCGGGCGACGGACCAGGGCCGGTCGCCGACGGGGATCTCGGCGATCACCGAGCCGGCGGCGCTCGAGACCGTGACCGTGTCGTCGTCCGGGTTCACGTTCCAGATCCGATCGGCGCCGCTGCTCGTCTCGACGATCAGCGTGGTCGAGTGGCGCGGCGCGGCGGGCAGCGGCGTCACGACGTCGAGGATCACGATCGGGAGCGTCGCCATCGTCGTCAGGCGGGCCGTCGGCGTCGCCTGGTCCTGGCCCGTGCGGTCGTCGAGGGTCTGCCAGGCGAGGCCGTCGGGGCTCGCCTCGAGGGTCCAGCGGATCGGGTCCCGCTCGATCGCGTCGTTGGCGGTCGTGATCGCGTAGCCGTCGATCTCGACGTTGACGCCGAAGTCGTAGACGAGGTCGCCGCGGTTGAAGTCGAGCCACTTCGTATTGACGTTCGCGTCGTCCGCGTTGGCCGGCCCTTCTCCGGCGGGGTTGTTGCCGCCGGGGTTGGTGACGACGAGCGCCTGGCGGCGGACGCCCTGATGGAAGAGGGCGAGCTCGGCGAGCTGGACGCTGTTGGCCGTCGCGTCGTTGCGGAGCTTCGTCGGCCGGAAGCGGTAGTAGCGGAAGCCGGGCAGAGCCTTCGGGACGAGCTTCGCGTCGGCCCAGTCGGCGTGGTCACCGCAGGTCGCACCGTCGTCGAGCACCCGGAGCGTGAGGGTGTCGGCCGAGCCGACGTCGAGGTCGATGCTGCCGGTCGCCGTGGTGTCGACGAAGACGCCGCTCGAGTAGGCGACGAGCCCGTCGAGGGCGACCTCGAAGCGGACCTGGCCGCAGAGCCCGTTGCGCTCGTCGTCGAGGCCGATGAAGGACTGGAAGCGGTCGTAGTTCCCATTCAGCGCGACGGAGATCTCCGAGAAGGCGTGGACCCCGATGCCCTTCGGATACACGACGCCGTTCAGCGTGATCGACCCGCCGTCGGCGGCGCCGGTCTCGCCGTTGCTGCGGTCGCGCTCGGCCGGGCCCCAGCCGTTGGTCTGGGCCGACCAGGCGAGATCGGAGACGTAGATGGCGCCATTCGGGTTGGGCGGAACCGGGACGTCGCGGATGACCTGGATCGTCTCGGCGATCGACGGCGTCCCGTCGGCGTCGAGGGCGAAGAGGAAGTAGTTGCCGACGATCAGGACGTTCGGGTTCGCGGGGAACTGCAGCGTGAAGGTCCCGTTGCCGTTGTTCACCGCGGGCACCGGCAGATAGCGCTGGTCGGTGTTCAGGTGGTGGGTCGTGGCCGAGAGGCGGACGATCGAGAACGAAGTCGTCCCGGCGCTCGCCGTCACGACGAGGGAGTCGCCGGCGTGGACCTGGGTCGCGACGGGGACGGAGAGGGTCGGGCGGATCGCCGGCGTGTCGTTCGCCTCGAAGAGGTAGGGCGGCGAGAAGATCTGCCCGTCGAGGTGGTTCGCGGCGCAGCCGTTGCCGCAGGCGCCGCCGCCGGCGGAGAGCACGCGGCCGTCCTTCAGCAGGAGCGCCGTCGAGTGGTAGTTGCGCGGGACGTTGATGCCGTCGACGACGCGCCAGGCATTCGTCGCCGGGTCGTAGATCTCGGCGGGCAGGACCGAGCCCGTGTCGTCGAAGATCCTGGCGACCGTGTTGCCGCCGACGACCAGGATCTGGCCGTTCGGGAGCGTCACCGAGTTCGAGAGCGCGCGCGGGTAGTTCATGGGCGCGCCCGGCGTCACGACGGGCGAGGGGCCGTTCAGGTCGACGCGGTAGACGTTGTTGACGGAGGTCGGGGTCGCGAGGCGTCGATCGGCGCCGCCGATCAGGAGGACCTTGCCCGGGCCGTAGGTCACGGCGTTGCCGTACATCCGCGCGACGTTGCCGATCGGCTGGCCGAGCACGACGTTCGCGGCCCCACCGACCGGATCGAAGCGGTGCCAGGTCGGCGTCGGCCCGCCCTGGAAGACGTCGCCCTGGGGCGCGACCGCGAGATGGGCCCACCACTCCTGCGTCAGCGCGCCGCTCGGATTCGCGGCGGCATTGATGGCGTTCTGCTCGTCGACGAGGGTCTGCATGTTCGCGTTCGGGCGCGGCGTCCAGACGTTCGTCGCCGGGTCGTAGACCTCGGAGCGGTTGCCGGCGTCCTTGGCGAAGCTCGAGAAGATCGTGTTGTTCGGGAGCGTCGCGTTCGCGCCGTACCAGCGCAGGTCGTTCATGTTCGCGAGCGGCGACCAGGCCAGGGTCGCGGGATTGAAGGCCGAGGTCCGGCGATCGCTCGGGTTGCCGCCCGAGGCGACGATCGTGCCGTTCTCGAGGGTCGAGACGCCCGCGCAGAACATGTCGTGGAAGTTGCTGTCGGCGTTGACGAAGGTCTCGGTCTTCGGATCGAAGACGGAGGCATGGGTGAAGGTCGGGCCGCTCGGGAAGCCCCAGGTCTCGGTCGACGACCAGGACAGCACGCGCCCGTCCGGCAGGTTCGCGACCGAGATGGCGATCTCGGGCCAGGCGATGACGGGGCCCCAGGAGCCGAGGACGGACTCGTTGGCGCTCGTGTAGGCGAGCTGGCCGTTGGCGGGAATCGGTTGGAAGGACGGGTTGCCGGTCTTGTAGCCGACCTCGAGGACCTGGCCGCCGGTCTTCTCGAAGAACTCGACGCGCAGGGTGTGCGTCCCGGCCGTCAGATTGCGGCTGCCCTGGATCGCCCGGGTGCCGTGCAGCCCGTCGTTGTCGACCACGAGAACGCCGTCGACGTAGAGCTTCGAGCCGTCGTCCGAGTTCGTCTGGAACTCGTAGAGGCCCGCCGTCTGGACGTTCAGCGTGTTCGTGAAGACGAGGGCGAAGTTGTCGACCCGGGTCGTCACCGAGAGGGAGATCGAGGTCGACTGCCCGCTCGCGACGGGCGTCAGCGTCGCGAAGTTCGGGAGCACGTCGAAGGTCCCGGCGTAGACCTGGTACTGGAAGTCCGCTGCCGCCGGCGGGGCGAACGCGAGGAGGGCGACGAGGCTGAGGAGGGAGAGGAGGGCTTGGGGGCGCGGCATCTCACGATCCGTGTGCGGGTTCGATGAAAGTACCACGGCATTAGGCCGTGGTGACGGGCAATCTCGCCTCGCGGGTCGCACGCATCGGGCTTGGGACGTCGGTCCCAGGCAGATCGCGAGCTGCGGACGAGTTGCGCCTCCCGCGGGTGGTCGCCGGGAAGATTGCGGCACGGACCAGCGGGGCCGCCGGTTCCTCGCCGACGACTCCGGTCACCGCCCTGTGCGCGACCGGACCGGGGAGGCCGATCTCACGCCCGGACCGTGCATGTCTGCGCAGGGCGGTGCACGCATTCAAGGTCCCGCGCGACCCGACCGATCCGCCGAGAGCGCAGCGAACCCGTTGCGAGGAGGCGCCGATGAACCGGATTCTCGTCTTCACCCCGCCGGAGGATCAGAGCCGCCGTGCGATCGCGCTCGCGAGCGACCTCGCCCTCGAGACCGGAGCGAGCCTGACGCTCCTGCGCGTGCTCGAGGAGACCGCGGGCTGGCCGTCGCTCCAGGGCTCGCTGCAGGCCGAGCAGCGGATGCGCGATCTGCTGGTCGAGACCGCCGCCCGCGAGCTCGAGGCGCTCGCCGATCTGGTGCGCGAGAAGACGGATCAGCGGGTCGAGGTGTCGACCGAGATCAGCTGGGGCGTGCCGTGGGAGGTCGTGATCGAGCTGGTCCAGGCCCACCACTTCGATCTCGTCGTCAAGCCGGCGCGCGGCACGAGCAACTCGGGACGCGTCTTCTTCGGGACCACCGCGCTCCATCTCTTCCGCCGCTGCCCCTGTCCCGTCTGGGTCGTCGGCAACGACGGCAAGCTCCCGCGCCGGATGCTGGTCGCGATCGATCCGACGCTCGACCGCACGCGGCGCAACATGGCGTCTCGGCTGCTCGACTGGAGCGGCCGCGTCCGGGGCCTCGCGAACGCGGATCTGCACGTCGCGTCCGCCTGGCACGCGCCCGGCGCCGAGATCCTGAAGGACAAGATCGATCGCGAGGACTGGGACCGCTACGTGCGGGACTGCCGCGAGCGCGCGGAGACCGCCCTCGAGGCGCTGCTCCACGAGAGCGCCGGGGGCCGTGTGCTCGACCAGACCCATCTGCTCGAGGGCCATGCCCGCGACGTCATCCCGGAGTTCGCCGAGTCCGGCGACTTCGACCTGCTCGTCGTCGGCGCCGTCGGTCGCACCGGGGTCGCCGGGGAGCTGCTCGGCGAGACGGCCGAGTCGATCGTCCGCGCGGTGCAGTGCTCCGTGCTGGTCGTCTCCCAGGGGCGCGCGGTGGTCTCCGATCGCGCGCCTTCGCGCGGGCGGACCGGGCGGAGCTGAGGGCGGCGGGGCCGCGGCCGCGCACCGATCGAGCGACCCGACCGGTACGCGGGAGCGGCCCACTTCCCTTGCCGATCCCGCCCGTTAGAGTCGAATCGGTCCGGCTCGGCCCGCCCCGGGCCGGCTCGAGGCCGCCCGGAGTCGCGCGGATGGGGCGCACGATCCTCGACACGATTCGCCACGAGTTCTCGGACGCGGTCGATCCCGAGCAGATCACGCGGATCCTGCTCCGGCTCGGCATGGCTGCGCTGCTCGGGGGGCTGCTCGGCCTCCAGCGGGAGAGCCGGCGCAAGGCGGCGGGCGCCCGGACCCACATGCTGGTCGCGATGGGCGCGGCGCTCTTCGTGCTGGTCCCACAGCAGGGGGGCATGGCGCTCGCCGACATGAGCCGCGTCGTCCAGGGCGTCATCGCGGGGATCGGCTTCCTCGGTGCGGGGGCGATCCTGAAGAACCAGGCCGACGCGAGCATCGTCGGCCTCACGACCGCCGCGGGGGTCTGGATGACGGCGGCGATCGGCATCGCGTGCGGTCTCGGCCGCGAGTCGACGGCCGTCCTCAGTACCGCCCTCGCGCTCGGGGTCTTCGCGGTGGTGCCCCGCTGGACCGCCTCGCGGGAGTCCTGAGCGGCGCGATGATCGAATCCTTTCTTCTGATCGGGGTCGGTCTCGCGCTGCTCGCGGGCGGAGGCGAGTGCCTGCTGCGCGGCGCCGTCGGTCTCGCGACCCTGATGCGCCTCACGCCCGCGATCATCGGTCTCACCGTCGTCGCCGCGGGCACGTCGCTGCCCGAGCTCTTCGTGAGCGTCCTCTCGGCCCTCCGCGACCAGCCCGACATCGCGGTCGGCAACGTCGTGGGCTCCAACCTCTTCAACATCGGCTTCGTGCTCGGAGCCTGCGCCCTGATCCGGCCCCTCGCGATCACCGGCAACTCGATCAAGCTCGAGTATCCCGTGCTCGCGATCGTGACGCTGCTCTTCCTCGCGCTCGCCCAGGACGGCTCCATCAACGCGCTCGACGGCCTGCTCTGCCTCGTCGTCTACGTCCTGTTCACGACCTACATGGTCACGCTGGTGCGCGCCCAGGTCACGGCGTCGGAGACGAGCGAGCTGTCGGGGGAGGTCGCGGCGCTCGCTCCGCCCGCCCGCCTGCTGCCGGCGATCGGTTGGGTCGTGCTCGGGATCGCAGCGCTCGGCCTCGGCGCCTCGTGGACGGTGGACGGCGCGGTGCGGATCGCGCGACTCGCGGGCCTCTCCGAGCGCGTCATCGGCCTCACGATCGTCGCCGGGGGCACCTCGCTGCCCGAGGTCGTCGCCTCCCTCGTCTCGACCCTGCGCGGTCGTGACGACGTCGCGATCGGCAACGTGATCGGCTCGAACATCTTCAACGTCCTCGGGATCCTCGGGGCCGCGGCCCTGATCCAGCCGCTGACGGTCCACGAGGCGATCGCGACGATCGACGGCTGGTGGATGATGGGCGTGACGCTGCTGCTCTTCCCGATCATGTTCACGCGCCTGCGCATCGATCGCTGGGAGGGCGGCTGCCTGCTCCTGGCGTACGTGGCCTACACGGTCGTGTTGTGGATGCGCCCTGCCTAGCCCGGACCGGTCCAGGCGCGCGTCGACCGGCACCGAGCCCCGTCCCGGAGCCGATCGGCCGTTCGGCAGCGCAGCGATCCGGCGCCGCTCAGCTCAGCGCGCCCGCCGCCGCCATGTCGGCGATCTCGTCCTCGGCATAGCCGAGGACGTCGCGCAGGACCTCGAAGGTGTGCTCGCCGATCAGCGGGCCGGCGTGGGTCGGTCGCGCGGGCAGGTCGGAGAAGAGCGTGACGGGGCCGTCGAAGGTGCTCTTTCCGAAGCCCTTGTGGGGCAGCTCGATGAAGAACTTCCGCGCGGCGAGCTGGGGATCGCCGTGGAAGTCGATCGCCCGCAGCGGGACGTAGGCCGGCACGCCGGCGCTCCGCAGCCGATCCGCGGCCTCGAAGCAGGCCTGCTCCCGCGCCCACTCGACGAGGATCGCGTCGAGCTCGGCGCGGCGGGCGAGGCGGTCTTCGATCCCGGCGAGCCCGTCGCCGCCGGCGGCTCGGGCCAGCGCGGCGAGGCCGGGGACGACGGTGCAGAGGGCTCGCCATTGGTCGGCGGTCCGCGTCTCGAGGGCGACGAAGCGCTCGTGCTCCTGCGTCCGGTAGACGCCGTGCGGACAGCCCCACTCCGAGTCGTGCCCGGCGCGGTCGAGGATCCGGCCCGTCGTCTGGTAGTCGAGGATCGTCGGCGCCAGATAGTGGATCGCCGCCTCGATCTGGGAGACGTCGATGACCTGGCCTTCGCCGGTCCGGTCGCGGTGGTGGAGCGCGGCGCAGAGGGCGGAGAGCGCATAGCGCGGCGAGATGAAGTCGGTGTACGCGCCCCAGGGCATGTTGGGCTTGCGGTCCTTCCAGCCCGTCACGCCGATGAAGCCGCCGAGGGCCGCGCCGTGGATGCCGAAGCCGGTATGGGCGCGCTCGGGGCCGGTCTGGCCGCGCATGCAGGTGTAGAGCATGACGAGGCTCGGGTTGCGCTTCTTCAGCGTCTCGAAGTCGAGGCCCAGGCGCTCGGCGGTGCCGGGGGTGAAGTTCTCGACGACGACGTCGGCCCACTCCGCCATGCGGTGGGCGACGGCGAGGCCCTCGCGGGTCCCGAAGTCGATCGCGACGCCGAGCTTCGACTGGTTCATGTTCGCCGCGGTATGGCCGGTCGTCGTGCCGGGCTGGCCGAGCCAGGGCGGCAGGAAGCGCAGCGTGTCGACGCGCTTCTCGGTCTCGACGCGCAGGACCGTCGCACCGAGGTTCGCGAGGTCCTTGCTGATCAGCGGCCCGGCCGCGATCCACGAGAAGTCGGCGACCTTGAGGCCCTCGAAGATCGCACGGCGAGGCGCCAGCTTCGGGCCCGATCGCACGCCGCTCGTGGCCGTCGCGGCCCCGTCGGGGTCGCCCGCTGCGGTCTGCTCGAGCGGGCGAGCGGGGAGGCTCGGGCGGCGATCGGTCGAATCGACGAGGTGCTGGTCCTGGCCGAGCTTCGGCGCCGGTCGCTCGTAGCGGATCGGCGTCGCCGAGAGGCGGGCAAAGGGGCCGGGGACCTTGAGCCCGTCCAGCTCGGTCCAGTAGTCGCGGGCCCGCAACTGGGGATCCGCGAGCAGGTCCGGCGCGAGGTAGATCGGCGAGAAGAGCCACTTCTGGCGCACCGCCTCGGCCTGGATCTCCGCCTTCGTCATCGTGCGGAACTTCGCGAGCAGCGCCGAGACCGCGCGGTTGCCGTCCTCGACCGAGAGCTTCCCCTGCTGGATCTGCTGGATCCAGGTCATCCAGTCGACCTGCATCAGATCGGCGTCGAGGCCGCCCTGCTCGCCCAGCCACTTCATCGCGTTGTTGAAGCTCGTCGCGCCCTGGGCGGCGAGCACGAGGACCATCGCGACGAAGCCGTCCTTGCAGGGCTCGACCGAGGGCAGGTAGAGCCCCGGGATGATCTCCATCGTGCCCTTGCGCTTCGCGCGGTCGTCGCCCGTCTGCGGCGGATCCTGGCCGAGGGCCGCGAAGCCCGTCACGTACATCAGGCTCCAGAGCACCGCCGCCTGGATCGACGAGTCGAGATGCTGTCCGCGGCCGTCGCGATTCCGCGCGTAGAGCGCCATCAGCACGTCGGCTGCCGCCTGCGTCGCGCCGAGATGCGCCGTCTCCGGCAGCCCGACGGGCACCGGCGGCCGGTCGCCTTCCCCCGTCATGTTGAGCAGCCCGCCCGCCGCCGCGAGCGTCAGATCCGTCGCCGGCGTCTTCGCGTAGGGCCCGGTCTGGCCGAACGGCGACACCGACACGTAGAGCAGCATCGGATTGCGCGCGCGCAGCGCCGCCTGGCCGAGCCCCTTCGCGTCCATCACCCCGGGCGTGAACGACTCGATCAGGACGTCGGCCGTGTCGACGAGCGCGAGGAGCTTCTCGCGATCGCCTGCGGCGTCGAGGTCGAGCACGACGCTCTTCTTCCCCTGGCCCCAGGCGCGCCAGAAGAGGGAGCTCTCCGGGTCGCCCTGGCCGGGAGCCGGGCGCTCCGCGCCCGCGAACGGAGGGGCGAAGCGCGCCTCGCAGCCTCCGGGCGGCTCGATCTTGATCACCTCCGCCCCGAGGTCGGCGAGGATGCGCCCCGTCGCCTCGGCCAGCGGAGTCGAGAGATCGAGGACCCGGAGATCCGAGAGCGCCGCGCGCCCGCTCATGCCGGCCGCAGCTGGTTCAGGGCCCGCGTGTTGTCGCGCAGGATCTTCAGCTTCTTCGCGTCGTCGAACTTCGCGAGCTCCTTCACGTAGTCGAGGGGATGGGGCATGCCCTCGATGTGGGGCCAGTCGGAGCCGAAGATCACGCGGTCGGCCCCCATCAGGCGCTCGACCTCGTAGACGTCGTCCTCCCAGAAGGGGTTGATCCAGACGTGCTCGCGGAACATCAGGGTCGGATCTTCCTTGTAGTAGTTCGCGACCGAGAGGCGATCCCGCGACTGGCGCAGCTTGCGGTAGAGGTCCTCGAGGAACTCCGCGCCGTTCTCGATCGAGGCGATCCGCAGGTTCGGGAAGCGCTCGAAGAGCTTCTCGTAGGTGATCGTGATCAGGAAGTCGTAGGCCGCGCGCTCGATGTTGAAGTGCTTGATGTTGGGCGAGAGGGTCGCCTGGGCGGCGTCGGCGGTGAAGCCGTCCTTGACGTAGCCGTGGGTCGTGTAGCCCGAGTCGCCGGCGTGGATCACGACCGTGATGCCCGCCTCGTTCACCCGCGCCCAGAAGGGATCGAAGCGCGCGTGGGACGGGGAGAAGACGCCGTCCGCCGTGTGGATCGCCGCCGGGCGCATGCAGACGACGCGCGCGCCGCGCGAGATCGCCCACTCGAGCTCCTCGCAGGCGAACTTCACGTCGCACAGCGAGATGTACGGCGCACCGAAGATCTTGTTCTGGTAGTTGCAGCCCCAGTCCTCGTCGAGCCAGCGATTGAAGGCCCGGAACTGGACCATCACCGCCTCGGTGTCGTGCTTCAGGAGCTCCTCGTAGAGCACGCCGAGGGTCGGGAAGAGCCACATCGCCTCGATGCCCTGCTCGGCCATCTTCTCGACGCGGGAGGCGTTGTTCATGTAGTAGGCCGGCAGCGGCTCGCGGGCCTGCAGCGCCTTCATCATGTTGGTCTTGTTGGGGTTGCCGCGCAGGAAGTCCGAGATGGCGCCGGGCAGGGCGATCGGATCCCAGGTCGGGTTCTTGACGGCGTGGGTCAGGCGGCCGCCGACGATGTGGTGCTTGCGTCCGTTGATCTCGGCCCACTGGACGCAGCGCGGCTGCATGTTCTTCGGGACGTGGCGCGTGAAGGCGTCCAGGGCCTCGTAGTAGTGGTTGTCGCAGTCGAAGGGCTGGTAGCCGAGCTCGCTCATGGCGGCACTCCTCGCGGTCCGGATCGGGGTGGGTACGGGCCGCGGGAGTCTAGCGGCGGACCGGAGCCCCGGACCAGTGCAGGCGGGGTGCAGCTTCGCGCGGCGCGCTCGGCGGGCTCAGCGCGGTCCTTCGAGGAACACGACGTCGAGGGGCGTCAGCGGATTCGAGGGCGGGCGGTAGGCGAGATGGGGATTCCAGGCGAGCAGCGCGGGCAGCGAGAGCCCGGTCTCGCCTCCGGCGGCGAGCCGTGCGAGCAGCGCCGACCAGTCCTCGCCCGGCAGGGGCAGGACATAGCGCCGGACCGGGGCCGGGGCGGGGGCGACCGGGCCGGGGCCGGGGGCCGTCGCACCGGCCGTCGATGCCGGGGACGGGCTCGGACCGCGATTCGGCTTCGGGGGGGAGCCCATGGGATCCTCAGCGCCCCCGCCCGGCGATCCACTCGCCGCGGCGGGCCTGCGTATAGCCCTCGCCCGCGCGGTGGACCGTCTCCCCGGCGACGACGACCTCCCGAATGCCGATCGCGCGCCGGACGAAGCGGAAGCTGCGACCGCCGTCGGGGAGATCGTAGGCGAGCTCCTCGGGGCCGCGGTCGATGGTCCCCGCATCGAAGACGACGAGGTCCGCGACCCGGCCCTTCGCGATCCGGCCGCGATCCGGGATGCCCCAGAAGTCCGCGACGTCGGCGGAGACCCGCCTGCAGGCCTCCTCCAGCGTCATCGCGCCGCGGGCGCGCACATAGCGCGAGAAGAGATGGCCCGTGTCGCCGTAGGTCGCGAAGCGGGCGACGTGGGCACCGCCGTCCCCGGCGCCGATCTGGACCTGGGGATGGCGCAGCGCCGGGGCGATCGCGGGCTCGTCGGCCTGGGCGAGGTCCGTCGCGGTGAAGCGGGCGTCGAGGTCCTCCGCGAGGGAGACGTCCATCAGGACCTCGGCGGGATGGCGGCCGCGCTCGCGGGCGAGCTCGCCGAGGGTCCGGCCGAGATCGGCGGCGTCGGCGCCGGTCGCCCCCGTGAGCCGCGTCTCGGCGAGGGAGAAGGAGAGGGCGAGGGGCATCGGGGCCGTGTCGGTCTCGGCGGCGAGCTGCCGCCGGGTCGCGGGATCCGCGAAGGCGCGGCGCGTCGCGTCGTGGCCCGAGAGCAGGATGCCCATCCAGGTCGGCATCGACGAGAAGACGGCGTTCAGGCCGCGCATGTCGAAGGTCATGTCGACCGGCCGCGTCTGCATCTGGGCCTGGATCCGCGCGCCGCGCGCGGCCTGCAGCTCGAGGCGCTCGAGGGTGCGGGCGACGAGGCCGGGCATCGCCCGGCTCTCGAAGAGCGGCGAGAAGGTGATCGGGATCTGGTGGCGGAGCGAGAGCTCGGCCAGCTGGTCGATGCGCGTCGCGAGCAGGTCGGCGTCCCAGAACTCGGGCACCAGCTGCAGCGGTCGACCCCGCTCACCGAGCACCGCGCAGAGCGCATCGAGCTCGCCCATCGTCCCGAGCCGGCACGGCACGGGGCGGAACTCGTGATCGACGTCGACGAAGCTCGTGCTGAGCCCGAGCGCGCCCTCGTCGAGGCATCGCCGCAGGCAGTCCGCCAGCGCGCGCAGCTCCTCCGGCGTCGAGGCGCGGTCGCGGCTCGCGAGGCCCAGCACGAAGAGCCGCAGCAGGCTGTGGCCGACGAGCGGGGCATTGTGGATGCCGAGCGCCGGGGCGACGGCGTCGCGGTATTCGCCGAAGGTCTGCCAGGTGAAGTGCAGGCCGGCGTCGAAGGCGCTCTTCGGCATCTCCTCGATCTGGCGGAACGCGGCGCCGAGGAACGCGCGGTGCTCGGCGCGCAGCGGCGCGAGGGAGAGCGAGCAGTTGCCCGGGATCACCGTCGTCACGCCGTGCTCGAGGGATGGCGTCGCGAGGCCGTCCCAGCAGAGCTGGGCGTCGAAATGGGTGTGCGGGTCGATGAAGCCCGGGGCGATCACGAGCCCCGTCGCGTCGATCTCCCGCCGCGCGACCGCGTCCCCGACGTCGGCGCCGACCGCGGCGATGCGGCGGCCCTCGAGGGCGACCGATCCGACTCGGGCCGGTGCGCCCGTCCCGTCGCAGATGAGACCGTTGCGGAGGACGAGATCGAACATGGAGGCCTCCCGGGATTCCGCTCGGACTCTCGCGCAAAGCGCGTCCGGCGTCATCATTGGGGGCGGCGGGACCGCGCGATCCGCCCGGGGAGGAGCCGTGGACAAGCTGATCGTCGAGGCCCGGCTGAACGAGTACACCCCCCGGCAGCCCAACCGGAACGTGCCGTTCTCCCCCGCCGAGATCGCCGGGGACGCGGCCGCCTGCCGGGCGGCGGGGGCCTCGATCGTCCACTATCACGCCCGGGATCCGCAGACCGGGGCCCCGTCCGCCGACGTCGCGCTCTACGCGGAGGCCGCGCGCCGGATCCGCGCCGCCTGCGACGCCCTCGTCATGCCGACGCTGGGTGCGAATACCATCCTCGACCTCGACCAGCGCATCGGCCACGTCGAGGCCATGGCGAAGGACGACTCAGCGCGGGCGGACTTCGTGCCCCTCGACCTCGCGAGCCTGTCGCTTCCGATCTGGCGACCGGGCCAGCCCGCGGTCGCCGGCGACGACCTCGTGTACCACAACTCCGTCGGCGTGCTGAAGGCGCTCGCCGCCCGGGCGCGGGCGGTGGGCGCCGTTCCCGTCGCCGCGATCTGGAACGTGGGCTCGTTGCGGCTGCTCGAGGCGCTGGTCGAGACCGGCGTCCTGCCGCGCCCGATCTTCGCCGAGCTCTTCACGACCGAGGGCGGGCTGATCGCCGGCCATCCGGGAACGCCGCGCGGGCTCGCGGCCCTCGTCGACTTCGTGCCGCGCTCGATCGACTGCGAATGGTCGGTCGCGTGCTACGGCGCGAGCAACCTCGAGCTCGCGCGGATCGCGATCGAGCAGGGCGGCCACGTCTCGATCGGCCTCGGCGACTACGCCTATCCCGAGCTCGCCGGGGGCGAGCCGACGAACGCCGAGGTCGTGGCGGAGGTCGTGGCGATGGCACGCCGGGCGGGGCGCGCGATCGCGACGCCCGACGACGTTCGCGCCCGCTTCATGGGGGGACATTAGGCATGCCGGAATCCGCGCCCGAAGCCGGGGAGCGCAGCGCGACCCGCAGCGCCTCGCCCCAGCTGATCCGCAACGCCGTCGAGGTCGCGATCCGGCTCGGCGCGATCGCGCTGCTGGTCGGATGGTGTCTCGTGATCGTCGCGCCCTTCCTCGGGATCGTCGTCTGGGCGCTGATCATCGCGATCGCCCTCGACGAGCCCTTCGAGGCGCTCTGCCGGAGGCTCGGCGGGCGGCGGGTGCTCGCCGCCGTGCCGGTCGTCGGCCTCGGCCTGCTGCTGATCTTCGGGCCCGCGGTGTACCTGTCCGACGCACTCGTGTCCGGTGCACAGCAGCTCGCCCAGGACCTGAAGGGGCACGCGCTCGCCGTGCCGCCCCCGGCACCGGCGATCCGCGACGTGCCGATCGTCGGCCCGATCGTCTTCGACTTCTGGCAGCACGCGAGCGAGAACCTCGCGGACACGGTCTCGCGCCTGCGCCCGCAGCTGCAGACCGTCTCGACCTGGCTGCTCAAGACCGCGGGCAGCGTCGGCGCCGGGATCCTCGAGCTGATCGCCTCGATCCTGATCGCCGGGGTGATGCTCGTGCGCAGCGATCTGCTCCGGATCGCGATCGCGCGCTTCGCCGACCGGATGGCCGGCCCGGTGCGCGGACCGGCGCTGGCGGCCCTGGCGCTGGCGACGGTGCGCAGCGTCGTCCAGGGGATCCTCGGCGTCGCTGCGCTGCAGTCGTTTCTCGCCGGCACGGCCTTCGTCGTCGCCGGGATTCCGGGAGCGGGGCTCTGGGCGCTGCTCGTGCTGATCTCGGCGGTCGTGCAGGCGCCGGTGGCGCTGGCGATGGCGATCCCGGTCGTGATCGGCTTCTCGACGCTCGCGATGCCGGCCGCGATCACGCTGGCGGTCTGGTGTGCCGTCGTCGGCCTCGTCGACAACGTGTTGAAGCCGATCCTGTTCGGGCGCGGGGCGAAGGTGCCCGCGCTGGTGATCTTCCTCGGAGCCCTCGGCGGCCTGCTCTCGATGGGCATCGTGGGGCTCTTCCTCGGCTCGGTCGTGCTCGCCCTCGGCTTCGAGCTGTTCATGACCTGGCTGAAGGACGCCGAGGAGCCTTCGGCTGCGGAGCCGGCCGCCTAGCGTCGCCGGGACGCGCCCCGGCCGGGTGGGCCGGATCCGGCCCGCTCGGGGAGCGCGCGTCCCGTACGGGAAACGGACGTTCCTCCCGCGAATCGGGCCACGCTCCGTCCCGTCGCGACCGTCGCTCTCCGGAGGGGCGCCCCCCCATGACGTTCCTGCGCGTCTTGCGGCTGCAGTCGGCGATTTCCGCTCGCACCCGCCCGGGATGCCGCTAGTCTTCCGATCCCGCTGCGCGAAGTCTGTGCGGTGGAGCGATGGAGCTGGAGGAGACCCCGACATGTTCAAGATCGAGCACGTAGTCCTCGCCGTGGCGCTCGCCGCGGCCGGTGGTTGTGCGACTGCACCGATTCCCTACAAGGCCCCCGTGAGCGCGACCCCGCCGACCGGTCAGGTCATCGTCAACCAGGCCGTCAACGTCTTCGATTCGTCGGGCTCCGAAGAGGGGCTCTTCCCGGATGCCAAGTCGACCCTCGAGTCGATCGTCGGCGTCATGCCGAACGGCACCTACGACGCGGCCCACGTCCACTTCGGCGGCTTCGATCGCGAGTCGACCGGGCTCGCTCCGTTCAACCGCTCGACCCTCGCCGCCTTCGCGAAGAACGCCGCCTGGCTCGAGGGTACGACGCCGATCGCCGACGTGATCGCGAAGGACCTGACGGGCCTGATCGGCGGCGCCAAGGGCCGAGCCGCGGTCGTCCTGATCTCCGACGGCCGCGCGACGGATTATGCCGGCCGCGAGGGCATGGGCGACGGCGCCGTCGCCGCGGCCCAGGCGCTGGCCCAGGGCCGGACCGGCGAGACCTGCTTCCACACCATCCAGACCGGCAGCGATCCGGCAGGTGCGGCGGTGCTCCAGGCGATTGCGAACGTCTCGAAGTGCGGCAGCTTCCGGAGCGCCTCGAGCCTCGCCTCGGCCTCGGCGCTGCAGCAGTTCTCGCGCGACGTCTACCTCGGCGACGCTCCGGCCCCGGCGCCCCGCGCGGCGGCCCCCGGCGACGAGGACGGCGACGGCGTGCTCGATCCGAACGACGCCTGCCCGCACACCCTCGCGGCGGCGCGCGTCGATGGCCGCGGCTGCTGGACGCTCCACGGTCTGCGCTTCGCGGTGAACAGCGCGGACATCGATCGCGGCTACACGACGATGCTCCACGAGGCGATCGCCGTGCTGAAGGCGAACCCGGGCGTTCGCATCAGCATCGACGGCCACACCGACTCCGACGGCTCGGACGCCTACAACCAGAGCCTCTCCGAGCGGCGCGCGGCGAGCGTGCTCGAGTACTTCGTGACCGAGGGCGGCCTCGAGCGCAGCCGCTTCGTCTCGAAGGGCTACGGCGAGTCGCGGCCGGCGGTCGCGAACGACACGCGCGAGAACAAGGCCATCAACCGCCGGGTCGAGCTGACGATCGTCGACTGACGAAGTCGGACGCCTCCCGGTGGCGGGCATGCGGGGCCCGGAGATCGCAGGATCTCCGGGCCTTCGTGTTTTCGGAGGGGCGCTCGGGGAGCGTGCTTCGTAGGCCGGGTCGCGACGCGATCAGCCGAGGGGATCGCCGAGCCAGATCTCCGGGGTCGTCTCGTGGCTGCCGGCGCCGGTCGACAGGTAGAGCATCCCCTCGGAGAGCGTGAGCGACCAGCGCAGATGGCGCTCCGCCTCCGCCGCGAGCGCCTTCACGAAGGCGTCGTCGAAGTGGGCGACCGAGAGATTCGCCGGCGGATCGACGAGCGGATCGAGCTCGGCCTTGCGCCAGCGCCAGCAGCCCTCGCCGAAGGCGAAGAGGATCGCGCGCTCGGCATGGCGCGCCGCCTTCACGAGCTTCTTCATCTCGGGCTGGCCGACCTCGATCCACTCGATCGCGCGGCCGTCCCCCGAGCGCGTCCAGAGATCGGGCTCCTCGGTCGCGGAGACGCCGCGCCCGAACTCGAGGCCGTCGGCGTAGCGCAGCCCGTAGGCGAGCAGCCGGACGAGCGCCCGCTCGACCGTCTCCGAGGGATGCTGCGCGAGGGAGAGCGCGCGCTCCGCATAGAGGCCGCGGTCGACGTTCGAGAGCTCGAGATGGACCCGGTAGATCGTCGCGCCGCGCGCCATGGCGCCGAGCGTGCCAGAGACGGGTCGCGAGCGCGAGAGCCGCGCGGTCGGCGGTCGGGGCGCCGGACCGCGTCCGGCTCCCCCGCCGCACGGCGCGATCAGGGGGTCAGGTCGCCTTCGATCGACTTGCGCAGGACCCGTTCGATCTCGCGGGCGGTGCAGGGCTTCGGGTTCGTCTCGAGCGACGGGTCCGCGAGGACCATCGGGACGAGGTCGGGAACCCGCTCGGGGGCGAGGAGGCCGGCGAGCGAGTCCGGCAGCCCGAGGCGGCGGCGCAGGTCGAGGAACCATTCGAGCACGGCCTCGAAGGCATTCGCATCGGCAGCGCGGCTCGCGGGGCCGGAGGTGCCGGGTCCCGCGCCGGTCGAGACCCCCGCGGCCTGGAGGCCCAGCGCGTGGGCGAGGCGCGGCATGCGGTCCTCGATCGCGGCGCGGTTGTGGACCATGACGTAGGGCTGGAAGATCGCGTTCGCGGTGCCGTGGTGGAGGCCGGTCACGCCGCCCACCGGATGCGAGAGCGCGTGGATCAGGCCCAGCCCCTTCTGGAAGGCCGTCGCCCCCATCGCCGCGGCCATCAGCAGATGGGTGCGCGCCACGACGTCGCTTCCGTTCTCGAAGGCCCGCGGCAGGTTCGCCGCGATGAGTCGCATGCCCTCGAGCGCGATCCCGTCGGCCATCGGATGATAGGCGGGGGCACAGTACGCCTCGAAGCAGTGGGCGAAGGCGTCGAGCCCGGTCGCGGCGGTGAGGCGCGGCGGGAGCCCGAGCGTGAGCTCCGGATCCGCGAGCACGAGCCGCGGCTGCATGCGCGGGTGGAAGACGATCTTCTTGGCGTGGTCGCTCGGATCGAGGATCACCGCCGCCCGCCCGACCTCGCTCCCGGTCCCCGCCGTCGTCGGGATCGCGATCGAAGGCAGGATCCGCGCCCCGTCGGCGCGCTTCCAGTTGTCGCCGCGATCCTCGTAGTCGAGCACGCTGCCCGGATTGCGCGCGAGCAGCGCGATGCACTTGCCGACGTCGAGGGCCGAGCCGCCGCCGACGAGCACGCAGCCGTCCGCCGAGTGGGCCTTCGCCTCTGCGAGGCCGGCCTCGACGTGGCCGACGGCGGGATTCGCGTCGATCGCGGAGAAGACGCGGGCGGCGAGGCCCGCCGACGCGAGGCCCTCCGTGAGCGCCGCGAAGAAGGGCAGGGCCGCGACGCCGGGATCGGTGACGACGAGCGGGCGCTCGATGCCGAGCTCGCGGCAGCCCCCGGCGAGCTCGGCGACGCGGCCGGCGCCGATGCGGTAGGCGGTCGGATAGTGGTAGTTGCCGGAGAGCGGAGGCGTGTCGGCCACGGTCGTCCTCGGAGGTCGTCGGATCCGTTCAGATCAGCTCGAAATAGCGCGCGAGATCCCAGTCGGAGACGGCGCGGCGGAAGACCTGGTCCTCCCAGCGCCGGGTCGCGACGAAGTGGTCGACGAAGGCGTCGCCGAAGGCGCGCCGCGCGAGCGCCGAGCGCTCGAGGCGGGTCGCCGCCTCGGCGAGGGTGGTCGGCAGGGCGTGCTCGGGCCGCGTGCTCGCCTCCGCCGCCGCCTCCACCCGATAGGCGCTGCCCTCGATCGGGGCGCCGAGCTCGAGGCGCTCCTCGATCCCGGCGAGGCCCGAGGCGAGGGCCGCCGAGAGCGCGAGGTAGGGGTTCGCGTCGGCCGGGGCGATCCGGTACTCGCTGCGCTGGCCTTCGGGGCCGGCGGGGATCACGCGGATCGCCGTCGTGCGGTTCTCGACGCCCCAGTTCGACGCGGTCGGCGCCCACATCCCCGGCACCAGGCGGCGATAGGCGTTGATCGTCGAGCAGACCATCGCGAGCAGCTCGGGCAGGTAGCGGACCTGACCCGCCACGAAATGCCGCATCGTCTCGCTCATCTCGTGGGGCTCGCCGGGGTCGTGGAAGAGATTGTGGCCCCTCTTCGGATCCGTCAGCGAGAGATGGATGTGGCCGCTCTGGCCGGGGTAGTCGCTGCTCCACTTCGCCATGAAGGTCGCCATCTTCCCCGCGCGCTGGGCCGCGACCTTCGCGAAGGTCTTGAAGAGCGCGGCCTGGTCGGCGGCCTCGCGGCCGGGGGCGTGGCGGATCGCGGCCTCGAGCACGCCGGGGCCGGTCTCGGTGTGGAGCCCTTCGAGGGCGCAATCGAAGGCCGCCATCTCGTCGAGCAGCGCGTGGTGGAATTCGGCGTGGACCGAGCTGCGCAGGATCGAGTAGCCGAACATGCCGGGCGTCGCGGGCTTGAGGTTGCGGTAGCCCTTCTCGCGCACGCTCTCGGGCGTCTCGTCGAAGAGGAAGAACTCGTACTCGAAGGCCGCCTCGACGCCGAAGCCCAGCCCCGCGGCGCGGTCGACCGTTCGCGCGAGCACGCTGCGCGGACAGACGGCCTGGTAGTCGCCCGCGAAGCTCCCGACGAGAAGCAGCGTGTCCGCCTCCCACGGCAGTCGCCGCAGCGTCGAGAGGTCGAGGCGCACCGGCGCGTCGCGGTAGCCGGTGTGCCAGCCCGAGACCGCGGCGCCCTCGGTGAGCGCGTCGTGGAGATCCCAGCCCAGCACCACGTCGCAGAAGCCGAATCCCTTGTCGACCGCGGAGCGCAGCTTCGCGCGGTCGACGTACTTCCCGCGCATCACGCCGTCGACGTCGAAGACGCCGATCTTGAAGTAGCGGATGCCCTCGCGCTCGATCCAGGCGTCGAGCTCGGCGAGGTTCCGCGGGCGGGGCGACGTCGACATGCTGGCTCCTCCGGCCCCGGGCTCGGCGGCGTCCGGTCGCGCGCGGCGCTCCGGTGGGCGTCGCGGGCGGCTCAGCGCGGCTGCTCGCGCAGGTGATAGCTCTTGGGCCGGGTCACGGATCGGAAGCCCAGCTTCGAAAGTGAACACCCGAAGCCCGAATCCTTGACCCCGGTCCAGGCGAGGCCGGGATCGAGGTAGTCGCAGCGGTTCACGAAGACCGTCCCCGCCTCGACGTCGACGGCGAGGGCTTCGCCCCGCTCGAGGTCGCCGGTCCAGATCGAGGCGGTGAGCCCATAGGGCGAGTCGTTCACGAGGGCGAGCCCCTCGCTCTCGTTCGCCACCCGCATGATCCCGATCGCCGGGCCGAAGGTCTCCTCGCTCATCAGGGCCATCGAGTGGTCGACGTCGACCAGGACCTGCGGCGCCACATAGCAGCGCGAGCGGTCGGGCACCGCGAAGTCCCGGTCCCCGACCAGGAGCTTCGCCCCCGCCGCGATCGCCTCCGCGACCTGCCCGCGGACGAAGTCGGCCGACCTCGCGTCCACCATCGGCCCGAGCGTCGTCCGCGCGTCGAGCGGATCGCCCAGGACGTACTGCTTCGCGCCGGCGACGAAGGCCTCGACGAAGCGATCGTAGAGGCGATCGACGACGTAGATGCGCTCGATCCCGCAGCAGCTCTGGCCGGCGTTGTAGAACGCCCCGTCGACGAGGTTCTCCGCCGCGAAGGCGACGTCGGCGTCCTCGAGCACGAGGGCCGGGTCCTTGCCGCCGAGCTCCATGCCGGCGGCGATGAAGTTCTGCTGCGCCAGCGCGCGGTAGACCTCGTGGCCACCGCGGACCGAGCCGGTGAACGAGACGTAGCCCAGCGCGCGGGAGTCGATCAGGCGCGCGGTGGCCGCGTGGTCGATCGGCAGCGCCTGGACGAGGCCCTCGGGCGCGCCGGCCTCGCGGAAGGCGCGCTCGAGCTGCTCGGCGACGAGCGCCGTCTGCGACGCGTGCTTGACCAGCACCGCATTGCCCGCCAGCACCGCCGGCACGATCACGTTCACCGCGATCGCGAGCGGATAGTTCCAGGCCGCGATGTCGAGCACGACGCCGACGGGCTCGTGGCGGATGAAGCGCCGGAAGCCGGCCTTCTTCGGCAGCACCTCGTCCGCGAGGGCCTCGGCGGCGATCGCGCAGAGATGCTCGGTGCGCTCGACCATCGTGCGCTGGAACTCGCCGCGGGACTGGGTGATCGGCTTGCCCATCATGCGCGTGATGGCCGAGGCGTTCTCGTCGAGGCGCGCGGCGTAGGCGCGGAGCATGCCGCGGCAGAGCGCGACGCGGTCGGCGAGGTCGCTCTCGCGCCAGGCCCGCGCCGCCCCGCTCGCGAGGACGAGGCGGCGGCCGATCTCGGCGTCGTCGAGCAGGTCGAAGGAGAAGGCGGGCTGGCCGTCGATGGGGCTCGTGATCACGGGCATGAGGGCAGGGCGTTCTTTCGCAGGCGGGGGATCTCCGCGGCGGGAACCGGCCGGTCCGTCCGGTAGTTCTCGGCGAGGCAGACGGCGGCGTCGACCACGTTCTGCTGGAACAGGCGACGCAGGAAGAGCGCGTCGAGGAGCCGGCCGAGGGGGCCGAAGGGGAGGCGATAGGTGAGGGCCGTGTGGATCTCGCAGCCCGGCGAGGCGCCCGCCGCGCCCGCGCCGCGCGCCGGGCGGAACTCGTAGCGGAAGAAGGCCTCGGCGAAGGGGCGCGCGGGGGCGTCGCCCTTGTGGAGGCGCAGGGTCATGCCCTTCCCCTCGTCCCAGGCGACGACGCTCTCGTTCATCGCCCCGAACTGGGAGTGGGTCACGATCCGGCTCGCGCCGACGCCCTCCTGCGCCGCGGTCGTCACGACGCAGTCGGAGAGCCCGGGGACGTAGTCCTTCGCCCGGCGCAGGTCGCGCATCTTCTGCCAGCAGGCCTCGATCGGGAGCGGGATCGCCGCCGCCCCGCGCACCGTCGTCGTCCCCATTCTCAACCCCTCCGACGCTCCCCGCCGTGCGGCCGGAATCGGCTCCGCCCCGGTCACGTCGGCGCCATGTTGGCGGATCGTGCGGGGCGCGTCACCGCCCGTCCACGGCTAGGATCGATCGGCTCGCGAGCAGCGTCGTGCGAAGGGGAGGCGTCATGAGAGCCATCGTGTGTCGGGAGTTCGGACCGCCGGAGAAGCTGGTGCTCGAGGAGCGGCCGGATCCGACGCCCGGGCCGGGGCAGCTCGTGATCGAAGCGCGGGCGGCGACGGTGACCTTTCCCGACGCGCTCATGCTCGAGGACAAGTATCAGTTCAAGGCGCCGCTTCCGTTCGTGCCGGGGGGCGAAGCGGCGGGGATCGTCTCGGCGCTCGGGTCGGGAGTCGAGGGCTTCGCGCTCGGCGAGCGCGTCATCGGCAACACGATGCTCGTCGGCGGCTTCGCCGAGAAGGTCCTGGTCCAGGCCTCCGCGACCCGCAAGCTCCCTGAGGCCCTGGGCTACGCCGAGGCGACCGGCATCGGATACGCCTACGGCACCGGCCTCTACGGTCTGCGCTACCGCGGGAATCTGAAGCCGGGCGAGACCCTCCTCGTGCTCGGGGCCGCCGGAAACGTCGGCCTCGCCGCCGTCGAGCTCGGCAAGCTGATGGGCGCGCGGGTGATCGCCGCCGCCTCCTCGGCCGAGAAGCTCTCGGTCTGTCGCGACCACGGGGCGGACGAGGGCATCGACTACTCGCGCGAGGACCTGAAGGTGCGCGCGAAGGCGCTGACCGGCGGCCAGGGTGTCGACGTGATCTACGACTGCATCGGTGGGGACTACGCCGAGGCCGCATTGCGCGGGGTCGCCTGGGAGGGCCGCCTGCTCGTGATCGGCTTCACCGCCGGCATCACGAAGCTCCCCCTCAATCTGACGCTGCTCAAGGGCTGCCAGGTCGTCGGCGTCTTCTACGGCGCGATGATCCAGCGCGATCCGGCCCTGCGGAAGAAGATCGATCTCGAGCTCGACGAGCTCGCCTCCGCCGGCCGGCTCCATCCCTACGTCTCGGGGCGTTATGCGCTGGCGGACGCGCCGAAGGCGCTGCGCGCGCTGCTCGACCGGAAGGTCACGGGCAAGGTCGTGGTCGAGCCGAATCGCTGAGGGCCGTCTCCTCGGAGGGGGACCGCTCGAGTCGTCCTGCGGCATCGCGGATCGGACCTCGCGTCTTCGGGCCGCGCTCCCAAGAGCCGTCGGGCGCCCCCGATCGATTTTGCTTGACTCGCGGATCCGGGCGCATTGAGAGGAGTGGGTCGGTCGAGGCTCAATGGAAGCCCCCGTTCCTCCGAAGCACCGACAGGCTCGTCCGGGGCCGCCCGAACGGGAGGCCCGTATCGTCGAAGCCATCCACGCGGTCATCACGGAGGTGCCCATGCCGAACCGCTCACTCCTCCGGCGCGCGCGCGTGCGCCGGAATCTGCTCAGCCTTCTCGCTCTCGCGACGGTCGCGACCTCTCTCACGTCCACTGCGGCTCACGCCGTCGTCGGGGTCGATCCGACCGAGAACGTCGTCCTGCAATGGAACGACGCGGCGCTCGAAGCCATTCGCGTGACCCATCCCGGTCCGCCGATGGTCGCACGCATGCTCGCCGTCCTGAATACCTGCACCTTCGACGCGTGGGCCGCTTTCGATCCGCGCGCGCGCGCGACGCAGGCCGCATCACGTCTCCGTGCTCCCGCCGCCATTCGCAACGAATCGGGAAAGCGCACCGCGATCGCGTACGCCGCGTTTCGCGCGTTGAAGGACCTCTTCCCGCAGGCCGATCAGCAGCAGTACCTGACCGACCTGATGGTCGAGCAGGGCTATGATCCAGCCTACACCTCGACGAGCCCGACCACGGCGGCCGGCATCGGCAACAACGCCTGCAAGGCCGTTCTCGACTTCCGACACCGTGATGGATCCAATCAGCTCGGCGACCTCAACGGCGGAGCGCCCTACTCCGACTACACGGGCTATCAGCCCGTCAACACGCCCGACCAGATCAACGATCCGAATCGATGGCAGCCGCTGCGCGTCTCGGACGGCCACGGCGGATTCGTGACCCAGAAATTCATCGCGCCGCATTGGGGGCGGGTCGTGCCGTTCGGCCTGCGCGATTGGCGCATCCAGGTGATCGACCCCGTGCGCCGCGAGATCTTCCGACGAAACGGCCGCGTTGGTCCCGCTCGAGTCGGCGATCCCGCCTACAAGGAGCAGGCCGACGAGGTCATCGCCTACAGCGCCTCGCTGGTCGATTCGCAGAAGGTGATCGCCGAGTACTGGGCCGACGGGCCGTCCTCCGAGCTGCCGCCGGGCCATTGGAATCTCTTCGCGCAGGCCGTCTCGAAGCGGGACGGTCAGACCCTCGACCAGGACGTCAAGATGCTCTTCGCCGTCGCGAATACCGTATTCGACACCAGCATCGCGATCTGGGGTGCCAAGGTGAGATTCGATTCGGTGCGCCCGGTGACGGCGATCCACTACCTCTATGCCGGAAAGACGATCCAGGCCTGGGCCGGGCCGGGCATCGGTACGGGTCCGATCCAGGGCGAGGATTGGCAGCCGTATCAGGCATCGACGGTCGTGACGCCGCCCTTCGCGGAGTATCCGTCGGGCCACAGCGCGTTTTCGTCGTCGGCCGCCGAGATCCTGGCGCGCTGGACCGGAAGCGACGTCTTCGGCTCGGGAGTCTCCCAGCCTGCGGGCACGTCGCGCGTCGAGCCCGGCGAAGTTCCTGCCCACGATCTCGCGCTCAGCTGGGCGACGTTCAGCGATGCCGCCGACGAGGCGGGCATCTCGCGCCGGTTCGGCGGCATCCACTTCGTCGACGGGGATCTCGACTCGCGCCTCATGGGCCGCCGGGTGGCGGAGCTGCTCTGGCCCCGGATCCGCTGGCATTTCGGCGAGACGCTGCCGGGTGAGCGCGACGACGACTGATGCGCCCAGGGCGCCCTCGTGGCGCCTCCGATGACGAGGCGGTCGCGCGAAGGGGCAGGACCTCCCTTCGCCGACCGCCTCAATCGTTGGCCTGGCGCACGACCGGCTCCAGCGTCTTCCAGACGCGCTCCGCGATGAGGGCATGGCCCTCGGCGGTCGGATGGATGCCGTCGGCCTGGTTGAGCTGCGGTCGTGCGACGACGTCCTCGAGCACGAAGGGGACGAGGGCCGCGCCGAAGCGCTCGGCCACGCGCGGATAGATCGCGTCGAAGGCCACGGCGTAGTCGCGCCCGAGGTTGGGCGCCGCCCGCATCCCCTCGACGACCAGCCGGGCCTCGGGATGGACCGCGCGCGTCCGCTCGAGGATCGCCGTCAGGTTCTGCTCGAGGGCCTCGATCGATTGCCCCCGCAGCATGTCGTTGGCCCCGAGCTCGACCACGAGCACCGCGATCGGCAGCTTCAGCAGCCAGTCGAGGCGCCGCAGGCCGCCGGCGGAGGTGTCGCCGCTGACGCCGGCGTTCACGACGCGGTAGCCCAGGCCCGCCGCGTCGAGGCGGCGCTGGATCAGGGCCGGATAGGCCTCGTCCTCGGGCAGGCCGTAGCCCGCGGTCAGGCTGGTGCCGAGAAAGACGATGGCCGGCCGCGCGTCGGGGCTCGGCGTCGGCGCGTCCCCGCTCGCCGCGCTCGGGGGCGGCGCCGCGCTCGAGCCCGCGGGCCCGGGGGCCGGTGTGGTGGCCGCGGGGCCGCTCGCGCTCGCCGACGCGTCGGGGGCGCTCGAATTCTGCGGGGCGGGGCAGTGGATCGCGGCGAGCAGGGCGAGCATCCATGCAAGCACCCCGACCAGCGAGTAGTGTCTGCGTTGCTTCAACTCCGCGCGCCTCCGCCACCCCGATCGAGCCCGATGCCCGACCCCGAAAAGACCCCGAATCCGCGTCCGAATCCGACGGCGAGCCGGATCGTCGCGCGACGTCTCGTCCAGCGCTACGTCCGCACCGGCGCGCGGCGGCGCGGACGACGCCCTCGTCGTCCTCGACGGCATCGACCTCGAGATCGAAGCGGGGAGGTCGTCGTCATCCTCGGGCCGTCGGGGAGCGGGAAGACGACGCTGCTCGGGCTGCTCGCGGGCCTCGACCGGCCGAGCGGGGGCGAGGTGGAGCTCGCCGGGGTGGCCCTCGCCGGCCTCGACGAGGACGCCCGCGCGGCCCTGCGCGCCGAGCGGATCGGCTTCGTCTTCCAGGGCTTCCACCTGATCCCGACGCTGACGGCGCTCGAGAACGTGATGGTGCCCCTCGAGCTGCTGCCGGCCGCGCGCGCGGTCTCGCGCGACGAGGCGGAGGCGACGGCGCGGGCGCTGCTCGCCCGCGTCGGCCTCGCCGCCCGCGTCGACCACTACCCGGCCCAGCTCTCGGGCGGGGAGCAGCAGCGCGTCGGGATCGCCCGGGCCTTCGCGAACCAGCCGGTCGTGCTCTTCGCCGACGAGCCGACGGGGAACCTCGACCGTGCGACCGGAGGCGAGATCGCCGATCTGCTCTTCGACCTGAACCGCCAGCGCGGGACGACCCTCGTGATCGTCACCCACGACCTCGAGCTCGCGCGCCGCGCCCACCGCATCGTCCACCTCGCCGCCGGCCGCATCGCCCGGATCGAGCGCGGCGCGTGAGGCGGCGCTTCGTCGCGGCGATGATCCGGCGGGAGCTGCGCACCGCGGTGCGCCGGTTCGGCTTCTACGGGGCGTGCATGGCGATCGGGATCGCCGTCGTGATGAGCCTGCACGCGCTGCGGACGGCGGTGAACGACGCGGTCGAGCTGCGCTCGAAGGAGCTGCTCGGGGCGGATCTGCGGCTCGAGAGCCGCGACGCCTTCGGGCCCGAGGACGCGGTGCTGCTCGCGCCGATCGAGGCGCAGGCGCGGGCGCCGGTGACGAAGGTGACCCGGATGGGGTCGATGGTGCTGGCGGAGCGCTCGGGGCGCAGCCGGCTCGTCGATCTGCTCGCGATCGACGGCCGCTATCCGATCTACGGAGACGTCTGGACCGATCCGCCCCACGCCTTCGACGAATTCGGGAAGCGGCCCCTCGGCGTCTTCGTCGACCAGAGCCTGATGATCCAGCTCGACCTCGCAGTCGGCGATCAGCTGCGGATCGGGAGCCAGTCGTTCGAGGTCGTGGCCGGCGTCGTGAAGGCCCCGGGCCGCTTCGGCTTCCAGGCCGAGGTCGCCCCGCGCGTCTTCCTGACGAAGCAGGACCTCGATCGCACGGGCCTCCTCACGCTGGGCAGCCTCGTCACCCACCTGCGTTATTTCGAGCTTCCCGACGGCGCGGCGAAGGACTGGCACGAGGCGAACGAGGAGCGCCTCGACGAGGCCCGCATCCGCGCCCAGACCCTCGCGACCTATCAGGAGGAGCTCTCCGAGGCCTTCGGCAGCCTGACCCGCTACCTCGGCCTCGTGGGCCTCGCGGCGCTCCTGCTCGGGAGCATCGGCGTCGCGGCGGGCATGCGCGCCTTCGTCCAGGAGAAGCTCGAGGCGGTCGCGCTGCTGCGCTCGATCGGGGCGACGCCGCGGGACGTCGTCGCGATCCACGCCGGGCTCGCCGTCGTGCTCGGCCTCGCCGCCGGCCTGCTCGGGATCGCCGTCTGCCTGCCGATCCTGGCGGCGGTGCCCGTGCTCTTCCGCGGGCTGCTCCCCGTCGACGTCGCGCTCTCCCTCGATCCCGCGGCGGTCGCGACGGGGCTCGCGCTCGCGGTGTGGGCGACGCTGCTCTGCGCGCTCGGGCCGATCCTCGACCTCGCGGCGGTGGCCCCGCTGGCGGCGCTGCGCAGCGACTTCGCGGCCCCCGCCGACCGGCGCCGGGTGGGGCGGGCGGGGATCCTGCTGCTCGTCGGCGCGTCGATCTTCGCCGCGGCGATCGCCCAGGCCGGGAGCCTGCGCGTCGGCGCGATCTTCGCCGCGGGGACGCTCGTCGGCGTGGCGCTCCTCGCCGCGGCCGCCTGGACCCTGATGGCCGGGCTTCGGCGCCATCCGCCGCGGCGCTTCGCGTTCTGGGCGCGCCAGGGCATCGCGAACCTCGCCCGCCCCCGCAACCACACCCTGCCGACGACGATCGCGATCGGCTTCGCGCTCTTCGTGATCGCGACCGTCCACGGCGTCGAGCGCAACGTGCTCGCCGCGCTCGCGACCGATGCGCGACCCGACCGCCCGAACGTCGTCCTCTTCGACGTCCAGAGCGATCAGGAGGCGGGCGTCGAGGCGCTCGTCGTGTCCCACGGCGCGCGGATCACCGACCGCGCGCCGATCGTCGCCGCGCGCCTCGCGGCGGTGGCGGGGCAGGAGCGCGCCCGCATCCTCGCCGACGAGTCGATCTCCCGCGACCGGCGCTGGGCGCTCCAGCGCGAGTACCAGCTGACCTATCACGATCGTCCGCGCGACACCGAGGAGGTCGTCGCCGGGGCCTGGTGGACCCCGGGCCAGGTCGACGCCGACGAGGAGCCCTATCCGATCTCGCTCGAGGCGGATCTGGCCGAGTCCCTCGGCGTCGGCGTCGGCGACCGCGTCCGCTGGCAGATCCAGGGCGTGCCGGTCGAGACCGTCGTCGCGAACCTGCGCCACGTGGACTGGGGGCGCATGGCGACGAACTTCTTCGTCGTGTTCCCGACGGCGGCCCTCGCGTCGGCGCCGCAGAGCCGCGTCCTGCTCGCCCATCTCGCGGACGAGGAGGCCCGGGCGGCGCTCCAGCGCGAGGTCGTGCTGGCCTTCCCGAACGTCTCGGCCCTCGACGCGACCCTGATCCTGCGCTCCCTCGACTCGATGTTCGACCAGATCGGCACCGCCGTCCGGATCCTCGCCCTCTTCACCCTCGCGACCGGCCTCGCGATCCTGGTCGCCGCCTCCCTCGCCGCGCGCCGGGAGCGGGTCCGGGAGGCGCTGTTAGTCCGGATCCTGGGCGGCTCGCGGGCGGTCCTGCGGCGGATCGCCCTGTCGGAGGCCGTCGCGCTCGCGGCCCTCGCGACGGTGGTGGGCGGCGTGCTCGCCCTCGCGGCGTCGGCGGGGCTCGTGGTCTTCGTCTTCGAGCTGCCCTTCGACCCGCCCTGGCTCGAGCTCTTCGGGATCGCGGGGGCGACCTTCCTGCTGACGGCGGGGGTCGGTGGGGCGCTCGCCGTGACGGCCCCGGACCGCTCGCCGATCGAGGGCCTGCGGGACGAGGCGGCCTGAGGCGGAGCGCCCGGCCCGGGGCGGTGCCGCCCCCGCGCGGGCGGCGCGCGCCGCGGGTGCCGACGCGCAGGCGCTGTTGATAGACTCGGGGCGCCTTCGCGCACGTCGCGACCGCACGGAGTCGTGCTTGGCCCGGGGAATCCTCGAAATCTACGAAGAGGCGAGACGGCGGCGCGTCTTCCAGACGACCGGCGTCTACGTCGTCGCCGTCTGGGGCCTGTCCCAGGGCGCGGTCGAGCTCGCGCCGGCGCTGGGCTACTCGACGTCGATCGTGCGCTGGATCCTGCTCGGCGCGGTGGTGTGCCTGCCGATCGTCGTGGTGCTCGCGTGGAAGTTCGACGTGAGTCGCGAGGGGATCGTCCGCGATCCGATCGACCAGCCGACCCTCGGCGCCTCCGAGCTCGGCACGCTCTCGACCATGCCGACGGCGATGGGCCACGACGAGAGCGCGGGGGCGATCGTCGTGCGCTGGTCGGATGCGAGCGGCGGCGGAGCGGCGCTCTTCCGCGACGAGTTCTTCATCGGGCGCGGGGCGGAGTGCCGCGTCCGCTTCTACGACCCGCTCGTCTCGCGCAAGCACGCGCGGGTCTATCCCGAGGACGGGATCTGGATGATCGAGGACCTGGGCTCCCGCAACGGCACGCAGCTCGACGCCCGTCGGATCGAGAAGCCCATGGCCCTCGCCGAAGCCGCCACGCTGCGCGTCAACGAGGCGGGCCCGAGCCTGCGGCTCGAGCAGGTGGCGGCGGGGCCCGCGTTCCAGGCGGCCCTGGTCCAGATCGGCGACGGCAGCGCGGTGGCCCACGTCCGTGCGCCGCTGCGGGAGGCCGAGCGGCCCCGCGGCCCGGCGCCCGGCCGGAGCTGAGCCCCACGACCCCTCCAGTCTCCCGGCCGGCGAACCGATCGACCGTCTCGGACCCGCAGGAGGGAGCGAGACTTGACCCGCGTCGTCATCCGGGGCACCGGCCTCTTCACACCGCCGGGCGGGATCACCAACGACGAGCTCGTCGACTCCCTCACCGCCGCGACCGACGCCTGGAACGAGGCCCACGCCGACGAGATCGCCCGCGGCGAGCGCCCCGCACGGGAGCCCTCCTCGTCGAAGTTCATCGAGCGCGCCTCCGGCGTGGGCCACCGCTACGTCCTCGACAAGGCCGGCGTCCTCGATCCGAAGCGCCTGCGCCCACGGCTCCCGCGCCGGGGCGAGGGCGAGCTCTCGATCCAGGCCGAGATCGCCGTCGCGGCCGCGCGCGAGGCGCTCGCCCAGGCCGGCCTCGCAGGCGGCGACCTCGACGCGATCGTCGTCGGCTGCTCGAACCTCCAGCGCCCCTATCCGGCGGTCGCGATCGAGGTCCAGGCCGTGCTCGGCGCCTGCGGCTTCGCGTACGACATGAACGTCGCCTGCTCGTCGGCGACCTTCGCGATCCAGAACGTGGTCGACGCGCTCCGGAGCGGCCACGCCCGCCGCGCCCTGGTCCTGAACCCCGAGATCACCTCCGCCCACACGAACTTCGCCCTGCGCGAGTTCCACTTCATCTTCGGCGACGCCTGCGCCGCGATGGTGCTCGAGGCCGAGGAGGAGGGGACCGGCGCGGGCGAGGCCTGGGAGGTCCTCGACACCCGCCTCGTGACCCGCTTCTCGAACAACATCCGCAACGACGCCGGCTTCCTGAACCGCTGCGAGGAGCCGCCGCGCCCGCCGCACGAGCTGCTCTTCCGCCAGAACGGGCGGCAGGTGGCGAGCGAGGTCTGCCCGATGGTGGCCGAGCATCTGCGGCGGCACCTCGCGGACGCGGGAATCCCGATCGAGGCGGTCCGCCGGCTCTGGCTCCACCAGGCGAACCTCAACATGAACAAGACGATCGCGCGGACGCTGCTCGGCCGGGACGCCCTGCCCGAAGAGGCCCCCGTCATCCTCGACGAGTACGCGAACACGAGCTCCGCCGGCTCCGTGATCGCCTTCCACAAGCACCGCGCCGGGATCCGCGCCGGCGAGCACGCCGTGCTCTGCTCGTTCGGGGCGGGCTACTCGATCGGGAGCGTCCTGCTGCGCAAGCTGCGCGACTGAAGCGCGGCGGCCAGCCGGATCGCGAGGGCCGCGCCGATCAGGGCGAGCCCGGGCCACCAGGCGGGATCGCGCGCGACGCGACCGGCGTAGGTCACCGCGAGGATCACGAAGAGCACGATCTGTCCGGTGCGGTGGAGCGCGCGCCAGCCGCGCAGCCCGAGCCGGCGAACGGCCGCGTCGTTCGAGGTCGCGGCCATCGCCCCCGTGAACACGAAGCCGAGGGCACCCCCCACGAAGCTGAGATCGGGCTCGAGGACGTCGCGGGCGTGGCGCGCGTAGAGCAGGATCGCCGCGCCGTGGACGGCCTGGGCGGTCGCGAAGGCGAGGCCCAGGGCGCGCCGGCGCGCGAGCAGGGCCCGGGTGAGCGGGCCGGGCCAGAGGCGCGCGATCGAGGAGGCGAGGAAGGCGGCGAGGAAGAGCAGGAAGGCGACCTGCGCGGTGTGGCGGGTCGCCGTCCGCCAGCCGAGGGCCGCGGTGCCGTTCAGGGCGAGGCTCGCGAGCAGGACGCCGAGGGAGAGCGCGAGGGCGCAGGCGATCGCGCGCTGCGGGCGGTTGGCCCAGGCGAGCCAGAGGGGGTAGGTGCGGACCGGCGGTGCGTCCTCCACGGGGCCTCCCGTCGCGGACCCGGCGGCGCCGCGACGGGGACGGAATAGCGGGAGGCCCGATTCCAATCAAGCGACCCGATCGGATATGTTCCGCGACCGATGTCCCGCGCCCGGAGTCTCGAGCGGCGATCGAATGGCCAACGGCGCCGCCACGGGGCCGTACGGAGGCGGCGCGCCCGCGCGCTCCGGGCCCGGCTCGCGTCGCTGCTCGTGCTCCCGCTCGCGCTCGTGCTCGTGCTCGCCGGCGCGGGCGCCGCGGCGCCGGCCGGGGAGCGGGCGATTCCGCGGTGCTCACGTTCCGGGCGCCGGCCCAGGCGCCGGTCGCTCTCGACCTGGCCGCGCTGCGGCGGGCCTGCGAGGAGCAGGCGATCGGGGTCGACGATCCCTATCACGGGCGCCGCATGCAGTACCGCGCGCTGTCGCTGCGCTGCGTGCTCGACCGGGGCTTCGCGGCGCGCGGCGGCGCGGCCTCGCTCGCGGCGCAGAGCGTGCTCTTGCGGGCGCGCGACGGCTACACGCGCCCCGCGGCCGGTGAGCAGCTCGCCGATCCCCACGCGTTCCTCGCCTTCGGCGAGGTCGGCCTCGACGATCCGGACGGTGCGACGCCGCGCTTCTCGCCGATCGACCGCCGCCAGGTCGATCCCGCGCCCTTCTATCTCGTCTGGACCGACGTCGCCCGCGGCGATCCCCACGAGCATCCCTGGCCCTATCAGCTCGTCACGATCGAGATCGCGCGCTTCGAGGAGGCGTTCCCGCATACGGTGCCCCGGGCGCTTTCGAAGAGCGATCCGGGCTGGCGGGGCTATGCGCTCTTCCAGGCGAGCTGCAGCGCCTGCCACGCGATCAACGGCGAGGGCGGCAAGGTCGGGCCCGATCTCAACGTGCCGCGCAGCATCGTCGAGTACCGCCCGATCCCGCAGATCCGCGCCTACGTCCGCGATCCGCAGGCGACGCGCTACACCAGCATGCCCGCCCATCCGGACCTCTCCGACGCGGACCTCGACGCGCTGATCGCCTACTTCCGGGCGATGAGCGTGCGCAAGCACGACCCGCGCGCGGGAGCCGGCTCGTGAGCTTCCCCCCGCGCGAGCGACCGCTGCGCAGCGCCGTGCTCCACCTCGGCGAGCGCCGCCTCGCGACCCGCCACGGCGAATTCGAGCTCCACCTCTTCCGCGACCTCGCCGAGGCACGCGTCGCGATGGTGCTCGCCCGGGGCGACGTCGCCGGCGCGTCGCCGCTGCTCGCCCGCGTCCACTCGTCGTGCCTGACGAGCGAGGGGCTCGGCGGCTGCGACTGCGACTGCGCCGAGCAGCTCGACGGGGCGCTGGCGCGGATCGCCGCGGCCGGGCGCGGGGTGCTCGTCTATCTGATGCAGGAGGGGCGGGGCGCCGGGCTCTCGGCGAAGGCCCGCGACCGGATGCTGGTCCAGGCCAGCGGCAACCGGATCACCACCTTCGACGCCTACGCCGAGATGGGCCTGCCGGCCGACCTGCGCCGGTACGACGCGGTCGCGTCGATCTTCGCGATGCTCGGGGTGCGCGCGCCGCTGCGGCTGCTCACGAACAATCCCGACAAGGTCGCGGCGGTGGCGCGGGCGCTCGAGGGGGAGAAGATCGAGGTCGCGGCGGCGCTGCCCGTCGTCGGCCGCGGCTCGGCGTGGAATCGCGACTATCTCCGGGCCAAGCAGGTCGCGGGGCATGTCCTCGAGCCTGGGGCCGACGCGCTCGGGGCGCGACCGCCGGAGCGGGTCGTCGCGTTCGAGCCGGTCGAGCTCGCGGCGGATCCCGCGCGCCTCGTCACCGCCTCCTACTTCCTGCCGATCGCCCTCGCCGGCGAGGTCCACTGGCTGCGCGCGAGCGTGCTCGTCGACCGCGCCTCGGGCCGCGAGTCGATCGTGCTCTCGCAGGGCGCCTGGCAGGGGCCCGGGTCGCTCCCGCTCCCGGACGCGACGGAGCGGGTCGCGCTGTCGCTGCTCGATCGGCTTCCGATCCCGGCGGCCCCCGGTCGCGAGGCCCTCGCCCGCGCGCTGTGCGGACTCGTCGCCGCCGGCGCCGGTCGCGTCGGCGTCGAGTGGGACGAGACGGCGGCCTCCGACTCGCCCCGGGCCGCGACCACCGCGGCAAAAGCCCATGGCGCCTGCTGACACCGCGGCCCGCGGCCGCGCGCTGCTCGCCGAGCGGATGGAAGCGACACCCGATCGCGTCGCGTCCGTCCCCGACCTCCTGCCCGAGCCCGTCGCCCGCCCGGCCGCCCTCCCGCGCGCGCTGATCACGACGGGCATCGGCACCTCCGAGGGCCACGCGCGCCACCTCGCCGAGCTCGCCGCGCGCCACTTCGGCTGGCCCGCGCGCTTCGCGTCGACGGGCTCCCTCGACGCCGCGCCGCCGCCCGGCGCCGAGCACGACTGGCTCGTCGTCTTCTCGCAGGGGCTCAGCGCGAACGCACGCCACGCGCTCCGCCGGGTCGAGGCCTGGGGCGGGGTCGTCCTCGTGACGGGGCTCTCGCCGCGGGATCCCGATCCGGGCGACCTCTCCGCCGACAAGCGCGCCTGGCTCGAGGCCCTCGAGCGCCGCGGGGTCGTGTGCGTCGGGCTCGGCTGCGGCCCCGAGCATGGGGCGCTGCTGCGCGTGATGGGCGCGCGCGTCGGCTATGCGGTGGGCTGGAGCCTGCTGCGCACGCTGGCCCATCGGCGGCTCGAGGACGCGCGCTCGCTCTCGATCGCGCCGGCGGCGCTGCGCGACGCCCAGCGCGCGGCGCCCGCCGAGGCGGATCGCGTCGTGCCCCGGAGCGAGCGCGTCGCGGACTTCTTCGCGCCCGGGCGCGCGCTGCTGATCGTCGGCGAGGCGGGCGCCCTCGAGCTCGTCGACCACCTCCCCCTGAAGCTCGCCGAGGGCATGCTCCGCCCCCAGCCGCGGGCGGTCGACGTGCTCCACTTCGCCCACGGCCCGCTCCAGAGCCTCGCGCGCACGCCCGTCTCCATCCTGTACCTGCAGCCGGGCGGCGGCGAATCGCCGTGGTGCGCGCGGCTCGCCGCCACCCTCGATCCGGCGCTCCACGATCTGCGCGTCGTGCGCACCGCGCTCCCGATGCCCTTCGCCGCGATCGAGCTCGAGGCGATCTTCGATGTCTGGATCCTGCGCCATCAGGACGAGACCGGCCTCGACCTCGTCGCCTGGCCGGGCGCCGAGCGGGAGCAGGCGCTGTACGACGCCGGTCCGCCCCTCGAAGAGCCCGGGCCGGCCCCGCCGCGCGCACGGGACGCCCGGCTCGAGGCCGACGCGGCGATCCGCCTCGAGCACGCGACCTGGCCCGAGCTCGAGCGGGCGCTCTCGGCCGGGCGCCGGACGGCGATCCTCGCCCTCGGCTCGGTCGAGCAGCACGGGCCGCATCTCCCCCTCGCCACCGATCGCTGGATCGCCGACGCGCTGGCGTGTCGCCTCGCCGCGCGGGTCGGTGACGCCGTCGCGCTGCCCGCGCTCCCCTTCGGCTGCGCCAGCGAGCATCTCGACTTCGCCGGCACGCTCCACGTCGAGCCCGCGACCCTCGAGGCGACGCTGCACGATCTGCTGGTCTCGCTGGCCCGCCACGGCTTCGAGCGCGCCTTCCTCTTCACCGCCCACGGCGGCAACCACGACGCCCTGCGCGCGATGCGCCCGCGTCTGCTCGCCGCCGCCGCACCGCTCACGCTCGTGATCGCCGACGGCCTCGACGTCGGCCGCCTGCAGGAGGCCGTCGTCGCCGCGCACGGACTCGATCCCCGCGCGGCGGGTCCCCACGCCGGGGAATACGAGACGAGCGTCGTCGCCAGTCTGCGGCCGGGGTCGGTGCGCGTCGGGGACCTCGCATCGGGGCCCCTCGTCGCCGCGGGCGGAGGGGGCCAGGATCTCTTCTATCCGAGCCTGCGGCCGAACGCGCCGCGGGGGGTGCTCGGGGATCCGACGCGGGCCGCGCGCGGGCGGGGCGACCGCTATCTCGACGCCTGGGTCGACGCCCTCGTGCGCGCCTATCTCGACGCCTTCGCCTCGGCGGCCGAGAAGAAGCGCCAGGACACGAAGGGCACCCAGAAGGCGTAGTAGAGCTGGTTCGGCACCATCCGGATGGCCCAGCCGAGATCGAGCCCGGCGACGACGATCAGGACGTCGGCGGCGAGCCAGAGCGCGTAGTAGGCGGCGCCGTAGCCGAAGAGCGCCGCGAGGAACGAGCGCGCCGGGCCGGTGATGCCGGCGCGCGGGAGGACGCGGCGGACCGCGACGACGCAGAGGGCGAGGAAGCCCGCCTCGTAGATCATCCAGAGCCATTGGCCGTGGACGTCGGGCAAAGCGGTGCGCAGCCCCGCGAAGAGGATCCCCGTCGCGATCGGCACGATCGCCGTCGCGGCCGCCGCACGCGCGAGGAGCGAGCCGAACGGGAGCGCCGGCCGGGCGACGGCGAGGGCGACGAGCAGGACGCGCAGGTCGCCGAGATAGACGAAGAAGAACGGCACGAGGGTCGCGGCGACGGTCCCGCGCAGCGCCTCGCTCGCGACGAGGGGGCCCGTCGCGATCGGATCGAGCATCGTGAGGACGGCGAAGACGATCGTCGCCCGCGCGACGAAGCCCGCCGCCTCCGGGACCACCGCCCGCGCGAGCTCGGCGGGCGCCGCGAGGCGATGGGCGAGGTACGCGAACGGCACGACGAGCAGCGCGTAGAGGCTCTGCAGCGGGCCGTAGTAGGCGTCGTGCCAGGTTTCGGGCGTCATCGGGCGACGGTCGGCTCGCGGCCCGCGGAGGGGCCGCCGGAAGGGTCGGCCGGCCGGTCCGCGCGCGGTCGCAGCCCCCGCTCGATCCAGGCGTCGAGACGCGCGAAGAAGCGCGTGCGGTCGAGCACCGGGTTCAGCCAGCCCGAGGTCACGCAGTAGGCGCGGTCGTGGTCGCCGCGGTGGTGGAGCGCGTGGCGGCGCGGCGTCAGGATCAGGCCGCGGGCCTGCAGCCAGCGGGCGATCCGCGGCGGGCGCGGCGCGTGGGCCCAGCCGTGGAAGAGGTTCGTCGCGACGGAGGCGAGGGTCCCGGCGAGGGCGAGGGCGACGCCGAAGTGCGCGAGCGCGGAGGAGGGCGGGGGAACGAGCAGCAGCGCCGCCGTCGCCGGGATCGCGACGAGGGCGTTGTTGCCGAGCACCTCGAAGAAGTCGTGGCGGGTGATCGAGAGCGGATCGTCGTGGTGGGCGCGGAAGGGCTCGATCAGGAGCTTGCCGACGAAGGGCGTCGCGGGATCGAAGTGGCGGTCGGCGATCCAGTGGACGATCCCCGCGACGAGATCCGCGAGCAGGTAGCCCGCGGCGACGCCGGCGAGGTTCACCGCGGCGAAATCCGGATCGAAGAGACCCGAGTGGAGCCGCGCGAGGGCGCTGGTCCAGACGACGGCGAAGCCCGCGACCGCGGCGCGATCGAGCGCTCGCCGGGCGGCGGGAGGCGTCGACGCGGTCGCGCGGCCATCGGGGCCGAGCGCTCCGGCGGAGCGGGCGTCGATCGGACGGGGGCGAAGACTCAAGCGACTCTCCCGAACGAGGCGGTGTCGCAGTGTGCCCCAGAAAGGGCCGGGGGGCCCTCCTCGCGAAGGACCCCCCGGCGTTCTCGATCATCTCAAACCGATCTTCGGCTCGTGGCTCCGGCTTCGTCGACTCCGCCGTCACCAGCGGCCGCGGTGGCCGCGACCCCGGCCGTGATGGCCGTGGTGGCGACCGCCGTAGCCGCCCCCGCCGGAGTAGCCGTAGCCCCCATGGCCACAGCCCGCCGCGTGGACGTGCTGGACGTACACCGGCGCCGGCGGCGGGTAGTACACGTGCTCGACCACGACCGGCGCCGGAGGCGGCGGCGGGTAGTACACGTGCTGCACGACCGGAACCGCGACCGGCGCGGGCGCCGGGAAGCGCCCGGAGAGATGGTCGACGACGGCCGCCGTGCGGTAGTCGCCGGCGATCGTGGCCGCGAGCCCGATCACCCCGAGATGGGTGTCCACGATGCGCGCCGGAATCGACGCGCGGGGATCCCAGTAATCCCAGCGGTCGCCCGCCGCCGCGGCACCCGCCGCGAGGAACGCGAGCATCGAGAGAGCCAGAACCGATCCACGCTGCCCGAGCCTCCGATTCATCGACTGCACAGCTTCATCCTCCCAAGGACCGGTCCGAACGACCGTTCGTGCAGCATTGGATGGTGGACGGGGGGCGTGGTTCCGGAACGGGAGTCAGGAACCCTCGCCCGCTGCGGCGCCGGAGCGGGTCGCCGGCGGGGACCCGCAATCCGGTCGCAGCGCCCGCACGAGGCGTGCACGCGGTGTGCGCGGGGGAGCGGTGGGCTCAGGCCGGGGCGATCACGAGGGTGCCGTTGTGGCCGCCGAAGCCGAAGGAGTTCGACAGCGCGGGCCCGGGCTTCCACTCGCGCGGACCGCCCATCACGACGTCGATCTTCGGCAGCTCGGGATCGAAGTTCTCGAGGCCGTCGGTCGGCGGGATCAGGCGATGGCGCATGCTGAGGACGACGGAGACCGCCTCGATCGCGCCCGCCGCACCGAGCGAATGGCCGGTCACGCCCTTGATCGACGTGACGACGGGGCCGGGCGTGCCGAAGAGCTGGGCGATGCCGAGGGCCTCGCCCTCGTCGTTGAGCGCGGTGCTCGTGCCATGGGCGTTGATGTGGGCGATGTCGCGGGGCGTGAGGCGCGCGTCCTCGAGCGCACGCTTCATGCAGCGATAGGCGCCGACGCCGCCGGGCGCGGGGGCGGTGATGTGATGGCCGTCGGCGAGGCTCGCGGAGCCGAGCACCTCGCCGAGGATCGTCGCACCGCGGGCCTTCGCCGCCTCCCACTCCTCGAGCACGAAGATGCCCGCGCCCTCGGCGATCACGAAGCCGTCGCGCGCCACGTCGAAGGGCCGCGAGCGGCCCGACGCCGAGAGCGCCTTCATGTTCGAGAAGCTCGCGATCGAGACCTCGGTCATCGCCGCCTCGGAGGCGCCGGCGAGGACGGCGTCGCAGATCCCCCACTGGATCCAGCGCGTCGCCTGGCCGATCGCGTGGGTCCCCGTCGCACACGCCGTCGCGACCGTCTCGCAGGGGCCCTGGAAGCCCCACTGGATCGAGATCGCCGCCGCGGCGGCGTTGGCCATCATCATCGGGACGGTGAACGGCGACACGCGCCGGGAGCCCTTCTCGATCAGGACCTTGGTCTGCTCCTCGTGGACGTCGGCGCCGCCGATCCCGGTCCCGACGAGCACGCCGATCCGATCGGGCGCCAGGGCGAGGGGGCCGGCCTGGGCGAGCGCTTCCCGGGCCGAGGCCATGGCGAACTGCTCGAAGCGGTCGGCGCGGCGGATCGCCTTGGGATCCTCGTAGGCGAGGGTCGGGTCGAAGTCCAGGACGCGGCGCTCGCCCGTCGACTGCGGGCGCAGCAGGCCCTGCCAGAACGCGTCCTGGCCGACGCCGACCGGCGAGACGACGCCGATACCCGTGATGGCAACACGCCGCATTCAGGACCCTCCTCCGCGATGAGCCGCACGATGACCCGCGCGGGCGCGCGACGCGGAGATCGTGGCGGGCAGGGCGACCCGGTCGGGTCTCCCGCCTCCGCATGCGGCGCAGATGTACCACACGGGAACGCACTCGGCCGCGGGGCCACCGCTCGGCCCGAGGGCGGTCGCGTGCATCCCGTTCGGACCCTTCGAGCCGGCTACCAGAGGCTGATCGGCGACTTGCCGCGCACGCGCATGTGGCGCTCGCGGTCCCCGCGCCGGCGGCGGCGCATGCGCGTCTGCAGCGCGGTGCGCCGCTTCTCGAGCGCTTCGGGCGTCTCGGCCGCGGCGCGCTTGCGCTCCGCGCGGAACGCCACGAAGGCGTCGTAGGCCTCGATCTCGTGGCGCAGATCCTGGACGACGAGCTCGACGATGACCGCGTCGTCGAGGTAGCCGAGGCCCGGCACCTTGTCCGGGATCAGGTCGTCGGGATCCGCGAAGTAGGCGAGCGCGTTGAGCACGCGCTTGCGGTCCGAGCCCTCGAGCCGCCACTGCGTGTCGCGCAGCATCTCGATCAGCTTGTGGAGCTGCTCGATGCGCGACCGGATGAACTCCGGCGCCTCGGCCTGTCGCACCTGCTCGAGCAGCGTCTCGGCCTCGCGCAGCACGACCTCTTCGTTGGCCGCGTTGTCGCCCTGGCGAACCTTCTGCAAGAGCTGGCGGAAGTACTTGAGATCCTTGTCGGAGAGCTCGAAGGTGATTTTCATGTCGGGCAGTCTAACCAAAAATGTTTTGCGCGAGCGACAAAAATCTCCGCTCCGGAGCGATCAGCGCGCCCCCCGCGACATCATCATCAGCTGCTCGACGATCCGGGATCCCTCCGGCGGCGCACCGAGCTTTCGGGCGAGCTCCAGGGAGGCCTTGACCAGATAGGGCCGGGGCCGCCCGTTGATCACGACCTGGCCGAGCGCGGCCCAGGCGATCGCCGGATCGCCGGCCAGCCAGCCCGCCTTCGCGCGCAGGAAGTAGTGGTCGGGGGTGCGCTCCCGGGTCAGCAGCTGGTCGATGATGCCGATCGCCGCCTTGCCCTCCGCGGGGTCGTTCCCCTCGACGCGCCAGGCGACACGGGCCCGCACCGCCGAGCCGAAGGTCAGGTCCCCGGGGCCGATCTTCGCGAGCTCGCCGTCGAGGGCGGAGAGCCCCTTCCAGTCCTGGTCGCGGAACAGCTCGTTGGCCCGGACGAGGGCCGCCTGGGTCGGGGTCAGCGACGCGGGGTCGAGCTCGGTGCCGGCCAGGGTCGCGATCATGCCCTGCCGCGCGTCCTCGAGGGTCGGGTCCTCGGCCAGCGCCCGGCGGAACATCGCCTGCGCCCGGACGAGCGGGCCGCCGTCGAACATCATCCAGCCCTCGGCCGTGAGGCGCTGGGCCTTGGGGAGCTTGCGGGCGAGCTTGTGGGCCCGGCGCATCTCGCCGTTCCAGCTCATGCGCCGCAGCACGGCGACCGCATCGACCTCCGCGAGGCGCTCGGGCGTGAGCACCTCGGCCGCCTCGAGGCTCCCGTCGAAGTCGTCGCGATTCATGTGGCGATCCGCCGCGGGCAGGCGGGTCGTCGCGAGCCGGTTGTGGTCGTCGGTGTTGATCGGTCGCCCCTCGGCCAGCTTCCGCACGCCGTCGCTGTCGAGGGTCCAGCTCGCGTAGAAGTCCTCGACGCGGTGGATGCCGTAGCGCCCGAAGCTCTCGGGCGCGGCGGCCAGGGCGCGCGGACCCGACTGGCGCAGGTCGAGCGGCTGGTCGGAGGCCATGAACACCATCGCCGCCGGCACCGGCCGGTAGACGTGCACGTAGGGGAACACGTCGGACATCGCCGCCATCAGGCTGCCGAAGAGCTCGACGTTGACGAAGCCCGCGCCGATCCACTGCACGAAGATGCCGCCCGGGGCGAGCTTCGAATGCACGAGCTCGAAGAAGTCCCGGGTGTACAGATGCGACGCGCCCGAGGTCCACGGATGCGAGGGCTGCGACACGATCGCGTCGTAGTGCTTGTCGGTCAGGTTCATCGCACCGCGGGCGTCGCCGATGCGCAGATGGACCCGCGGATCGTCGAGGGGCTGGATCTCGCGCGGGATCAGCCGGTTCGCCTTGACGACCTCCTCCTCGAGCTCGATCACGTCGATCGACTCGACGGTCGACGCCGTCGCCTCGAGAGTCTTCGAGCCGCCGAGGCCGATGATCAGCATCTGCTTCGTCTCGGGTCGCGCGGCGGTCGGCAGGAGCGAGAGCCAGGCCGTCTCGTTGAAGCGCAGGTCCGGGACCTCGCGGCGCTCGACGCCGGACTCGGGCAGGCCGTTGGTCAGGATCCGCCAGCCCTCGCCGTGCTCGACGACGGTCACGGTCGCGGAGCGCCCGACGCCCAGATAGAAGAGCTCGCCCGAGGTGCGCCCGCCGGCGATCGCCGAGTGGAGCAGCAGGTTGACGGGCAGCGGCAGCCCGAGGATGGCGACGGCGGCGATCGCGACGGCGGCGAGGCCCCCAGGACGGGCCGCTTCGGCGTCCCGCCCAGCGCGGTCAGCAGGGCGAGCGCGAGGCTCGTGCCGATGCCGACGAGGGCGGTGCCCTCGAGGCCGAGCATCGGCAGCAGGAAGAAACCCGCGCCGATCGAGCCGACGATCGAGCCCACCGTGTTCCAGGCGTAGACGCGGCCCGACACCGCGGCCGCCTCGTCGGCGTCCTTCGCGAGCAGGCGCACGCCGAAGGGGAAGGTCGCGCCGATGCAGAGCGTGACCGGCAGCAGGATCAGGCCGGCCGCGGCAGCGCCCTTCGCGGGGGTCGCCGCCGAGGCGCCGACGTAGGCCGTCAGCTCGGGCAGGCGATCCGCGGCGCGGAACGCGACCCAGGCGAGCACGCCCGAGCCGATCTGGGAGAGCGCGAAGCCGATGGTGGCCGCGTTGCGGGTCTTCGCGAAGCGCGAGGCGATCGCGCTGCCGAGCGCGATGCCGAGCAGGAAGCTCGAGAGCATCGACGCGAAGGCCGCCGTGCTGCCGCCGAGGACCTGGCCGAGCAGGCGCGTCCAGAGCACCTCGTAGAGGAACGAGACCGCGCCCGAGAGCAGCATCGCGGGCAGGATCCAGTGGAAGCGACCGCGATCGGCGGCGTGGGCGGTCGTCTCCGGCGGCAGGCCCGCGAGGCCCCGGGCCAGGGCCGCGGCGGCGAGGAAGACGACGGCGTTGCCGGCGATCCCGATGTAGACGGTCTGGCGCAGGCCGAAGGCCGGGAGCAGCACGAAGGCGGCGACCAGCGTCCCCGCGATCGCGCCGAAGGTGTTGACCGCGTAGAGGATGCCGATCCGCGGCCCGACCTGGGAATCCTCGTGCACCGCATAACGCGCGAGCAGCGGCAGCGTCGCCCCCATCAGCGCCGTGCACGGCACCAGCACGACGAACGAGCCGACGAGATGGAAGAGGGCCGTTCCGAGCCCCATCGATTCGGGCAGCGACTCGAGGCCGCCGGCGAAGCCGAGATAGGCGCCCTGCACGCCGCGGATCATGAACGGCACGGCGAGCGCGCCGAAGGCGATGCCCAGCTCGAGCAGGCCGTAGGCGAGCACCGGCCGCGCGAGGCGGCCGACGAAGCGCGCCGCCGCCGCCGCGCCGAGGGCGAGGCCGCCCATGTAGGCCGCCAGCACCGCGACCACCGCGAGCTCCGAGGTCCCGAACAGGAACGCGAACTCCCGCGTCCAGGCCGTCTGGTAGAGCAGCGCGGCGAAGCCCGAGACGAAGAAGCACACCAGAAGAAGGAGGAAGCGGAGATCCATGGAGGCTGCTTGACCCTGTGCGCGCGGCGCGGGCGCCGTGCCGCCGAATTGGAGGCCGGAGAAAGACCGGCTCTCCCTGGAGTGGCCCGGTCGGAGCAGCGGGTTGTTTAGCGCGACGGCGGCCCGAATGCGCCCGGGGGAACACGAATTGCGCGTCGACTGCGGGGGCTGCCTGCTGCCCGGGCCGCGGGAGCGCGGCCGAGCGCGGGGCGGTGCGGCGGGTGCATCGTCCGACGCGTCGCGCGGGGGCCTCGACTCATCGGGCCTGCCGCGCGGTTGCCTCTGCCGTCGCTTCGTCGGCGAGCCAGACGAGGCGCATCGTGCGGGGGCCGTGCGCCCCGAGCACGAGGGCCTGCTCGATGTCGGCGGTCTTCGAGGGACCGCAGAGGAACCAGCCGAAGGCGAGTGCTCCGAGGTCGATCCGATCGTAGGCGCGGTGCAGGTTCGCGACGAGCGCGTCGCCTTCGATCACCACGACGAGATGTTCGGCGAGCAGCGCCGCGCGCCGCTCGAGCGGATGGCGCGGCACCTGCCAGACCGCGCCGTTCTCGACCACGGCGAACTCGCCGCGCAGCACGCAGAGGTCGAGCGCGTCGAAGGGCGGCGCCCCCGGCTCGAGGCGGCCGCGCCCCTGGCAGGCGATCTCGCTGCGCGCCGAGTAGATCGCGGGCCCTTCGCCCGTCGCGCCTTCCGGCGCGAGCGCGACCGGCCACTCGACCCGGGACACCCAGCTCCCCGCCGCGTCGCCCGGCGCGACGACGTCGAAGCGCCCGCCCGCCGCCTCGACGCGCGCGCGCAGCACGCCGATCGGATCCGCCGGCATCGCCGGCACCTCGAAGCGCTCCGTGCGCGGGGCGAAGGCGGGACGCGTCGCGGCGAGGGAGGCGAGGATGGCGTCGCGCGCGCGCGTCATCGTTCGAGCCCGCCCGCCGCGCCCGCGTCGCGACCCGATTGCGGCCCGGATCCCGTGCCCATCGCCGTGCCGATCCCCGGCCGCCGCGCGCGCCGCCACTGCGCGCGGAAGCTCTGTGCCGGGATCGCCGGCAGCGCCCGCTGCCGCGTCCAGGCGCCGGCGAGCGATTCGACGAGACCGGCCGGCAGCACGCGTGCGAGCGCGCGGCCGAGGGTGGTCGCGATCCGGTAGAGCGGCGGTCGGGCGAGCACCGCCGCGGCGATCCCGAAGACGAGCCGCCGGCGCCGGGGATGCAGGCCCGCCTCCGTCAGCAGGCCGCGCAGCGCGAGCAGCTGGCGGTGCAGCGGGATCCGGACCGGGCAGACCTCGCTGCAGGAGCCGCAGAGCGTGCAGGCGTGGGGCAGCTCGACGTGGAGCGCCGGATCCCGCGCGGGCTCGAGCACGGAGCCGATCGGCCCGGGGATGACGGCGCCGTAGCTGTGGCCCCCGCTGCGGCGGTAGACCGGGCAGGTGTTGAGGCAGGCGCCGCAGCGGATGCAGGCGAGCGACTCGCGCAGCTCGGGGCGCGCGAGCAGGCGGCTGCGGCCGTTGTCGACGATCACGACGTGGAGCTCGCTCTCGGCCTCGCCCCGCTCACCGCGCCGCGGACCGCGGAAATGCGAGGTGTAGGCCGAGATCGCCTGACCGGTCGCCGAGCGGGCGAGCAGGCGCAGGAAGACGCCGAGGTCGCGCTGCGCCGGGACGATCTTCTCGAGACCGACGCTGGCGACGTGCAGCTTCGGCAGCGCGGTGCCGAGATCGACGTTGCCCTCGTTGCTCACGACGACGAGCGAGCCGGTCTCGGCGACGGCGAAGTTGACGCCGGTGAGCCCGGCCTGCGCGGCGAGGAAGCGGGCGCGCAGGTCGGCGCGGGCGATCGCGGTCAGCGCGTCGGGATCGTCGAGGCCCGGAGGCGAGCCCATGTGTCGAGCGAAGGTCTCGCCGACCTCGGCGCGGCGCAGGTGGATCGCGGGCATCACGATGTGGCTCGGCGGCTCCCGGCGCAGCTGCACGATCCGCTCGCCGAGGTCGGTGTCGACGACCTCGACGCCGCGCGCCTCGAGGAAGGCGTTGAGGCCGCACTCCTCGGTCAGCATCGATTTGCTCTTCACGACGCGCGTCACGCCGCGCTCGGCGAGCAGGCGCGCGACGATGGCGTTGTGCTCGGCCGCGTCGCGGGCCCAGTGGACGACGGCGCCGGCGGCGGTGGCCCGGCTCTCGAACTCGAGCCAGAGCTCGGGCAGGCGGGCGAGCGCCTCGCGCTTGATCGCGGCGGCCTCGTCGCGGAGGCGCTCCCAGTCCGGCACGAGATCCGCGGCGGCGTCGCGCTTCGCGCGCACGAACCAGAGCGCCCGGTCGTGCCAGGTCGTGCGCTCCTCGTCGGCGACGAACGTGCGCGCTCGACTAACGTGACCCAAGCGTCCCTCCGTCCGCCGGGCCGAGGAAGGCCTCGGCCAGGATCTCCGCGACGTGGCGGAAGACCAGGGGCGAGCCGCGCCGGCGGGCGAGGCCCTCGAGCTGGAGCAGGCACGACACGTCGCTCGAGGTCACGACGGCGGCGCCGGCGCGCTCGTGGTCCGCGAGGCGGTCGAGGCCCATGCGGCAGGAGACCGCCTCCTGCTCGACGGCGAAGACGCCCCCGAAGCCGCAGCACTCGTCGCGGCGCTCGAGCGCGACGAGCTCGAGGCCCGAGAGCGACGCGAGCAGCGCGCGCGTCGGGTCCGGGGTCGCGCGCGCCGGGTCGGTCTCGCGCGACTCGCTCGGCCGGCCGTGGCGCAGCGCACGCAGGGCGTGGCAGCTCGCGTGGAGGCCGACGCGGTGGGGGAAGCGGCCGGTCCGGCCGCGCAGGGCGTCGGTCCCGAGCAGGAACTCGCAGAGCTCGCGCGTCCGCCCCGCGAGCGCGCGGGCGGGCTCGCCCGGGACGAGCTCGGGGAGGTGGCCCCGGACGTGGGCCGCACAGCTCCCCGACGGGGTCACGACCACGTCGTACCCGCCGAACACGTCGAGATGCCGCCGGCCGAGCCGGCCCGCATGGCCGCGCTCGCCGGCCGTCATGAAGGGCTGGCCACAGCAGGTCTGGGCCTCGGGGAACTCGAAGTCGAGGCCGAGGGCGTCGAGCAGCCGGACGACCGCGAGGCCGACCTCGGGGCGGAGCTGGTCGACATAGCAGGGAATGAAGAGGCCGATCCTCATCGGGTGCCGCGGCTCCTCCGGGTCCGGTGCGCGGGGCGACGCCGGGGTCGGGCAAAGATATGTTGCGCGCCCCGCGCTGAGTAGGGCAGTCGCGCGGGACCGGCCGGGGCCGGAGCGGGGCAGGCGGGCGGTGTTGGACGGGCGCGAGACGGATCCGGCAGGCGACGACGGCGTCGGCGCACGGCGTCGGGGGAGGGCCTTCGCCCGCCTCCGGGGCCTCCGCCGGCTCGCGGCCACGCTGCTGATCGCGGGCCTGCTGCTCGCCCGGACCGGGCCGGTCGCGGCCCAGGCAGCCGGGGCGCCGCCCGGGGCCGCCCCGGCCCGCGCCGCCGCCCAGGCCCCGACGCCCGCCGCGAGCGCGGAGGAGACCGCCCGGCTCTTCGAGTCGGCCGACGACGAGTGGGTCGTGTCGGCGTCGCGCATCCCGAGCACCGCGTCGAAGCCCTACCAGGCGAGCGTGATCGACGCGAAGGCCCTCGACACCGGCATCAGCCCCTCGGTCGCCGACGCGCTCCGCTTCGTGCCGGGGCTCCATCTCGTGCAGGAGGGCGCGGCCGGTGGCCGCGCCGCCCTGGCCCTGCGCGGCCTCGACCCGAACCACGTCGTCGTGCTGATCGACGGCGTACGCGTCAACGACCCGACCAACAGCCGCGGCGGCTCCTTCGATCCGACGACCCTCGCCCTGGTCGACATCGAGAGGATCGAGGTGGTGCGCGGGCCGCTGTCCTCGATCCACGGCGCCGACGCCCTCGCGGGCGTCGTGCAGATCGTGACGAAGGGCGTCGACGCCGACGCCCCGCTCGCGACCCGGGTGCGCGCCCGCTACGGCCGCTACCACACCGCCGAGGTGGCGGGGCAGGCGAGCGCCGGGGTGGGCGGCGTGGCCGGCCTCGCCCTCGGTGCGGCGCTGAACACCAGCCGGGACCCCCACTCCGACGGCGGCTTCGACGGGGCCAACCTCCACGCGAAGCTCCGCGTGCCGCTGCCCTTCGAGGTCGACTTCGAGGCCTTCACGCGCCTCCACCAGAGCAGCGCGCGCGCCTTCCCCGAGTCGAGCGGCGGGCCCGAGCTCGCGGTGCTGCGCAATCTCGACGACCGGGATGCCCGGGAGGTCTCGTTCGGCGCCTCGCTGGTCCGGGGCTTCGCCGACGACTCGGCCCACGTGCGGCTGCAGGGGAGCCGGGCCACCCGCCGCGAGGACCTCGTCTCGGCCGGGATCGAGCTGGTCGGGACGAGCATCCCGGTGGTGCCCGCCTCCCGGACCGGCGACGAGTACGGGCGCTGGGACGCCTCGCTGGTGGCCGACGGGGAGCTCCCGGCCCTCGACCTGCCCGGCTTCCGCGAGGGGGCCCGGGTCGTCGGCGGCGTCGCCGGGATCTGGGAGGAGGCCGACAGCGACACCGCCCTCCAGCTCGGCCAGGTCCTCGGCAACTGCCGCTCCGTCGATCCGCAGACCGGCTTCGCCCGCTGCCCCTACTTCGCCCACCGCCGCACGGCGAGCGTCTTCGGCGAGCTCGAGCAGCCGATCGGCCCCCACGTGGTCGTCTCGGGCAGCGCGCGCTTCGACGCGACCCCCGACGAGGAGGACCGGATCTCCCCCTCGGTCGGCATCGTCTCCGCGATCCCGGGCACGCGCTTCCACGTCTTCGGCCGCTACGGCCAGGGCTTCCGCCGCCCGAGCTTCTATGCCCTCGACAATCCGCTCGTCGGCAATCCCTCGCTCGGCATCGAACGCAGCCGCGGCTTCGAGGCGGGCCTGCGCTACCGCAGCGCGGCAGACGCCTTCGGCGCCCAGCTCGGCTACTTCGATCTCGAGGTCGAGAACCTCCACGACTTCGACGCCCAGCTGTTCCGGATCGTCGGTCGCGGTCGGCTGATCTCCCGCGGCGTCGAGGCCCAGCTCGACTGGCGTCCGCTGCCGATCTTCGAGCTCGTGACCGCGGCGAGCTTCAATCCGACGGATTTCGGGGGGACGAGCCGTGCCCCGCAGAACCGCCCGCGCTGGCGCGGCTTCGCCGAGCTGCACGCGCGGCCCTTCCCGAAGTGGGACTTCCTCGTGCGCGCCCTCGCCGTGGGACCGAGCAAGGCGTCGGCGGCGGCGATCGGGGGGCGCGTCGTCACGCTCGCGGGCTACGAGCGCATCGACCTGCGGGCGACCTGGACGCCGCTGCCCGGGCTCGACGTCTACTTCGAGATCGAGAACGCGACGAACCGGACCCGGCGCGAGGCGGTCGGCTTCGAGTCCCCGGGCATCGCCCCGCGCGTCGGCGTGGCCCTGTACCACTGACCCGCCGACCGCGTCCGGCCGTCGACGCCCCGTCGATCCGCTGCCGCCGCCGCGCCCGTCTGGGGCGATGCGCCCCCCTCGCTCCGTGGCGGCGGCGCCGAGGCGCGCCCCGTCCGTCGGGGCCCGCACGGCCGCCAGAACGCACGGGAATCCCGTCCCACGCCGCTCCGGACGCCCGGGCTGCGACGCGATGCGACGTCTCGTCAGATCGGCTCCCTCCACGCGCCACGCGGGGCGGCACCGCGCGATTCTCCAGCGCGCCCGGGAAACCGGAAAAATCCGCTTGGGAATTCGATTCGGATTTGAAAGAATACGACCCGCGCCCCGATTCCTCACCACGCACACGCGAGCTCCGGAAGTCCGGTCGCGCGGAGCTGCGTCGTGAAGATTCATCCATCCATGTTGCATTTGGATCGCGGCGTGTAGTGTCTGGGTCGGTCGACGTGACCCAGCACACCGGGTTTGTTTGATCGTGTCTTGCGTGGAGCGTGGTCGGACACGCTTCGTGGATCGGGTCGTACTGCGGATCCAGGCATGGATCCAGGCAAGGATCGAAGGAGAGAATCGAATGATGCGTGTTAGGGCGATGGCGAGCGGGATCGCCAGTCCCGTTTCGGCGGCCGCGGCGCGATTCGCGCGGTTCGCGGCGGTGGGCGCGGTTTCGGCGTTGTCCGTGATCTCGGCGTCGTGGGCGACGGCCCAGTCGCTCGAGAAGCCGATCGAGGAGCGGGTCAAGGCGAACGAAGCGGGCGCGGAGTCGCAGAAGCGCGTCGAAGAGATCGCGACGGCGACCGACGGGCTGATCGGCGAGTACCGGCTGACGATGAAGAAGATCGAGTCGCTCGACATCTTCAACAACCAGCTGCGCGCCGTGGTGCAGTCCCAGGACGAGGAGCTCGCGAGCCTCCAGCGCCAGATCGACGGCGTCGAGGAGGTCAGCCGCTCGATCACGCCGCTGATGCTCAAGATGATCGACTCGCTCGACAAGTTCGTCGCGATCGACATGCCCTTCGATCTCGAGAAGCGCAAGGACCGCGTCAACCAGCTGCGCGTCCTGATGCGCCGCTCGGACGTGGCGGACGCGGAGCGCTACCGCCGCATCCTCGAGGCCTACCAGATCGAGAACGACTACGGCCGCACGATCGAGACCTATTCGGGCACCGTCACCCGCGACGGCACCGAGGTGCCGGTCAGCTACCTGCGCGTCGGCCGCATCGCGCTCATGTACAAGACCGACGACGGCGCCGAGGTCGGCTTCTGGAATCCGACGACCAAGGCCTTCGAGCTGCTCGGGTCGGATTACATGGGTTGGGTGACCCAGGCGCTCCGCGTCGCGAAGAAGCAGGCGGCGCCGGAGCTCATCAAGGTTCCCCTGCCGCGACCGCAGCAGGCGACGGGAGGTCAGGGCTGATGTTTCGCGTGAAGTCGTTCGTGAAGGGAAGCGGGTCCGCTCTGGCGCTGGCGTCCGGGCTGGCTCTCGCATGGGCCGGAGCCGCGATCGCTCAGGACGCGGCCGCGCCGGCCGCCGCCAAGGAGCCGACGCCGATGGTGATCGACGGGCCGACGCCGACGTCGCCCGAAGAGCTCCTCGAGCAGGTCCGCAAGGGCTGGGCCGTCGAGCGCCAGGAGGACAAGGACCGCGAAGCACGCTTCGCCGCCGCGCGCGAGGACCAGCAGCGTCTGCTGGCCGAGGCGAAGGCCCTCGAGTCTTCGAAGGAGGCCCTCTCCCAGCAGCTCGAGGCCGACTACCAGGCCAAGGAAGTCAAGATCACGGAGCTGACGGCGACCCTCGAGAGCCGCATGGGCAACCTCGGCGAGCTCTTCGGCGTGACCCGCCAGGTCGCCGGCGACACCCGCGGCAACCTCGAGGCCTCGATCACGTCGGCGCAGTTCGGCAAGGGCCGCATCGACTTCCTGAACAAGCTCGGGGCCAGCAAGGAGCTCCCGTCGGTCGGCGAGCTGCAGGGGCTCTGGGAAGAGCTCGTGCGCGAGATGGTCGAGCAGGGCAAGGTCGTCCAGTTCAAGGCCGCGGTCTCGACGCCGGCCGGCGTCGAGGAGCGGGACGTCATCCGCGCCGGACCGTTCACCGTCATCTCGAGCGGCGAATACCTGCTCTGGGACTCGGTCCAGCAGCAGCTGAAGGTCCTCGGCCGCCAGCCCCCCTCCAAGTTCGTCGACACGATCGGCGAGTACGAGAACTCCGACGAGGAGTACGCGGGCCTCGCGGTCGATCCCAGCCGCGGCTCGCTGCTCGCGGTGCTCATCGAGACCCGCACGCTGGTCGAGCGCATCCCTGAGGGTGGTGGCGTCGGCTACGCCATCATGGTGCTGGCCGCCTTCGCCGCGATCGTCGGTGCGATCAAGTTCGTGACGATCGTGATCACGGCGCAGAAGGTGTCGAGCCAGAAGAAGAACCCGAATCGCCCGGACAAGGGCAACCCGCTGGGCCGCGTGCTCGCGGTCGCGAAGGAGAACCCGGACGTCGATCGGGAGAAGCTCGAGCTTCTCCTCGACGAGGCCGTGCTCCGCGAGACCTCGAAGCTCGAGAGCTGGATCTGGCTGGTCAAGGTCGTGTCGGTCGTGGCGCCCCTCATGGGGCTCCTCGGAACGGTGACCGGCATGATCAAGACCTTCCAGGCGATCACGCTCTTCGGCGCCGGCGATCCGCGCATGATGGCGGGTGGTATCTCGGAGGCCCTCGTGACGACCATGCAGGGTCTGGTCACGGCCATCCCGATGGTGCTCATCCACTCGGCGCTGACCTACAACACCAAGCAGATCGTCGACACCCTCGACGAGCAGAGCGCGGGATTGATCGCGCAGCAGGACTAGCCAACGAGTATGAGTCAGATCATTCTCGACGTGCAGACGTTTCTCGATACGGGTGGGCCCGTCCTGCTCGCGATCGGATTCGTGCTGGTGTTGATGTGGACGCTGATGATCGAGCGCTTCTACTACATCTTCTGGGTCTTCCCCGGCGTCGCCGAGAAGGCCCAGAAGGAGTGGGCCGCCCGAGCCGACCACTCGTCGTGGGAGGCCCATCAGATCCGACGGCTCAAGATCTCCGAGCTCCGCATGGGGCTCGAAGGCGGCCTCGGCTACATCAAGACCTTCGTCGCCCTGAGCCCGCTCTTCGGGCTGCTCGGGACGGTGACGGGCATGATCGAGGTGTTCGACGTCCTGTCGATCGCGGGCAGCGGCAACGCCCGCGCCATGGCCGGTGGCGTATCGAAGGCCACCATCCCCACGATGGCGGGGATGGTGGCCGCGCTCTCCGGCATGCTGCTCTCCGTTCGGCTCGAGCAGATGGCGGCGGACGAGGGTGAACGGATCGCTGATCGGCTCGAGATCGAGCACGGAGAAAGCTGATGCGCAGACGCAGATCCGGATCCCTCGACGACTCGGCCGAGGTCGACCTCACGCCGATGCTCGACGTGGTGTTCATCATGCTGATCTTCTTCATCGTCACGGCGTCGTTCGTCAAGGAGGTCGGTCTCGACCTCTCGCGCCCGCAGGGCGGCGGCTCGGCCAAGACGGTGACGACCAGCGACAACATCTTCATCCAGCTCTCGAGCGACGGTCGGATCTTCATCGACCAGCGCCAGACCGATTTCGGATCGGTCCGCGCCAACATCGAGCGCCTGCACGCCGAGCGCCCCAAGGGCGCGGTCGTGATCGCCGCGGACGGGGGCTCCTTGAACGGCCTGCTCGTCGAGGTGATGGATCAGGCGCGACTCGCGGGCGTGGAGAACATCTCGCTCGCCTCGGAGGTCAACTAGACCATGGCCTCGGCACGCATGCTGGTCGCGTTCGGGCTCGCCTGGATCGTGACCTTCGCGCTCTTCTACCTGATGCAGGGCCTGATCGGCGTCGAGGGCGAACTCGACAAGTCGAAGGCGCCCAAGGTCGTCGACTTCGTGCGAGTCATCAAATCCGAGGTCGTCAAGCAGAAGACCCGGGAAGCCCCGAAGAAGGTCCAGCTCGACGACACGCCGCCGCCGCCGGACATGTCGACCGAATCGAGCACGAACCTCGACACCGACTCGATCGGCGTCGCGGCGGTCGTGGAGGAGGCGAGCAGCAGCGGCGAGGGCAGCGGGGGCCTGGGCGTCATGACCGCCGACGGTGAGGCGGTGCCGCTGGTCCGCGTGCCGCCGCAGTATCCCGAGCGGGCGCAGCAGCGCGGCATCGAAGGCCGCGTGCTGGTCCAATTCACGATCACGAAGTCCGGCTCCGTGCGGGATCCCAAGGTGGTCGCGTCCGAGCCGCCGGGGGTCTTCGATCAGGCGGCGGTGAAGGCCGTGTTGCAGTGGAAGTACAACCCGAAGATCGTGGACGGGAAGGCCGTCGAGCAGCCGGGCGTGAAGGTCGCATTCCCCTTCAAGCTCGACCAGGCGCAGAGCTGACGCGATCGGGAATCCGTCGTCTCGCGAGGTCGCGAGGACGCGGGCAGGGGGGAGCGATGACGAGGACTGGGGCGACGACGATGGCGCAACGAACGGATCTCGAGCCGGGCCCGAAGCAGGGGGCGGCGTGCGGCTGGCGCGCCGTAGCTCGCTGGGCCCTCGCCCTGGTGGTCCTCGTCGGCTTCGTCGGGGCTCCCGTCGCCTTCGCGGCGGAGAAGGCCGATCCGAAGGCGAAGTCCAAGAAGGAGACCGGCGGGAACTTCAGCGAGCGCAACCTGAAGAAGATCATCAAGATGAATCAGCTCTGGGAGGCGGGCGACAACAAGGGCGCCAAGGCCGTCCTCGAGACGATCAACGTCGAGCGCGAGAAGCCCTACGGCCAGTCGAAGATCTACCAATTCCTCGGCATGTTCGCCCAGGAAGACGGCGATTACGACAAGGCGATCGAGCACCTGAACAAGTCGGTCGACGCGGGCGGTCTGACGACGGAGGAGGAGGATCGCGTCCTCTTCCAGGTCGGCATGCTCCAGATGAAGCAGGAGCGCTACCAGGACGCGATCGTGACGATCGAGCGCTGGATCAAGCAGGCGCACGAGGTCAATGGCCAGGCCTACTACACCCTCGCGATCGCCTACTACCAGGCGGGTCGGAGCAAGGACGCCCTCGAGCCGGCGAAGAAGGCCGTCGAGATGTCCGAGAACCCGCCGGAGTCCTGGTACCGGCTGCTGCTCGCCATGTATCTCGAGCAGGAGAAGTTCGACGAGGGCATCAAGCTCCTCGACAAGATCATCATCAAGTATCCGAACGAGCAGTACTGGACGCAGCTCGCGGCCATCTTCGCCTCGAAGGACCAGATGGATCGCAGTCTCGCGGTGCAGCAGCTCGCGAAGTACGAGGGCTACATCACGTCCGACAAGGACCTGACCCGCATGGCCCAGATGTTCATGGTCCAGGGGCTGCCCCACCGCGGCGCCGAGATCATGAAGAAGGGCCTCGAGGACGGGTCGATCCAGCCCACGAAGATGGCCTACCAGACCTACTCCGACACGCTGCTCCAGTCGCGTGAGTGGGAGGCCGCCCTCGAGCCGCTCGAGAAGGCGGCGGAGCTGGCCGAGGACGGGTCGATGTGGGTCCGCCATGCCCAGGTCCATCTGCAGCTCGGGAACTGGAGCGGTGCGCGCGAATCGCTGAACCGTGCCTTCCAGAAGGGCAAGCTGCCGGACGAGGCGCAGGCCCACATCCTGTTCGGCATCGCCGCGGCCAACGACAAGCAGTGGGATGCCGCGATGGCGTCGTTCAAGCGCGCGGCGAACTTCCCCGCCACCGCCGACGTCGCGACGAAGTGGATGGCCTTCGTCGACCGCGAGAAGTTCCGCTTCGCGACGCCGGAGGAGCAGCAGAAGATGGCCGCCGAGCGGGCCGCGCGCGAGGCCGAGGCTGCGGCGCGGGCGCCGGCCGGCGAAGGCGAGAAGGCGGCGGACAAGGCCGGAACGACCACGCAGGCCGCCAACCAGGCGGGGGCTGCGAAGGACGCGAAGGCGGCAGGCGGACAGGCGGCCGGGGCCGATGCCGCGCAGGCCAGCGCCAAGAACTGAGCGAAGCCGCAGGCTCGGGTTCCGCGTCCGCCCAGGCGGTGATCCGGCGCCCGGGCGGAGCCGCCGCGTGCCGTCCAAGCGCCGCGTGCCGTCCAATGGGCGGTGCGGGCAACGAGGAATGCGTCCGATGTCGACGAGCCAAGCCGGTCCCGAGCTGCTGCAGCGGATCGAGAACACGATCCGCTTCCTCGCGGTGGACGCGATCGAGCGGGCGGGCATCGGCCACGTCGGCGCGCCGATGGCGCTCGCCGCGGCGGCCTTCGAGCTCTGGGACAACCACCTCCGCTTCGATCCCCGGGATCCGGCCTGGCCCCTGCGCGATCGCTTCGTGCTTTCGAACGGCCACGCCTCGATGCTGCAGTACGCGCTGCTGCATCTCTTCGGCTTCGACGTCTCCCTCGACGACATCGCGAAGTTCCGCCAGCTCGGCTCGCGCACCCCGGGCCATCCGGAGTACGGCGAGACCGCCGGCGTCGAGCTGACGACGGGCCCCCTCGGCCAGGGCTTCGCCCACGGCGTCGGCATGGCGCTCGCGGCGCGCATGACGCGGTCGCAGTTCGGTGGGGCCGGCTCCGGGGCCGGTGCGGCGCCGAGCGCGGGGGCCGTCGATCGCGACCGCCCCGGCCAGCACTTCGTCTACGGGTTCGTCGGCGACGGCGACATGATGGAAGGCGTCGCCTCCGAGGCGGCCTCCTTCGCCGGGACCCACGGCCTCGGCAACCTCATCTACCTCTACGACGACAACGCGATCACGATCGACGGCGGCACGCCGATCACCTTCCGCGAGAACGTCCCCGCCCGCTTCCGCGCCTACGGCTGGCACGTGATCGACGCCGTCGACGGCCAGGATCGGGCCGGCCTCGCCGAGGCCCTCGAGCAGGCGCGGCGCGACGTCGATCGCCCGTCGCTGATCGTGCTGAAGACGCTGATCGGCCGTGGCGCCCCGAACTTCGAGGGGAAGAACAAAGCCCATGGCGGACCGCTCGGCGCCGCCGAGACGAAGCTCGCGAAGGAGCGCGCGGGCTGGCCGACGACGCCGGACCTCGTCGTGCCCGAAGACGTGCGGGCCTACTGCGCGGCGCGCGGTGCGGCGAAGCATGCCGAGCGCGTCGCGAGCGACGAGCGGCTGGCGGCCTGGCGCAAGGCGAACGCCGAGGCGTCGGCGCGGTGGGACGCGGCGCGGACGCGCTCGATCCCGGCCGATCTCGAGGCGAAGCTGCTCGAGGGCATGCCCGGCCTCGCCGACGCGACCCGCAAGCACTCCGCGACCGCGCTCGAGCGCCTCGCGGCGCTCGTGCCCTACATGGCGGGCGGCTCGGCCGATCTCGCGGGCTCGGCGGCACCGCCGATCGTCAAGTCGGCCGGCATCGTCGGCCCCGCGGCCGGTCCCGGCGTCGATCCCTTCGCCGGCCGCAACATCCACTTCGGCGTGCGCGAGCACGCGATGGGCGCGATCGCGAACGGCATCGCCCTCGACGGCACCTTCCTCGCCTACTGCGGCACGTTCCTGATCTTCAGCGACTACATGCGCCCGGCGATCCGCCTCGCCGCGCTCATGAAGACGAAGACCCTCTTCGTGTTCACCCACGACTCGATCTTCGTCGGCGAAGACGGTCCGACCCATCAGCCCATCGAGCAGATCGACGGCCTGCGCACGATCCCCGGCCTCGTCACCTTCCGCCCCGCGGACGGCATCGAGACGGCGATGGCCTATGCCTGGTACCTCGAGCAGGCGAAGGGGCCGGTGGCCCTGTCGCTGACGCGCCAGACCGTCGCGGCGATCGAGCGCCCGGCGGGCTTCGCGGCGCGGGACGTCTGGAAGGGCGGCTACGTCGTGCGCGAGCCGGCCGGCGGGGCGAACGGGAAGGCCGACGTCGTGCTCGTGGCGACGGGCTCGGAGGTCTCGCTCTCGGTCGCGGCGGCGGAGCTGCTCGCGGCGGATGGCGTGAAGGCCCGGGTCGTCTCGATGCCGAGCGTCGAGCTCTTCCTGCGGCTCTCGGATGCGGAGCAGGACGCGGTGATCCCCGACGACGGAACGCCGATCGTCGCCGTCGAGGCGGGCCGCGGCGAGACGCTGCGGCGCTTCGTCGGTCGCCGCGGGCTCGTGATCGGGATGGAGCGCTTCGGCGCCTCGGCGCCCTACCAGGCCCTCGCCGAGCAGTTCGGCTTCACCGCGGCCTCGGTCGCGAAGCGGGTCAAGGCCCGGATCTGAAGTCCGGCTGCGAAGCACGGCGGCGGACCGGGCCAAAGCCCGGCCCGCGCGGCCGTCTCGTCCGAGCCGGCCGGAGCCGGCGTTCGTCCACGTCTGTCGGTCTCCGCCGGCCTCAGTTGGTCTGCGCCGGCCGCAGCCGACGCCCGTCGGCCTTCGTCGCCGGCCTCAGTCGGCGATGACCACCGAGTCCATCACGTCGCCCTGGGCGATCGCGTCGACCACGTCCTGGCCCGAGAGGACCTGGCCGAAGACCGCGTGCTTGCCGTCGAGCCACGGGGTCGGGACGTGGGTGATGAAGAACTGGGAGCCGTTGGTGTTCGGGCCGGCATTCGCCATCGAGAGGCGGCCGGGGACGTCGTGCTTGAGGGCCAGCGCGCTCTTCTCGTCGGCGAACTTGTAGCCGGGGCCACCGGTGCCCGTGCCCTGCGGACAGCCGCCCTGGATCATGAAGTCCGCGATCACGCGGTGGAACTTGAGGCCGTCGTAGAAGCCCTGACGCGCGAGCTTGATGAAGTTGCCCGTGGTCTCCGGGGCCTTGTCGGTGAAGAGCTCGATCTGGATCACGCCCTTCTTCGTCGTGATCGTGGCGGTGGTCATCTTGTTCTCCGTGTGGGGGCAGGCGATCCTGGCGGGAGTGCCGAGGCCGGTCGGGCCCGATGGGACGGTCGATTGTAACGGCTCCGGTCGGGCCGGGCAGCACGGGCGCCGACGCGTGGACGGCGCTCGGGCCGGCCGGATCGGATGCGAGCGAATCGAATCGGGTCGGGCGACGCGCGGCCCGGATCGAAGCGCGGACGAGCGGAGGTCGGGGGACTTCGTGGACATCAAGCGATTCTTCGTCGACGAGCTGAAGCGGGTCTACCAGGAGCGGATCGCCTCGGCGGGTCGGGCCGAGGCCGACGCGGCCGCCGAGGCCGAGGAGATCCGGACGGCGTCGAGCCGTCGCGAGGACGCGAAGAGCGCCGATCTCCAGAGCCGCCTCGCCTCGGGCCACCGCAAGCGCCGGGAGCAATGGGTCGGCGAGGTCGACAAGCTGATCGCCTTCGCGGAGCGCGGGATTCCCGACTTCAAGCCGCAGGCCCGCGTCGGGCTCGGCGCCCTCGTCGACGTCGAGATCGAGTCCGAGGACGGTGAGACCGAGGAGCGGACGCTCTTCGTGCTCCCCGTCGGCGCAGGGACCGAGGTCTCGGGGCCGGGCGGGGACGGCTTCGTCGCGATCGTGACGCCGACCTCGCCGGTCGGGAAGGCGCTGGTCGGATCCCGCGCCGGGGACTCGTTCGAGATCACGATCGACGGGCGGGAGCGACATTGGACGGTGTCGAGCGTCGGATGACGGGTCGGGCGCCGAAGGGCGGGGAGGAGACGATGGAGCCGGGACGGGATTTCGAGGGACGACGCGCGCTGATCACCGGCGCGGCGGCAGGAATCGGTCGGGGCATCGCCTACCGACTGGCGCGGGCCGGGGCGCAGGTCGCCTGCCTCGACGTCAACGAGAAGGCGCTGGCGGAAACCATCGCGGGGATCGCGGCGGAGAAGGGGCGTGCCCTGCCGTTCGTCGCCGACGTGTCGAGCGAGGCCGCGACGAAGCGCGCCGTCGACGAGGCGGTCGCGGCGATGGGCGGACTCGACGTCCTCGTCAACAACGCGGGCATCGTGATCCTGCAGCGCTTCGACGAGACGCCGGTCGAGGACTGGGACCGGACCTTCGCGATCAACCTGCGCGCGATGTTCCTGATGGCCCGGGCCGCGCTGCCGGCGCTTCGGCGCTCGGGGGCCGGGGCGATCGTCAACATCGCGTCGATCGCCGCCTATCGCTACACGGTGCCCCACGTTCCCTACGCGACCGCGAAGGCCGGCGTCGTCGCCTTCACGCGGGACCTCGCCGTCGAGCTCGCTCCGGACCGCATCCGGGTCAACGCGGTCGCGCCGGGGCCGATCGCGACGGAGATGCTCGGCAAGCTGACCGACGAGGAGCTCGGGCGCGCCGGCAAGCACTATCTGCTCGGGCGCCTCGGCAAGCCCGAGGACATCGCCGAGGCGGTGGCCTTTCTCGCCTCGGAGCGCGCCTCGTACGTGACGGGGGCGACGCTGCCGGTGACGGGCGGGGCGGAGCTCGCGTCGCGGCCGGTGCGGTCGGAGGATCGTTAGGCGGGGCGAGATCGATTTCGAGCCGTGGGCGGGCGCGAGCCTGCGCCTCGTCGGGAGGAGCACGCCATGACGATTCGCCGCATCGACGATCCCGCGTTCCCGTCCATCGTGACGGTGGGCTGCGCCAACTTCCAGAGCCTCCCGCGCGACAAGGCCGCGACGGTCGAGAAGCTGATCGGCGTCGTGCGCGTAGCCGCACGCCAGGGCTGCGATCTCGTCGTCTTCCCCGAGCTCGCGATCGACACCTGGGACGATTGCCCGGACTGCGCCCGTGCCCACGGCCCCTGCGCCTGGCATCTCGCGGCGGCCGAGACGGCGGACGGCCCGGCCTCTGCCGCGATCGCGCGGGTCGCCCGCGAGCTCGGCATCCACGTGATCTACGGCTTCGAGGAGCGCGATCCCGACGATCCCGGGATCCTCTACAACGCGGCGGCGGTCGTCGCCCCCGACGGCCTGCTCGGGACCTATCGCAAGCTCCATCTCGGGATCCCCCTCGAGACCGATCGCTTCACGCCCGGCCGCGCGCTGCCGGTCTTCGAGACGCGCCTCGGTCCGATCGGGATCCAGATCTGTTACGACTTCTACTGCGGTCCCGAGCTGTCGCGGCTGCTCTGCCTGAAGGGCGCGCGGCTGCTCGTCAATCCGACCGGGCGCAGCGCCCTGCCGCGCGCCTCGGACAATCTGATGCACGCGACGCTCGTGCGTGCCCAGGAGAATCTCGTCTACGCCGCGTCTGCGAATCGCGTCGGCCCCCACGGCCGCTCGAGCTGGGCCGGCGGCAGCATCATCGGGGGCCCGGCGTTCCCGGGCTTCGGCGACGTGCGCGCCCGCGCCGGCGACCGCGAGGAGCTCGTCGTCGCCTCGCTCAACTACGCCCAGCTCGCCGCCTGGTACGACTGGCTGCCGTGGCGCGAGTGGCGGCTCGGGGCCCAGCGGCCGATCACCGAGCTCGTCGCGCGGGAGTTCGAGGCCCTGGTCTCGAAGCCGCGCTGAGTCGGCGGGCGATCGCTGGCCGTCTGCGACATGCTCGGGCCATGACCCGCGACGAGCCGCCGCGCCGGACCGAGCCCGACACCGACATGCTGGTCGAGATCGCCCGCATGCGGATGCCGTTCGGGCGCTACGCGGGCACGCGGCTCATCGATCTGCCCGAGCCCTACGTCGTCTGGTTCCGGAATCGGGGCTGGCCGAGCGGCCGCCTCGGCGAGCTGCTCGCGACGCTCTACGAGATCAAGGCCAACGGACTCGAGGCGCTGCTCGCGCCGCTGCGCGAGCCCGCCGATCCGCGCTACCGCGCGTCGGATCCGCGCGGATTCCGCGAGGGGGATCGCTGAGGCGCGCGACGCCGATCCGACCGGGATCTCAGCGGGGCGTGCTCTTCCGGCCGCGCGGCCAATAGCCCGGGATCGGCAGGTGGGCATCCACGTCGGCATCGGACGGCGAGATCAGGAGATCGTAGCCGTAGGTCCCGTCGCCGTTGTCGGTGCAGCCGTCGTCCTCGCTCGGCGGGACGTCGTTCTCGACGTAGAAGCCGGTCGGCTCGCCGACTCCGTGAATCGCCGGATCGGGAAACGCCGCCGTTGCGTTCGGAATGAAGAGATTGACCTCGCCGTCGACGGGATTCGCGCTGACCTTGCAGATGTCCGCGATCGCGAGCTCGATGCGTGCGCTCTTCACGCACGGAGAGACGAAGAAGATCGAGGCGAACTGGAAGGGCACCTCGCCGTAGGAGTCCGTCCGGAGCAGGCCGTTCCGCTTGTGCCAGCCGATCCCATTGCCGAGCTCGTCGACGGTCGTCTCGTGGCGCTCGAAGATGTTCCGGTCCTGGATCGGTCTGAAGAGGTTCGCGAGCGAGCCCCCCTCGATCTCGTCCTCCATCGTCGTCGGGACCCCGTCGGAGCGGGTGATGCGCGGGGCCTGGGTCGGGAAGACGACGCTCTGGGCGATCACCGGTCGCTGCGTCACGCCGTCCGCACAGCCGTGCACCATCAGCAGCGCGTTGCGATTCCAGACGCCCTCCACCGCCGCGTTCTGGATGCTGTCGTGGGACGATGCAGGCGTGGCGAGCAGCGCCGCCGCCGCCAGACCGCCCGCTCGGATGACGAAACGTCCTCGCATGATCCGCTCTCCTCGCTCGAGAGAGCGAATCTAGGCGAGCGGCCGCTGGCCTCCGACGGGGATCCACGGGCTGCGACAAATCACCGCAGCCTGGCCCCCCGTCGAGTCAGGCTTCGCCGATCGCCTTCCGCACGAGCGCGGGATCGACCGTCGTCTTCGGCAGCTTCATGCCGCGCCGGCCGCGGAACCACGCGCGCGGGTCGAGGTCGAGGCCCATCCCGTGCATGTAGTTGTAGAGCGCGGTGCGCAGGCCCTCGGCGAAGAAGTCGTGGTCGCAGCCGGTCGGATCGACGAACGCGAGGTCGTTGTGGGCGAAGGTCGGCGGCTCGACCGGGACGAGCTCGATGCCGTAGCGCGCGGGGTCGCGGCCGATCGGGCTGTGGGCGGTGGCGGCGAAGCGGTGCCAGAAGGCGGACTGGATGCAGCCTTCGGCGAAGAGCTGGCGGACGCGCTCGAGGGAATCGATCGTCTCCTGCGCAGTCTGCGTGGGGAAGCCGTACATCAGGTAGGCGTGGACCAGGATGCCGGCGTCGGTGAAGGCGTGGGTCACGCGGGCGACCTGCTCGACGGTGACCCCCTTCTTCATCCGGGCGAGCAGGCGGTCCGAGGCGACCTCGAGGCCTCCGCTGATCGCGACGCAGCCGGAGCGGGCGAGGAGCGCGGTCAGCTCCGGCGTGAAGGCCTTCTCGAAGCGCACGTTGCCCCACCACGTGATCGCGACCCGGCGCTCGAGGAGCTTCTTCGCGAGGGCCTCGAGCGCGGCGGGCGGTGCGGCCTCGTCCACGAAGTGGAAGCCCGACTGGCCGGTCTCGGCGACGAGGGCCTCGATGCGGTCGACGAGCAGGTCCGCCGGCGTGCGCTCGTAGCGCGCGATGTAGTCGAGGCCGACGTCGCAGAACGCGCACTGCTTCCAATAACAGCCGTGGGCGATCGTCAGCTTGTTCCAGCGTCCGTCGGACCAGAGGCGGTGCATCGGGTTCAGCATCTCGAAGAGCGAGACGTAGCGATCGAGGGGGAGGCCTTCGTAGGTGGGCGTGCCGACCTCGGGCTGCGGGACGTCGCGGAGCGCCGGGTCGCTCTCGAGCACGACGCGTCCGTCGCGTCGGAGGAAGGTCCGCAGCAGGGGCGCGCGCGGATCGCGGAGATGGGCGAGCAGCGCGGCGAGGGGGGCCTCGCCGTCGTCGAGGGTGAGGTAGTCGACGTAGTCGAAGACGCGGGGGTCGGCGAGGCTGCGGAGCTCGGTGTTGACGTAGCCGCCGCCGAGCACGACCCGCGTCGCGGGCGCGATCGCCTTCGCGGCCCGGGCGATCCGGAGCGCGCCGTAGACGTTGCCCGGGAAGGGCACCGTCAGGCCGAGGACGTCGGGGCGGTGGCGGGCGACGAGCTCGGCCGTCAGCTCGTCGAGGATCGCATCGACCAGAGACGGCTCGCCTTCGAGCGCATCGCGCAGGGGGTCGAAGCGGGGGGCGCTCGCGGCGAGGCGCTCGCCGTAGCGGGCGAGCTCGAACTCGGGGTCGATGCCGTCGCGGATCACGTCGGCGAGATCGTCGACGTAGAGGCTCGCGAGGTGGCGGGCGCGGTCGGTGATCCCGAGGCCGCCGAAGGCCCAGGCGAGGGGATCGCCGGTCTCGTCCTCGTCGGCGGAGTCGGCGTCGAGGTCCGCATCGGCCTCGCCTCCGATCGCGTGGAGCGCGGCGAAGCGCGGACCTTCGGGCAGGAAGGCGCGCCCGACGATGCGCAGGGCGAGGCTCGGGTCGCGGCCCTGGAGGAAGCGGACGACCGGATCGATCGTGTCGCGGTATTGGGGGGCGTGCTGCAGGAAATGGCGGACGGAGTCGGGGGCCCCGCGCCGGCGCTTCGCGAGCACGGCCCGCACGCGGTCGAGCCCGTCGCGGCTGAAGAGGCGCAGGAACAGCTCGAGGGCGGCGTCGGCCTGGGCCACCTCGACGGGGGGCGCGCTCCGCCGGTCGGTCGCCGGCTGCGCGAGATGCCGCTGCAGGAAGCCGGTGAGATAGGCCGTCGCGGGGTACGGCGTATTCAGCTGCGTCATCGGCGGGGTGACGAGGAGGAGGCGCAACGCGCCGACTCTAGCAGAAGCCCCGGTCTCCACGGGTCGCCGGGACGCGAAGAGCCGCGCGAATCGCTCGCGCTCGTCTCGGCGGCCCTAGCGATAGTCGTGGGAGGCCGGCAGCGCGGCGACCTCGCCGAGCGCGAGGGGCCGGACCGTCCGCACCCGGACGTGGAGGACCCCTTCGACGCGCTGCAGCGGTCCCTCGACGACGAGCAGCGACGCCTGGTGCAGCGGAACCCGGAAGCGGCTCGCGATGTCCGGCGTCAGCACCGCGTTCGCGAGCCCGGTCTCGTCCTCGAGCGTCACGAAGCAGAAGCCCTTCGCCGAGCCCGGGCGCTGGCGGACGATGGCGTGGCCCGCGGTGCGGACGAAGGCGCCGTCGGGCAGCTCGCGCAGGCGCGCGGCGGCGACGATGCCTTCGCGCTCGAGACCCGGGCGCAGGTGGGCCATCACGTGGACACCGGTCGTGAGGCCGGCGAGGCGGTAGTCGGCGAGCGTCGCTTCGAGGGGGGAGAGCGGGCGCAGGGGCGAGCGCTCGACTTCGGCGTCGCCGTCGTCCGCGTCCACCGCCGGCCGCGCGATCGCCCGGCCCGCGAAGAGCGAGCGCGGATCGCGCTCGAGGGCGGCGACCTGCCAGAGGGCCCCGCGCCGCTCGCCGGTGGCGCCGCGCAGACCGGCGAGCGCGCCGAGCAGGGCGAGGGCCTCGAGCTCGTCGCGATCGGGCCCGACGCGCCGCACGAAGTCGCCGAGGTCGTCGAAGGCCCGGCGCGCGCGTTCGGCGACGAGGCGCACCGCCGTCCGGCGGCCGAGGCCGCCGACCGAGTCGAGGCCGATGCGGACGGCGGGGGGCGGGCCGGAGCGGCGGTCGATGGAGCCACGGCGGGAAGGGCCCCGCTCCTGCGGTGCGCGCGTCTCTCCCGGCTCGAGATCGCTCTGCACGCCGGAGTGGCGCACGTCGATCGGCCGCACCTCGACCCCGTGGCGCCGTGCGTCCTGGATCAGCGTCGCCGGGCCGTAGAAGCCCATCGGCTGGGCGCGCAGCAGGCCGACGAGGAACGCCGCGGGATGGTGGCACTTGAGATAGGCGGAGGCGTAGGCGATCAGCGCGAACGAGGCCGAATGCGACTCGGGGAAGCCGTAGAGCGCGAAGGAGCGGATGTGGAGGACGATCTGGTCCTCCGCCGCCCGCGTGAGCCCCCGCGCGCGCATGCCCGCGCGCAGGCGCGCCTCGATCTTCTCCATGCGCTCGATCGAGCGCTTGAAGCCCATCGCGCGCCGCAGCTCCTCGGCCTCGCCCCCCGTGAAGCCCGCCGCCGTCATCGCGATCCGCAGCAGCTGCTCCTGGAAGATCGGGACGCCGAGGGTCCGCTCGAGGATCGGCCGCAGCGATTCGTGGGGATACTCGACGGGCTCGCGGCCGGCGCGCCGGTTCAGGTACGGATGCACCATCTGGCCCACGATCGGCCCCGGCCGGATGATCGCGATCTCGACGACGAGGTCGTAGAAGGTCTTCGGCTTGAGGCGCGGGAGCGCGCCGCCACCTGGGCGCGCTCGATCTGGAAGACGCTGACGGGTCTCGCCCGACGCATCATGGCGCAGGTCTCGGGGTCGTCGGGCGGAAGCCGCGAGATCGACTCGACGCCTTCGTGGCGCGCGACGAGGGCAGCGCGTTCCTCGAAAAGCCGCGAGCATGCCGAGGCCGAGCAGGCCGATCTTGATGATCCTCGAGGTCCGCGCAGTCCTCCTTGTCCACTGCACGATCCGCCGATCCGGCCGTCGCCGGCTCGATCGGCACGACCTCGTCGAGGCGCCCCGCGGCGATCACGACGCCGCCGTGCCGGCCGAGATGGCGCGGCAGGCCCTGGACCGCGGCGACGAGCTCGAGCCAGTGGCGCACGCCGGGCGCTCTCGATCGAGCTTCGCCTCCTGCAGCGGGCTTACGATCTCGGGGTCGGCGCCGAGGGCCCTGTCCGGGCGACCGACGGGGAAATGAGGCGGCCGACGAGCTTCGCGAGCCGGTCGATCGACTCGGGCGCGTGGCCGAGGACCTTGCCCATCTCCCGGACCGCGAGCTTCGTCTGATAGGTGACGACGTTGGCCGTCATCGCCGAGCCCGCCGTCCCGTACTTCGAGAAGACGTACTGGATCACCTTCTCCCGCTGGGCGCCCGACGGAAAGTCGATGTCGATGTCGGGCCACTCGCCGCGCTCCTCCGACAGGAAGCGCTCGAAGAGCAGGTCCATCTTCACCGGATCGACGGCGGTGATCCCGAGCGCGTGGCAGACGGCGCTGTTGGCGGCGGAGCCGCGGCCCTGGCAGAGGATGCCCTCGCGGGCGGCGAAGGACGTGATGTCCTCGACGATCAGGAAGTAGCCGGCGAGATCGAGCTTCGCGATGACGGCGAGCTCGTGCTCGAGCTGGCGCAGGACCTTCTCGCCCGGACGCCCGCCATGGCGCCGGGCGGCGCCCTGAAAGGCGAGCGCGCGCAGCCGACCGATCTGGGTCTCGCCCGGGCGCAGCGGGTAGTGGGGGAAGCGATAGTCGAGGCGATCGAGGCCGAACTCGCAGCGCCCGGCGATGGCGCGGGTCGCGAGGATCCAGTCGGGATGGTCGGCGAAGCGGCGCACGGTACCGGCGGTTTTGCAGGAAGTTCGTGCTTGCCCCGGCAGCCGGCGGCCGGCGCGGTCGAGCGACGCGCTCGCGCAGGCAGACGAGCGCGTCGAGGAGCCGCCGATCCCGCGGCCGCGCGCAGCGCACGTCGCCGCTCGCGACGACCCGGACGCCCAGGGCCTGCGCCATCGCCGCCGCGCGCCGCCCCGCCCGCGCGAGCCGGCGGTCGAGCAGCCGGGAGACGTCGACGGCGAGGCGCTCGCCGAAGGCGCGCCGGGCGCGCTCGAGCCGCGTCGGTGTGAGGTGCTCGTCGCCGCGGACGAGCACGCTTCCAATGGCCGGCGGTGCCCCGACCTCAACCCCAGCCGACCTGGATGCGCCCGCGTGCGAGGGCATCGCGGCCTCGAGCGCCTGGTCGCGGCGGGCGTGGGCGAGGGGTCAGCAGACGGCACAGCCGCCGCCAGCCCTCGGCCGAACCTGACGAGCAGGAGCAGGGCGATCCGGGCGGGTGTACTGTCGGTCGCCGCGGGATCCGCCTCGCCGGCTCCCCGCGGCTGATCGCCGCCCTGCTCGCCCTGACCGCGATCTCGGCGCCGACGATCGTTCTTGACCGCCGCCTTCGCCGCGCGGTGGAAGCGAGGGGCCCCCGAGACGCCGTCGCGGTCGGCGAGGGCGAGGGCGGCGTAGCCCTTCTCGCCGGCAGCGGCGGCGAGGTCCTCGGGGTTGCTCGCCGCCTCGAGGAACGAGAAGGCGCTGCGGCTGCGGAGCTCGACGTAGTCGGAAGGACGGGCCATGCCCGACTTTCGTTCCATTTTCGCCTTTTATCAACCTTCGATCTGCACCATTCTCTGCCCGCGAGCGATTCGAGCGGCGTGGCGGGACGACTCGTTTCCGATCCGGGATCCGTTCCATGATCCGAACGGCTCGCCGCCCGAACGGGACGGGGGGACTGGATCGGCATGAGCGAACGGCGTTCCGTCCTCGTCGTCGACGACGACCAGCAGCTCCTCCGCCTGATCGTCCGCCTGCTCGAGAGCGCGGGACACCGGGTCCGGACCGCGAGCAGCCTCCACGAGACCCTCGCCCTCTTCGAGCCGGGCGACGGACGGCTGCCCGAGATCGATCTCGCCCTGCTCGACGTCCACCTCGCGCCGGGCGGCGGCGCGGCCGAGCTGCTCCCGCTGCTGCAGGCGCGGGCGCCGGGGCTCGAAGTCCTGCTGATGAGCGGCGATGCTCTGCCCGAGCCCCTCGAGAGCGAGCTCTCGAGGCGAGGGGGGCGGTTCTTGCGCAAGCCATTCGCGCCGAAGGCGCTCCTGCAGCTGGTCGCCGCGCCCGCCGGATTCCGATCCGACGGCGGCGCGGGCGATCCATCGGCCGGAACGGGACGTTAGGTGGCGTCGATCGTCGTCGTCGGCAGCGGGCTCGGCGGGCTCGTCTGCGCCACGAAGCTCGCGCGGGCGGGGCACACCGTGCTCGTGCTCGAGTCGCAGCCCGGCGCCGGCGGTCGACTGCGCCCCCTCGCGACCGAGCACGGTCCGCTCGAGCCCGGTGTCGGCGAGGTCGGCGAGGGCGATCCGAACCTGCGGGCGCTGCTCGCCAGCCTGGGCCTCGAGGCCGCGGACGCACCGCTGGTCGAGCGCCGCCACGCCCTCGTGCTCGGCGCGAAGCTCCACCGCCCGCCGCCGCTGCGGCCGTGGGAGGTGCTGGTCCCGCGGCTCTCGCCCCGGATCGATCGCCCGATCGACGCCGTCTTCTGGCGCCGCCCGCGCTGGAACGCGCGCCGCGGCGTCGTCCGCGCGCTCTGGGACGCGTCGCGTCGCGGCGCCCCGCGGATCCCGGATTCGGTGCTCGCCCTCGACGATCAGCTCTGGTCGCGCGCCTCGATGCGGGCCTTCGGGACGCGCTGGTGCACGACGCGCCTCGCGCCGGCGCTGCTCGCGCGCACCGGCCTCGACCTCTCGGCGGAGTCGGCGGCGATCGTCGTGCAGATGCTGGTCCGCCTCTGGGCCGGCGGCGGGCGCACCGTCTTCCTCGCCGAGGGCCTCGCCGGCCTCGTCGCGCGCCTGGCCGGGCCGCTCCCCGTGCGCTTCGGCTGTCGCGTCGAGAGCCTCGAGTCGACGGCGGAGGGCGTGCGCGTCCGGGCCCGGGAGGGCGGGCGCGAGGAGGTCTTCGTGGCGGACGCGGCGGTGGTCGCGGTGCCGCCGAGCGAGATCCTGCGCATCTGTCCGAAGCTCTCGCCCGCCGAGCGAGGTCATTTCCAGTCCTTCGAGCCGCGCCGCTCGATCGTGATCCACCGCTTCGTCTCCGATCCCGCCTTCCTGCTGCGCGGCCTCGCCGGCGTGACCTTCGTCCCGGGCGAGATCCCGGAGATGCGCGATCTGCGGCTGCTGGGGGCGCCGACGCCGCCGACGGCGCGCACGCCCTTCTGGATCCGCCTCTCCTTCGAGCACGAGGCGGTCGAGGCGAACTGGAATCTCTCCGACCAGGCGCTCGTCACGAAGGTCGATGCGGCCTTCCGCGGCTCGCCGATCGGCGATCTGCCGACGGGGCCGTCGCGGGTCGAGCGCATCCCGGAGCTCATGTCGGTCCAGGGGCGCGGTGCGCTCGCCCGCCGGCTCGCGTTCGAGGATCGCGCCGAGCGCTCGCCGCGCCTCGCCTTCGCGACCGAGGCGCTGACGACCCCCGATCTCGAGGGCCGGGTCACCGCCGGCCTGCGCGCCGCGGCCGACGCGCTCGCCTCCCTCGAGCGCTCGCCGGTCGCGTCGCCCGTCCGCCCGTCCGCCCTCCCGCCGGCATGAGCTCGGCGCGTTCCGGCGGCGGGTCCGGCGCGCGATCCGGAGGAGCGCCGTCCACGCCCGCGTCCCCGCATCCGCGCTGCGTGCTCCACGCCGACATGGACGCCTTCTACGCGTCGGTCGAGCAGCGCGACCGCCCCGAGCTGCGCGGTCGGCCGATCGTCGTCGGGGGCGCCGGGCCGCGGGGCGTCGTCGCGGCCGCGTCGTACGAGGCCCGCGTCTTCGGCGTGCGCTCGGCGATGTCGAGCTTCGAGGCGAAGCGGCGCTGTCCGGAGCTCGTCTTCGTCGCCGGCGACATGGCGCGTTATGCGAAGGAGTCGCGCCGGATCTTCGAGATCTTCCGGCGCCACTCGCCGCTCGTCGAAGGGCTCTCCCTCGACGAGGCCTTCCTCGACCTGACGGGGAGCGAGCGGCTGCTCGGGCCCCCGCGCGCGGTGGGCGAGCGGCTGCGCGCCGAGGTGCGGGCGGCGACGGGGCTCGCGGTGTCGGTGGGCATCGGGCCGGTCAAGCTCGTCGCGAAGATCGCGAGCGGGATGGCGAAGCCCGACGGCCTGCTCGAGGTCCCGGCCGACGGCGTGCGGGCGTTCCTCGATCCGCTGCCGGCGCGCAAGCTCTGGGGCGTCGGACCGGTCGCGGAGGAGCGGCTCGCCCGACTCGGCTTCCGGACGATCGGCGAGCTGGCCCGCGCGGATCTCGAGACGCTCCACCGCACCCTCGGCGACTTCGGCGTCTCGATCGGCCGGCTCGCCCGCGGCGAGGACGTGCGGGGGGTCGAGCCCGAGCGCGAGGCCGTCTCGCTCTCCGAGGAGAACACCTTCGAGCGCGACGTCGCCGATCGCGAGACCCTCGAGCGCACGATCCTCGCCCATGCCGAGGCGGTCGCCCGGCGCCTGCGCCGCAAGGACCTGCTCGCGCGCACCGTCGTGCTCAAGTGGCGACCGGGCCGCCGCCGCAAGGACGGCCCGCGCGGCTACCCCGCCCGCACGCGGCAGGCGACGCTCGCGCGGGCGACCGACGACGGGGGCGAGATCGCGAGGGTGGCCTGCTCGCTGCTCGAGGACGCGCTGGTCGAGCCGGTGCGGCTGCTCGGCGTCGGCGTCAGCGGGCTCGTCGGGGGGGCGGCCGACGGCGGGGCGGTGGACGCGGCGGGGGGCGTGCAGGCGGCAACGCAGCTCCCGCTCTTCGGCGGGGCGGGCGGCGCGGCGGCGGCCGGCGCGGCGACCGGCGCCACGGCCGGGGAGAAGGGCGGTGCCGCAGCGACGGGTGCGACGGGCGCACCGCTCGGCGATCCGCCGCGGCGGCGCCGCCTCAATTTCGCCCTCGACGAACTCGCGGACCGTTTCGGCGACGACGTCGTGCGGCGCGCGAGCCAGGCGGAGATCCGACACGCGACGCTGTCGGCGCAGTGGAAGAGGGGGAGCCGGGACGCGGACGGGCCGGTCGGCAGAGAGGGCTCGGACGGCTCGGATCGCTCGGGCGGATCCGGTGGCTCGAGAGGCTCCGATCGACAGAACGAGAGCCTCGAGGAGACGGACTAGCGGGCGCGCCGCTCCCGGCCGCTCGGGCTCGCCTGTCCGCTCCGGGGCCGGTCCGCCGCCGCGTCCGCCGAGACGTCCCAGCGGTAGACCCGCATCGGCGGCACGTTGAACAGCTCGAGCTGGATCGAGGCCGGCCCGAAGACCCGCTTGCCGAGGGTATGGACCACGTCGCGGAACTGATAGGCGACGAAGCGGCCTCCCGGCTTGAGGCTCGACCGCACAGAATGGAGGATCGCGAGGCCGAGCGAGCGGGGCATGGTCGAGAACGGGATGCCCGAGAGGACCACGTCCGGGGCGTCGAGCTCGTGCTTGGTCAGGGCGTCCTGGATCTCGGCGGCGCTGCCCTCGTGGACGATCAGGCGCGGGTCGTCGATCGTCTCGCGCAGCAGGTCGCAGAAGCTCGGGTTGATCTCGATCGCGAGCAGCCGGGCGTCCGGGCGCATGGCCTGGAGCAGGGCCTTGGTCGTCCCGCCGGTTCCGGGGCCCAGCTCGATCACGACCCGGGCGCTCGCCAGCTCGGCGGTCCGGGTGATGCGGCGCTCCATCCAACGGGAGCTCGGGATGATCGAGCCGACCTGCTTTGGGCGCTCGAGGAAGCCCTTCAGGAAGGCGATCGGATGGTCCGGCTGGGGCAGGAGCGGGCGCGGTTCGTTGGGTCGATGGGAATCGGAGTGCCGCTCGGAACTCTGGTCGGGCAACGCGATCTCCTCGATCTCGAAGGCGGCTGCGATTCTAGTCATAGAGGCCATCCACCTGCCACCCATTCTCCCTCCAATCGAAGCACAGCCGCAGCACGCGCCCGTCGTGCATCTGGACGTCGTAGTGATCGACGGCGAAATGCCCCGTCTCCGACCACCATCGTCCCGTCGTCCGCCACGGCCCCGCGACCTCGACGATCTCGCCCCGGGCCACCGCGCTGCGCAGGAAGACCGGCCGCCCGCCGGCGCTGCGGACCTCGGCGTGGGCCGGTGGCCGGATGGCGCGCAGTGTGAGGCGCGCCGTCGCGGTGTGCGCGCCCGCCGTTCGGGCGACGGCGGGCACACTTCTTCCCGAGAAGGGCTGCAGGGCGAAGGCGTCGGGTCGGTGATCGTCGACCACGGCGGGGGCACCGACGCGCGCCGGCCCGCAGATCGCACCGAGCGCGGCGAGGGTCTGGTCGAGCTGGTTCGGATCCGGGCCCCGCGGCCGGAACAGATCGAGCTGCTCCCGGCGCAGGGCCACGCCCCGGCAGGTCAGCACGAGACCGTCGACGGCGGCCACGGGCGGCCTCGACTCGAGGGCCTGACGGATCAGCCGCAGCAGCACGCTCGCATCGCCGGTCGGCGACGCGAGGGCGATGCGCCGCTCGTCGCGGGCGCCCGACTCGAGGCGCAGGGCGAGGTCCAGCTCTGCGCAGCCGAGGGCGCGCAGGGCCAGGCGCTCGGTGAGTCGGGAGGCGAGGCCGCGCAGGACGAAGGCCAGGGGCTCGAGGTTCGCGAGGGGCCACTCGAGATCGATGCCCTCCTCGAGCTCGAGCGAGCGCGGCTCGGCGAGCGGGGGCTCGATCTCCTCGCCCCGGGCGCGGGCGACGAGCTCGAGGATCGCGGGGCCGACGCGGGCGGCGAGATCGCGGCGGGAGAGGCCTAACAGGTCGCGCAGGGTGTGGAGGCCGAAGCGCGAGAGCGACTCGGCGACGTCGTCGTCGGGGTCGAGCAGATCGATCGGGAGCGGGGCGAGGAAGGCGAGCTCCTTCTGCGGCGAGAGGACGCGGGTCGTCTCGATCTCGTGGGGGCGGGTCGTCCGGCGGGCGCTCGTCGCGAGGTGGCGGGCGGCCAGGCGGGCGATGCCGCGGGAGGAGGCGAGGGCCACGAAGCCGCGCAGCCCCGCCCGCTCCGCGCGGGCGTGGAGCACCGAGGCGAAGCGGCCCTCGTTCTCGTGGAGCGCCGTGATCCCGGTCGCGTCGACGCAGACCGCACCCTCGGCGGCGAAGAAGCCGCCGCTGCGGGCGACGAGCTCGGCCCGGGGCGAGAGCGAGAGCGCCACGTCGAGCAGCGCCGCCCGGGCCGCGCGCTCGAGGACCGGCGAGGCGATCCGGACCTCGAGCCCGGGCCGGATCGCCCGGGCCTGGGTCAGGCTCTGGCCGGGCTGGACACCGCCCGCCGTCGCCGCCCGCGAGGCGCAGAGGATCTCGGCCCGCGGCCCGGGGCCGGTCGTGACGACGAGGGCCTGGTCGGCGAGCTCGGGCTCGGCCCGCAGCGCGGCATGGAGCGGGAGGTCCGGGATCAGCAGGCACGCGACGCGGCGGCGCCCGGCGGCCGACGGGATCGGAGCGCCTGCGGCGGGCGGGGTCGAGGCGCCGACGGCGAGGGCGGAGGCGGCGCCGGCGGCGGAGGAGGTCGAAGGGCCGGGCGGGCCGGGGCGGGGCGGCGTCGACATGGCGGGGTGGGTCCGCGTCGAGGGAGATCGGGATCTCCGCGTCGGCCGGCCGGGTGCGGTGGCGGCGCAGGACGGCCGTCGTCTCGAGGGCGTCGAGCAGGCGGGGCGGGGCGGTGAAGCGGATGCGGCGGCGGCGCATCTCGAGCACCAGCTCGGCGCGGGCGCCGGTCTGCGGCGCGTTCGAGAGGACGACCAGCGCGCTCTGCTGCCGGGCGGCCAGGCGGGCGAGCCGCAGCCAGGCGGCCTCGCGGATCGCCGGGCCCTTCCCCGGCGCGCGCGGGCGGCCGGGCGCTCGGGGCGGCGCCGGGGCCGGGGGCGGGGGACGAGACGGGGGGTGGGCCGGGGTCCGGGCCGAGATGGGAGCGAGGTCGAGGATCGTGAGCGCGAATCCCTCGGTCGCGAGGATCCGCTCACAGCTCCGGATCGCCTCGCTCTCGCTCCGCGCCCGGACCCAGAGCAGGCGCTGGAGGGCGGCCTCGCCGTCGCGGCCGTCGCCGCCCTGCTCGGCGAGGGCCGCCGCGGCGGAGCTCGGATCGAAGGCATCCGCGGGATCGATCCAGGCCGCCAGGCCGCCGCGGCCGAGGGTCTCGGCGAGCAGGGCCATCGCGAGGGAGGTGCGGCCGGAGGAGGGCGCGCCACAGACCTCCGACAGCCGGCCACGGGGAAAGCCGCCCCCGAGCCGCGCATCGAGGGCCGGCACTCCGGTCGGGCAGAAGGTCTCCGGCCCCGCGACGTCCCGCGCGAGCCCGCGGCCGCGTCGGATGCGGGCGCCGAGGTCGCCGAGCAGGGCGCGCAGGGCGTCCGGACCCTCACGGGCTTCGAGGGGGCCTCTCGGCGGGGGAGCGCCCGGCCGCGGCGGCAGCGCCGGGGCGAGCTCGGAGAGCGACAGGGCCTGGGCTCCAGGCCGGGGGATGCCGGGAGGACGGGGGGGCATGCCGCGACTTTCGCCCCGTCTTCGCCTTCCTGTCAAGGACGCGCGCGGGAAATGTCGCGGCGCACCGGCCCGGGCCGGCTCAGCGCAGGCGCTCGTCCTGCGCCGGCAGGATCCGCGTCCGGCGTCCCTCGATCCGGACCCGGTCCTCGGCGATCAGCCGGATCGCCTCGGGCACGAGCCGCCGCTCGAGGGCCTGGACCCGGGCCGCGAGGGTGTCGGGGGTGTCGTCGTCGAGGACGGGGACGGACTCCTGCAGCAGGATCGGCCCCTCGTCGTAGACGTCGCTCACGAAGTGGACCGTCGCGCCGGAGAGCTTCACGCCGGCCGCGAGCACCGCCTCGTGGACGTGGTGGCCGTAGAAGCCGTGGCCCGAGAAGGCGGGGATCAGGGCGGGATGGACGTTGAGCGCGCGCCCCGCATAACGTCCCCGCAGCTCGAAGGGCGAGAGGAAGCCGAGCAGGCAGACGAGGTCGGGCGCGAAGCGCGCGAGCTCGGCGTGGAGCGCGTCGTTGAAGGCCGCGACGTCGGCGAACTCGCGCCGGGGCACCGCGATCGCCGGCACCCCCCGCGCCTCGGCCCGCCGCAGCCCGAAGGCGCTCTTCTTCGACGCCAGCACGCAGACCACCTCGGCCGGCAGCCCGCGCTCGACGTGCTCGAAGAGGTTCTCGAGGCTCGTCCCGCTGCCCGAGAGCAGCACCGCGAGGCGCAGCCGCCGCGGCGCCGGGGCGGTCGTCTTCGGGGCGTCGGTCGTCATCCGCCGAAGAGGTTCCGGTGGATCTCGCGCGAGGCGGGCGAGCGGTTCAACGTGTAGAAGTGGATGCCGGGGACGCCGCGGTCGAGCAGCTCGCGACACTGCCGCGTCGCCCACTCGACGCCCAGCCGATAGGTCGCGTCGTCGTCGCCGTCGACGCGGTCCATCGCGCGCGCGAGCTCTTCCGGAAAGCCGACGTCGTTGACGGAAGCCATGCGCCGGATGCCCGAGATGCTCGCGATCGGCATGATGCCGGGGATGATCGGGACGCGGATCCCGATCGCCCGCGCCCGCTCGACGAAGTCGAAGAACTTCGCGTTGTCGAAGAAGAACTGGGTGATGAGGAAATGCGCGCCGGTGTCGACCTTGCGCTTCAGGTGGACGAGGTCGGTCGCGGCATCGGCCGCCTGGGGATGGATCTCGGGAAAGCAGGCGGCGCCGATCGAGAAGCCGCCGTCGCGCGCGTCGGCTCCGCGGCGGGCGATGTAGGCGACGAGCTGGTTCGCGTACTGGAAGCCGTCCTTCGGGATCACGAAGTCCGGGTTGTCCTTCGGCGGATCGCCGCGCAGGGCGAGCACGTCGTGGACGCCCCCGGCAGCGAGCTGGTCGAGGATCGCGCCGATCTGCTCGGGGCGGAAGCCGGTGCAGGGGAGGTGGGCCATCGTCGTCAGGCCGAGCTGGCGCGTGATCTCGATCGTGAGGTCGACGGTCTTCTCGCGGGTGCTGCCGCCGGCGCCCATCGTGATCGAGACGTAGCCGGGCGAGAGGGGCTTCAGCTCCTCGATCGTCTCGAAGAGCGAGCGGTAGCCGGCATCGGTCTTCGGCGGGAAGAACTCGAAGGAGACGACCGGGTGACCGGTCCGGAAGAGCTCGGGGATGGCCATGCGCCGGACCGTAGCACCGCGCGGGGCGATGCTCCGAGCCGCGCCGCGGGGCCCGCCGGGGCGCCCCGGGCTCGTTGACGGCCCCCGGCCCACCGGCGAGACTGCGGGCCCGCTCGCATCGCGAAGGACTCTTCCATGGCCGTGCTCGTGACCGGTTCGGTCGCCGTCGATCACATCATGATCTTCGAGGATCATTTCAAGAACCACTTCGTGGGCGACAAGCTCGAGAAGCTGAACGTGGCCTTCCACGTCCCCTCGATGTCGAAGCAGTACGGGGGGACCGGCGCGAACATCGCCTACAACCTCCGTCGCCTCGACGTCGAGCCGATCCTGCTCGCCGCCGTCGGCCAGGACCTCGGGGCCTACGCCGGGTGGATGGACAAGAGCGGCGTCGCCCGGGACCACCTCCGGGTCCTCGACGACGAGTACACCGCCGCCTGCTTCATCACGACCGACCAGTCGAACAACCAGATCATCTCCTTCCATCCCGGCGCCATGGACCGCGCCCACGAGGCGCGCATCGACGACGTCCGCGTCCCCTTCGACGCCGCGATCGTGTCGCCCAACGGCCGTCAGGCGATGCTCGACTACTGTCGGGACCTGAAGGCCCGGGGCCGCTCGGGGCACGGGACGCCCTTCGTCTTCGATCCGGGCCAGGGCCTCCCCATCCTCGACAAGGCGGCGCTGCTCGAGGCGCTCACCGGCGCCACGATCTACATCGTGAACGAGTACGAGTGGGCGCTCACGCTCGAGAAGACCGGCCTCGACGAGGACGGCATCGCCGAGCGCGTCGGGGCGCTGATCGTGACGCGCGGAGAGGACGGCTCGACGATCCGCCGCGGGGGCCTCGAGGCCGGGCTCTCGCTCGCGGCGGAGCGGACGGAGATCCGGCCGGTGCGGGCGGAGGCGGCGATCGATCCGACGGGCTGCGGCGACTCGTACCGGGCGGGGCTGCTCTACGCCCTCGCCCACGGTCTTCCGCTCGAGAAGGGCGCGCGCCTCGGCAGCCTGATGGGCGCCCTCAAGGTCGCGCGCCGCGGACCGCAGAGCATCGAGCTCTCCCTCCCGGCGATCCGCGAGCGCTACCGCGTGGAATACGGAGAGGTGCTCTGACGGCGACCTCGCCGGCGCCCCGGGCGGCGCTCCGGCGGGAGGCCGGCTTCGACGTCGTCGTCGTCGGCGCCGGGGTCGTCGGGCTCGCGGCGGCGGCGGCCTGCGCGCAGGGCGGGCATTCGGTGCTCGTGCTCGAGACGGAGCCGGGGATCGCCCGCGGCATCACCAGCCGCAACAGCGAGGTCGTCCACGCCGGGATCTACCATCCCGCCGACAGCCTGAAGACCGCGCTCTGCATCGCCGGTCGCCGCGCGCTCTACGCCTACTGCGAGGCGAAGCGGGTCCCCCATCGCCGGCTCGGCAAGCTGATCGTCGCGACGGACGAGGCGGAGGTCGCGACGGTCGAGGCGCTCCACGCGCGGGCCCTCGAGAACGGCGTCGAGGGGCTCGAACGGATCGGGCGGGCGGCGATCGCCGCCCTCGAGCCCGCGGTCGAGGCCCTCTTCGCGATCCACTCGACCCGGACCGGCATCGTCGACGCCCACGCCCTCTGTCGCGCGCTCGAGGCCGACGCGGTGGCGGCCGGCGCGATCGTGCTCTGCGACCGCCGCGTCGCCGCGCTCGCGCGCCGCAGCTGGGGCTGGTCCGTCGAGGTCGTGGCGGGGGACGGTGCGACGGAAGCGATCGACGTCGGCTGCGTCGTCGATGCCGCGGGGCTCTCGGCGGACGCCGTCGCGCGCCTCGCGGGCCTCGACGTCGACGCCCTCGGCTGGCGCCTGCATCCGTGCAAGGGCGACTACTTCGCCCTCGCGCCGGGCTCGCGCGTGCGCCTCGCGCGGCTCGTCTATCCGGTGCCCCAGCAGGCGGGGCTCGGGATCCATGCGACCCTCGACCTCGCGGGCCGGATCCGCTTCGGGCCGGACACCGAGTACGTGGGTCGCCTCGACTACCAGGTCGACCCCGCGAAGGCCGGGCTCTTCCGCGCGGCGGCCGCCCGCTATCTGCCGGGCCTGTCCGAGGCGGTGCTCGTCCCCGACTACGCCGGCATCCGGCCGAAGCTCGCCGGTCCGGGCCAGGGCTTCCGCGACTTCGTGATCGAGGAGGCGAGCGCCCACGGTGCGCCGGGCTTCGTCGCCTGCATCGGCATCGAGTCGCCCGGGCTCACCGCCTCGCTCGCGATCGCCGAGCGCGTCGCCGCGCTCGTCCGCGGCTAGGCGTCGCGTCCGAGCCAGACGACCGAGCAGGCGAGGTTGTCGCCGGCCTGCTGGCGGCGGTGGGCCCCCATCGCGAGCTCGACGATCGTGCGGCAGGCGCGCACCGCGGACAGGTCCGCCGCGGTCCCGGGCTCGATCCCGCGGACGCTCGCGTGGACGGCGCGGGCCGGATCCTCGACGCCGATGCCGGGCTCGGAGATGCCGTCCGTCACGAGCGCCACCGCGCGCAGCGCCGACAGCGAGCGCACCCCGACCCGCGCATAGCGTTCGAGCAGCGCGCGGGTCGCCTGCTCGTAGCCGAGGAACGGCGTGAACTTCCAGGCCGGGTCGCGGCCGCCCAGCTCGGTCGCCCCGGCGGCGTCGATGGCGAAGAGGTGGCTGTCTCCGACCGAGGCGTGGATCAGGAGATCGTCGGCGGGGCGCGCGAGGGCGAGCACGAGGGTCGTCGGGGCCGGCGGGAGCTTGCTGCGGCCGGCGATCTCGAGGACCGCGCGATTGGCGAGCAGCAGCGCCTCGAAGGCGAGCTCGCGCCAGGCGTCGAGGCTCGTCGTCGGGGCGGTGGCGGCGGTGAGCCGGGGCGCGGCCTCGGCCAGGATCGCCTCGAGCGCGGCCTCGGAGCCGAGCTCGCCGTGGTGGCCGTCGGCGGCGATCACGAGCTGACCGCCCTCGCCGATCGCGAGCGCGGCGCAGTCCTCGTTCGGATCGGTGTGGTCGTAGGTCTTGCGGGCACCGCCCCGGGAGAGGGCGATGGCCGCGGGGCCGAGGCCTTCGAGGGCGATGCCCCCGATCTGCTGATGTTCGCGGCCGCGGAGGAAGGCGGTCTTCACGGTCGGGCGGCCTCCGGCAGGGGAGCGGCGTGGTCCGGCGGGCGCCGTCCGGCCTCGTCGCGGGGGCATTGTACGAGCCGGGTCCGACGCGGCAACTTCGCGGCCGATGCACGACGCCGACCGACGCTTTGCCCTGGCCTTCGCGATCGCCCACGAGATCGGCAACCACCTCGCCGGCATCCGCCTCGAGGCTCACCTGCTCGACGAGGCGCTCGGGGCCCGGGGCCTCGCAAAGGCCTCCCTCGCGATCGACTCGCTGGCGGGTCAGGCGGCGCCCCTGCTCGCGCTGTTGCGCCCCCTGCTGAGCCCCGGGGCGCGGCGGGCGGGCGGCGGGACGCTCGCGAGCGTTCTCGACGGTGTCCGGCGTCAGCTCGAGGAAGAGGGCGCGGCGGGCCACCCGCTCGCCGTCGCGGTCGGTGCCGGCGTCGAAGGGGCGGTGTCGCCGATCGAGGGGCTGCACGCGCTGATCGTGGCCCTCGTGGGCCCGCCCGAGGCGCTGGCGAGCGGCGCGGCGCCGATCGCGCTGCGCGTCGAGCGCGCGGGGGGCGCCCTCGTGCTTTCGATCGGGCTCCCGGGCGAGGCGTTCGTCGAGGCGGCCGCGGAGGCGGCGGCCGCCGAGGGCGCAGGCGGGGCGGGGACCGGATCGCGGGGCGCCGCGCTGCGCGGGCGGGCGCTCGCCCTCGCGCTCGCGCGGGTGCTCGTCGCCGACGCGGGCGGCGCGGTCGAGGTCGGGGGCGGCGAGGGCCGCTCGTGGGTGGCGCTGCGCCTGCCCGGATGAGCGGCGGCGGGGCGAGCGGGGCTCAGGCCGCGCGCCGTGCCTCGGGCGCCGGGGCATCGCTCGCGTAGACCCGCGCCGGTGGCTCGCGCAGGTCCCAGACGACGCCGATCGCGGCGAGCGCGCGCAGCACGAGATAGGTCGGATCGATCTCCCACCAGTAGAAGCCCTGGCGCGCCGAGGCCATGTAGTGGTGGTGGTTGTTGTGCCAGCCCTCGCCGAGGGTCAGCAGCGCGAGCCAGAGGTTGTTGCGGCTGTCGTCGCCGGTCGCATAGCGCTGGCTGCCGAAGCGGTGGGACAGGGAATTGATCGTATAGGTCGCGTGCCAGAGCAGCGTCGTCGAGAGGCAGAAGCCGACGACGAGGCCCGGCAGGCCGTCGAGGGCGAAGCAGGCGGCGGCGAGGGCGAGCGGGACGACGACGTGCCAGCGATCGAGCCAGACGAGCTCGGGCCAGGCCATCAGGTCCGGGATCCGCGCCACCTCGGTCTCGTCCGAGCGGGCGTCGAAGATCCAGCCCTGGTGGGCCCACCAGAAGCCCTCGCGCGGGGAGTGGGTGTCCCCGGGCTGGTCGGAAAAGGCGTGGTGGCGGCGGTGGTGGGAGGCCCACCAGAGCGGCCCCTTCTGGGTCGCCGCGCAGCCGAGCACGGCGAGCACGAGCTGGAAGGCGCGGCTCGTCTTGAAGGCGCGGTGGGAGAAATAGCGGTGGTAGCCTGCGGTGATCCCGAAGAGCCGGAGCCAGAAGAGCCCGAGACACAGCGCCACCGAGAAGCGTCCCACCCCCGTCACGAACGCGAGCAGGCAGGCGGCGTGGATCGCCCAGTAGATCGCGATCGAGAGCGCCCGCTGGCGCTGCCACGGTCCGTGGACCCGGTCGCTCGGCGGGCGCCTGCCCGCCTGGGATCCCGCCTCCGATCGCCGAGCCGTTTCCTGCACGTCCCTCAACCGACTTCCCCCCGACGGGCTCGCGCCCTCGACCGGTCCCGCCGCGGCGCGGCCCGCGCCGTCCGGACCCCTTCGCCGCGGCGTTCGCGGCGGGCGCAAGGCTATGCGGGGGATCGGCGCGGAGCGCGGTGGCGGGTGTGAAAATTCGGTCAAAAGGGTAAATCGGCGGGGGCTCTGCTAGCCTGCGCGCGCCTCGGCGGGGGGCCGGGGCTCGAGACCGCGGCGGATCCGGACGGAAGCGGATCCCGCGGCGCCCGGGTGGCTCGTGAGGCCCCCGGTCCTCGAGGGCCCGGGAGATCCGCGGCCCGTCCATCCGCTCCCCACGCGGCGAAACCCCGAACGAGCCTCCCGCATCAGCGCGTCCATCGGTCGGCCGATGAGGCGCGTGCTCCCGACAGAACCTCCACGCGCTCCGGCCGCCCGGATCGCCCGAGACGAGAAACGACATGTCCCCGATCGCCGCCCGAAAAGACCTGCGCAACGTCGCCATCATCGCCCACGTCGACCACGGCAAGACGACCCTCGTCGACGGTCTGCTGCGGACCTGCGGCGCCTTCCGCGCCAACGAGAACGTCGCCGAGCGCGTGATGGACTCGGGCGATCTCGAGCGCGAGCGCGGCATCACGATCCAGAGCAAGAGCACCTCGATCGAATACCAGGGCGTGCGCATCCAGCTCGTCGACACCCCCGGCCACGCCGACTTCGGCGGCGAGGTCGAGCGCGTGCTCGGCATGGCGGACGCCGCGCTGCTGCTCTGCGACGCCTACGAGGGCGTGATGCCGCAGACGCGCTTCGTGCTGCGCAAGGCGCTGTCGCACGGCCTGCGCCCGATCCTCGTCGTCAACAAGATCGACCGGCCCGAGGAGCGGGCGGAGGAGGTCGTCAACGAGGTCTTCGACCTGCTCGTCGAGCTCGGCGCGAACGACACGCAGCTCGAATTCCCCGTGATCTACGCGTCGGCCAAGCAGGGCGTCGCCTCGCTCGTCTACGGCGGCGAGATGAAGGACCTGACGCCGGTGCTCGACACGATCATCGCCCACGCGCCGCCGCCGATGGTCGACGAGACGGCGCCGCTCCAGTTCCAGGCCGTGACTCTCGGCTACGACTCCTTCGTCGGTCGCCTCGTGATCGGCCGCGTGATGCGCGGGCGCATGCAGCGCGGCATGGCCGCGATCCGCGTCCGCGAAGACGGCGGGACCGACGCCTTCCGGATCACCAAGCTCTTCGGCACCCGCGGCATCCAGCGCGTCGAGATCGAGGAGGCCCGCGCCGGCGACATCGTGATCGTCGCGGGCGTCGAGACGATCGACGTCGGCGACACCGTCTGCGAGCCCGGCAAGGCCGAGGCGCTGCCGCGCATCGCGATCGACCCGCCGACGATCCGGATCCATCTCTCCGTCAACAACTCGCCTTTCGCCGGCCGCGACGGCAAGTTCGTGACGAGCCGGCAGATCGGCGACCGCCTCGACCGCGAGGTCATGTCGAACGTCTCGATCAAGGTCGAGCGCACCGAGCGCCAGGACGTCTTCGCGGTGTCGGGGCGCGGCGAGCTCCAGCTCGCGGTGCTGATCGAGACGATGCGGCGCGAGGGCTACGAGTTCGCGGTGTCGCGGCCGGAGATCATCGTGCAGAACGTCGACGGCAAGCCCTGCGAGCCGGTCGAGGAGGTCGTCGCCGACGTCCCGGAGACCGCGGCGGGCTCGGTCATGGAGAAGCTCGCCCAGCGCAAGGGTCGCATGACCTCGATGGAGCACCACGGCGGTCGCGTCCACCTGCGCTTCATGGTCCCGTCGCGCGGCCTCTTCGGCTACCGCAGCGAGTTCCTGACGGATACCCGCGGCGAAGGGCTCCTCTACCGCAGCGTCGAAGGCTTCGAGCCGTACTCGGGCGACCTGCCGGGCCGCAACGTCGGCCCGGTCGTCGCGACGGATCCGGGGCGGACGACGCCCTACTCGATCTTCAAGATCCAGGAGCGTGCGACGCTCTTCGTGCCGCCGGGCGTCGACGTCTACGAGGGCCAGATCGTCGGCGAGAACCGCCGGCCGGGCGACCTCAACGTCAACATCGTGCGCGCGAAGAAGCTCGACAACATGCGGACCACGTCGAAGGACGAGAACGTGATCATCACGCCCCACCGCAAGATCACGATCGAGGAGGCCCTCGGCTGGATCGAGGACGACGAGCTGCTCGAGGTGACGCCGGTCGAGCTGCGCCTGCGCAAGAAGGTGCTGAACCAGTCCTTCCGCAAGCGCTGAGCGGGGCGCCCGGAGCGGCGCGCCGCGCGATGGCGCGGCTCGGGCTCGGGCTCGGGCGTGGCTTCGGTGCGAGCGGGGCGGGGAGCGTGCATGGAATCAGCCGAATCGGTCCAGCCGAGCCCGTCGGGCGCGCTGCCGCGGTCCGCGACGGTCCCGCATCGCATCCGCGCCGAAGAGGCGCTTCGCTATGCCGAGGACGGCTTCTTCGTGCGCGAGGCGGTCTTCGCGGCGGACGAGCTCGAGCGCCTGCGGGCCGCGGCGGAGCGCGCGGCGGCCCGGGCGGGCGTCGCGGCGGCCGGTGCCCCGGAAGCGGACGCCTACGCGATCGACGGCAATCGCTACGTCGAGGCGGCGCGCTCGACGATCCAGCTCGAGCACGGCGGCGCCTCGTCGACGATCCGCGTCGTCGAGCCCTTCCACCACCTCGATCCCGAGCTCGATCGCCTGCTCGGCGATCCGCGCATCGTCGATCCGGTCTGCGGCGTGCTCGGCGAGACGAAGGTCGCGCTCTGGACCGACAAGCTGAATCTGAAGCGGCCGCGGGAGGGCTCCGGCTTCCGCTGGCACCAGGACTCGCCCTACTGGGCCCACGCCTGCCGCCACTGCGAGAAGCTCCCGAACGTGATGATCACCCTCGATGACGCCGATCGGGACAACGGCTGCTTCCGGCTGGTCCCGGGGAGCCACGCGCGCGGCTTCCTGCCGGGCCTCTCCGACGGAACCCGCCTCGGCCCGCTCTTCACCGACCCGGCGCATTTCGACGTCGGCCGGCAATGGCTCGCCGAGGTGCCGGCGGGCAGCCTGATCTTCTTCGACTCCCACATCGTCCACGGCAGCGAGCCCAATCGCTCCGACCGCGCCCGCCGGGCGATGGTCGTGACCTATCAGCCGCCGGGCCATGCGATGTTCAAGGTCGAGGGGACGCGGGAGTTCGCGCTCGGGGCCGGATGAGGCGGAGCGGGCGCCTCAGAGCGCCCGCAGCGACGCCTTCGTGAACTCCGCCCGCAGCTCCGCGTATTCCCGCGCCACCGGGAACTGCGGGAACTCGTCGATCACGTTCTGCGGCGGCCGGAACAGGATGCCGGCGTCGGCCTCGGCGAGCATCGACGTGTCGTTGTAGGAGTCCCCGGTCGCGATCGTGCGATAGCGCAGCGACTTGAAGGCCTGCACCGACATCCGCTTCGGGTCGGGCTGGCGGATCTTGTAGTCGCGGATCATGCCCTTCTCGTCGATGTCGAGGCGGTGGCAGAGCAGCGTCGGCCAGCCGAGCTTGCGCATGAAGGGCTCGGCGAACTCGTAGAAGGTGTCCGAGAGGATCACGACCTGGAAGTGCTCGCGCAGCCAGGTCAGCGTCTCCTGGGCGCCGGGCAGGGGCTCCATCCCGGCGATCACCTCCTGGATGTCGCGGATCCCGAGCTTCTTGTCGGCCAGGATCTTGAGCCGCTGCTTCATCAGCTTGTCGTAGTCCGGCATCTCCCGGGTCGTGATGCGCAGGGCTTCGATGCCGGTTCGCTCGGCGAAATTGATCCAGACTTCGGGGATCAGGACCCCTTCGAGGTCGAGGCAGGCGATTTCCATGACGGCGGTGTTTAGCGCGGGGCGCTCCCGCGCGCAGCCGGACCGCGCGCCGCGTTCAGCGCGCGTCCCGGCGGCGCACCGCCGCGAGGCCGCCGAGGCCGAGCCCGAGGAGCAGGGCGGTGCCGGGCTCGGGGACGATGCCGACGAAGGTGAAGTCCGCCTTCACGATCACGTCTGGGCCGGAGCCCGCCGGGAGCTGGGCGAAGCGCGCGATGTTCACGCCGACGAGCGAGAGCGTGAGGGTGTCGCCGGAGACGCCGATCAGGCCGGAGGCCGACGAGTCGAGCGAGGTCGCCGGCTGGGGGCCGAAGGGAATGTTGCCGGGGAGGGTGCCCGAGACGTCGCCCGAGAGGACGGTCGGGATGTTGAACTGCCCGAAGACGTTGAGGGCCGCCGTCGATCCGACCTGGTTGGTCAGGCTCGAGTTGTCGATCGAGACCGTGTCGAGGGTGACGACGCTCTGGTCGAGGTCGAGGTCGATCGTGCTCGTCGGGACGAGCAGCAGGCCGGTCAGCGTGCCGTAGGAGCCCGCCGCCGGATCGAAGGTCACCGAGGTCCCGCCGAGCAGGATCTCGACCGGCGTCGTCCCGGAGAGGACCGAGGTCGTCGTGCCGTCGAGCACCGCCCGCAGCGTCACGCTGCCGGAGCTGAAGCCGTAGATCGTCGGCGCCGCACCGGCGAGGGCCGGCACCAGCAGCAGAACGAGGGAGGCGAGCAGGGCCACGCTCGCGCTGCGGCGCGCGCTCGGAGGCGTCGCCCCTGCCGCGTGCCCTTTCCCGAGCCGTCGAAGTCCCGCCGCCGTCTGGACCCGAGTCTGCACCTCGCGCATCGATCCCTCCTTCGTGCTTCGCGCCGCGCGCGTCGCCGGGGGACCGGCTCGAGCGGGCGTCACGTCCTGGGAATCGGCTCGGAGCCTCGGAATCCGTCCGAGGGCAAAGCCGTTCGTCAGACGCACGAAATCGGTTTCGCGCGGCCTTCCCAGGGACCGGCGCGCGAACGCCGGTCTCGCGCATCATAAAACGGGTACGCAAGAAAGTGGCAGGAAATCTCGTTCGAGCGTGATTTTTCGACCAGAAATCCGGGGCCCTGGGGCCCCGGATTTCCGGTCGAACGTCGAGTCGAGTCGAGCGTCTCGTCGAGCCGATGGGCTCGAGCCGATCAGGGCTCGAGGATCGGGTGGAGGCGCTGCGCCGGCTGCGTCTCGCGCAGCTTCTTCAGCGCGCGGGCCTCGAGCTGGCGGACGCGCTCGCGGGAGAGGCCGAGCGACTGGCCGATCTGCTCGAGGGTGTGCTCCTCCTCGCCGCCGAGGCCGTAGCGCAGGCGCAGGATCAGCTGCTCCCGCGGCGTCAGGCTCCCGATCAGCGAGCCCACGCCCATGCGCATGCGGTCGTCGTCGATGCCGCCATCCGGTCGGTCCGCGGTCGCGTCGGGGACGAAGTCCTCGAGGCGCTTCTCCGTTCCAGCCACGTTCGACTCGAGGGAGATGGCCTCCCGCGAGAGCCGGTCGAGGGCCTCGAGGGACTCCGTGTCCGTCCCGAGGGCCGGAGCGAGCTCCGCCGGGGTGGGCTCTCGGCCGAGCTTGCCCGTCAGCTCCGCGCGCACGCGCTGGCTGCGCTGCAACCGGTCGTGGACGTGGGAGGGCAGGCGGATGGTGCGCGAGTGGTTCTGGATCGCGCGCACCAGGGCCTGACGGATCCACCACACCGCGTAGGTCGAGAACTTGAAGCCGCGGCGATGATCGAACTTCTCGACCGCCCGGATCAGGCCGAGGTTGCCCTCCTGGATCAGGTCGGGGAACGAGAGGCCGAGATTGCGGTAGTCCTTCGCGATCGCGACGACGAGCTTGAGGTTGTGCTCGATGAAGCGGTTCTTCACCGTCGACATCGACTCGTGGGCATCCTCGACGGACTCGACGAGCTCGATCATCCGGTTGCGCTCGACGCCCGCCTCGAGCTCGAGGTCCGAGAGCTTCTTGGTCCGCTTGCGCGTCTTCTTCATCTCGTTGGCGATGACGACGCTCTTCTCGCGCAGCTCGTGGAGCACCGCGAGGGAGAGCTGGGCGCTGTGCATCTCCTTCGAGATCTTCTGGTCGAGCTTCTCGAGGGTCTGCGAGTAGCCGAGGCCCGACTTCTCGACCTTCGCGTCGCGCTCCGCGAGGATCACGCGCAGCTTCTTCACCGCCCGCTCGACGCGCGCCGCGATCTCGCCGGTCTCCTCGTCGCCGGCCGACTCGGAGAGCTTGGCGCCCGTGTGCGACAGCGCGCGCAGCGCGTCCCAGCGCGCCACGACGTGCTTCGCCGAAGCGGGGATCGAGTACAGCGAATTGCGCAGCGCCGCCGTCGCCGCCTCGAGATCCTTGGCGAGGACGACCTCCTCTTCGCGCTTCAGCGTGCGCGTGCCGCCGATCTCCTGGAAGTACGACTCGAGCGGACGCCGCTCACGGCCGGGATCGAGCTCCTCGGCCGCGACCACGGGCGTGGCACCCATCGTGATGGCTTCGTGGGCGTCGGTCTGCTTCTTCTCTTGCGTCTTCAACTCGGTTCCTCTGCTCCGCGGTGCAGCTCTCGATGAGATGCCGCCCGAGGGGGGCGTGTTTCCAAAAGCGTCCCCTCTCATCTGGAGGACGTCATACTTTGTGTCCGCGCGGGCCGGCGCGTGTCGAGGGCCTTCAGGAGCTTCAGCGCCCGTCGCATCGATTGCGCGCCGGGATCCTCGCTCGCGGACCGCTCGTCCGATCTCCGTCTGCGTCGTGGGCGTGCGTCGGGGTCGCGCAGAAGGAGAGCCGGGAAGGTCCGCTGATGTAGCCCGATCTTGATTGAATTTCACCTATTTAGCCAGCGAATTTTCGTCGTCCGCGCCGGTCCTTCCGCAGCGCCGATCCGGCGTTCGCCCGAGCCGTCGGTCCGAGCCCGATCGGCGCCCCGGCGATGCGCACTCGTTCGTTCGATGGAGGGGTGGCTCGATGATCGGAGATGTGTCGAAAGCCTCCCGTGATTCGCGACCTCGGGTCGATTTTCCTCGACGGACCGGCAGCCCCGGTGCGCCCGAGCGGTAGCGGGCGCGGATTCGGGGGCGGACGGCGGCCGGTGACGGGGCGGTGCGGGCGGGGTGCGGTGCGGATGAAATCCGCAACAATGCGGCCATGTCGAACCCGGTCCCGAGCTTCAGCGAGCGCGAGTTCTATCTCGAGGAGTTCCACGGTCGCACGATCGGGATCGCCTGGCCCGCGGACGAGCCGCCCGAGGAAGAGCCGCTCGCCAGCGTGATCGCCGAGCTGGTCCACAACGAGTCCCAGGTCGTCCTGCTGAGCCCCCTCGAGCCGATGCTGGCCCTGGCCGGCGGGGGGGCGCCGGTGGACCTCGACGAGGAGAACGCGGGGCCGCGGCTCTGGCGCAAGCTGCGGGAGAACGGGAGCGCCGGGATGCGGATCGGGGCCGGTCGCTTCGAGGCGGACTGCGAGCGGGCCGTCCTGATGCTGCGGCTCTCGAAGCTGGTCTGGATCCAGTCGACGCCCCCGGTCGAGCGGGTCGAGGGCTCGGGGCGGATCTCGGTGGTCGACCTCGCCCACCTCGAGCCGCTGCTCGCCCCGGATCTCCCCGCGGCTGGGGGGGCGCCTGGCGCTCCGGGGTCCGGGGCGAGAGGGGGAGCGGCCTCCGAGCCTGCGGCGCCGGCGGCCGGCGCTTCGGGCGGGACCGCGCTGCGCGTGGCGCCGGGCCGGCGCGGGCTGCTCGAGACGATCCGCCGGATGATCGAGGGGGGCGTGTCGGCGGTGAACGTCTGTGCGGCCCGGGATCTCGCCCTCGAGCTCTTCACGTACGCGGGCGCCGGCATCTTCTTCACCCGCAATCGCTACGCCGAGGTCCGGCGGCTCGCGATCGACGACTACGACCCGGCCCACGACCTGATCGCCCGGGGCGAGGCCGACGGCTTCCTGGTGCCCCGCGGCCCGGATGCGCGCGACTCGATCCTCGCCCACGGCGTCGGCGTCTTCATCGAGGGGCAGTACCTCGCGGGCGTGGGCGCGCTCCTGCCCTACGAGCAGGACGGAGCGATGGAGGTCGCCTCGCTCTTCGCCCTGACCCGCTACATCGGCGAGGGCGCCGGCGGGCACATCGTGCGCTTCGCGATCGACGTCGCCCGCCAGCAGGGCCTGCGATACGTCTTCGGCTGCACCACGTCGGAGCGCGTCAAGACCTTCTTCGAGGGCCACGGCTTCCGCAGCGTCGGCCCCGACGAGGTCCCGAAGCAGAAGTGGATCGACTACGACCCGGAGCGGCGCGCGCGCCTGCACTGCCTGCGGCTCGATCTCTAGGTCCGCCGCCGGGCCCTCGCGCCGAAGGCTCCGCCCGTCCGGGCGGACGCCCTCGTCGGCGCAGGCCCGAATGCCCGTCGAAGCGCTCCGGTCATGGCCCGAAGGCTTCCTCCCGGAGGTCCGGACGCGAGGTCCGGATCGGCCTGTAAGCCGGGTTCTGTTCCGCGCCCGGGTTGCCCCGCGCGCGGCGAAAGTCATTCCTCTAGGCCGACCATTGCTAGGCGGCTCGAGCACTCTCACCCGGACACCGCGACGACGCTCGCGCGCCGCCGATCGAGCGGACCGCTCTCGACGGTGTCCCTATTCGAGCTTGCTCCGGGAGGGGCTTGCCTCGCCGCCGGTCACCCGGCTGTCGCGCGTGGGCTCTTACCCCACGATTTCACCCTTGCCTGTGCGCTTCGCTCTTGCGAGCGCCGCGCCATCGGCGGTGTCATTTCTGTTGCGCTTTCCCTCGGGTCACCCCGGGTCGGTGTTACCGACCTCCCTGTCCTGCGGAGCCCGGACTTTCCTCCCGTGAACGGTGCTTGTTCACCGGCGACCTTCCGGCCGACTTCGGCGGGCGGCGCGCATCCTATCGCGCATCGTCCCGCGATCCAAAACGCCGGCGCTGTCCTGGATCCGGCCGCCCTGCGCCGCACGACGCGCAGGCGCGCGCCGGCCGCGACGCAGGTCGCCGAATCGTGGACCAGCGTCACGGATTCGCGATTGAATCCGCTGCGGCCATCGCTTAGTAAGAGCGTTTCACGACCCATGGACGAAGGCCCCACGCGCCCGCGCACCCGCCGCGGAGCCCGTCGGACGGCGTGCCCGGGGTCGGTCGGGAGAGAGCCGTGATTTCCTTCGAGATGACCGAGGAACAGACGCTCGTCCGGGACGCGATGCGCGAGTTCGCCGCGGCGGAGCTGCGGCCGCGGGCGCGGAGCGCGGACGAGGACTCGGCGGTGCCGGCGGAGCTGCTCGCGACCGCGTGGTCGCTGGGGCTGACGAGCACCCAGCTCCCCGCGGCCTACGGCGGCGCCGGCGAGGCGCGCTCGTGCGTCACGAACGCGATCCTGCTCGAGGAGCTCGCGCACGGCGATGCGGCGCTCGCGATCGCTGCGCTCTCGCCCTCGCTCTTCGCCAACGCGATCCTCGACCACGGCAGCGAAGCCCAGAAGAAGGCGCATCTTCCGAGCTTCGTGGGGGCGCGCTTCGTGACCGGCTCGCTCGCGGTCTGCGAGCCCGCGCCGCTGGCCGACGGCAGCCGGCCGCGCTGCATCGCCGAAGCGAAGAACGGCGCGTACGTCCTGTCGGGGCGCAAGACGCTCGTCGCGATGGGCGACCGCGCGACGCATTTCCTGGTGACGGCGCGCGAGGGCAGCGAGCTCGCGGCCTACGTCGTCCCCCGCGACGCCGACGGGCTCACGGTCGGTCCGCTCGAGAAGAACATGGGGCTGCGCGCGCTGCCGACGACGGGCCTCGTCCTCGAGCGCGTCGAGCTGCCGGGGGAGGCGAAGCTCGGCGGGCCCGGGGGCGCGAACGTCCAGGCGGTGCTCGACGCGTCCCGCGTCGCCCTGGCGGCGGTCCTGCTCGGGGTCTCGCGCGCGGTGCTCGAGTACTGCGTGCCCTACGCGAAGGATCGGGTCGCCTTCGACGAGGCGATCGCGAAGAAGCAGGCGATCGCCTTCCGGCTGGCCGACATGCACATCGAGCAGCACGCGATGCGCCAGCTCGTCTGGCGCGCGGCGAGCCTGCTCGAGCACGGTCTCGACGCGACCCGCGCCGCCTGGCAGGCGCGCAGCTATGCCGCGGAGAAGGGCATGTGGATCGCCGACAACGGAGTCCAGGTCCTCGGTGGCCACGGCTTCATCCGCGAGCACCCGGTCGAGATGTGGTTCCGCCACGTGCGGACCCTCGGCGTCGCCGAGGGGCTCGTCGCGCTCTGATCCGACCGGGCCTGGAGGGACTCCGATGATCGACTTCCGACTGACCGAGACCGACGAGGCGATGCTCGCGCGGCTGCGTGCCGAGGCCCTGATCTGCCGTCGCTACGCGCGCGAGTTCGACGAGCGCGAGGCGGAGAGGATTCCCGACGTGCTGCCCGAGGCGGCCGTGTTCGAGGCGGAGGCGAAGGCGAGCCCGCTGCCGAAGGCGGGGCCGCAGGACACGCCGCCGGCGGTGATGATGATGCTCCAGACGATGGGGGCCTGCTGGGGCGACTACTCGATCCGGCTCCGGCGCGCGACGGCGGGCGGCCTCGGCAACGCCGCGCTGATGGCGGCCGGGACCGAGACGCAGAAGGCGAAGTGGGGCCATCTGCTGCTCTCGATGGCGATCACCGAGCCGGGCTGCGGCTCCGATCCGTCGCGGGTCTCGACGACGGCGGTGCTCGACGCGAAGACGAACGAGTGGGTCCTGAACGGCGAGAAGATCTTCGTCACGACCGGGATCCGCGCCGACGGCGTCGTGCTCTGGGCGACGATCGACAAGGGCGCGGGGCGCGCGGGCATCAAGTCGTTCCTGGTCGTGAAGGGGACGCCGGGCTTCGACGTGCCCCACAAGGAGAAGAAGCTCGGCATCCGCGCCGACGACACCGCGGCCTACGTCTTCCGCGACTGCCGCATCCCGCGCGAGAACCTGCTCGGCGGCGACGAGTCGATCCCCAAGCAGAGCTCGGGCGGCTTCCGCGGCGTGATGAAGACCTTCAACATGACGCGCCCGCTGACCGCGGCCATGGGGCTCGGGATCGCCGAGGCGGCCCTCGATGCGACCCGCGACGCGCTCGCCGAGGCGGGCGTCGAGCCGACTGGGCGACGGGCCCCGGCGGCATGGGCCGGCTCTCGGCCGCGGCCGAGCGATTCATGCGGCTCGAGACGCTCTTCGAGGCGTCGAAATGGACCGTCCTGCAGTGCGCCTGGATGGCCGGGAAGGGGCTGCCCAACAACCTCGAGTCGTCGGTCTGCAAGGCGCATGCGGGCTCCGCCGTCCGCCAGATCACCCAGGGCTGCATCGAGATCCTGGGCGCCATGGGCATCTCCCGCGACCACCTCTTCGAGAAGTGGATGCGCGACAGCCGGATCACCGACATCTACGAGGGCACCGGCGAGATCCAGCGGCTCATCATCGCCCGCGGTCTGCTCGACTACACCCGCGACGATCTGAAGTGACCGGGGAGCGCCGCGCTCCGACATGACCGGTTCGACGGACGCCCGGCTGCACTATCGTGGGCCGGCGATCCGCGTCCCGATCGCCGCGTCCGACCGTGCGGACCCGGCGCCAGGGCGGCCGAGGTCGTGCCGACTGGAGGCCCCGTGCACCTCGAGCGCCCCGCGTCCCCGCCCCCGACCCAGGCCGCCGTCCCCGATCCGTTCCCGCCGCTCTACACGCGCTACGTCCTGTTCATGGTCCTGCTGACCATGATCTTCAGCAACGTCGACCGCACGATCCTGTCGATCCTGGTCGAGGACATCAAGGCCGATTTCGCCCTGAACGATCGGCAGATGGGCTGGCTGCTCGGGCCCGCCTTCGCGATCGTCTACTCGGTCCTGTGTCTGCCGCTCGGGCGCTATGCCGACACCACCGGCATCCGCCGCAACATCGTCGCGTACTCGCTTCTCGTCTGGAGCCTCTTCACCGGCGCCACCGCCTACGTCACGAGCTACTTCCAGCTCTTCGTCGCGCGCATGGGCGTCGGTGTCGGCGAGGCCGGCGGAACCTCGCCCTCGGTCTCGATGCTCGCCGACTACCTCACGCCGGCGAAGCGGGCGACCGGCATCTCCGTCGTCTCGATCGGCGCGGTCCTCGGCCTGGGCCTCGGCATGGTGATGGGCGGCTGGGTCTCCGAGCGCTACGGCTGGCGCGCCGCCTTCCTCGCCGCCGGCCTGCCGGGCATCGTGCTCGCGTTCCTCTACCGCTTCACGATCCGGGAGCCGAAACGCGGGGGCAGCGAGGGACGCCAGGCGGCGGCGCCGATCGCGCTCGGTGCGGGTCTCAAGATCCTGCTCGCGACGCGCACGTTCCAGTACATCCTCGTCGCGAACGCGATCTGTCTCTTCGCGTCGATGGGCCGCAATCTCTGGGAGCCGGCCTTCCTGATGCGGACCTACAAGATGGGCGTCTTCGAGGCCGGCGCCTGGTACTTCCTGACGGCGCCGCTGCCGTCGATGTTCGGGATCTTCCTCGGCGGCTGGTTCGCGGACCGGTTGGGGGCGCGGGATCCGCGCTGGTACCTGTGGGTGCCGGCGGTGGGACAGGTCCTGTCGGTGCCGATCCTGACGACCTTCCTGCTCTGGGACGAGACGGACCTGATCCCGATGCCGGCGTTCATGGTGGCGGCGGGCCTGCCTTCGCTCCCGGTGGCCCTCGTCTGGGGCCTGTTCGGCTCGATCATCGGCGGCGCGTTCACGGCGCCCTTCATGTCCACGATCCAGGGCGTCGCCCCGCTGCGCATGCGCGCCTTCGCGTCCGCGGTCTCGACCCAGGTCACGACCGTCGTCGGCCACGCCGCCGGCCCGCTCGTCGTCGGCATGATCGCCCACGACTTCTCGGAGCGGTTCGGCGACGACGCGCTGCGCTACTCGCTGCTGGTGCCGACCCTGACGCCCCTGCTCGCGGCGGTCTTCTGCCTGCTCGGGGCACGCTACGTCCCGGCCGATCTCGAGCGGGCGCGCGCGACGGACCGGTAGCGGTCGGGGCGCGGGGCGAGGGACCGGGCGGGAACTGCACTAAGCTCCGCGTCGCCATGAAAGCCATCCTGATCGAGAAGCCCGGCGACGAGTCCTGCATGAAGCTCGGCGAGACGGCGCCGCCCGCGCTCGCGCCGGGCAGCGTCCGCATCCGCAACGTCGCCTGCGGCGTCAACCGCGCGGACCTGCTGCAGCGTCAGGGCTTCTATCCGCCCCCGGCCGGAGCCTCGCCGATCCTGGGCCTCGAGTGCGCCGGTCGGATCGCCGAGGTCTCGCCGGACGTGAGTGCCTTCCGCGTCGGGGAGCGCGTGATCGCGCTGCTGCCGGGGGGAGGTTATGCGGAGGAGTCGGTCGTCGACGCGGGGTCGGTGATGCGGCTGCCCGATGCGATCGACTTCGAGACCGGGGCGGGGACGATCGAGACGCTGCTCACGGTCTTCCTGAACGTCTTCCAGCTCGGCGCCCTGCCGGCGGGCGGGACGGTCCTCGTCCACGGCGGCGGCTCCGGCATCGGCACGATGACGATCGACCTCGTGAAGCGCGCCGGGGGCCGCGTCGTCGCGACGGTGGGCAGCGACGACAAGGCCCGCCGCTGCCGAGAGCTCGGGGCGGACGCGGTCGCGAACTACCGCAGCGAGGACTGGGTCGGGATCGCGAAGGAGGCGACGGGCGGGCGCGGGGTCGACGTCGTGCTCGACTCGATCGGCGGGTCCTATCTCGACGGCAACCTCCGGGCGCTGGCCGAGGACGGCCGCCTCGTCGTGATCGGGCTGATGGGAGGCGCCAAGGCCGAGCTTCCCCTCGGCGCGCTGCTCTCGCGGCGGCTCTCGGTCGTCGGATCGACGCTCCGGACGCGGTCGCCGGCGGCGAAGGCCGCCCTCGTGGCCGCCTTCCAGGCCCGCTTCGGCGCCGACTTCGCGGCCGGGCGGATCCGACCCCTGATCCACCGCGTCTTCCCCCTCGCCGAGGCCCCCGAAGCCCACCGCATGCTCAAGGCCAGCACGCATTTCGGGAAGGTCGTGCTGCGGATCCGCGAGGACGAGCGCTAGCCGGCGATTTTCGGGCGGCGGCGCGGTGTCGATCCGCTACGATCCGCGCCCGCGCGGGCGGGGCGGGGCCCCGGCCCCCGCGATCCACGAACCGAACCGGATCGAACGGAACCGAAAAGCAAGCCGGCGGGCGCCGTGCTAGGTCGCCCGCCCCATCGAGGAGAACCCGCCATGGCGGTCGAGCGCACCTTCGCCATCATCAAACCCGACGCCGTGAAGAACAAGGTCGCCGGTCAGATCCTCGCCCGGATCGAGGCTTCGGGCCTCGAGATCGTGGCGATGAAGAAGATCCAGCTGTCCGAGCAGGGAGCGAAGGGCTTCTACGCCGTCCACAAGGCGCGGCCCTTCTTCGCCGACCTGGTCAAGTTCATGACCTCGGGCCCGGTCGTGGCGCTCGTCCTCGAGGGCGAGGGCGCGATCAAGAAGTGGCGCGACCTGATGGGGCCGACCAACTCGCAGCAGGCGCCGAAGGGGACCCTGCGCGGCGACTTCGGGACCGACGTCGAGCGCAACGCGACCCACGGCTCGGATGCCCCCGAGACCGCGCGGCTCGAGATCGCCTACTTCTTCAATGCGAGCGAGATCTGCGGCGTGACCGAGGCGCTTCCGGCCTGAGCGGCGGAAGCCTCTCTCCAATTCGGCCGTCAGCGGCCGACGCACCTTCCGGTCGATCCGGGCCTGCGCGGCGTCCGGGCGCGGTGCCGCGCCCGGCGCCGCGGGCCGGATTCAGGATGCGAAGCCCTTCGCCATCAGGAGCAGAAGCCCGAGATAGGTGAGGGTGAGCCAGAACTCCTGGCTGCGCAGTGCGCGGGTCACGACGATTTCCTTCCAGAACGGTCGACCAGGGCGGATGCGCCGTCGCCGTCGATGCTTCCTATCGAACAGTTTGCGCGGGACTTGAGACCCACTCGTCGCCGAGGCGCCGAGCGGGCCGGGTTCGTATGGCCGATCACCGGAGGACCTGCGTCCATCGCCGATGACTGCCTAACGACCGTCGAACCGGGGCGCCCGCCGCTCCCGGATCGACGCGATGCCTTCGCGGGCATCGTGGGTTGCGAAGGTCCGGGCCTGCTCCGTGGCCTCGAATTGCAGCTGATCTTCCAGTGAGGCGTCGTCGCTGCGCCGCAGGGCGCGCTTGATCGCGCGCACGGCGATCGGCGCGTTCGCCGCCATCTCCCGGGCGGTCGCGAGGGCCGCCGGGAGCACCTCGGCGGCGGGCAGGACGCGGCTCGCGAGGCCGATGCGCTCCGCCTCGACGCCGTCGATCAGCCGCCCCGTGTAGAGCAGCTCGGCCGCCCGGGCCGGGCCGACCAGCCGGGGCAGGGTCCAGGTCGCGGCCATTCCGGGATGGAGCCCGAGCCGCGCGAAGTTGAGACCGAGCTGCGCATCGCCTGCCACATAACGAAGGTCGCAGGCGAGGGCGACGCAGAGCCCCGCACCGACCGCCGCGCCCTGGATCGCCGCGATCGTCGGGCAGGGCAGGTCGCGGAGCGACAGGAACAGCCGGTAGAAGCCCGCCATCTCGTCGCGGATCCCGCGCCAGGCGCGCTCGGGCGCGGCGGCACCGAGGCTCGCCTGGCGCTCGAGCATGTCGAGATCCCCGCCCGCGGAGAAGGCCCGCCCGCTTCCGGACAGGACCACCGCGCGCACCGACGGCTCGGCGCAGATCTCCGCCACGCGATCGCGAAACGCCTCGCCCATGGCGCGCGTCATCGCGTTGCGGCGATCGGGATCGTCGAGCAGGAGAAGGGCGATGTCGCCGTCTCGGGTCAGACGGACGAGCTCGTTCGCGGCCATGGGGTTCGGGATCTCTCGCGGAGGACGGGAGGACGCGCTCAGCATAGCGACTGGCCCGCGCCGCGCACCGGGTATAGTCGGACGATCTTCGAGGGAGGAGCGCGATGGCGGACGCGGGACAGCAGCGGTGGGAGGTGATCTTCCCGTGGATGGAGCAGCAGCTCGGCGGTCGCATCGTGAGTCGCCGCCGACAGGGACGCGAGTCCGGCGGACGCTTCGCCTGGTTCGTCGATCTCGAGGTCGGCGGGCGCCTGCTCAAGACCTACGTGCGCGGAACGCGCGACGATTCGTTCTCGTACACGCGGGTCTACTCGACGCGGCGGGAGGCGCGGATCCTCGAGGTGCTCCATCGCGAGGGGATCCTCGTGCCGGAGGTGCTCGCCTTCCACGAGGATCCGCAGGCGGCGGTGCTCGCCCACGTCGAGGGCCGTGACGACTTCAACAACGTGAAGGACCCGGCGGAGAAGGAGTCGATCCTCGAGAGCTTCCTGCAGCGCCTCGCCGAGCTCCACGCCGTCGACGCGCGGAAGTTCGAGGCCATCGGCCTACGGATTCCCGAGACGCCCGAGGAGCTGGCGCTCCACGACCTCGACGTCTGGCAGTCGACCTACGAAGGGGCGGTGCGCGAGCCGCTGCCGATGATGACCTTCGCCTGCCAGTGGCTGCGGCGGAACGTCCCGCGCAAGCCGGTGCGACCGGTCCTCTGCCAGGGGGATACGGGGCCCGGAAACCTGCTCTTCCACGAGGGCCGGGTCTCGGCCCTCGTCGACTTCGAGCTGGCCCATCTCGCCGACCCGATGACCGATCTCGCCTGCGTGCGCTCGCGGGATCTCTACACCCCCCTCGGCCGCTTCCCCGACCGCCTCGCCCGCTATGCCGAGCTCGCGGGTCGCGAGATCGACTTCGACACGCTCCTCTACTACAGCGTGAAGACCCAGGCCCTGGTGCCGCTCTCCCTGGCCCCGGTCATGGAGAACCTCCATGCCGGGACCGAGCATGCCGAGTGGATCGCGCAGCACGTCTTCTACCTGCGGACGACGGCCGAGGTCCTCGCCGAGGCGATCGGTCTCGAGCTGGCGCCGGTCGAGCTGCCGAGCGGCCGCGAGACCCGCTTCTCGGCCTACTACGACATGCTGCTCGAGAACCTCGAGCAGGAGCAGGCCCCGGCCATCCAGGATCCCTTCCTCTCCAATCGCATGTGGTTCGCGAGCCGCCTCGCCCGCCACCTCCGGACGGCCGAGCGCAAGGGCAGCGCCTTCGAGGCCCAGGAGCTCGACGACATGGGCGCGCTCCTCGGCCGCCGACCCCGAGACGTCCGCGAGGGCCACCGCGCCGTCGACGCCTTCGTGCGCCAGGCCGGACCCGATCGCGACGCCGAGCTCGTGCAGTACTTCTACCGCCACGCGCGGCGGGAGGAGGCGCTGATGGAGGGCGCCCTCGGCATGTGTGAAGGCGCGCGGCTCTCGCCCCTGCGCGCCTAGGCCGCGACGCGCGGCTTCCCGCCGCGGCGCACCGTAATTGCGCGTCGTCTGCGCGCCGCCGGGGCGTCACCTCGCCCGGGCCGACGTGACTCACGGGGCATGGAGAAGCGCCGCTCGAATCGCATCAAGCACCGCCTGACCTGTGAGCTGCTCGTCGACCAGCAGGCCTATCCCGCCGTCGTCCGCGACCTCGGTCCGACGGGGCTCTTCGTGCAGACCCGGGCGCGCCCGAACGCCAACAGCGTCGTCGAGATCCGCTTCCCGGCGACGGCCGGTCTTCCCGGCTTCTGCATCGAGGCCGGGGTTGCCCGCCATCGCAACGTCCATCCCCGACTCCAGGCCGAGATCCAGAGCGGCATCGGCCTCGAGATCCTCGGGCGTCCCGCCGACTACCTCGCCTACGCGAGGCGGGTCGGTGAGACGAAGGCGACCGAGGTCCCGATCGCGACGGCGGCCGGTCGCGCCCCCGCCGTGCGGGCCCCTGCGCCCGTCGCCCCCGCTTCCCCCGCCGCCTCCGAAGCGCCCGCCGGGCTGCGCCGCTTCCGGGTTCGCATGGCGGCCATCGGCCGGTCCGCCCCCCGGACCGTGCTGGTCGAGGCTACTTCCATCGCGGCCGCCCGCGCCCAGGCGATGAACCGGGCCGGCGCGGGCTGGAAGATCACGGACGTCGAAACGATCTGAGCCGCGCCGTCCGGGGACGACGCGGCTCAGATCTGGATCATCCGCCCGCGCGAGCGGGCGGGCTCTGGCTTCGGGACCTCAGTCGCCGCCGCGGCCGACCAGCGAGCTGAAGCCGCCCTTGCGCAGGAAGGCCGGGGTCTCGAGCTCGTCCTCGAAGGGCGACTCGAAGCCGCTTCCCGTCATCGCGAGATCGGCCGCGTTCGACCCGCCATTCGCGACCTGCTGGATCCGCTGCGGCAGCTCGAACTCGAGCTCGTCCTGGTCGTCGAGGCCCGCGACGGCCTGGGCGTGGGCTCCCGACTGGGCCATGGGCGCGGCCACCTGCTCCCGGATCGGCTTGACGTTCGCCGCCTCGGGCATCGGCCGCTCGATCTCGGCCTCGTAGCTCGGCTCGACGGTCCGCCGGCGCGACGGCGGCGGCATCCGGCGCATCTCCTGGCCGCCGAGGCCGGTCGCGATGACCGTCACCCGCAGCTCGTCCTCGCGCAGGGTCTCGTCGATCACGGCGCCGACGATGATGTTGGCGTCCTCGTGGGCCGCCTCGTGGATCAGCGAAGACGCCTCGTTGACCTCGTAGAGGGTCATGTCGGAGCCGCCGGTGATGTTGATCAGCACGCCGCGGGCGCCCTCGATCGAGAGATCCTCGAGCAGCGGGCTCGAGATCGCGGCCGTCGCCGCGTCGATCGCGCGGGTGTTGCCGCGGCCGATGCCGGTCCCCATGAGCGCGACGCCGGCCTCGTTCATGACGGTCCGCACGTCGGCGAAGTCGAGGTTGATGAGGCCGTGGATCGTGATCAGGTCCGAGATGCCGCGGACGGCGTTCAGCAGGACCTGGTCGGCGATCGAGAAGGCGTCCTTCACCGCCGTCGTCTTGCCCGCCAGCGCGAGCAGCCGCTGGTTCGGGATCGTGATCAGCGTGTCCACGACGCTGTGGAGCTCCTCGATGCCGTGGCCCGCGTGCTTCATGCGGACCTTGCCCTCGAAGGGGAAGGGCTTGGTCACGACGCCGACCGTCAGGGCACCGATCTCGCGGGCGACCTCGGCGACGATCGGGGCGGCGCCCGTGCCGGTGCCGCCGCCCATGCCGGCGGTCACGAAGACCATGTCGGAGCCCTCGAGCAGCTCGCGCAGGCGGTCGCGGGCCTCGAGGGCCGAAGCGCGGCCGCGATCGGGGTTCGCGCCGCAGCCGAGGCCGCGGGTGATCTCGGCGCCGAGCTGGACCTTGATGGAGGCCTTGCTGTGGGCGAGGGCCTGGGCGTCGGTGTTGGCGGCGATGAACTCGACCCCGGAGAGGCCGGACAGGATCATGGTATTGAGGGCGTTGCCGCCGCCGCCGCCCACGCCGATGACCTTGATGGTCGCCTTCTGATGGGACGCGCTGTCGAACTCGAGCAGCTCCTGCCCGTCGTCCGGACCGAGCTCGAGCAGATCGATGCCGTCCCGGTAGTTCCCGCCGTCTCCATGCCGCTTGGCCATGATTCACCCCCCACGACGCCTGGCTGCGCGCCGACTGTAACACGATTGATTTCGATTTGTGCTCTTCCCGATGGACTTTTTCCACCCGTTTTTTGTGCGGTTCGGGGACCGTGCCGGCCTCGATCCGATCGGGCCGGCGGGCCCCCTTCGCTCAATCGAACTCGGAGTAGAACCACTCCCGCATGCGCTGCTTGACCCGGCCGAAGATCGAGGCGTCCCGGATCCGGAACTGGCTCGGCTTGACCGAGCGCTGCTGGTTCAGCCCGAACAGGACGAGGCCGACGCCGGTCGAGTACATGGGGCTGCGGACGACGTCCTGCAGGCCGCCGATCGACGACGGAATCCCCTGACGCACCGGCGACTCGAAGATCTCCTCCGCCAGCTCGCCGATCCCGGCCAGCGCCGAGGCGCCGCCCGTCAGCACGAGGCCCGACGGGATCCGGTCGAGCAGGTCCGCCCGGATCAGCTCCTGGCGCGCGAGCGAGAGGATCTCCTCGACCCGGGGCTCGATGATCTCGCACAGGATCTTGCGCGAGATCTCCCGCGGCTTGCGCCCGCCGACCGACGGCACGCTGATGATGTCGTCGGAGCCGAGGAAGCGGGCCGACGCGACGCCGAACTTCTTCTTGATCCGCTCGGCCTCCTCGAACGGCGTGCGCAGCCCGACCGCGATGTCGTTCGAGAGGTGGTAGCCGCCGAGGCCGAGCACGCTCGTGCTCTTGATCGCCCCGTCGCCGAAGACCGCGATGTCGGTCGTGCCGCCGCCGATGTCGATCATGCAGACGCCGAGCTCGCGCTCGTCGTCGGCGAGCACCGCCGCCGCCGAGGCCAGCGGCTCGAGCACGATGTCGATCACGTTGAGCCCGGCCTTGTTGCAGCACTTGACGATGTTCTGGGCGCTCGTGACCGCCGCCGTGACGATGTGGATCTTCGCCTCGAGGCGGACGCCGCTCATGCCGAGCGGCTCCCGGATCCCGTCCTGGTCGTCGATGATGAACTCCTGGGGGATCACGTGGATGACCTCCCGGTCCATCGGGATCGCGACCGCCTTCGCGGCGTCGATCACCCGCTTGACGTCCCCTTCGCGGACGTCGCGATCCTTCACGGCGACGACGCCGTGGGAGTTGAAGGCGCGGATGTGGCCGCCGGCGATGCCGGCGTAGACCGACGTGATCTCGCAGTCGGCCATCAGCTCCGCCTCTTCGACGGCGTGCTTGATCGAGTCGACGGTGGCGTCGATGTCGACGACGACGCCCTTGCGGAGCCCCCGGCTCGGATGCGTCCCGATGCCGACGATGTCGAGGCCGTGCTCGGTCGCCTCGGCGACGACGGCGCAGATCTTGGTGGTCCCGATGTCGACGCCGACGATCAGGTCCTCCTTCCTATGCTTGGCCATGTCTTCTCCCCCGTCCGGGCCGGATGCGACGGCTCGGACCCAAAAGACCCCCATCCGGGGATCCCTCTTCTGGGTGGCGTCGCCCATCCGGGCTCGACCACCGCGTTTGCCCACCTCACCCCGACGTGGGCTCGGTTCGCAGGACCGCTCGGTCCGCGAACCGCAGATCGATGATGCGCGCGCTCGCGACGACCGCGTCGCGCTGGGCGAGCAGCGCCGCGAGCCGCGCGATGCGCCGCTTCAGGAAGCTCTGGCCGAGGAGCGCACGCGGGCCCTCCCGACCGATCTCGAGCACGTAGCCCGTCTCGCCGGCCAGCGTGTCGTCGACTTCTTCTGCGGGGGCGGCGGTCTTCTCCGCCTCCGCGGTGACGGACGTCCGCTGCTGGCTGAACGGCGGGGCATCGTCGGCCCAGGTCTCGCCGTCGGTCGCCGGGTCGGCGGCCGCGATCACGGGGCGCGGGCGCGGCGCGAGGCCCCGGGCGATCGCGGCGGAGCCCGGCAGATGCAGCGTGAGCGCCATCGGGTCCCGGGCGAAGTCCTCGTGGCGGCGGAGCTCTTCGAGGATCTCGAGGGTGGCCGGCGAGAGCGCGGTGTCGCCGTCGACCGGTCCTTCGACGAGGGGCAGCGCGCCGCCGAGGTCGACGCGGCCGCGGAAGGGCCGGCCGGCGGGATCGAGCAGGGCGACCTCGGCCTCGGGGTCGGTCTGGTAGCGCGCGATCGCCCGGCGCTCGACGACGCGCACGAGCAGCGTTCCGTCCGGGAGCCGGAAGCTCGCCGCCGATTCGATCCAGGGATCCTCCATCACCCGGGCGGCGACGCGCTCGCCGTCGAGGCGGTCGAGCGGGGCGCCGGCGCTGTCGAGCAGCGCCCGGGCGATCGAGTCCGGCGTGCGCACCGACGTCCCCACCACCGCCACCCGCGCGAGCGGCACCCGCGGCAGCCACACGTGCTCGAAGAGCGGGTGCGCCGCGGCGTAGCCGAGGCCGAGGGCGAGGGCCGTGCTGATCGGGACGACGAAGCGCGGCAGCGGGCGGGCCGGTGGCACGATCGGCCGCGGGGGCGCGCGCCGGATCGGGGCCGGTCGGGGCGGTGCGCCCGGCCCGACGACCGGCCGCAGCGGCTCCGCCGGCCCGGCATCGAGCAGGTTCGTGTCCATCCGCCTCGCCCGCGGCCCTTCCGGCGAGGCGGGGCGGGCGGACGCGGCGGTCGCGGACGGGAGCGGGCCGGCCGGGATCGAGCGATCGACGGCGAAGAGCCGGTCCGACGCCTCGGTCTCGCCGTCCTCGAGCAGGTCGAGGGGCAGGCTCGGCATCGGCAGGCGGCCGCCGCGGCTGCGCGCGCGCTTCTGCTTCTTCTGGTCGAGGTGGGCGCGGGCGCGCTTCGCGCGCAGGGCGGCCTCGACGGCGGGCGGTGTCCCGCGCCGCTCCCCGGATCGACCGGTTCGGATGCGCTGAAAGAGTCGCAGAAGGCTCATGCCGCCGTGCTCACCCCCGTTCGCACTTCGGACTGGCTGCCACGCCCAGGATCTTGACTTCGGTCTCGAGACGGATGCCCGTTCGGGCCGCGACGAGATCTCGCGCGCGTTCGATCAGACATAACACGTCGGTGGCCGTCGCGTCACCATGATTGACGATGAAATTTGCATGGACCGTCGAAATTTCCGCCGCACCGGCCCGGGAGCCCTTGAGTCCCGCCGCCTCGATCAGCCGACCGGCGAAGTCGCCCGGCGGATTCCGGAACACCGAGCCGCACGAAGGCTGGTCGATCGGCTGCGTCCGGTGGCGCTGGCCGAGCAGGCGATCGACCTCGGCCTCGACCTTCGCGCGCTCGCTCGGCGTGACTTCGAGGCGCGCGCCGACGATCACGCTGCCCGGCTCGAGCCCGGCGAGCTCGCGGTAGCGGAAGTCGAGGGCGGCGCGCGGGAGCGTCGTGGTCGCCTGTCCCTTCCGGTCGAGGACGTCGATCTCGCGGACGACGTCCTTCATTTCCCGGACGCCGATCCCGGCGTTCATCGCGAGCCAGCCGCCGAGGGTCCCCGGGATGCCGGCGCCGAACTCGAGGCCCGAGAGGCCGCGCTCGACGCAGAAGCGGGTGATGGTGGCGTGGGAGGCACCGGCCTCGACGTCGACCCGGTCGGGCGCCACCCGCTCGATGCGCCGGAGCTTCCGCAGCCGCACGACCATGCCGCGGATGCCGCCCTCGCGGACCAGCACGTTGAAGCCGCCGCCGAGGACGGTGACCGGGAGCGCGTGCTCGGCGCAGACGGCGAGCAGGCGCGCCAGCTCGGTCCGGTCGCCCGGGGTCGCCAGCGCGTCGGCGGGGCCACCGATGCGCAGCGAGGTATGGCGGGAGAGCGGGACATCGAACTCGACGCGCTCCGCGAGACACCGGACGAGGGCCTCGCGGGCGGCGGCGTCGATCATGCCCGGGCCTCCGCGCGGCTCTCGAGGATCCCGAGGATCTTCGGGCCGAGGGCGACGACGTCACCGGCGCCGAGGGTCAGCACGAGCTCCCCCGCTTCGAAGCGCTGCGGCCAGGCGGCCTCGACGTCGGCGAGGGAGCCGCCGTGGACCGCGCCGGGATGGCCGCGCTCGGCGATCGCCCGGGCGAGGCGCGCCGAGTCGATGCCGGGGATCGCGGCCTCGCTCGCCGGATAGACGTCGCAGACGATCACGCGGTCGGCGTCGCCGAAGGCGGTGGCGAAGTCGTCCCAGCAGTCGCGGGTGCGGGTGTAGCGGTGGGGCTGGAAGATCGCCGTCAGCGGGCCCGCGTGGATGCTGCGGGCGGCGGCGAGGGCGGCGCGGATCTCGGCGGGGTGGTGGGCGTAGTCGTCGACGACCTCGACGCCGGCGGCGCGGCCCTTGCGCTCGAAGCGGCGGGCGACGCCCGGGAAGCTCGCGAGAGCCTCGGCCAGGATCTTCGCGGGGACGTCGAGCTCGAGCCCGACGGCGATCGCGGCGAGCGCGTTGAGGACGTTGTGGCGGCCGGGCTGGGTCAGCTCGAAGGCGAAGCGATCGCCGGCGGCGAGCCGGACCTGGCAGCGCTGTCCCCCCGGCCGGGCCTCGATCGACTCGGCGCGCACGTGGGCCGTCGGCGAGAGGCCGAAGTGGACCTGGCGGGCGCCGATGCGGGGGGCGATCTCCGCGACGCCGGGGTGGTCGATGCCGAGGATCGCGGCGCCGTGGAAGGGCACGCCGTTCGCGAAGGCGACGAAGGCGTCGAGCAGTCGCTCGCGGGTTCCGTAGTAGTCGAGGTGCTCCGGGTCGGCGTTGGTGACGACCGCGACGACCGGGCGCACGGCGAGGAAGGATCCGTCGCTCTCGTCGACCTCGGCGACCGCCCACTCCCCGCGACCGAGGCGGAGCGGCCCGCGATCGCCGCCCTCGAGCGGCACCCGCCCGCCGACGATCGCCGTCGGATCGAGCCCGGCCGCGCGCAGCAGGTGGGCCGTCATCGCGGTGGTCGTCGTCTTGCCGTGGGAGCCGGCGATCGCGACGGTGTCCTGCTTGCGCAGCAGCTCCGCGAGCAGGGCGCCGCGGCCGACGATCGGGAGCCCGAGCCGGCGGGCCGCGGCGAGCTCGGGGTTCTCGTTCGAGATCGCCGAGGAGCGGACGACGACGTCCGCGCCCTCGACGCGCGCGGCCTCGTGGCCCTGATCGACGCGGACGCCGAGCTTGCGGAGCCGCTCGAAGGTCGCGCCGGCGACGAGGTCGGTGCCGGTCACGACGTGGCCGCGGGCGTGGAGCAGCTCGGCGAGGGCGGCCATGCCGATGCCGCCGACGCCGACGAAGTGGAAGTGCCGGAAGCGGGGCTTCACGTCGGGCTCCCGGGGCGCCCGGTGGTCGACGCGGCGGGGGCAGCGGGGCCGTCGTCGAGGCGATCGAGGCAGTGCTCGACGATGTCGATCGCCGCCCGTGGCCGTGCGAGGCGGACGGCGGCCTCGCGCATCAGGACGAGACGGCCGGGGCTCGTGACGAGCTCGGCGATCGTCTGGGCGAGGGCGTGGACGTCGAGGGGCTGGGCCGGGATCCGGCGCGCGGCCCCGATCTCCTCGAGGGCGCGGGCGTTGGCCGACTGATGGTCGTCGGCGGCGAAGGGATAGGGCACGAGCAGCGCCGGCATGCCCGCGAGCGCGAGCTCGGCGACGGTCAGCGCCCCGGCGCGGCAGATCGCGAGGTCGGCCCAGGCGTAGCGCTTCGGCATCTCGCGCTCGAAGGCGACGACGGTCGCCTCGATCCCGAGCTCGGCATAGCGCGCGGCGACCGCGGCGCGATCGGTCTCGCCGGTCTGGTGGAAGACCTCGACCGAGCCCTTCGCGAGCTTCGCGAGGGCCTCGGGGACGTTCTCGTTCAGCTGGCGCGCGCCCTGGCTGCCGCCGAAGACGAAGACGTGGAGCGGCTTCGTCGGGGCGCGCGCGGGCTCGCGGGCGGCGAAGGCGCGGTAGAGCGCCCGGCGCAGGGGTACCCCGAGACACAGGCTCTCGGTCTTGCGCGGCAGGAAGCCGCGCGCCGACTCGAAGCCGACGAAGACGCAGCGCGCGAAGCGGGCCGTCAGGCGATTGACGCGGCCCGGGATCGCGTTGGGCTCGACCAGGAACAGGGGGCGACGGAGCAGCCAGGCCGCGAGGGCCGTCGGCATCGCCGCGTAGCCGCCGACGGAGATCACGGCGTCGGGCGAGTACTCCCAGAGAATCTTCAGCGCCGACCCGACGCTGCGGAGGATCGAGAGCGCACCGCGCAGGCGGCCGACGAGGTCGCGGCCCATGACCTGCTCGCTCGGCAGCACCCGCAGCTCGAAGCCCGCGTCGGGGACCAGGCGCGACTCGAGGCCGCGGCGCGAGCCGACGAAGAGCACCTCGTCGCCGCGGTCGACGATCGCCTCGCCGAGGGCGAGGGCGGGGGTCACGTGGCCGCCGGTGCCACCGCCGGTGATCACCCAACGCCGGGCCATGTGGCCTCCCGGAGCTTGGGCGCGGGGCTCGCCGGATGGCGCCGGGCCACGCCCAGCAGGACGCCCAGCGCGAAGCAGCTGACGACGAGCGAGGTCCGGCCGTAGGAGAGGAAGGGCAGCGTCAGGCCCTTGGTCGGCACGAGCCCCATCACGACCGAGGCGTTGAGGAAGGCCGGGATCGACAGCAGCGCCACCATCGCGAACCCGCACAGCATGTCGAACTTGTCCCGCGCCCGGCGCGCGACCCGCGTGCCCGAGATCCAGAGCGCGGCGAAGGCGCCGATCACGAGCAGCACGCCGAGCAGGCCGAGCTCCTCGGCGACCAGGGCGAGCACGAAGTCGGTGTGGGCCTCGGGCAGGTACTCGAGCTTCTGGCGGCTGTTGCCGAGGCCCTGGCCGAGCAGACCGCCCTGTCCGAACGCCACGTACGACTGGACGAGCTGCCAGCCGGCGCCGAGGGAATCGCGGAACGGATCGAGGAAGCCCATCACCCGGCGCATCGCGTAGGGATTCGCGACGATGTAGAGGCCGACCAGCACGATGCCGCCGATGCCGGGCACGACGAAGCGCGGCCAGGGCGTCCCGGCGATGAAGAGCAGCAGCGCCGTCAGGGCGATCAGCACGACCGCGTTGCCGAGGTCGGGCTGCAGCACGAGCAGGCCGGCGGGCACGACCGCGAGGCCTGCGGCCTGGAGCGTGCGCTGGGTCGTGATCTCGCGGCGATCCTGGCGGCGGGAGAGCCAGTCGGCGACGGCGATCAGGGTCACGCATTTCGCGAGCTCGCCCGGCTGGAAGCGGAAGCCGAGGCCCGGGATCACGAGCCAGCGCTGGGCGCCGTTGACGGTGGTCCCGACGGCCAGCGTCACGACGAGCAGCACGATCATCACGCCCCAGAGCGGGAGGGCGAGGCGCCGGATCACGACCGGGGGCGCGAAGTAGCCGACCGCACCGAAGACCAGTCCCGCGATCAGCCCCGTCACGTGGTCGAAGAAGAGGGGCGGAAACCGGCTGTCGAGGGCGAGCGCCGCGGTCGCGCTGTAGCTCATGATGACGCCGAGCAGGATCAGGAGCCCGCTCGAGAGGGCGATGCCGGGCTCGAGGCCCGCGGACGGCTGGCGTTGTGCGGTGGCGTTCATCGGGCTGACTTCTCCGGATCCGGGAGGCTTTGGACCGCGTCGACGAACTGCCGACCGCGATCCTCGAAGTTGCGGAACTGATCGAAGCTCGAGCAGGCCGGGGCGAGCAGCACCGCGTCCCCCGGCACCGCGAGCTCGGCCGCGCGTTCGACCGCCTTCGCGAGCACGCCGACGCGTTCGCAGGGCACGACCCCCGCCAGCGCGCGCTCGAGCTCGGGCGCCGCGTCGCCGATCAGGAGCGCCACGCGGACGCGGCCGCGGGCACTGTCCGCCAGCGGCGCGAGGTCCGCGCCCTTGTGCTTGCCGCCGGCGATCCACACGATCGGCGTCGTCATCGACTCGAGGGCCCGGGCTGCGGCGCCGAGGTTCGTCGCCTTCGAGTCGTCGTAGTACACGACGCCGCCGCGCTCCGCGACCCGCACGCAGCGGTGGGGCAGGCCCTGGAAGGCGGGGAGCGCGGTCGCCGCCTTCTCGAGGTCGATCGGGAGCTCGTCCTCGAGCGAGGCCAGCGCGAGCAGCGCCGCCGCGACGTTCTCCTTCTGCAGGGCGAGATAGGGGGCGTCGGCGAGCGAGATCGAGCGGGTCCGCGCGCCGCGGCGGACGACGATCCGGTCGCCGGTGATCCAGGCGCAGCCCGACTCGCTCGTCCCGGCGCTCTTCGGCTCCTCGCGGTAGAAGGCGAGGCGCTCGACGTCGGCCGGCACCTTCGCGCCGCGGGCGATCGGGTCGTCGCCGTTCAGGACCGCGTGGTCCCCCGCGCCCTGGCGGGCGAAGATCCGCTCCTTGGCGGCGAGATAGCCCGCCATGTCGCCGTGGCGGTCGTAGTGGTCGGGCGAGAGGTTCGTCAGCACCGCCGTCCGCGGGCGGAAGCTCTCCACGCTCTCGAGCTGGAACGAGGAGACCTCGAGCACCGCGAGGTCGAGGGGCTGCCCGAGCAGCTCGAGCGCCGGGATCCCGATGTTGCCCGCCGCCTTCGCCCGCAGCCCGGCGGCGAGGGCGAGCGACTCGATCAGGCGCACGACCGTCGACTTTCCGTTGGTCCCGGTCACGGCGACGATCGGGACCGCGAGCTCGCGGGCGCAGAGCTCGATGTCGCCCCACGCGCGCTTCGCGCGCCCCGCGTAGCGCGCGAGGGGAATGCCCGGGCTGGGCACGACCAGGTCGAAGCGCGCGAGGTCGGGGAACGGCTTCCCGAAATGGCCCTCGACGCCGGCGGGGAGCGCCGCCGCCTCGGGGATCTGGTCGAGCGGGCGCTCGTCGGCCGCGACGACCCGCGCCCCGCGGCGGACGCAGTGGTCCACCACCGAGCGTCCGGAAACGCCGAGGCCCAGCACGAGGACGTCCCGTCCAGCGAGCTCCACGCACGATTCTCCGGGGCCGCGCCGGGCGCGGCCCGACTAACGCAACTTGAGCGACGAGAGCGCGACGAGCCCGAGGATGATCGAGACGATCCAGAAGCGGACGACGATCTTCTGCTCGGGCCAGCCCAGCTGCTCGAAATGGTGATGGATCGGCGCCATCCGGAACACGCGCTTGCCGGTCAGCTTGAACGACGCGACCTGGATGATGACCGAGAGCGTCTCCAGCACGAAGATCCCGCCGACGACGCCGAGCAGGATCTCCTGGCGGATCAGGACCGCGATCGTGCCGAGGGCGCCGCCCAGGGCGAGCGATCCGACGTCGCCCATGAAGAGCTCCGCCGGCGACGCGTTGAACCAGAGAAACCCGAGTCCCCCGCCCACCAGGGCGCCGCAGAAGATCGCGAGCTGGCCCGCGCCGGGCACGTTCTTGATCTGGAGGTACTCGGCGATGCCGGCGTGGCCCGAGGCGTAGGCGAGCAGCAGGAAGGTGCCCGCGGAGATCATGACGGGGCCGATCGCGAGGCCGTCGAGGCCGTCGGTCAGGTTCACGCTGTTCGACGCCGCCACGATGATGAAGGTCGCCAGCGGGACGTAGAGCCAGCCGATGTTCGGGGTGAAGTTCTTGAAGAAGGGGACCGCGAGCTCGCCGTCGAAGGCCGGGCTCGTGTAGATCGCGATCGCGACGCCGAAGGCGAGCAGCACCTGCCAGAAGAGCTTCGCCCGCGCCGAGATCCCGGCGCTCGACTTCTTCGTGACCTTCGCGTAGTCGTCGATGAAGCCGAGCACGCCGTAGCCCGTCGTCAGGCCGAGCACGATCCAGACGAAGGGATTCGAGAGGTCCGTCCAGAGCAGCACCGAGATGCCGAGCGAGAGCAGGATCAGCAGCCCGCCCATCGTCGGCGTTCCGGCCTTCGCCGCGTGGGCCGGACCGATCTCGCGGATCGGCTGCCCGACGCGCAGGGCAGCGAGCCTCCGGATCAGCCACGGACCGACGATGAAGGAGATGAACAGCGCCGTCAGCGTCGCCGCGGCCGTGCGGAACGTGATGTAGCGGACGACGTTGAGGCCCGGCACCGAGTCGGCGAGCGGGTAGAGCCAGTGGTACAGCATCAGGAAACGCCCTCTTCGAGTGCCTCGATCACCTTTTCGACCCGAGCCGAGCGCGAGCCCTTGAACAGCACGCGGTCCCCCTCCGCCACGCGGCTCGCGAGCCGCGCGGCGAGTGCCTCCGCGGTCTCCTCGAAGTGCACCCGCGAAGCCGGCATGCCCGCCTCGCGGGCGCCGGTCGCCACGTTCGCGGCGTCGGAACCCAGCACGAAGAGCTCGTCGATCCCGAGCGTCGCTGCGAGGCGGCCGAGCTCGAGGTGGGCGGTCGCCGCCGCCTCGCCGAGCTCGCCCATCTTCCCGAGCACCGCGAAGCGCCGCCCCTTCTGCTCGAGCCGCGCGAGGCTCTCGAGGGCGGCCGTCATCGACTGGGGATTCGCGTTGTAGGTATCGTCGATCGCGAGGACGCCGCCGCGCAGCTTCCGCGGCTGCATCCGCCCCGGGACGCCCGCATAGCGCGCGAGCCCCTGCTCGACGGCATCGAGGGTCGCACCGGCCGCGAGCGCTCCGCCGGCCGCCGCGAGCGAGTTCTCGACCATCGTCTCGGCGAGCCCCGGGACCCGCAGCTCGCGCCGGCCGAAGGGCGATTCGAAGTCGAACGCGAAGGCCCCCTCGTCGAGGAAGCGCACGCGGCTGGCGCGCAGGTCCGCGCGCGGATCGCGGCCGAAGGTGAGCACGCGGGCCGCGGTCCGACGGCTCTGGGCGAAGGCGAGGGGCTCGTCGCGGCCGACGATGGCCGTGCCCGACGCCGGCAGGCTCGCGAGCAGGTCGCCCTTCTCCTCGGCGATCGCCTCGCGGGAGCCGAGGAACTCGATGTGGGCCGTCCCGACGTTGGTCAGGATGCCGATGTCGGGCAGCGCGATGCGGCAGAGGGCCGAGATCTCGTGGCGGTGATTCATGCCCATCTCGACGACGGCGAAGCGATCCGCCTCGCGCCGCGAGAGCAGCGTCAGCGGCACCCCGAAGTTGTTGTTCAGGTTGCCGCGGGTCGAGAGTGTCGGTCCCACGACCTCGAGGATGCCGGTGCACAGCTCCTTCGTCGTGGTCTTGCCGTTGCTGCCGGTGATCCCGACCAGGGGGCCGTGGAAGTCGCGGCGATGGCCGTGGCCGAGGGCGGCGAGGGCGGCCGTCGTGTCCGCCACCTCGATCACGAAGGCGCGCCCGGGCACGATCGTCTGCTCCATGCGCCCGCGCTGCACGAGCACGCCGGCGACGCCCTTCGCGAGGACCTCGGGCACGAAGCGGTGGGCGTCGTGGTTCGGGCCGACGATCGCGACGAAGAGCTCCTCCGCACCGACCTCCCGGCTGTCGATCTTCGTGCCGCGCGCGATCTGGTCGCCGCGACCGGCGAGCAGGCTGCCCCCGGTCCATTCGCAGATCCGGTCCGCGCGGGCGGCGACGATCATGCTTCCCTCCGGGCCAGCAGCGCGCGGCGGGCCTCGATGCGGTCGTCGAAGGGGAGCTTCTCGCGGCCGACGATCTGGTAGTCCTCGTGGCCCTTGCCGGCGAGCACGATCGTGTCCTCGGGCGCGGCCCGGCCGATCGCGACGCGGATCGCCTCGCGGCGATCGACGATCGTCGCATAGCAGGGGCGGCCGCCCGGGCGCGCGGAGAAGACCGCGTCCGCCGGGACCTTCTCGAGCGAGCGCAGCCCGGCCTCGACGTCGGCCAGGATCGCGACGGGATCCTCGGTGCGCGGGTTGTCGGAGGTCGCGATCGCGACGTCGGCGTTCGCGGCGACCGCCTCGGCCATGCGCGGGCGCTTGGTGCGGTCGCGGTCGCCGCCGCAGCCGAAGACGGCGACGAGCCGGCCCCGGCAGAGGGGCTTCACCGTCCGCAGGACCTTCTCGACGGCGTCGGGGGTATGGGCGTAGTCGACGAGCACCGTCGGCTCGGCCCCGCCCCGTCCCGTGACCCGCTCCATGCGCCCGGGGACCTGGCGGCAGGCGGCGGCGCCGGCGGCGATCGCCGCGCCGTCGAGGCCGAGCGCGCGGGCGATGCCCGCCGCGACGAGCAGGTTCTCGAGGTTGAAGTCGCCGAGCAGGGGCAGTGCGACCTCGAAGCGCCCCGCGGCGTCCTCGAGCACCGCCCGCGTCCCGGCGAGCGAGACGTCGCTCGAGACGAGCCGGAGCTCCGCCGCCGCGCGCGTCCCCCGCGCGACGCGGATCAGCTCCGCCCCCGCGTCGCGCACGATGCCGCAGAGCTTCTCCGCCCACGGATCGTCGACGTTGACGACGGCGCAGCCGCCCGGCGCGAGGTAGTCGCGGAACAGGCGCGCCTTCGCGGCGAAGTAGGCGTCCATGCTGCCGTGGAAGTCGAGGTGGTCCTGGGTCAGGTTGGTGAAGCCGGCCACCTGGAAGCTGCAGCCGTCGACGCGGCCGAGCTCGAGGCCATGGGAGGAGACCTCCATCACCGCCGCGTCGATCTGCTCGTTGCACATCGCGCGCAGCATGCGCTGCAGGTCGAGGCTCTCGGGCGTCGTGTTGACCGAGGACTGGCGGTGGCCCGCATAGCGGATCTCGACGGTGCCGATCAGGCCGACGCGCTGGCCGGCGGCCGCGAGGATCGACTCGACGAGGTAGGTCGTGCTGGTCTTGCCGTTGGTGCCGGTGACGCCGACGAGGCGCAGCGCCGAGGCGGGGTGGCCGAAGAAGTGGGCGGCGATCGGAGCCATCGCCCGGCGCGCGTCGGCGACCCGGACGACCGGGACGCCGCGCCGGACGCTCGCGTCCGGCAGCGTCTCGACGAGCAGCGCCGCGGCCCCGAGCTCGACGGCGCGGCCGACGAAGGCGTGGCCGTCGGAGTGGGCCCCGCGCAGCGCGACGAAGAGATCGCCCGGGCTGACCTCGCGCGAGTCGTAGCGGATGCCGCGGATCGCGGGGTCGTCCGAGGGGTTGCTCCGGATCCACTCCAGCGGCGCGAGCGACGCGGGCAGCGCTCCGAGCAGCGACGAGAGCCGCATCAGCCTTCCTCCCGCGTGGTGGCGAAGCGCAGGCGGATCGTCCGATTGGCGCCCTGGAGCACCGTGCCTGCGACGGGAATCTGGGACACCACTCGCCCGTCCGGGGCTCCGTTCGCCGAGATCGTGAGCGACTTGCTCGCGGCGAGCCGACGCGCGACGGACAGCGTCTGGCCGACGAAGTCGGGGACGAAGTCGAGCTCCGCGTCGTCGCGCGTCGAGACGCGGGCGACGACGGGGGAAGGGCGGTGTCCCGCCGCCGGGGAGGCGGCGGGACGGGCCGGGGGGGCCGCGTCTGCCGCAGGTCGCGGCAGGACATCGTGAGCTCCGGGCGGGCCGGCCGCGACGTCGGGCGTCTGCGCGGTCGGACGGGCCGGGGCGGAGGCGGGAGCAGCGCTCGCGACCGGTGCACCGTTGCCCGCGGCGACGGACGGCGCGGGGGCGGCCCCGACGGGCGCGGTCGCCGGCGCGGCAGTCCCGTCGGCCTGGGCCACGAGCGTGGGCGGCGGCGGCGGCGCGATCGGCGCGGGCTCGGTGATGATGTTGCGCCGGGCGAGCTGGGCGGCGGCGACGCGGGCGAAGAGCGGGGCGGCGACCATGCCGCCGGTGTGCAGGTAGCCCTTCGGCTCGTCGACGGCGACGACGATCACGAGCTCCGGGTCGTCCGCGGGCACGGCGCCGATGAACCAGGCGATGTACTTGCTCTGCGAATAACGACCGAGCTCCCGATCGAGCTTCTGCGCGGTGCCGGTCTTGCCGGCGACGGCGACGCCGGCGAGGCCGGCGAGGCGGCCGGTGCCGGTCGGGCTCACGACGGTCTGCATCATGTCGAGGGTCTTGCGCGCGGCGATCGGCGAGATCGCGCGGCCCGCCTCGCGGACCTCCGTCGGCTGCCAGCGCCCGCCGTCCCGGCGCCGCGCCAGCACGATGCGCGGCTGCATGCGCATGCCGTCGTTGGCGAGCGCCGCGAGCGCGACGCCGAGCTGGATCGGCGTCACGGAGACGCCCTGGCCGAACGCGACCGTCGCCTGGTCGACGGGCCGCCACCGCTTCCACGGCCGCAGCAGCCCGCGCTCCTCGGTCGGGAAGCCCGAGCCCGTCGACTGCCCGAATCCGAAGCGCTCGAGGCCGCGGTGCTGGGCCTCGGCACCCATGCGCTGCGCGATCTGCACCGCGCCCACGTTCGACGAGACGCGCAGCACGTCGGCGGCGGTCACGATGCCGAAGGGATCGCGATCCTTGATCGTCTTGCCCGGCACGCGGATCGAGCCGTCGCCGGTGTCGAAGAGCATCGTCTCGTCGATGTCGCCGTTGTCGAGGGCGGAGGCGGCGAGGAAGACCTTCATCGTCGAGCCCGCCTCGACGACGTCGCTGAAGGTGCGGGAGCGGGTCTCGGCGTAGTCGAGCTCGCGGAAGCGGTTCGGATCGAAGCCGGGGGCCTCGGCGAGGGCGAGCACGTCGCCGTTCTTCGGATCGAGCGTCAGCACGAGGCCGCCCTTCGCGCCGCGCTCGGCGACGGTGTCGGCCAGCGCGGCCTCGGCCGCGGCCTGCATCGCGGAGTCGAGGGTCAGCGCGACCTCGCCGCCCTCGACCTCGCGCGGATCGCTCGCCTGCAGCGCGAGCGTGCGGCCCCGGGCGTCGCGCTGGACGTGGACGGTGCGCGGGCGGCCGCTGAGCCATTCGTTCTCGATCTGCTCGACGCCGCGGACGCCCTTGCCGTCGATGTTCGCGAAGCCGATGACGGCGGCGGCGAGCTTGCCCGCCGGATAGCTGCGGCGCGGCTCGGGATCGATGCCGATCCCCTCGATGTCGAGGGCGCGCAGCTTCTCCGCCTTCGCGGGATCGACCCAGCGGGCGAGGTAGGTGAAGCTCTCGTGCTCGGCGAGGCGCTTCGCGACGCGCGCGCGATCGAGGCCGAGGGTGTCGGCCACGATGCGGGCCGCTCCGGTGCGGTCCTTCATCAGCTTCGGCACGGCGTACACCGACGCGGAGCGGATCGTGAGCGCGAGCTCGCGCCCGTCCCGGTCGACGATCGCGCCGCGCGACGGCGGGAGGCGCTGCTCGGTGTTGATCTGCTGGACGAAGAGGCGGTCGGCGCGGTCGTTGTAGACGGTCAGGTGGGCGGCGCGGGCCATCAGCAGGCCGCAGACCGCGAGCCCGCCGAGGCGGATCCAGGCGATGCGCCGCTGCGCCTTGTCGAGCGCCTGTCCCCTCATTCCCAGGCCTCCGCGGCCTGCGCCGGGGTCGCGGCGGGACCGGCGGAGACCGCCGCGACGGCCGTGTGCGTGATCACCGGCTTCGGGGCGACGACCTCCTCGACGCGACCCAGGGTCGGATCCGGGAGCGACACGACGTGGGCCGGCGGTCGGAAGCCGCGCTCGCGCGCCTTCACGGCCAGCGCGACCGGGTCGCGCAGCTGGCGTCGCCGGACGATCAGCTGGCGCTGCTCCTCGATCAGCTCGTTCTCGCGCTCCATCGCCGCCGAGACCGCATAACGCGTCCGCAGCAGGTCGATCCGCAGCGCCGCGAGGCCGAGCGCCATGCCGACGACGAGCACGAGGGCGAGCGCGATCAAGGGCACCGATCCCCGCGTCACACCGCGCGGCGCCTCGTTCGAGACGTCGATCCCCACCCAGGCCTGCCGCGACCGATCCGGCGCCGACGGCTTCGGGCAGGCCGCTCGCGTGCCCGCCCTCCGGCCTCCCGGCTTCTGCTGGCCTGCGGCGTTCATGCGGCCTCCGATCGGACGGCGGCGCGCAGGCGGGCCGAGCGGGCGCGGGGATTGCGCTCGATCTCCGTCGGCGTCGCCTCGATCGCCCGCCGCGTCGCGAGGCGCAGGCTCGGCCGGATCCCGCAGCGGCAGACGGGGAACGACGGCGGGCAGACGCAGCCCTTCACGGCGCTGCGCATCGTCTGCTTCACGATCCGATCCTCGAGGCTGTGATAGGTCAGCACGACGAGGCGGCCGCCCGGCCGCAGCACGCGGATCGCGGCGGCGAGTCCCTCCTCGAGGGCCGCGAGCTCGTCGTTGACGGCGATGCGCAGGGCCTGGAAGACGAGCGTCGCGGGGTTGTGCTGCCGGCCGCGGCCGATCCCCGCGCCCTGGATCAGGTCGATCAGGTCCTTCGCGGTCGCGAGCGGGGCGAGCTCGCGCTGGGCGACGATGGCGCGCGCGAGGCGACGGGCGCCGGGCAGCTCGCCGTACTTCGAGAAGACGACCTCGAGCTCCTCGGCGGACAGGCTCGCGAGCAGACCCGCGGCGGTGATGCCGTCGCCCGCCGGGTTCATGCGCATGTCGAGGGGGCTCTCGGGGCCGGGGCTGAAGCGGAAGCCGCGCTCCGGTCGGTCGAGCTGATGGGAGGAGACGCCGAGGTCGAGCAGCACGCCGTCCACGGGCACGAGGTCGAGCTCGCGCGCGACGTCGGCGAGGCGGCGGAAGGACGCCTGGACCAGCCGCACGCGATCGCCGAAGGGCGCGAGGCGCGCGCCCGCTTCACGCAGGGCGTCCGGGTCGACGTCGAGGCCGATGAGCACGCCGTCGGGCGCGGTCCGCTCGAGGATGGCCTGCGCGTGGCCCGCTCCGCCGAGGGTGCCGTCGACGATCACGGCGCCGGGCTTCAGATCGAGCTGTTCGAGCGTTTCTTCGAGCAGGACGGGTACGTGGTAGGAAGTGGTCGCCACGCGGGGCGCCTCCCGTCATCAGACCGCTCGGTCTCCCTGGAATGGGTCCGGCTGGCTTTCCCGCGTCGATTTCGAGCTCTTCGGAAGGCAAGACATTGGGGCGTCCCGGGGCACGTATCTTCGGCACGTACCCCCCAGTAACCGCGCCGGAGACCCTTCGTGCCCCGGGAACACCCCAACCTCTCTCCTGGAAGGCTCGCGCCCTCCAGTCCCCCCTGAAAACTCAACGCGGCGAGCGATACGCCTGATCCACCGCTCGCTGGATGCCGTCCAGGTTCGCGATCGTCGCGGCCTGGTTCTGTTCGAATCGCGACGGGCTCCAGATCTCCACTCGATCGATCACGCCCGCGAGAATCACCTTCGCTCCGAGATCCGCATGGTCTCGCATGAATCCCGGCACCAGGATCCGACCCTGCGGATCGACCGGGCAGGGCTGCGAGCCGGCGAGGAAGAACCGGCGGAGCCGCTGCGCATCCGGATCGAACTCCGGCAGGTCCTTCAGGCGCTGCTCCGCGGCGGTCCACGCCTCGGCCGGGAACAGGGAGATGTGATCCTTCTGCATGACCAGCATCGGCGGACTCTCCCCTGCGCCTTCCAGCTCACCCCGGAACACCCGGGGAATGCTCAGTCGACCCTTCCCATCGATCGTGTGGTCATAGCGTCCGCGAAACATCGTTTTGCCAACGCCTCACCCACCGTCTCGATCGGGCTTCCGGTCTCTTCGATCCGGAGGCCAGGTCGCTGCGTGGGATCCGGAGGGCTCGTCCTGGCTTGGAATCCCACTGTTCCCCACGCGAATTGGTTTCTATCCCACTTTCTCCCACCTGCCAAGCAGAATTCAGGGCTCTCGCCAAAATTTTTTCGAGCGCACCGCCGGCCCTGCGCGCGCTGGAGCCCACGGTCGTTCGTGCGTCGCCGGGCCGACGACCGCGTCGCACGCGAAAGCCAGGCGAAATCGGACGGTGCGCGGCGCATGCGCGCGATCGGCGCGCCGGCCGCAAGCGCCCACGGCGCGCATCCGACGAGCGCGCGCCGCGCATCGTGGGCGCGCTCGCAGCGCGCGGGCGGTGGGGGACACGGGCGAGTCGAGCGGGGCGAGCGCGCGAGGACGGCGGGCATCGCGGCCGGCGGGTCGGTGTCGCGCCCGGAGCCGGCGCGGGGCCGCCCGCGAATGTTAGGCGGCGCCGAGGTCCGGAATGCGCCCGCCGTGGACCGCGACCGTGCGGTCCACCAGGGCGCGGAGCGTCGAGCCCGGCTCGAGCGGCGGCGCCGACGGAATCGGCGGTGCGGCGTCGACGACGAGGGACTCGAGGACGGCGCGCGTGCCCTCGCGGACGCCTGGCAACGAATAGCCGCCCTCGAGGACGTACACGATCCGGCCGCGACAGAGCGAGTCCGCGAGCGCGCGCAGTCGCATCGCCATCGCGCGGTAGCCCTCGAGGCCGACCTCCATCGACGCGAGCGGATCGTCGCGATGGGCGTCGAAGCCGCACGACACCAGGATGAGATCCGGACGGAAGGCCCGCGCCGCCGGGGCGACGATGCGATCGACGACGCCGACGTACTCCGCGTCGCCGCAGCCACCGGGCATCGGCACGTTGATCGTCGTGCCGAGGCCGGGGCCGCGGCCCGCCTCGCGGTGGTCGCCGGTGCCGGGATAGAAGGGGAACTGGTGGGTCGAGAGGTAGAGCACGTTCGGATCGTCTTCGAAGCTGTGCTGGGTCCCGTTTCCGTGGTGGACGTCCCAGTCGAAGATCAGGATGCGGGGCGTGGCGTGCTCGAGCTGGGCGGTGCGCGTCGCGATCGCGACGTTGTTGAGCAGGCAGAAGCCCATGGCCCGCGCGGCCTCGGCATGGTGGCCCGGCGGGCGCACGGCGGCGAAGCCGCGCGGCGCCTCGTCGCGGAGCGCCGCGCGCACGAGGTCGGTGCTCGTGCCGGCGGCGAGCCGCGCCACGTCGAAGCTCGCGGGCACGTGATAGGTGTCGGCATCGAGCCGGCCCGCGCGCGCCTGCCGCGTGGCGGCGAGGCGCTGCAGCATGCGCTCGTCGTGGACGCGCAGCAGCTCTTCGGTCTCCGCCGCGCGCGGGGCGACGCGCTCGATGCGATCCGCGAGGCCGGCGCCGGCGAGCTCCTCGACCGCGCGCTCCACGGCGTCGAGGCGTTCCGGACGCTCGGGATGATCGGGCGGCGCGACGTGGTCCCGGAAGCGGGCATCGCCGACGAAGCGGACGCGCGGCGGTCTCGGGGGCGTCGCGGTCATCCGCTGCGCGGACGGGACTGGGCGAGCGTCGCCTCGAGACGCTCGAGCGAGGTCGCGACGCGTTCGAGGTTCCGGTTGAGCCGCTCGACTTCGGCGCGCGAGGGCCAGTCGCGCCCGCCGAATGCCCGTGCGACGGCGTCCCGGATCAGGCTGCCGACGTCCGTCGTCGCGCCCTCGGACGAGCCCGGCGATGCGCCGTGCCCGGAGGCATGTCCGGCGGTATGGCCGGAGCTGTGGCCGGCGGTGCCGGCGCTCGAGCCGTCGCGGTGTCCGCCGGCGTGTCCTGCGGAATGGCCGCCCGTGTGGCCGTGCGGGCCGGGGTGGGGGCCGGCGTGGCGTCCCGGATCGTGGCCCGCGTGTCGCGGGGTCTCGTCCGCGCCGCCGGCGCTGCGCGCGTCGGCCCGCTGCACGAACTGGCGGAAGCGCTCCTGGAACTCGCCGAGGCCGTCGGTGGCGTCGTCGACGCTGCGACGGATCGCGGAATAGACCGCATCACCGCCCCGGGTCAGGATCTGCGAGAGCAGCGTCTCGGACGGATCCTCGCGTGAGCGCTGGTTGTCGACGAGGATCTGCGAGAGGGCGATCTGCGTGATGTCCTCGCCGGTCTCGTTGTCGACCACGCGCACCTCGTCGCCGCGGTCGAGCAGCTCGCCGACGCCCTTCAGCGTGATGTAACGGCTGGTCGCCGTGTTGTAGAGCTTGCGGTTCGCATAGCGTTTGATGAGCGTGGCCACGCGCGCAGTCTAGCGCCGGACGGCCGCGGCGGTCAGGACTCGCCCGTCAGCTGGGCCGCGATGTCGATCAGCCCTTCGAGGCGGTCGAGGGGCTCGCTGCGTTCGGTGATCCGGATGCATTCGACGCCGCGCTCCGAGGCGGCGGAGGCGAGGGTGAGCAGGCGCCGGCGCTCGAGGGCACAGCCCCGCGCGGCCTCGAGCGTGGCGTCGGCGATCGCGCGCGCGCCGGCCTCGGGGTCGGGCTGCCGTGCGTCGACGCCGTCCACCCCGCCCGCCCCTGCCTGCACAGCGGGGCCCGCCCCGGGCTCCGCTGCGTCCGTCCCCGGCGCCCCGACGCGACCGCCGCTCGCGGGCCGAGCCCGTCCGAGCACGGCGGCGAGGGTCGCGACGTCGGCGGCGAGGGCCTCGCCGCGACACCGCTCGAGCAGGCGGTCGGGCTCTTCCGCGAGCGGCCAGGGATGGATCCGATTGACGACCACGGCAGCGAGCGGGGCACCGAGCGCCTCGATGCCCGCCACGAAGTCGACCGCGCTCCGCTCCGAGCCGGCGAGCGCCCGGCATACGAGCACGAACTTCGTCTCGTCGCCGAATAACACCTCCTCGACGCGGCGGGCACGGGACGAGAGTCCCTCGGCGAGCCCGTCGAGGGCGCGCAGCAGGTCGGAGAGGTCCTCGAGGAAGCCGATGCCCGCGATTCGTTCGAGCAGCCCGAGGGCGCGGTGGAGCGGCCCGGCGAAGAGCCGCAGCGAGAAGCGGCTCGCGGACATCGCGGGGCGCACGAGCGCATGGAAGAAGCGGCTGTCGAGGAAGGCCTGCAGGCGCCCCGGTGCGCGCAGGAAGTCGAGGGCGTGCTCTGCAGGCGGCGTGTCGACGACGATCAGGTCGTAGCGCTCGGATTCGACCAGGGCCTGGACCTCGGCCATGGCGGCGTACTCGCTGCTCCCGGCGAGGGCCTCGGCGAGGTGGTGGTAGATGCGGTTCGCGAGGATGCGTCGTCTCGTTTCCTCGTCGCGCGTCAGCCGGAAGACGAGCTGGTCGAAGGCGTGGCGCGTGGAGAGCATCATGATCTCGAGGAAGGGCGGGGCGGCGGCGTCGTCGGCGCTCGCGGGCGGATCGAGCGAGACGCGCACGGGCTCCGCGCCGACGGCGTCGCGGCCGAACGCGTTGGCCAGCCGTCGCGCCGGGTCGATCGTCAGGACGAGGGTCCGGCGGCCGAGGCGCGCGCCGGCGAGGGCGAGCGCGGCGGCGACCGTGGTCTTGCCGACGCCGCCGGTGCCGACGCAGACGAGCAGCCGGGCATCGCGGAGCGCGCGGGCGAGGGCGGTCGGGCTCATGGCGCGCTCGCTCCTGCGGGCGCGACCGTCTCCGCTTCGGGCCAGACGGGCGGGGCGAGCACGAGCCCGGCGCGCTCGGTCCAGCCGCTGCCGGCCTCGAAGCCGCCGACGATCAGCGGCAGGTCGACGACCGGCAGCCCGCAGTCGTGCGCGACCTCGCGGCGGAAGGCGCGGGCCTCCGCCGCCCGTCGCGCGCCGTGGGCGAGCATCGCCCGCATCGCCGCGGGCTCGGGCAGCGCGTCGAGGTGAGGTGTCCCGTCGATCCGTGCGAGCGCTTCGAGCGCGCGCTCCGCCTGCGCGCTCGGCATCTGGTTCACCACGATCCGATCCACCGCGATCCCGACCTGCTCCCGCGCGCGCCGCACCAGCTCGCGGGTCTCGAGCACAGGCAGCTCCTCGGGCAGCGTGACCGGGAGGAGCAGCGTGCGGTCGGGATCGCGCACGAGGGCCTCGACCCAGCTCGCGTGGCGGGCGAGGGGGCCCGCGCGGACGGCCTGCTGGGCGACGCGGGGGACGTCCAGGAAGGTGAGGCCGTGACCGGTCGCCGGTGCGTCGACGACGATCAGGTCGTGGACGCTGCGGCCGGCGCCATCGGTGCGCTGCTCGAGGTGCCAGATCTTTCCGAGCACGATCAGCTCGCGCCAGCCGGGCGCGGCCTCGAGCAGCTGGCCGAAGAGCTCGCTGCGCAGGATCCGATCCGTCACGACGGCGAGCCGGAGCTGGAGCCGCACGTACTCCGCGAGCGCTTCGTGGGGATCGATGCGCAGGACGCGCAGGCCGGGGGCGAGGATCCGGCCGGCGTGGCCGACCGGTCGGGCGCCGGGCTCGAAGCAGGCCGCCGCCTCTTCGTGGGCGGCCGTCTCGACGAGCAGGACCCGCTTGCCCGCCCGGCGGGCGGCTTCGGCCACGGCACAGGCCACCGCGGTCTTGCCCACGCCGCCCTTGCCCGTGACGACGATCAGGCGGCGATCGAGCAGGCTGCGCGGGGAACCCATCAGGTGTGTCCGCCCGGTCCGACCGGGCGGCGCGGGGTGGGCTCTTCGAGCGTCGTCATGACGCGCGAGTCTAGCCGGCGACCGGGTCCGCATGCGCGCGACCGGGGAGCGACGGGTCGCCGACCCGCCTCAAGCCGTGCACCGACCGGGCCGAAGAGGCCGAACGGCGAAGTGTTTTGCGCGAGCGGGGTGGCCCAACGTGATCGTGACCTGCCAGGAGTGTTCGACGAGCTTCCAGCTCGACGACGCCCGGATCCCGGCGACGGGCGCCCGCGTGCGCTGCTCGCGCTGCAAGCATGCCTTCTTCCTCCCGAATCCCTCGGCGAGCCGATCCGAGGCCGTCCAGGCCGTCGTCGAGCAGGTCGTCGAGGGCAAGCTCGGGGGAACGCCCGAGCCGACCCGGGACCTCGGCGCGGCGGGGCGCGGCGGCGCGGTGGCCCGCAACGAGCCCGAGGAAGAGGACTGGCAATTCTCCCAGGAGATCCGGGTCGCAGGCGACGAGGAGCGCGAGGAGGCCGAGGTCGCGAGCTCGGGTGCACCGCGCGCCGACTCCTTCGACCTGACCGGCGACTTCGGTCGCGGCTTCGACCCCGAGGCGCTCTCGCACGAGGAGCCGGCGCCGGCCGGGACCCGTCGCGACGAGAAGCCGCGCAAGGCGGCGGTGGCGACCGGACCGACGGCCTCGACCGCGAGCGCCGGCACGCCGGCCGCACCGGTCCGCGACGAATCGAGCTTCGGGTCGATCGACGACTTCTCGTCGCTGATCGAGGACGACGACCTCTCGATCGATCTCGACGCGCCGCCGAGCCCGAAGCCGCCGCCGAAGGCGCCGGCGCGCCCCGCGGCCCGTCGTCCCGAGGCGAAGTCGGGCGCGGCAGACGAGCTCGGCGATCCCGAGAGCTGGGACATCGTGGGCGGCGAAGGGGCGCGACGAGCGACCTCGCGAGTCGCGGCGCTGGTCCGACCGAAGGAGGCGCCGCGCAAGCCGGGCGCCGCCGCGGCGGGGCGTTCCGCCGGTCTCGAGCTCTTCGCCGACGCGGATCTGCCGCCGGTGCGGGACGACTTCGACGAGGCGAGCGCGCGGGGCGGGGTCCGCTGGGCGGCGCTCGGGCGCGGGGCCGGGTGGGGCGCGACGATCGTCTGTGTTGCCGCCGTGTTCGGCCTGCTGATCCGGCCGGAGTGGTCGCGCCGGGACACCGAGCCCCAGCGGCTCGAGATCGGCCCCCTCGTCGCCGAGACCGATCGGGTCGGATGGCTCGAGTCGAGCCGCTCCGGCCTGCTGCTCGTCTTCGAGGGCGAGCTGCGCAACACCGGCCCGACGCCGCTCCCGCCGATCCCGCTCCAGATGAGCCTGCTCGACCGCTCGGGCGAGCGGCTCGCCGAGCCGCCGATCGAGGTCGGGGCTCCGCTCGACGTCGTCACGTTGCGGGAGGCGTCGCCGCAGGCGCTGGCGGCGAAGCGCACCGGGGCGGTCTCGGGCTGGCTCGAAGCGCCGATCTCGCCGGGCGAGGCGAGGCGCTTCACGGCGGTCGTCCCCGTCGCGGAGCTGCCCGAGGCAGCCCGGCGGTTCGCGCTCGAGGCGGGCCGGGCGGACGGTCGCTAGCGAGCGGCGACTCAGGAGGCGCCGGAATCCGAGTTCCGGCCGGGGTCGACCTTCTTCTTGTCGGGCGTGACGTCGATCTCGTCCGCGCCCGAGAGCCCGGACTTGAAGTTCTTGATCGCCTTGCCGAACCCCGAGCCGATCTCCGGCAGGCGCCGTGCCCCGAAGAGCACGATCACGATCACCAGGATGACGACCAGTTCCATCGGGCCCAATCCGAACATCCAAGTCTCCAGTCGCGCCTTGCGGGGTCGATGAGCCGGCATGGTGGCGCCAGGGGCTCGTCGGGTCAAGCGAGCAGGGACTTGAGCGACGGCCTGGGGCGTCACGGCCGCATCGACGACACGGAGGCTAGAGTCGGAAGGATGGCGATCTTCAAGGCTTACGACATCCGAGGCGTCGTCCCCGACGAGCTCGACGCGCAACAGGCCTATCGGATCGGTCGTGCGGTGGCCCGCTTCATCGATGCCTCCCCGATCGCCGTCGGACGCGACGCGCGGACGCACTCGCCGGAGCTCGCGCAGGCGCTGATCGACGGCATCCGCGACGAGGGCATCGACGTCGTCGACCTCGGTCTGGTCGCCACGCCGATGCTCTATTTCGGCGTCGAGGCGGTCGCGGCAGCCGGGGGCGTGATGGTGACGGCCTCCCACAACCCCGGCCGCTACAACGGCTTCAAGGTCTGTCGCGAGCACGCCATCCCGGTCGGCGAGGCGAGCGGGCTCAAGCAGATCGAGGCGCTCTGCGCGGCGCGGGCGAAGGAGCCGAAGGCCACGGCCCGCGGCGGCCTGCGGGCCCACGACGTGCGGTCGGACTACGCGACCCACGCGCTCTCGGTCGGGGTCCAGCGTCCGCGTCTCAAGGTCGCGATCGACTGCGGCAACGGCATGGCGGGCGTCGGGCTCGAGGCGGTGCTCGCCCGGCTCCCGATCGAGGTCGTGAGGCTCTACTTCGAGCCCGACGGGACCTTCCCGAACCACGAGGCGGATCCGCTGAAGCGGGAGAACCTCGAGGATCTCGTGCGCGCGGTGCGCAAGAGCGGCGCGGATCTCGGTGTCGCCTTCGACGGGGACGGCGATCGGGCGGTGTTCGTCGACGGCGGCGGGGAGCCCGTCGGCGCCGACCTGGCGACGGCGCTGATCGCGCGCCACCTGCTCGCGCGCAAGCCGGGCGCGCGCATCCTGTACGACCTTCGCTCTTCGCGCGTCGTCGCCGAGGAGATCGAACGTGCGGGCGGCGTCGCCGGCATGTGTCGCGTGGGCCACTCGTTCGTGAAGGCGCAGATGCGGGAGGAGGGGGCCCTCTTCGCCGGCGAGCTCTCGGGCCATCTCTACTTCCGCTTCAGCGACGCGCTCGTCGCCGACGACGGAACCGCGGCCCTCGTGGCCCTGCTCGACGTGCTCGGGGCCGAGGGCCGACCGCTCGCCGAGCTCGTGGCGCCCCTCCGGCGCTATGCGGCGAGCGGGGAGATCAACAACCGCGTGCGGGACGCCGCCGAGGTGATCCGCGCGATCGAGGCCGAGCACGCGGGTGCGCCGGTGATCTCCCATCTCGACGGACTGCTGGTGCGCTATCCCAGCTGGTGGTTCAATCTGCGCGCGTCGAACACCGAGCCGGTCTTGCGCCTCAATCTCGAGGCCGACACCGAGGCCGAGATGGTGCGACGCCGCGACGCCCTGCTGGCCCGCATCCGTTCCTTCGCCCCGCCGAGTGCGGCGGGCTGAGGGCTGGGCCGGCGGCGCGGTGGCCGGCGGAGGCCTCGCGGCGACACGCGCTCGGGCAGGGGCTCGGGCGGGGAGAGGCGGATGGGCCGCGCAGCGGCGGAGCGCGGTGGGCTCGCGGATTTCGAGGAGGGGCTGCGCCTGCTCTTCGAAGGCGGGCGCTTCCTGCGGCGCGCCCCCGCGCTCTGGCCCCTCGCGATCGTGCCCGTCTTTCTCGCCCTGGTCGCGGTGGCCATCGCCGGCTCGCTCTTCCTGGCGAACCTCGGCGCGATCGTCGCCTGGTGCGACTCGCTGCTGCCGGTCTTCGAGGCGACGAGCCTCTGGAGCTGGCTCTGGGTGGGGCCGGCGACCTTCGCCGTCTGGGTCGCGGGCGGGTTGATCGTCGTGGTGCTCTTCGCCGTCGCGATCGTGGCGGCCCTGCTGGCGGCGAATCTCGCGAGCGCGCCCTTCCTCGAGCGCCTCTCGGTCCGGGTCGAGCGCCTCGCGCGCAGCGAGCAGGCGGGCTCACCGGTGCCCGAGGCGAGCGTGCCCGTCGCCGTCCTGCGCAGCTTCGCCGCGGAGGCCCAGCGCATCGGCTGCCTCGTGCTCGCCTGGGTCGGCCTCTCGCTGGTCGCCCTGGTCGTGCCGGGAGCCAGCTTCGTGACGACGCCCCTGCTCGTCGCGCTCACCGTCCTGTTCCTGCCCCTCGAGTACGCGGGCCACGCCTTCGACCGGCGCGGGCTCTCGTTCCGCGATCGGCTGCGCTTCGTCTGGGCGAATCGGGCGGTGATGGCGGGCTTCGGGACGGTGGCCTTCGTCGCCTGCTTCGTGCCGGGCTTCAATCTGCTGCTGATGCCGGCGCTGGTCACGGCGGGCACGCTGCTGGTCGTGCGACGCGAGCCCGCAGCCGAGGACGTGGGCGCCTCGGACCTGGTCTCGTTCTCAGAGCGCGATGCGTGAGCGCAGGAAGCGCTCCGCCTCGAAGGCCCAGTCCGGCGCGTCCCCCGACTCGAGCTCGAGACGCTCGGGCGCCGCGGCGAGGGGGAGCGCCGGGGCCCGGCCGGTCCGAACCAGCACCGCGGCGCGGACGCGGTCGTCCTCGGCGAGCCAGGCGTCCGCCACGCGGGCACCGAGCCCGACGCCGATCAGGGCGACGCGATCCGGGTCGATCTCGCCGAGGGCGAGTCGCGCGTCGAGGCTCCGCCCGAGATCGTGAGTCGACTGGCGCAGGAACTCCTCGACGAGGACCGTGCCGTTGCGATCGAGGAAGGCGCCGCGGGCGAGGGCGGCGAAGCCGGCGACCAGGCGCTCGGAGAGCTTGGCGCTGCTGCGCGGTCCGTGGAGCGGCAGGTCGAGGGCGATCGCTTCGGTCCGGCCGCCGCGCGCGAGCCAGCCGGCGATCGGCGACCAGGTCGCCGCGCTCGCGTGTCCGGTCGCGTCGTGGATCAGAAGGAGCAGCCCCGGGCGGGCGGCGTTCGCCGCCTCGGCGCCGGCGGGGCGCCGGATCCGCAAGCCGGTCACGAAGTCGCCGCGGGAGAGGACCTCGAGCTTCTCGACCTGGAGGCCCGACCACGGCTCGCCGGCTTCGATGGGCCAGAGCGTGGCACGCGCGGGCGCCTCGTTGGAGCGGGGACGGGACACGGATCCGTTCATCGCCGGCACGGTAGCAGGCGGCCTCAGCGGGTCAGCAGCAGCTTTCGCGTCCGGTAGAGATTGGACTTCACCGAGTCCTCGGACTTCGACAGCGTCCGCGCGATCTCGGCAATCGGCAGGGCTTCGAGATGATGTAGCTCGAAGACGGTCCGCTGCTCGTCGCTCATCTCGGTCTCGAGCGTCCGGCAGATCTGGGAAGCGCGCTCGTTGAACTCGTACTGCTCGAGGGGCGTCGCCTCGGGCTGCGCGCCCGCAGTCAGGCCGCCGATCGCGCGATCCTCGTCCTCCTCGGTCAGCGGGACGACGGGATGGCGCTTGCGTCGGAATCGCGCGGCGAGGGTCCGACGGGTCAGGCCGAAGATCCACGCGGCAAAGGGCGCATCGCCCCGGTAGCCGTCGAGGGACGAGAAGACGTTGATGAAGACTTCCTGGGTCGTCTCTTCCGTATCCCAGCGATTGCGCAGGCGCTTGTCGAGAAAGGCGTAGACCCGCTTGAAGTAGCGCTGATAGAGCTCGTCGAAGGCCGCCCGATCCCCCGCCCGCACGCGATCGACGAGCGCCTCGTCGGGCGTGGCCGAACGCGTCCGGCTCGGCGCGAGCCCGGGACGGGGCGCGGCCTTTCGCGGCGGCTGTTCAGTCGGGCTGTATTCGTGCAGGCTCACAAGCCGAATCCTTCGCAGCGCAGATGCGTGGCCTCGGATCTCCCAGGTCGATCCAGAGAACCCCCCGGATGGGAAGTAGCCATCAGCGCGGCGGAGGTGGCAAGAAATGTCACCGGTGCCGAAAAACGGCAGGGATTTTTTCGGAGCCGCGACCCGCGGGGCCTCCGGGCGCTGTGGCGGGCGTCTCAGCGCGTCGGGACGGGGTCGGCGTCGCGCTCCCGGGTCTCGGGCCTCTGCGGATCGGGACCCGTCGGCGGGGCGAGGTCGGTGTCGAGCAGGCCGCTGCGGAAGGCCGAACGGCTGGGCGGGTCGGCGAGCGGCTGGCGCGGGAGCGTGCGGAGCGGTGTCGCGAAGGGCCGATCCGGCGCTTCCGCGATCGGGTGGGCGGGGGACGCGGCCGACTGCTTCCCGGCCTTCCCCGGGCTCGTCGCGGAGAGCACCTCGGGCCACGGCGTCCCGATCGGCTTCGCGCTCATCGGCTCCATCACGAGGACCGGGCGCGTCTCGATCCGCAGCCCGCGACAACACCAGAGCGCGACCGTGCTCTCGGGAAAGTTGTCGACGGCGGCCAGTGTCTCGGCGGAGAATCCGTGGCAGACGACGAGGGCGCGCGGCTCGGCCGACGGATCGATCCCGAGACCGGGGGAGAGCTTCAGAAAGTCCGCCCGCCGCGCGCGGAGCCAGGTCAGGTCGCCCAGGGCCCGTGTCAGCGTCGCTCGGTCGTCGTCGGGCTTCGAGAAGCGGATCGAGACGAGCTCCCCCTCCTTCCCGACGGCGAGCAGGTCGATCGCCGAGACCTCCGCCCGGAATCCCTCGGCCACGATGCGCAGGTCGGGCTGCAGCTCGCCGAGCCGGTGGGCGAGGGCGTGCCGCAGGCTCGCGCGATCGCTGAAGCCCTCGAGCGACGCCTCAGCCAAGGACCCGGCTCCGGGCGTCCTCGTAGATCAGCCGGGCGACGTCGGTCAGGGCGCGGGCGGCGGGCGAGTCCGGCCGGGTCTCGGTGATCGAGCGACCGGCTGCGATCGCGCGGTAGACGTCGAGGTCGTCGGTCAGCAGGCCGTAGCTCGCGAGGGAGAGGCCGAGCCGCTCCTCGCAGCGCCGCGCGAGCTCGTCGAAGGCGTCCCGGGCCTCGGCGATCCGACGCACCCCGTGGATCGTGACGCCGACCTCGAGGCCCGGGCGATCCTGGACCAGGCGCTCGATGCGCTCGAAGGTCGAGGTCGCGTCCTCGCGTCGCGGCGAGCTGAACGTGAGCACCCAGCGGATGGGATCGGGGCGATCGCCTCGATCGTCGAGCCAGCGCGGTGGAACGCGCGTGAAGACGATGCCGCCCTGGCGCGCCGTGCGGCTGCGGGACTCGGCGAGCGTGGAGGCGGTGCGGCGCAGATCGCTCAGCCCCTCGGCGGGGCAGTAGACGAGCTCGGGCTCGCCCGGACCCGGACGCGGACTCGACCAGAGGGGCGTGTCGCGATCGGCCGCGGGGGCGACGACGGCGACCGATCCACCCTGGCGGGCGGTCTCGACGGCGAGGCTCCAGGTGAAGGCCGCGTGGACGAGATCGCGCTCGCCGATCGGCACGCAGAGCACCGAGAGCGGCGGCGGCGCCGGTGTCGCGCCGGCCCAGGCGCCGCGCCGCCGCGCGGCGGGCGCCGAGCCCGTCCAGCCCGACCGCGTCGCCTCGGGTCGTCCCGCCGGCCGGATCGTCCCCTCCGGCCCTTCCGGTGCCGGCCGGCCCACGCGCCGCGCGGGCTTCGCGGCCGCGTTCTCGGCGCCGTCCGCCGAACGCTCGAGCTCCGGGAGGAAGTAGTGGAGGACGTCGGAGAGGTCGCGCGGCACGGACGTTTCCGACGGGCGCGGAGGCCCGCAGCAAGGGCTGCCCCGAGCCGTTCTCGGCGACCGCCGCCGGAAACGGCGCTGCGGGGATCAGCGCACGTGGAGGATCGAGTTGGGCTGGCCCGTCGGGCCCGGAGCGGACTGGGGATTCGTCGGATCCTCGCGCCACTCGCCGTCGACCACGTAGCGGTACTGATAGGTCCCGGGCTCGAGGGTGAGCACCTTGGTCCAGACGCGCGTCTGACCCTCGGAGGCGATCAGCGAGCGCACGCCGCGATCCGGCACCCAGCCGTTGAAGTCGCCCGCGATGCGAACGTCGCCCGCCGCCGCGTCCTTGAAGCGCACGACGACCTCGCGCGGGGCCCCGCCCGCCGGGACGCTGCCGCGGCGCTCGGTCGGAATCGTCGCGAGCACCTCCGGCGGGGCGGCCGCGAGCTCCATGGCGACCGAGGCGTAGTCGATCGCGCCGATCGCGGTGGGGGCGAAGCGGGAGATCGGGACGCCGTGCTTCGCCGCCTCGCGCAGCTTGACGTTGAGGCGGATCACCGAGTCGAAGCAGAGCTCCTTGAACAGCTCGCGGATCTCGCCCAGGGTGTTGCGCGCATAGCGCGTGCGGCCGTCGTAGAGCGTCGGGAGCACGCGCACGTGGAGCTTGTGGCCGATCCGCTCGGAGAGCAGGCCGATCGTCTCGAGCAGCTTCTGGACGCCGTCGATCGCGAAGAAGCTGGTCTCGAGGGGAATGATGACCTCGCCGGCTGCGCGCAGGGCGTTGAAGGTCAGGAGGCCCACGTTCGGCGGGCAGTCGATCAGCACGAAGTCGTAGAGCGGCGGCAGCGCCTCGATCGCCGCGGCGAGGCGCTCGGTGCGCGCGTCGTGACGCTCGCTCGCGAGCTTCTGCTCGAGGGCGGAGAGCACGATGCTCGACGGCGCGAGGTCGATCGACTCCGAGACGTCGACGATGATCGAGTCGAGCCGTCCCGAGCCGGCGGGCTCGACCAGGACCTCGTAGAGATTCGCTTCGAGGTCGTCGGGCTCGAGGCCGAGAGCGAGCGTGGCGTGGGCCTGGGGATCCATGTCGACGACGAGGACGCGATGGCCCTCCTCGGCGAGCGCGCCGGCGAGGTTCACCGTCGTCGTCGTCTTCCCGCAGCCGCCCTTCTGATTCACGATCGCGATGACACGCATGACGTCCCCCCCCGAGGCGTTCCGACCGCGACCGGGGCCGCGGGCGTGTGATCCGTACGAACGACGAGAACGATCCGGCCGAGCCTTCCGCTCAGCCCGTCCTGCTCCAGCGTTTCCGGCTCTGTCCAGCACTCCGAACCGAGGGCTTCGCCGGCCGCGCCGCGCGTTGCCCGGTCGCCTCCGACCCCGAAGCGCTCTCCCGGTCGCTCGGCGTCACCGGCTCCACCGGCGCCCGCCGGGCCGCCCGGCGTCCGGCGCCCGCGCGGCGTCCGGTCCCGGTCTCGCCGTCCGCGCCGCTGCGGGCACGGGCGACCGCCTCGTGGCGCGCTTCCTCGCGGGCCTCCTGGCGATGCCGGAAGTCCGAGACCTCTCGCTCGAAGGCCGCGACCGGGAAGACCCATTCCTGCCCCGTGATCGCCTCGAAAACCGTCTCGTCGTGGAAGACGAGCACCACGTCTCCGGTCGCCACCAGCACGAGCTCCGAGAGCGGACGCCCCACCTGCGGCAGCAGCTTGCGCAGCGCGCCCACGCTCTTGCGGATCTTCTGGACCGAGACGCCGGCGTCGATCAGGCGCTTGGTCGCCTTCAGCGCCACCAGGTCGTTGAAGTCGTAGCGGTGGTGGCCGCCGGGCGTGCGCGCCGAGGGCTCGACCAGCCGGGTCTTCGCCCAGTACTGGAGCTGGCGGCGGGACAGATCGAGCAGGTCGACGACCTCGCTCGTCTTGAAGTGGCGGATGGCTTCGGCGGCGGGGCGCAGCGCGGCCGCGGCGTCGAGGGCAGCGGGGACCGACTCGTCCGCCGCGGCTTCGGCGGGGTTCGAGGCGGGAGCGGTCTCGGCCTTCTTCGGGTTCGGCTTGGTCGTCATCCGGTTCGGTCTCATGCCCCTCGCCCCGTCGGTTGGGCCATCGTGCAGCCGCGTCCACGGTCTCGCCGGCACGGTGACGCGGTCGACTCCGATCCGCGAGCAGACGTACGGCGCACGACGACTTTCGAGGGGGGTGGCGATCTCACCGGGCTGCAGCGGGGTCTGCCGATCGACTCGACCCGGTCGCCCAGAGTAAATGGGCCGACCCCGCTCAAGTCAAGCCAAAAGACCGGGGAAATGTCGCGATGTCTTCGAAAAGAACGGAGTCCCTCCGGATTCCTCCCGTCGAGGTCCTTTCGTCGGCCCGTTCGGGGCCGCGGACGGAGGCCGATCCGGGCGCGGATGTCGCAACGCCGCCCGGGCTGGTAAGGTCGGGTCCATTGGGCACACCGGACAACAGGACCCGTCTCGAGGCACCGCGCGGTGCCTCGGAGCCAAGCGCAGACCCCGCGGCGCCCCGCGGTCCCCTGTCCCGGTTCACGAGCCATGACGCCCCCGCCGCCTCGGGCGGCGCGAGCCCGGCCCCGCGCTCCTCGCCCCGGGCCTCGACCGCGAAGGCGCCCGTCGCCCCGTTGACCCCGGCCCCGACCTCGCCCGCGGGCACGTCGGCCGCCCCGTCCGCGCCTCAGGGCCGCGGCGAGTCCCTGCCCGCCGCCGAGGATCGCATCGACGTCGTCGGTCGGGACGGTCGCTGGCCCTTCAACCAGGGCCGGCTCCTGCAGTCGCTCTACCCGACGGGGCTCGAGCCGAATCAGGCGCTCGAGATCGTCTTCGAGATCGAGTGGTCGCTCCGCCAGCGGGATCTTCACGAGGTCACCCGCGACCAGCTGCGGGCGATGGTGCACGAGGTCGTCGAGCGGCATTCCGGGGCGGACTACGCCGCGCGCTACCGGGTCTGGCGGCGCTTCCAGAACCAGGACACGAAGCCGCTGATCCTGCTGCTCGGGGGGACCAGCGGCGTCGGCAAGTCGTCCCTCGCGATCGAGGTCGCGCGGCGGCTCTCGATCGCCCGCGTGCTCTCGACGGACGCGATCCGCGACGTGATGCGCGTGATGATCTCCGAGGAGTTCGTGCCGACGCTGCACGTGTCGTCGTTCGAGGCCCACCAGAAGCTGGTGACGGCGGTGGCGCCGGGGCTCGATCCGATCGTCGAGGGCTTCCTCGAGCAGTCGCGCACCGTCTCGGTCGGCGTGCGGGCGGTGATCGAGCGGGCGATCGTCGAGGGGACGAACACGGTGATCGACGGCGTCAGCCTGGTCCCCGGCCTCTACGACCTGGCGGGCTGGAGCCATCGCGCCCACGTCGTGCTGATGCTCGCGGCCGACGAAGACCGCGAGTCGCTGCGGGCCCACATCGTCGCCCGGGCCCACGGCCGCGGGGCGCGCACCTCCGAGCGCTATCTCGGCAGCTTCAACGAGATCGTGCGCATCCAGGAGGCGCTGCTCGAGCGTGCCCGGGCGTTCGGCGTCGAGGTGATCGACGTGCGGGATCTCGAGCAGGCGGTCCGGCACGTGGTCTCCCACGTCGTCTCCGGCCTCGCCGCGACCCCCGAAGCGCAGGAGGCGGCTCTCGATTAGGATCCGGCCCTTTCCGGGCCCTTCCCGGCCCCGCCGCATCCTCGAGGACCTCTCCGCCATGGGGCGCTCCCTCAAATACGAGATTCCCGGTGACGACCCGCGCGTGTCGCCCGACGAGATCGCGTCGGAGGGCTTCGTGCGGCTCTTCGCCCGGGCCCGGGCCCGCGCCGTCGCCCGGGCGGGGGAGGGCGCGGAGGCCGACGCGCGGGCGGGGGGGACCGCTGGACCCGGAGCGCCCACCGACACGCCGGCGCGTCGGCTCGTGCTCGAGATCGGCTTCGGGCGAGGGGAGTTCCTGCTCGCCCTGGCCGCGGCCTCGCCCGGGACGGACTACGTCGGCGTCGAGGTCTCGTGGAAGCGCGCGCTCAAGATGGCGCGCAAGGTCGCCCGGGCGCGCCTGCCGAACGTGCTGCTCACCGTCGGCCGCGGCGAGGAGGTTCTGCGCGACGCCTTCGAGCCGGGCTCCCTCGCGGAGATCTGGGTCAACTTCTCCGACCCCTGGCCGAAGCTGCGCCACGCCGACCGGCGGCTGCTCAAGCCCTCCTTCGCGGCGCTCGCCGCCCGCGCGCTGGGCCCCGGTGGGGTCCTCTACGTCGCGACGGACGACGTGCCCTATGCCCAGCAGATCGACGAGGTCCTCTCGGCCGAGAAGGGGCTCGCGAACCGCTATGCGCCGCTCGCCTTCCTGCCCGAGGTGCCGGGGCGGATGACGACGGGGTACGAGGCGCAGTGGCGGGCCGAGTCCCGTCCGCTCCACTTCTTCGCGTACGCCGTGCCGGCCGGACCGACGCCCGACGGCGGCCGCGCCGACTCGGGGAGACCGCGATGAGCGCCGTCGAAGGCTCGATCGGAGAAGGCTCCCTCGGAGAAGGCGCGCCCGGCGCAGGCGTCGCGCGTCGCGAGGACGCGCGCGAGGCAGGGCGCAGCCATGCCCGGCGCCGCGCGTCGCTGAAGGACCACGGCCGCGCGGCGCTGCGGGCGCTCTTCGCGGCGCGGGGCTGGCCGGCCTGGCGCGCCGATCAGGTGGCGAACTGGCTCTACCAGCAGGACGCGACGCGCCTCGACCAGATGACGAACCTGCCGGCGGGCCTGCGCGACGAGATCGCAGCCGAGTTCGAGGTCGAGACGCTCGAGGTCGTGCTGACCCAGCGCTCGGTCGACGGCACGCAGAAGCTGCTGCTGCGGGCCTTCGACGGGGCGTCGATCGAGGCCGTGCTGATCCCCGAGGAGCGCCGCCACACCCTCTGCGTGTCGACGCAGGTCGGCTGTCCGCTGACCTGCAGCTTCTGTGCGACCGGCGCCCTCGGCTTCACGCGCAACCTCTCCGCCGGCGAGATCGTCGATCAGGTCCTCCACGCGCGGCGGCGGATCCCGGCGGGCGAGGCGCTCACGAACGTCGTCTTCATGGGCATGGGCGAGCCGCTGCTCAACCTGCCGAACGTCTCCGAGGCGATCCGGATCCTCGTCGATCCCAAGGGCCTCGCGCTGGCCCCGCGCCGGATCACCGTCTCGACCGCCGGCGTGCTGCCCCAGATCGGGCCGCTGCTCTCGGTCGCGCCGATCCATCTCGCGGTGTCGCTCCATGCGACGACCGACGCGGTGCGCGACGTGCTGGTGCCCCTGAACAAGCGCTTCCCGCTCGACGAGCTGATGGCGACGCTGCGCAGCGAGCCGCAGCTCAACCGCCGCCGCCCCGTCTTCTTCGAGTACACCCTGATGGACGGGGTCAACGACTCGCTCGAGGACGCCCGCCGGATGCCGAAGCTGCTCGCGGGCATCCCGGCGAAGGTCAACGTGATCCCGATGAACCCGCATGCCGACGCGCCCTACCAGCCGCCGCCCGGGGCCGTCGTCGATCGCTTCACCGCCGCCCTCCACGAGGCCGGCCTGCGGGTCACCCTGCGCCGCGATCGCGGCCGCGACATCGACGCCGCGTGCGGCCAGCTCGCGAACCGGGCGGCACCGGCCCGGACCGGCGAGCCCATCCCCGCTGGTTCGGCGGACCACCCGGAATCCCGTCAAGACCGCCGCGCCGAAGGCCGATGCCAGCCCGGGGAAGCCGGCTCCTAGCCCGGTGGGCGAGGCCCATGCTCTACGCGATCGGCGACATCCACGGGGAGCTCGAGAAGCTCGACGAGCTGCTCGGACTGCTCCCGCTCGAGCCCGGGGACAAGCTGATCTTCCTCGGGGATTACATCGATCGCGGTCCGGATTCACCGGGCGTGATCGAGCGCCTGATCGAGCTGCGCTCGCGCCACGAGTGCGTCTTCCTGCTCGGCAACCACGAGTCGATGTTCCTCGACTTCCTCGGCTGGACCGACGACGCCTACTTCGGGGGCGATGCGTTCCTGATGAACGGCGGTGACCGCACCCTCGCGGGCTACGGCTACTTCGATCGCCTCGACACCGACCGCGAGACCTTCAAGCTGCCCAAGAGCCACGAGGACTTCCTGCTCTCGCTGCGCGTCTCCTACGTCGAGGGCGACTACCTCTTCGTGCACGCGGGCATCAACCAGAGCCACCTGCGCAGCGGCGACCTCGCCTACGCGCTGCGCAAGTCGCGGCCCGAGGACCTGCTCTGGAATCGCACGAGCGGCGATCTGCCCCACGATCTCGGCATCACGATGATCTACGGCCACACGCCGAACGAGGACTTCGGCGTCCGCTGGAACACGCCCTTCAGCATCGGCGTCGACACCGGCGCGGTGTATGGCGGTCCGCTGACGGCGATCCGCCTGCCGGACGAGAAGATCTTCCAGGCCTGAGCCCGACTAGCCCGCCGTCGCCGTCCGGCCCACCACGTCCCGCGCGCTCGTCTCGGCGCTGCGCTGCTTCAGCTTGGGCACGGTGATCTGCGTGCCGGCCGACAGCGAGTCGAGGTCGACGTCGGGGTTGTACTGGCGCAGGAGCCAGATCGGGACCGCGAAGCGCCGGGTCGAGAGCGACCAGATCGAGTCGCCGGGGCCGACCTTGTGGACCGAGGTCCCCTCGATCTCCCACTCGGCGAAGAACGCCTCCTGGAGCTCGCGGTGGTACTCGGTCCGGATCCGCTCGAAGTCGGCGGGCGGGACCTTCGAGAAGTCGAGGCGGATCTTCTGGTGCAGCACGACGGGCTCGCCGTAGCGCATGCCGTTGAGCTGGCGGAGCCGGCTCGCCCGGACGCCGAGCCACTCGGCGTAGTGGCCGAGGGTCTCGTTGGGCTGGACCACGATCGTCCGGTCGTTCGCGATCGAATAGTCGGAGGGATCGGCGAGCAGCCCGGGGCTCGGGTCCGTCGCGCTCTCGTCGTGGGGATCGAAGGCCTCGCCGAGCTCGGGGTTCGCGTCGATCGGGTCCACCGGGGCCGCGCTGGCCACCCGGGGCGTCTCGGGCGCGGGCGCCGCGGGCGGCCGCACCGCGGCGGTCGCGGACTTCGCCGGGGTCGGCTTCGGCGCGACGGGCGGCTTCACGGCGGCCTCGGGTCGGACCTCGGGCCGAGGCTCCGGGCGCGTCTCCGCCTGGGCGACGCGGACCTCGCCGGCGGGCGCCGTCGTCGGCCTGGCCCCTTCGTCCGCCGGCCTCGCCAGGACCAGGCGCTGTCCGGGCCGCAGCTGGTGGCGATTGCCGAGGCGGTTCAGCGCGAGGATCTCGTTCACCGTCGTGCCGTGGACGCGCGCGATGCGGCTCAGGTTGTCGCCGCGGCGGACGGTGTAGGTCGTGGTCGCCGGCGCGTCCGCGGCGGCGAGGGTCGGGGCGGGCTCGGGCTCGCGGGCCTTCGGCGGCGCCGCGGCGGGCTCCGGCCGGGTCGGGGCCGAGGGCTCGGGCTTCGGCGGGGCGACGCTCGCGACCTCGACCGGCTTCTCTTCCCGCGCGACCGGCTTCGGCTCCGGTGCGGGCTTCTCCGCCACGAGGACCTCGCTCGAGATGCTCGGTCCCATCGGGGCGATCGTCTCGCGGCTCGGCACGCGCAGCCGCTGGCCGACGCGGATGCTGTTGGCGCGGCGGATGCCGTTCATCGACGCGAGCCGCTGGGTCGAGATGCCGTGGCGCGAGGCGATCTTCCCGAGCGTGTCGCCTCGGCGCACCACGTAGGTCCCGCCGGTCGTCTGGCTCGCATAGCGGTTGGCGTTCGGCACCGCCGCCAGCGCCTCGCCGACGGGGCGATCGAGGCCCCGGCTCGGGACGCGCAGCGAGTAGCCCTTCGGCACGAAGTTCGAGTTGCGCCAGACCCCCGGCCGCAGGGCGGGGTTCGCCTTCTCGAGGGTCGCGAGGTCGACGCCGAAGGCGTTCGCGAGATCCCGCGCCCGCGCGTAGTAGGGCAGGGTCACCGACTCGAAGTCGATCGGATCGTGGAGGTCGAGGTCGCCGAAGTAGTCGCGGTAGTTCGAGGCGACGTGGTCGGCGGCGAGGAACTCGACGTAGAAGTTGCGCGAGGCGAACCCGAAGGTCGGCGAGCGGTAGTTCCGCACGATGCGCGCGATGTCCTTCGTGCCGAGCTGCTGGGCGGCGCGGCGCATGCCGGAGGCGCCGTGGTTGTACGAGGTGATCGCGAGGGGCCAGCTCCCGGTCACGCGGTAGTTCTGTTCGAGCAGGCGCGCGGCGGCGACCGACGCGCGGTAGGGGTCGAGGCGCTCGTCGACGATGTGGTCGACGCGCATGAAGCGCTTGCCCGTCGCGCTCGTGAACTGCCAGAGCCCGGCGGCGCCGACGCGGGAGTAGATGTTGGGCGTGAACGACGATTCGACGTGGGGGAGGTGGGCGATCTCGAGCGGAAGGTTCATGTCCCGCAGCACGCCGAGGATGTGGTCCATGTAGGCGCCGGAGCGGATGACGCCGGCGCGGAACTTGTCGGCCTGGCCGAGCTGGAAGCGCAGGCGCTCCGACGCGAGGCGCAGCCGCGCGCTCGTGACGCCCTTGCCGAACATCGAGAGGACGCGCTTCTCGTCGCGGGAGAGGCCCGATCGCTTGCCCGCGGCGAGGGTCCGCAGGATGGCCTGGTAGTGGCGCTTGCGGGCCTCGATGTGGCGCTCGGCGCCGTGGCGGCTCGGGAACTTCACGACCTCGTAGACGAGGGAGAGGTCGTGGGTGTCGTGGATCAGGCCGCCGTCGGTGCCGACCTCGCTGTAGATGCGCTTCCAGAAGGTCACGTCGGGCTCGAGAGCCCTGGGCTGCGGGAAGTCGCTGCGGGCCGCGGAGGCGGCGCCGGCCAGGACCAGGCCCAGGATCACGATCGACAGGATTCTCTTCATGAACTCCCTCTCGAATCCGTCCGATCGGCAGCAACGCCCGAGAATCGGAGCGGAAATCAATCTGACCGAGCCAGCGGACGGGCCGCCGGGACCGACGGGGAAGGGCGGTCTCGCGTGCACCCGAGGCGGAATTCCGGCCCGGATCGGACCGCGGAGGGGGGGCGCGATCGGAGGGGCACGGCGTCTCGGGTGCGATGGATCGGATGGCCGGCCGAGGTTACTTCTTCCGGTGCTTCTTCCGCGAGTCTCGCTGCTGCTTTCGCTTGTTTTTCTTGGCCTTCGCGTCCTGCGGCTTGCGGGGCGCACCGCCTCGTCCGGGCCCGCCGAACAACGTCGACGGATCGAAGCCCGCCGGCATCCCGCCCGGGCCCGCGCCGAGCCCCGGCAGGCCGCCGGGCAGCCCGCGCGGGAATCCGCCGGGCATCCCGCCGGGCAATCCGCCGCCGGGAAGGCCACCGCCGAGCTTCGAGAGGAGCCCGCCCTGCTGGCCCAGGGCGCCCATCAGCTTCTGCATCTGGAGGAATCGCTCGACGAGCTGCTCGACGTCCGAGGTCTTGCGACCGCTGCCCGCGGCGATCCGGCGCGCGCGGCTCTTGTCGATCAGGCGGGGCCGCTCGCGCTCCTTGCGCGTCATCGACTGGATCATCGACTCGACCTTGACGAGCTCGCCGTCGTCGACCTGATCCGCGAACTGGCCGATGCCCGGGAGCTTGCTGAAGACGTCCTTCAGCGGGCCGAGCTTCTGGATCATGCGCATCTGCTTGAGCAGGTCGTCGAGGCCGAAGCTCCCCTTCAGGAGGCGCTCGGCGTCGGCCTCGGCCTCCTTCTCGTCGATGACCTCCTCGAAGTCCTTGACCAGGCCGACGATGTCGCCCATGCCGAGGATGCGCGAAGCGAGGCCCTCGGGCCGGAACTCCTCGAGCCGGTCGACGGTCTCGCCGGTGCCGATGAACTTGATCGGGACGCCGGTGACCGCCTTGACCGAGAGGGCGGCGCCGCCGCGGGCGTCGCCGTCGAGCTTGGTCAGGATCACGCCGTCGAGGGCGATCCGCGCGGCGAAGGCGCTCGCGACGTTGACCGCGTCGCGTCCCATCAGGGCGTCGCAGACGAGCAGCTTGTTGGCCGGGGCCACCGCCGCCACGATCTGCTCGAGCTCGACCATCAGGTCGTCGTCGACCGCGAGCCGGCCGGCGGTGTCGTAGATGATCGCGTCGAAGCCCTCCTGCTTCGCGCGGGCGAAGGCGGCGGCGCAGATCGCGGGCGGCGTCTCCATCGGCGCCCCGGCATGGACGGGGACGCCGATCGACGCGCCGAGGGTCTTCAGCTGGTCGATCGCGGCGGGGCGGTAGACGTCGGCGGCGACCAGCAGCGGCTTGCGCCCCTGCTTGCGCAGGTGGACGGCGAGCTTCGCGGCGATCGTCGTCTTGCCGACGCCCTGGAGGCCGGCGAGCAGGACCGACGTCAGCCCCGCGCTCTTCGCGAGCGAGGGATCGACCGGGCCCATCAGCTCGGTCAGCTCCTCCTCGCAGATCCGGATGAAGTGCTGGCCCGGGGTGACGCGGATCAGGCGGCCGGCGCGGTCGCGGGTCTTCGTCTCGACCTTCGTCCCGAGGCTGCGCTCCTTCACGCGGGCGAGGAACGAACGGGTGATCGCGAGGTCGACGTCGGCCTCGAGCAGCGACATCCGGACGTCGCGCAGCGCCTCGTCGATGTTGGCGTCGTTGAGCTCGCGAACGCCGCGCAGCCTCTCGCTGGCGTTCTTGAATCCCTGCGTCACGGTTTCGAGCACGGGGTCCTCCGCGGGTGGCCGAGCGTAGCAGCGGGCGTCGCGTTCGCGGGCCCCGCGCGCCGGGGCGGGGCCGGGCGCGGGCCGCAAGTCCCGTCCGGGGCGCACGCGGCGCGTCGGCCGGGCTCTTCCGCCGGGGCCGCCGAGGCGACCCGGCGGCCGAGCTTGCCGGCCCGGTGGGTGCCCGGCATGCTCCCCCATCGTTCGCCGCGCACCCTCGCGCGGGCACCGCCGGGAGACGCCAGTTGACGATCGAGGTCGAAGCGCAGGTCACGGGCAACGTGTGGAAGATCGAGACGACCGTGGGCGCGCAGGTCGAAGAAGAGGAAGTCCTCCTGGTGATCGAGTCCATGAAGATGGAGATTCCGATCGAGGCCCCGGCCGCCGGCCGCGTCGCCGAGATCCGGGTCGCCGAGGGGCAGGCGGTCGAGGAAGGCGACGTGCTGGTCGTCCTCGCCGGGTCCTAGCCGGTGCCCGGCGGGCGCCTGCGGGCGCGACGGCTGTCGCCCGCGGACCGGTCCGCCGCCCTCGCGTGCCTGCTCGTGGCGCCCGAGGAGAATCTCGTCCTGATCGACCAGGTCGAACAGCTCGCCGGATTCCCGGATGCGGGCGAGCCGATGCCCCAGGTCCACGGCGCCTTCGATGGCGATCGGCTGGTCGGGCTCGCCGCCCTTCGCCCCGGCATCGCGCTCTCCCACGGCCTCGACCCCGCGGCCCTCGCCGCCCTTCGTCCCGCGCTGCTGCGCGTCCCGACCGGCCTGCTGAAGACCGATCGCCGCACGGTCGAGCTGCTCTGGCCGCATTTCGTGAGCGCCGGCCGCGAGGCGGTGATCGACCGCGTCGAGCTGGCCTATCAGCTCCGTGCGCCGCACGACGGCGCCCCGCGCGACGGCGAGGCCGCCGACGCCGATCTGCCCGGCGAGGCGCGCCGGGCCCGCCCCGGCGATCTCGGCGACCTGATCCACGCGGCCCGCGCCAGCCTCTGGGAGGAGCAGCGGCCCGATCCCGCGGAGCGCGATCCCGTCGGCTTCGCGCGCTGGGTCGAGAGCCGACTGCCCCGGGCGCGCGTCGTCTGCGAGGGGGGCCGCGTCGTGTTCGTCGCCTACGCCGACGTCCGCAGCCGCCACGGCTGGCTCGTCCAGGGCGTCTATACCTGGCCCGACGTCCGCCGCCGGGGGCATGCGCGCAAGGGGATGACGGCGCTCGTGCGCGAGGCGTTCGCGGCCGGCGCGAGCCACGTCCAGCTCTCGGTCGTGGCCGGCAACGAGCGGGCCTCGCGTCTCTACCGCAAGCTCGGCTTCGAGCCGTTCGCCGAGCTCCGGACGGTGCTGTTCCACTGAGGCATCGATCGGCGCGGGGACGCGCGCCGCGACGGGGGTCGGGATGATCGGAGGCCGGGATCGCGCCGCCGTGGACGAGCCACATCTCGCCCAGATCGCGTGGGCGGTGCTCGACCTGCCCCGCGCCTGTCGCTTCTACACCGACGTGCTGGGCTTCCGGCGCGCAGGCGGACGCGTGCTCTGGGGGCCCGGGCTCTCGGTGCTCCAGGAGCTCGGCGACGACGCGGCGGCGACGCTCTGGTGGGCGGTCGGCGGACAGCGCTTCGTGCAGCTCGAGTTCTTCCATCACAGCCTGCCCGCCGGCCGGCCGCGGCGCGCCGACGCGCGCGCGAGCGATCTCGGCTGGTCGCGGGTCACGATCGGCGTACCGGATCTCGACGCGGTGCTCGAGCGCGCCGCGCGGGCGGGGCACCGGCCGATCGGGCCGGTGGTGCGCGATGCGGGCATCGCCCGCGCGGCGCTGCGGGATCCCGACGGCGTCGTCGTCGAGCTGATCGGCGACGGCGGCGAGGTGCCGGCTCCGGCGGCGGCGGGCGGAGCGGCGGGAGCGGGGGTCGCGATCGGCGCGACGGGCGCGACCGCGGTGGCGCGGCCGGCGGTGCGGGCGGTGGCGCTCGGGGTGGCCGATCTCGAGGGAGCGGCGCGCTTCTGGATCGAGCTGTGCGGGCTCGCGCCGCAGGCGCCCGACGTGCTGCACGACGCGTCGCACGAGGCGCTCTTCGGGCTCGAGGGCGCGCGGCGGGAGATCGTCGCCGCCCGCGGTGGGGAGGTCCTGCTCGAACTCGTCCGCTACGACCCGCCGCACGGTCGGCCGCAGCCCGCGGACCGACGGCTCTGCGATCAGGGGCTTCTGAACGCCGCGCTCGCGTTCCGCGACCGGGCGCGCTTCGACGCGCTGCTCGATCGGCTGCGCGGCGCCGGCCATCGTGCGACGGTCGAGTGTCCGCCGGGTCCCTTCGCGTCGACCTATCTGCGCGACGGCGAAGGGAACTCCTTCGAGCTCTTCGCCTCGCCCGAGGATCACGACGCCCTGCTCGGCTTCGTCCCCGAGACCGGCTTCGCGCCGGGGACCCCGCTCGATCCCTGATTCCCGCGGTCCCGCGTCCTGCGGGCCCGGCTCGTCCGCCTCCCGCACGTCGGGCGCGCTTCAGGCGACCGGTCGCAGCGCCGTCCGGCCGAACAGGCTCACCACCGGCTCGGCGATCGCCTCGGCGCGATAGGCGATGCTCGCGAGCGCTCGCAGCACCGCCTCCTCGCGGCGGCCGTCGTCGCTCTCGATCAGGCGGTCGAGGGCGGCGCGCCCGCTCGCGAGATCCGTCGGCCGTCGGCCCAGCGCCTCGCCGAGGGCCTCGAGCTCGGCCGCGTCGGCGAAGGTCTGGTGGTCGCGCTGGCGCGCCAGCGTCCGGACCAGCAGCGTCGCCTTCTCGAGCCGATCGCGCGCGAACTCGCCCTCGACGTGCGGCAGCACGTCCTGCGTCAGGTTCTCCGCCACGATGTCGTAGAGGCTCGTCTGCACGGGTCGCTTCGGGAGCTCGGGCCGCTCGAGCACGATCCCCATCGCGTCGGCGATCGACTCGCAGAGCATCCGGTCGCAGAGGATCGCGAAGCAGAGGTTCAGCGCGACCGGGTCCCGCGCCTCGAGGCGCACGCGGATCGGCGCGAGCGCCAGCACCGAACGCGCGAGGTTGTGGACGCGGTAGTAGCGGACCTTCGCGAGGTCGAGCGGGATGCCGCAGGCGGCCTCGTAGTGGGGCAGCAGCGCGGGCCAGTCGCCCGACGGCGAGAACGAGGCGTGGACGCAGAGGCTGCCGAGATCCTCCATCGGATCCCCGAGGTGCGCCCACTCCCAGTCGATCACCGACGTGATCCGGTCGCCGGCGTAGAGGAAGTTCGCGATCCCCGCGTCGCCGTGGAGCAGGCTGATGCGCTCGACCCGGGGCGGCGCGTGGCGGCGCAGCCAGGCGACGCCGAAGCGGGCGAAGGGCGCGGGCTCGCAGCCCGCGATGCCGGGGACGAGGGCGTCGACGGAGGCCATCGCGCAATCGACCGGATCGCGCGGCGCCGCGAAGTCGAGCTCGAGCTTCGCGGGATCGAGGGTGTGGAGCCGTCCGAGGATCGCGAGATGGTCGCGGTACACCGCAGCCTGTCGCTCGGCGGTGTCGTCGTGGAGGTTGCTGCGTCCGCCCACGCGTTCGAACAGGACGACGTGCGGCCGATCGAGCACGCCCAGGATGGCCGGCACGGGGACGCCGCTCCGCGCGAGCGCCGCGACGACCCGGGTCTCCTTCGCGAGCGCCTCCGAGCTGTTCGCCGGGTCGCCCGCGTGGGCGAGCCGCAGGAACGTCTCGACCACCGATCCGTCCGGTCGCTCGACGTCGATCAGCCACGCCTCGCGCCGCGCGATCGCGCGCTCGATCCGACGAGGCCTGCCCCCGACCTCCGCCGCCGCCCATTCGACGATCCCGGCATCGAGCTCCGTTCCCGCCATGTCGCGTCCCCCTGCCGATTGCGATCCCGTTCCGCACGCTAACGTCGATCGGGTCGAAACACACGAGGCGCGCCGTCGCGTCGGAGGAGGTCGTCATGCGTGCCGTGCGAAACACTTCGGATGGAGTTCGCGTCGTCGACGTGCCGGAGCCGGATCGCGAGGCGGCCGGCGTTCGCGTCCGCGTGAAGGCGGCGGGGGTGTGTGCGAGCGATCTCGCGATGATCCAGGCGGGCCCGCTCCCGTTCACCCTCGGCCACGAGTTCTCCGGCGTCACCGAAGACGGTCGGCCGGTCGCGATCGAGCCGATCATTCCGTGCGCGACCTGCGATCAGTGCGGCGGCGGGATGTACCACCGCTGCCGGCTCGGCGCGGGGAGCAATCTCGGCTTCGCCCTCGACGGCGGCATGTGCGAGTCGGTCGTCGTCCCCGAGCGCTGCCTCGTGCCGCTGCCCTCGGGCCTCCGGGTCGAGGACGCTTTCCTCGCCGAGCCGATGGCCGTCGTGCTCCACGGCCTCCACCTCGCCCGCATCGAGGCGGGCATGCGCGTCGCCGTCGTCGGCGGCGGGCCCGTCGGCCTGATGTCGGTGGCCGCCGTGCGTGCGCTCGGCTGCGAGGTCGGGCTGCAGGCCCGCCATCGCCATCAATCGGAGGTCGGCGAGCGGCTGGGCGCGAAGGGGACCTCGGGCGAGTACGACCTCGTGATCGACGCGGCGACGACGAAGGACGGCCTCGTCGCGGCCGCCGGGCTCGCCGCGCCGGGGGCCACGCTGCTCGCCGTCGCGATCTACTTCGACGTCATGCCGCTCCCGGGGCTGACGTCGCTGATGAAGGAGCTGCGCGTCGTGCTGCCCTACACCTACGGGCGTCACTCCGCCGGCCGCGACTTCGACCACGCGGCGACGCTGCTCGCCGCGAATCCCGACATCGCCGCCTCGCTCGTGACCCACCGCTTCCCGCTCGAGGACGCGGCGGCCGCCTTCCGCCAGGCCGCGGACCGCAAGGGCGGGACGATCAAGGTGGCCCTCGAGCCGTGAGCGCCGTCGGCGGCCCCGGCGCACCGCCCGCCCTTCCCACGCGCCGCACCGTCGACTTCGTCGTGGTCGGGAGCGGCGCCGGGGGGCTCTCCGCCGCGATCGTCGCCGCCGACCTCGGTCTCGAGGTCCTGATCGTCGAGAAGGCACCGCTGCTCGGCGGCGTCACCGCCTACTCCTACGGCCAGGTCTGGGCCCCCGGCAATCCGCTCGCCTTCACGCCCGGCCGCGGCGTCGGCTCGGCCGCGGCCGACGTCGAGGCGGCGCTCGACTACGTCGCCTTCCTCGGCGGCGGCTTCGGGGATCCGGGGCTGCGCCGGATCCTGGTCGAGGAGGCGGGACCGCTGGTGCGCGCGCTCGGGGAGAAGGCGGGCGTGCCGTGGCGGGTGATCGAGGGGCTGCCCGACTACTACTGGCCGCGGATCGGCGGGGCCGTCGAGAAGGGGCGCTACCTCGAGGTCGAGCCGATCTCGGACGCATCGCTCGGGTCGTTCGCGTCGCGCGTGCGGACCTCGCCGTACGTGCCGCTGCCGGTCCTGAACGACGAGATGCACGCGTGGGGCGGGCTCGCCGCCAGCGCCGAATGGGACTTCGCCCTCGCCGCGGAGCGCGCGCGCCAGGGTCTCCACACCCTCGGCCCCGGCCTGGCGCGGGCGCTCGTGCGCGCCGCCTGCGTCGACCGGAGGATCGAGACCTGGCTCGACGCCCCGGTCGTCGCGCTGCTGGGAGACGGCGAGCGCGTCGGCGGGGTGCGTGTGCGGCGCGACGGGGTCGAGGTCGCCGTCGACGCGCGCCGCGGCGTGCTCCTCGCGACGGGCGGGTACGACTGGGACGAGGCCCTCACGCGCGCCTTCGAGCAGCTGCCGGAGCGGCGGTCGTTGTGTCCCCCCTCGATCACCGGCGACCACCTCCGCATCGCGGGTGCCCTCGGCGCCGCGGTCGCAGCGGTGCCGCCGCAGAACCTGTCGTCGCTCTTCGGCGTCCAGGTCCCCGGCGAGAGCCACGAGGGCGTGCCGCTCTGGCGCAGCGCGGGCTTCGAGGCGGGCCTGCCCCACGCGATCCTCGTGAACGACGCCGGGGAGCGCTTCGCCGACGAGTCCTTCTACAAGGACCTGCTGCCCCGGGCGCGGACCTGGGACGGGGCGCGCCAGCGCTACGTGAACCTGCCGATGTTCCTGATCCTCGACGACCAGCACCGCTCGCGTTATGCCCTCGCGGGCTTCCCGCCCGGTGCCCCGCTGCCGGAGGCGGTCGCGGTGACCCGGCCGACGCTCGAGGGGCTCGCCGTCGCGCTCGGGCTCGATCCGGTCCGGCTGTGCGCGACGGTCGATCGCTTCAACGCGCAGGTCGCGGCGGGGAGCGATCCGGATTTCGGGCGGGGGACGGTGCCGTGGGCACGGATCATGGCGGGCGATCTGCGCCACCAGCCGAACCCGAACCTCGGCCCCCTCGAACGACCCCCCTTCACCGGCCTCCGCCTCACCCCCGTCTCGGGCGGGATCAACGCCGCGGGCCTGCGCTTCGACGCCTCGGCGCGCGTCGTCCACGTGTCGGGGCGACCGATCGCGGGTCTCTACGCCGCCGGGAACGCGACGGCCCACCTCGACGTCGGCGCCGGCTACCAGAGCGGAATCGCCCATCTGCGCGGTCTCGTCTGGGGTGCGGTCGCCGCCCGCCACGCCGCATCCGGACGCTGATGGCCCGCGCGCGGCCACCGCCGTGCGTGGGGAGCGTTGAAGCCCTTCGCTCCGCTCGGCTAGCGTCGCGGCGCCCGCGCGCACGACGACGGGCATGGGAGGAACGACATGGGCTTGCTCGACGGGAAGGTCGCGGTCGTCACGGGGGCAGGGGGCGGACTCGGTCGCGAGCATGCGCTCGCCCTGGCGAAGGAGGGGGCCGCGGTCGTCGTGAACGATCTCGGCGGCTCGCGCGACGGGACGGGCGCCGGCTCCTCGATGGCGGATCAGGTCGTGGCCCAGATCAAGCAGGCGGGCGGCGAGGCGGTCGCGAGCTACGACAACGTCGCGACGGTCGCCGGCGGCGAGAACATCCTGAAGACGGCGATCGCGGCGTTCGGCCACGTCGACGTGCTCGTCAACAACGCCGGCATCCTGCGCGACAAGAGCTTCGCGAACACGACCGAGGATCTCTGGGATCCGGTGATCGCCGTCCACCTCAAGGGGACCTACTGCGTCACCCGCCCCATCTACAACCACATGAAGGAGCGCGGTCAGGGCGGCTCGATCGTCAGCACCTCCTCGACCAGCGGCCTGAACGGCAACTTCGGCCAGTGCAACTACGGTGCGGCCAAGGCGGGCATCTTCGGCTTCATGCGCTGCCTCTCGCTCGAGGGCGCCCGCTACAAGATCCGCTGCAACGTCCTCGCCCCCGTCGCGTTCACGCGGCTCACCGAGGATCTGCCCGGCATGAACAGCGCGGGCGTGGCGGAGAAGCTCGATCCGAAGCTGGTGTCGCCGCTGATCGTCTATCTCGCGAGCGATCTCGCGAAGGACGTGACCGGGAAGACCTTCCTCGCCGGCGGCGGCCAGATCGCCGAGATGCGCATGGTCACCGCGCCGGGCATCACCAAGCAGGCCGACGGTGGCCTCTGGAGCGCGCGAGAGATCGCCGAGAAGATGGCGCCGGGCGGGATCCTGCTGCCGGATTAGGCGGCCGCGCGTTGCCCCCTGCGCAGCCCGTCGTTACCCTGCCGCGCGATGCCGACGGGTGAGCGCGACGCAGGACGCGGCGAATTGCCCGGCGACGGGCCCGAGGTCGTCGCGCGCGAGGCCGGGCGGCCCCGCCCGGACCCGGCGGAGACCGGGGCGCCCGTCGATCGGCACGCCCTGCGCTCCGCGATGGCGCGCCGCTTCAACTTCGTCTTCCGGCGCTTCGAGAAGCGCTTCTTCGGCCACTTCTCGCTCGATCCCGAGGTCGTCGCCCGCCTGAAGGCGCTCGAGGCACGCGGCAGCGTCCTCTACATGATGCGCTACTCGAGCCGCCTCGATTACTTCCTCTTCAACGTCCTGTTCCTGCGCCACGGACTGCGGCTCTCCTCCTTCGCCAACGCGATCGGCTTCTACTACTACCGACCGCTCGTGGAGCTGATCCCCATCGCGTTCCGACTGAAGCGCGGCCGACCGCGGGAGGTCGAGCACGAGGCGGATCGCGCCACGGTGAGGCGGGTGGTGGAGCAGGGGCGGAGCGCCTTCCTGTTCCTGCGGACCCAGCTGCTCAAGAACTTCCTCGCGAGCCGCAAGAGCGACAAGCGCCGCGACGAGCTCGACCTGATCGGCGAGGTCGTCGCCGCGACGACGGAGCAGGGCGGCGGGCGCGAGGTCTTCCTCGTCCCCCTCGCGATCTTCTGGAAGAAGGGGCCGCGGGCGGAGAACCGCTTCCTCAACGTCGACTACGGCTCGCTGACCCGGCCCTCGGATTTCGCGAAGGTCGCCCGCTTCGTGCTGACCTATCGCAGCCTCGCGGTGAAGGTCGGGGATGCGATCGACGTCGCGGCCTTCGTCCGGAGCGACGGCGAGGCGGATCCGGCCGTCGCCGCGCGCAAGATCCGCCGCGCGATCCTGATCCATCTCTACCGCGAAGAGAAGGTCGTCGAGGGGCCCGTCCTGCGGCCGCGCTGGCGGGTGCTGCGGGAGGTCCTCTCCGATCCCGGCCTGCGGGCCGCGATGCAGCTGCGGAGCACCTCCGGCCGCAGCTCTCCCGAGAAGGTGGAGCGCGAGGTCGAGGCGCTCTTCCGCGAGATCTCGGCCAACATGAGCTCGACCTGGCTCGCCTTCGGCGCGGCGGTCGTCGGCGGTCTGCTGCGGCGGCTCTTCGCGTCGGTCGACGTCCGACGCCTCGCGGAGATCGCCGAGGACGCGAAGCGCAATCCGATCGTGCTCGTCCCGAGCCACCGCTCCTACTTCGACTTCCTGATCCTCTCCTGGCTCTTCTACCAGAACTACCTCGTCCCGCCCCACATCGCGGCCCGCGAGAACATGGCCTTCGGGCCCTTCGGCTTCCTCTTCCGCCACATGGGGGCCTTCTTCCTGCGGCGCTCCTTCGCCGATCCGCTCTACAAGGAGGTCTTCCGCGCCTACGTGACCTACCTCGTGCGCGAGGGCCTGACCCAGGAGTTCTTCATCGAGGGCGGGCGCTCCCGGACGGGCAAGATGCTGTCGCCCCGCCTCGGCATGCTCTCCTGGGAGGTCGACGCGTTCCTCGAGAGCCGGCGCCGGGACCTGTTCTTCGTCCCGATCGCGATCAACTACGAGCGGCTGGTCGAGGAGTCGGGGATGGTCGACGAGCTCGGCGGCGGGCGGAAGACCGAGGAGAGCGTGATCGGGCTGCTGCGCGCGCGGAAGTACCTGCAGCGGCGCTTCGGGTCGGTGCACGTGAGCTTCGGCGAGCCCATCTCGCTGGCGGGGGCGCTCGGCCGCGATCGCCAGGCCTTCGAAGCCCTCGTGCGCGGGCAGATCGACGAGCCCGAGGTCCGCTCGGAGCTCGAGGCGCGCAAGCGCGAGTTCGTGAAGGGGCTGGGGCATTCGCTCGTCGAGCGGATCGGCCTCGCGATGGTCGCGAACGCGACCTCGGTCGCGGCGCTCGTGCTCCTCGGCGGCCAGCGGACGGGCATGCTGCGCGACGAGCTCGTCGCCGGCGTCAACGAGGTCGTCGAGCTGCTGCGGCTGAAGGGCGTGCGCCTCACCGCGGCCTTCGAGCACGACCTGCCGGACTTCCGGGACTCGATCGCGTTCCTCGAGAAGAGCGAGCTGATCCGCTCCCGCCTCGACCACCGCGGCGAGATCGTCTACTTCGAGGAGAAGAACCGGGTCGCCCTCGACCTCTACCGCAACGCGATCGCCCACTTCTTCGTGATCCCGAGCATCCTCGCCCGGGCGACGCTCGCGGGCATCGACGCATCGCGCGTCGGCGAGACCCTCGACCTCTGGGTCGACCTCTTCTATCGCGAGTACTACGCGTCGCGGGAGATCGTGCTCTCCCGGGGCGAGGCGGTGCTCGAGCACTTCGAGAGCGAGGGGTTCGTCGAGCGGCGGGACGGGGTCTGGCGCGCGACGGCCCGGGGGCGTCGCCCGCTCGCGACCTTCGCCGAGCAGACGCGCGGCGTCGTCGAGGCGTACGAGACGCTGGTGCGGGTCGTGCTCGCCTGGATGGCATCGTCGCCGCAGGGCGTGCTGCGCAGCGGGCTCCTGCGCGAGGCTCGGCTCGCGTACGAGAACGCGCGCCTGCTCGGTCGGGTTCGGCGGCTCGAGGTCCAGAGCGACGTGACCTTCGACAACGCCCTCGGCTGGCTGGTCGGCCGCGGCGTGCTCGCCGCGTCGGCGTTCCAGACCGGGCGGCGAGGGGCTCAGGACGTCCGCTATGCCCGTGGGGAGAAGTGGCACGATCTCGAGTCGATCGCCGCGATTCTGGCGGCTGCGCTGCGGGACGGGTAGCCTCGGCGCCCTTCGAACCGAGGTCTCCATGGGCTCTTCTTCCTCCGCCTCCGATCCGGCCATGCCGCCGACCACAGCGGACGTCCTCGCCCTCGTCGATTTCGAGAAGGGCGGCGGCCTCGTGACGGCGATCGCCCAGGACGACGCGACCGGCGAGATCCTGATGGTCGCCTACATGAACGCCGAGTCGCTGCGCCGCTCGCTCGAGCGGGGCGAGGCGGTCTACTGGAGCCGGAGCCGGCAGAAGTTCTGGCACAAGGGCGAGGAGAGCGGAAACGTCCAGAAGCTGAAGGGGATCTACGTCGACTGCGATGGGGACGCCCTCGTGCTGCGGGTCGACCAGATCGGCGGCGCCGCCTGCCATACCGGGAAGCGAAACTGCTTCTTCCGCCGCATCGATCGGGGCCGCGTCGAGGACGTCGGGGTCCAGGTCTTCGATCCGGCCGAGGTCTACAAGAAGTGAGCGACGGCAAGTGAGCGACGAGAAGAAGCGACTGCGACTGGGCCTGCCGAAGGGATCGCTCCAGGAGACGACGCTCTCGCTGTTCGCGAAGGCGGGGTACAACGTCCGCGTCTCGGGCCGCTCGTACTATCCGTCGATCGACGATTCCGAGATCGAGTGCATCCTGATCCGCCCCCAGGAGATGGCGCGCTACGTCGGACAGGGCGTGCTCGACTGCGGGATCACCGGCCTCGACTGGGCCGTCGAGACCGGCGCCGACTACGTCGAGCTCGCCGACCTGCGCGCCCCCTGGCCGAACTACGGCCCCGTCCGCTGGGTTCTCGCCGTCAAGGAGGACTCGCCCTTCCGGACGCCGAAGGATCTCGCCGGCAAGCGCATCGCGACCGAGGTGATGGGGCTGACGGAGCGCTACTTCGATCGCCACGGCGTGAAGGCGGTGCTCGAGTTCTCCTGGGGCGCCACCGAGGTCAAGCCGCCCGTCCTCGCCGACGCGATCGTCGACGTGACGGAGACGGGCTCGAGCCTGCGGGCGAACCAGCTGCGGGTCATCGACGTCCTGCAGGAGAGCACGCCGCGCCTGATCGCCCACCGCGCCTCGGTCGCCGACGCCTGGAAGCGCGGCAAGCTCGAGCGCCTGACGATGCTGCTGCGGGGTGCGATCGCGGCGGCGACGCGGGTCGGGCTCTCGATGAACGTCCCCAAGGCGAAGATGCAGTCGGTGATCGCGCTGCTGCCCGATGCGGGGACGCCGACGATCTCGCCGCTCGCGGACCCGGAGTGGGTCGACATCATGGTCGTCGTGCAGGAGTCCTTCGTGCGCGACCTGCTCCCGCGCCTCCACGAAGCCGGGGCCCGCGGCATCATCGAGATGCCGCTCAACAAGATCATCGACTAGCATGAGCGGCGCCGCGCGCGGAGGGGGCATCCCCGTCTGGGAGCGCGGAAGGATCGGGCGCCTCGTGTTCGGGCTGATCGACCACGCGAAGACCGCCTGGTGGGGGCTCGTCGCGCCGCGGACGAGCGAGGCCGGGCCGCTCGTGATCGTGCAGGCCGCGATCCTGCGGCCGCGGTCGGACGGGGGCCCGCTCGCGAGCGAAGGGCCCGGTCCGGGTGGCCCGGCCCGGGCGTCGGTCGGCCGTGGCTCCGCCGATGGAGCCGCCGAAGAGGTCCTGCTCTCCCTGCGCGCCGAGCTCTTCGGCTGGGAGCTGCCCGGCGGCACGCCGCTCCCGGGCGAGTCCCTCGCGTCGGCCCTCGTGCGCGAGGTCCGCGAGGAGACCGGCCTCGAGGTCGAGCCCGAGGCCGAGATCGGGCGCTTCGTGCGCCGCGGCTTCCGGCCCCACACCGCGATCGTCTACCGCTGCCGCCCGGTCGGCGGCGCGCTGGCGCCCTCGCCGGAGACGCCGCGCCTCGGCTGGTTCGCGGCCGACGCGCCGCCCGAGACGCTCTTCCCGTGGTTCCGCGAGCCGCTTCGGCGGGCGCGTCTGCGCGGCGCCGAGCCGGTCCGGGTCGAGGAGTGGCAGGGGCTCGCCGCGGTGCTGGCCGGCCTGCGGATCGACCTCGCCCTGCGCTGGCGCGGGCTCGACTAGCAGGACGCAGCTCGAGCGCATAACGCGGCGGACCGGACGCCTGCCCGCGCCCGCGCGCGCCGGCGAAAGCCCCGCCCGGACGCGGGGCTGCGATCGCTCCTGCCGCCCGCCTGCGCGACAAATTCCGGCGCCCCGCGCGTCGCGATCCCGCCTCTCGTCTGCACACACCAGCGCCCCCCTCCGTGGCCGGCGGCGCCCATGCCGCCCGCCCGGAAGGAGCAGTCGCGATCCGCCCGGTCGGATCGCCTGGAGCCCGAAGATGACGGACGCGCGCGCTCGCTTCTCGCCCTCGTGGTGGACGCTCCCGGGCCTCGCCCGGCCGCTCGCGGCGATCGTCGTCTCCGCCCTCGCGCTCGGCCTCACGGCCTGCCAGTCGAAGAACGACCTCGAGCCCTCCGCGGCGGGCACCGGCCGGCCGGCGGCCGCCTTCACCCAGGGCGCCACGACCGGCACGCCGGGCCTCGTGGTCCAGTTCACCGACGGCTCGAGCGGCGAGATCACCGACTGGGCCTGGGATTTCGGCGCGGCGGGCAAACGCAGCGAGCGCAGCCCGCAGGTCCAGTTCGACGATCCCGGCGTCTACACCGTCTCGCTGACCGTCTCCGGTCCCGGCGGCTCGAGCACCGTCACGAAGTCGGCGCTGGTCGAGGTCGACGAGCCCGCCACCGCGGGCTTCGACTGCCTCCCGACCGCGGGCTTCGCGCCGCTGACCGTGGCCTGCACCGATGCGTCCGTCGGGGCCACCCGCTACGCCTGGAGCTTCGGCGACGGCGGCACGTCGACCGAGGCGAGCCCGATCCACGTCTTCGACACGGCGGGCCACTTCACCGTCACGCAGACCGCTTCGAGCGCCGGCGGCAGCGACACCGCGACGGCGACGATCGACGTCTACCCGATCTCGATCACGACGACGCCGGCGAGCGGGACCCTCGGTGCACCGGCGACGGTGACCCTGCGGGCCAACGTCGGCGGGCTCCACGGCATCGCGATCTGGTCCGTCGACGGGCAGGTCGTCGGCAGCTCGACGACCGAGATCTACACGTTCCTGACGCCGGGGACGCATCGCATCACCCTCGTCTTCGGCGACACCGGCGCCGGCCTCGTCGGCCAGACCGAGGTCGACTACGTGGTCGGCTACGGGCCGGCCACGGCGGACTTCGCGCCGACGCCGGCCGAGGGGCCCGGCCCGATGACGGTCACGCTCCAGGACCTCTCGAGCGGCGCCATCACGCGCTGGGACTGGGATTTCGGCGACGGCAGCCGGTGCACCTGGCCCGCGCCCACGCCGGCCGGAAGCGTCCCGGCCTGCAACGCCGCGAGCCCGACCCACGTCTATTCCGACATCGGGAGCTACGACGTGCGGCTGGCCGTGACCGGTCCGGGGGCCACGACCGGCTCGCCCGCCGTCACGTCGACGAAGACGACGCCGGACGCGGTGCGCGTGCTGATCCTCGACGCCGGCTTCGAGGCGCAGACCGCGAACGCGAAGATCGGCGGCGCCTGGACCCATCTGCGGCCGCAGAACGAGCTCACCGCCGCGACCCACGTCGCCCTCACGAAGACGCCCGGCGGCAGCGACGGCGCGATGCCCACCGAGGGCAGCAAATGGGCCGTCCTCGACGGCCTCGGCACGAGCGGCACGACCGCCGTCGCGAGCATCGAGAACGGCATCGCCCAGACCTTCCTGCGCCCGGTCTCGAATACCGTGCTCGAATTCGACTACGCGCTGCTCTTCGCGGAGCCGCCGGCGGGCAGCGTGCGGGACGCGGTGACGGCGACGGTGACCGACGTCGACAGCGGCGTCACCGTCGAGATCCCGAGCGCGCGCACCGACTCCGGCGCCGCCTATCAGGGCACGTCGGCGCGCTACCCGACCCGCGACGGCAGCGCGATGCGGGCGACGCCGACCTTCACGGCGGCGATCGACCTCGCGGCGGCCTTCCCTTCGTCGACCCCCGACTCGCGCTTCACGCTCACGATCCGCGTCGCGAACGCCGTCAACGCGTTCCGCAGCCCGCGGGCCTACGTCGACAACGTCCGCTTCAGCGCTCCCGCCGCGCCCCAGACCGCGGCCTTCGCCGCACCCGGCAATCCGATCGTCGCGGGCCGCGACGTCGTCTTCACCGACGAGAGCTGCCTCTCGCCTGCCACGACGGGCTGCGAGGTGCCGACCAGCTGGCGCTGGGATTTCGGGACGAGCCGGCTCGCGACGCCGCCCGCGTCGTCGGGGTCCCGCGAGCAGAGCCCGACCTATCGATTCCCGGCGCCCGGAGTCTACGACGTCCGGCTCCGGGTCGCCCGAGCCGACCAGGAATCCGTCGCGACCCTCTCGCTCACCGTCGTCGGGGGCCCCGTCGCCTCGTTCACGACGGCCGAGACCGCGCCCTTCACGGCCCCCGCCACGCTCCACTTCCAGGACACGTCGAGCTTCGACCCGGGCGACCCGATCGTCGCCTGGAGCTGGGACTTCGGCGGGTTCGGGACCTCGAGCCTGGCGAATCCGGGCGCGGTCACGATCGGTCAGGCCGGCAGCTGGACCATCCGGCTGCAGATCACGACCCAGTCGGGCCAGACGAGCCTCGCGGAGACCGTCCTCACGGTCGAGTAGAGGGGAAGCGTCCCCGCTCGCCCCGGCCCATCCGGTCGCGCGCACCCGACCTGCAGACCGGGTGCGCGCGAGGCTTCATCCCGCCCCGGGTTCGGCCGAAGACCCGCCCATGGTCTGCGTCCGCTCGTCCGCATCCCGATCCGCGTCCACCGCCCCGCACGCCCGCCCGATCCCGGTCGGCGACCCCGTCGCCGCGTTCGTCGGGGCCCTGGGACGGGGCCTGCTGGTCGCGCTCCTCGTGCTCGGGCTCTTCGGGGGGCTCGGCGGGGCAGGGCGGGCCGCGGCGGACGACGAGCCCTGGCCCAGCTCGGTCGAGCCCGACGTCGGCGCCGAGGACGCGGGCTGGGCGGCCACCGGTGCGGCCGGGGGCGACGCGACGCCGTCGGGCGACTCGAAGCCCCGAGCGCGCGCGGTGGCGAGCCCCAACTTGCGGATGGGCGTCGTCTACGACTACGGCCGGGTCGACTCGACGAACACCGTCTTCGTGGGCCCGAGCAGCGTCCAGACCCTCTCGCTCGGCGCCGAGGACGGGCACGCGGTGAACGGGCAGCTCGTCGCGACGGTCCCGCTGTTCTCGGTCGTCGGCTTTCGCGCGACCGCCTTCGGCGGCATGCGCGAGGCCCGCCGCAGCCTCGATGCCCTCCAGCCCGGACGCTCGACGATCGACGGCTACGGCGGCCTCGGCGAGATCCTGATCCGCCATCCCGAGATCGGCTCGTTCGCCGCGGGCGGCGGCTACGGGCGCCTCGGCGGGGACGGGGGCGGCAGCGCCGATCAGATCACCGGCAGCGCGGACGCGCAGATCTTCTTCCCCGACCTCGGCACCGGCCCGCTCGACTGGTTCGCCCACTTCGAGTTCCGCCACCGCGAGGTGAGCGGCACCGGCCAGACCTTCAACGTCGACGCCGACGTCTACGACGTCCGGGGCGGTGCCCGTTGGTACCTGTCCCCCGACTTCACCCTGGTCGCGACCGCCGCCTGGCTGCGGACCGAGGAGGAGTTCTTCTCCGAGGACGACACGACCGGCGGGCTCGAGTTCCACTGGCGGCTCCCGATCCCGATCCGCCCGGTCTCGATCGAGTTCTTCGCCGGGGGCAACGCGGGCATCTCCGAGTACAAGGAGCCGCCCTTCCGCGGGGACCACCGCCTGGTCTACGGCGCCCGCGCGGGCCTCACGCTCCGGCTCTTCTCCGGCGCGACCCTCCTCGACTCGATCCGACGCTACGACTGAGCCCGAGCCCGAGCCCGGAAAGCCAAAAGCCCGACTCCTTGCGGAGCCGGGCTTCCTGGTTTTTCTCGTCACTCGAGAAGGAAAGAAACCGTCTTGCGCGCCTAGCGCCGCTGCTCGCGGAGGCCCGAGGCCTCCCACTCCTTGGAGAGCTGCTGCAGCTTGCGCGAGAACTCTTCGAACGGGTCGTCGAACGAGAGGATGATCTCGGTCGTGCGCGGGATGTCGTCGCCGTTCAGCAGGCCGCGGTAGCGGTTCAGGTTCGCGAGGATGGCCTCGGCGACCTTGAGCGCCCGCTTCTCCGTCTTGATCAGGGGCGACTGCAGCGTGTAGACGTTGTTGCGACCCCAGAGGCTCTCGTCGCGGACGATCGCGATCTCGCGGTAGACGCCGTTGATCGGATCGAAGTTGTACTCGACGCGGACCTCCTTGAAGATGTCGGAGTTGCCCGTGTAGAACCCGCGCTCCTTCTCCACCTTGCCGAGCTGTCGGCAGCGGGGGCAGTAGAAGGTGTCGCCGTGGTTCAGCAGGAACACGCCCTTGGCGTAGTCCTCGCAGTCCGTGTTCTCGCAGTATCCAACGCCGCGCTTCATGCTGGCCATCCCTCTCGGATGCCTCCCTGCTGTCGGGGCTCGCCCGGATCACCCGGTCTCGCCCCGTCTGGTTCGCCGCTCGACTTCGCTGACCCGAATGTTGGCTCCGGATCCTGCGACGGTCGACCCTCGACTGTCAACACGAGCGGGACCCGCTCGCAAAGTCCGATCGATTCCCGGCTCCCGTTCTCGTCCCCATCCATCGCAAGCGACGTGCCACCCGCTCCGGGCGGCCCGGTCCTGCCCGGGGGCGGGCCGTGCTGCGCCGGCTGCCCCCGATCTGCCGTCCGCGTGCCGATCCCTCACCGCCGCACCGCACCGGCGCTGCACCGTCGCGACATGTCGACCCCGCGCACCGGCAGCGCGTGCGTGCCGCCCACGCCCCGACCGGCTCGAGGCCCGCTGCGCGCGGCCATGCAGCCCCCCGGCATCGCTGCCGCGATCCGGATTCCACCTCGCCGATCCACCCTGTTTGGGAACAAGACTTCCGCCGTCCACCCCGGGTCCGCAAAGGCGCGCATAGGGCACGCGGCGCAGGACGCTGGGGGACGGACCAAGGCTTCCCGATCGGGGGGACGCTCGGAGACCGTCGGAGCGGAGCGGGGCAGCCGGTGAGCCGGGGGAGAGAGGGCTGCGCCGCGGCGGAGACGACGATGACCGGGCTCGATGAAACCCTTCGTGAGGTTGTGTAGTGCGCGGGCGCCGACGTTGTCAACCGTCGCGGCGGTCTGCCTCGAGGATCGCGGTGTGCCAGCGCAGCGCGAGCAGGTACGCGAAGGCGAAGAAGAGCGTCAGATTCCCGACGAGGAAGGGCAGGCCCATGCCGGGACCGAGGCTGCCGCGCTGGATGTTCTCCGGGTGCTGGGCGCGTCCCCCCACGAGATCGATGATCCAGTAATTGAGCGGGATCAGGACGACGCCGACGATCCCGTAGATGGAGGCGAAGCGCGCGGCGCGCTCATCGCCCTCGGTGAAGCTGCGCAGGAGCAGATACGCGAGGTAGACGAACCAGAGCAGGAGCGTCAGCGTGAGCCGCGCGTCCCAGACCCACCAGTTGCCCGGGCCCCAGGCCCCGCGTGCCCAGATCGGCCCGGTCACGAGCATCAGCGTGCAGAAGATCGTGCCGACCTCCGCGGCGGCGATCGCGAGCCGATCGTGATCCTCGCGACCGCGCCAGAGGAAGAGCCCGCCGGCGATCGCGGTGACGACGAAGCCGAGGTACGCGCCGTAGGCGAGCGGCGGATGGACGTAGAGGATCTTCTGCATGATCCCCTGCACGTCGTCGAGGGGCGCCTTCCAGACGGTCCACGCGTAGACCGGTGCGAGCGCCGCGAGGATCCAGCCGAGCCCGCGCACCGCGCCGGGCAGCGCCGTCCCCCGCTTCGGATCCGATTGCATCGTCGCTTGCGTCGACATCGTCCCTCCAGGCGGGCTCGTGCGCAGCCGGCCCGACCGTCGTCCCCTACTCGTCGAGGACCGGATCGAAGAGCAGGAAGCCCAGGATCGCGTAGATCCCGGCGATCACGACGAGCGGCTGGAGCGCCGCGAGCCCGAGCGCCTCGCCGGCCAGGGTAGCCGCGGTCGCGCGCACGGCCGACGCCAGCACGGGGATCAGGCTCGGAATCAGCAGCACCGGCAGCAGCACCTCGCGGAAGCGGCTGCGCGCCGACATCGCGGAGAAGAGCGTCCCCACGCTGACGATCGCGACGTCGGCGAGCCCCACGACCAGGGCGAGGCCGCCCGCCGCGGAGACCCAGTCGAGGCGGAAGAAGAGCGCGAAGACGAAGGCCGTCATCGCCTGCACCGCGGCGATCAGGACGAAGGAGGCCGCCGCCTTGCCGAGGAAGAGGAATCCGCGCGTCCCAGGGGCGAGGGCGAGCGCCGTCAGCGCGTCGTTCTCGAGCTCGAGGGTGAAGGTCCGGCCGAGGCCGAGCAGCGCGGCGAAGAGATAGATCACCCACAGCACGCCCGGGGCGAGGGCCTCGGTCTGCTCGCGTTGGGCGGTGGGCCAGGCGAACTGGAACACGACCACGACCAGGATCGAGAAGACGATCATCGCGACCAGCCGATCGCGGGAGCGCCACTCGCAGAGCAGGTCCTTCCAGAGCAGGGCCAGCGCGACGTTCATCGGCCGGGCTCCGCGGCGCCGGCGGCGCCGCGGCGATCGGCCCCGTCTCCGGGACCTGCCGTCTCGTCTTCCCGCGCCAGGCGGACGAGGGCGTCGCGCAGGGCGGATGCGTCGAAGGCCGCGCGCTCGGTGCGTCGCACCGACCCGCGCAGGCAGCCGCGGTGGAGCAGGAGCGCGCGGTCGGCGAGCTCGACGGCGCGCTGGGGATCGTGGGTGATGACGACGAGGGAGCAGCCGCGCGAGCGGAGCCGCGCCAGCTGATGCGACAGCCGCGCGGCCGCGACCTCGTCGAGGCCGGTGAAGGGCTCGTCGAGGAGCAGCACGTCGGGCTCGTGGACGACGCCGCGGGCGATCGACACGCGCTGGGCGGTGCCCCGCGACAGGGCGGAGACGCGGCGATCGGCGAACTCCTCGAGGCCGAGCTCGGCGAGGAGCGCGTCCTGCTCGGCGCGGGTCGGGCGCCGGCCGTGGAGGCGGGCAGCGAAGATCAGGTTCTCCCGGGCCGTCAGCTCGCCGGAGAGCAGCGTCGCGTGGCCGACGTAGCCGACGCGTCCGCGCAGCGCCTCGCGGGCGAGGGCGACGCGGCGCGTGCCCTCGTCGAGCTCGGCGACGAAGAGGCCTTCGGAGGGCTTCGCGAGGCCGGCGAGGATGCGCAGCCAGGTCGACTTGCCCGCGCCGTTCGCCCCGAGGATCGCGACCGACTCGCCGGGCTCGATCTCGAAGTCGATGCCCGCGAGCGCCGTCACGCGGCCGAAGCGCTTGGCGACGCCCGTGCCCGCGAGCCGGAGCCGGCTCACGCGGGGCCGCCCGTTCGCTCGGGCAGCGCCGCCCCGCAGCTCGCGCAGAAACGCCACGCCGCCTGACGCGGCGCCCCGCACGCCGGGCAGAAGCCAGCGGGGCTCGAGCCCGCCCCCGCGTCGGCCTCCGGGCGCGCCGCGGCGGCTGCGCTCGCTGCCGTCGTCGCACTCGCCGCGTTCATCGCGGCGCGAGCCGCGCCGGCGGACTCCGCCGCCGGAGCCGCCGTCGTCGCACCGCCCGCCGCGCCCCCCGCGCGCTCGGCGGCGAGCAGCTCGATCGCCTGGGCGCGCAGCGTCTCGCGCATCGTGGCGTGGTCGGCGGCCTCGAGCTTGCCGGTCTCGAAGTCGTGGTCGAGGTCGCGGATCGCGGTGTAGATCGCCTCGCGCTCGGCGGCGAGGCGGGCGAGCGAGGCGTCGATGGGGGCGGCGCCCGTGCGGGCGCGGCGCGTCAGCGGCGCCGCGAGATAGGCCGCCGCGCCGGCGATCGCGACGAAGGCGAAGGCCATGCCGGCCTCGCGCGGGAGCCCGCCGTCGCGCAGCGGCTCGATGCGCAGGTCGACGGTCTCGTCGGCGGCGACGTTGAACGCCTCGCGGTGGAGGTAGTTGCGGGTACCGGAGCGGAAGGGGCGCAGGCGATGGAGCCGGCTGCTCTCGAGGGCGAGGCCGGTGTCGGCGATCAGGACGTTCAGCGTCGAGACCGCGCGCGGGAAGCGCAGATCGAGCGAGACGCCCTCGGGCTTCGCGTCGAGGCGATAGGCGAAGCCGAGGCTCGTCAGCCCCTCGCCGATCGGGCCGACGACGTCGAAGCCGCGCTCGCGGGGGAGCAGGCCGAGGCCCTCGGCCTCGGGAGCGACTCCGGTCAGGGAGGCGCCTTCGGGCAGCCGCACCGAGAGCAGCGGCTCGTCCGGCGTGCCGGCCACCGGCGGCCCGGGCGCGACCTCGAGCTCGAGCTCGGCGGTCGCATTGACCCGCGTGTCGTCGAGGTCGAGCCAGACGTCGGCGCGCGGGATCGAGACGAGCTCGACGCCGCGCCGCGTCTCGGGCAGCGTCGCCTCGAGGACGCTCCGTTCGCGGGCACCGAGGGCGCCGCGGGCCCAGGCCGAGAGCGCCTTGCCGGCATCGGACTCGACCTCGCTCGACGCGACGAGCCCGGCGCCGCGGATCGCCATCCCCGCCGTGCCGGCGATCGCGACGACCCGGGCCGCCGCGTGGTCGAGCTCGATCGGGACGCGCAGGGGCTCGCCGGGCTTCGGGCTCGGGAGCGTGTACTGGTACTCGACCGTCTGATCGCCGGGATAGAGCGGGCCCGCATAGCGCACGACGCCGTCCTCGAGGGCGAGCCCGTCGCCCATCGAGCTCGTGCCGAGGGTGAACTGGCCCGCGCCCTCGCCGAGCCGGCGCGCGACGATCGAGCGGGCGATCCCGCCCGTCCCCGCCTTCGGCAGCTGGATCACCCGCGTCCCGGAATTCACGAGCCGCAGGATCTCGCGCACGAGCACGCGATCGCCCATCCAGTCGAGCCGCACGCGCAGCTCCTCGACGCGCACGCCTTCGACGCGATCGGTCGGCGTCGAGACCTCGATCGTCGCCGCCGCCTCGGTCCTGCCGGCCTCGAAGGTGACGCGCTCGCCGAAGGGGATGTCGCGGTAGCGGGCGCCGAGCAGGTAGACGATGCCGGGATCGTTCGAGACGTTCGCGAACGTGACGCGACCCTGTGCGTCGGTCTGGCCGTTGGTGAAGCCCGGCCGCCCGTCGCTGCCGAGGGAGTAGAGCGCGATCGCGAGGCCCGCGACGTCGGCCGGGGCGTCGGCGTTCACGACGGTGACCGTGATGCGGCCGTCGCCGGCCGGCGGCGGCGGGGCGGTGCCCGTGTCGCCGGCGTGCTGGGCGCGGGCGGGCACGGCGAAGAGGCCGCCTGCGAGGAGGCCGACGAGCGCCAGCGCGGCGAGGGCACCGGCGAGCGGGCGCGCGAAGGCGAGCGCGAGCCGGCGGACGGGCGCTGCGGTCCGGCCGCGCACGGGGGAGCGGGGCGCGTCGGGCTCGTTCATGCCGTCGCCCCGGTACCCGCTCCGGCGTGGGGCGTGGCGTTCGTCGCGGTGCCCCGCTCCGGATGGGGCCAGAGCACGATCAGGCAGCCGAACACGAAGAGCCCGCCTCCCGCCCAGCCCCAGTTGACGAGGGGGTTGTGATAGATCTTGAGCGTCGCCGAGCCGTCGGGCTCGAGCGCCGTCAGGATCACGTAGAGATCCTCGCGCCAGGACGAGTAGATCGAGGGGATCGAGTTCGGCTGCTGCTCGAGCCAGTAGAGCCGCTTTTCCGGCGTCATGACCGCGAGCGGATCCTCGCCGCGGTAGAGCGCGAGCCGCGCCTTCGCGCCGCCGTAGTGCTGGGCCGGGATCGCGTCGGCGGTCAGGAAGTGGAAGCGGAAGTCGGCGAGCTCGGTCCAGTCCCCGGGCCGCACGTTCACGATCTTCTCTTCGTTGAACGCCGCCCCCGACACACCGAGCAGCAGGATCACGACGCCCGCATGGACGATGTAGCCGCCGTAGCGGCGCTGGTTGCGGGCGAGCAGCGTGCGCAGCGCCGTCCAGGCGCTCTCGTTCAGGCGGCGCATGCGGGCGCCCACCGCGCGCCCGTACTCCTGCGCGATCGTCGTCAGCACGAAGCCCGCGAGCCCCCAGCAGGCGATCGCCCAGTAGCCCGGCGCCGTTCCGAAGCGCAGAAGGATCGCCGCCGTCACCATGCTCCCGACGATCGCCGGCACCACGAACTGCCGCTTCAGGCTCGCGAGGCTCGCCTGGCGCCAGGCGATCAGCGGACCGACGCCCGTCAGCACGAGCAGCATCAGGGCGAGCAGCCCCGCGAAGGTGTTGAAGTAGGGCGGGCCGAGGATCCGGCGCACGCCGCCCGCCATCTCCGTGAAGACCGGGAACATCGTCCCGACGAACACGACGAAGAGCAGCGCCATGAAGATCCAGTTGTTGATGATGAACGAGGCCTCGCGCGAGATCACGCTCTCGAGCTTGTTCGGGCTCCGGAGCTGGCGCAGCCGGAAGAAGAGGGCGATCGCGTACGCGGCGAGCATCAGGATCACGTAGCTCGCGAAGATCCGGCCGAAGCTGTCGGAGTTGGTGAAGGCGTGGACCGACTGGACGATGCCGCTGCGGGTCAGGAAGGTCCCGAACAGGCAGAGGCCGTAGGTCAGGCCGATGAGCACGATGTTCCAGGTCCGCAGCATGTCGCGCTTCTCCTGGATCATCACCGAGTGGATGTAGGCCGTCCCGGCGAGCCACGGCATCAGCGACGCGTTCTCGACCGGGTCCCAGGCCCAGTAGCCGCCCCAGCCGAGGACTTCGTAGGCCCAGCGGCCGCCGAGCATGATGCCGACCGAGAGCACGCTCCAGGCGAAGAGCGTCCAGCGCCGGGTCGTGCGGAACCAGGTCGTGCCGAGCTCGCCGGTGACGAGCGCGGCGAAGGCGAAGGAGAAGGGCAGCGCGAAGCCGGTGAAGCCCGTGTAGAGCATCACGGGATGGATCAGCATGACGGGATGCTGGAGCAGCGGGTTCAGCCCGACCCCGTCGGAGCGGCTCTGGTCGAAGGGCTGGAGCTCGAAGGGCTTCGAGACGAAGTTGTTGAGGATCAGGAAGAAGCCGACGTTCGCGAGCAGCGCGACGCAGACCCAGGGCATGAGTCGGCGGTTCTGGTTCCGGTTGCCCCGGACCGCGACCGCGCCGTAGACCGTCAGCATCCAGCCCCAGAGCAGCAGCGAGCCTGCCTGACCGCCCCACAAGGCGCCGAGGCGGTAGTGGAGCGGCATCGTACGTGCCGAGTGTTGCGCGACGTACGCGATCGAGAAGTCGTTCGTCGCGAGCGCGTAGAAGAGCGCGCCGATCGCGAGGCTCATGGCCGCGCATACGACGAGCACCGCCCGCTCCGCCACCTGCGTCCAGTCGTCGCGGCGCGCGACGCCGGCGTAGACGCCGACCGCGAGGCCGAGGGCGCAGAGGAAGAGCGCGAGCCTCAATGCGTAGAACCCGACATCCGCCATCGGCTCTTGTCTCCGGCCCGGGCGGGCCTGGCAGGTCGCCCGGCCCGCTCGGGCGATCCGAGGCGGGCGGGCGGCGATTGCGCTCGATCAGAGCGAGAGGCTCGCTTCGTCCGTCTTCCCGGCGGCCTGTCCCGCCTCGCCCGCCTGGCCGGCTTGGCCGGCCTGCTGGGCCTGGAACTTCGACGGACACTTCGCCATCACGTTGCGCGCCACGAAGACGGTCTCGCCTCCGCGCCGCTCGAGCTCCCCTTCGACCACGACCTCCGCCCCGTCCTTGAACAGGTCCGGCGTCTCGAGGCTCCCGTAGTCGACGGCGAGCGTCTGGCCCACCGGTCCCCCGGCATGGGGCGGCGCGTTCTGCACGGCGAAGTGGACGCGCCCGCCGGCGACGTCGCGTTCGATCGAGGCCATCGCGACGTAGCCGTGGACGCGGGCGGTGCGCCCGATCATCTCGGGCGCGCTCTGGTGGAACTCGTCGAGGGTCTGGAAGTACTGGAACGAGAGGCTCTCGCTCGAGAGCTGGGAGTAGCCGTACCAGCCGAGCAGGGCGGTGATCGCCAGGACGCCGAGCGTGATCTGCAAACCCTTCGACAATGACTGGGCCCTTTCGTCGGCCTCGCCCGGATCGGTCGAGGCCCGGGGCGAGGAGGCGCGCGGGCGACCTGGGCGCGGGCCCCGCGACGCGCGCCGACTCTAGCCGTGGCGACCCCGGGTGTCAAAGTCCAAAGGCCCAAAAACGGCTTTGATTTCGGTGACTTGGACCACTCGCTGCCTTGACGGGCCGGGGGGGCCGGGCTACCCGGACCGGATGTCGGCCCCGCCCTCCCGCCCGCCCTGCTCCGATTCCCCCGCGGGTCCCCGATTCGCCGCGCGGACCGCGGCCCTGACACCGTTCCTCGCGATGGAGATCCTCGAGCGCGCGACCGAGCTCGAGCGGGCCGGCCTCGACATCGCCCACCTCGAGGTCGGCGAGCCCGCCTTCGCGCCGCCGCCGGCCGCCGTGCGCGCCTGCCAGGCGGCCCTCGCCGCCGACGATACCGGCTACACCGACAGCCGCGGCCTGCTCGCCCTGCGCGAGGCGATCGCCGCCAACCTCGCGGCGCGCTTCGGGAGATCGGTGCCGGTCGAGCGCGTCCTCGTGACCCTGGGCACGTCGAGCGCGATGACCCTCGCCTTCGCGGCGCTCGTCGATCCGGGCGACGAGGTCGTGATCCCGACGCCCCACTATCCCTGCTACCCGAACTTCGTGCGGGTGATGGGCGGTCGTCCCGTCTTCGTGCCGACGGAGGCGGCCGACGGCTATCGCATCGATCCCGACCGCGTGCGCCGGGCGATCACGAAGCGGACGCGGGCGATCGTCTACGGCTCGCCGGCGAATCCGACCGGGGCGGTGCAGCCGCGCGAGGTCGTCGAGGCGCTCGCCCGCCTCGGACCGGCGCTCGTCGCGGACGAGATCTACGACGGGCTCGTCTACTCGGGCCCGAACGGGCGCGTGCGCAACACGTCGGCCCTCGAGGTCGGCGACGAAGCGTGGGTCCTCGACGGCTTCTCGAAGCGTTATGCGATGACGGGCTTCCGGCTCGGCTGGATCGTCGCCCCGGCCGCGGCCATGCGCCCTCTGCAGACGCTCCAGCAGAACCTCTTCATCTCGGCGAGCGCCTTCGTCCAGCGCGCCGGCATCGCGGCCCTCGAAGAGGGGCAGGCGATGGCCGAGGCGATGCGGCGCGACTGCGAGGTGCGGCGGGACCTGCTGGTCGCCGGACTGCGGCGCCTGGGCTTCGGCATCGACCGCGATCCCGAGGGCGCCTTCTACGTCCTCGCCGACGCGCGCCGCTTCGGGAACGACTCGCGGGCCCTGGCGTTCCGGCTGCTCGAGGAGGCCCGCGTCGGGACGACGCCGGGGATCGACTTCGGCGAGGCGGCGGAGGGCCGGCTGCGCTTCTGTCATGCGCGCAGCCGCGAGACGATCGAGACGGCGCTCGAGCGGCTCGCTCCGGTGCTCGCGCGGATCGAGGCGGAGCAGGCGGCGCCGAACGGCGGGCGCGGCGCCGCGGCCGGGTCGCGCGCATGAAGATCCTCGCCGCCGAGCTCGTCGCTTCGGCCCCCCGCGTCGACCGCCTGCCGCGGGTCGGTCTGCCCGAGATCGCCTTCCTCGGGCGCTCGAACGTCGGGAAGTCGAGCCTGATCAACGCCCTCGCGCGCCGCAAGAAGCTCGCGCGCACGAGCAGCACGCCCGGCAAGACCCGGGAGATCGTGCTCTTCCGGATCGAGACCGACGCCGGCGAGCTCGGCTTCGTCGACCTCCCGGGCTACGGCTACGCGCAGGTCTCGCGGCGCGAGCGCGCGAGCTGGCGGACGCTGGTCGAGGACTACCTCTCGAAGCGCGAGGAGCTCCGGCTCGCCGTGCTGCTGCAGGACCTGCGCCGCGACTTCGGCGAGGACGAGAGCCTGCTGCTCGCGTGGCTCGCGGAGCAGGGCGTGCCCGGTCGCGTCGCGCTGACGAAGGTCGACAAGCTGAAGCCGATGAAGCGCAAGGAGCGCATCCGCGCCCTCGCTGCGGAGATCGGCGAGGAGTTCGGTGCGCCGATCCCGACCTCGGCGCAGGGGGGAGAGGGGCTCGCGGCCCTCTGGAAGATCTTCCTCGACCACGCCTTCGGCCGGCGCGAGGCGCCCGCCGGGCCCGACTAGCGGAACAGATCGGTCGACGCGTCGCGCAGCAGCGCGCGCCGCACCGTCCCGTCGCCCTCGAACGGGAAGCCCTCGATCACGACGACCGGCACCCCCGCGCTCTTCCACATCAGGAGCCCCGCCGCCGCGGCGAGCTGATCGGCGGTCGCGGGCTGGGTCACCTGCAGCTCGCGCCCGGCGCGGTCGAGCGTGCCGCGATCGTCGCGGATCGGCGCGAGCCCGGCGCAGCCGAGGGCGACGTCGACGAGGCCCTCGCGCCAGGGGCGGCCGAAGGTGTCGCTGACGACGACGGGCGTGCGGCCGGCCGGCGTCGAGAGCGCGTCGGAGAGGCGCTTCGCCGAGGCGTCGGGATCGACCGGGAGCAGCACCGCGACGTCCGGGCCCGGCGCGTTCGAGAGGTCGACGCCGGAGTTGGCGCAGACGAAGCCGTGATGGGTCTCGGTGATCAGGACGCCGCGGCCGCGGCGGACGATGCGCCGGCTCTCGCGCAGCACGACCTCGACCTGGCGCGGATCGCGGCCATGTTCGGCGCCGATCTCCCGGGCGAGCTCGCCGGGGACGACGTCCGCCAGCTCGACGAGCCGTCCCTCCGCCTTCGACACGATCTTCTGGCAGACGACGACGACGCAGCCCGCGAGCGCGACGCCCTGGGCGCGTGCGGCCTCGCGGATCAGCGCGGCGAGATCGCTGCCCGGCCGGATCTCGGGCAGGCCGTGGAGGGGGATCAGGCGCAGGGGCGCAGGGCTCGTCGTCACGGGGCGCTTCTCGCTTTCGGGCTCGCGCTCCGGGCGTCGGCCCCGGCCGCGGCCGGAGCGCCGTGCGGTGCGGCGAGCAGCGCGCGGGTCCGGCGGCCACCGCCTTCGGTCGCGAGGAAGGTCGCCAGATCCTCGGGCTGATCGAGGTCGATCGCCAGCGAGGCGAGGGGGAGCTCGTGGCAGGCGACCCGGGCCGCGCGGGCGGCCTCGCGGTGGCGCTGCGCGCTCTGCGGTCCGAAGCAGAAGGGGATCGCGCCGACCGGTCGCACGAGCAGCGCCGACGTGCCGCCGTCCGCCGAGGGCGCGAGCCAGACGCCGTGCGCCGGCGCATCGGCCGCGCGCGCCGCCTCGACCAGCCGGCGGAAGTCGCCGGGGAGCGCGCCCGCGACGTCGCCGAGCACGACGACGAAGGCCTCGTCGCGGGCGGGCGCGAGCCGCGCGGCCGCGTCCTCGAGCGCGGCGTTCAGGCCGGGCTCGGGGCGCAGCAGGACCTCCGCGCCCGCTTCCCGGGCGTGGCGTGCGACGATCGGATCCGGCGTCGTCACGGCGATCCGTTCGATGCAGCCCGACGCCTGCAGCGCCTCGATCAGGTCCTCGAGCATCGCGAGCGTGAGCGCCTGGCGACGCTCGTCGGGCAGCTCGGGCAGCAGCCGCGACTTGCTCTGCTCGAGCCGCTTCACCGGGATCACCGCGATCGTCACCGCAGCCGCTCCGCCAGCGCGAGCGCCGCCCGAGCCACGCGCCGCGAGGCCGCGGCGTCGACCATCATCGTGTCGAGGGCGTCGACCGCGAGACCGAGGGCCTCGATCGCGGGCGCCGAGCCGGCGTCGCGCTCGTCGAACACGAAGCCGTCGATCCAGTCGCGGTAGAGCGCCGCGACGCCCCGGGCCGAGACCTCGAGGCCGGCCGCGCGCATCAGCGTGTGGGCCGGGCCCTTGATCGGCATGCCGCCGACGATCGGCGACACCGCGACGACGGGCGCCCGCGCCGCGTCGAGCGCCGCGCGGATCCCGGGCACCGCGCGGATCGGCCCGATCGAGACGATCGGGTTCGAGGGCGAGACGAGGATCAGGTCCGCCGCCGCGATCGCCTCGACGACGCCGGGCGCGGGCGCCGCGGCCGCCGCCGCCGAGAGATCGACGTCGCGCACGTCGCTCGGGGCACCGTCGCGGACGAGGTACTCCTCGAAGTGGATCGAGCGGCCGTCCGCGAGCGTCACGTAGGTCGGGCACGGATCGTTCGACATCGGCAGGATGCGGAAGGCGAGGCCGTGGTCGCGGCGCAGGCCGTCGGTGATCGCGTCGAGGCGATCGCCCGCGGCGAGCCGCAGCGTGCGGTGGAGGCAGTTGGCGAAGTCGGCGTCTCCGAGGCGGAACCAGGCCTCGTGGCCGAGGGCGCGCAGGCGGTCGACGAGGGTGAAGCGGTCGCCGGCGAGGCCGAAGCCGCGCTCGGGGTCGATGCGACCCGCGAGGGTGTAGGTCACGATGTCGAGGTCGGGCGAGACGTGGACGCCGTAGAAGACGCGGTCGTCGCCGGTGTTGACGACGATCGTGAGGCGCTCCGGCGCGACGAGCTGGACGACGCCGCGCAGGAAGCGCGCCGCACCGACGCCCCCCGCCAGCACGACGACCGACGCCGAAGCGCCGGGCGCACCGCCCTCCGCGCGCTCTCCGGTCCGCGCAGCTTCCGCCGCCGTCATCGCCGGGCCCCGCTCACGGTGCGCCTGGCGCGAGCACGTCGGATTCGGCGAGGCGCCGCAGCTTGCGGGCCTGCTCGACCAGATGGAGCGCGACCGCGCGCAGCTCGGGATCCGTGTAGATCGTCTCGGGCTGCTCGAACCGGTCGGAGGCGATCAGCGCCGCGAGGGTCGCGTGGTCCCGGTCGATGTCGGCGAGGACCTCCTCCCGGGCGGCGCGATCGCGATCGAGGGACTCGGGCGAGAACGAGAAATCGTCCGGCCGGACACAGCCGCCCAGGGCGAGCGCGGGCACGACGAAGAGCACGAGCCCGAGCCGGCGGAGGAGCGCGGACGCCGCGCTCGTGTCGCCCGCCGCGCCGCGCGCGTGGGCGGCGATCCGGGCATCGGGGCCGGTCGGCGGGGGGAGGGGATGGGGCATCGCGGGCGATTCTTCGCGAGGCGCCTGCCCGCGTCAAGCGCGCGGCCGGCGGCGTGCGCGGCGCTCGCGGGCGCCCCACGTGGCGCACCGTTCACCCCATCGGCGTCCCGTCGCGTTCACGCCGACCCGCCGCGGCGCGTCCGCGCCCCGTTCGGACGCCGCCCGCGCGCCCGCCGGCCTCGGCACACCGCTTGCGATGCGCAGCGCCATGCAGCGAAGCCGTGTCGGAATCCGAAGGGGAGCGCTCGTCCCGGCGCTGGCCGCGGGGTGGCTGATGGCCTCCGCGTCGTCGGCCATGCCGCTCGTCGGGACGTCCGCCTCGACGTCCGCGGCGCATTGGCGCGTGCTCGATGCGCTGCCGAGCCGCGGGGAGCCGCTCGCGGCGCTCGCGGCCTCGGCGTCCGGTGAAGTCGCCGTCGGCGATGCGGCGGGCGTCTCCTGGTGGCGCGACGGGCGCTGGTCGCGGGCGCAGACGCCGGCGGTGCGCGATCTCGCCTTCGACGGGGCGGGGCGGCTCTGGATCGGAACGCTCGAGGGGCTCTTCGTCTGGGCGCCCGAGGCGCGACCGCAGCGCCGGACGCTGCGCGACGGCGAGGCGTCGGGGCGGGTGTCGCGGATCGAGGCGAAGGGCGAGGTGCTCGTCGTCGCGACGGAGGCGGGCGCCTACTGGTCGTCGTCGGGGAGCGTGTGGCAGACCCTGAATGCGGGCTCCGCCGATCAGCCCGTCCGCTGGGTCGCGATCCGTCGCGCGGCGGGCGAGGCGAGCGCGCCGACCGGAGGGGCGCCGTCGCCCGGTCTCGCCGAGGTCTGGAGCTACGGGGCCGAGGGCCTGCTCCGCACGCGCGGCGTCGAGGCGGCGGCGGGACTGCGGATCGTCGATCGGATCGTGTGGCCGCTGCCGCGGCCCGTCGCCGAGGCGGCCGCCGTCGATCTCGTGCTCGATTCCGCCGCGGCGCGTCTCTTCGTCGTGTATGGCGATGCGATCGCGTGGCTCGAGCTCGCGGGCAGCGATCCGCGCACGGGGCGGTGGCGCTGGCTGCGGCCGGTGCTGCCGCCGGGGGCGGTGATCCGGCGACTCGTATTCGGTTCGGATGCGACCCTCTGGCTCGCGACGGACCACGGCCTGCATGCCTCGGCGTCCCTCGACGCGCCCTTCGTGCGCGTGCCGAATCCGGCGGGCTCCCGCGAGTGCACCGACGTCGTCGATGGACCCGTGCCCGGGATCGTCGGTCACGCCGGCTTCGCTGCGCTCGAGGCGTCGGGGGCGGGCCCGGAGGCGGAGGTGGTCGCCGGGTCGACGCCGGTCGGCGGTCCCGCCGAAGCCGGCCGGCCGCTCGCGGCGCGGGCGATCGCGCTGTGTCGGACGACGCTGCTCGCCCTCGTCGATGCCGCGTCTCCGTCGGACGGCCCGAGCGCGGACGGCTCGGATGCGGACGGACCGGGCGCCGACGACTCCGGCACGGACGCGGCCGGAGCGGACGTCGGCGGAGCCGATGCGCCCGTCGCGGACGCGCCGCCCGCGGCGGTCGCGCCGATCCTGCTGCCGGCCGATCCGCCGGTCGCTGCGATCCGCGATCGGGCGCTCGCGCGCGTGGGGCTCGGGGTCGAGCGCGCGGACGGGCTCTGGCGCGGGCTGCGGAGCCGGGCGCTGCTGCCCTCGCTCCAGCTGCGGGGGGCGTGGGACGACGATCGGGATCTCAGTCGCAGTCACAACCAGACCTTCGTCTCCGGCGACACGCGCAATCTGCTCGACCGCGATCGCGACGACGGGCGCCACTACGGTGCGACGGTCGTGCTCGACTGGGATCTCGGCGGTCTCGCCTACGCGAATCAGTCGGTCGACCTGTACCGCGAGCTGCGCCAGGTCACGAGCCTGCGCGACGACGTCTCCGACGAGATCCATCAGCTCTACTTCGAGCGGCAGCGCATCCGCGCCCGCCTGATGCTGCCCGCGGCGCTCGCTCCCGGCGAAGCGCTCGAGCTCACGCTCCGCGCCGAGGAGCTCGACGCCGGCCTGGACGCGTGGACGGGAGGCTGGATCCGTGCCTGGCGCACGGATCAGCCCACCGCCGCTCCCCCGATTCACCCCGGTCGATCCACCACCGCGATCGACGCACACCCGTAAACGAGGAGTCAGCATGCATTCGAACTGGAATCTGGGTCTCTGCCTGGGCACGCTCGCCACGCTCTGGAGCGGAGGCGCTTCGGCGCTGCCGATCCTCTCCGAGCTCTACTACGACGCGGTGGGCTCCGACGACGGCGAGTCGTTCGTCGAGATCTACGGGACGCCGGGGACGTCGCTCGAGGGATTCGCGATCGACGGCATCAACGGCTCGAACGGTGCCGTCGGGCCGACGATCCTGCTGTCGGGCACGATCGGGGCGTCGGGCCTCTTCGTCGTCGCCGATCGCCGGACCGACGGCACGAGCTCCGTGCTCGGCGCCGATCTGCTCGCGAACTTCGACTTCCAGAACGGACCGGACTCGGTCGTGCTGCGCCAGGGCGCCACGACCCTCGATGGTCTCGGCTACGGCGTCTTCGGGGCCGGCGAGATCAACGCGGGCGAGGGAACGCCGGCGGCGGCCGTGAGCCCGGGCTCGAGCCTGGCCCGGCGCTTCGCGAACGTCGATACGAACGACAACGCGGCGGACTTCGTGGCGCTCGCGACGCCGACCCCGGGATCGGCGCCGCTTTCGGTGGTGCCGGAGCCGGGCAGCGCGCTGCTGCTCGGTCTCGGTCTCGCGGGGCTCGCGCGGGCCTCGCGTCCCCGGAGCGGTCTCGCCGGCGGGATGGCAGCGTCCGCGCTCTGAGCGGGCGCGGGGCGGATCGAGCGCCGCGCGACTCGATCCGTCCCTTCCCGGCGCACCGCAGGACGATGCGGGTGATGACCCTCAGGCATTCCGTCCGAATCCGATCGCGGTGATTGAGCCGACCGGGTCGCCTCCCGATAGAGGCGACTGGATCGGGATCCGTCGACGGATCCGCGGTGGGGCGCCGTGCCGTGATGGCGACAGGCCGGATCGGTCGCCCACGCATGGTATGGTTCGCGGCCTCGGGACGGCTCGTCTTCCCGGGTGGGCGTGCGACGGATCGTCGGGGGGCATCGGGCGCGCGATGCAGCTGGGCTTCAATACGAATTTTCGCCATCGCGACGTCCTCTTCCACGTCCAGACGGAAGACTCGGGGCGCGCGAATCCCCACGTCATCACCCATCTCTTCCACGGCGGGAACATCATCGCCTCGGTCAAGAGCGACTACTCGGATCTGCTCGAGGAGGCCGACCTCGAAGGCGCGGTGCGCAAGCTGATGGAGAACCAGCACAAGGCGATGCTGAAGCAGCTCTCCCGCGGCGAATTCGATCGCGCGATCCGGGAGCGTCTCGGGGCCGGCATCTTCGCGGGGGACTCGGGCAGCGCGGCGACGGATCAGACGCCCGGACTGACCCGCCGTGCGCCGACGCCCTCGCCGGCCGCGTCGGCCGCGGCGTCGGGCGCGGGCGCGGCGGCGGGAGCCGCCTCGGCGGCTTCGGCGAGCGCCTCGGTCGGGGCGGCGACGAGCCGGTCGGCGACGGCGGGGCGGGCGACGGCGGAGCGGACGGTGGTGACCCCGGATCGGCGCGACTCGAGCTCGGGCCTCGCCCGGGTCTTCGGCGAGCGCGTCGTCTCCGAGAAGCCCCTCGACGAGGTCGTGCTCGAGTACCTCGTCGAGAACGCCCGCAAGCGCAAGCGGCAGCCGAAGCCGTGAGGCCGGAGGTGCGGCGGATCCGATGAGGCAGGGTCGACGACGCGCCCGGAATCGGCTTCGCGGGGCGACCCGGTGCGTGGAGCGTCGATGCGACGCCGCATGACCAGCGCGCCCGGCGAGTCGCCGGTGCGCCTGTACCACGTCTCGAAGTCCTACATGGCCGGGCAGTTCGCCCTGCAGGACGTCTCGCTCGAGATCCGCCGCGGCGAGTTCGTCTTCCTGACGGGCGCGTCGGGTGCGGGCAAGACGACGCTGCTCGAGCTGATCTTCGCCGCCGAGCAGCCGACCGAGGGGCAGATCGTCGTGCTCGGGCGCAACGTGGCGCGGCTCGGCGCGCGGGCGATCCCGGCGCTGCGGCGACGGGTCGGCGTCGTGTTCCAGGACTTCAAGCTGCTCGAGGACCGGACGGTCGAGGAGAACGTACGGCTCGCCCTCGACGTGATCGGCACCCCGCGCCGCGAGGCCCGCAACCGCGTCTTCTCGATGCTCAAGTCCGTCGGTCTGCAGCACCGCCGCTTCCACCACCCGCGCGCGCTCTCCGGCGGTGAGCAGCAGCGCGTGGCGCTCGCGCGGGCGCTGGTGAACGAGCCGGAGATCCGGCTCGCCGACGAGCCGACGGGCAATCTCGATCCCGAGCTCACGCTCGAGATCATGGACCTGATCGCCGCGGCGGCGATGCGCGGCACGA
>JAXLZA010000003.1:0-511298 GCA_046351135.1 Myxococcota bacterium | reverse complement strand
TGCCTAGCGAAAAATAGTATTAGGTGTTAGCCGGTATACCTATCACGAATTCTTGACGTTTTGTCGATCGATGATGCGATGTCTGCGGTCGTCAGCGGTCATTCGTAGTCGACTCTGGGGTAGAATCGACGCGAGTCTGCATTGGGACGGAGTCGAAGGCTCGAGGCCTGTCGTTGACCAAGCAGAGACGCCGCTCTTCTTCGCAATAGTGCGAGGTTTGGATGCTTCCCGCGGGCGCGCTGAAGTCGGGCCCGTAAGCAGATCGGACCTCTGCGTGTGAATTCATTCCGCGAGTCGATTGAGGAGAAGCGTTGCCCGTGTCGAGGGTTCTCGAGACTGGGGTCGGAAGGAGTTCATCCGTCAGGCCGCGGTCTGCCGCCAGACTCGGCTGATTGGAGAGGTAATCGCCTCGCACGCGGAGGAGGGGGGCCGAGTTGTGAGCCTAATGAAGCCGCGTCAAGACTCGCATGGGTAAAGCCAAGTCCGAGGTAATCGATCCTCGGAGGAACGCGGATTCGAGCGTTCAGCAGCTCGAGCCGCCCGACGTCTCGGTGTCGAGAGAGCCGGAGACGCGGCGCGGTGGATTGCGTTGAGATCTGGAGAGCCTGCGCCCGGCGCTCCTCCGAGCCCTTGACAGTAACCAGAAATAGAGGTTACGTAACCTTCAGTTGGGTTATCGCCCACCATGGGGGGCTACGGTGCCGATCTCAAACGCCGAGAAGCAAGCTCGATTCAGAAAGAAGGAGCAACTCGATAAGTACGTCAGCCAGATCTTCCGCGAGTGTCAATTCGCGGCGACCAAGCCCCATTTGCAGAGATCGCTGGGCGATTTCGGATCTCAACTTCGGGAAGCCGCCAGCCTCCCCAGTGGCTGGACCGACTCAGACCTAGATCGTGCGGTCACGAAAATCAAAAACATCTACGGGGATTTCTTCGGCTCGAGTGATGCTCTCAATATCGACCTTACCGATGGGAAAAACTACCACGAGGAGTTCAGGAGAACGCCCAATCCAAAAAAGCTGATGGAGGACTTCCATGCAGCTGAGCGCGACGCCATCGCGTTGGCCGGTCACCTGACCTCAGCTCTAGAGATCTCCAAGCTTCCAAACGAAGACCGCGCGGCGGCGCTCATGGAGGCCGTCCGACTCGTCGGACGCGCCTTGGCCAATTCGAGCTCGGACGGCCAGTCAGACGCGATGGCCGTCTGTTTGGCCGCTGTAAATCCCCACTATCAACGCCCCAGTTGGTTCGTCGAACGGCTTGCCAAATGGCTCCGCCATCGCCTGGATCCAGACACCAGGAAGGCCCTTGGTGCGCGTCTCCTGGAAGACGGTCGGGGGTTCTGACAATGGGCACTGCAAGCTTGGGTGCCTTCGACCAAGAGGTGCAATGTGTCTACCGCGACGAGGAATACGCCGTTCGAGACAACGGCGCGGTCTTGCGTCGTTCCCGTCCTGGAAAACGAAGGCGCAGGCTCGACGACACATGGACATTCGGGACGCCCTCGGCCAGCACCGGCTACATGAGCATCTCGGAGCATACGGTTCATCGTATCGTCGCAACCGCATTTCACGGGCCACAACCCACCCAGGCTCATATCGTTGATCACATCGATACGAACCGTCGGAATAATCGCCCTGAGAACCTTCGGTGGATCACGCGGTTGGAGAACATCTTGTTGAATCCAATCACGGTGAAGCGTGTCATCTATCACTGGGGCAGCATCGAAAATTTTCTCGCCGACCCAGGCAGGATTCAGCGCGGTGTTTTGACGCAAGACTTCGAATGGATGCGGACAGTGACAAAGTCTGAAGCGGAGTACAGCCGCAAGCGTCTGCTCGCACTGACGCAATCCGACGCTCCGTCTAGTGGGCAACCTCTAGGTGAATGGATTTTTGGAGCACGACGGGACTCAGCGATGGCTGAACCGAACCCCATTGTCGAGTCAAAAACTATGGGTGCTGTGCAGCGCAATTGGCGCGTCCCGGCAGAATTTCCTCTCTGCCCGATCCCCAAACAATCGATGCCTCTAGAGCGCTACTTCGCCAGGCTCAATGAGGGCACAGTCTTCGCGATCTCTCCCTTTGGCCAATCCAAAGTTGTCAAGTCAGCCTTGGCCCCCGATGGCAATTCCCTGTTTGTTCTAAGTGTACAAGGAGGACAGGCGGTCAAGCCGTGGGCGCTCGCAAGGGTGACTTATGAGGACGACCTTTACGTGCACGAGAGCCACGGCACATTCTTCGCGCACGAAGGCGCCGAGAAGCAATTTGCCCTGATCCAAGGAATGCCTTGGGAGGGTGGCGATTCCATTGATGACTATTGCTGAAGAATGATCGCTGTCTGGGGTCCGTAGACACGACCGGCTCTCATCGGGAGACCAGAACGATCCCGTGCCCGCTCGAGTACCACCTCAAGTCGATCTAAGCGTGGGCGCACCTTCCCGAAGGTGCACTGGGGTCCTTGAATGATCCGCGGATTCTCGCACATGCAACTGGTGGTCACCGACGTCGCGGCTTCGGCGCAGTGGTATCGCCAAGTGCTCGGACTCGAGCAGTTTGTATCCGGGGAGATTCCTGGTGGCGGGACATTCGCCGGCCTGAGACATCCGACCGGGTCATTCGTCATCGGCCTCCAAAATGGAGGAGCCAAGGGACGGGTCGCGATGATCGACCACGTGTCATTCAGGGTCGGGTCTCTTGAAGAGCTCGAGCGATGGCGCATCAACCTGCTCGATCTGGGATTTTTGGTCGGCGAGATCTTTGAAGAACAGGCGTCTTTCAACGCCAGGGTGACGGACCCAGACGGCCTAAGCGTCGAAGTCACTTCGCCAAAACCCAAGTGAAGCCCTTCCTCGGTTCATGACAGGCCTCCATCCCTGTTCACGCGGAGAATTCCCTGTTCGCCCCGAATTGATTCCCTGTTTTCGGTCTTAGGGAATTCGTGTCTAGATGCCCGAAATCATTCAGGGATTCGATAAATTTCAGAGGGAAGACAGGCCGAATTCGACGAGATTCCCTGTATTTTCCCGTTGATCAGCGAATTGGCGCCGGAGACGGGTTCTCGATGGACTCCCCCCACCGCCACTTAGTTAGTCTGCGTATCCCGCGAGCTTGCGGTCGAGACGCGATCCGTTCCGAGAAAGTGCGCGAGGTCGCGGGGTCCTGGGGGATCGGGACGAGGGGAACCGAACCGACAGACCGCGAGCTCGAGCTCACGGACCTGAGCAAAGGGTCGGCGTCCAACCGCTTCGTCGGTGTCGCCTCGCAGCCTGCGTCTTCTCGAGAGAGCAGGTGGTGCGCCTCCCGGTTCTGCATCGTGGTCGCCCCGAGCCGGCAAAATGCGCATCAGCCGATCCGCAGCTCAACCGAATCCCTACCCACTTCTGGACCTGCCGGTCGGCTCCCGAGCGTCCATGCTGTCGCGCCACATGCCCTGCACGGCGTTCTCGAACTCGCGGGTGAATCCGGGACCGTCGCACAGCACGCTGTCTCGAATGGAGCTCCGGAGCGACGTCCGCACCCTCGCGAGCGCGTCCGGGTCGTCGAGCCAGCGCAGTGCGATCCGCACGTAGTCGTCGGGGTCTCGCGCGACGAAGCCTTCGATTCCCGCGGCGCCCAGATGAGCCATGGAGTGCCGGGACGCGAAGCGATCGCCGTCGCCCCGCGTCACGACAGGCACCCCCATCCACAGGGCTTCGAGTGTCGTCAGTCCTCCCGAGTAGGGGAAGGAATCGAGCGCGAGATCGATCTCATCGGAGTAGAGGCGAAGAACCTCCTCGCGCGGCACGCGGCCGGACATGTCGATCCGGTCGTTAGCCACGCCTTCGTCGGCAAACCAGGCGCGCCACCTGTCTCGCATCGATGGATCGCCGAGCGATTTGGTCACCAGCCGGAGGCGGGCGTCCGGTCGCTCACGCAGGATGCGCGACCACAGCGCGACCACCTGCCGATTCAGCTTGGATAGATTGTTCATGGACCCGAGCGTCGGATGGCCCTTGCGCAGCTGGGGCAGGGGCCCCGGCGCTGGCGCCGCAGCCGGTGGCTCCCAGCACACGTAGCTGCGCGGCATTCGCCAGATCCGCTCCACCGTGAAGCGTTCCGCGCCCGCTGGCGTGTGTCGCTCGTCGCCGAGCAGGTAGTCCATCGTGGGGAGGCCCGTCGTGCCGACATAGCCCGCCCAGGTGACCTGGACGAGCGCGGGCTTCCTGGCGAAGACCTGAACGCGGCTGCCGCGGGTGTGGCCGCCGAGATCGAACAGGACGTCGATCGCGTCCTCTCGGATGCGCGCGGCGAGCGCTTCGTCGTCGAGGTCGTCCGTCGGCACCCACTGGTCGCATCTGTCTCGCAATCGCTCCCTGAGGTCGTCGGCTGGTCGCGGGCCGGCGTACGCGATGACCGTGAACTTCGATTTGTCGAGATGTTCGAGCACCGGCGACAGGAAGTAGCCGACCGGGTGGTGCCCGAAGTCGGCCGAGACCAGGCCGATTCGCAGTGGACGGTTCGTTCGCCGATCGATCGGAGTCGCGGGAAGCGGAGCTGCGAAGCGCTCGCCGAACGCCTTGTGGGCGAGGTACACGTCCTCCGCCGTGCGCTCGGGGTCGTATTGAAGTGCGAACAACAGGTTGCGGTGGGTGTTCGCCTTGTCGGGGCGAACGGTCAGAGCGGTCTCGTAGGCGTCGGCCGCCTCGTCGAAGCGAACCTGGGCCCTGAGGACGTTGCCGAGGTTGTTCCAGGCTTCCGCGTGCCGTGGATCGAGCGCCGCACAGTGCCGGAACGCACGCTCCGAGGCGTCGAGCCGATGCGTTCGCTGCAGCGCCACGCCCAGGGCGTAGTGGGCGTCGGCGTGTTCGTTCAGCGCCGCGCAGGCGCGTTGCAGCAGCGGGATCGCGGTCTCGTACTTCTCACGGCTCGCGTAGAACTTTCCGAGCCACAACAGGTCCTCCACGGGCGGATCTGCGACCGGTCGGAGCGCCGCTGCGGCCTCGGTGGGACGATCGAGCGTGCGCAACACGCGGTACAGATCGAGCCGAGCCTCGTCGTCGCCGCCTCGTTCCACGGCGCACTGCCACGCCTGTGCGGCCCCCTCCTTGTCCCCGGCGCGCATCCGTTGTCGACCGAGGTTCACCCACGGGTCTGCCCAACGTGGATTGGCCTTCGTGGCCTCCAGCAGGGCGCGCTCGCTGGCGGCAAGATCTCCGGCGCGACTGAGCGCCACGCCAAGCGCGTTGTGAGCCACCGCGAACGTGGGGTCGGCCGCGACCGCCTCCCGATACGCTGCGATCGCGCCCTGCACGTCCTTTGCCTTCGCAAGAACGCGTCCGCGCCCGACCGCCGCCTTCGCCGCGTCGCGCCCCGACACGCCTAGGAATTCGCCGGCGGCGGAGTCACCGTCGCATCGGCAAGCCTGTCTCGATCTCGTTCCATGATTCCCGCTCCCGGTGCCGCCCGACTGCCTCTCGTTCAGAATACGTCGTGAGGGGCCAGGGCCAATCCCAATCGCGACGCCGGAATCGATGAGTTAGGGTCGTGGACTGTTCAATGGCCCTGGGCGTCCGATGCCTCAGTGTACCCTCGTGCGAATGGGGCAGCCTCGAGCGAGAGGCGAACCGATCGCTCGTCGACGAGTCAGTCGGAACGTCAAGTCGGCCGTGCGGGTGCAGCGATGTCGATCGAGAGAGTGCTGGAGGAGCCCTGCAGGCTCTCTGAGTCCGTCGCGTGGGAGATTCAGCGCCGCTTCTTCCAGACGTTTGGGCCCAGCGCCTGGGCCGAAGAGATCGTGCCGTACTACGTCACGACGAATGCCTATGTCGCAAGGTGCTATGCGCGCTTGATCGTCGCCTGGGTAGAGGACATTCTCGACCTCGATGCGGACGATGGAGCCGCCGCGATCGATCCGGACGAGCCGATCTACGTGATCGAGCTGGGGGCCGGTACTGGGCGACTGTCCTTCCTCCTCTCGCATGAGCTCGCGATCTTGTCGCAGGAGCGCAAGCTGCCCAGGTTCCGGGTGGTCGGGACCGATTTTGCCGAAGCGAACATCGCGCTCTGGCCGGACCACCCGGATCTCCATCGTGCATTCGCCGAGGGTCGCATGGACGGAGCGATCTTCGATGCCGACTTCCCCGGCCCCCTGAAGCTCGTGCATTCCCGTGAAACTCTCGGGCCGGAGCCCGTCAAGAATCCCCTGATCGCCATCCTCAACTATGTGGTCGACTCGCTTCGTCAGGATGCGTTTCTCGTCCGTGGCCGTCAGCTGCACGAGATCACGGTCCAGGCGCTGATGCCCGCCGGTGCGACCCGCGACGAGCTTGCCCCGGACGCCGCGGCCGACTTGGAGATGCGAAGAGCCACTCGGCCCGTTCGGCTGCCCTACTACGGCGATCCATGCCTCGACGGCCTGCTCGCACGTTACGTCGACACCCTGGAGAACGCCGAGGTGTTGATCCCCGTCGGGGCCATTCGAGCGCTTCGCTTCCTCCGAGCTCTGTCGGGAAATCGTCTTTGCGTGGTGGCGGGCGACAAGGGCTTTCGCGGAGAAAAGGACCTCGAGGGCCGACGACTCGGCGGCCTCGTCAAGAATGGCGGCTTCTCGTTCATGGCCAATTTCGACGCCATTGGCTTCGATCTCGGCGGTGTGAGCCTGACTCACGACAACCGATATTCGCGCTTCACGGTCGCGTCCTTCAGCACGGTCGACGGTCGGTTCTCGCGCTTTCGCGGTGCATATCGGGAATACATCAACGAATTCGGCCCCGCTGAGTATCATCGGCTCTTCAAGATTGCCCGCGCGTCATGGCAGGACCCGCCCGTTCCCTTGATCCTGCTGGTCCTGCGCTTGTCGGGCTTCGACCCGACCGTGTTCTCGCTGTGGTCCGATCGCATCCTGAATGCGATGGAAACCGTCAGCGGCGCGATTCGAGACGACATCGGATTGTGTCTCGATCAGGTCCTCGATCGAACCTATGCGGTCTCGCCGAAAGAGGACATCCGATTTTCGGCGGGTCGTGTGTACTACCGGCTCGGTCGATACTCCGATGCGGAGGCGCAGTTCTCGCGGGTGGTCGCCGACACGCCGGAGAGAGGCGTTGCGTGGTACAACCTGGGCCTTTGCAACGAGCGGCTGGGCCGTCAACGGGAGGCGCACGACCACTTTCGTCGTGCAATCCAGCTGGACCCGAGCCATGCGAAGGCGCGAGCAGCTCTCGAGCGGGTATCCGGATGAGCGAACGGGACGATGTTCGTCGATTGCGTGAGCCGGGGTGGTGGCGCGGTTGGAATCGTCTGACCGTTTCCGATGCAGCCAGCTTCGAGCCAATCCGCTTCTCCAGGGCCACGTTGGCGCTGGCGCAATCCGAGCTTGGCTCGGAGGGATGGGCGCAGCTGCTCCGACCGTTCGAAGACGACCTGATCGAGCGGTTGCGGGAGGGCGTGCTGGCGCTGCGCGCGCGCGGATTACCGGCCGTCTTCCTGTGGGTCTATGACGAGACATGGATGCTATTCGCGAGACTGGATGCCGTATGGCGGGAGATGCTCGGCGATTCCTACCGATTCCTGCCCTGCTTCTGGGCCTGGTACATCCCGGTCGGGGCCGATCGGTCCGGATGGCCGCCTCACCGCGATCGATCGAAGGGTCCGCCTACCGTCAGTCCCGACGGTCGGCCGCTCACGATGTCGGCATGGATCCCGCTCGGGCGCGCAACTCCGGCCAATGGCTGCATGTATCTGGTACCGGCTCCGTGGACGGTAAAGAACCGATCCCTCATCCGGCCGCAGGACGCCCGTGCGCTGCCTGCCGATCCGGGAGACGTCTTGATCTGGAGACAGGACATCTGGCATTGGGGCGGGCGAAGCAGCGGGCAGGCGACCGAGCCGCGCATTTCGGTGAGTCTCGAGATTCAGGCAGGGACCGAGGTGCGATACGAAGGGCCGCTCCTCGACCCTGGAAGACCGCCTTCGCTCGGTCATCGCCTTGGGCTGATCGGCGCGAACATCCTCCGCTATCGGCACTTCGAGGCAAACAAGAAGCTGGCCGCGTTGGGGGCCGAGCTGGTGCGGGCGTTGGCCGATGTCGACGACCAGGGCCCCCTCGGATGAGTCTGTCGAATCAGGGCTCGGGGTGATTTCTCGTTGCTGGGAGCAAGCATTCATGAGAGGATGGACGTCGATCTGCCTCCAATGACCACGAGCGAACAGATCTCCGGAGGGTGACTTGACTGAGCGTATCGTTTCGAGGTGGCGATCGATCTCCGCCACCCTCGGCACCCTGATTTCGTTCCTGTTCATCCTGAGCCCGAGCCGTGGCGCGAATGCCGCCGAATGTCTGCCGGGCGACAGCGACGAGGACTCGATTCCCAACTCCGTCGAGGATGCCAACCGAAACCTCGATTGCGACGACGATGATACGGACTCCGACGGGAAGTACGACTACCTCGATACGGACGACGATGGAGACGGGATCCTCACGATTCAGGAGGGCGGAGCGTTCCAGCTCGACTCGGACAAGGACGGGATCTCCAATTATCTCGATACGGACGACGACGGCGACGGCGTGGCCACGGCGACGGAAGCGGCCACCTGCAAGGATGGGGACTGTGACTCGGACAAGGACGGATTCTTCGACTACCTCGACACGGACGACGATGGCGACGGCGTAGCGACGATCACGGAGGCCGGCCTGTGTGGGAGCACGGACTGTGACTCGGACAAGGACGGGATTCGCGACTACCTCGACACGGACGACGACGGCGACGGCGTGGTCACGGCGACGGAAGCGGCCACCTGCAAGAACGGGGACTGCGACGACACGGACAAGGACGGATTCTTCGACTACCTCGACACGGACGACGACGGGGATGGCGTAGCGACGATCACGGAGGCCGGCCTGTGTGGGAGCACGGACTGTGACTCGGACAAGGACGGGATTCGCGACTACCTCGACACGGACGACGACGGGGATGGCATTCCCACGTTGAGCGAGGGCAGTGGGGATGCGGACGGGGATGGGATTCCGGACTACCTGGATGCAGCCGCTGGTCCGCCTCAATCCGTGCCTGCCGGGTCGGGGCTCTCGCGCGGGTTGTTGGTCCTGGGTCTCGGCTGGACCTGGCTGCGTACGACGATTCGAGGTCGCAAGGAGTGAGCTCTGCGTCAGCCGGGGAGTTCTAGAGCTACTCCGGTTCTGCAGACGTCCCGCATGGATACGCGCACGCTTCCCTAGCTCACGTCCGCATGCTGAAGCGCCGTCGCGCCTGCACTGCCGCGTTCAAGCGCGATGCCCCACGCCTGATCGACCAGGGCCCTGCCGCGCACCGCGCACCTCTCCCCAACCGCTCTGCGCCCTTCGCTCATCCACCCAGACTCTTCTTCGCCTTGTTGGGCGTCGTGCTGTCCCACCCGGCCTGAAACGGCGGTCGCTGGCCGGCCTTCAGCCGCAGTCCCGCCGCGCCGGCTTCGCGCGTCGGCAGGGCCTGGCGGTCGATCTCGCCTTCGAGCGTGAGCGCCAGGTCGAGGGCGAAGACCGGGTCGCCGATGTGCCACGAGTGGTTGAAGGTGCCGTTGAACTGCGAACGGCTCGGGTCCTTGGTGGTGAAGTAGTCCGAGCAGTCGACGTTCACGGCCTTCGGATGCGCGTCGCCCGGCAGGCCGACGCGGCCGACGCGCGGCGAGGTCCCCAGGCGCTTAGCGTTCGAGACGCCCAGTACCTTGTCGTACCGATTCGAGTAGTTGGTCAGGCGAACGCTGCGGTCGAACATCGCCTTCGCCCATTCCCCACCGGCTACGAGCGAGCTGCTGGCGATGTCGCCCCCGATGAGCGCCACCTGCGCCACCCGCCAGTCCGCACGGTAGAGCGCGCCGCGCTTCTGGGCCTGGTTGAAGGCCTCCATGATCACGTATGCGCCGGTCGAGTGGCCGAGCAGGTGGACGTTGAGCTTGCAGGGGTTGGCCGTGTCGTTCTGCGCCTCGATCAGCAGCCCGATGGCGTCGCGCACCATGCGGTCGGCGACGTCGGCGGCGTCGCTGCGGTCTTCCAGGTAGTTGAGCGTCGAGTTGTCGCTCGGCCAGTCGAAGGCCACGACCACGCCGCGCCAGCCCTGGGCTTCCAGCGTCTGCTGGAGCATCTCGGTGCGCCAGGTGATGGCATCCATGTCGTTGTTGTAGCCATGCACGAAGACCAGGACGTGGCCGGTGGTGCCGGTGATCTCGTCTTCCCCGCCATCGGCCGCGTCGCAGAGCGCCCGTCGCCACCGGTCACGGCTCTTGACCTCGAACGAGCGGTCGTACCTGCGAAGCCCGCGCGGCACGCGCAGGAAGCGCGTCGCGCCGGGCTCGGGGACGAAGCGACCCTGGCCGTCGACGTCGCGGGTGCAGATGATGAAGTTGCTGGGGGCGGTGGCCATGGTCTTCGTTCCTCCCTTGGACGTTCGGATGAGCGGGAGTATCGGGCAGGGCGATGCCAGAGGTCAGTGCCCGGTCGGCGGCGGTCCGTGGTCGATTCTCCGGCGGACTCGGCTTCGAATGCGGCGCGGGTGAAGAGCTGCGTTTCTCGAGGTCCTCTCGCTCCAATCGGGATGCCTGGTCGCCGTACGGATCGGGCTCGGCGGAAGCCTCGTTTTCCCCGCCCCGTTCAAAACCCCTCCGCTTCCGGCAACCCCTCCAACGCCTCACTGCACCCCAGATCCTGGTAGGCCGTCAACAAGCGAATGTGGTTGTTCACGCAGATGTCCCACCCGTAGTTCATGATCGGCGTCGTCAGCCAGCCGATGTAGACGCCCCAGATCGCCGCACGCCGATACTCGAGCCACAGCTCGTCGAGCGAGGGCGCATCGGCGACGCCGTGCTGGACGAGCTGCGCGCGGTAGTAGGCGAGCAGTGGCTTCTGGTGGCGGCGGCGGGTGGCGACGCTCAGGCCGGTCATCAGGAGGTAGGTGACGTCGTGGAGGCAGTAGCCGCGGGCCATCAGCTGCCAGTCGACGAGGCCGGCGGAGCCGTCGGGCAGGAGATAGGTGTTGCCGATGTGGGTATCGCCGTGGCAGAGGGTCTGGGGCAGGGTGGCCTGGTGCTTCTGGAGTTTGCGGAACTCCCGGTAGAGGTCCTCGGCGGTCTTGCCCGCAGCCTCGACGAGCTCCTTCTTGAACTGATTCTCCTCGATCTCCCGGGCGATCATCGCGGGGATCATGTTCGGATGGTTGAACATGGTGTAGATCGCGCCCGATGTATGGGGCTCGACCCAGGCGAGGTCGGACTCGAAGCGCGGCGACTGCCAGTAGTGGGCATGGAGCTTCGCGAGCGTCCGGAGCAGGGACTCGATCTGGGCGATCGAGACGGAGGTCTTCACGTTCGGGAAGATCGCCTTGCGAAGCCGGAGGTCTTCGAGCGCGATCGCGAAGCCTTCGCCGCCCCGTACGTAGAGTCCACCGAAGCAGCGCGGCGCCTCGACGTCGACCTCGGGGCGCAGCTTCGTATAGAAGGCGACCTCGTTCCTATATAGGGGGATGTCGCCAAGATCGGGGCGGCAGACCTTGATCATCCAGCGGCGGTCGATCGACTCGCTGCCTTCCCCGGCCAGGACGACGTCGACGCAGATGCGGCCCGCGGTGGAGACCTCATTGGTCTCGGCGGCGAAGGTCTTGCTCTCGAGGATCTCGAAGTCGACGACCTCGACGCCCGGGTGACGCGTTCGGACGAGGCGGGTCAGGTCGCGGCGTTCGAGCTGGCGGGCGTCGTGGGGGAAGGTGGTGGCCAAGTCGTTCTCCTTGATTCAGAACGGGGCGTTCCGGATGGCTCGGTCCGGTCCGGGGGAGGGGGGGCCGAGCCCGGTCGGGCGGGGGACGGAAGGGGCGGTCCCGCGGATCGAGCGTAAGACGATCGTATTAGAAAGGCAATGCGATCGAGCTATCGTGAGCCCATGAATCGAGAAGGCCTGCGATCCGGACGTCTCGCCCTCATCGAGGCCGCTGAGCGGCTGATCGCCGAGGAGGGGCCGGCGGTCTCGCTCCGCCAGGTCGTCTCGGCCGCCGGCCAGCGCAACAGCTCGGCGATCCGGTACCACTTCGGGACCCGCGCCGAGCTGATCGGCGCCGTCGTCGACGCCCGCCAGAGCGTCTTCGAGCCGAAGCGGCTCCGGCATCTCGCGGAGCTCGAGGCGGCGGGCGAGGTCACCGCGCGCGGGCTGATTCGCGCGCTCCTCGAGCCGGTCTTCGAGCATCAGCGCGGCGCGCAGCCGAGCCATCACGCGCGCTTCATGGAGAAGATCCGCGACCACGCCGGCGTCGAGCTCGTGCGCCGCCAGGACTGGGCCGCCACACGTCTCATCGCGAGCCAGCTCGCGCGCTGCTCCACCCCGGTGCCCGAGAGTCAGCGAGCGACGCGCACTCGCGGGCTGATCAGCGTCGTCTTCGCGCTGCTGGCGGATCTCGAGCGCGCGGAACACCGCACGCTCGAAGAGCGCGAGGCGGCAGAGCAGGCGACCATCGACATGGTGCTCGGTGTGGTGCGCTTCGACCCGAGCGCGGAGCTCGGGCGGACGGCCGTACCCGATCTGCGCATGGATCGCGCGTCGGTGTAGGGGGGCGGTGACGAAGGGGGATCAAGCCCTTTCTCTCGCGTGTCGATGATTTCCCCATGCCGATCCGTCCGCGTATCCTCGCCGTCCTGATCACCGCGCTCGTCGCCGGGTTGCTCTCGGGTTGTGCGACCAGGATGACGGCGAAGGATCTCGACGGGCGGCTCCGGCGCGAGAGCCAGGTCGCAGCGAGCCGGCAGGTGGTGCGCAGGATCGTCCCGGTCCACGCCCAGACGAAGATGGAGGCCTGGATCCTGCGAACCGAGGCGAAGTCGTCGCCCGAGGAATCGCCGCTCTCCCTCGCGCTCGCCGACGGGTTCCGACTCGGGCAGCGCCGGCGGGTCGACTACTTCGTCGGCGGTCCCTTCCCGGCGCTCCTCGAGCAGCTCGTGATGAACGGCCTCGACATGAACGAGGGTCGGGCGCTCCCCGGCCTCCGCATCGTCCTCGTCAGCCCGGCCGCACCGACCCCGGCCCTGCGCCGCGCGGCGACGGCCCACCGTGTCCGCCTCGAGCATCGGCTGCTGAACTGAGGCCGAGCCGGCCCGCCGGAGCGGCAGCAGCGACCGTCGGGATGGCGCAGTTTTCGAGGGCTCAGACCAGCACCGCGAGAGACCTTCCGCGCAGTACGCTTCCGGGTTAGTCGTCCGGGATCGTCCCCGTCGAGTCGCCGGATCCCTCCGGGATCACGACGGATTCCGTCCTGGTCGTTTACACGGCTCCAGCTTCTGGGCCATCCTGCATGGGCCCATCGCGTCGATCGGCAACGCATCGAGGATCATCCCATCTTCCGCATTCGAAGCCTGGGAGCGCGGGTCCCGTCGCGCGATCCGAGGCAGACCGCGAGATCATCCGTTGGATCCCGCCGTGACTTCGATCGACCCGCCCTCTAGGCGCTGGCGCCCCTCGCATCTCGGAGCGCTCTTCGCGTTCTCCCGGCGGTGGACCGTCGAGATCCAGGGCCCGTTCGTCGGATTCAGCCATCCGCGACGTTCGCTCCGGATTCCTTTCGCGCGGATCCTTCACATCGCGATCGAGCCCGGGAGATTCTGGTCGAAGATCGTGATCGCGACTGCCGACGATCGCCTCCGGCTTGGCGGTCTTCCCAGGACGACGGCGTGGGAGCTGTTCCAGGTCCTTCGACGGGCATCCTGCTCGGCCAGGCTCCAGACTCTCGCGGACCCGGCGAGCCTCTTCTTCAAGTGGGCAAAGCGAATCGAGAGCGTCTGGGGTCTGAGTCATTGGGTGCGTTCGGACGAGACGCAAGCTCTCTGGGAAGGTCGCCCGGGTGCGTCGGCGATCGGATTCGACCTCCACGACCTGACTCGCGACCTCGAAGCGCATCCCGATCTCAGGAGCGATCTCGACGCGACGCTGTCGCACGCTCTTTCGCTCACGCGCGAACGCCTCGAGGAGGACGTCGCCGCCCGCAACGAGCGCTTCCTCGAACGGGAGTCCCGGGAGTACGCGAGCTTCTTCGAGTCGGTGGAGAAATCCCCGCTGAATCGCGAGCAGGTGCGCGCGTGCATCTGCTTCGAAAGTCGCGTCTTGACGATCGCAGCGGCTGGATCGGGCAAGACGGCGACGATGGTCGCGAAGGCGGGCTACGCGACGATGCGAGGTCTCGCTCGACCCGACGAGATCCTGATGCTTGCGTTCAATGCCGATGCGGCACGCGAGCTGAGCCGGCGTGTGACCGCGCGACTCGGCCCGTTGGGAATCGATGCCGAGAGAATCACTTCGGCGACCTTCCACAAGCTCGGTCTGGAGATCATCGGCAAGGCGACGGGCAGAAAGCCGCGGGTCGCGCCCTGGCTCGAGAACGGTCAGGACCTCGACACGATCGACGAGATCATGACCGAGCTGAGTGCGTCCGATCCCGCGTTCCGGGCGAAGCTGGGGCTCTTTCGATGGGTGCTCAGTCGGGATCTGTCGCCCTTCAAGGAGGATCCTCAGCCCGATGCCTGGGATTCGTCCGAGAATCGGGCGGGATTCCGCACGCTGCGGGGGGAGACGGTCAAGAGTCAGGAGGAGCGTCTCCTCGCGGACTGGCTCTTCTACAACGGCGTCGCGTACGAGTACGAACGGTCGTACGAGTTCGATACGACCTCTCCCCAGTTCGGCCAGTATCGCCCCGATTTCTACTATCCCGATGTCCAGCTCTATCACGAACATTTCGCCCTCGACGAATCGGGGCAGCCCCCCGAGCGATTCGGCAAGCGGTATCTGGATGGGGTGGAGTGGAAGCGTTCGATTCATCGCGAGCGGGGAACGAGGCTGTTCGAGACGACTTCCTTCGGACTGCGCGAGGGGAACGATCTCGAACGTCTGCAGGCGGAGCTCGAAGCCCAGGGAATCCAGCTGCGTCCCGACCCCGAGAGGCCGGTCCAGGGACGCACCCCGCCGTCGAATCTCGAGCTGGCTCGGAAGTTCCGGGTCTTCCTGAGTCATGCAAAGAACAACCGGATGACGGTCGACGATCTCCGTCTCCGAGTCGCCCGGTCGACCGGCGTGGCCCTTCGGATCCGACAGACCGCGTTCCTCTCCCTGTACGAGAGAATTGCGGCGGAGTGGGATCGTCGCCTTCGGGACGGGGAGCTCGTGGACTTCGAGGACATGCTCAATCGCGCGACGGATCTGGTCGAGCGGGGAGCCTGGAAGTCTCCATTCCGCCTGGTCATGGTCGACGAGTTCCAGGACGTCTCCCGTTCACGAGCCGACTTCGTGAAGGCCCTGGTCAAGGACGAGGGACGATTCCTCTTCGCCGTGGGCGACGACTGGCAGGCGATCAATCGATTCGCGGGGGCCGATCTCTCCATCATGACCCGCTTCGATGCGATCTTCGGAGCGGCGCGCGAGCTCTTCCTCCAGGAGACCTTTCGCTCGCCGCAGGTCCTATGCGACGTCGCCAGCGAATTCATCCTGGAGAATCGCTCGCAGATCCGGAAGGCGGTCGTCTCCTCGCAGCCGGTCTTCGGGGAGCCGGTTCAGGTCTATCTCTGCGACGAATCGTCGCGGGAGGCGCTCATCGAGAAGCATCTGCAGATCCTCCACGACAAAGTCGGGGGGCCGCAGCATCCCGCGCGTCCGGATGGAACCGTTTCCGTGCTGCTGCTCGGGCGATACAACAAGGACCTGCCCCTGCGCTTGAGGCAGTGGCGGGACGGATTCGGGGATCGCCTGCGGATCGAATTCCTGACGATCCATTCATCGAAGGGCCTGGAGGCGGACTACGTCATCCTGGTCCGAATGAGCTCCGGGAATCTGCCGTTTCCGAGCACGCTCGAAGACGATCCGATCCTGCTCCTCGCGATGCCGGATGCGGACACGCATCTCTTCGCCGAGGAGAGAAGGCTCTTCTACGTCGCGCTCACGCGCGCACGTCGCATGGTCGTGATCTACTGTGATGCCCGATCTCCATCTCCGTTCATCGCCGAGCTGCAGACTGCGAGTCGGGTGTCCTTCGTCGGCGAAAGAAGAAAGCTGTGTCCTTCCTGCAAGATGGGCGCCCTCGTGCGTCGCGACGGACCCTTCAGCGCGTTCTGGGGCTGCACCCGGTACCCGCTCTGCCGGTATACCCGCCAGATTGAAGAGATCCCGGCTTCGATCTAGCCTCCTCATTATTTCGCCTGCGCCCGCCGCCCCCAGGAGACCCGAATGACGACCCAGCCCGCCGCTTCCTCTCCTCCCCGCCCGGTCGAGCACTACGACGTCCTCGTGATCGGCGCCGGCGTCAGCGGCATGTACGCGATCCATCACTTCCGACAGATGGGCCTCACGGTCCGCGCCTACGACGGGGCGAGCGACGTCGGCGGGACCTGGTGGTACAACCGCTATCCGGGCGCCCGCGTCGACGGTCCCGGCAGCCCCTTCTATTGCTACACGTTCACCGACGAGCTGATGAAGGAGTGGGACTGGGAGGAGACCCAGTCCGAGCAGTCTGCGGTGCTCGCCTATCTCGAGCACGTCGCCGACCGCTTCGATCTCCGCCGCGACATCGAGTTCAGCACCTGGGTCACCGCCGCCCGCTTCGAAGAGGCCGCCCAGCGCTGGACCATCGAGACGAGCACGGGCGGGCGGGCGACGGGTCGCTTCCTGATCTGCGCCGTAGGCGCCCTCTCGACGGCCAACATGCCCGACATCCCGGGCATCCGGGACTTCGCCGGCGAGACCTATCACACCGGCCAGTGGCCCCACCATCCCGTCTCGTTCAAGGGCAAGCGCGTCGCCGTGATCGGCACGGGCTCCTCGGGCATCCAGGCGATCCCGGAGATCGCGAAGGAAGCGGACCACGTCTACGTCCTGCAGCGCACGCCGCAGTACGCCTTCCCCGCCGGCAACCGCCCGATGACCGCCGAGGACATGTCCGAGGCGCGCGCCAACTGGGAGACGATCCGCGCGAAGATGATGGCCCACTCCGGCGGCTTCCCCGCCGACCCGCAGACGCGCTCGGCCCTCGCCGACACGCCCGAGGAGCGCGAGGCGCTCTACGAGCGGCTCTGGCAGCGCGGCAGCTTCAAGTTCTTCCTCGAGGGCTACAACGACATCGCGATCAGCGAGGAGGCCAACGCGACGATGGCCGACTTCGTGAAGGCGAAGATCCGCAAGATCGTGCGCGACCCGAAGACGGCGGAGAAGCTGATCCCGAACCACTTCGTGATGACGAAGCGACCGATCCTCGAGAACGGCTACTTCGAGACCTACAACCGCGACAACGTGACCCTGATCGATCTGCGCGAGGACCCGATCGAGCGCTTCACGCAGACCAGCGTCGTCACGAAGTCGGGTGAGCACCTGATCGACATGCTCGTCCTCGCGACGGGCTTCGACGCGATCAGCGGCACGATGCTGCGCCTGAATCCCCAGGGCCGTGGCGGCGTCCATTTGAAGGAGAAGTGGAAGGATCGCTTCCACAACTATCTCGGCCTCGCGATCGGCGGCTTCCCGAACCTCTTCATGATCCACGGCCCGGGCTCGCCCGGCGTCTTCTACAACATGCCCCTCGGTGCCGAGCGCCAGATCGGCTGGATCGGCGACTGCATCCGCCATCTGCGCGAGCAGGGCCTCGCGACGATCGAGCCGACGAAGGCCGCCGAGACGGCCTGGGGCACCGAGGTCGAGACGCTCGCCAACGCGACGCTCTTCCCGCGGACGGACTCCTGGTGGACGGGCGCGAACGTCCCCGGCAAGCCGCGCTACTTCTCGGCCTATCTGGGCGGCTCGCTCTACTACCAGCGCATCGCCGACATGGCCAACAAGGGCTACGAGGGCTTCGCCTTCGAGCCGCCGAAGCGCGGCTAGCGGAGGCGGAACGTGCCATTCTTCGCTCGCCGCGCACCCTCCGCGCGACGGGAATGGCGAGGCGAGCGTGCGACGCGACGTGGGCGACAGACTGGTCGAGATCCTGCAGTCGGGCGGGATCGACGCGATCTTCGGCGTGCCCGGCGGACAGACGCTTCCGCTCTACGCGGCGGCGCGGCGGCGGGGGCTGCGCCACGTCCTGATGCGCGACGAGCGCGCGGCGGCGTGTGCGGCGGATGCGTATGCACGGGTCGCGGGGACGGTCGGGGTCTGCGACGCGACGGTCGGGCCCGGCGCCACGAATCTCGTCTCGGGGCTCGCGGAGGCGTACGCGTCCTCGGTCCCCGTGCTCGCGATCATCGCCGACGTCCCCACGCTCTGGAACCACCTGCGCCGGCGCGGCGTGGCGTCGCAGGCCCTCGACCAGGCGGCGCTGCTCGCGCCGGTCGTGAAGTGGATCGCGCGGGTCGAGCGCGCGGCGGCCCTCGACGAGATGCTCGATCAGGCGCTGCGGGTCGCGACGACGGGGCGACCGGGGCCGGTCGTGCTCGAGATCCCCGACGACGTGTTCCAGGAGGATCCGGGCGAGCCGCGGCGGCGGTTCGGGCCCGAGGACTTCGCGTCTCCGCGGCAGCGCAGTGCGCCTTCGGCCGACGCGCTCGAGGCGGCGGTCGAGCGGATCGCGGTGGCTCGCCGACCGCTGATCCTCGCGGGCGGGGGCGTTCTGCTCTCGGGCGCGTCGGTCGAGCTGACGCGCCTCGCCGAGGCGACCGGGATCCCCGTCGCGACGACCCTCAACGGGAAGGGCGCGATCGACGAGCGCCATCCGCTCGCGGCCGGCGTCGTCGGCGTCTTCGGCGAGGTCCGCGCCGGGCGCGCGCTCGCGCAGGCGGACTGCGTGGTCGTGATCGGGAGCAAGCTCGACCAGCTCTCGACCTTCGCGTGGCGGATGCCGGGCGCGTCGCAGGCGATCGTCCACGTCGACGTCGACGCCGAAGAGATCGGCCGGACGGGGCCGGTCGCGGTCGGGCTGGTCGCCGATGCGCGGGAGGCGGCGACGGCGATGCGCGCGCGGCTCGTGGGCATGATGCTTTCGCTCGAGCGGGGCTGGCTCGATGCGATCCCGACCGACGGCCAGCCCGGGACGGCCAGTGACGATCCGGCGATCGCCCCGGAGCGCGTCGTCGCGCGGATCAGCGAGGCGCTCTCGCCCGGCGACGTCCTGTTATGCGATGCTTCGCTCGCCTCGGGCTGGGGCGGGCAGCACCACCGGGTCCAGCAGCCCGGTCGCGGCTTCCTCGCGCCGCGCGGCCTCGCGGGCATCGGCTGGGCCGGGGGTGCAGCCATCGGGGCGCGGGTCGCCCTCGATCCGGCGCGGCGCCTCGTTTGCCTCGCCGGGGACGGCGGGTTCGCGTATGCGCTCGCGGAGCTCGAGACGGCGGTGCGCGCGCGCTTGCCGATCGCCTACGTGATCCTCAACAACGCATCCTACGCCTGGATCCGGCACACGGAGCAGTACAAGGGCATGGAGCCGACCTCGGATCTCGGCGAGATCGACTTCGCCGCCGCGGCCCGGGCGATGGGCGCCGGCGGTGAGCGCGTCGCCGACGAGGCCGCGCTGCCCGCGGCGATCGCCCGCGCCCTTGCGAGCCCGGGGCCCTGCGTCGTCGACGTGCGGACCTCCCGCGATGCGTCCCCGATGGTCGGCCTGCGCGCAGTCGGCTCGCGCCGTGCGGGCCGGGAGCGCCAGCATGCCGACTGAGCGCGAGTTCGCGGGGCGGGTCGCGCTCGTGACGGGCGGGGGCGGCGCCGGCATCGGCGGCGCGACCTGTCGTCGCCTGGCCGAGCTCGGGGCGAGCGTCGCCGTGCTCGATGCCCACGCGGGCCGGGCCGAGGCGATGGCGCGGGCGCTCGCCGCGGACTGCGGGGTCGCGACGCTGCCGGTCGTCGTCGACGTCGCCGATGCGGCAGCCCTCGGTCGGGCGGTCGCGGAGATCGAGGCGCGGCTCGGGCCCATCGATCTGCTCGTCAACAACGCCGCGATCAACGTCCAGGGCTCGATCTTCGAGTTCGAGCTCGCGACCTTCGAGCGCATCCTCGCGGTCGACCTGACGGCCTGCTTCGTGCTCGCGAAGCGCGTGCTGGCCGGCATGCGCGATCGGCGCTTCGGGCGGATCGTCAACGTCTCCTCGGTCGCGGCCTATCTCGGGGGGAGCGGGCGCGAGGTCGCCTACTCGGTCGCGAAGGCGGGGCTCAACGAGCTGACCCGCGCGATCGCGATCGAGGCGGGGCCGTTCGGGATCCGCTGCAATGCCGTCGCGCCCGGGCTCGTCGAGTCGAAGTGGGTCGAGAAGCAGCGCGCGCGCTACGACACCTTCCTCGAGGCGACGCCGCTGCGGCGCCACGCCCGGGCGATCGACGTCGCGAATACGATCGCGTTCCTGTGCTCGGAGGAGTCGGCCCACGTGACCGGTGAGATCGTGAACGTCTCCGGGGGCTGGTACCTGAGTCCGTGACCGCTTCCGCCGTGAGGAGCCCACATGCCCACCCTCGACTACGCCCTCTTCGACGCCGACAACCACTACTACGAGACGCGCGACTGCTTCACGCGCCACATGGAGGCGAAGTACGCCCATCTCGCCGTCCGCTCGGTCTTCGACGCCGAAGGCCAGGAGCGGATCCTCGTCGGCGACCGGCCGTTCCGCTTCATGGATCCGAAGTTCGACGTGACGAATCGGCCCGGCTCCCTGCTCGAGCTGCTCCGCAAGCGGGACGAGTCCGGGACCTGGGCCCAGAGCTACTCGGCGGAGAACATGCTGCCCGCCTATCAGCACCGCGACGCCCGCCTCGCGATGATGGACGAGCAGGGAATCGAGACCGTCATCATGCTGCCGACGCTCGCGGTCTGCGTCGAGCAGACGATGCGGGACGACGTCGTCGCGACCTACGCGAACCTGCGCTCGTTCAATCGCTGGCTCGACGAAGAGTGGGGCTTCGATTACCGCGGTCGGATCCTGACGCCGCCGCTGCTCTCGCTCCTCGACCTCGACGAAGCCTGCAAGGAGCTCGACCGCGTCCTGCGCGCGGGGGCGCGCGTGATCCATCTCCGCCCGGGTCCCGCCTTCGGCCGCTCGCCGGGGGATCCCCACTTCGATCCATTCTGGGCGCGCCTCCATGAGGCGAAGGTCGCCGTCGCCTTCCACATCTCGGACTCGGGCTACTCGGCCTCGATCGGCCGCGAGTGGGGGCAGGAGCCCGAGCCGAACGTGCGGTACCAGTCGGCCTTCCAATGGGCCTTCCTCCACGGCGATCGGCCGATCATGGAGACCCTCGGCGCCCTCATCTACGACAATCTCTTCGGGCGCTTCCCGAACCTGCAGATCCTCTCCCTCGAGAACGGCTCGGGCTGGGTCGCCTATCTCCTCGATCTGCTCGACCACAAGAAGGGCATGGGCCGCCGTGGCCCCTGGCTCGGCGGCTACTTCCGCGGTCGGCCCAGCGAGGTCTTCAAGCGCCACGTCTACGTGTCGCCCTATCCGGAGGACGACGTGCCGGCGCTGGTCCGGCTGATCGGCGCCGAGCGGGTCCTCTTCGGGAGCGACTTCCCCCATCCGGAGGGGCTCGCCGAGCCCGCGCGCTTCGCCGATCTGCTCGAGGCGTTCCCGCCCGGCGACGTGCGGCGCATCATGCGCGACAACGCGGTCGAGCTCTTCGCGCGCTCGCGCTCATGAGCCGCGGCGGAGGTTCGCGATCGCCATCGCCGGGGCGCTCGAGGCCGTCGCGCCGTCGGCGCGCAGCGGTGAATGACAGAAGACGAAGCGGTCGACCCCCGCCTCCGCCAGCGCCTCGAGGTTCAGACCTTCCCCGACGCGGATGCCGTAGCGGACGAGCAGGAGCTGGAGCGTCGGGGAGACGGTGCGACCAGCGACGGCGGCGTCCGAGGTCGCGAACATCCACGAATCGATCCCGACGAGCGCGGGGCGGGTGCGGGCGAGGAAGCGCGCCTCGCGCAGGAAGGGACCGGGGCTCGCGGCGCGGTAGCGATCCGGGTCGGTGCGCACGAGGCGGATCCAGCCGGTCCGGATCAGGAGAGCGTCGCCGGGCTCGAAGTCCGGCAGCGCCTGGCGCTCGCGCGCGGCCTCGAGGTCTTCGACGGTGATGCGGTAGCCGCCGCGCAGGACCGTCGACCCATCGCGGGTCGTCTCGAGGGCCGCTTCCTCGCCGAGCGCCTGCTTGAGGCCGAGCACGTCGAGGAGCAGGCCGCGGGTCACGAGCGGCGGCCCCCAGGTCGTCGTGTCGAGGGCGCGGACACCGTGATCGGCGACGAGGTCCTGCGCGCGGCGGCCGCCGTAGAAGGTCGAGCCGACGCCGCAGTGGAGCAGCCCGTTGATCTTCGAGCCCAGGTTGTAGGAGGTCGCGACGCGCTCCTCGAGGGACGTCATGCGATTCGGGCCCCAGGGCCGCTCGCGCTTCGTCTCGCCGGCGAAGGGCGGATCGGGAACGAAGCCGCTGACGACGAGGCGTTGGTGATAGGCGCGGTCGCCGAAGGCCGGGTAGCCCTCGAAGAGCGTGTCGCCGAGGCCGAAGGTCGCGATCGGGGCTGCGAGATCGAGCATCGCGAGGGCGGCGGCGCGCCGGACCGGGGTGACCTCGTGGTAGGTCCCGAGCTCGTCCCCGGGACCGTAGGGGCCGGGCGACCAGGCCCCGGCCTCGACCGCCGCGGCATCGAAGAGCGCGTCGTCGATCGCGTCCTGGAAGGGGTTATCGAAGGGGGCGCCGCCGGAGTCGCCGCTCGAGTCGACGTCCGCCTCGGCGTCGCGGCCCGAGGAAGGGCGGGACGCGTCGCTCTCCGCGAGGCGGGAGCGCAAGGGCTGCGCGGGGCGATCGGGCGGGTCGGTGGACACGGCGCGCCGAGGATAGAGCGTCCGTTCGCGGGCCGCGTATCTGCGGCTCGCGTCCCGGCGTGCTCATTCAGCGACGCCCCGATGGGTCAATGCACCGAGCGCTAGTCGCTCGGGGGCAGGATCGTCCCGCCGAACGGGCCGCCGACGACCATGCCGCCCTTCGCGCCCGGGAGGATGGTGCCGCCGAGGGGGCCTCCGACGACCATCCCGCCCTGCGCTCCCGGCAGGATCGTGCCGGCGAGGGGCCCGCCGACGATCATGCCGCCCTGGCTACCGGGGAGGATCGAGCCGGCCAACGGTCCGCCGACGACCATCCCGCCCTGCGGTCCCGGCAGGATCGTGCCGCCGAGCGGTCCGCCGACCACCATCCCTCCGCCGGCCGGCGGGAGCACCGTTCCGCCGAAGGGCCCGCCGACGACCATGCCCCCGCCGTGACCGCCCGCGGACGCAGGCGAGGCATTCAGCACGAGGCTCGAGGCGAGCCCGATTCCGATTCCGAGAAAGAGAAGACGCTGCAGACGGATTCGTCGCATGTCGGTGTCCCCCTGGCTGGAAGTCGAGATCACGGAGAAGCGTACTGCAGTTTTCGAAGAGGCGTTCGGCCACGTTCGGCCACGTTCGGCGCCGCCTCGAGCGGCGGCTTCCGGCGGCGATTCGCGCGATCATGCGTGTCGGGGATCGGGCGGGGAGGGCGGAGCATGGAATCGCTGGACGGGGCTCGGAGGATTCGGCGTCTCGCCATCGCGCTGGCGGTCGTGATGATCGCCTCCTTCTCGACGCTGCTCTACTTCGGTCGCGGCATCTACCAGGCCGCGCCGCCGATTCCCGAGGCGGTCGTCGCCGAGGACGGCTCGGTCCTCTTCACCCGCGCCGACATCGAAACGGGGCAGGACGTCTGGCGATCGATCGGCGGACACGAGCTCGGATCGATCTGGGGTCATGGCGCCTACGTCGCGCCCGACTGGACGGCCGACTGGCTCCACCGCGAGGCGACCTGGCTCCTCGATCGCTGGGCCCGCGATCTCCACGGTCTGCCCTACGCCGGCCTCGCCCCCGATCTCCAGGCCGCCCTGCGCGCGCGCCTGCAGGAGGAGCTGCGCACGAATCGCCATGACCCCGAGCACGGTGTGCTCACCGTCTCGAGCGACCGCGCCGCGGCGATCGCCGCGGTCGGTGCGCATTACAGGGGCCTCTTCCGCGACGATCCGGCGCTCGACGGACTGAGGACTGCGTACGCGATGCCGCGCAACACGGTCGGCGACGCAGAGCGGGCCGAGGCCCTCGAGGCCTTCTTCTTCTGGGCGACCTGGGCATGCGTCACGCAGCGGCCGGGAGAAGAGGTGACCTACACGCAGAACTGGCCCCCCGACGAGCTCGTCGGCAATCGGCCGACGGGCGCGATCGTCGTCGTGTCGGTGGCGAGCTTCGTGCTGCTGCTCGGGGGGATCGGTGCGCTGTCGTGGGTCGGTGCAGCGAGTCGGACGCGGGAGGAGGCCGAGGCGATCGCGCCGCCCGCGCGGGATCCGCTCTTCGGCGTCGTGCCGACGCCGTCGATGCGAGCCACGGGCAAGTATTTCTGGATCGTCGGCGCGCTGCTCGTCGCGCAGATGGGGCTCGGCATCGTCGTCGCCCACTACGGCGTCGAGGGCAACGGGCTCTACGGCCTCCCGCTCGCCGACTGGCTTCCGTACTCCCTCGCCCGGACCTGGCACGGTCAGCTCGGGATCTTCTGGATCGCGACGAGCTGGCTCGCGACGGGGCTCGTGCTGGCGCCGCTGGTCGCGGGCTTCGAGCCGAAGGGGCAACGGCTCGGGGTGAACGTGCTCTTCGTCGCGCTGCTCGTCGTCGTCGCCGGCTCGATGGCGGGGCAGGCACTGGCGATCCATCAGCGCCTCGGCCACGGCGTCAACTTCTGGCTCGGCCATCAGGGCTACGAGTACGTCGATCTCGGGCGCCTCTGGCAGATCCTCCTCTTCGTCGGCCTGCTCCTCTGGCTCGGGCTGATGGCGCGGGCGCTCGTGCCCGCGATCCGGCGCTCCCCGCGCGGGAGCCGGTCGCTGCTCCTGCTCTTCACCCTGAGCGCCGGAGCGATCAGCCTCTGTTATGCCGCGGGGCTCATGGCCGGGCGCCACACGAATCTCGCCGTCGCCGAGTACTGGCGCTGGTGGGTCGTCCACCTCTGGGTCGAGGGCTTCTTCGAGATCTTCGCGACGGTCGTGATCGCGTTCCTCTTCTCCCGTCTCGGCCTCGTCCGGGAGCGGACGGCGACGGCGGCCGTGCTGACGTCGGCCCTCCTCTACATGACGGGGGGCGTGCTCGGCATGTTCCACCACCTCTACTTCACGGGGACGCCGTCCTCGATCCTCGCTCTCGGCGGGACCTTCAGCGCCCTCGAGCTCATGCCCCTCGTCCTGATCGGCCACGAGGGCTACCGGCAATACCGCCTCGCGAACGCGGCGCCCTGGCTCCGTGCCCATCGCTGGCCACTCCGGTTCTTCCTCGCCGTCGCGTTCTGGAATCTCGTCGGCGCGGGCCTCTTCGGGTTCCTGATCAACCCGCCGATCGCCCTCTACTACATGCAGGGCCTGAACACGACGCCGGTCCACAGCCACACCGCGCTCTTCGGCGTCTACGGCATGCTCGGCATCGGGCTCACGCTCTTCAGCCTGCGCCTGCTCCACGGCGACGTCGAGTGGCGGGACCGGCCGCTCGCGATCGGCTTCTGGGCGACGAACGTCGGTCTCGCTCTGATGGTCGTCCTGAGCCTGCTCCCGATCGGCCTCGCCCAGACCTGGGCGAGCGTCGAGCACGGCATGTGGTACGCGCGGAGCGCCGAGTTCCTGCAGACGCCCGGGCTCCAGACGCTCCGCTGGCTTCGCATGCTCGGGGACACCGTCTTCGGCTTCGGCATTCTCGCGATCGGCTGGTTCGTCGTCGGGCTCGGCCTCGGCTGGAGCCGGGGCGGGCCGCGCCTTCGGGATTGAACGAGGAGACGAGAGGGGACGGGCCTCCGATCGGCTCCGAACGAATCACAATCTCGGCGCATTTGTCGCCTTGGCATTCGCGCGCCGATCGCGCGAGCGTATGTCGATCTCGGAGGGGGATCGTCATGGAGCGGGGCGAGCGAGTCGAGATACTGAGACGGAGTGCCCGATACGGATTTCGGCGCTGGGGCACGGCCGTCGTGCTCGAAGCGGGCGAAGACGTCGTGCGCGTCCGGTTCGAAGAGGGCGATTCGTTCGACGCGTATCGCTGGAGTCCGGAGCGGGCGAATCTCGAGCCCGAGACCGGCACGCGCATCAACTTCGCCCGACCGCATGCCTGGATCCATTAGGGGGGCGTCGATTCCAGCGCGCGATCGGCGGCCGGACTCGCAGGCGCGGATCCGGTACGTGCCCGGATCTGCGCCTGCGAGTCGGAATCCGTCGGTCACTTCAGCTTCATGCAGCTCGCGTAGTAGCTGACGGTGCCCGACCAGTCGGAGAAGATCCCGAGGACGCCGACCTGCTTCGCCAGCACGTCGAGGGTCGTCATCAGGTCCCCGTCGTTCTGGAGCGCGTCGAGCGTCGACTGGTAGTAGAACGACGGAGAGGGCGTGCCCCGCGTGGGGAGGACTTCCTCGACGATCCGGCCCGAGCGCTCGAGCGTCCAGGTGATGATGTCGAGGCCGGCAGCCCTGGCGTCCTTCGCATACTGGGACGGCACGATCCGACCCTTCGCGTCGACCGTCAGCAGGACCCACATGGGCGGAGCGACGATCTCGATTCCCTCGGCGGCGTAGGACTGCAGCTCTGCCGCGGTCGGGACGTCGGCGGGGACGTTCGCGTCATCGAGGTAGACGGCCTGCTTGCCGAAGGCCGGCTCGTTCCGGATCCAGTAGAGGACGTCCTGCTTGTCGAAGGACTGGGCCCAGACCCGGCGCGGCGAGATCCCTGCTTCCTTGTATTCGTCGATCATCGCCTGGGCATAGTTCGCCTGGCTCCCGAAGACCGACTCGACCTGAACCCGAGCATTCCGATTCGCACCCTTGAGCTCCGGAGTGAACTTGCTGCCGAGCCCGTCGAGGAGTCGGATGCTCTCCGCGTGGCTGAGCAGGGTCCCGCCGGTCGAGTAGAGGTCCGTACGCCAGTTGGCGGTGCCTCCGAGATACTCCTGCGGCGTGCGCGCGTTCGGATTCGAGGCATCCATCTTGCCCTTCAGGGACTTGAACTCGGCCAGGCTGATGTCGCTCGTGCAGCAGAGGGCCGAAGCGGCCTTCGTGCGCCTGCCGGTCGCATCGAACTCGGCCGGCGAGAACTCCGTCGTGCACTTCCCGGCGAGCGGCGTGACGAGGATGTTGGTGGTGGTGTGCAGATCGCACTGGTCGTGGCGACAGACGAGCTCACCGTCGTTCGTGAACGTGACGTCGCATTCCTGGATGCCGGCCCCCATGCGAGCTCCCGCCTGGTGGCTCTCCTTCGTGTGCTCCGGAAACTGGAGCGTGCCTCCGCCACGATGCCCGATCGAGAAGTTCGTCTTGTAGAAGGGGCCCTCGCTGCACTGCTCGAGCCGGCGCTTGAGCGGACCGGGGCTCATCTTTTCGATCAGGTAGTAGGGTCGCGGACCCACCTGCACCGAAGCCCGGTCCCCGTCGCGTGCGCGCTCGCCGTCCGCAGACGCCGCAAACGGCAGGAACAACGCCATTCCGGCGATCGCCGCCGAAATCCGCGCCCGTCTCCTCTCGTGTCGACTCGTCATCTCGCCCTCCCGTTCGACGCATGGTCGATGTATCGGCCCCGGTCCACCTGCGACGGCCATCGCGATGTGCGCCGCCGTCGAGCGGAAGCTATGGCTCCGAAGTTGCGAACGGATCTCCTTTCGATGCCCGTCGCGCATCGTTTCGATGGTACGCCGGTCGTGTTTCCTGCGAAGTCGTCACGAGCCCGAGGCGACGAATCGCGATCTCGGTCGACTCCGTTCCCGATGAGGCGTTCGCGTCACGATTCCGCGTCCACCGTTCCGAATTCCTCTCGACCCTCTAGATTGCCGGCTCGGCAGAAGTGTTAGGTATCGGTCCGATCGGCCTTTTTCGCGCGGGCGATTCTGGCCGCCCGGCGTCCGGGAATCCGACCGTCCCGATCCGGTCCGCGACGGACCGCGGAGAACATCGATGAGCGAACGATCCGGCTCCCCCGCGCGATCCGTCCCGTACGACGCGATCCGTTCGGTGTTCCTCTTCCTGCTGCTCGGGACCCTCGCGCCGTCGGCGGGTGCCCAGGTCGTGATCAGCCAGGTCTACGGAGGCAACGGCAGCACGTTCGCTCAGGACTACGTCGAGCTCTTCAATCGCGGAGCCGCCCCCGTGAGCCTCTCCGGGCGATCGATCCAGTACTCGAGCGCGACGGGAACCGGTCTCTTCTCGGCCAATGGAATCAGCTTGCTGTCCGGGACCCTCCAGCCCGGGCAATACCAGCTCGTCGGCCTCGCGACGGCCGCGTCGGGCGCGCCGCTTCCGACCCCCCTTCTCGCCGGAAGCTCGGCGACCAACATGTCGTCGACGAGCGGGAAGGTCGTGCTCGTCGACTCCACGACGGGCCTCGCGTGCAACGGCGGCTCCACGCCGTGCAGCCCGACGCAACAGGCGCTGATCCTCGACCTGGTCGGCTACGGGACTGCCAACTTCGCCGAAGGGGGCGCGGCTGCACCGGCCGCCACGAGCACGACGGCGCTGTTCCGATCGGGCAGCGGCTGCATCGACACGAGCTCGAACGCGGCGGATTTCACGACGGGCGTACCGTCGCCCAGGACCTCGAGCTCGCCGCTTCACCCCTGTCCGACCGGCACGACCGTCGAGCTCTCGCTCGACGCTCCGGCGGGGAGCGAGGCGAACGGCACCGTGATCACCGCGACCGTGACCGCTTCGGAGCCCGTGGTCGGGGACCAGACCGTCGCATTGTCCGTGTCCGGCTCGGGGATCACCCCCGGCGACTACACGCTGTCGACCCCGGTCGTGACGATCCCGAACGGAGGCATTGCAGGTTCGGCGCTGTTCACGATCGTCGACGACGTCGTGGCCGAAGGCACCGAGATCGCCACGCTCACCCTCGCGTCGCCGTCGGCCGGCATCGCGCTCGGGGCCGTCGTCAGTCGCACGGTGACCATCGCCGACAATGACGGCTGCGGATCCGGGGCCACGAAGATCCACGACGTTCAGGGAGCGGCTGCATCGACGCCTCTTGCCGGCGTCCAGGTCGTGGTCGAGGGCATCGTCGTCGGGCGCCATCAGGGTACGGCCACGGACTCGCTGCAGGGCTTCTTCGTGCAGGAGGAGGATGCCGACGCCGATGCGGACGCGAGCACGTCCGAGGGCATCTTCGTCTTCGAGGGGGCCACGGGGCTCGGTACGGGCGTCGCGATCGGAGACCGGGTCCGCGTCGCCGGAACGGCCGTGGAGTTCTTCGGTGCGACCGAGCTGTCCCCGATCACGAGCGTGGAGATCTGCGCCTCCGGTCAACCCATCCCGACGGCGGCGGACGTGATCCTCCCGGTCCCGAACGTTCCGAACGGCGATCTCGCCGCAGCGACCAGCGCGATCAACGCCTACTTCGAGCCCTTCGAAGGCATGCGTGTCCGCTTCCCGGCGACGCTCTCGATCGTCGAGTACTTCGAGCTCGAGCGCTACGGGCAGCTCGTCCTGAGCGCGGGCGGTCGGATCCGAACCTTCACCGACGCGAATCCCCCGAGCGTGACCGGATGGATCGACCACCAGATCGAGGTCGCGAAGCGGACCCTCATCCTCGATGATCGGGACAATCGCCAGAACAGCGCGCTCACCAACGGCCGACCGCTCCCGTATCCGGCTCCCGGGCTCTCGATCACGAATCCATTCCGGGGCGGGGACCAGATCACCGGCCTGACGGGCGTGCTCAGCTGGACCTTCGCGGGTCTGAGCGGAACCGACGCCTGGCGCCTTCGCCCGGTTCCCGAGACCGAGTCCTACGTCTTCGCCCCCGTGAATCCCCGCCCCGGCGGCGCGCCCGCGGTGGGGGGCACGCTCGAGATCGCGAGCTTCAACGTCCTGAACTACTTCACGACGATCGATACGACCACGTCGAGCTCGAGCGGTCCCTGTGGCCCAGACGGGCTGCAGGACTGTCGGGGCGCCGATTCCGCCGCCGAGCTGGTGCGCCAGACGGACAAGCTCGTCGCGGCGCTCTGCAGCATGAATCCCGACGTAGCCGGTCTGATGGAGGTCGAGAACGACACGTTCGCGACCCTCGGCGCGCTGGTGACGGCGGCCAATGCGGTTCCGGGCTGCGGTCCCTACGCATTCGTCAATACCAGCTCGATCGGCGGAGACGCGATCAAGGTCGCGCTCCTCTACAAGACGACGACGGTCTCGACCGTCGGACCTCATGCGATTCTCGACTCGACGGTCGATCCGCGATTCATCGACACGAAGAATCGTCCGGTCCTGGCGCAGACCTTCGTCGCGACGGCGACGGGGTCGAAGTGGACGGTCGCGGTGGCCCATCTCAAGTCGAAGGGCTCGGCCTGCGACGACGTGGGCGACCCCGATGCGAACGATGGTCAGGGAAACTGCGCGCAGACGCGCAAGGCGGCCGCCCAGGCCCTGGTCGACTGGCTCGCGTCGGATCCGACGGCCAGTGGTGATCCCGACTTCCTCGTGATCGGCGACCTCAACAGCTATGCGCAGGAGGATCCGATCCGCTCGCTGAAGGCCGGATCCGACGACGTCGCCGGAACGAGCGACGACTACACCGATCTCGTCGATGCCTTCGTCGGCGCGTCGGCGTACGGCTACGTCTTCGATGGCCAGATCGGTCGTCTCGACCACGCGCTCGCGACCCGTTCGTTCGCCTACCAGGTCACGGGCGTCGCCGAATGGCACATCAATGCGGACGAGCCGCCCTCCTTCGACTACAACGACACGATCGCAGACGCGGGCGAGGCGAGCTTCGAAGCCCACCCGAGTGCACTTCCGCTCTACGCGCCCGACGAGTTCCGGACCTCGGATCACGATCCGATCGTGATCGGACTTCCGGAGCCCGAAACCGCAGTGTCGCTCGCGGTCTGCGTCCTGGCGTTGGCCTGGTCGGCTCGTCACGCACACCGACGCGCGAACGCCGGATCCTCCCGAATCCTTCGCTCCGCGCCCGTCGCCGCCCGCTCCGGCTCCGTCCCGCCATCGCGTCATGGAGTCTCGTCGGGGCGGTTCTCTTCGGGCTCCTGATCAACCCGCCGATCGCCATCTCCCTGGCGGCGACGGATGCGCGAAGCTGAGCACGACGACCGCCGTCATGAGCAGCGCCAGCGCGCCACGGGAGAGACTCGGCATCGGCGTGCCCGATCCGGTCGACACGGGCCTCGCCCAGGTCACGCAGACCGACGATCGTCCGATCGCCCCCGCTCACACAGGATCCTGCCTGCAGCACGACTGTACCCGCGAGCGTCGTCTGGCCGGGCAGGGCGCTCAACCGGCCGACGATGAGGCCGGCGTCAGATCGCCAAGATCTCCGATGTGGCCTGTCGTTCCAGACGGAGCCGTCGTCGGCAATGCGACCATCCCGTCCGGAATCCGAACACGATCCCATTCGAGATCCGGGTCATCGACGAGAATCCGGCTCGGGCGATCGAGCCCCCAAAAATGGAAGAGCCGCGGGAATGCCTCCTGGGCACGCCCGCGGCTCGTGGATCAGCGCGGCCCCGACCCCGTCCGGATCGGATCAGGGAACGATCGGCGCCGGCACCGCGACCCGATTCGCCGGCACGATCTGCGCCTGATAGGCAAAGACCTCGCGGCTCTTCGGGTCGACCAGCACCTTCACCCACTGCACGTCGTTGTTGCCGTTGCCGGCATTGTCACCGAAGGTCTCGATGCGCGTGAAGTTCTCGAGCCGGCGTCCGGCGGCATCGAGCAGGGGGCGGTCGACGCGGAAGAAGTGCGAATCGCCGTGGACGTAGGCGACCGGCTTGCCGAACGCGATCACCTCCTCACGCAGCGCCAGCAGGTACTCGGCGTATCCGTCGGGCTGGGTGTCGGTCGCGATCAGCGTCCGGGGATTCCGGGGCTGGGTGCGCGTCGCATCCGAGGTGTCCCATCCCGGATTGGCCTGCGCGACGATCATGAGCGCGACGGAGCCCTGCTCGATGGCGTGGGCGAAGGCGGCCTTCATCCACGCGATGTTGGCCGCGTTGCGGTCGGCGAACTCGATCGGATCGGGATTCGTATCGCAGAGGTTGTTGCAGGATCCCTGGACGTTGAGAGTCACGTAGGTGACGCCCCTGTAGTCCCAGCGCCGATTCTCGACGTACGGCGCATCCTGGACGTCCTGCCTGAGGTGTCGCTTGCCGAGAGAGTAGGGATTCGCGAAGAGCACCGTTCGCTCGTGCTCGAGTCGCTCGAGGGAGTTGAATCCGCCGTTCGAGGGCCGATCGCAATCGGTCCAGTCGTTGTCGCCCGGGGTGAACATGGCGGGCGCGCGCAGCGAGTTGAAGAAGCGAAGCGCCTGGGTATACAGCTCGTCCGAGCAGGTCGTCGGCGTGATGGAATCCGGCGTCGAGTTCCCCCCCTTCAGGTCGCCGTCGTGGACGGTGAAGGCGAGGCGCTGCGCATTCATGTCGCGGATGAGATTCGGCACCCCCTCGAGCGCCTGCGTGTCCGAATACGGCAGGTCGCCCCACAGCCCGATCGCGTAGGGGCTGCGATCCTCGCGATCCTGGCGATCTTCGGCGAGGGCGGCGTTTGCGGTCAGAAGCATCATCCCGGCCATCGTCGGCGCCGTGATCGATCGTTTCCATCGAGCCATCATCTGTCGTCTCCTCCCTTGTTGTCGAGACGACGTGCATCTTCCGCGAAATCGATGTCGGCGGAGTGACGATCCGGGGCCGGTTGCCGCAAGTCGTGAAGCCCGCCGGTGGTGCGACTCCATCTTGGCGAGTTCGTGAAGGGGCGGGTCGGGGCCGAGATGGAATCTTCGCGAGGTCGTCTCGCAGAGGCGGCCGTCGTGGAGATCGGAACACCGAGCTCGGGACTCGGCGTGATCGGAAGCGTCGGCGCCGCGGGAAGCCGCGTGGCCGCGATTCCTCCCGCTCAGATGTGGCGCGGCCGATTGACGAAGCGGTTCTCCTTCGGCGACCAGATCCAGCCGCTGCCGGCGCGGGTTCCGCCGTCGACGGGGATGTTGTGGCCCGTCACGTAGGCGGACATGTCCGAGGCGAGGAAGAGCGCGACGCGGGCCTGGTCCTCGGGCCAGCCGAGGCGGCCGACGGGGGCCCAGGACGGCCAGAGATCGGAGGCCTCCTCGAAGCCGCTGATGTAGTCGACCTGCGGCGTCTGGGTCAGGTCCGGGCCGATGCCGTTCACGCGGATGCCGTTGCGGCCCTGCTCGGCGGCGAGGCAGGTCGTGAAGTGGGCGCTCGCGGCCTTGAGCGAGCCGTACACCGGCTCGCACGGATAGCCGCGCATGCCCTCGACCGAGTGGACGTTGACGATCGAGCCGCGCCGCCGCGCGATCATCGAGCCGAGGAACGCCTGGGTCACCGCATAGAAGTGGAGCAGGTTGATGCGGATCATCGCCTCCCACGACTCGGGCCCCGACTTCGCGAAGGGAACCAGCGGCCGATAGTCGCCGACGTTGTTGACGAGCACGTCGCAGCGCCCGTGATGGTCGAGCACGAGCTTCGCGAGGCGCGCAGCCTGGTCGGGCGCCGTCACGTCGAGGACGTGGGCGCGTGCCTGGCCCCCGGCCTGCCCGATCGCGTCGGCGCTCTCTCGCGCGCGCTCGGCGTCGATGTCGGCGATCTCGACGAGGGCGCCGTGCGCGGCGAAGAGCGTCGCGATGGCCCCGCCGATCCCGCGCGAGCCGCCGCCCGTCACGACGGCGACGCGGCCGTCGAGGAGCTTGTTGTAGTCGTGGATCGCGGGGACGTCGGTCGGCTTCGGCTGGATCATGCGGGGCACCTCGTCGGCGTGGAAGGGATCGCGGAGTCGTAGCACGCGGGCGGCCCGACGAGCGAGCGCGCGGGACGGTCGCGATCAGGGCATGCGGCGGCGCTGGGTGTGGATCAGGTTGAGTCGGCTCGTGAGCAGCAGGCTGACGAGGCTCGCCGTGATGAGCACCGGCATCAAGCTCTGGCCGGAGAGGGTCACGAGGATCACGCTCGTGCTGATCGGCGTCTTCGTGATGCCGACGTTGGTCGCGGCCATCGTCCCGAGGACGAAGGCCGAAGCCGGCGCCGTCGGAAGGCACAGGGTCGCCGCCGTCCCGATCGCCGCGCCGATGAAGAGCAGCGGGAAGATGAAGCCCCCGCGAAAGCCGCTCCGCAGCGTCACGCTCACCGCCAGCAGCTTGACCCCGGCCAGCAGCCCGAGCAGGCCGACGGCGGCCTCGAGGGAGTGGTCGCGCAGCAGCGTCGTCGGCGCGTGGAGGATGCGATCGATCTGGAACTCCCCCCAGAAGAGCGTCATCGGCGAGAGCTGGGCGAGCAGCCCGAGGAGCAGGCCACCGAAGGTCGCGAGCAGGACGGGTGCGCCCTCCGCGCGCTTCGCGAGGCGGCCGACCAGACCGAAGACCGCGGCGAACGCCGTCGCCGTCGCGGCGCCGAGCCCGCCTGCGACGAGACCCCAGGCGACGGTGTCGAGCTCGAGCGGACCCGGATCCTCGAAGTGGAGCAGGATCGGCTCGTAGCCCACGAGCGCGTGGAACACGAGGAAGCCGACGATCGCCGAGAGGATCGCAGGGAGCAGGGCCTCGTAGTATTCGATCCCGCGCCGGTGGGGGATCTCGAGGGCGAAGAGCGCGCCCCCGAGAGGCGCGCCGAAGAACGCGCCGAGCGCGGCGCCCATGCCGCAGAACGTGAAGGTCCGGACGCTTCCGCCGTCGAGTCGGAGCCGATCGCCGAGCCAGCTCGAGCCGGAGCCGATGATCTGGACGAGCGGGGCCTCGGGGCCGGCGCTGCCGCCGGCGGCGATGCTCACGAGGGAGGTGGCCACCATCGACGGCGTCTGGCGGACGTCGAGCCGGCCTTGGCGGAGATGGATGTTGTCGACGACGGCGGCGATCTCGCCGGCCGAGCCGAGCCAGCGGGTCAGGAGGCCGACGAGGAGCCCGCCGACGGTCGTCGCCCCGAGGATCGCGGGCTGCCAGGTCGGCTCGATCGGGAGCGACGTGGGCCGGATCCCGAGCAGGCCGTCCCAGATGCCGCGCAGTGCTCCGAAGAGCAGGAAATGATAGGCGACGGCGACGAGGCCACCGACCGCGCCGATGCCCGTCGCCCACGCGAGCAGCGTCGCGCCCGTCGTCGCGTCCAGGTCGACCGGGGCGCCGTTCGTCGGTCCGTCTTCCATCGCGGTCTCCGACCCCGCCTCGGATCGCGAGCGGGGCACCGCGCTCGGCCGCAGCCCGGGACGCCTAGCGCCGCCAGGCCACTCCCCAGCGGTCCCGGCAGGTCAGCTCGGCGATCGGCCGCCGGCGCGGGCGCCCGAGCTTGCGCGCCGGAAACCCGATCGGGAGCGTGGCCAGCGGAACGACGTGTTCCGGCAGCCCGAGCGTCTTCGCGAAGCTTCCGTCGGGCGCGTAGAGGGGCAGGCTGCTCATCAGCGAGCCGAGCCCGAGCGCCGCCGCCGCCAGCAGGATGTTCTGGGCCGCCGGATAGATCGACGACCCCATCTGCTCGAGCGGGAGCACCGTCGTGTCGCCGCAGAGCACGATGAGCACCGGCGCCTCGGCGAGCCCGCCCATCGCCCAGCGGTCGACGTCGAGGAAGCCCGGCTCCGTCTGGTCCTCGGTCGTGTCCCGGGCGAAGGCGAGCCACGCGGCGCGGGCGCCGTCGGCGATCTCCTTCATGAGCGCGCGGTCCTGCACGACGACGAAGCGCCAGGGCTGACAGTTCTTCGCGCTCGGCGCATGGGTCCCGGCCTCGAGGATCTGCTCGATCCACGCCTCGGGCACCGGATCGGGCCGCAGCGCGCGGTGGGCGCGCTGGCTGCGGACGATCTCGAAGAAGCCGGGATCGGACGTCGGCTGGGTGGGCGTCGGGGTCGGAGTCGGCGGCATGGGCGGATCCTCGCGGCCGTGGCCGTGGGTGTGACGATGGACACGGGCAGCGTGGCGACGCCCGAGTGTGCGGAATGGGTAGCACGCGGAGTCGCGCCGTCTGCGTGGTACGCTGCGCCGATGGGGGGCGGGTGGATGGGAAAGGTCGCGTTCCGATCGGTGGCGGGGGCTCTCCTGCTCCTTCTCCTTCTCTTCCTCTCGGGCTGCACACGCCTGCCCGGCGGCATCGCGCCCTCGAACATCCCGCTTCCGCCCGACGGCTACACGCGCCTCGGCGCCGTGAAGGCGAGCGACTGCAGCTTCAGGCTGCTCGGCCTCCTCCCCGTCACGAGCCCCAACTACATCCACGACGCGATGGACGAGGCGCTCGCGAAGGTCGAAGGCGCGGATGCCCTCGTCGACATCACGGTCGAGCGCGTGACGATGTACTTCATCCTCTGGTCGCAGACCTGCACCGAGGTCCGCGCGACCGCCGTCGACGTCTACTGACGAGGCAGCCCGCCTCGCGCGCGACCCGCGCCGCATTTTCCGACTGGCATCCCGAGCCGTGCGATCTACCGTCGAGGCGGCGTCCCGATGACGGGCGTCCGTCATCCGGAGTCCGAGTTCATGATTCTCGACATGTTCGCCGAGCTGCAGCATCCCGCCCCCCGTTCCCACGGCGTCGAGCGCCGCATCTTCCTCGAGGCGATCGAGCAGGCGCGCCTCGCCGACGAGATGGGCTTCGGCTGCTGGTGGGCCGTCGAGCACCACGGCTCGCCGCAGTTCAGCTACTCCTCCGCCCCCGACCTCATGCTCGCCGTCCTCTCGCAGCACACCGAGCGCATCCGCCTCGGCCACTCCGGCGTGCTCGGTCCCTTCGACATCAACCATCCGATGCGCGTCGCCGAGCGCGCCGCGTTCCTCGACAACGTGAGCGGGGGGCGGCTCGAGCTCGGCATCGCCCGCTCGGTGCCCTACGAGTGGGAGACCTTCTGCGTCGATCCGGACGTCACGCGCGAGCAGGTCGCCGAGGCGCTGCGGATCATTCCGCAGATGTGGCGGGAAGGGCCGTTCCGCTATGACGGCAAGCATCTCCGGATCCCGGAACGCGACGTCGTGCCGAAGCCGCTCCAGCAGCCGCATCCGCCGCTCTGGGTGACGGGTGCGACGCCGGAGGGGCTCGAGAACGCGGGGCGCCAGGGGGTCGGGGTGCTCGCGACGATCATGTTCTCGCCGATCGAGACGATCGGGGAGTACGTCGGCCATTATCGACGCGGCCTCGAGCACTGTCAGCCCGTCGGCGACTTCGTGAACCGGCAGGCCGCCTGTGCATCCTTCTTCCACTGCGGCGAGACCGTCGACGAGACGATCGCGAGCGGCGCGGGGGAGGCGGCGCTCTGGTTCATGAACGCCCAGGCGAAGGTCTTCGGCATCCCGCGCCTCGACTGGCTCGAGGCCTGTCGCGGCAGCATGCCGCTGCACAAGAACTCGAACAGCGGCTTCGTGCCGCCCAGCGACGACGAGGGCGGCGATCTCGAGGATCCGATGCCGGTGATCCGGCTGATGAACCGACTGCATGCCGGGCTGGAGGTCGATCCGGTCGAGGTCTACGACGCGCTGCTGCCGATCGACTCGGTCATCATCGGCGACGTCGAGACCTGCCGGCGCAAGCTCGCGCGCTATTCGGCGCTCGGCGTCGACCGCGTCATGTGCCTGATGCAGATGGGGCATCTCCCGCACGAGCAGGTGCTGCTGAGCATCCGGGCCGCGGGCAAGCATTTGATCCCCGAGCTGGCGGCGGGCGCATGAACGGGGCCCGGCGCCGGGCCCGCGGCGGCGACCGCGACCGCGCCGGCGCAGCGAGGCGCGGATGAGCGGACTCACCGCGCTCCACGTGGTCGGCGCCGCGATCCTCGAGGCCGGACGCTGCCTCGTCGCGCAGCGGGGCCCTTCGATGTCCCTCGCCGGGCTCTGGGAGTTCCCGGGCGGAAAGGTCGAGGCGCGGGAGACGCCGCAGCAGGCGCTCGTCCGCGAGCTGCGCGAAGAGCTCGCGATCGAGGTCGAGGTCGGCCCCTGGCTCGGTCGCGGCGAGTCGCGCACCGGCGCGCGTGCGGTCGTCCTCGACGTCTACGCCGCGACGCGCGTCGCGGGCGAGCCCGTGCCGCGGGAGCACGCGGCGCTCTGCTGGATCGGGCCCGACGAGATCGACGCGCTCGCCTGGCCCGAGGCCGATCGGCCGATCCTCTCGAGCCTGCGGCGCGTGCTCGAGCGGGGGCTCGAGCCGGACGCCCGCATGCGACCGGCGCCGATCGTGAGCGTCGACTGGGCGGGGCAGCCCCGCGGCCGCGCGGTCTACGCCGCCCTCCCGCGCACCGAAGGCGGCTGGCGCATCGCCCGCGCGGCGCCGCCCGGGAAGGGGTGGTCCTTCGAGGCGGTGCTCGACTTCGCGGAGGCCCTCGCCGAGCCCTTCGGCGGGGCTGCGCTCGTCGCGATCGACGCCGTCCTCGGCCTCCCGCGAACCCATGGCCTGCGCGTCGCGGACGGCGGCTTCCCCGCGGCGCTGGCGGCGCTCGACCGGGCGGGGGCCCTCGAGAAGACCGCGCGCGTGCCCGAGGACTGGTCGCCCGAGGCGCCCTTCTTCGCGGTTCCCGCCGGACCGGGCGGGCTCGAGGGCTTCCTCGATCGCGCGGGCGGCCCCGCCGTCTTCTTCCGCCAGCTCGAGCGGACGATCGGCGCGAAGCCCGTCTTCGCGCGCAGCGGAATTCCCGGCGCAGTCGGCGGCGGCTCGCTCGCCCTCTGGCGCGCGCTCCTCGCGGCGCGGCGGGCGAGGCCGGAGCGCTTCCGGATCTGGCCCTTCGAGGTCGAGCTCGCCGCGCTGCCGGGCGCGCGCACGCTCGTCCTCGCCGAGTCGTATCCGCGCGCGTGTTATGCGGTGGCCCTGGCGGACGCGCTCCCGGCCCGGCCCCGGGCTCTCGCGAAGCGCGATCCCGCCGTCCGGGGGCGCGCCCTCGAGGCGCTCGGCGCCGCGCCCTGGACGCGGGTGATCGTGCTCGATCCCGAAGGCCTCGCTGCGGCCCGCGCGAGCGAGGACGACTTCGATGCGCTCTTCCAGGCGGCGGCGCTCGCGCGCCTCGTCGAGGCCGGCCTCCCGCTCGCCTCCTTCCTGGTCGACCCGGTCTGGGAGGGCGGCATCCTGGGGACCGGCGGCCTCTCCCTCGCCGCCCCCCGCGCCCCGCGACCGCCGACCTGGGGCACACTCCCTCCCGCCGTCCCGCGCGCCGGCCGCCCGCGCGCGCGATCCCGGACGCGGACGACAGGAGAGCCCCGTTGACGTCGAGCCCGAGCACGAGTCCGACCACACGCGCGAGCACGAGCCCGATCTCGAGCCCTGCGAGCCCGCTCGCCGGTCTGCGCGTCGTCGACTGGACGGAGACGCCGGACGCGATCACCGCGTCGACGCTGCTCGCCGATCTCGGCGCCGAGGTCACGCTGATCGAGCCCGACGCCGGTCGCCACCGCGCCCGCGCCCTCGAAGATCTCTGGGCCGCGACGATCCGCAACAAGCGCGTCGCGTCCCCGGCTCCCGCGGAGCGCGCGGCGCTCCTCGAAGCGGCCGACGTGCTGATCGCCGAGCCCTGGCTACCCGAGCTGCCGGTGATCGCGGCGGCGCATCCCCATCTCGTCGTCGTGCTGACGAGCCCCTTCGGCGCGGACGGTCCGCTCGCCGGGCAGCGGGGTCATGGGCGGGCGGGCGAGGCGTTCGGGGGCCAGGTCTTCGCCTCGGGTGATCCGCACCGCCCACCGCTCCACTCGGGCTTCCCGATCGGCGCCTCGGCGACGGCGCTGCTCGCCGCGATCGGGGCGGTCGCGGCGGTGCTCGAGCGCGATGCGGGCGGCGGGCGCGGGCCGCTCGGGCAGACGGTCGACGTCGCGGGCTACGAGGCGGTGCTGCGTTTCATGGAGTTCCTGCCGATCTTCCATCGGCAGACGGGCTTCCGGAACGAGCGCACCGGCAACCAGAGCGCCTATCAAGTCCCCGTCGCGACCTGGCGCTGCGTCGACGGCGGCTTCGTCACCTTCACGGGCAATACCAACGACATCGTCCATCGCCTCTACCGCGCGATGGGCCGCCCGGAGCTGATCGAGGACCCGCGCTTCGCGACCAACGAAGCCCGCGTGGCCCACCGCGCGATCGTCGAGCCGACCCTCGCCGACTGGGCCGCCCGCCAGACGCGCGACGCCCTCGTCGCCGCCTGCGAGGCGAACCGCGTCCCGGTCGGCGTCGTGTTCACGATCGCGGACCTCTTCGCCGATCCCCACGTCGCCGCGCGCGGCTCGCTCGAGCGCGTCGACGGGGCGACGCGGCCGCGCGCCGTCCCGCGCTTCGGCTTCGCGCCCGCGGCCGCCCCTGTAGCGCCCGCGCCTGGCCCAGCGCGCCGGGCACCGGGCCCCGCGTCCCGCCCGGGGCCGCTCGCCGGGCTGCGGGTGATCGATCTCGGGCAGGTGCTCGCGGGGCCGCTCTGCGCGGCGCTGCTCGGTGACCTCGGGGCCGACGTGATCAAGGTCGAGAAGCGCGACGGGGGCGACGACTTCCGGCGCCAGGCTCCGCTCCACGGGGGGCTCTCGCTCTGGTGGACGGCGAGCGCCCACGACAAGCGCTCGATCGCCCTCGATCTGAAGCGCGACGACGACCGCGCGCTCTTCCTGCGGCTCGTGGCCGAGGCCGACGTCGTCACCGCGAACTTCGTGCCGGGCACGCTCGAGCGCCTCGGGCTCGGCTTCGACGACCTGCGGCGGGTCAACCCGTCGATCGTGCTCGTCTTCGTGAGCGGCTACGGGCCGGACGGTCCCTATCGCGATCGCCGTGCGTTCGGGCGCAACGCCGAGGCGTTCGGCGGGCTCGCTTCGGTCACGGGCTATGCGGACGGGGTCCCGATGCCGACGGGCTTCCCGGTGGCCGACGGGTTCAGCGCGGCGTTCGGGGCGCTCGGGGCGGTCGCGTCCCTCTATCGCAGCCGGCGCGGTCCGCGGGGCGCGATGTTCGTCGACGTCGCGCTCTACGAGACGATCCTGCGGCTGCTCGAGGTCCCGGTCCGGCTCCACGACCGGACCGGCGTCGTCCCCGCGGCGAGCGACTCGGCGTCGGCGATGGGGGAGACCTTCGCCGTCCGCGAGGCCGAGCCGGGCTGCTTCGTCTCGACGAGCGGCTGGCAGAGCGAGCCCGATCGGGCGACGACGACGCCCGTCCTGAGCATCGACCGCCTCGTCGACTCGCCGCAGGTCCGCGCGCGCGGATCGATCCTGCGGCGGGAGGATCCGACCCTCGGCGAGGTCGCGCTCGTCGGCGTCGTGCCGCACTTCGGGCGTACACCGGGCGAGATCCACCGGACCGCGCCCGCCCTCGATGCGGATCGTGCGGCGATCCTCCGCGACTGGCTCGGGGAGGCCTTCGCGGAGGAGGCCCGAGAGGAGAGCGCGGACGAACGCGCGGAGGCGCCGTCGGCAGGCTCGCGCGCAGATCGGCGCTCGGAGACACCGAGCGCTTCGGGAGGGAGCGATGGCTGACGAGCGCCGCGAGGGCGCCTACGGACTCCAGATCGGGAGCCTCGAGGCGGGCCGCGCCTGGATCGGCCGGCCCGGGGAAGCGCGCGTCGGCGAGATCGACGTCAACGCGGCGATGATCCGGCAGTTCGTGTCGGCGATCCGCGATCCGAACCCCGACTACTGGCGCGAGCCTCCGGCGGTGCCGCCCGCGATGCTCACGACCTGGGTCACGCCCCAGAACTGGCGGCCGGATCGGGCGACGGGGCCCGCGGCGGCGCTGCTCGTCGCGGTGCCGATGCCGGGGGACTCGATGATCAACATCTCGAGCGAGTTCGAGTTCCACGAGGCGCTGCGGATCGGGGATCGCGTGCAGGTCGTCGAAGAGGTCGAGTCGATCTCGGACGAGAAGGAGACCCGCGTCGGTTCGGGCCACTTCCTGACGATGCTCGCGACCTACCGGCGCCAGACCGGCGAGCTCGTCGCGCTCCAGCGCAACGTCATCCTGCGCTTCTGGGCGCAGGCCGGTGGGGCGGATGGATCGGCCGGTGCACCGCGCGACACGGGCAGAGCCGCCGGTGCGAGCGCGCGGGACGGCGCGGGCGGCGCGGGCGAGGACCGAGGTCCTGCACCGCTCGGGGCCGCGCGCGCTCCGGCGACCTTCGCGTCCCGCGCGACGGCGCATCGCTGGAGCGAGCTCGCCGAGGGCGATGCGCTGCCCGAGGTCGACGACGTCCTCGACGTCGAGCGGGTGGTCGCGTCGGCGGCCGCGACCTGGACCTTCTTCGGGGGCCACATCGATGCCGACTACGCGCGCGGCGTCCAGGGCCGCGACCACGTCTACCTCGCGACGGGCCCCGTCCTCGGTCTGCTCGACGCCTACGTGCTGGGCGGTCTCGGCCGGGGCGCGGTGCTCGCGAAGCGCTCGATCCGGATGGATCGCTCGCTCTGCGCGGGCGATCCCATGCGCTTCCGCGGCCAGGTCGTCCGCCGCTGGCTCGACGAGGAGCGCGGGCGGCCGCGCCGGCTCGTCGAGATCGCGACGACGATCGCGGGATCGGGCGGGCGGATCTGCGTGCGGTCGAGCTCGGTCGTCGAGCTGCCGGAGTAGGGCGGTGCGGCGGCGTGCGCGCGGCGCGCTCGCCGATCGTCCGGTCGCGAGTCAGGGCGCGGCCACCGCCCGCGGCCCGCTCGGCCAGGCCCGGTGCCAGTCGGTCGCCTGCTGATAGGCGTCGCCGACCCGCAGGACCGTCGCGTCGTCGAAGAGCCCGCCGACGATCTGGAGACTCGACGGGAGACCGCCCCCGATCGGGCCCATCGGCACCGAGAGCGCGGGCGCGCCGAGCAGGTTCCAGGCCGGCGTGAACGTCCACTGCATCATCTCCCAGAAGTCCGCATCGAGGCGAGGCGCCGGGAGGCCCATCGTCGGCATGACGAGCACGTCGCAGTCCGCGAGCACCCGGCGCAGCGTCGCGAGGCCGAAGGCGCGGGCCTTCTGGGCCTGGACGTAGTCGGCCGAGCCGTAGAAGGCGCCCATCGCGAGGGCGTGGCGTGCGCCCCGGCCGTAGTCGGCGTGGCGCGTGCGGAGATCGTTGCGGTGCCAGGCGAAGGCTTCGGCGCCGCTCGTGACGAGGCCGGCGGTCGAGACGAGGGGATGGCCGTCGAAGCGGACCTCGACGATGCGTGCGCCCGCGCGCTCGAGGTCGGCGACCGCCGCCTCGAAGCGATCGCGGCAGGCGGGATCGAAGCCGGCGAGGCGCGAATGATGCGCGCGCTCGACGCCGACCGTGAGCCCCGCGAGCTCGCCCGTCAGCGCGGCAGCGTAGTCGACGGCCGGCCGCGCCCGGGTCGTCGGGTCGTCCGGCGAAGGCCCCACGATCGCCTGCAGGATCGTCGCACAGTCCCGCGCGCTGCGGGCCATCGGGCCGACGGTGTCGAGGCTGTGAGCGAGGGGGACGACGCCTGCGCGGGGGACGAGCCCGAAGGTCGGCTTCAGGCCGGAGATCCCGCACAACGCGGCGGGGATCCGGATGCTGCCTCCGGTGTCGCTGCCGAGTCCGCCCAGCATGAGGCCGGCGGCGACGCCGCTGCCGGTGCCGCTGCTCGAGCCGCCGGGCCAGCGCTCGAGGTCCCAGGGATTGCGGTGGAGCGGGAAGGGGCCTTCGGGATCGGGCGGGCCCATCGCGAACTCGAGGGTCGTCGTCTTGCCGAGCACGACGGCGCCCTGGGCGCGCAGGCGCGCGACGACCGGCGCGTCCTGGCCGCGTCCCCAGTCCGGATCGAGAACCTGGCTGCACGCGGTCGTCGCGCCCTCGCGGGCCGCGATGATGTCCTTCACGCCGAGCGGGATCCCCTGCAGCGGTCCGCGATCGATGCCAGCCGCGAAGTCGGCGTCGGCCCGTCGCGCCGCGGCGAGTGCGCTCTCGTCGAAGCGCGCGATGAAGGTCCCGAGCTTCGCGTCGAGGGCGTCGGCGCGGGCCTGAAGGCGGCGCGTCAGCTCGACGCTCGAGAGGCGACCGCTGCGCAGGGCACGCCCGGCCTCCTCGATCGTCCCGGGCAGCGCGTTCGTCGTCGCGTCCGCGACGGCTCCGCCGGTCGGCCTGGTCGCGCGATCCGCCCGCGTGGCTCCCGTCGCCTTCGTCGCGCCCGTTGCGCCCGTCGCCCCCGCGGCCCCTGCCGCTCGCGTCCGCTCCGCGGCGTCGCCTTCGCTGCCCGCGTCGGTCGGCAGGAAGACCGGGTCGTGGCGGGCGACCTCGTCGGCGAAGAGCGCGTCCGCGGCAGCGCGCAGGGCCGGGTAGCCCTGGATCATCGCCTCGACCTCGGCCGCCGGCGGCGCGATTCCGGCGGCGGCGAGCAGGCTACGGACGGTGGTGCGGGCATCCTCGGTCATCGCTCGACTCCTCGGGCCTTCCCGTCGGCGCGCGCCGAACGGCGACTCGCTTGGGCGTCGACGGATTTCCTTCGACGCGCGGCGCGATCGTGGCATTCTAGGCGACGCGGGACGACGCCGGCGAGCGGGGTCCCGACCAGCGCAAGCAGCCCGCGCCGAGAGGGCGTGAGCGATCCAGAGAACGAGCGAGCGGGAGAGCCATCCATGATCCAGCGATTCAAGCCGACCGACCCGACCGAAAAGATCGCCGCGGCCGTCGTCGCCGACGGCGGTGCGATCATCGACGAGCTCGTCCCCGAGGCGACGATGGACGCGCTCGAGCGCGAGGTCGCCCCGTGGCTCGCCCGCATCCCCGGCGGCACCGGCGAGTCCGCCGGCCTGCGCACGCGCCGCGTCGGCGGCCTCGTCGCCCGCTCCGCGACGGCGCGCGACCTGATCATGCACCCGGCGATCCTCGAGATCGTCCGCGCGGTCGTCCACCTCCCGACGACGATCCAGCTCCACCTGACCCAGATCATGGCCCTCGACCCCGGCGAGAAGGGCCAGCCGATCCACCGCGATCAGCAGGGCCTCGACCTCTTCACCTTCCCCGACGGCTACGAGGTCCTCTGCAACGCGCTCTGGGCGGTCACCGACTTCACGGACCGCAACGGGGCGACCCGCTTCATCGCCGGCAGCAACCACTACGCCAACAACCTCGACGAGGGCTTCCGCGAAGAGGACACCGAGCCCGCGGTGATGAAGCGCGGTTCGTGCCTCCTCTATACAGGCAGCGTCTGCAAGCGCCGGCGCGAATCGCAGCGAGCGGACCCGGACCGGCATGCGAATCCTCTACTCGGCGGGCTGGCTGCGGCAGGAGGAGAACCAGTTCCTCTCGGTGCCGCTCGAGGTCGCGCGGACCCTCGACCCCGCGCTGCTGCGGCTCATGGGCTATCAACGCGGCGCCTACGGTCTCGGCTACGTCGACGACATGCGCGACCCGATGGCCGTCGCGCGACCGGAGCTCGCGAGCGCCCCGGGCTTCGGCGACGAGGACCTGCTTCAACAACAGTTCGCGAAGATGCGCCGCTTCCTGGCGGAGAGCGGGGGAGGCGCCGAGGGCGCCTGATCGCGAAGGGCGAGAACGGCGAGAACGGCGAGAAGGGAGAGCAGCATGGAGCTCCGGAATCGGACGGCCGTCGTCACGGGCGCGGCGAGCGGGATCGGCTTGGGTCTGGCGGAGGCCGCGGCCGATCGCGGCATGTCGGTGGTCCTCGCGGACGTCGAGGCGGAGGCGCTCGCGCGGGCCGAGGCGGCGATCGCGGCGCGCGGGGTCAGGACGCTCGCGGTCGTGACGGACGTGTCGAGCGCGGCGTCCGTCGACGCCCTCGCGGATCGGACCTTCGACGCCTTCGGCGAGGTCGGGCTGCTCTGCAACAACGCGGGCGTCAGCGTCGGGGTGACCCAGCGGATCTGGGAGCTCGATCGGAAGGACTGGGAGTGGCTCTTCGGGGTCAACGTCTGGGGCGTGATCCACGGGCTCCAGGCATTCCTGCCGCGCATGATGAAGCAGGCGTCGCGCGCCCACATCCTGAACACCGCCTCCGCGGCCGCGCTGATCGCGGGCCCCGTGCTCGGCCCGTACAAGGCGAGCAAGCATGCGGTGCTCTCGATCTCCGAGACGCTCTTCCACGATCTGCGCGACGCCGGCTCGCCGATCGGGGTCTCGGTCTTCTGCCCCGACGTCGTCGCGACGCGTCTGCGCCAGGCCGATCGAAATCGCCCGGCGCATCTGCGGCGGGCCGAGGCTGCGACGCTCTCCGCCGACGAGCAGGCCTTCAGCAACGAGCGCCAGCAGGCGAGGGGGCTCGCGCCCCGGGCGGCCGCCGAGCTCGCGTTCCAGGGCATCGAGTCCGGCCGCTTCTATCTCTTCACCGACCCCTGGGCCCTCGGCGCCGCCCGCGAGCGCCTCGAGGACTTCGAGGCGGGCGTGCCGCGGGTGATCACCCTGCGCGACGCCGCACCGCCGGCCGGCGGACGTTAGGGGCGCTCGCCGGGGTCGCGCGGGGCGCCGGTGATCCCGTCCGCGACCAGCGTCGCGACGAGCGGGCCCTCGGCGCGGAGCATGTAGCAGGGGCCGGGCCCCATCGACGCGAGGCCGCCGAGGCGGGCGCGCGAGGACGGAACGAGGGCGTCGGAGAGCGCGGCCCCGACCTGGGTCATGCCCGGCGCGAGGCATAACAAGGCCGAGAGCAGGCGCGCATCCTCCCGCCGACCGCCGAAGCGCTCGAGACAGAAATGCGTCACGCCCCCGCTGAGCGAGCGACCGCAGAGCTCGCGGACGTCCTCGCTGCGCGAGGTCCACGGCAGGTCGCCGCACTCCGGGCCGGGCCGGCACCGCTCCCGGGCCTCGAGTCTCCGCAGCCGCCAGCCGGCGAGCTCGACCTCGGTGACCAGGCGCGCCTCGTCGTGGGCGAGCAGCCTTTCGCTCCCGTTCGCGTCGCGTTCCGCCAGGAAGACGTCGGCGAGATGCACGTCGATGCGCGTCGCCGTCTCGTCGCCGGCCAGGGCCGCGTCGAAGAAGAGGCTGCGGCGGGCGATCCGCTCGCCCGGCGCGCGCCCGTGGAGGAATCCGGGCCGCTCGTCGAACACGCTGCGCAGGCGCGCGACGAAGGCGCTCAGCTCCTGGAAGAGGGTGTTCACGTGAGTGCAGCCGAGGGGGCCGCCGAAGCGGCGCTTCAGCTCGGCGGGGAAGCCGGGGCCGAGGGGCGTCCCGACGAGCTCCGGGAGGCGCACCATCGGATCGCGGCAGCACTCGCCCCGGGTCGACGCATTGGCCTCGTGCATGACGTGGGACTGGCTCGACTCGATGCGCTCGAGGCGATCCGTCTCCGCCGAGAAGGCGCCGCGCAGCTCCATCTTGTGGATGATCCCCGCCGAGGCGATGCGGCCGGCGAGCGCCATGAGGCCGGATTTGCGCAGGTCGAGGATGTCGGCGCGGAACTCGATCGACGTGCCCTCGCCCATCGTGAAGGCCACGGCGAGGCAGCGGGTGTGCAGGGGCTCGCCCGGGATTCCTGAGGTCGTCACAGCCGCTTCCTTGCCGCTTCGGGGGATCGGGGCGCCCGATCCGGCTCCTCGAGCGCGGGTCGCAGAACATACTGGTTTCGCCCGCGCACCGCGCCGCGTGCTCGGCGCGGGCGCGGCGCGTGCCGCGTCCCCCGCCCACGGTGGGGACGCGCGTCCTGTCCGACGGCGACATCGGCTAGATTCCGCGTGGCCCCGTGGTGGGGCGTGGAGAGCACCGTCATGCAGCGATTCGCGGGACGCCTGTTCGTTCTCGTTTCGGCACTCCTCCTCCTCACGGCCTGTGGACGCGACGATTCGAAGTCGACGTCCGAGGGATCCGCGTCCAGCGGATCGCCCGCCGCCGAGCCTGCGCCCCCCGCGGCGCCGGATGCCGGGTCGGCCGCCGAGCCTGCCGCCCCGGACGCGGCGCCCGCCGACGCAGCTCAGGCCGAGGACCCGGAGGCCGCCGCGCGCCGGCTCGCCGTCGAGTTCGCCCTCGCCGAGCAGCGCATCGCCGAGGATCCGAAGGGGCAGTGGGCGACGACGGCGGAGGCGAGCTCGAGCTTCGGGGACGCGGTCGACCAGCGGTCGTACTCCGCCTGGCAGGCGACGGGCGCCCCGAACGTCGAGCGCTATTCCGACGACGGCAACAGCTGGGCCTCGAAGGACGCCGACAAGGGCATCGAGTGGCTCGAGGTCGGCTTCGCGAAGCCGGTCCACGCCGAGGCGATCCGGATCCGCCAGAGCTATGCGCCGGGGGCGATCATCAAGATCGAGCTCGTCGACGAGGCGGGCGCGAAGCAGGCGGTCTTCGACGGCCTGGACACCCCGCCCGCGACCGGCGCCATCACCTGGTTCGAGCGCAGCTTCGAGAAGACGAGCGCGCCCGTCGCGAAGGCGAGGATCACCCTCGCGACGAACGCGGTTCCCGGCTGGAACGAGGTCGACGCGGTGCAGCTCGTCGGCGAGTGAGGTCCGCTTCGCGCCCGAGCCGCATTCCGCCCCCCATCCCTCGCGCCCTGGAGAGACCCGACATGACGAGCTTCGCCGACGTCGACCTGACCCGCTCCGAGCTCTACCGCAACGGATTTCCCCACGATCTCTTCACCGCCCTCCGCAAGGAGGCCCCGGTCTGGCGCCATCCCGAGACCGCGGGCTTCGAGAAGACCGGAGGCCGGGGCTTCTGGGTGCTCTCGCGTTATGCGGACATCCGCGACGTGAACCGCAACCCCGAGCTCTTCCTCTCGAAGGGCGGTCCCGGCCTCGGCTACGAGGGCATGGGCCTCATGCTGACCGACATGGACGGCGCGCCCCACATCCGCCAGCGCAAGCTGATCAGCTCGGGCTTCACGCCGCGCATGACGAAGCGCCTCGAGGACCTCGCGCGCAAGTGGGCCATCTCGATCATCGAGGACGCCCTCGAGCGCGAGACGGTCGAGTTCGTCCAGGACGTCGCCTACAAGCTCCCGATGCACATGATCGCGGACATCCTCGGCATCCCGAAGGAGGATCGCGACTGGCTCTTCACCCAGACCAACGATCTGCTGCTCTGTCTCGACCCCGAGCATCCCGTGCCCGAGTCCGCGCGGGAAGGGATCGCGGCCCAGATCTTCGGCTACGGCCACAAGATCGCGAGGCAGAAGCGGTCCCATCCGGAAGACGACGTGCTCTCGCTGCTCGTGACCGTCGAGGACGAGCAGGGCAAGCTGAACGACCTCGAGCTCGACGCCTTCTTCATGCTGCTCACCGTCGCCGGCAGCGAGACGACCCGCAACGCGATCTCGGCGGGCCTGAAGCAGCTGCTGGCCGAGCCCGAGCAGCTCGCCGCACTGAGGCAGGATCCGAGCCTGATGAAGAGCGCGACCGAGGAGATCATCCGCTGGTCGTCGCCGGTCGCCTACTTCAAGCGGATCGCGGCGCGGGACACGACGATCGCCGGCGTCCCGATCGCGGCGGGGGAGCGGGTGACCCTCTGGTATCCGTCGGGCAACCGGGACGCGGAGTTCTTCGAGGATCCATTCCGCTTCGACGTCCGGCGCCGGAACAACGAGCACATGGCCTTCGGCGGCGGTGGCCCGCATTTCTGCCTGGGTGCCCACCTCGCCCGACGCGAGGTCACGATCTTCTTCGAGGAGCTGCTCAAGCGGACGAGCCACATCGAGCTCGCCGGCGAGCCCCGCTACAGCGTGCTCGGGATCGGCAATCCGATCCTCGTCTCGATCGGGAAGATGCCGGTCCGTCTGAAGGCGGCCTGACGCCGCAGGTCGATGCGCCGAGCGCCCGTCGGGCGCGTCGGCGTCGTCCCGCCTTTCAGAACTTGTATCGGAGCCCGAAGGACGCGGCGAAGGCCGTGGCCTTCACGTCCGCGTTCAACGAGCCGCGGAACTGGTTCTCGGGCGCCGCTCCGTTCAGGCGGATCTGCCGATCCTGGAAGAACGCGTACGCGAGGCCGAGGTCGGCCGTGAGCTGCTGCGTGAACGCGTGGGACACGCCCGCCGAGATCCAGTGGCGATCGCTGTCCGGGATCCGCGGCGACGCATAGCGCCCGCGGACCGGTGACTCGTCGTACATGTAGCCGGCGCGCAGGGTCGTTCCTTCGAGGACGTCGAACTCGAAGCCCAGCGAGGTCATCGTCGTGTCGCGCCACTTCTGGGTCAGGACCTCGGTCGGGGTCGCCGCGTCGTTGAAGTTCACGGCGACCTGGTCGAGCCGCGACCAGAACATGACGCGCTCCGAGAAGAGTACGCGGATCCGGTCGGTCGGATTCAGGCGGAAGCCGATGGCGAGGGTGCCGGGGGTGTCGAGCTTGGTCTCGAAGCCCTGGGCCGAGAAGAGCCCGACGCCGCCGTTCAGGACCTGGCCGGCGATGCTCTGATTGAGGGCGTAGTGGGTATTGCCGTTGATCTCGTGCTGGACGGCGGAGAGATAGGCGATGCCGAGGTCGACGAGGCGGTGGGGGCTCGCCTGGAGGCCGAGGGTGTAGCCGACCGAGGTGTCGTCGCCGTTCGAGGACGCCTTCAGGTCGCTCGATCCCGGCGCGAAGCCGGAGATGTTGCTCGCCGCGGCGATGCCGCCGGCGTCGACGATCGAGGTCAGCGAGAGGTCGACGTACTGGACCCGGAGGCCCGCCCCGGCCACGATGCCCGGCCAGATCTCGTAGGCGACCATCGGCGTGACCTCGACCGTGCGGAGCGCGCTGTGCTGCGCCTGGTAGCGCATCACCGAGCGGCCGGAGTAGTCGGTGTCGAGGCCGAAGGTCGAGTTGACGACGAGGCCGAGGGAGAGCTTCTCGACCGGAGACCAGGCGAGGGAGAGGTTGGGGACGGCGGCGTCCTTCGTGAGGCCCTTGTTCGAAGACTGGCCTGCGACCGGGGCGACACCGAGCAGCGTGGCGTCGGCGTTCGAGTACTTGGCTTCGGGGAAGACGCCGGTCACGCTGGCCGCCGCGGCGAACTTTCCGGACTTGCCGATCGCCGCCGGGTTGTAGGCGGCGAAGGCGACCTGGGAGCGCGCCGACTCGGAGCCCGCGAAGGCCGCACCGAGGGCGGCGGCGTTCTGGTGGTCGAGGTTGAAGCCGCCGGCGTGGGCGGTACCGGTCGGTCCGACGAGGAGGCCGGCGGCGAGGGCCGCGGCCGCGAGAGTCGGGATCGTCGTGCGCGGGCTGGCGGCCGGGCGGCGCGTCTCGGGCCAGCGGGCCGGATCGGTGATGCTCTTCAAGGTCTCTTCCCTCCCGTTGTCGGGGACTATTCGGCCGGCGCGCCGGGGGAATTAAGGCCGACTCCGGCACACCGGGCCCGGGCGCCGGTCCGGTCGCGCGACCGCCGGGCAGGGGGCAGGGGCAGGGCGCAGGGGGCAGGGCGCTCGGCTCTTGCCGAGGGTATTCGCCGTCGGTTTTCGGAGCGCCTCGACGGCGAGCTCGGGGTGCACGTCCTCGACGCCGGCGTGCCGGGCTACGGGACGGATCAGGCGCGCCGGCCTGCTCAGCGCGGCGCGACGGCCTCGAGGCGATAGGCGCGGACGGCGGTGCCACTGAAGAGCGCGCTGCGTTCGTTCGGCGCGAAGCCCTGGCTGATCCGCTTGAAGGCGTTCCAGAGCACGACGTAGGAGCAGGCCAGCTTGTCGACGGGGAAGTTGCTCTCGAACATGCAGCGCTCCGGGCCGAAGCGGTCGATCGCCCAGAGATGGTAGTCGCGCGTCTCCCGCGCGAGGTCCTCCGAGCCGGGCGGGGCGGGGCGGGCGCTGAAGCCCAGGCCCATCGGCTCCATCACGAGCCCGCCGAGCTTCACGAAGACGTTCGGGGACTCCGCGAGCTCGGCGAGGCTCCGCTTCCACTCTTCCCGGATCGCCTCCTGGCGGCCCGCATAGGGCCCGACGCCGAGGGGCCCGCCGAGATGATCGAGCACGATCGTCGTCCCGGGGAAGCGCCGGGCGAGGCGCGTCAGCTCCGGGATCTGCGGGTGGTAGAGCCACGCGTCGAAGGACAGACCGAGCGGCCCGAGTCGCGCGAAGCCCGCCTGGAAGACCGGGTCGAGGAGCATGCCCGGGGTCGAGGTCGAGCCGGCGTGGAGCGCGCCGGGGAAGGCGTCCCAGGCGGTCGAGTGACGGATGCCGCGGAAGCGCGGTGAGGCGGCGACGTGGGCCTCGAGGGTCTCGGCGACGCGATCGCCCAGCAGCAGGTTCGCGTGGCTCACGATCCCGGCGCAGATGCCGGGCCGCTCGCCGCGCTCGCGCCGGAAGCGATTCGCGACCGACTCGACGTACTCGGTCTCGCCGACCGGGCGCAGCGCCTCGGGGCCGGACTCGCGGTACATCGTCTGGCAGTCGACGAAGACGGTGCCGACGATGCGGTGGCCCGCCGTCGTGTCGGCCAGCAGGTCGTCGGGCAGGTAGCGGCCCCAGCTCTCCGGATCCATGTCCCAGAGATGATGATGCGGGTCGACGATCGGCAGCTCGGGCTCGAGGGGCGCTTCGATCGTCTTCGCCAGCCAATCGGGTCGGATCATCGCTCTCTCCTCCGCGCGTGCGGGTTGGATCGCCGGGCCGCTCGTCCGATCTTTCGTCCGATCGTCCGCCCGATCGCATCGCGGGTCGTTCGTCTCGTGGGTCGCCTAATCACTCGCCACCGCCGCGACGAGGGCGAGATCCTGCTGCCGCACCGTCGCCACGTCGAACTTCTTCGCCGCGCCGAGCATGCGCGTCAGCGCCTCGTTCACCGGCATCGGCGGCGCCGTGTCGCCCTTCTTCGCCTTGACGAAGCGGACGGGATTGCAGCGCGCGACGACGAAGGTCCGCAGATAGGGCGACTTGAAGCCGCGCGCCTCGAGCTTCGCGACGATCTTGCGGACCTCGGCGTCGATCGCGAGGAGCCGCGACGCCTGGCCCTCGCGTTCGCGCAGCGCGACGGCGAGGGGGCGCGCGGCGAAGCGATCGACCTTGCGCAGGAAGGGCGCATAGGCACCGGCCGCGAAGCGTGTCTCGTGCTCGAAGGCGATGCCGAGGGTCAGCAGCTCGGGGCTCTCGAACTGGGCCGCGAACTCGCTCTCCTTCGTCTTCGGCTCGCGCTTCGCGAGGGCCCGCGCCATGCGGATGACCTCCATCGCGCGGTCGCGGACGTTGTGGGCCTTCTCCGTGTTGAGGGCGAGGATGCGGAAGGCGAGCTCCTCGTCCGGGGAGACGAGGGCCGAGATCTGGCGCATGCCGAGGACCTTCGCGGCGGCGAGGCGATGGCGGCCGTTCGGCGTCCAGAAGCCGCCGGAGGCGCCGCGCACCACGATGATCGGATCGAGGAACGCCCCCGCCTCGTCGATCTTCTGGGCGAGGCGCTTCGCGTGGGTCGGCGAGAGATCGCGCTGGAAGGGCGTCGGCTCGACGGCGTCCCGGGGCAGGACGGCGAAGACGATCGGCTTGCCGGAGAGGGGCTCGCGATAGGCGGTGAGCGCGGCTCCACCGGCCCGCCCGATCTCGCCGACGAGCGGTGCGACCGCCTCGGCGTCGAGGGCGAGCGCGACCTCGCCGGCGGCGAGGCCGCGGGCCTCGCGCGCGGGCGTCAGGCGCTTGCGCGCGCTCGCCGCCCGCTTCGCCGGCGTGGCGCGCCGCGCGGCCTTCCGGGCGGCGTCCTTCGTGGGGCTCCTGGCGGCGCCTTTTGCAGCGCCCTTCGCGTCCGGCTTCGAAGTCGACTTCCTGGCGGCCATGATTTCGATTGACTCCCGCTCGCGTCGGCGCGTAGGATGGTCGCACGGCAGCTTACCTTGGGAAGGGGGAGCTCAGCATGCGCCTTTCTGCGTCCCGGATCGCGTCCCGGATCCTGTTCGTCGCGCTCACGCTCCTCCCGGCGGCGGCGGTGCGCGCCCAGCTGATCGACTTCGAGACGACCCCGGGCGGCCTCACGCCCGTCGACGACGGCATCCTCGCCAACCCGTATCCGATCGCGGGGCCCGGCTCGGTCCGATTCTTCTTCGACGCGAACCTCAACGACGTCTTCGATCCGGGGGTCGACGGCCTGCCCGTGCTCGAGGCCGCGGGCGACGATGCCCTCGACGGGTGGGTCAACAACGGCCTGCTCCAGGGCGACATCCCGGCGGCGGGCTATGCCGCCCAGCTCGGCGATTTCTTCCTGCGCCCGCTGCAGCCGGGCGCCGTGCCGGCGCCCTTCATCATCGATTACAACACCACGCTCGCGATCTCGGCGCTCTCCGGCGAGATCTGGGACATCGACGGCAGTCCCACGGCGACCGAACAGTGGCAGGTCGACGTCCTCGACGCGGCGAACAACCTGCTCGCGACCCAGAGCTCGCCGGCCGGCATCGACTCGACGCTCGACTCGGCGCCGTGGACCTTCGTCTTCAGCGGACTGCCTGCCGGTGTCGACAAGGTCCGACTGACCTTCATCGGGACGAAGGCCAGCGGCGTCGGCCTCGCCTTCAACAACTTCAGCCCCTTCACCGTCGCCCCCGAGCCCGGCACCGCGCTGCTCCTCGGCCTCGGCCTCGCGGCGATGGCCGCACGCCGTCGCGGCTGACGGGGTACGAACGGGGCACGATCCCGCTGCTCTCGCCGGCCTCGAGCTGCGCTGAATCCGATCCATTTCCGGCACGCCACTTGCTGTATTCACGGAAAACGCGTCCGTGCTGGCTCACAGCCGGCGCGGTTGCTCATCTCCCGGGCACGGTCTGCCTCGTTTCGGGCAGCCCGCGATCCCGGCAGGGCACGGCCTGCGCCGTGGTTCGGAGTCGCAATGGAAGCCGAGGCGAAGAGCGCCCCGAACGTCCCGCCGTGGATCGACGAAGTGCTGGCCTCGGTGCATGCGCGCCACGCGCCGAACACCGGCGGGGCGCTCGCCGACTACATCCCCGAGCTCGCCTCGGTCGAGCCGAATCGCTTCGGCCTCGCGCTGGCCACGACCGGCGGCAAGATCTTCACGATCGGCGACACCGACCATCCCTTCACGATCCAGTCGGTCTCGAAGGCCTTCGTCTACTGCCTGGCCCTCGAGCTCGTCGGCCGCGATGCCGTGCTCGAGCGCGTCGGCGTCGAGCCGAGCGGCGACGCCTTCAACGCCATCGTCTTCGATCCGCATACCAACCGCCCCTTCAACCCGATGGTCAACGCGGGCGCGATCACCGTCAGCGGCATCATCCGCGACGTCGCCGGCGAGGGGGCCTTCGAGCTGATCCTCGACCGGCTCTCGAAGGCGGCGGGCCGGCGGCTCGCGATGGACGAGGCCGTCTATCGCTCCGAAGCGGAGACGGGCCACCGCAACCGCGCGATCGGTCATCTGCTGCGCAACGTCGGGGCGCTCGCGAGCCCGGTCGAGGAGGCCGTCGACCTCTACTTCCGCCAGTGCTCGATCCTGGTCACCGCCGCCGACCTCGCGCGCATGGGCGCGACGCTCGCCCACATCGGCGAGAACCCGGAGACGGGGGAGCAGGTCTTCGATCTCATGGCGGTCCGCAACACGCTCGCCGTCATGTTCTCCTGCGGCATGTACGACTACTCGGGCAACTGGGCCTACGACGTCGGCGTCCCTGCCAAGAGCGGCGTCGGCGGCGGCATCGTCGGCGTCGTCAATCGCCAGATCGGCATCGGCACCTTCTCGCCGCGCCTCGACGCCAAGGGCAACTCGGTGCGCGGGCTCGCCGCGTTCAAGGACCTCGCGGACGAGCTCGGCCTCCACGTCTTCGAGTGCTCGAACGTCGGCTCCGCGCTGATGCGGACGTTCGTCGATTAGGCGAGGCGGTCCGGAGCCCAGCGCGATCCGTTCGCGGCGGCCGGCCCGCGGCGACCGGACGGGACGGAGGCGGGCGGGCTGTGCCGTCAGCGCAGGGCGACGACCAGCGTCATCCGATTGCGGTCACCCGCGCGGGCGTAGCTCATGCGGCGCGTCCAGAGACGGGTCAGCGCGATGCCGCGGCCGCCGACCCGGGCGTCGTCGAGGGAAGTGGCGGGGACGTGGGGCGGTGCGGCGGTGGGATCGAAGGCCAGGCCCTCGTCCTCGATCGTGAGGACGATGTCGTCGTCGGCGATGCGGGCCTCGGCATGGATCGGGCGGGAGCCGGCGCGGCGACCGGGATAGGCGTGTCGGATGACGTTGACGCAGACCTCCTCGAAGACGAGCTCGCTGCGATGGATCGCCCGCTCGCTGGCGCCGCCGTCCTCGAGGAAGGACCGCAAGCGCAGGCGCGCCGCCTCGAAGGACCGCAGGTCGGCGTCGAGCTGGATCGCGATTCGGCCGTCGGCGACCTCGCAGCGCACGGTCCCGTCGTCCATCAGACGCGCATCCTCCCGGCGCGTTCCGGCTTCACGACCCCAGCAGGCTCAGCGCGTCGGCCTCGCTCGCGGCGAAGGGCACGAGCGAGCCGATCGCGACGCTCTCGAGCGATTCCCGCACGAGCGGCCGGGCGCCGAACACGACCAGCTTCGCCTTCTTCGAGCGCAGGGAGCGGGCCGTCATGATGAGCAGGCGGATCCCCATCGAGGAGACGAACTCGACGCCCGACAGATCGAGAATCGCGTGCTTGGCGGCGGGGACGACGCTCGCCGTGAACTTCAGCTCGATCTCCGCGACGCCCGTCGCGTCGAGTCGACCTTGCAGGGCGAGCTTGTTGGCGGCACCGAGATCGGTCATCTGAAATTCCATGACGAAACATGCTAACACAGGCTCGGGCGATCGTCGGGAAGCGAGTTAGGCGAAAGCGAAAGAGGCGCGTCGCATGGACGCGCCCGCCCTTGTGTCCTAGCCGGCGCACCGGCAGGTCGCAGGCAGAACGAGCGCGATGTCCGAGCGGATCCGGCGGAAGAGAGGATGGCGAGGTGGTGAAGGCGGAGCGGCGGAAGCGGAGCAGGGGATCCATCTGGGCGCCGATCGTGGCGGGGCTCGCGATCGCGCTGGCGGTCGCCGCGCTCGCTCCGCTGCGCGCGACCGCGGAGGGCATCGGGCTCGTCAAGACGACCTCCGGCGAGGTCGTGATCGAGCGCGGTGACGAGCGGCTCGTCGCCGCGGTCGGGATGCCGGTGTACCAGAAGGATCGGATCGTGACGGGGCGCGACGGATCCATCGGTCTCACCCTCGCGGACAACGCGATGCTGTCGGCGGGGCCCGACTCGGTGCTCGCGCTCGAGACGTTCCGCTTCGATCCCGGAACCCACGCGGGCCAGCTCGAGGTGTCGCTCGAGTCGGGCACCCTGTCGGCGATCGCGGGGAAGATGGTCGAGGCGAATCCCGAGTCGATGAAGGTGCGGACGCCGGCGGCGGTGCTCGGCGTGCGCGGGACCGAGTTCGCGGTGCGCGTCGAGGAGACCGCGTTCGCGCGCTTCTGGAAGTCGCTGCGTTTCGGGACGACGGGCGGCGGACGCGCCGGCATGGATCCCGGGACCGCCGGATCCGGATCGACGGAGTAGCGCGGTGCGGCTTCGGGTCCGGTTCCGGATCGCGCTCGCGACGCTCGCGCTCTCGCTGCTCGTGGGATGTGCCTCGACGAAGGAGTGGTACGTCGTGATGCCGGAGCCCGACGGACGCGTCGGGACGGTCGTCGTGACGCGCGATGGTCGCCAGACGGTCCTCCACGGCGACTACGTCGCGACGGCGACCGGGAGCGAAGGCGTCGTTCGGGCCGAGCCGACGGTGGTCCAGAAGATCTTCGCGGCGGCGCTCGCGGCCGCGCCTCTCCGGCCGGCCCGCTACACGCTCTTCTTCCGCGGCGACTCGGACCGGATGACGCGGGCCTCCGAGGCGGAGCTCCCGACGATCGTTCGCGAGATCATCGATCGGCCGGCGCCGGAGGTGACCCTCGTCGGCCATGCGGACACGACCGAGTCGCCGGCCTACAACGACGCGCTCTCGATGCGCCGCGCCGAGCGGGTCCGCCGCGAGCTCGAGAAGCTCGGCGTCGAGGCGGCCAGCATCACCGTCCTCGGCCGCGGCGAGCGCCAGCTCCTGATCCCGACCCCCGACGAGCGCCACGAGCCGCGCAACCGCCGCGTCGAGATCGAGGTTCGTTAGGCGCCCACCGCCCACCGCCCACCGCCCACCGCCGGCCGCCGGCCGCGATCAGGCCGGGCGCCAGCGCGCGATCAGGATCGTGACGTCGTCCGAGGCCTCGCTGCCGGCGGCGAAGCGCGCGACGGCGTGGACGATCGAGCGCAGCACGTCGTCGGCGCGCTGCGTCGGCCGGATCCCGGCGAGGGTGGCGGTGAGACGCTCCGGGCCGAAGGGGGCGGCCTCGGGATCGGTCGCTTCCGCGACGCCGTCGCTGACGACACAGAGGAACTCGTCGGGGGCGAGGCGGTAGCGGGCCGTCGGATACTCGGCGTCGTCGATCAGACCGAAAGGCGGACCGGATGCGCCCTCGAGGCGGCGCGGCGGCCGGCCCGGCGCGGCGACGTAGGGCTTCTCGTGGCCGGCGTTGGCGTGCCAGAGCTCGCCCGTTCGCAGGTCGAGGATCCCGGCGAAGACCGTCACGAAGAGCATCTCCGGATTGTCCCGCGCGATCTCGCGGTTGACCTCGGCCATGAGCCGGCCGAGATCCGCGGCGTCGCGCAGCGCCACGCTCTTGAAGAGCGTCTTGCTCGTCGCCATGAAGAGGCTGGCCGGGACGCCCTTGCCGCAGACGTCGCCGAGCAGCAGGAAGGCGCGGTGTTCGTCGAGCATGAAGCAGTCGTAGAGATCGCCCCCGACCTCACGGGCGGACTCCATGCGCGCCGCGATGTCGATGCGCGGATCGCCGGCGAAGGTCGCGTCGAGGTCGGGCAGGAGGCCGAGCTGGATGCGGCGGGCGGCCGCCATCTCGCCGGCGAGGCGGGCGGCCGCCTCGCGCTGGCGGTGGAGCGAGGCCTCGAGGGCGCGCCGACGGATCTGCTCGCGCAGCAGCGCATGGATCAGCATGCCGCCGAGCAGCAGCACGAGCAGCGCGGAGGAGGTCGCCGGATCGAACAGGACCGCGTGGTTCGCGTAGAGGCCGAGCCCGAACAGGAAGAGCGAGACGGTGCTCGCGAGGGCCACACCGATCGCGAGCATCGAGTGGAGGCTCGCGAGCCCGAAGATCAGGGCGATCCCGATCCCCGCCGTCGCCGCGGCTCGGCCCAGCGCGCCCAGTCGGGGCGCAGGATCGTCGTTCCGTCGAAGATCGACTCGATCAGCTGGGCGTGCATGTCGACGCCGGGGACCCGCTCGCCGAGGGCGTTCACCGGGAAGTCGACGAGCCCGAGGCCCGAGACGCCGACCAGCACGAGGCGCCTCTCGAACAGCCCGGGATCGACGCGGCCGTCGAGCACGCGCGCGGCCGAGACGTAGCGGTTCGACTCGTGGCGCCCGTAGTGGATCCAGAGGCTGCCGTCGGCCTCGGTCGGAAGGAAGAGGTCGCCGATCGCGACGCCGTCGATCCGCCGGGCGGAGCGGTGGACCGAGAAGGCGGGGCTGCCGGAGGCGAGGCGCAGCAGCTCGATCGCCATCGTCGGGACGACGGTGTCCCCGATCGTGGCGACGAGGGGGATGCGGCGGACGACGCCGGAGCCGCCATCGACGTCGCCGTTGATCATCGCGTGGCCCCGGGCTGCGCGGTTCAGGGAGTCGAGGCTCCCGAGCGCGCCCGGGAAGTGGCGCACCAGCGGCTTCGGGTCGCCGCCGATCGCGAGCATCGGCGCCGCGAGCACGCCCGCCGCGTCGCCGTCGCTCGTCCCCGCGATCGCGAGCGCGACCCGGCCCTGCGCGAGCACCGCGGCGAGCCGCTCGTCGTTGCTCGGCAGGGCACAGACCTGCTCGACGAGACCCGGCGCCATCTCGGGCACGAGCCGGGCCGCGTCGCAGGGCGAGCTCCGATCGCTCTCGGGCATCAACATGTCGAGACCGATCGCCGCGGGACCGCGGGCCTCGATCTCCGCGAGGAGCCGCGCGAGCAGGCTGCGCGGCCAGGGCCACTGCCCGAATCGCTCGAGGCTCGCCTCGTCGATGTCGACGATCACGACCGGCGAGGATCGGCGCGGCCGCGGAATGATGCGCTGGTAGCGATCGAAGACGAAGGCGCGCGCGTCGGCCTGGAACGGGATCGCCTCGAGCCCCTGCAGCAGCACCATCAGCCCGAGCACGCAGACCGCGATCCCGCGGCCTCGGCCCGGCGGAACGGCGCTCGAGGGCTCGGCCGGCTGGTCCTGCTTCCCTCCGGCTCGTTCCCCGCTCATGCGTCCGACGTCCGTCGTTCAGTCCTCGGGGATCGCCGCGAGGATCGCCGCGAAGCGCGCCTCGAGGGCGGCGCGCGTCGAGGCATGGGTCAGGATCCAGAACCGATCGCGGCGGATCCCGTCGAGCACGATCTCCGCGACCCGCGCGGGCGACTTGCCGTCGGGACCGGAGAGGCCGTCGCGGATCATGAGCCGGACCTGCTCGGCGACCGGGGTGCGCCGTTCGCTGCCCAGCGCCGTCGGGCGATTGCGCTCCGACTCCATCACGCTCGTCGTCACCGATCCCGGACATAGCACGCTGACCCGGATCAGGCTCCCCTCCGCCTGCAGCTCGTCGCGCAGCCGCTCGCCCTCCGTCCTGGTCCGTCGCTAGATCTCGCCCATCGGGAACGGGAACTTCGCGCCCACCGCGCCGTCGACCGAGAGGAACTGGCCCGAGACGTAGGCCGCCAGATCCGAGGCGAGGAAGAGCAGGGCCGAGGCGATGTTGGCGGGCAGGGCGACGCGGCGCAGGGGCGCGTTCGCCGCGTTGCGGGCGCGGCCCTCCTCGCCGAGCAGCGCGCCGATGCGCGGGGTCCAGACGACGCCCGGAGCGATCGCGTTGACGCGGATGCCCTTCGGGCCGAGCTCGACGGCGGCCGTGCGCACGAGCGACATCAGGCCGGCCTTCGCGGCCCCGTAGGCGCCGTGGCGCGGCGCGGAGGTGATGCCGGAGGCCGAGGCGACGAAGGTCATCGAGCCGCCACCGTTCGCCTCGAGCAGGGGCGCGGCGTGCTGGATCGCGAGCCAGGCGTGGCGCAGGTTCGTCGCGAAGTGCCAGTCCCAGAGCGCGTCGTCGAGCTCGAGCAGGGTCGCATAACGGGCCATCCCGACGATGTCGACGAAGCCGTCGAGCTTGCCGCCGAAGGCGTCGCCGACGTCCTGGAAGAGCCGCTTCACGCTCGCCCGGTCGGTCGCGTCGCCGGTCCAGGCGATCGAGCCGTTCCCGCACTCCTTCGCGATGTCCTCCGCGCGCTCCCGCTCGATGTCGACGCAGACGATGCGGGCGCCGTTCTGGACCAGGGCGTGGGCGGTCTGTCGGCCCATCCCCTGGCCGGCGCCGATCACGACGTATCGGCGTCCGTCGAGGCGCAGCATGTTGGCGTAGTCGGCGATCGGGGTGTCGTCGGCTCGGGTCATCGGATCTCCTCCCGTTCGGGTCCAGGCTCTCGGGGCGCCTCGGTGCGATCACCCCAGCTCGACGCGCAGCTCGTCCGGCCGGCGCAGCACCATCCCGCTCGGCCGTGACGCCTCCTCGTCGATCAGGCGCATCCGCGGCAGCCGCTCGCAGAAGGCATCGAGCGCGACGCCGAGCTCCTTGCGTGCGATGTGCATGCCGGGACACTGGCGCGGGCCCGGACCGAAGCTCAGCAGATGGCCGGCCGGGCGGGACGGATCGAAGCGGTGGGGGCGGCGGTAGACGAGCGGGTCGCGATTCGCCGCGGCATAGCAGAACAGGACCCAGGCATCCGCGGGAATCGCGACGCCTTCGAACTCGATCGGCTCCGCCGCCGAGACCCGCGGCGTGATCGCGACGGGGCTCTCCCAGCGGAGCAGCTCCTCGACCACGTCCTCCCGGGTCGCGGGCTTCTCGACCACCTGGCGATAGCGCTCCTCGTCGGAGAGCAGGGCGTAGAGCAGGCTGCCGATCGCGCTCGACGTCGTCTCGACGCCGGTCGGGAAGAGCAGCCGGATGTGGGAGAGGACCTCCTCGTCCGTCAGCCGCCGCCCCTCGACCTCGGCGAGCAGGAGCTGCGAGAGCACGTCGCCTCGCGGCGCCCGCCGGCACTCGCGCACGATCGGCTCGAGGTAGGCCGTGAACTCCTTCCCGGCCCGGCGCGCGCCCTCGGGATCGAAGGGGAAGGAGAGCAGGCCGTTCGCCCAGCGCTGGAAGTCGGCCTCGGCCTCGCGCGGGATGCCGAGCATGCTGCAGATGATCGCGAGCGGGAAGCGGCGGGCGAAGCCCTCCATCAGGTCGACGACGCTCCGGCCCTCGAAGGCGTCGATCAATTCGTGGGCCAGGTCGATCATCGGGCCGCGATCGGTGCGGGCGACGGTGATCGGGCGGAAGGTCGGCGTCGCGAGCCGGCGGTAGATCTGGTGCTCGGGCTCGTCCATCGAGATGAAGCTGCGGCCGATGGGCGGCTCGGTGTGGCGACGATAGGCGGGGCCCTGCGGAAATCGCTCGCTGTCCCGGAGCGCCTTCTCGAGCACCGCATGCCGCGTGATCAGCCACGCCGGCTCGCCACCGAAGCGGACGGGAACGATCGGCCCCTCCTCCCGCAGTCCGTCGAGCAGGTCATGGTAGGCCTGGCCCGGATAGCTGCCGGCCGTGAAATCGATCCCGCTCACGCACGCCTCCTCTTCGCGTCCCGGTCTACGGTAACGGAACCAGGGTCTTCGGCGAGGCCCTCTCGAAGCGATCCCGTGGCAGCGATTCCGGCGAGGCGATCCGCGCGAGGCGGTTCGGCGGCACGATCCGCGGTCGTCCGTCCTCCCCGACCCACCCGCTGGCGCCCGGCCCCCATTTGGTCGATCGTCCCGAACGGGAGATTCTTTTCATGAGCGAAGCCCGCGCCGTCTCCGCTGCCCCGTCGGTCTCCCCGACGCTCTCGTTCGATCCCCACGACCGCCGCTTCGTCGAGGAGGGCGTGCCCTTCGACGTGCTCGCGCGGATCCGCCGGGAGCAGCCCGTCTATCGCACGCCCTCGGGCGCCTGGTACCTCTCCCGCCACGAGGACGTCGAGGCCGCCCTCGTCGACGTCGACACCTTCCGCGCGGAGCTCGGCCCGATCACCGGCATTCCCGCCGGCTGCGCCACGATCCCCGAGGATCAGCACTTCCTCTCCGAGATCCCGGAGCCGCGCCACGGCCGCATCCGCCGCCTGTTCAACGCGATCTTCGCGTGGCACCGCGTGCGCCCGCTCGAGCCGATCCTCGAGGCGGAGTGCAACCGGCTGGTCGACGGGCTCTTCGCCGCCTGCGCCGCGGGGCGCGCCCCCGATCTCCACGGCGAGTACGCGCTCTCGATCCCGGCCTTCGCGATGGGCCACATCATGGGGCTCGGTCGCGAGGCCGTCGGGCTCTTCATGCAGTGGTCGATGGACGGGACGATGATGACGCGGCCCGCGACGCCCGGCGTCCCGCCCGAAGGTCCGGCGAGCCACGTCTACTTCCGCGCACGGATCGCCGAGCAGCGCGCGCTGCCCGAGCCGACGAACCACGTCTTCAAGGTCCTGCTCGGTGCCGAGATCGAAGGCCGCCCGCTGTCCGACCAGGAGATCACGACGCAGCTGCATTTCATGGTCCAGGCCGGGGTCCACACGACGCGCTCTTTCCTGGCCCATCTCGTGAACCGGCTCGTCCAGGATCCGGCGCTCTTCGCGCGCCTCGACGCCGATCGCGAGCAGATCCCGCTCTTTCTCGAGGAGTCGCTCCGCCACGACGCGCCCGTGCAGCGCACGACCCGCATCGCGACCCGCGACGTCGAGATCGGCGGCGTCCTCATCCGGAAGGGCGAGACCGTCGAGATGGGGATCGGCTCCGCGAATCGCGACGAGGCGCGCCACGAGGTCCCCGCCGAGTTCCGACTCGATCGGGAGGATCCGCGCGGGCATCTCGCCTTCGGCGCCGGGTCCCACGTCTGCCCCGGCGCGATGCTGGCGCGCCTCGAAGGCGCGACGGCGGTGCGCGTGCTGCTCGACCGGGCGAGGGCGCTCGAGCGGGTCCCGGGCGTCGTCTATCCGCCGCTGCCGGGAAGCCTGGGACACCAGCCGGTGCCGGCGCGGCTCGTCGCGCGCTGAAGGGGCCTTCGCGCAGGCCTTCGGGCGAAGACCGGATGGCTCCCGATCGCCGGTCGCGCCTAGCCTCTCCCTCCGCCCGATGGCGGACGCAGAGGGGGAACGATGAGCCTGCGCAGCGGAAGCACGAAGGACTCCACCACAGCGCGTCGCTGGCGGATCGGCCTCGCCGCTCTCGCCGCCTGCGTTCTCGTCCCGACGGCGCTTGCGCGGGCTGCGTCGTTCCTCCCGATCGATCCGGCCGGCGACGATCCGAATCACGTCGTCGTCGTGGCCGGGATCTCCGGGGACGGGCGGGTCGTGGTCGGCGGGCTCATGTGCACGCTCGACTGCGGCGGAGCACCGACTCGCGAGGCGATCCGCTGGACCGAGGCCGGGGGCCTCGAGCGGCTCGGCCTCCTGCCGGGCGGGACGGCCGAGAGCATGGCACTCGGGGCGAGCGAGGACGGCTCGCAGATTGTCGGCTTCTCGCATTCGGCGACGGGCACGGCGGCCTTTCGCTGGCAGCGCGAGACGGGACTCGTCGACCTCGATCCCGGACCGCCCGCCGGGCTCGAAGAGCGCTTCGGCGTGGCTCGGGCGATCTCGGCCGACGGAGCAGTCGTCGTCGGCTCGCGCCTGGTCGAACGACGGGATGTCGGCCCGGACGAGCTCCCGATCGAGGTTCATCGCCCCTTCGTCTGGACCGGGTCGGTCGGGCTGCGCGATCTCGACGTCCCCGACGCGCGCGGGCCGAACAACGGCGCGTACGACGTCTCGGCGGATGGAGCGATCGTCGTCGGCGCAGCCGAGACGACGAGGGGAATCGAGGCCTTCGTCTGGGACGAGGTGCGCGGCCTGCAGCCGATCGGCGGTCTCACGATCGGCGACGAGGTGGAAAGCGCGGCCTCCGCGATCTCGGCGGACGGCACGACGATCGTCGGGACGAGCGCGACGTCTTTCGACGCGAATGGTCGGAGCACGTCGGGCGAGGCCTTCGTCTACACCCGCGCCGGCGGGATGCAGCGTCTGGGCGACGCGGCGGCGCGCTGGACCTGGAGCGGCGCGAGGGACGTCTCGGGGGACGGCTCGATCGTCGTCGGCCAGGGCGTCGTCGATCCGTTCACCGGGGAGGGCGACGCCTTCGTCTACGACGCCGATCACGGCGTCCGTCTGCTCGCCGACGTCCTCGCATCCCTCGGCGTCGATCTCGCAGGCTGGCGCCTCTCGAGCGCGGACGCGATCTCCCGGGACGGCACGACGATCATCGGCTCGGCACGCGATCCGGAGGGTCGCTTCCGGTCGTACGTCGCGGTGATCCCGGAGCCGACGACGGCGCTCCTCGTCGGGCTCGGGCTTGCGGGGCTTGCAGGGCTCGCCGGCCGTTCGTCTGGCGCGCTCGGCGGTCGACGCAGCCCGTCGGCCGGCCCTCTCGGACCTCTATAAAGGAGGGAAGCCCCTCGGGGGTTCAGGCCGGGCGGGGCCTTCCCGCGCCCGAGGCTCGCGAAGAGATCCTCGCCTGCTCCCCGACGCGACCGGTTTGGTTGCAGAACCCGCCGCCGGGTCTGGGCGCCGCCGCACGAACCCGCTAAGGTCCGCGCTCCATGCGCATCGGGCCTGCCAGGGCCCATCGATCGCGAATGGCCGCGCGCCCGTAGCTCAGATGGATAGAGCATCAGCTTGCGGAGCTGAGGGTCGCATGTTCGAGTCATGCCGGGCGCGCCATATCCTCCGATCCTTCGCCTCGTTCCGTCCGATCGGGTAGTCGAGCGATCAAAGCTCCTCCTGGAAAGAACTCAGACTTCTCTCAGGACTCGCGACGGCATTTCGGGTACACCGGACCAGGGCAACGCGCGGGAGCCATTCCGTGCGCCCGGGATCGAGCGTCCCGGCCTTCCGATCACGCTGACGACGCGCGGCAACGGCGGCGATTGCGGCGGGGAGAGTCGAAGACAGCGCGTTCGTCCCAACCGCCATCTTGGTGATCGAGCAGGACGGCTCGATCGAAGGAGAGATCGATGATCGCGGGTGCGAAGCGGATGTTCATGATCGCCTCGATCGTCGCCGGGACTTCTTTCGCGGCACCCGCCCCCGCGCGCGCCGTCTCCGTCGAGACGTTCGTGCTGGCGATCGGCGGCCAGGCCCAGATCGGGCCCAACTTCCAGTGCACGACATCCGGGCCCGCGACGCCGGCACTGAGCTACTTCGGCAACGTGGCGCCCGGTGTTCCCATCGAAGGGCTCGCCTTCTGCGGCGTCGGCGGCGATTTCCGGACGACGACCCTGCCGAGCCCCGGCCTGCTCAGCGACATCCTCTCGCTCTCCACCACCTTCAACGGGAGCGCGAATTCAGTGACGAGCCACGCGCTCGCGCTGTCGCACGTCGGCCATGCCCTCGCCTCGGCGACCTCGTCGTTGTCCGGGACGCCGAATCCGCTTCTCTACAGGGGCGCCGCGGGGTACGGCCTCTCGGTCGATCGCTTGACGGCGACGAGCCCGAGCGTGCTCTCGGGAACCGCCGGCCGCATCCGCCTCACGTTCTCGGTCGAAGGCCAGCTCTCGATCGTCGGCCCGCCGCCCGCCAATTCGCTCGCCGACGTCGAGATCAACTACAGCGTCGCGGGAGGCCCGAGCTTCACCCTGATGCGCGTCCAGGCGAACAACGTGACCGACCCGCCCTTCGTCGCGACCGGAAGCGGCGATCCGGCGGTCGGATTCGTCTCGGGCCCGGGCTTCTTCGGGGGGGCCGGCGACGTGAAGAGCCTGCTCCTGAACTTCACCTGGGGTGAGCCCTTCGACCTGAAGTTCGGGCTCCTCGCCTCGGCGATCCCCACCCTCGATTCGACCTCGACCGTCGACTTCACCGGCGGTGCGACGCTGACCGGCATCGAGCTGCAGGCGAATGGTCAGCCAGTGAACGACTTCACGATCACGTCGGAGTCGGGGACGCCCTACGGTCCGAACGGTGTCCCCGAGCCCGCGATCGGTGCGATGACGCTCGCTGGCGTCGCGGCCATGGCGGGCGTGGCGAGCAGGCGGCGTCGACCGGCCTCGCAGCTCAGCGCGGCTTCAGCCGAACGGGAATCCGCTTCCAGGCGTTGAGCTCGTTCGAGCGCAGGCGAACCGGCTCGCCCGCCAGCTCGATGCCCGCGATCGCCTCGAAGAATTCTTCGAGGAAGATCCGGGTCTCCAGCCGTCCGAGCGCCGCTCCCAGTGACGTGCCCCACGACACCCTGCCCAGCTAAAATCGGAGTCCTCCGGCTGATTCGACCTACCCGAATTGCTGAATGCATTTACCGTGTGAATCGCGGCAGGGATCTCCAGCTCGTTCGCGGGGCATTGATCGCATTGCGTCCGACATCGACGTCTATCGCACCATTCCGCCGACTTGGTCGACTGCGTCACATTGTTCGCCAAGAATGCGCTCAAAACCGCCGTGTTCCGCATTTCTTAACTCAAATAGCATCAAATCGTGATGACGGGGAATCGCTTCTTGAAATCGAATTGCCCCTGTCCATCGCCGGTCGGCTTTGTGCGGTGATCTCGGATCGACTACTTCCTGGCAACCTCGGCACAAACTCGTAAGTGCCGTATGCGGCACGCGCTTGTCAATGTCTGCTCAGCAATGTTGACACGGCGACCCGCATCTTCAGATCGAGGCGACAGGCCAAGTTCGATCGGCTCCGCGAGATACAAACGGCTGCTTGTGAAGGCACTCGGCGGCGGATATCGTGCCTAAATATCAGACGTCGAGGCAGGCGCGGAGTGCGAGTCCTGATTAACATCACGTTCGCTTGACCAGAATAATCAGGGGAATCCGTCGACGAGTCGGAGAGTAAAAGTAAGCCCATTGTCTCGATCAAGTTGACGTCGGCGATGGCGAGAAAAGGTCTATGAACTTCTTCGCGGACTCGTAGGCATGCCTTAACGGGAAGTCGAAAATTGCCGGGATTCTGGGCACCGGGCGCGTTAATGCTGGGCTTCATAATTTTTGGAGCATCAAGTTCGTCGCTCGCAAAGGACGAAGTCGAAACGATCGTCGTGTCGGGCAACCCGCCGTTGTCTTCGGAGAATCGAGATGCGGGCTCTGCGGAGAGCGTCTCCGGTATCGATCTCGACAAGGGCGCCGTATTCGATCTCCGGAATCTTGGCGGTCGAGTACCGGGTCTCGCCGTTTCCACCAACACCCAGGACACCCAGGACACGGCCCCCAGGACGGCCGGTTTACGTAATGGTTCTTGCCGGCGGCGGAAATGCGGGGCTTGAATCGCCTATCCCCTCCCCCGTCGGCTCGGGCAGCGGCGACATCGACTCCCGTGCGGGCCGAGCTTCCTCGGCGTGACGCCCGAAGCGAGAGTCGTCGGCTACACGCGCTCCAGGACGAGCGCATTCTGATAGAGCCTGACTTCCCCGGTGACGGAGAGAATGCGGAACATGGGCTCGATGCTCTTTCGCAAGTAGTCGAGATCGTAGAAGACGAAAGAGCTGGCCGATCGCCCCACGGTGAAGACGTCGAACTGGCCCGCAAGCAGGCGATCGTAGTCTGGATGACGACGGAGCGTCTTCGCGAGATTCGATTCCGGATAGCGAGTCGCGAGGAGCTGGACATCCGGCTTCAGATGAACGGTGAGGAACAGCACGCCCCCTGGGCGAAGGATGCGACGGATCTCCGCGAGCCAGGCGTCCGCGAGATCATCGATATGGCTGAAGACCGAGCCGGCAAACACGAATCCGAACTTTCGGTCCTCGAAGGGCAGATGCGGCACGATCGTATTCGTCAGAAAATGAAATGGAGGACTCAGGTGCTGCTTGCACCAGAGAATCCGCCCCGCATCGATGTCCGAGCCCCAGATCTCACGATCGGCTGCAAGAGGTTCGAGCCATCGAAGCATCCGACCGTCGGCACAGCCGAACTCGAAGATGTCCCCGAGCTCGTCGACCCGGAGTCCGCTCTTCTCGACGAGGTCGATCATGATCTGGGTGTCCCGTCTTCCGTTGGCCAGATACTCGTCGACCGTCCTGCCGTACTTCTCCGGCGCGATCCAGTCTTCGCGAGGAGGAACGTTTCGCGCCGATTCGATCGTCCCTTCCGTTCGCACGGTCGGAGCGAGATACGAATCCTCATCGGGTCGGTGCGGAAGAAACACCGGGAAAGAAGGTCGTTTCGATCGTTTGAACATCGTGCAGAGTGCTCCTTCAGGGATCCTTCACGCGAAATCAAGCCATCGCGCACGCATCGTCCGCGAGCCGGGTAGCCCGGCGGCGATCTACCCATAGCCATAGAAGGGGTCGAGTTTGCGGATCGCCTCGTCCACGAACGCGATCTCGTGGGAGCCGAGATAGTCTCGATATCCCCCCACTCTTCCGCGCCGAACCTTGAACGAATCGGGCTTCGCGCGATCTCCCGGTCTGAGTCGGACGTCGGTGTACGCACCCGAAGCCTCTGCAGCCTGCATTCGTTCGAAGCGACCCTCCTCGATCGCGACCGCGAGCGCCTCGCGATCGACCGGTCCATCGATCACCGAGACGAGCCGCTCCATCTCATTCCCGGGATCCTTGCGAAGACCTTCGTAACGGAGCCAGTGGCAGCGTGGATGGGCCGCGAACCGCCGCCGCCAATGGTTGAGGATCGTGACGAGGCTTTCGATGCCCCAACGCGGGTGGTGCAGGTACTCCTCAACGCTGCAGTCCGTCTTGCGAGAACGTTCGGTCTTGTGGAAATAGCTCGAGATCACCACGTCGCGCGGGTCACGAGCGAGGATCACGATCTGCTTCTGGTCGGTGAGGGACCGCGGCAGGATCGCCTTGCCCACGAGCTGTCGGACGAGGTCGTGCTCCCGTAGATGAGTCGCGAGCTCGTGGCTATAGGCGATCAGGGGTGCGGAGGTTCCGCGGGGATCCAGACGAATCGGGTCGAAGGGGAGCTGGTAGTGGAGCGAGAGGTAGCGATGGAGCATCACGCGCAGCCAGGTCCGCCCGCTCTTTCCGAGCGAAAGGACGATCACATCCACCTCGCGGTAGCGATCCAGCTTGCGTGTGAGGTTCCAGGGAATCCGATCGAGCACGAGAGCTCCTCGATGAGTTAGCCTAGAGGCCGACACGGGAGCTCGTCGCCCGGATTCGGCACGCACCGCGCAATCGTAGCCGGCTCGAAGGGAGAGTGATGGCCGCCGACCTGGATCTGGACGTCATTACGATCGCGATCGAGTGGGAGAACCCCCGGGACGTCGATTCGTTCTGGATCGATCGCGCAGTCGCGGGCCTCGCTGCGGAGATCGAGCGCGAGCGGTCGAGGGTGCCCGGGACGCCGACCGTCCTCTATCTGTACGACGCTCGAGTGATCGATCCCGAGTCGATCTGGCGCGTGATCGCTCGATCCGCTCCGAAGCTCGATGCCGTGACCGACCTGCACCTGATCCCGACCGAAGGCCTCACCTACTACCAGCTGAAGAATCGCGCCGCCCAGCTCGCGACGACTCCCTTCATCGCCCTGATCGACAGCGACGCGTGCCCTGCTCCCGGGTGGCTGCGCGGATTGCTGCGACCGTTCTCCGATCCGAGCACGATGGCCGTGGCGGGCGTCACTTCGCTCGCGACTCGTGATCTGCTTTCCCGCACGATGGCGATGGTCTGGATCTTCGATCTCCCCAGCGAACACGAGCGCTCGCGCGGGCGAAGATCCCTTCATGCGAACAATTTCGCCGTGCGGACCGTCTTCTTCCGGGAGCATCCCTTCCCGAACACGATCGCCTTCAAGAAGCAATGTGGAATCTGGCTGGCGGACATCGTCGATCGCGGGTTCGGATTCGAGCGCACGCCCGAGGCTCTGGCCTTTCACGCTCCGCATGCGGGATACGTCTTCCTGCTCTGGCGCGCCGTCCAGGCGGGACTCGACCGGGATGCCAAGGCGAGGCTGGAAGGTCGCGGGCGCCTCGCCCGGATCGCCTATTCCGCTCAGGTCTTCGCCAAGAAGAACTTCCGCTCGACGCAACGCATCCTCGAACACCACCGCGAGGTCGAATTGCCCGTCTGGCAGATTCCCGCGGCCCTCTTGATCGCCTGGGCCTATTATTCCGCGTTGGCGGGAACTCAACTGTTGTCTGCTCTGTTGGACGGACTGCCCGAATCCTTGCGCGTGCGCTGGATCGAGTCGTCCTGAGCGACCCCCGAAACCCGCCCGTCGAACATCAACCGAACCAGGGAATGCTCGAAGGGAACATATCGCGCATAGCGCCGTGCATCGACCAAGAGGTTCCGCCATTTGCGGTGTCGTGCCAGCCACGCGAAGTGGCTACGAAGGTCGCGATACAGGCACGCTGGATGCCTCGTCAGGTATTCCGGGTGACGCTCGCAGATGTCGATGGAGGCCTGCAAGAAGAGACCGTGGTCTCGAGAGATCGCGTCGCGGCTCTCGTACTTTTCCCAGAGCACGAGGTCGGTGGTCGTGCAGACATGTTTGCGTGAGAGCCGCAAGACCAGATCCATGTCCTGACGCCGCCGAAGATACTCGTCGAAGAAACCCACCTCCAGAAGCGCACGGCGGCGGACCGAGATTGCCGACGTCGCCTTGAAGATCCGACGCTCGAAGAGCGCCGAACGGAAGCCCGGCCCGTCGAGACCGGGCGGATTGAGCTTCGGCTTGACCCGACGATCGGGACCGTCCCCCTTGTGACAGACGAACGAGTCCACGAGCAGGTCGAGCTCGGGGCGCGCCTCGAACATGGACGCCACGCAGGCGAGTTTTCCGGGAAGGTAGAAGTCGTCGCTGTCGAGGAAACAGAGGATCTCGCCTCGTGCCTCTGCGATCCCCCGATTGCGGGCGGCGCATGCCCCCCGGTTCTCGCCGATGGTGACCACCCGGACCCGATGATCCGAAAGGCCCGCCAGAAAGGCCGCCGTCCCGTCACGAGAACCATCGTCGACGACGATCAGCTCGAAGTCCGCAAACGTCTGTACCAGCACGCTCCCGACCGCACGCGGGATCACCGATGCGCGATTGAATACGGGAAGCACGACAGTGATGCTGGGCAAGATGCCTCCGGATCGGACCCGGGAACTCAGACCCTCGGTGCAGGACACCGAGAATAGATCAATCGGTTCCGAATCAGATCGAGATTTCGAGAATGACCGAACGAGGCGTCCGACGCGGAGACTCGATCGGACATCGCCTCGCAGGCCATGCAGGTGCCTGACGTGCCGTCATCTCGTGGTCGAATGCGAGATTCAGGGCCTCCGACGACTCCTCTCGAGCCAGCGCATTGCCTCGACCGCGCCGCGACGGCGCGCTGCCGCCCCAGATCCCGCGACGCCCGCCACGAGCATCGACCCAAGACCGGGCTCCGGGACGTAGCTGCGCCCGCTCAGGAAGGTGATCGGCGATTCCGGCGTCAGCGGGTCGAAGAAGAGCCGCCCCTCATGGCAGGCATCGGCCGGGGCGTCCCAATACAGCCCTCCACCCTCCACCGATGCGGCCGCCTGGATCTGCTTGGCCCATCGAAACGAGCGGGTCCCCGGCGCCAGGATCACGTCTCCCGCGAAGCGGCTCGTCGGATCTCCGCAACAGAAGGCACTCGCGTCGGTGCAGACGATGATGGTCGGCGCCCAAGGGCGGGTCTGTCTACCCGGGGGTCCTGACCAGCGGTGCGGAATAGGCGGGCGCTCTCAACTGGTCGGGGTAACACGAGCATGAAGTTCGTCTGCTGGAGTGTCAAAGCCCAGGGCTTCGCGGGGTCGCTGCTTGATCTGCAGGGCAACGCGATCGAGGTTTGCTTGCGAAGGGTTCGACGGGTCGGTGCTCGTGGAAAAGCATTGACGCAGTAGGCCATTGGTGTTCTCGTTCGTTCCTCGTTGCCAAGGACTTCGCGGATCGCAGAAATTCACCTTGAAGTCGCTCGTCATGTCGATGCTCTCGTGATCGAACAATTCCAAACCGCGATCCGAGGTCAGGGCGTGATGCAAGGCCCTGGGCAGGCTCTTCACTTGCCGGGTCAGGGCGCGTGCGACGGTGGCGCTCCCCCCGTTCGGCAGCCTCACCAGCAGGACGATCCGGGGGTGACGCTCCACCACGGTGGCGATCTGCGTGCGCGGGGGGGCCGCAGAGCAGATCACCTTCCCGATCGACGGTCACTTCTCGATCGTCGGCCCGCCGCCCGCCAATTCGCTCGCTGGCGTCGCGGCCATGGCGGGCGTGGCGAGCAGGCGGCGTCGACCGGTCTCGCGGCTCAGCGCGGCTTCAGCCGAACGGGAATCCGCTTCCAGGCGTTGAGCTCGTTCGAGCGCAGGCGCACCGGCTCGCCCGCCAGCTCGATGCCCGCGATCGCCTCGAAGAATTCTTCGAGGAAGATCCGGGTCTCCAGCCGTCCGAGCGCCGCTCCCAGGCAGTAGTGCTCGCCGAAGCCGAACGCGAGGTGGGGATTGGGATTCCGCGCCACGTCGAAGCGATCGGGCTCGGCGAAGACGGCCTCGTCCCGGTTCGCCGAGGCGTACATCATCACGACCCGGTCGCCTTCCCGGATCTTCGCGCCCGAGAGCTCGAGGTCCCGGGTCGCCGTCCGTCGGAAATAGTGGACCGGGGTGAGCCAGCGAAGGAACTCCTCGGTCGCGCTCGGGACGAGGCTGCGGTCCCGGTCGATCCGCGCATACTGGTCGGGGCGCTGGATCAGCTCGAGCAGCCCGCCGGAGATCGTCGAGCGGGTCGTCTCGTTGCCCGCGATCGCGATCTGGACGAAGAGCCCCGAGAAGGTCGGCAGATCGACCTGCTCGCCCTCGAGCTCTGCATCGCGCAGCACGTGGAGCAGCGAATCCGTCGAGGCGCCCGCGACGCCCGCTTCGCGCTGGGCCAGCTCGTAGGCGTAGGCGCCGAAGGCGAGCGCACCGTCGGTCCCGACGGCCCGCCCCTGGGTCACCTCCGGATCCGCGGCGCCCGCCAGCAGATCGGCCCATTCGCCGACCCGCTCCCGGTCCTCTTCCGGCACCCCGAGCAGCTCGCAGATGATCGCGAGGGGGAGGGGGCGCGCGAGATCCGTGACGAGATCGCATTCGCGCCGCTCGACCGCGCGCGCCAGGGTCGAGCGGACGATCTCGCGGATGCGGGCCTCGAGCCGTCGGACGACGCGCGGGGCGAAGGCGTGCAGCACGCGCTTGCGCATCGCCGTATGCCGCGGCGGATCGAGGGAGAGGAGCGTCGGTAGCTGATCGGTCCGATCGAGGAGCTGCATGCCCCGGATCTGCGCCGAGAAGAGCTCGGGCTGACGGGAGACGGTGACCACGTCCGCATGCCGCATCACGGCCCAATAGCCGCCGACGCCGGGCATCTCCTGCCAGCTGATCGGCTCGCGCCGCCGGACCTCGGCGTAGAGATCGTGGGGCGGACCGGATCGACTCAGGACGTCGATGTCCAGGAGGTGCTTCAAGATCGGCTTCCCGAGGAGGATGGAAGCGCGGGATCCGACGGTCGCATCCCCGCGTGCGAACGCGGAGGATCGAATGCGGAGAGGAGCAGATCAAATAGATTCTTTGATCGCCTGGCATCGGAAAAACGGATTCATGCCGGGGGCCGCGAGCCCATTCGGCGGCCGTCTCGCCCCGCGCGCCGCCCTCAGCAGGGCCGATCCCCCGCGATGGTCACGCGATGCATGATGCGGCGGTCCGTATAGTCCGGCACGCCGCAGTGCTGCGTACAGCGGTTGTCCCACATCAGGATCATGTCCGGAGCCCAGCGGAATCGGCATTGGAAGGCCGGGTCGCGGACGTGGTCGAGGAGGTACGGGACGAGCAGGGCGTTCTCGCGGTCGTTGAGGCCGACGAGGCGGCTGCCGGTGACCCGGTTGAGGAAGAGCGCCTTGCGGCCGGTGACGGGGTGGGTCCGGACGACGGGGTGCTCGATGGGCGGCCATTGCTGCCGGAGCTCGTCGAAGCCGACGGGACTGATGCCCCGGTCGACCGAGATGCGCAGCTGTCCCGAGAGATCGTGCACCGCCTTCATGCCCTCGAGCATCGTGCGGAGCGGCGCCGAGAGCGCGTCGAACGCCGCGTACATGTTGGCGAAGCAGGTATCTCCGCCGCCGCCGGCCGGCAGCATCACGGGCCGCAGGACGGACGCCATCGGCGGCTCCGGCATGAAGGTGGCGTCGTAGTGCCAGTTGTCCGCACCGGCGCCCTTCGGCGTCTTCGTGTCGAGGAGCATGATCTCGGGGTGGTCGGGCGGGAAGGCGGACATCGGCGGGCAGTAGACGCGGCCGAAGTGGCGGCCGAAGGCGAGATGCTGGGCGGGGGTGATGTCCTGGCCGCGGAAGGCGAGGACCAGATGATCGAGGAGCGCCTGCTCGATCGCGCGCAGCGTCTCCTTCGAGAGCTCGCCGCCGAGGTCGACGCCGTGGATCTCGGCGCCGATGACCGGCCCCATCGGTCGGATGTCCAGATCGCTCATCTCGGTCTCCTCCGCCGGATCGTCTTCAGCCGACGAGTCGGTAGTGGATGGGAAGAACCTTCACACCGCCGGTGCTGCTCGAACGCAATCGCTCGATCGGGCCCGCTGGCTCGAGCGCGCGGAATCGGGCGGTCAGCTGCCGCAGCATGACGCGCAGCTCGAGGCGCGCGAGATTCGCGCCCATGCAGTAGTGCTCGCCGACGCCGAGCGCGAGATGGGGGTTCGGGTGGCGATCGATGTCGAAGCGGTAGGGATCTTCGAAGACGGTCTCGTCGCGATTGCCCGAGCAGTAGAACATCGCCACCGTCTCGCCGGCGCGGATCTTCTGGCCGCGGATCTCGACGTCCCGAATCGGCGTGCGCGCCATCTGGACGACCGGGCTCGACCAGCGCAGGACCTCCTCGGTCGCGCGCTCGACCTTCGCGGGATCGTCGACCAGCTTCCGCCATTCCGCGGGATGCTCGAAGAAGCCCAGGAGCCCGCCGCTCAGGGCGTTGCGCGTCGTCTCGGTTCCTCCGACGACGAGGAAGAGGCAATAGGACGCGAGTTGGTGGGGCGTGAGCGGATGGCCGTCGACCTCCGCGCGCGCGAGCACGCCGACCAGGTCGTCGCCCGCGCGTCGCCTCCGGTCCTCGACCAGCGAGTGGAAGTAGGCGTAGATGTCGGCGCTCGCGCGCATGCGCGTCTCGTGCGCGCTCTCTCCGGGCTTCTGGTATTCGGGATCCGTCGCGCCGACGACGGCATTCGCCCGGTGGTAGAGATCCGTCCAGTCGGCGCGCGGCAGATCGAGCAGCCACGCGACCGCCGCCAGCGGCAGCGGCGCCGCGATCTTCTCGACGAAGTCGCATTCGCCCTCGAGCCCCGTCGCGGCGAGGTCGTCGACGATCTCGCGGGCGAGCTCGGACATCTGGGACTCGATCCGGCGCATCGCGCGGGGCGTGAAGCGACGGGCCAGCAGATCGCGGAACTGGCGGTGCCGGGGCGGATCCATGTGGATCATCGTCTCGGGCTCGCGCGCGTCGTCGCTCCCGTAGTCGGCCCCGACCATGATCTGGAAGCGCGGCCGATTCGAGAAGAGCTCCGGCTGGCGCGAGACTTCGACGATGTCCTGATGGCGCGTGAGCGCCCAGAAGGGATAGTCCGGCCCTTCGAAGTAGAGCACTGGCGCCTCGCGGCGCAGTCGATCCCAGGTCGCGAAGGGATAGCCGTCCCGCGCGTAGCAATCCGGCGAGATCAGCTCGGGGCCGGCCAGCGGCGTCGCGGCGGCGGCGCTCATCACGCGCCCGCCGTCCCGCGCGCGGGTCGCGGAGTGGAGGCGAAGCCGGTAGCGCCTTCAAGGCTGCCGGAGGATGCGGAGGGTGCAGAGCGTGCGGAGACGGCGCCGAACAGACATTCGGCGAGGTTCTCGGCGCGCTCGCGCTCGATCGCCAGGCCCGTATGGAGCTGACGGTTGGTGTAGACGAAGCTGATCTCCATCAACAGGTCCGCCATCTGCTCGACCGGGATGTCGGTCCGGACCTCGCCCGCCGCGATTCCGCGGCGCAGGATCTGCTCGATCAGGTCCCGCAAGGCGGCGCACGCGCGCGTCCAGACGCCGCTCTGCGTCGAGAGCAGGAGCTGGGAGTCGCGGGCCAGCAGATGGTTGAGCAGCGGGCGCGCCTGGGCATATTGCAGGACGCCGACGAAGAGGGCGCGCAGGGTCTGGGCCGTCGAGCCCGTCGTCCGGTCGACCTGCTCGATCATCGCCTCGTGCCAGTCGCCGAAGACCTGCTCGATCACGGCCTCGAAGACGTCGTGCTTGTTCTTGAACTGCCGGTAGAAGAGGGGTTTCGAGACGCCGGCGGCGGCCGCGATGTCCTCGACCGTCGACTTGCCGAACCCGTAGGTCCCGAAGACCTGGATCGCGGCGGCGAGGATCCGACGACGGGCACCGTTCTCCGCGCCGTCCCGCGCGGGCTTCTGATTCGGCAGCTCGGAGGTCGTCGGCACCGAGGCACCCTCCCGATCGATTCGTTACGATCGTAACGAAATTCGTTTCGTCCGTGCAAGGCGCACGGAACGGCCGCGGCCGAGCGAGGCGAGACCTCGATCGACAGGGACTCCCCCGGCTCGGAAGGCCGCCTCGGGCGGGGCCGCACGGAAGACTGAGAAAGAAGGAGCGTACGATGGACCGAACCGGGGCACTCGAGCTGGTCCCGCTCTGCCGGGCCTTCATCCGGGTCCGGGAGACGATCGTGCTCGAGAACACGCCGAGTGGGACGCTGATGATCGGCGAGCTCGTCGACTCGGTCTGGGAGGGCGAACGCTTCCGGCTCGTGCAGCGGGGAAGCGCCTCGGCCGACTGGCTCACACTCTCTCCCGATGGCACCGCGCGCGCCGATGTCCGGCTCACGCTCGAATCCGCGAGCGGAGAGCTCGTCTTCGTCGAGTACGAGGGGATCCTCCTCCCCGAGTCCGGCGTCGCCTACACGTGTCCGCGGTTCAAGACCGGCGCGCCGGGGCTCGCCTGGCTCAATCGCGTCCAGGCGGTCGGCAAGGCGTACTTCGATGCCGAGGCCATGACGGTCACGTATCCGCAGATCTACGCGCTGCGCTAGAGACGACGGCGCGCCCGCGCGAGACGTCCATCGTTCTCGAAGACAGAACGAATCCTTCTCGAATCACGAATCAACCTCGCCGAGCGACACGCCGTAGCGTCGCTCGGTCGTCGCGGGAACCATTGGGTTCGCCGAGGCGTCGAAGGCTCGGCGAGACAAGGAAGGCAGCGGGCGTTAGATTGCGCGCGCTTGGGAGGGTCGGCGGCTTCCGCCCGATCGCTCTGGAGCCCGACGGCGGCCCGGAGAGAGCCCGGAGAGAGATGATCCGATTCGCATGACGAGGACCGGGATCGCGCGCCCACCGGTCCAAGGAGTCGAAATGCCCTGCTCGCTGGGAGCCCCCGATCCGCGGTCGATCGAGACGGGCTTCACCAACGGAGAGCGCGCCTCGCGACCTCGACCGTCGGGCCTCTTCACTCGACGAGCCGGTCTCGCCGTCCTCCTCGCGTGCATCGCGTCGGTCTGCGTCGGCTGCGGATCCGGCGAGGGCGACGAGCATGCGGAGGGCGGGGAAGAGCGTCAGATCGTCGTGACGAGCCCCGCACGTCGCGACGTCCCCACGAGCCAGGGCTACGTCTGCCAGATCCGCTCGCGCCGCCACATCAACCTCCAGGCGCTCGAGCGCGGCTACCTCGAAGAGATCCGCATCCAGGAAGGCCAGGCGGTCAAGCAGGGCGAGCTCCTCTTCACGCTCCTCCCCATCGTCTATCAGGCGCGGCGGGAGACCCAGCGGGCGAAGCTCCAGCAGGCCGAGATCAATCTCGCCAACACGCGGAAGCTCTTCGAGCAGCAGGTCGTATCGGATCAGGAGCTCGCCCTCGCGACGGCCGAGCGGGATCGCGCGAAGGCGGAGTTCGACGTCGCCTCGGCGCAGCTCGCCTTCACGAAGATGGTCGCCCCGTTCGACGGCATCGTCGACCGCCAGTACATGCAGCAGGGCAGCCTCGTCGAAGAAGGCGACATCCTGACCACCGTCTCGGACAACGAGGTGATGTGGGTCTACTTCAACGTCCCCGAGGCGAGCTACCTGAGATACCGGTCGCTCCCGAACGCGATCGATCCGGCGAATCCGCAGAGGCTCAAGCTGACCGGGTCCACGATCGTGATCCGCCTGGCGAGCGGCGAGATCTTCGACCAGAACGCCGGGGACACCGTCACGGTCGAGTCGGAGTTCGACAACCGGACCGGCAACATCCAGTTCCGGGCCGATTTCCCGAATCCGCACCGGCTGCTCCGCCACGGTCAGACGGGAACGCTCCTGATCAACGAGACGCTGCACGACGTGATCGTGATCCCGCAGCGCGCGACGTTCGAGGTCCTCGATCGACAGTACGTCTTCGTCGTCGGCGAGGATGGCGTCGCGCACCAGCGGGAGATCCACGTCGCACACGAGCTCGACGACATCTTCGTCCTCGACGGCGGTCTGGACGAGAAGGACCGGTTCGTGCTGGACGGGGTCCGGCAGGTCCACGAAGGCAAGCACATCGAGTTCGAGGTGAAGAGCCCCGACGAAGCTCTCTCGAACATGAAATGGCACGCTGAGTAGGCGAGCGGAGTCCTTCGCGAGCCGCATTTCTCTGGTGGGGCGACCATGTTCACGAAGATCCTCATCCGGCCCGCCCTCGCGATCGTGCTCTCGATCATCATCGTGTTCCTGGGAACCCTCGGGATCACGAGCCTCCCGATCGCACAGTTCCCCGACGTCGCACCCCCGACCGTCTACGTCCAGATCGCCTACTCGGGCGCGAGCGCCAACGTGCTCGTCGACGCCGTCCTGGTCCCGCTCGAGCAGTCGATCAACGGCGTCCAGAACATGCGGTACATGGTCTCCTCCGCGACGAGCGCCGGCGAGGCGACGATCGCGATCTTCTTCGAGCCCGGGACCGATCCGGACATCAACGTCGTCAACGTGCAGAACCGGGTCAACCTGATGTTGAGCCGGCTCCCACCCCTCGTCGTGCGCGAGGGCATCCTGGTCAGCCAGGTCGTGCCCAGCATGTTGATGTACCTGAACCTCTACAGCACGGACCCGGACACCGACCAGAAGGACCTCTTCAACTACGCGAACGTCTACATCATGCCCGTGCTGAAGCGCATCAAGGGCATGGGCATCCCGCGCAACCTCGGCAACCGCACCTTCGCGATGCGCGTCTGGCTGAACCCGGAGCGCATGCGCGCGTACAAGATCTCCGTCGAGGACGTGATGGAGGCGCTCGCGCAGCAGAGCATGATCGGCTCGCCCGGCCGCCTCGGTCAGGCCACCGGCATGACCTCGCAGTCGAAGGAGTACGTGCTGACCTACATCGGGCGGTACACCGAGCCCGAGCAGTACGCGGAGATCATCCTGCGCGCGCTGCCGAACGGCGAGATCCTCCGCCTGAAGGACGTGTGCGTGCCTCCCGGCGACCATCACGAGCCCCCGACCTGGCAGGCGTCGGTGGATCCGCCGCCCCCGGACGCGGCGGCGGGGAAGGCGGAGGGTGAGCCCGGGCAGGCGACGGCAGAGGCGGCCCGGAAGGGGAGCACGCGCGTCCGGCAGCACGCCGGCATCGAGCTCGGCTCGCAGTTCTTCGACATCTACTCGGACGTCGACGGTCACCCCGCGGCGTCGATCGTCCTGAAGCAGGCCCCCGGCTCGAACGCCGCCGAGATCATCGAGGAGGTCAAGGCGACGCTCGAGGAGCTCAAGCAGTCGTTCCCGCCCGGGATGGACTACCAGATCGCCTACGACGTGTCGCGGTTCGTCGACGCGTCGATCGAGAAGGTCCTCCATACCCTGCTCGAAGCGTTCATCCTGGTCTCCCTCGTCGTCTTCATGTTCCTCGGCGATCTGCGGTCGACGATCATCCCGACCCTGGCGGTGCCGGTCTCGCTGATCGGCAGCTTCTTCATCCTCTCGCTGATGGGCTTCTCGATCAATCTGATCACGCTGTTCGCGATGGTCCTGGCGATCGGGGTCGTCGTCGACGACGCCATCGTCGTGGTCGAGGCGGTCCACGCCAAGATGGCGGCGACCGGTCAGTCGCCGTACCGCGCGACCATGGAGGTCCTCCAGGAGATCAGCGGCGCGATCATCGCCATCACCCTCGTCATGACCGCGGTGTTCGTGCCGGTCACCTTCGTCCCGGGCCCCGTCGGCGTCTTCTACCGCCAGTTCGGCGTGACGATGGCCTCGACCATCATCCTGTCCGGCATCGTCGCCCTGACGCTGACCCCCGTCCTCTGCGCGATGATCCTGAAGCCCCACGAGCACGGGCACGGCGACGGGGACGCGAGCGGACACGAGGGGCACGGTCCCGCGAGCGAGCTGAAGGCGCGCCTCGCGCAGCTCCGCACGCTCGGCGGGAAGCGGCTGGCGCTCTACGCCCTGCTCGGGGCGCCGTTCCTCGCGGGCCTCGTCTACATCGCCTACGAGCTGTGGGGCCCCCTCGGCTTCCTGCTCCTCGGCGTCCCCTTCGTGCAGAAGCCCTTCAGCCGCGGCGTCGACCGGTTCACCGAGTTCTACGCGGGCCGGCTGGTCAGTCCGATCGTGGTCCGGCGGGCGGTGACCCTCGGCGTCGTCGGGGCGTTCGCGTTCGGCATCCTCGCGACGAGCGAGTTCCTCCCGAGCGGCTTCATTCCCGGCGAGGACCAGGGGATCATCTACGCGGTCATCCAGACGCCGCCCGGCTCGACGCTCGAGTACACGAACGACAAGTCGCAGGAGCTCGAGCGGATCGCCAAGACGATCGACGGCATCAGCTCGGTCACCTCCGTCGCCGGCTACGAGGTCCTCACGGAGGGGCGGGGCTCGAACGCGGGCACGGCCATCATCAATCTCCGCGACTGGTCCGAGCGCGAGAAGACCGCACGCGAGATCATCGAAGAGCTCGAGGAGAAGACGCGCGTCATCACCGACATCAAGCTCGAGTTCTTCGAGCCTCCGGCGATCCCGGGCTTCGGTGCGGCAGGCGGCATCGCGCTGCGCGTGCTCGACCAGACCCAGTCGAGCACCCCCGACTACAAGCGGCTCGGCGACATCACGAACGAGTTCATGGCGGCCCTGGCCAAGCGGGAGGAGGTGTCCAACCTGTTCACGTTCTACGCCTCCGACTATCCGCAGTACGAGCTCGTCATCAACAACGACGTCGCGATGCAGAAGGGCGTGTCGATCGAGAAGGCGCTGACGAATCTCAACATCCTGATCGGCAGCACGTTCGAGCAGGGCTTCGTCCGGTTCAATCAGTTCTACAAGGTCTACGTCCAGGCGTGGCCCGAGTTCCGGCGCATGCCGAAGGATCTCGATGACCTGTTCGTCCAGAACGAGGACGGGGAGATGGTCCCGTACTCGTCGTTCATGCAGCTGAAGAAGAAGCAGGGCCTGAACGAGATCACCCGCTACAACCTGTATCCGTCGGCCGCGATCCAGCTCGTCCCGGCGCGGGGCTACTCGACGGGGCAGGCGCTCGAGGCGGTGCGGGAAGTCGCCGAGGCGACGCTCCCGCGCGGCTACGACCTCGGGTGGGAAGGTCTGTCGTGGGACGAGTCGCGCAAGGGAAACGCGGCCCTCTCGATCTTCCTCGTCGTCGTCGTCTTCGTCTACCTGGTGCTCGTCGGCCAGTACGAGAGCTTCCTCCTGCCCCTCGCCGTGATCGCCTCGCTGCCGATCGGGATCTTCGGCTCGTTCCTGTTCCTGCAGGCCGCGGGTCTCGCCAACGACGTCTGGGCGCAGCTCGGCCTGATCATGCTCGTCGGCCTGCTGGGGAAGAACGCGATCCTGATCGTCGAGTTCGCCGTCCAGCGCCGGCGCGAGGGGGCATCGCTCGTGGAATCCGCCATCGAGGGCGGCAAGCTGCGCTTCCGCCCGATCCAGATGACGTCGTTCGCCTTCGTCGCCGGGCTCGTTCCGCTCGCCGTCGCCAAGGGCGCGGGCTCCATCGGCAACCGGACCATCGGCATCACCGGCATCGGCGGCATGCTCTTCGGCACGCTGATCGGTGTCGTCGTGATCCCCGGTCTCTACTATCTCTTCGCCCGCATCTCCGACGGGAAGAAGCTCCTCCGCGACGAGACGGATCTCCCGCTCAGCGAGGACACGCCTCGAATCAAATACCTGGAAGAGCCCCACGAAGACGACTAGGCGGGGCGGACGCTGCCGTCGTCGGGGCGAGGGAGAGGGCGCGGACGCGGTCGGGGACGGGCGTCAGATCGAGGGCGCGTCGCCTTCGGGATCGACCGGGCCGTGGGTGAAGCCGCCGCCCAGCGCCCGATAGGCCCGGACGAGCGCGTTGGCCTGCTGCTGCTTGAGATCGACGAGCTCGATCCTCGACTCGAGGGCATCGCGCTGGGTGAGGAGGACCTCGGCGTAGTCCGCGCGCGCCGTCTTGAAGAGGAGGATCGAGACGTCGATGGCCCGCGACAGGGCCGAGACCTGCTGGGCCTTCAGGTCGTAGCTCTGATTGATGTTGTTGATCTGCGAGAGCTGGTTCAGGACCTCGACGTAGGCGTTGAGCACGACCTGCTGGTAGCGGTAGATGGCCGCGATCTGCTGGGCGCTGGCCCCATTGTAGGCGGCCCGGATCTGGCTCTTGTTGATGAGCGGCACCATCAGCTCGGACGCGACGTTGTAGAGCAGCGACTCCGGGGCGGTGAAGAGGGAGGTCAGGGCGTAGGACTCGAAGCCGACCGCGGCGGCGAGATCGAGGCGCGGATAGAAGCGCGCCCGGGCTGCCTTCACGTCGAGCTTCGCGGCGACGAGCTCGAGCTCCGCCTGCCGGACGTCGGGGCGGTTGCTCAGGAGGTCGGCCGGCGAGCCGGGATGGACCGGATCGAGCGCGAGGCCCTCGAATCGGTCGGAGGGGCGCGCGATCGGCTGGGGATAGCGTCCGGCGAGGAAGTTGATGCGGTTCTCGGTGACGATGATCTGCTGATTGACCAGATAGAGGCGGCTCTTGTTCTTGGCGACCTCGGCGACGAAACGCTGGACGGCGAGCTCGGTGACCCGCGCGGCCTGCTTCTCGTAGCGGATCATCTCCAGCGCGTTCTGCTGGACGTCGATCATCTGGGTCAGGATCTTCGCCTGGTTGTCGAGCGCCATCAGCTCGTAGTACGAGCCGGCGATCTCGGCGACGAGGTTGGTGATCATGAAGTTCCGGCCCTCGCGCGTGGCGAGGAAGCGCATCGTGGCGGCCTTCTTCTCGTTGCGCAGCTTCCTCCAGACGTCGATCTCCCAGGAGAACTCCGCCGCGAATCGGAAGTCGCCCAGGGGCTCCGGGAACTTCCGGCCGTTCTTGACGTCGAGGTTGTCCTCGACCGCGCCGTTGCGGGTGTAGTCCCCGACCTTCTCGGCGCCGGCCCCCGTTCCGAGCGTGATGAACGGCAGGTAGGCGCCCTTCCGCCGCAGGACCTCGGCCTTCGCGATCTCGATCTCCTGCAGCAGGATGTTGAGCTCCTGGTTGTTGTGCAGCGCGGAGTCGATGAGCGAGACGAGCCCTTCCTCCTTGAAGAACTCCTGCCATTCGGTCGCCCCGGAGCTCGCCCCGGCGTCGACTCGCGGGTACTCGCCGGGAATCGCGGGCGGCTGCGCGGCGAGCTGCTTCGCGAGGGGATTCTGGGGCGGGACTGCGAAGGGCAGCTCGGCGCAGCCCTGGAGGCCCAGGGAGAGACATGCGATTGCGATCGAAACGGAAAGCGTCGGGATCTTCGTCATCGGCATGATCCGGTTTCACCGTACTCCGCAAGGGTTCTCGGGCGCGTGTCCTGCTCGTCGCGCCGGGGCCTCGGAATCGCGGTCGCGAGACCGCCTGGCGCGTCGTCGGGAAGGGGCATGTTCGGGGAGCCGATCCGGGTCCCGGAGCGGAAGACACCGGCGGATGAAGGGCCGATCCGATCGCGTCGATCCTGCAGGACTGCCGAAGCCATCTGCATGCATCATCACCCGATCGACCGTGGGTCGGCGCGGATCATCGACGAGCCGCGCGAGGTCGGGAGCTCCAGCCTCACGGCGGCCGCATTATAACCTCCGATCGGACGGCCGTCCGATCGGGTTGAGTCGTTCCCGTGCTTCGCTCCGCGTGCGCATCGTAGAGACGGCGTGTCGATGACGCGCGAAGGACGCGGCGAGGTCGGTGGCCGCGCGATGCGTCCACGGGCGAAGTCGAAGGACTTCGGTTCGCGATCGGCTCGCGTCTGCGGTGACGTCGGGTCGGTGTCCGAGGTCGCGTCGTCGCAGGCGGGTCGAGGGTTTCCTCGGACTCGCGGCGAGTGACGTCGGGTGCACGGACGTCACCCCGTCGGGGAGCGGAGCGTGAGGGTCGACCGACCCCGGATCCGGTGACCGCTTGAAACCGGGCAGCAACCCGCGCACCATGGACTCGGTCCCGACCCCGCTCCCGGAGTGCCCGGTCTCGGAACGCGGACTCATCGCCCTCGCTCGGCGATCGTGCGTCGATCGTCCAGGGAACAAAGGAACGCCCCCATGTCCCGCACCTATCGAGTCATCTCCGGAGACGGCCACATCGAGACGCCGCCCGAGGGCTGGGTCAAGTACGTCCCCGCGAAGTACCGCGATCGCGCGCCGCGCCTGATCCGCCTCGAGAACGGGGCCGACGGCTGGCTGGTCGAGGGCCAGCCGATGCTCCACAACGGCCAGAACATCAAGGGCCGCGGGCCGGTCAAGTTCGCGAACGCCAGCTACTTCAACGAGGACGGCTCGCCGCGGGAGGGCGCCGGCGACGGCAAGCAGCGCCTGCGCGAGCAGGATCTCGACGGCATCGACGCGGAGATCCTGTTCGCCCCGGTCTTCGTCGCCCGCTTCATCGAGTACATCGGGGATCGGGACATCTATCTGTCGATCGTCCAGGCCTACAACACCTGGCAGCTCGAGGAGTACTGCGCCGTCGCCCCCGACCGCCTGATCCCCAACGCGCTGATCCCCGTCCGCGGCCTCGACCAGGCGCTCGGCGAGCTCAAGCGGGCCCATGCGATGGGCTTCAAGTCGGTGCAGCTCCAGAAGTATCCGAACGGGAGCGGCGGGCCGAAGCCGGAGGACGACCAGTTCTGGCGGACGGCCCTCGACCTCGGCATGGCCCTCTCGCCGCATCTCAACTTCGGCGGTGAGGTCTGGCGCGGCGATCCGCGCGCCGACACCTCGCAGTGGTCGGCCGAGGCCGCGATGACGCAGCACACGCCGATGGCGCCCGCGGCCACGATGGCGCAGATGATCGTGCACGGCGTCTTCGATCGCTTCCCGTCGCTGAAGTTCTACTTCGCCGAGCTGAACTGCTGCTACCTGCCGGCCATGCTCTTCTATCTCGATCGCAACTACCACGAGTTCAACGACTGGTTCAACGTCGAGCTCCCGAAGGAGCCCTCGCAGTACGTCCTCGACCACGCCCTCTTCGGCATGGTCGGCGACGCCCAGATCCTGCAGATGGGTCATCTGTTCCCGCTCGATCAGCTCGTCTGGGGCAGCGACTTCCCCCACTCGGTCGGGACCTACCCGAACTCGAAGGAATACCTCCGGAAGACCTTCGGCGGGATCGACGAGAAGCTCCGCCGCAAGATCCTCGTCGAGAACATCTGCAACCATCTCGGGCTCGACCCGAACGCGAAGATCACCGAGACGCCGGCCGCGTAAGAGGAGCCGACGATGACCGGACGCTCGGGGATCGCAGACGGGCTCAAGGTCGTCGAGCTCGGCTCGAGCGTCGCGGTCGCGCTCGCGGGCATGACGCTCGCGGACGCCGGGGCCGACGTCGTCGTGCTCGAGCCGCCGGGCGGGAGCCCGCTCCGCCGCGAGCGCGCCTTCGCGATGTGGGGGCGCGGCAAGCAGAGCGAGGTCGCGGACGTCGCGGCGCCGGGCGGGCGCGCGCGCCTCGATGCCCTGCTCGACGAGGCGGACGTGCTGCTGCTCGGGCTCAAGGCCGGCAGCCTCGAGCGCGCGTCGCTGATCCCCGAGTCGCTCGTGGCGGCGGCGCCTCAGCTCGTGGTGGCGTGCGTGACCGGCTTCGGGCGGCTCGGGCCCTTCCGCGACGTGCCCGCCTGGGACGGCGTCGTCCAGGCGCGCGGCGGGCGGATGTTCGAGTTCTCGACGATGGCCGGCGGTGAGCGACCGGTCTTCGCGGCGGCCCCGGTCGCGAGCTACGGCGCGGCGATGGCGCTTCTGACCGGCGTCTTCTCGGCGCTCCGCGAGCGGCTTCGCAACGGCGGTCGCGGTCAGGTCGTCGAGACGAGCCTCGTGCGCGCGCTGACCAGCTACGACCTCGGCGGCTGGGCTCCGGGTGGACCGCCGCCGCTGCGCCTCGAGGACGTGCCCTTCCTGCCGTATTCGATCGCGCGGACGAAGGACGGCGTCTGGATCCAGTTCGCGCAGAACGGCCCGGCGCTCTTCGCGGACTTCCTTCGCGTGCTCGGCCTCGAGGGCGAGATCGACTACCTCGCGTCGATGTCGCCCGCGACCGATGCCGCGCAGAAGCGCGCGAACCGCGAGCGCGTCCAGGCGCGGATCGCCGAGCGGACCTGGGCCGAGTGGCGCGAGCGCTTCGCCGCCGAGCGCAATCTCTCCGCCGAGCCCTTCCTGCCGCCGGGCGGGGCCCTCGATCATCCCCAGTTCCAGGCGATCGGCGACGTCGTCGCGCTGCCGGGTCCGGAGGGCGGTGCCACCCGCCAGCTCGGGCCGGTCTTCGACGTGCCGTCCCGCCCGCTCGCGCCCCGCGGTCCCGCGCCCCGCCTCGGCGTCGGGCCCGCGCGCTTCCGGTCGGAGGGTGTGTCGGCGCGCCCGTCGGCGAGGGCGAGCGCGGCCGTCGCTGCGCCCGGTCCCGGGCTGCTCGCCGGCGTCACCGTGATCGAGCTCGGCATGTGGATCGCGCTGCCCTATGCGGCGACCTGGCTCGCGGAGCTCGGGGCGCGGGTCATCAAGCTCGAGCCCCTCGAAGGCGATCCGATGCGCGGGACGGGGCCCTTCTCGTACAAGCTCGTCCAGGGCAAGCAGAGCCTCGCCCTCGATCTCAAGCAGCCCGAGGCGCGGGAGATCGTCCATCGCCTCGTCGCCCGCGCGGATGCGCTGCTCCACAGCTATCGGCCCGGGGTCCCGGAGCGACTGGGCATCGACTTCGAGACCCTGCAGCGGATCAACCCGGGCCTCGTCCATCTATATAACGGCGCCTACGGATCGCGCGGTCCGAAGAGCGATCTGCCGGCCTTCCACGTGACGGGCGGCGCCGTGGCGGGCGGAGCGTGGGCCCAGGCGGGGGCGGGCTGTCCCCCGCCGGCCGACGTCGTCCCCGACGCCGCGGAGTTCGCGCGCATCGCGCGGCGGCTCGAGCTCGCGAACGAGGCGAACCCCGACTTCAACTCCGCGGTGACGGCGGCGGCCGCGACGGCCGCGGGGCTCTACCACGCGGCGCGGACCGGCGAGGCGATCGCGCTCGAGACGCGCATGATGCTCTCGAACGCGATGATGATGTCGGCGGACTGCGTCGACGCCGGCAGCGGCGCACCGCGCCACGAGGTCGATGCCGAGCTGCGCGGATTCGGGCCGCTCTACCGGCTCTATCCGACGGCGGAGGGCTGGGTCTTCCTCGCGGCCCCGCAGCCGCGGGACTTCGCGCGACTGTGCGACGCGCTCGAGCTCGACGCCGTCGCCCGCGATCCGCGCTTCGCGACGGAGGCAGCGCGCACCACGAACGCCGACGTCCTCGCGGACGTCCTCGCGGCGGCGTTCGCGAAGCAGGGCGCCGACGCGCTCGAGGCGGGGCTGACGAAGCGGGGCGTCGCCTGCGTGCGCGCCGACCTCGGCCCGGCCCGCCGCTGGCTCTTCGAGCAGGACTGGGCGCGCACCGAGGGGCTCGTCGTCGACGTGCCGGACTCCGAGATCGGCCCCTACCGCCGCTACGGCGCACCGCTCGTGAGCGCGCATCCCGCTCCCCTCGGCGGCGCCTACCCTTCCGGCCACGCCACCCGCGCGCTGCTCGCCGAGCTCGGCTATGCGGAGGCGGAGATCGCCGCGCTCTTCGCACGGCGGGTCGTGGCGGCGCCGGCGCCGAAGGAAGCGCGGGCGGGCTAGGCGACCGCCGCATCCTCCGGCCGCAGCACGCCGGCCGCGACCGCGCGCTCGACCGCCGCCGCCCGGCGCGCACGATAGGTCGCGTCGTCCGGGTAGAGCCGCGCGAGCAGCGCCTCGTCGAAGGGCGTCGTCGAGCCCGAGAGCGAGAGCGTGCCGTCGGCGGCGAGGCCCGAGTAGCGTGCGCGCGGGACCTCGACGTCGGGCAGGCGGACGCCGCCGCGGGCCAGCCCGAGCGCGTCGCGGCGGATGACGGGGGAGCCGTCGGCGCGAACGTCGAACTCGATCAGCGGCTGGATCGGCGGGGCGATTCCCTCCGCGAGCCAGCGCTGGACGTGGCGGAGCACCGCCGAGCGGACCTCGTCGAGGCGCAGCGGGTTCGCGTCGGGCGGGGTCCCGATCCGGCTCTCGTTCGTGCCGAGATCCCGGGGCCAGCTCGACGGGATGCGCTCGGTCCCGCGCACGCGCGAGCCGTGGGCGACGCCGGCGACCTCCCAGTAGCGGTAGTCGGCGCCGTCGGGCTGGCGGACGGGATGGTGCAGCGTCGCCTCGGACTCGGAGTTGAGGACGAAGACCGGGATCCCGAGATCGTCGCGGAGAAGGTGGGAGCCGGGGGGCATGAGCTTGACCGCCGCCGCGATCTGCGACGGATCGCCGACCGCCGATGGTTGCGGCCGAAGCTGGGATCCGTTCCCGAAATAGATGTCGAGGATGCACGCGTCGAGGGCGCGCGAGAGCGGCTGGATCGCGTTCAGGTAGGTCGCGAGGTAGACCGCCGACTGCGACGCGCCGACGCCGATCACGCGGCGCGCGGTGAAGCCGAGCTCGCCACTGCGGGCGAGGCGCGCGGCCTGGGTATAGATGTCGTAGGCGACCTCGTCGCCGGGCACGTGGAGCGAGCCATAGCGCTCGGGATCCCAGACGACGAGCCCGGGCGTGACGCCGCCGGGATAGCCGTGGACGCCATGGGCCTGGGCGCTGACGGCGACGAGGGCGAAGCCGCCGTCGTAGAGCTCGGCGCTCTCGCCGACCAGCAGATCGAAGCCGTGGGACACGTTGTTCCAGAGCAGACACGCGCTGCCGTTCCAGCGCGCGGGGTCGCTCGGACGGCGCACGAGCACCCGCGTCCGGTAGGGCGCGGAGCCCGCGACCTCGGCCTCCCAGCGGCCGTCGAAGGCGCGCGTCGCGCCGCTGCGGTGGCGGTAGGTGGCGGCCTCGCCCTCGACGAACCACTCCTCCTCGACGTAGCCCTGCGCTGCGAGGTCGAAGGCGGCGGCGGCGAAGGGCCAGCCGCGCAATCCCCCAGACACGGGTCCCAGGATCTTCATGTCTCGTCTCCTTCCGCTCGCGATCGATCGCCCCGGGCCGACGTCATGGCTCGGGGACTCCGATCCCGGATCGACAGTCGTCACCCCCGGTCACCATCGACCTCCACGACGGGTGTGGCCATGGAGTGTCCGGGCGGCGGAGCCCCTCGATCGACGCGCGAAGCGCCCGGTTGGCATGGGAATCGGGACAGGGCTCGAGCTTTCGAGGTCGCTTCGAAGTCGGGGCATGATGCGCCTCCTCGGAATTCGATCGAACCGCTGCCAATCAAGCATGGCCTTCGCGCTCGAACGTCGTCGTGTCCCTGGGAAGCCTTTGGCCGGCCATGCCCGCATGGAAGGCACCCCAGAGATTGGTGGCGAGGATCAGGAACAGCGAGGTGCGGATCGCCTGATCGCCGAGCTCCGGGGCCAGCCCATCGTTCAGGGCGCCGACGGCGAGCGGGGCGAGCCCGCCCGAGATCACGCTGATCCCGAGATGGATGAAGTGATCGAGTACGAGATCGCACGCATGCGCAGCGGGGAGACGGCCTGATTGGCCGTCCAGAGCGGTGCGATCGCGGTCGCGTTCAGGAAGACCGCGGGACCGAGGGAGACGAGCGCGAGCTTCGCATCCGGCGCCAGCAGGAAGCCCAGCTGGAAGGGGATCGCGGCGAGGGTCGCGACCATCGGCAGCCAGGGATACCAGCGCCGATCGCGGCGGCCGAGGCGATCGGAGAGTAGACCCCCCGCGATCGAGCCGACGCCGCCCGCGACCCCGACGATGAGCCCGAACGAGGCGCCGATCTCCGCCTTCGAGAGGCCGTGGACGCGGATCAGGAACGCGGGTCCCCAGATGTTCAGCACGTAGGCCGCACACACGAAGAGCGGCAGGGCGAGGGCGAGATGCCGGAACGTCGGCTTGCCCGCGAGCACCCGCGCGACCTCGCCGAAAGGAACCGCGTCGCCGGAATCGACCTGGCCGTCGATCGCGCCCCGCGTCGGCTCCCGGACGCTCAGGCGGAAGAGCAGCGCGAGGATCGCGCCGGGCAGGCCGACGGCGACCAGCGCGGTCCGCCAGCCGTAGGCCTGGCTGAGCCAGCCGCCGACGAGGAACGCGATCCAGACCCCGAGATGACCGCCCATCGTGTAGAGCGAGATCGCGGTCGCGCGCTGGCGGAGCGGGAAGTAGTCGGAGATCAGCGAGTGGGCCGCCGGGCCGGTCGACGCCTCACCGATCCCGACGCCGATGCGCGCGGCCATCAACGCGCCGAAGCTTCGCGTCGCGCCCTGCAGCCCCGTCAGGAGCGACCACGCGAGCAGGCCCCAGGCGACGATGTCGCGCCGGGACCGGCGGTCGGCGGCGCGGGCGAGCGGGATGCCCGCGATCGCGTTCGTCACGGCGAAGGCCGGGCCCGTCAGCAGGCCGAGCTGGGTATCCGAGATCGCGAGGTCCGCCTTGATGTCCTCGAGCAGGATCCCGAGGATGTTGCGATCGATCAGGCTGACGGCGAGCACCAGGAAGAGCATGAAGAGGACGTAGTAGGCGTATGCGCCGGGCGCGGCGTCGGGCTCGTCGGTCCTCTGCATCATGCGATCGACGCTAACACAGCGCGCGTGGCCACATCGGCGTCGATGCGGACCGTGATGCGGGCCGAGATGCGCGTCGGTGAGCGCGCATCGGAACAGGTCGGCGAGCGCATCGGGGCGAGATGGGCGGCGCGGGGAGGGTGATACAGTCGCTCGGGCTTCGGGGCGTCGATCGAGGGCGTCGCTTGGAGCGCGGCGGTCGTCGGCCGGCGGTCGGCGAAGAGGAGGGCGTGATGGCTTCGGGAGATCGGATCGTCGTCCAGCTGGCCTATCCCGGGCTCGAGAAGCTCGTCGACGTCGCGCGCGTCGAGGCGATCGACCCGCGCATCGAGGCCGTGCTCTGTCCCTACCAGGACGACACCGATCTGCGCACCGCGAAGCGCCTCCAGCCCGAGAGCCGCGAGCTGCGCGCGCGGGCGCCGAAGCTCACGCCGGAGCAGGCCGCGGCCTTCGCCCGCGCCGAGGTCCTGCTCGGCCTCGACGCGCCCTTCGACGTCGCGGAGGTCGCGCCGAAGCTGCGCTGGATCCAGGCGATGGGCTCGGGCGTCGGGCAGTTCGCCGCCAGCCGGCTGCGCGAGAGCGGCATCGCGCTGACGAACGCTGCGGGCGTCGGAGCGCCCTCGATCGCCGAGTTCGTGATCGGGCGGATCCTCGCGATCTGGAAGGACTTCGCGGCGCTCGACGGGCTCCAGCGCGAGCGGCGCTGGACGCGGCATCAGGGACGGCTGCTCTCCGGGGCGACGATCGGCATCGTCGGACTCGGCGCGATCGGGGCGGCGGTGGCGCGGCGAGCGAAGGCCTTCGACGTCCGGATCCTCGCGAATCGGCGGAGCTGGAAGCCGGGGGCGACGGCGCCCTGCGTCGACGAGCTGCTGCCGACGGATCGGCTCCACGATCTGCTCGCGCAGAGCGACGTCGTCGTGCTCGCGGCGGCGGGCACGCCCGAGACCGAGAACCTGATCGACGCCGCCGCGTTCCTCGCGATGAAGCCCGCGACGCTCTTCCCGTCGCGTCGCGCGGCAACATGGTCGACGAGAAGGCGCTCGCCGCCGCGCTCCGCAGCGGCCGGCTCGCGGCGGCGGCGACCGACGTCGCCCTCGAGGAGCCGTTGCCGCCGACGAGCCCGCTCTGGGACGTGCCCAGCCTCTTCATCTCGCCCCATTCGTCGGCGTCACTGGGATCGTTATTTCGAGATGATCTACGAAATCTTCCTCGAGAACCTCGCCGCCTGGGTCGCGGGCAGGCCGCTCCGCAATCTCTGCGATCTCGAGAAGGGGTACTGAGCGCGCGGGCAGGGCGCACCGCGCGTCCGTGGAGACAGCATGGCCGAGACCGGATCCGCGCCCCGCCGCCCGCCTCCCCGCACACGAGCGAGTACCGCGTCGTCCCCGGCCTGCGCGCGGTCGTCTCGGGCGAGGGCTGCGTCGCCGCGCGGCTCGCCGCCGAGCTCGCCCGACTCCGCGTCGAGCGCCCCCTCGTCGTCTGCGGCGAGCGGGTCGCGGGCGGGCCGACGCTCGAGGTCGTGCTCACTCCCTCGGCCGCCCCGCGACCGTCTTCACCGGCTCGCGCCCGCACACGCCCTGCGAAGTCGTCGACGCCGGCGCCGCGATCGCCCGCGCTGCGCGCGCGGACGCGATCGTGGCGGTCGGGGGCAGCGCAGCCGTCGACTGTGCGAAGGGGATCGGCGTGCTGCTGGCGACGGGGATCCCGCGCGTCGCCAGGCTCGAGCCCCTCGACTTCCGGAACCTCTTCGCCGGCGGTGCCGCGGGCGCTGCGGTGCCCACCCGCCTTCCGCTCCTCGCGATCACGACGACGCTCTCGTTCGCGGAGTTCCTCCCGTTCTGGGGCGCCCGCGACGCCGAGGCGCGCCGCAAGCGGCCCTACCCGGATCGGGGCTGCCTCGAGCGGACGATCTTCCTCGACGGCGCGCTCGCGGCCCACACGCCCGACGCGCCCTGGCTCGAGACCGGCGTCAAGGCCCTCGACGACGCACTCTCCGCCTGGTGTCGCGCGACGGGGCCGGAGCCCTTCCTCGATCCGCTGCTCGCGCGATCGCCGAGCTGATCGAGTGGCCGCGCTCGCGGGCAGCGGCGTCGGGCCGCGCCGATCCCGGGGCGCGGCAGCGTGTGCTCACGGCCTGCTGGATGACGAAGACACTGCTGCCGACGCTCACGCCGCCGCGCTTCGCGGCCTGGCTCTCGACGGCGGTGCGCCACTCGCTCGGCGCGGTCTGCGAGGCGCGACACGGCGCGGCTTCGTGCGTCGCGCTGCCCGAGGCGCTGCGCTTCCACGCGGAGGCGACGAGGGCGCGGCAGCGTGAACTCGCGGCGATGCTCGGCTGGCCGGGGAGGGCGAGGGTGCCGCTCGCGCGCGGGCTCGAGCAGTGGCTCGATGCGCTCGGCGTCCCGCGGCGGCTCGCGGCGATCGGCGTCGCCGACGAGTCCATCACCGAGGTGGCGCGCGCGGTCGGCGAGGAGGCGCCGGGGATCGCGGACGAGCGGGCGATCCTCGAGGCGCTCCGGCGGATGCGCTGAGAGCGCGACGGGTGGACCGGCGTGCCACTGCGTCGGTCCGCGCGTCGGTCGTCGTGTCGCGCGGACGTCGCCGCGCGCAGCTCGTCCCGTCGCCCCCGTCACCGCTGCGGCCGTGTGCGTTCGTGGTCCCGTCAGTCGCCCGGATCCGGTCGGACCTCGACGTCCTCCGGGCCCCAGTAGCCCTCGAGGCGCGTGATGCGGCCCTGCTCGTCGAAGCGCACGACGTCGAGGGAACGCGTCGAGCGGAGCTGGCCCTCGAAGCGCGTGGTGACGGTGAAGGCCATGGCGGCGGCGAGGCCGTGGGAGCCGCGGATCGGCGTCGCGAGCTCGAGCCGGGCCCGCATCTTCGCGGCGCCGCGGAACCAGGCGACGATCTCGGCGCCGCGCTTCTCCTTCGTCCCGACCGGATCCTCGATCACCGCATCCGGCGCGAACAGCGCGATCACGGCCTCCGCGTCGTCGGCGTTGAGGCCGTCGACGTAGGCCTGGAGCACGGCCTTCATGCGAGCCTGCGTGAGCATCGTGTCCTCCTCGGTGCGAGGCGCTCCCGGGAGCGGGGCGCCGCCGAGCCCGCCGAGTCTATCGATCGATCCGGAGCAGTCGCACTCGGGGACGCCGTCGCGGTCTGCTCGTGGCTGCGCGTGCGATATGGTCTTGACGCGAAAAGTCGCGTGGGGATGGCAGCACGCCGGAGACACCTGCATCCGATTTGCCGATCGGTTGCGATGGACGGGCGGAGTCCGGTGGGAGAAGGTACCGGCACCGCGAATTCTCCCGCATCGGCTCGAGCGGACGGCGTAGAATGCGCGCGGGAACCACTTCCAGCGGCAGCGACGCGAGGGGCGAGATGAGGCGACGATCGGATCGGGATGGGGCGGGTCTGCGGAGCATCCCGGCGATCGCCGCCCGGCTCTTGCTGCTCGGTGCAGGGCTGCTCGCGTCGGGTGCGCCCACGATCGCGCAGGCGGTGCCGCTGCAGGTCACGCTGAACGTCGTCGCCAGCGATCCCGGCGGTCATCCGCTGACCTATCGCTGGCGGACGACGGACGGAACGGTCGTCGACGTCAACGCGCCGACGACCACCTGGACGCTGCCCGACGGCCCCGGTCTCCACTTCGCCTACGTGCTCCTCTCCGACGGCTTCGGCGGCTACACCGAGAAGCGCATTGCGGTCAACACCGACGCGATCGGCAATCCGATCCAGGCCACGCCCCCGCTCGCGCTCCAGGCGCCGCCGGCGCCGACGCCGGTCGGCGAGACCTATCGCCGATTCGGAGTCCGACCGAACGGCTTCTATTACATCCAGGACGACTCGAACACCATCCGCTACCCGGCGACCGGGCTCATCCGCGGCGATCTGCATCAGCAGATCGTGACCAACGGCATGCTGCCGGTGAGCTCGCCGCCGGTCACGATGACGATCTTCTGTGCGCCGACGCCGAACGGCCCGTTCGACTTCTGCGCCGACATCCGGCCCGACTCCGGGATTCCGACGCCGCCGACGAACCTGCCGCCGGGCTTCGCCGTCTCCGACACGCATTTCCGCGCGGGCGGTTCCTCCGATCCCAATCTGTGGACCGTCGCGGGCAAGGTCGAGCTCGCCGACGGCTCGCTCTGCGGGACCTCGAACGAGTTCTTCGGCGTCGAGAGGGTGCCGACGGTCGAGATCCGCAACGCGTCGAACGCGCTCGTCTCGGGGCCGTTCAAGGTGAACACCTACGGCTTCTACGAGGCCGACTTCCCGGCGGCGCTCGTCGATCCGGTGCTCGTCGTGCGCTGCGAGAACGCGCCGCCCTCCTCGCTCCCGTTCGCCCAGGGCGACTTCGCGCTCCCGACGGTGGCGATCCCGGCGACGGGTCGGCCCGTCGTCTCGCAGATGACCGCGCGACTCGCGAACGGAACGATCGTCGGCCAGCTGCCTGCTGCCGCGCCCGCGACGCTGCCCTCCGACGCGATCCCCGACACGGACAAGTTCCTCGCCTACAAGGGCCTCGACTCCCGCATCGGCGCCTGCCTCTACTACAAGGCGGTCGGCGCCGTGAAGAACTGCGACCGCGCCGGCAACATGATCGGCCCGGTCCGCTTCGAGGACTGGAAGCGGACGACCCTGATGGGGCCCTACGCGCTCCCCGGCTACACCGAGTACCAGGCGACCTACATCAACAAGGCCGACCTGAACTTGACGCGCAACCACCACTCGATCTCCTACGGACCCAGCCACACGGCCGCCTACGTCTGCAACCACCTCGGCCCGAGCAGCCTCGACCCGAACCAGGCGGAGATCGATCGCGTGATCGACGACGCGGTCGCCGGTCGCAACCTCGTCGCCTGCGTCGCCATGGACTACATGAGCGCGCCGGGCGTGAACGGCGGCCAGCCCTTCGTGCGCTTCCTGATCTTCGGTCCGAGCGGGGACCTGCTGCCCTCGATCAACCTCGATGGACGGCGCGAGAAGTTCGTGCCCGGGACCTGCGTCGTCTGCCACGGCGGCGACCACTACACCGCGCGCTACCCGGAGACGGGCGCGGGTCGAGCCAACATCGGCGCCCACTTCCTGCCCTACGACGTCGGCAACTTCCTCTTCTCGAGCAAGATCGGCCTGCGGGAGGTCGACCAGGAGACGGCGATCCGGCTCCTCAACCAGAACGTGCTCGCGGCGGGGCCGACGGTGGCGGCCCAGGAGCTGATCGCCGGCTGGTATGCGAACGGAACCTTCGATCCGAACTATCTGCCGGCGAGCTGGCAGGGGCGCGGACAGCTCGCGGCCGACTTCTATCGCAAGGTGATCGCGACGAGCTGCCGCGGCTGCCACGTCAACATGGCCGAAGGCTTCAACTGGGACCACTTCGACAACCTCGACCAGACCGTCTACCGGAGCACCGACCTCGACGCGTTCTTCGCCTCGGTCGGCGACTGCGATCCCGCCAATCCGCTCTTCCGCATGCACTCCATGCCGAACTCGGCGGTGACCTTCAATCGATTCTGGAAGACGGCGGGGACCGCGGAGGACCTGCCGAAGCTCTTCGACCAGTACCTGGCCAGCGTCCGAGGCGACGGCTACTTCGCGCCGAGCGATCCGGCCTGCCAGCCGACGCGGCCGTGAGCGCGAGAGGGACGGGGACGTGGAGCGGAGCGGGAAGGGATCGCTGTCCCGGATGCCGAGGAGAGTCATGAGCAGGAAGAGCGGGATCCTTTCGATCGCGGCGGCGATCGCAGTGTCGATGACGGCGTCGATCGCGAGCGCCCAGGGCATCGTCGTCGACTTCAACGCACTCTCCGCCGGCTCCGTCGTGACGAGCGTGAGCGGCGTCGGCTTCACCTACGTTCCCTTCGACTCCGATCAATCGGGCTTCCCGCTGATCGTCTCGTCGGGCTTCGCGTCGTCCTCGGGCGCGCGCTACCTCGGCGTGCAGGACGGGCGCACCGAGTTCTTCCAGGCCGGAGATGCGGTCAACTTGAGCTTCCCGAGCGCCGTCGATCGCGTCGCGGTGACCTTCGTCGTCCCGGGCACCGCCCCGGACGGCGCGTTCGGGCTGCGCACCGGCGCGACGACGGTGACCTCGACGAGCGCGAATCGCGTCGTGCTGCCGACCGGCGACAGCGCCTACACGCTGCATCTGCTCTCGGCGAGCCCGTTCTCGACGGCCTCCGCGTTCAGCAGCTCGACCACCGCCCCGCGCCACTCCCTCGACGACGTCGTCGTCCCCGAGCCGGGTGTCGCGCCGCTGCTCGCGGCCGGCATCGCCGGGCTGGTCGGGCTCGCGCAGACGGCCCGCGCGCGCCGCGTCCCGAAGACCTGAAGGCCCGCCGCGAGCTGATCGCCGGGCCGCCCCCGGCGCGCGCCCCATCCCCCCCCGGGCTGCTCAAGTCCCGCCGCCCGCCCTGCCGATCCGGGCCTCGGATCCTTCCGTCTTCGCGCGGTCCGGCGCCGTCCTCGTCGCCCCGGCCCCGCATCCGGGGAGTCGAGCATGCGTGGCATCGCGATCGCGATCGTCGTCCTGGCCCTGGCCTTCGCGACCGGATATCTGGGGCGCGGCGGCTCGGGGCTCGCATCCGACGCCTCTGGACCTGCGACCGGGGAGATCGGTTCGGCCGGCGCCGGCGCGACCGACGCGGTCGCGAGCGAGCCGGCGAGCGCGCCGGAGAGTGGCGAGCGGGGAGGGGCCGCGGCGTCTCCCGCGAAGAGGATCGTGTACCAGTGGGTCGACGAGCGCGGCGGAGTCCACTTCGCGGACTCCCTCGACGAGGTCCCCGTCGACTGGCGGGGCCGGGCCGGCCAGATCGAGCTCGAGGCTCCGAAGGCCGCGCGGTCGGCCGCCGCGTCGGCCGCGAGCGCCGGTGCCACCCGGTCCGTCGCCCGCGTCGCCGCCGCGACGCCGGCCCACGAGGTCACGATCTACACCGCACCGTGGTGCGGCTGGTGCCGCAAGACGATGGCCTTCCTCGACGAGCGCGGCGTCGACTACGTCAACAAGGACGTCGAGGCCGATCCGCGCTGGGCCGAGGAGCTCCACGCGAAGACCGGGAGCGGTGCGGTGCCCCTCGTCGAGATCGACGGGACCTCGATCCACGGCTTCGATCCCGGCCAGATGACCTCGCTGCTCCAGTAGGTCCACGGCCGCCCCGCTGCACGGCACGCGTCGCCCGGTCCGCGGCCGCCCCGCGCGCCGATCGCCGAGCCCGCGCCGCGCCCGCCCTCGAAATGGCATCTTGCTTCAAGTGGGACGTTGTGCCATTTTGAGGCTTCCCGCGCGAGCGGGGCCGGGGCGCGCGTCGCGCCCGGCGGCGGTGCGAGGGCCTGCATGGAGCGGTCGGCGAAGCGTGCGATCGGCTCGAGCGCGGCGGCCTCGAGGCTGCGCGTCGCGGCGGCCGGGCGCGGAGCGGACGGCGCCGAGGCGGTGTCGCTGCGCGATCGCAAGAAGCGCAGGACCTGGGAGTCGATCGCGTCGACGACGGTCGAGCTCGTCGTCGAGCGGGGCTTCGACGCGGTGCGGGTCGAGGACGTCTGCGCCGCCGCCGAGGTCGGGCGCTCGACCTTCTTCCGCTATTTCGATTCGAAGGAGGCCGCCTTCGTCGCGGGCGTGCATCGCGGTCGCCTCGAGGCCGTCGTCGCGGCGATGGAGCGCCGGCCCGCGGACGAAGACGCGCTGACGGCGCTCTCGAACGCCTTTCTCGAGACCTACTCCGACTGGCGCGAGCAGCGCGAGCTGATGCAGCTCGAGGCCGGCATCCGGGCCGTCTCGGCGCAGGTCAAGGTCCGTTCTCTCGGTCAGCAGGTCGCCTGGGAGTCGTTCCTCGCCCGCGTGATCGAGCCGCGCCTCGCCGCGGGCCCGCGGCGGGCGCTGCACGCGCGACTGCTCGCGGCGACGATCGTCTCGGCGGTGCGCATGGCCAACGATCGCTGGCTCGAAGACGGGGCGAAGCGCTCGCCCGCGAAGGACCTGACGGCGGCGCTCGAGGCGGTCCGCGAGCTCGTCGGCGGCGACGTCCTCGCGGCGGCTCCCGGCCGCTCCCGCCCGGCGCCGCGCCCGGCTCCGAGCGCGTCCGATCGTTCCGATGCGCTGCGCCCGGCGAAGTCGTCGTCGGCGCCACGCCCGATCCGCCGAAAGCATCCCGCCCGTTGAACCAGGGCCGGCTCGCCCGGCCAGAGGAGACCCCCCATGCACACTCCGCTCTGCGACGTCCTCGACATCGAGTTCCCGATCTTCGCGTTCACCCACTGCCGCGACGTCGTCGTCGCCGTCTCGAATGCAGGCGGCTTCGGCGTGCTCGGCGCCGTCGGCTTCTCCCCGGAGCAGCTCGAGCTCGAGTGCCGCTGGATCGACGAGCATCTCGTCGACGGCGCGCGCTACGGCGTCGACCTCGTGATCCCCGAGAAGTACGAGGGCAAGGGCTCGGACCTCGACCCCAAGGCCCTCGAGGAGCAGCTCCGCAAGCTGATCCCCGCGCAGCACCGCGCCTTCGCGTCGAAGCTCCTCGCCGACCACGGCGTGCCCGAGCTGCCGGCGGACCAGCACGCGCGCGAGCTGCTCGGCTGGACGGCGACGACCGCGAATCCGCTGCTCGACGTCGCCCTCGCGCATCCGAAGGTCAGCCTGATCGCGAACGCCCTCGGGACGCCGCCCGCGGACGTGATCGATCGGGTCCACAAGAGCGGCCGCCTCGTCGCCGCGCTCTGCGGCCGGCTCCATCAGGCGAAGCGCCACAAGGAGGCCGGCGTCGACATCATCATCGCCCAGGGGACCGAGGGCGGCGGCCATACGGGCGACATCGGAAGCGTCGTTCTCTGGCCGCAGGTCGTGGCGGCCGTCGCGCCGACGCCGGTGCTCGCGGCGGGGGGCATCGCGACCGGTGCCCAGGTCGCTGCGGCCCTCGCGCTCGGTGCCCAGGGCGTCTGGACCGGCTCGCTCTGGCTGACGGTCGAGGAGGCGGAGTCCGAGCCCGCGCAGATCCAGTCCTATCTCTCCGCGACCAGCGAGGACGCGGTCCGCTCGCGCTCGTACACGGGCAAGCCCTGCCGCATGCTCCGCAACGACTGGACGGAGGCGTGGGAGAAGCCCGAGAACCCGAAGCCCCTCGGCATGCCGCTGCAGGGCATGGTGACCGCCGACGCGATCTCGCGCACGAGTCGCTATGCGGGGGTCGCGCAGACCCAGAAGGTCGCGTTCAATCCGGTCGGGCAGGTTGTGGGCATGCTCTCGGAGCGGAAGGCGGTGCGCGACGTGATCTACGAGATCGTCGAGGGCTACGTCGAGGCGACGGAGCGGCTGCAGTCCCTCCAGCCCCGCTGAGCCGAGCGCGGCGATCGACAGGGGAGTGACCGGACGGAGTGACCAGGAGTTGAGCCAGCCGCTCCCGAGCGATGCTTCGGGCCTGACGCCCGCCTGGATGTCGCACGCCCTCGCCGCGAGCCATCCCGGCGTGCGCGTCGCGTCCGTCGAGGTCCTCGACGCGACCGAGCGCACGAACCACCACCTGCGCCTCGGTCTCGCCTACGACGTCCGCGCGGGCGCGCCGGAGACGCTCTTCTGCAAGCTCCCGCCCCGGGATCCCGAGCACCGCGCGCGGATCGGCGCCGCGGGAATGGGCGCGCGCGAGGTCCACTTCTATCGGGAGGTCGCGCCGGGGCTCTCGATGCGGGTGCCGACGTGTCCGCATGCCGCGCTCGCCGAGGACGGCGGCTTCGTGATGCTGCTCGAGGATCTCGCGGCGAAGGGCTGCGCGATCTCGGACGGCTCGTGGGCGATCCCGGGGCGCCTCGCCGGGCCCGCGATCGAAGAGCTCGCGGAGCTCCACGTCCGCTGCGAGGATCCCGCGCGGCTCGCGGCGGTCTCGTCCTGGGCGACGTCGCGGCGGGGGCCGGTGCCCGAGTTCGTGCTCCGGACCCTGCGGCACGTCGTCGATCATCGAGGAGACGTCCTGTCCGACGCCTATCTCGAGGTCGCTCGTCTCTACCTCGACCACCCCGAGAAGATCGACGCGGCCTGGGAGGCCGGGGTCGGCCCGAAGACCCTGATCCACGGCGACACCCACATCGGCAACCTCTTCCTCGACGGCGATCGCGTCGGCTTCCTCGACTGGGGCATGACGAAGATCGGGACGCCGGTGCGCGACGTCGGCTTCTTCCTGACGATGGGCCTCGAATCCGACGACCGCCGCCGCGACGAGCGCGCCCTGATCGAGCACTACCTCGACGCCCGCCGCCGCCTCGGCGGCCAGCCGATCGCGTTCGACGACTTCTGGCTCGCCCACCGCATCGAGGCGGCCTACACCGTGATCGCGTCCTTCCTCTCCCTCGTCCCGCCCTACGACACCGAGGCGCGCCGCATGTTCACGACGAACTTCCGCGGCCGCGCCATGGCCGCCCTCGACGACCTCGACACGGTCGGGGCGCTCCGCTCGCTCGTCGGCTGAGGCGGCGATTCCGGGCGATCCCGTTCGCTCCCGGCCAGCCCTGTTCGATCCCGACTCCGCGCGGGCGGCCGACTAGCCGAGGCGACGCCCGTCGATCCGGAGCTCGAGGAGATCCGGGCGATGGTAGTGGCCGCCCTGGTCGCGCAGCGTGCGCGCGGCGAGGGCGACGCCGAGATCGAGGTCGGCATAGACGATCTCCTCGGTCTTCGGAGCGGCTTCGGCGAGGACGACGCCATTCGGGTCGACGATCAGCGTCCCGCCGTCGCCGAGGGCGATCCCGTCGAGCGACTCGCGCAGCGCCCGGGCGCCGGGAAAGTCGTCCGGGACGAGGCTCGCGTCGAAGAGGCCGCTCACCGAGACGACGAAGACGCCGCCCTCGATCGCGACGAGTCGCGAGGCGTCGGTCGTGATCCCACGGCCGCCGGGCCAGGTCGCGACGTGGAGCTGCTCGCCCTGGGCGTAGAGCGCGTATTTCGGCAGCGGCAGCCAGTTCTCCCAGCAATTGAGGCCGCCGATCCGCCAGCCGGCCCATTCATGGACGCGCAGACCGTGGGCGTCGCCGTCGGCCCACGCGACGCGCTCGGTGTAGGTCGGCTTCAGCTTGCGGTGGACGCCGACGATGCCGCGCTCGGGATCGATCAGGACGAGCGAGCAGTAGAGCGAGCCCCCGGTCGCGGAGCGCTCCGCGATTCCCAGCGCGACGAAGCACCCCGCGGCGCGCGCCGCCTCGACGACGGGGGCGAGGTCGCCGCGGGCGACATCGACGCCGTTTCGCAGGTAGATGGCCTGTCGGGCCGTGACGACGTCGAGGTTCGCGAGGTCGAGGCGATCCGAGCTCGTCCACCACGGATAGCCCGGGACGAAGGTCTCGGAGAACGCGACGACCCGGGCGCCCCCACGCGCCGCCTCGGCGATCCGGCGACACACCTTCGCGAGGGTGGCCTCGCGATCCATCCAGACCGGTGCCGCCTGGACGGCGGCGACCCGCAATCGCTCCATTCTCTCGTGTCCTCCCCACGCGGCCCCCGCGTCCGCGCAGTCTAGGGGGCGGGCAGCGATCGCCGCTCCCGGCGGCGTCTCCCCGCCGGGCAGGCCGGTCCTCCGGCAATCGGTGAGCCCGAAACCGGCAACTCCGATCGGAGGTCGTGGCGTGAAGTCCCAGTCCCCGAATTCGAGGGACTGGGGACCTACGGAGCGATAGAATCGACGTTTCGACAAGGCTTGGCCGAGCGGCGCGACGTGCCGATACGGCAGCGGAAAATCATGCGGTCCCGGCTCCCCATCCCTGCTGCTCTCGCGTCTCCGCTCGCTCTTCTGGCATGCGCAGTGGTGTTCCTCGCCTTCGCATCGCCTGCGCAGGCGACGTTCAGCTGGGCGAAGTATGCGGGTGCCTGGACCTCGATTCCCGACTTCGTTCCGCTGACGCCGATCTCTTCGGGGACGACGCCGACGATCGGTCCCGGTGGCGGTGGAGTCGGAGGCGACTACGGCCTCGTCTTCACGAACACGCTCAACGTGACGACGCCCGGGACGTACACGTTCTACACGCGCTCGGACGCGGGCTCGAAGCTGCTGATCGACGGTGCGGTCGTCGTCGACAACGACGGGCTGCATCCGCCGACGACGGTCGAGGGCAGCGTCGCGCTCGCAGCCGGCGACCACTCGATCCGGATCGAGTACTTCGCGACGCCCGCCGGAGCGACCCTCGAGGTCGGCTACCGGACGGGCATCCCGGTCTTCGAGCCGCTCCCGCCCGACGGACGACTCGTGTTCATGAGCTCGAATCCGGCCGTGATCGGGTCGTGGGGGCCGGTGATCCCGTGGCCGGAGATCGCGATCTCGGCGGCGATGCTGCCCGATGGCAAGGTCCTGACCTGGTCCTCGACCGAGATCGACGCGTTCCCGGAGTTCAACGAGTTCTCCCACGCCTCGGTCTTCGATCCGGCGACCGGGACCTTCGTCTCCGTCGACAACAATTTCCACGACATGTTCTGCGCCGGGGTCGCGACCCTCGAGAACGGCACGATCGTCGCGGCCGGCGGCAATCCGAGCGACCGCCGCGTGTCCTCGTTCAACCCGGCGACGCAGACCTGGTCGCCGCTGGCCGATCTGATCGACCTGCGCTGGTACGGGCTCGCGGCGACGCTCCCCAACAACACGATCTTCGCGAGCTTCGCGAAGGACGCGGGCAGCCGGACCGAGGTCTACAACCCGGCGACGAACACCTGGTCGCCGCGCCCGAACGCCGACGCCGACGATCAGCTCTACGAGCAGAACGTCATCAACGTCTCGGGCAATCCGACCGGCGCGATCGACCTGGCCTGGAACTCCCACATCGCCGTCACGCCGCAGGGCGACGTCTTCCAGGGCGGCCCGACGCCGACCTGGCACCGCTACGACCCGATGGGCGGCGGCCCGACCGTCTCCCTCGGACAACCGATCGGGAACGTCGCCCGCTCCTACGGCAACGCGGTCACCTACGGCGAGGGCAAGGTCATGCTCCTCGGCGGTGCCGATCTGCGGCTCGACCCGCCGGTGTCGGCGAGCTTCGTCTACCGCGTCGATCTGACGGGGCCGTCGCCGACGGTGACGCCGGGGCCGCCCATGCGATATCCGCGGACGCTGCTCAACACGGTCACGCTCGCGAACGGCGAGCTGCTCGTGATCGGCGGCAACACCGTCGCCCGCTACTTCGACGACGAGGGCTCGATCCTCCACACGGAGATCTACTCGCCCTCGACCAACAGCTGGCGCACGACCGACAACATCGACGTCCCGCGCAACTACCACTCGACGGCGCTCCTGATGAAGGACGCGCGGGTGATCTCGATGGGCGGCGGTGGGCGCTGGAGCGGTCATCCGGCGAACCACCTCGACGGACAGATCTACTCGCCGCCCTACCTCTTCGAGAGCGACGGCTCACCGGCGGTCCGACCGACGCTGTCGGTGCCGGAGCCGGCGCAGGTCAGCGCCGGAGAGACGATGGTCGTCACCGCGAGCCCGTCGACGACCGCCTTCTCCGTCGTCCGCCTCTCCGCCGTCACGCATCACGTCAACACCGACCAGCGCTTCCTCCCGATCCCGGCCGTCGCGAACGGCGACGGCACCTTCACGCTGACCTTCCCCGCGAACCCCAACACGCTGATCGTCGGCAACTATTTCCTCTTCGCCCTCGACGCCGACGGGACGCCGTCGATCGGCGAGACCATCCAGGTCGTGCGCGACGTGCAGTCGGTCCCGGATCCGACCGCGGTCTACGTCTCCGACCTGCCGTGGACGACCTCGACCAACGGTCTCGGCCCGGCGGAGCGCGATCGCAACGTCGGCAGCGCGACCGCCGGCGACGGCGGTCCGATCCGCCTGGCGGGCGTGACCTACGCGAAGGGCGTCGGCGCCTATGCCTTCTCCGAGATCTCGGTCGCCCTCGCCGGAAAGTACGACCGCTTCCGCGCCCACATCGGCCTCGACGACGTCCAGGACGGCCTCTGCGGCGAGGTCCAGTTCGAGATCGCCCTCGACGGCACCGTCGCCTACACGAGCGGCCCCTTCGTCGCGACGACGGCGACCGAGGCGATCGATCTCGACGTCTCGACGGCCAACGCGCTGACGCTGCGCCTCTTCACCCTCGGCGACGCCTGCGGCGATCGCGGCGACTGGGCCGACGCCCGCCTCGTCCCGAAGGCCGCCCCCGGCTACCGCTACTACCGCTTCCGCCCGACGAAGCTGCGCGACGGCGCGACCGCGAGCGGCATCCAGCTGGCCGAGCTCGCCCTCTTCAAGCAGGGCACCCGCCACCACGCCCTCTTCGTCACCAACCCCGGCGGCAACAACCCCGCCGGCCAGGGCCCGACGCGCGCCGACGACGCCGACCCGAACACGGCCTGGCACGACTTCAATCGCGGTGACCTCGTCTACGACATGGGCGGAAACGTCGAGATCGACGCCTACACGATCACGACGGCGAGCGACGCGCCCGAGCGCGATCCCGTGCGCTGGGTCCTCGAGGCGAGCAACGACGGCGTCGGCTGGACCGCCCTCGACGACCGCTCTACGGCGGACTACCCGACGCCGACGGCGCGTGGGGCGACGACGCCCGACCTGCCGGCGCTGAGCCCGTCGGCCATCACGCCGCTGCCCTTCGCCCCGCGGCATTCGACGACGCTGCTCGTCGAGAAGAGCAGCGGCGCCGACCGCATCTGGAACGTGAACCCCGACAACGACTCGGTCACCGTCTCGAGCGCCGCGGGCGCGGTCCTCGCCGAGATCCCGGTCGGCGACGCCCCCTGGTCGATCGCCCGGGAGCCGGGCCAGGCGCGCATCTACGTCGTCAACAAGGCGGGCGCCTCGATCAGCGTGATCGATGCAGTGACGCTGACCGTGACCCGCACCATCCCGCTCCCCCGGGCGAGCGAGCCCCACGGCCTCGTCTTCAGCGCCGACGGCTCGACCTACTACGTCGTGCTCGAGGCCCTGGCCCGGGTCGAGAAGCGCCTCGCGGCGACCGACGCGCTGCTCGGCAGCCTCACGCTCTCGGGCCGCCCGCGCCACCTCTCGATCGCGAACGACGACGCGCGGCTCCTCGTCAGCAACTTCGTCACGCCGCCGATCCCCGGCGAGAGCACGCTCTCGGTCGACGTCGCCTCGGGCGCGGCGCAGGTCTTCTCGATCGATCCGGCCACGATGACCCTCGCCCAGACGATTCCGCTCACCCACGACGGCCGCGCCCAGTCGGAGAGCCAGGGCCCGGGCATGCCCAACTACCTCGGCCCCGCGGTCGTCGACTTCGCCGGCCAGCGCGCCTACGTGCCGTCGAAGAAGGACAACATCCGGGCCGGCGCACTGCGCGGCGTGGCGGGGCTGGGCTTCGACTCGGCGGTGCGCGCGAATACGTCCCGGATCCTGCTCGCGACGGGGACCGAGGACCCGAGCCTGCGGATCGACCACGACAACTCGAGCCTCGCGACCGGCGCCGCGCTCTCGGGCGACGACCGCTATCTCTTCGTGACCCTCGAGACGAGCCGCCAGCTCGCCGTCTACGACCTCCAGGACGGCTATCCGCTGATGCGACTGCCCACCGGCCGCGCGCCCCAGAGCGTGGCGCTCTCGAGCGACGGCCGGACCGCCTACGTCCACGACTTCATGGATCGCCAGATCTCGCGCTTCGACCTGACCCAGATGCTCGAGACGAACCTGCCGTCGGCGAACCCGCTGCCGCCGATCCATACGGTCTCGGTCGAGGCGCTTCCGCCGACGATCCTGCTCGGCAAGCAGCTCTTCTACGACGCGTCCGACGATCGCCTCGCCCTCGACGACTATCTGAGCTGCGCCTCTTGCCACAACGACGGCGACGGCGACGGCCGCGTCTGGGATCTCGGCGGCTTCGGCGAGGGGCTGCGCAACACGATCGACCTGCGCGGCAAGGGGACGGGCCACGGCCGGCCCCACTGGACCGGGAACTTCGACGAGATCCAGGACTTCGAGGGCCAGATCCGCGCCCTGAACCTCGGCAGCGGGCTGCTCTCCCCCGCCGACTTCGCCGCGACCTCGGCGCCCCTCGGTCCGCCCAAGGCCGGCCTCTCCGCCGACCTCGACGCGCTCGCCGCCTACGTGAACTCGCTGACGACGGCGCCCGCGAGCCCGTTCCGCCCGAGCCTGGGCACGCTCGGCACCGACGCGACCCAGGGCCGCCTCGAGTTCGCCCAGCTCGGCTGTCTCGGCTGTCATTCGGTCCCGAACCTGACGGACTCGCCGACGACGCTCCGCCACGACGTCGGCACGATCAAGCCCTCGAGCGGCCAGCGCCTCGGCGGCCCCCTCGACGGCTTCGACACGCCGGGCCTGATCGGTGCCTGGAGTAATCCACCCTTCCTCCACGACGGCTCGGCGCCGACGCTGGAAGCGGCGATCACGGCCCACTCGGCCTTCGCGAACCTCTCGTCGACGACGCTCGCCCGGCTCGCCGCCTTCCTGCGCGAGGCGGAGTCGGCAGATCTCGCGGGGCTCGTCGACACGGACGGAGACGGTGTCGTCGACCTCGCCGACCCGGCGCCCACGGACGGCTGCATCCCGACCCATTTCGTCGCGGTCTGCGCGGCGGACACCGACGGCGACGGCGTCTCCGACTTCCAGGAGGGGGCGACCGCGGACGCCGACGGCGACGGGCTCTTCGACTATCAGGAGTCGTCGACGACCGACACCGACCACGATGGTGTCCCGGACCAGAGCGATCCGTCGAACGGCGATGCCTGCGTGCCGAATCCCCAGGCGTGTGCGCCGCCGCCGGCGGTGCCCGTGGCGGGACCGGCGGCGCGGGTCGTGCTGCTCGGGCTGCTCCTCGCGACGGGGCTCGGGGTGCGCGGGCGGCGTCGGGGCGACTGAGCGACCGGGCTCAGGGTCCGGCCCGTCCGGGATCTCGGAGCCTGCCTGCAATGCCCGGTTCGACGAAGCGCGCATGCGCTCCGTCGCTCAGAACCCGATCGGCAGCGACTCCCAGCCGTAGAACGTGCTCGACACGAACCGATGCGGCAGCTCGAGCAGCGCGTACTCGGGGATCCGCGCGAAGAGCTCGCCCCAGGCGATCTCCGCCTCGAGCTTCGCGAGCGAGGCGCCGAGGCAGTAGTGGACGCCGTGGCCGAGGGCGAGGTGGCGCGTCGGGCGGCGCTCGACGTCGAAGCGCTCGGGGTCGGGGAACTCGCGCTCGTCGAGGTTTGCGGACGACCAGAGCAGATGGACCCGGGCGCCCTTCGGAATCGTCACACCGTGGAGCTCGACGTCGCGCATCGCCGTGCGCGGGAGCGTGTGGGTCGGCGACGCGTAGCGCAGGACCTCGTCGACGGAGTCGGCGAGGAGCCGGGGATCCTGCGCGACTCGCCGGCGGACGTCGGGGAAGCGCGCGAAGAGCTCGAGGCCGTTGCCGATCAGGTTCGTCGTCGTGTCGTTGCCGCCCACGAGCAGGAGCCAGCCGAAGGCGAGCAGCTCGTCCTCCGTCAGCCGCTCGCCGTCGATCTCGGCCTGGAGCAGCGCCGTCAGCAGGTCGTCCTTCGGCGAATTCCGGCGCTGCTCGTAGAGCTCGGCGAAGATCGCGTAGGCCTTGCTCGTCGGGCCGACGGCCTGCGAGGGATGGGTATGGCGCATGTACGTGTCCGTCAGCTCACGGCAGACGGGCACGACCTCGTCGGGGAGCCCGATCAGCCGCCCGATCACCATGGACGGCAGGAGCGCCGCATACTGCGCGATCCCGTCGAAGCGCCCATCGGACGCGAAGGCGTCGATCAGGCCCCGCGCCATGGCGCGGATCTCCGGCTCGAGGTCGCTCACGCGCCGCGGCGTGAAGGCGCGCGAGACGAGCGCGCGCAGCTGGGTATGTCGCGGTGGGTCGAAGGAGTTCATCGTCGGCTTCGAGTAGACGGCCTCGAGCTTCCCGGTCGACGAGAACGTTTCCCAGTCCCGCGTCGCCGCGAGCACGTCGGCATAGCGCGAGATCGCGTGAAAGCGCCCCGCCGGATCCGCCCAGACCGGGAACTCGTCCCGCATCCGCCGGTAGACGGCGTGGGACGCATCGGCGAAGCCGGGCGCGATCGGGTCGTAGACGAAGCTCATCGGACTCTCTCTTCGGACCTACTCGTCGGACCGGCTCATCGGACGGCGCGCCAGTCGATCACGGCGTCGATCAGATGGGCGACGTCCGCGTCGGTGAGCCCGTGGTGGGCCGGCAGCGAGAGGGCGTGGTCCATCACGCGGTCGCAGTTCGGGAGGCCCTTCGGCGGGGCGCGGTGGGGGATCTTCGCGAAGCCGGGCTGGCGCAGGATGTTGCCGGTCCAGACCATGCGGGTCGGGATGTCGCGGGCCAGGAAATGCTCCTGCATCGCGGTGCGATCGATGCCGTCGGCGAGCAGGAACGGGTAGCGCATCCAGGTCGTCTCGAGGCCCTCGGTGGTGCGCGGGTGGACGATCAGGTCGCCGTGCTTCAGGAAGGCTTCGTCGAGGGCGGCGAAGACGCGCTGACGGCGGCGGTTGAACTCGCCGAGCTTCTCGAGCTGGACGAGGCCGTAGGCGGCCATGATCTCGGACGGCTCGAAGTTGTAGCCCATGTCGTCGAAGACGAAGATGAGGTCGTAGGGCGTGCCGTCGACGAGCGGGCCGAAGCGCTCGGCGGTTCCCTTTCGGCTGCCGAAGAGATAGGTCTCCGAGCGGCGGCCCCAGCGGCGGCGGACCAGCGACTGGTCGAACCAGTCGGCGTCGTCGACGCCGAGCATGCCGCCGTTGCCCGCCGCGGTGATCGAATGCGCGCGGGCGAAGCTCGTCACGGAGATGTGGGAGCGCAGGCCGGTGCGCGTCCCGCGCAGGCGGGTGTCGAGGACGTCGCAGCTGTCCTCGACGACGAGCAGGCCACGGCGATCGGCGATCGCGCGGATGCGGTCCCAGTCGGGGCAGTTGCCCGCGAGGTTCGGCGCGAGGATCGCCTTCGTGCGGGGGCCGATCATCGCCTCGATGCCGTCGACGTCGATCTGGAAGGTGTCGGGCTCGACGTCGACGAAGGCGGGGACGATCCCCGAGCGCACGAGCGGGGCGATGTCGCTCGAGAAGGTGAGCGGCGACGTGATGACCTCGTCGCCGGGCTGGCAGCCGAGCAGATCGACGGCGAGCCAGAGCGCGGACGTCCCCGAGTTGACGAAGACGGCGTGGCGCTTCGCGAGGAGCTCCGCGCCGCGGCGCTCGAACTCGGCGACCTTCGGCCCGAGATCGAGGGTCCCGTTGCGCAGGACGTCGACGATCGCCTCGATCTCGCGCTCGTCGTGGACCGGCTTCGCCTCGGTGATCTTGTGGACCGTGGACTTCGTCATGACGTCTCCTCCAGCATGAAGTCGAGCAGCCCCTCGGCCGCCCAGTCGGGATAGCTCTCGGGCCGGACCGGGGTGACCCGCTCCGGATCGTAGGCGAGGGCGGTGCGCACCGCGGGGGCGAGGTAGTAGGCCGCGGCGACGACGTAGTGGAGGAGTCCGAGCGCCTTCCCCGTCGGCTCGCCGCCGCCCAGCAGCGCTTCGCTCTGCAGCGCGTCGCGCAGGGGCAGAGCGAGATCCGGCCGTGCGCGCAGGACGCGGTCGAGCTCCCGGTCGGCGACCCCGACCGCCGAAGCGGCCGGCATGCCGTCGGCGGCGGGAATCCAGGCATCGGCCAGCACGCGCAGGCGGGCGCGATCTGCCTCGGCGAGGGGCTCGGGAGCGGGAGCGGGGGCTGCCGCGGTGGCAGCGGTGGGCAGCGTCGAGGACGCCGGAGCGGTCGTGGGCGCGGAGGCAGGGTCCGGTGTTGCCGCGGCGGAAGGCCGGGCCGGGCCGGTGAACGCGACGCGCGTGCGGTGGTCCGGGCGCGGGAGCTTCGCGCGATCGGCGACGAGGCGGTCGGCGGCGCGCAGGGCGACGGCGGCGATCGTCGTCGTCGGGTTCGCGGAGCCCGCGGTCACGAAGACGCTGCCGTCGGGGATCAGCAGGTTGGGGACGTCGTGGGCGCGGCAATCGGGGCCGACGACCGAACTCGCGGGGTCGAGGCCCATGCGCGCGGTGCCGAGCAGGTGGCCGTTGGCGCCGTAGTGGATGAGCTCGGTCTTCCACGCGCCGGCGGCCTCCAGCGACTCCTTCGCCCGCGCTTCGTGCCAGGCCATGAGGCGGCGCGAGTTCTCGGCGAGGCGATAGCGGATGCGCGGGGCAGGGAGGCCGTCCGAGTCGGAGACCGTCGGCGAGAGCTCGACGCGGTTCTCGGGATCGGGGAGATCCTCGGTGATCAGGATCCAGCTCGCGCTGCGGCCGAAGCGCTCTCGGAAGCGGGCATGGTGGTCGGCGCCCCAGTGGCCGACGCCGTCGGAGCCGAAGGCCGCGCCGAGGGGGCCGCCTGCAGACGCGAGCGACCAGGTCGCGCCGCGGACGAATCCGCGCGCGGCATCGCTCTTCGCGAACTCGAGGGAGTGGATGAGGGCGCCCGCGTGGGCGCGCCAGCCCTCCGGCGCCCCGTCGAAGAGGCCGACGACGGCGGAGAGCGGATGGAGCATGAGGTTGCGCCCGACGAGCCCCGAGGAGTTCGCGAGGCCGTCGGAGGCGAGCAGCAGGCGCGGTGTGCCGACGCCGTTCGCGGCGCAGACGACGACGTCGGCGGGCTGATAGGCCTCGCGCCCTTCGCGATCGATCCACTCGACGCCGCAGGCGAGCCCCCGACCATCGACGACGATGCGCCGCACGCGGGCCCCCGTCACGACCCGCCCGCCGCGCCGCACGATCCCCGGCCAGTGCGTCACGTCGGTCGACGCCTTCGCCGCCTCGTTGCACCCCGAGCCGCAGGCGCCGCGCTGCACACAGGGATGTCGACCATCGCGGGGTGCCGAGAGGATCGCGTTCGTCCCGGGCCACCAGTGCCAGCCGAGCTGCGCCTGGGCGCGCGCCATCCGCAGCCCCATCGCACCGATCGGCAGCGGCGGGAGCGGCGGCTCCGCACCGGCGGGATACTTCGGATTGCCGCCGAGCCCCGACACGCCGAAGTCCCGGTCCGTCTGCTCGTAGTAGGCCTGCAGCTCCGCATAACCGATCGGCCAGTCCTCGGCGACGCCGTCGACGCTGCGCACCCGGAAGTCGTCGGGCAGCATGCGGGGCCACTGCGCGTTGTAGAGGATGCTCCCGCCGCCCACGCCGTTGAAGTTGAGCACGCCGAAGTCCGACTCGGCGAGGTCGATCGGATAGTCGCCGGGCGCGTTGCGGAGGATCGCCGCCGGCGACCACTGCCGGGCGGCGACGAGCTCCCACTCCGGCGACGCGCCCGGATAGTTCGCGCGATCGGGCCAGTCGCCCTGCTCGAGGCAGAGGACCGAGAGGCCGGCCTCGACGCAGCGCTTCGCCACGACGGCGCCGGACACGCCGGCTCCGATCACGAGGACGTCGATGGGGTCGTGGGCCATGCGGGATCGATCCTGTTCCATGCCGGGTGGGCCGCGCGAACCGTCCGGGTCCGGGCGTCGACGCCGGGCACGCGCTTAACGCAAGCGGGTCGTGTCGACGTCGTGGAGCTGGAGGTCGTAGTGCTCCTGGCCGACGCCGGTGCCCCGGTTGCGCGGGCCGTACTCGATCACGACGCTGGTCCGGAAGGGGCCCTGCGCGGCCGTCGGCGGCGGCCCCGCGTGCAGGCCGTCGCCGTAGTGGAGCGCGAAGTCGCCGGCATTCGCCTCGATCGCGACGCCGCGGGCGTAGTCCGGGTCCTCGAAGGCGAAGCCGGCGGTGCGCCAGGAGCCGGGCAGGAATCGCAGCTCGCCGGTCGCGCGGTTCGCGGGGCGCAGGAAGAGGCTGCCGTTCATGACGGGACACATGTCGCGGTGGAGGCCGAGGCCGCAGTCGCGATGCCAGGGGTTGTCGGTCTTTCCGTCGAAGACCATCCCGGACTGCTTGAAGAGGACGTGGATGATGTCGGTGTCGGTGGGCGCGAGGTCGTGGTCGGAGAGGGCGACGACGCGCAGCAGGCGCGGGTCGTTCAGCAGGGCGCGGATCTGCGGATCGGTGCCACCGTCGAGGACGCGGGTCAGGAGCGTGCGGCCGTCCTGGTGCTGGCCCCACCAGGCGGTGGGCGAGTCGGGCCGCGCTCGTCCGCGGAGTCGCTCGGCTGCCTCGTCGAGGCGCGCGATCTCGTTCGCCGGGACGACCTCGCGCACGAGGATGTAGCCGGTCGTCCGCAGGAAGTCGGCCATGACGGCGGGATCGTCGTCGGGATGGAAGGCGCGGGTCGGATCGTGCTCGATGCCGTCGCGGCCGAGGAGCGGCGCCGCGGGATCGTAGGGCGGGAGCATCTCGTAGAGGACGCGCAGCGCGACCTCCCAGCGCAGGAAGTCGCCGACCTCGCCCGCGACGACCTTCGCCTTCTGGAAGAGGATCAGGCCGAAGGGCGTCTCCATCGCGTCGCGGAGTCCCCGCCAGAGCCCCTCGTCGAGCTCGAGCACGGTCTTCGCGTCGGCGTCACCACGGCGGATCGCGAGGCCCGTGCGCTCGGGGACGTAGGTAAAGGCGCGTCCATCGGGGAGCCGCAGCCCGAGCGGCGGCAGGTCCGCGGCCGCGCGCGCCACCGTCGCGCCCCACGCGCCGGCGAGGCGCTCCGGGAGCGTCCGCTCGTGATCGGCGTCGAAGCCTTCGCTGCTCGTCCCGCTCCCCATCGTCGGCTCCTGCTCGGATGAATCCCGACCCGCACGACGCGGCGGTCGGTGCGCGGGTCGCGTCGCCGGACTTCTCGATCCGGCGGCTCGCCCTTCCCGCTACGCTCCCCAGCGTCCCGAGCCTCGAAGGAGATTCGCATGCACCCGCCGACTTCGCTCCCCCGCCGCGCCCGCATGGCCTTCTTCGCCCTGGCGCTGCTCGCGAGCGCCGCGCCGGCTCCGGCGCCGGCCGCCGCCGAGTCCGGGAACCCGCCGCCCGCCGACGGCGCCGCCCGCCGTGCCGCCATCGAGCGCGACTACGACGCGCATCTCGGCGCCCTCTTCGAGCATTTCCACCGCCACCCCGAGCTCTCCTTCCTCGAGCACGCGACCGCGAAGCGCCTGGCCCGCGAGCTGCGCAAGCTCGGCGTCGACGTGACCGACGGCGTCGGGGGCACCGGCGTCGTCGGCCTGCTCCGCAACGGGGACGGGCCGCTCGTGCTCGTCCGCGCCGACATGGACGGGCTGCCGATCCGCGAGGAGAGCGGGCTCCCGTACGCGTCGACGGCGACGCAGGTCGACCAGAGCGGCCGCAAGGTCCCGGTCATGCACGCCTGCGGCCACGACGTCCACATGACGGTGCTCGTCGGGACGGCGCGGCGGCTCGTCGCGCAGCGCGAGCGCTGGCGCGGGACGGTGATGTTCGTCGGCCAGCCGGCGGAGGAGCGCATCGGCGGGGCGAAGGCGATGCTCGCCGACGGGCTCTACGCGCGCTTCGGCGTCCCCGACGCGGCGCTCGCGCTCCACGTGCTCGCGGGCGGCCCGGCGGGGCGCTTCGCCCTGAAGCCCGGGCCGACGGCCTCCTCGTCGGACAACGTCGACGTCGTGGTCCGCGGCATCGGGAGCCACGGCGCCGCCCCGCAGAACGGCAAGGATCCGATCTACGTGGCGGCCCAGCTCGTGATCGCGCTGCAGGGCCTCGTCGGGCGCGAGATCAATCCGCTCGAGCCGGCGGTGATCAGCGTGGGCTCGATCCACGGCGGGCTCAAGCACAACGTGATCCCCGACGAGGTGAAGCTCGAGCTGACCGTGCGCGCCGACAGCGAGGCGGTGCGCGCGAAGCTGCTCGAGGGCATCCCGCGCGTCGCCGAGGGCGTCGCCCGGACGGCGGGGCTGCCGGAGGCGCTCTGGCCGGTGGTGAAGATCGTCGAGTCGACGCCCTCCAATCTCAACGACCCGGCGCTCACCGAGCGGGTCCGCGCGGCGCTCGTGCGCGAGCTCGGTCCGGACGTGCTCTTCGAGCTCCCGCGCGACAGCATGGGCGCCGAGGACTTCGCGGAGTTCGTGCGGACGAAGGAGGCGGTGCCCGGCGCCTATCTCTCGGTCGGCGGCTCGCCGCAGGCCGCGGTCGACGCGGCGAAGGCCGGGGGGCCGCCGCTCCCGTTCCACCACTCTGCCCACTTCCGGGTCGATCCCCGCGCGTCGATCACGACGGGTGTCGAGGGCATGACCATCGCGGTGCTCGAGGCGCTCGCGTCGTCGCCGCGTCGCTAGGTCAGGCCTCGACGCCCGGGCTCGCGTCGGCCTCGCAGTCGGGGCTCGGGCGGATGCTCGGGCCGACGCTCGCCCCGGCGAGCGCCGCGGCGGCGGGCTGGGCGGGGCGCTCGAGGCGCGCGATGCCGGCCATGATCACGAGGGCGATTGCCGTGAACGAGGCGAGCCCGAGCGCAAAGCCCCCCGAGAGGTCGTAGAGCAAGCCGAGCCCCATCGGCCCGACGACGCCCCCGATCTGCGCCGCGGAGAAGAAGAGCCCGCTCGCGGTCCCGGCGCGCCGCTCGCCGACCCCCGGCAGCTCGAGCAGCGTGAGCACCAGGATCGGCGTCAGCACCGTCGCCGCGGCGCCCTGCAGCACGAGCCCCGCGAACAGCGACGGCCGCGCCGCGAGCTGGAAGAGCAGGGTCGAGCAGGCCGAGGTCGCGACCAGCACGAAGAGCAGCTTCCGGCGCCGCCTCGGGATCGCGAGGCGCGGGACGATCAGTGCCGAGGCGACGCCGACCACCGCCGGGATCGCCGCCCAGTAGCCCGACTCGATCGTCGAGAGGCCGCGGGCCTGGAGCAGGGCCGGCAGCCAGCTCCCGACGCCGTGGGCGATCAGGAAGGTCCCGGTCGCGAGGGCGAGCAGCAGCCGGACGTCGGAGAGCGCGACGAGCTCGCGCATGGTCGAGAGCTGCGGCAGCGAGCCGTAGCTCCGCCGCCGGGCTTCGGCCTCGCGGAACTTCGGGAGCGAGGCGACGACGAGCCAGGCGATGCCGGTGACGAGCCCGACGATCGCCCAGAGCAGCATCACGTTGCGCCAATGGCCGAGCCAGGGCAGCAGCCAGCGGTGGGTCAGCGTCAGCGCGAGGGTCCCGCCGATCGCGGGGCCCGTGGCGTAGACGCCCATCGCGAGGCCGCGGCTCGAGCCCTCGAACCACTCGGTGATGACCTTGGGCGCGCCCGTCGAGATGATCGGCGCACCGAGCCCGAAGGCCATGACCGAGAGCAGCAGCGTCGTGAAGTCGCTCGCGGCGCTGCGGGCGAGGGCGGAGAGGGAGATCGCCGCGATGCCGAGCGTCAGCGCGGCGCGGCTGCCGAGCCGGTCGAGCAGGATGCCGCAGGGGATCGCCGAGAACATGTAGACGAGCTGCCAGGCACCGAGCACGCTGCCCATCGCGGCGTGGCTGATGCCGAGCTCCTCCTCGACCTGAACGACGAGCGGCGCCAGACAGCTCGCGACCAGCCCGAAGGAGGCGTAGAGCCCCCAGACACCCGCGAGCAGCCACCAGCGCATGATCCCTTTCCGGAGGCCCGTCCTGCGAGGGGCGGCGATGAGCCCGCGACGATCAGGCCGCTTGCGGCTCCAGACGATACAGGCGCCGGGCATTCTCGTGGGTCATCTGCTCGACTTCCGCGCGCGGGATCCCGCGGAAATGCGCGGCCAGCAGATCCTGGGTCTCGGGGAAGCTCGAGTCGGTGTGCGGGTAGTCGGTCTCGACCATGATGTGGTCGACGCCGACGAGGCCGCGCAGCGGCAGCGTCGAAGGATCCGAGAAGGTCGTGAACCAGAAGTTCCGGCGCAGGACCTCGATCGGCGAGAGCGCGCCGAACTCCTTCGAGTAGTCGAGCACGCGCGACATGTACTCGATCCGATCGACGAGGATCGGGACCCAGCCGATGCCGCCCTCGGACATCGCGATCTTGAGCTCGGGGAAGCGGACGGGAATCCCCGCGAAGAGCCAGTCCGTCGCCGTCGCCATCCCGTTGATCGGGAACAGCGCCCCGAGCACCGCCGGGCTCGAGTCCCGGGACGGCACGATCGTTTCGGAGGACGAGCCGACGTGGAGGTTGAGGACGGTCCCCGTCTCCTCGCAGGCGCGGAAGAAGGGATCCCACTCGCGGCTGTAGAGGGAGGGCAGGCCCAGCTTCTCGGGATTCTCGCTGAAGGAGACCGACGTGAAGCCGCGGGCGGCGTTGCGCCGGATCTCCTCGGCCGCGAGGATCGGATCGGCGAGCCAGGCGAGCTGGCACGGGATCATGCGCCCCGGATACGTCCCCGCCCACACCTCGAGCGTCCAGTCGTTGAACGCGCGCAGCGACGCGAGCCCGAGCTCGCGGTCCTTCATGCGCAGGAAGCGCCAGCCTGCGAAGCCGAACGGCGCGGAGGGAAAGCAGAGCGAGGCCTCGACCCCGATCGCGTCCATGTGGCGCACGCGCTCGTGGATGTCCCAGACCGCGGGATGCAGCTCGTCGAAGTTGACGGGTCCGAGGTAGCCCTTGCCGGGCTCCCAGCCGCGGATGCCGTCGGCTCCGAGCAGCGGGACGCGCTCGTCCTCGAAGATCCAATGGTCGATCCCGAGGTCGTCGCGCTCGACCCGGGGCGCGCTCGCCTGGAGCTTCGCGGGCAGGCGCCCTGCGAACAGATCGGGCGGCTCGACGAGATGATCGTCGACCGACACGACGCGATAGCGGAGCTTCGGCGGCGACAGCTCGCCGCGGCGGACGAGCGTTCCCTTCGGTCCCGCGTACTTCAGGATCTTTTCGAGCAGGTCCGCCATGGCTGGCCTCCCGTCCGGCTTCCCGAGACGAGTAGCCATCGCGGTTCCGGGCAACAAGCTGCGGCGTGGGCGGGGCGCGGACGGGCGGGGCGGGCCCGCGGGCGCGGGAGCGGACGCGCGAGCACGGGCGCGGGCGGGGCGGATCGAGGCCGCCCCGCCCGCACGCGATCAGAAGCGGTACTGACCGCCGACGGTGAAGAGGCCGACGCCCTGGACGTCGTCCTGGCTCGCGGCATGACCGCCGCCCTCGACGAAGAAGCCGACGTGGTCGGTCGCCCAGACGTCGAAGCCGAGCATGAAGCGGGCGATGAAGGAGCTCTCATCGTGCATGCCGCTTCGACCTTCGATGTCGAACTGGCCGCCGCCGAGGCCGACGAGGGCGTAGGGCTGGATGAAATCGGGGATCTCCTCGACCTTGAAGAAGCCGAGCGGATAGACCTTCGGGCCGAAGGTGAACGCGAAGAACTGGGAATCGCCCTTGCTCCCGCCGTGGATCCCGCCTTCGCCTCCGCCGAGGTAGGTGAAGTTGGCTTCGGCGGAGAGCCACGGGAGGGCGCGGTAGCCGCCGGTCATCGTGAAGCCGCCGCTCGTGTCGCTCGACGTGTGGTCGAAGTCGATCTGGCCGACCGAGACGCCGAACTGGCCATACATGCCCTTGAAGTCGTAGCCGCGGATCTTGCTCTCGTCGAAGGCCTGCGCGGAGGCCGCGAGCGGCGCGCCGAGGGCGACGAGGCCGAGGGCGACGAGGGCCATCGAGGCGAGGCGGGCGCCGGTCGCGAGACCGGGCGCGAGCGAGGACGACGACGAGGGAACCAATCGATCACGTTGCATGGGTGCTCCTGATCGCGGGTCGACCCCGCGCGGCCGCAGGGTACGAGCGACCCGCGCCCGCGCGCAACGGAAGCGTGAAGCTTCTCGCGCGAGAAATCGCGGAGCGATGGGGATTCGCAAGATCCGTCGGTGATGCAGCGCACGAAGCCGCCGCGATTCAGTCGAGCGTCACCACCGCGCGCCCCGCGACGCGGCCCGCCTCGACCTGCGCATAGCCCTCCGCGGTCCGCTCGAACGCGAAGCGCTCGACGTCGATCTGGAGACGCCCGGCGTTGGCGAGGGCGACCACGTCGTGGAGATCCGCCGTCGTTCCGCCTTGCGGAATGAACAGATCGCAGTTGTTCGGCAGCAGCCCCCAGCCGACCGACGCGCGCCCGCCGCCGGCCCCGACGATCGCGATCGCGCCACCGATGCGCGCCGCTGCGAGGGCGAGGTGCATCGTGGCGTCGACACCGACGAAGTCGAGGATCGCCTCGGCGCCGAGCCCGTGGGTCTCGGCGCGGAGCCGCTCGGCGCTCGCTTCGTCGGGCCCGAGCACGAGGTCCGCTCCGAGCGCCTTCGCCCGGATCCGCTTCGCGTCCGAAGCCTCGATCGCGACGATGCGCGCACTCGTCAGCTGGCGCAGCAGCTGCACCGCGAAGCCCCCGAGCCCGCCGACCCCGATCACGACCGCCGTCGCGTCGCCGCGCAGCTTCGGCGCGACGCGCCGCACCGCGTGGTGCGCCGTGACCCCCGCGTCCGTCAGCGGGGCGGCGAGCACCGGATCGAGGGCGCCGAGGGGCACCGCCTCCCGTACCGGTACCGCGACGTAGCGCGCGAGCCCGCCGTCCTGTCCCCAGCCGCGGCCGCTCGCGCGGCGCATGCAGAGATTGTCCTCGCCGCGGAGGCACGCGAGGCAGCGCCAGCAGCGCGGCCCGAGCGCGACGGCGACGGGGGTGTCGCGGGGCAGATCGCGGACCGACGCACCCGGCTCGACGATGCGGCCCGCGATCTCGTGGCCGAGGGTGAACGGAATCGGATACGGGAAGTCGCCTTCGGCGGCGTGGAGGAAGTGGACGTCGGTATGGCAGAGGCCGACGGCGGCGACCTCGACGAGCACCTCGTCGGCCCGCGGCGCGGGCACGGCCACGTCCTCGAACACGGGCGGCTTCTGCCAACCCACCAGCCGGAAGGCCTTCATCGTCGTCATCGGGATCCTCCCTCGGTGCGCGCGCGGGCGAGCAGCGCGCGCGTCGACTCGGCGGCCCGGCGCGCGGCCTCCCGCGCGCCGAGGCGGTGGAGCGCGTCGGAGAAGACCTCGACGCCGATCGGCGCCGGCGCGTCGAGCTCGTCCAGCACGCGCAGGAGCGCCTCGAGGGGCAGCTCGCCGTCGCCGGGGAGCTGGCGCGCGTGGAGTGTCGCGGTCGCGAGATCGTCCTCGGCGGCGGCCGGCGCGTCGGCGAGCTGGAGCGCGATGATCCGATCCCCGGGCACGGACCGCACGATCTCCGGATCGCGCGCCGTCCGGAACAGATGCCAGGCGTCGATCACGATCCCGCCGTTGCGGCGGTCCGCGAGCCGGACGATCTCCGCGGCGGTCGCGAGATCGGGGACGATCGTCCAGGGCAGGAACTCGAGCTGGACCAGCAGGCCGTGGCGCGCCGCCCGATCGCAGAGGCCCGCGAAGCCCTCGGCGACGCGCTCGAGGGCGCGGTCGCGGGCGGGGCGCTGCGTATGGGGCGCCGACTTCGGAGCCCAGGGCGAGGCCGTCACCGAGCGCGCGCCGACGACGTCGGCGATGCGGAAGATCTCGGCCTCGCCGACGGAGAAGTAGCCGTCGGGGTTCTCGGCGTCGGGGACGACGACGTCTTCGGTTCCCGGTGCCCAGGTCCAGACCGAGTCGAGCTCGCCGACGCCGAGGCCCGCGTCGTCGAGCAGGCGTCGCATCGCGGCATCGGTCAGTCCCTCGCGCCGCGCGCGGGCATGATCGGGGCCCCAGAGCGTGATCGCGGAGAAGCCCGCCGCCGCCGCGGCCTCGACGCGCTCGCGAAACGGAATGCCGTAGGGGAGCGTGCCTGCGCATAACACGAGATGGTCGGGGCCGAGCATGGCGCGACGCTAGCGCCGTCGCGGGAACGGTGCCCGGGCGGGCCACTTTACGACGCGGGCGCGCGGACATACCTTGCTCGAACGTTCCGGTCGGCGGGAGCCGTCGGCGCGGGACGACGGACGTTCGCGGAGCTCGAGGAGGACGACTTGGAGCCGACGCCGCTGAAGGGCAAGATCGCGCTCGTGACGGGCGGTGCATCGGGCATCGGTGCGGCGACCGTCGCGCTGCTCGCCGCCGAGGGCGCGAAGGTCGTCGCCTTCGACGTCGATTCCGACGGGCTCGCGCGGGTCGTCGCGCGGGTGGCGGAGCAGGGCGGTGTCGCCCGGGCGAAGCGGGTCGATCTCGGCGAGTCGGCTCGGATTCCCGAGGCGGTGGCCGAGGTCGTCCGCGAGGAGGGGCGCATCGACATCCTCGTCAACTGCGCCGGCGTCTTCGGCGAGGGACGCTCGATCCTCGAGCTGAGCGAGAAGGACTGGGATCGCGTCCAGGCGATCAACCTGAAGGCGCCCTTCCTGCTGATCCAGGCCGTCGGACGCCACATGGTCGAGCGCGGCGGCGGCGGCCGCATCGTCAGCGTGAGCTCGAGCTCGGCGTTCCGCGCGCCGCGGGTGCCGGCGAGCTACGGTGCGTCGAAGGCGGGGATCGGCCAGCTGACGCGCAGCGCGGCCGCCGATCTCGGGCCCTTCGACATCAACGTCAACGCCGTCGCGCCGGGGCTGACGGCGACGCCGATGACGACGGATTTCGGCGATCGCGCGGTGCTCGAGCGCGCCGTCGCCGACGGACCGATGGCGAACCTGCTGCAGCGGGTCTCGCAGCCCGAGGACGTCGCGGCGACGATCCTCTTCCTCTGCCTGCCTGCGAGCCGGCAGATCACGGGGCAGACGATCCATACGAGTGCCGGAGCGGTCACGCTCTGATCCGAGCCGAGCAGCGAGAGAGCGCGAGAGAGGAAGGAGGGCGAGGAGATGGCCGATTTCGAGATCCGACCGATGACGACCTGCATCGGCGCCGAGATCGCCGGCATCGATCTGCGGGAGGACCTCCCGGACCGGACGATCCGCGCCCTCGAGGACGCCCTCCACCAGCACCTCGTCCTCTTCTTCCGCAAGCAGCCGATCACCCTCGAGCAGCAGATCGCCTTCACCCGCCGCTTCGGCGAGCTGATGGTCCACCCCTTCGGCCCCTCCCATCCCGATCATCCCGAGATCATCGTGCTCGACCAGAAGGCGCCGAAGGGCGAGGGCGCCGACGAGTGGCACGCCGACACGACCTTCATCCCCGAGCCGCCGCTGGGCTCCGTCCTGCGCGCGGTGCAGCTGCCGCCCCTCGGCGGCGACACCTGCTTCACCAGCATGTTCGCCGCCTACGAGGCACTGTCGGCGCCGATCAAGCAGCTCGTCGACGGCCTGCGCGCGATCCACGACATCACGGGCAATCTCGTGCGCGCAGCCCAGGCCGGGAAGAGCTCGCTCTCCCTGCACGAGGCCCTCGAGAAGTGGCCGCCGGTCTCGCATCCCCTCGTGCGGACCCATCCGCACAGCGGGAGAAAGGCGCTCTACGTCTACTCGGTCGCGGTGAAGCGGATCGAGGGGCTCAGCGAGAAGGAGAGCGACAGCCTGCTGCGCTTCCTGTGCGAGCACATCAACTCGCCCCAGTTCCAGTGCCGCTTCCGCTGGGAGACCGACTCGATCGCCTTCTGGGACAATCGAGCGGTCCAGCACCTCGCCGTCCCCGACTACACGGAGCGGCGGATCATGGCCCGCGCGACCCTGCGCGGGGACGTGCCGCGCTAGCTCCGGACCGAGACCGGATCCCGGGCGGCCGGCCGAGCCCGGGTCGGTCTGGCCAGGAGCCCGGCCCAGCCTGGCCGGGTCTGGGCCGTCCGTGTCCCGACGTCCCGGTTCGGCCTGGCCAGAATGCCGCGGCTTGATCGTCGGGCTGATGTGGTCAAAATGCATCGATCGAACATTTGATCCAGAAACTGATGGACTTTCCTCGCAGCGCGGGTGTAGGGTGGCCGAGTCATTCGATCGACTCGAGCCGTGAAGATTCTCGCTGCGCCGGGCTGGCGGAGCGGGATGCATGCGTTGAGGCGCGACTGGATCGATCGCAGAGCAGGGGGTAGAAGAGCATGATTCAGCGCAGATCGGGTCGGAATCGGATGTTCGATGGCGTCGTGGCCGCGGGAGCGATCGCGCTCCTGATCGGCTCGGTCGCGGCCGGGGCCGCGACGCGCAACATGACGGGATCGCTGGGCGTCCAGGCGCCGTCGGTGCAGGCCCCGAATCTCTTCGAGAGCGGTCCGGCCGTCCTCGGCAAAAAGCAGGGCATCTATCCGCCGACGGCCGGCTTCGCGACGGTCCAGGTCGCGGGCGCGACGGCGGGCACGTTCATCGGGCGCAAGGTGACGCTCCCGGCGAACCGGATGAACTTCGTCGGCGGCTCGTTCCGCGACTTCCCGGCCTTCCCGAACGTCGGCCAGGTCACGCGAACCAACATGGACGTCCAGCAGGCCGCGACCTTCATGAACGGCGCCGGCGCCCTCGCGTTCTGTCCCGGTCCCGGCTGCGTCAACAACGGCGCGGGCACCGCGATCAGCTGGTGTGCGCCGCTGGCCCACAACCCGGGGAACCCGGCTCCCGGTACGGTCAACAACAAGGTCGGCAACTGGAACTGCACGAGCTACGGCAACCCGGGCGCCGGCAATCGCCGCGGCATCATCCGGATCAGCAATGATCCCGGTGCGCCGCACTACGGCGGGACCCTGGGCCTGCTCCGCAACTTCCGCCAGACCGTCTGGCGCGTTCCGGTCCAGCCGTCGACGCCGATGGCGAACAACGCCCAGGCCATCCGGGACTTCCAGGTCAAGAACAACTTCCCCTGGACCGGTGGTCGGAACAACTTCGAGTTCACGCCCAACCCCGGGACCCCGGGTCCCCGGCTCTTCGCCCGTCTGAACGGCAACGGCGCGGTCGAGGCGACCTTCGGCTGCGCGAACGGCGTCGGCACCGTCGGCCAGGTCTACCTGGGCGTCCCGCCGGCGATCGGTCCCTTCAACCCGATCGTCGTCCCGGGCAACAACTGCGGCACCGACCCGAACGGCGCGATCCCCGGCCAGGGCTGGGGCTTCCGGATGACGACGGGCACGATCTCGGGCTCGGACGACTTCCCGTTCTCGAACGAGACGACGGCCCTCGGCACGCCCTTCAATCCCCATCGCGTGTTCCTGACCGCCGCGCAGGGCTTCTTCTTCACCCGCATGGGGGACGACTCGGTCGTGGGAACGGTGCGCAACCTCGTGCTGCTCGGCGGCGCGCTCACCGTCGATCCCGCGAGCGGGAACGTCTTCAATCGCGTGACGAGCCTCCGCATGCGGCTGCAGGTTCCCGAGCCGGCCGGTGCGGTCGGTCTGCTGATCGGCGCCGGCGCGCTCGTCGGCATCGCCCGCCGCCGACGCTAGTCGGCGGGCCGGTGGGATCGGGTGCGTGCTCGGGCACCCGATCGTGAGTCGCAGCGCGAGCCCGGCTCCCCTCCCGACGAGGGCAGGGGAGCCGGGCTCGCCGCTCGGCGACGAAGTCCGAGGCGCTAGGCCCGGACCGACAATCTCGCGAAGATGTTGAGCAGCATCCGGTCGTAGGCCGGATAGCCCACCCCGACGGTCCACTCGCACATCGTCGGGCTCGGCAACGTGACGACCTGGGCGCCGTTGCTGCGCTGCTGCCAGGTGGCCGTCCCGTGGCCCGCATTGAGCGTCGGCCAGTCCGAGCTCGGCGTCCCCGGCACCGCCCGCCAGTCGACGCCGCTCGGGCTCGGGCGCGCGCCCCAGACGACGAGGCCTTCGGGCAGCCGCATCTCGTCCGCCAGCAGCGGGGTCGGCACGCCCCCGGACCAGTCGAGGCAGAGCCCCGAGACGTACTCGCTAATCGCACCGGGGAAGGCATCCCCGGGCCCGATCCCCGTCCCCTCGACGATCCAGCCCGCCTCGTCGAGGTTGTAGACGGGAAGCGAAACGGACTCGCCGATCGAGATGCGCTGGGCGGGCCAGACGGTCTGCCCGATCAGCTCGGTCTCGAAGGGGATGGCCGGCGCGCGCATCCCGAGGCCCGCCACGCGGGGGAGGAGCGATTCGTCACCGCTCGTCCAGTAGGGGTCTTCCTTGACGTCGTCCCACTTGTAGGTCGTCATCGAGCCGACCATCGGATCGAGGCGGACGCGGAAGATGCCGAACTCGTGGGAGGCGACGAAGAGATTGCCGCCCCCGCTCTGGAACGCGGCGAGGTGGCTCATCACCTCGTTGGGCATGTACTCGAACTGTCCGACGCAGCAGACGAGGTCGTAGGCGTCGAGGAAGCCGGCCGGCGCGGTGGCGAGGTCGACGAGGTCGGCGAACTCGAACTCGTATCCGTGGCTGCGCAGGAACGGCAGGTTGCCGTGGCTCCAGGTCGCGGCGCGATCGAGCCCCGGTCGCAGGTAGCTCACGACCCGATCGCTGCCGTTCGCCGACGGATAGATCGATCGATCCCCGAAGCCGCCGTAGGCGACCCCGGTCAGGGAGTCGTGGACCCAGAGGATCCGGCTCGAGCTGCCCGCCACGGCGGGCGTCACGACGAAGAAGGCGACCGAGTTGTCCGACGGGAAGCCGTTGCCGACGTTCAGGCGATTCTCCGGGGACATCGCCTCGGCAGGCATGGACACCTTGTAGACGCCGGGATCGAGCGCCTCCGCCGGCACCGACACCGAGACCAGGAAGAGCGCCCCCTCCGGCCCGGGCGTCGGGTTCCCGAAGTTCTGGGGCGTCGCCCAGAGCCACAGCGGGACCTCCTCGGGGCGCACGTCGATCCGGACGAACATGATCGGGATGCGCTCACCGCTCCTCAGGGAGCAGTGGACGTTGATCGTGTCACCGGGGCGATAGGTGAAGCGATCGGTGTAGAGGCCCTCGTACTGGACGCCCCAGATGCCGCCGAACTGACAGCTGTAGTACGGGAGCAGCATCGTGCCGGCGGCGCCGAACGAAGAGCGGAGGAAGTCCCGGCGCGTCCAGGCGGAAGCGGAAGACGGAGTTCGATCGGTCCGCAACGGGGACCTGCGAGCGGGAGCGCGGGTCACGGGAGCATCCTCGGCGGGCGCGGAGCCCCATTCTAGACCAGCTACAGGGGTTTCCGACGCCGCGAATGCCTGATCGACGCGCGATCGAGCGATCTGAATCGCGTTCGTCACCGCGCATCCGATCTCCCCGAACCGGCAATGCGCCGGCAACCGCGCGGGGCACTGCGCCGATTTCGCGACGGCTTCGGTCGGACCGGCCGGCTCGGGCTTGCTAGCGTCGAAGCATGCACACCCGACCCGCTTCGTGGCTTCGATCGAATCCCTCCCGCCGACTCGCGCACCGGCTCCGCCTCGTCGCCTCGGCGGCGGGGGCGCTCTTCGCCGTGTCCGCTTCGGCGCAATCGCCGAACGTGCTGCCGAAGCCGCCCGTGCCCTTCGCGGGGAAGATCGGCACGACGTACGCGGACTCGACGGCGGCCTTCGCGGAGCCGGTGACCGCGCCGGCCGGTGCACCGAACGTCGTCGTCGTCCTGACCGACGACGTCGGATTCGCGGCCTCGAGTGCCTTCGGCGGACCGATCCCGACGCCGAACCTCGAGCGCCTCGCCGCCCGGGGCCTGACCTACAACCGCTTCCACACGACGGCGATGTGCTCGCCGACGCGCGCCGCGCTGCTCACGGGCCGCAACCATCACGCGGTCCACAACGGCATCGTCGCGAACCTGACGACCGGCTTCCCCGGCTACGACAACCTGCTCCCGAAGAGCGCCGCGACGATCGCCGAGGTCCTGCGCCAGAACGGTTACAACACCGCGATGTTCGGGAAGCATCACAACGCGCCCGAGCACCACGTCTCCGCCGCGGGCCCCTTCGATCTCTGGCCGACCGGCCTCGGCTTCGAATACTTCTACGGCTTCATGGCCGCCGAGACCAATCAGTTCACGCCGGCGCTCTACCGCGGCATCACGCCGATTCCGACGCTCGAGCACGGGGTCCTCGACGAGGCGCTCGCCGACGACGCGATCCTCTGGCTGCGCAACCAGAAGTCGGTGGCGCCGGAGAAGCCCTTCTTCCTCTACTACGCGACCGGGACGGCCCATGCGCCGCTGCAGGCCCCCGCCGACTGGATCGCGAAGTTCCGCGGTCGCTTCGATCAGGGCTACGACCGCGTCCGCGCGGAGACCGTCGCGCGCCAGAAGAAGAAGGGCATCGTCCCGCGCGACACCGTCGACACGCCGCGCCCCGACGGCATCCCCGCCTGGAAGGACCTCACGCCCGAGCAGCAGCGCATCCACGCCCGCTTCATGGAGGTCTACGCGGGCATGCTCGCCCATCAGGACCACCAGTTCGGTCGCCTGCTCGACGAGCTCGAGCGGATGGGCATCGCCGAGAACACGCTCGTCGTCTTCATCGAGGGCGACAACGGCGCCTCCGCGGAGGCGGGCCGGCAGGGCAGCATGAACCCGATGTCGAACTTCGCGAACGGGACGAAGGAGACCGAGCAGGTCCTGCTCGAGAGCCTCGACGCGATCGGTGGTCCCTCGACGGCCGGCAACTGGGGCTTCGGCTGGGCGTGGGCGACGAACGCACCGCTGCGCCTCAGCAAGTCCTACGCCTCGCATCTCGGCGGGACGCGCAACGGCATGGTCCTCTCCTGGCCCGCGCGCGTGAAGCGCCCCGGCATCCGCTCGCAGTTCAGCCATCTGATCGACATCGCGCCGACGATCCTCGAGGCGACCGGCATCGCCGCCCCCGACGTCGTGAACGGCGTCGCTCAGCAGCCCGTCGACGGCGAGAGCCTCGTCTATACCTTCGACGCGCCGAATGCTCCCGAGCGCCACCGCACGCAGTACTTCGAGATGATGGGCAACCGCGCGATCTACCACGATGGCTGGCTCGCGAGCACGACGCCGGCGTCGGAGCCGTGGTCCCCGCGCCGGGAGACGACCCTGCCGAGCGAGTACGCCTGGGAGCTCTACGACCTGCGTCGTGACTTCTCCCAGGCGAGGGATCTCGCCGCAAAGGAGCCGGCGAAGCTCGCCGAGCTGAAGGCGCTCTTCGACGCCGAGGCAAAGCGCAACCAGGTCCTGCCCCTCGACAATCGATTGACGATGGAGCGCTTCCTGGCGGCCGCGAGCCAGCTCCCCCGGCGCCAGACCTACACCTACTGGGGCGCCGGGGTGAGCGTGCCGAGCGTGCGCGCGGCACCGATCCTGAATCGCTCCTTCACGATCACGGCCGAGCTCGACACGCGCGCCGCGAAGCCCGGCGTCGGCGGCGTCGTCCTCGCGCTGGGCAGCCGCTTCGGCGGCTGGAGCTTCTTCGTGAAGGACGGGGTCCCCGTCGCGACGATGGCGGCCTCGCAGCTCCCGGGCGATCAGTCGCGGGTCGCGGCCGGCCGGGCGCTCCCGGCCGGGAAGTCGATCCTGACCTATCAGTTCGTCTCGGACGGGGGCCCGAACGCCGGCGGCGAGCTGCGCATCCTGGTCGACGGTGAGGAGATCGGCCGCGGCCGCGTCGCGCGGACGATCTCGAAGCTGCCGGAGATGACCGACACCCTCGACATCGGCTTCGACGCCGACACGCCCGTCACCGACGAGTATCCGCGCGGCGGCCGCTTCGACGGCGAGCTCCATCGCGTCGACGTCCGTCTCGACGGCTAGAGATCCGACGGCGAGAAGTCCGGCGGCTAGAGGTCCGGCAGCGCGGCCTCGCAGCCCCCGGCACGCAGCGCCTCGCAGAGCGCGCGGACGTGATCGCTGCCGCGCGTCGACACGACGAGCTCGACCTGCGCCTCCTTGAGCGGCACGCGGCCGAAGGCGCGCTCGTGGTGGATCTCGATGACGTTGGCGCGGCTGTCGGCGACGATCCGCGCGACGTGGGCGAGGGCGCCCGGCTGATCCGGTAGCTGGATGCGCAGCCGCACCAGCCGCCGCGACCGCGCGAGCCCCCGCTCGATCACCGACGCGAGCACGAGCAGGTCGATGTTCCCGCCCGACAGCACGACGCCGACCCGCCGCCCGGCGAAGAGCGCCCGATGCCGCATGACCGCCGCGAGCGCCGCGGCGCCCGCCCCCTCGGCCACCGTCTTCTCGATCTCGAGCAGCGCGAGCACCGCCTCCTCGAGGTCGATCTCGCTCACGAGCAGCATCGCCCGAAGCCGGCTCCGCAGGATCTCCCGCGTGCGCTCCCCCGGTCGCTTGACGGCGATGCCCTCGGCGATCGTGTCGCGGCCGCAGGCGATGGGCTCACCGGCGAGCGCCTGCTTCATCGACGGGAAGCGCTCGGGCTCGACGCCGTAGACGGCGACGTCGCCTGCGACGAGGGCACAGCCGGCGGCGAGCCCGCCGCCGCCCACCGGGATCACGAGGGCCTCGAGCTCGGGCTGGTCCTCGAGCATCTCGAGGGCGACGGTGCCCTGGCCGGCGATCACGGCGGGGTCGTCGTAGGGATGGACGAAGGTGAGACCGCGCTCCCGGGCGAGGGCGAAGGCGCGGTCGCTCGCGGCGTTCAGGTCCTCACCGTGGAGCACGACCTCGGCCCCGAGACGCTGGGTGTGCTCGACCTTCACGTTCGGGGTGTAGATCGGCATGACGATCGTCGAGCGGATGCCGAGGCGGGTCGCGTGGTGGGCGACGGCCTGCGCGTGGTTGCCCGCGGACATCGCGACGACGCCGCGGGCGCGCTCCTCGTCGGAGAGCGTCAGCAGCTTCGCGAGGGCGCCCCGCTCCTTGAAGGAGGCCGTGAACTGGAGGTTCTCGAACTTCACGAAGACGCGGGCGCCCGTGATCTCGGAGAGCGTGCGCGACTCGAGGCAGGGCGTGCGGACGACGGCGCCCGCGATCCGCGAGGCGGCGGCGAGGACGTCGGCGCGGGTGGGGGAGGCGGTCGCGCGGGCGTCGGTCATCGAGCGGCTCCCGCCCGCCGCGCCGTCTCGCTGCCCGGCGGCGGCGGGGTCGGGACGTCTTCGGGCAGGCGCCGGGCGAGGGATTCGGCGAGACCCACCTCCTCGACGAGGAAGCGCACGCGCTCCTCTCCGGCGAGGCGTGCGCGCGACTCGCGACCCGCGGCGTCGATCGCGATGCGCTCGCCGCGCACGGCGAGCAGCATGCCCCCCGTGCGCGGCGTGCGGACGAAGAGCTCGTAGTTGAAGGGGCTCCAGCCGCGCGTCCCCTCGTGATAGGCGCGGTAGGTCGCGGCGTCGCTCTCGAGGGATTCGATCCGGCAGTCCATGCCGCCCGGCGCGAAGGGGGAGCGCCAGCGGACGATCCAGCGTCCAGCGTCGGGGCGGGCGGTGACCCCGTAGGCGGGATGGTCGATCGCGGTCGCCTGCGCCGCCTCGAGCGGGAGGGGCTCGCCGTGCTGGATGCACGCGTCGACGAGCAGCGTGCGGTCGTCGAGGGCGACGCTCGTCGTGGCGTGGTTCGGCGGGATGTCCGGCGCGACGAGCATCGTCGCGAGGCCGCGGCGCGCGCGGAAGCCGCACGCGACGAGGAGCTCGGTCCAGGCGCCGTGCATCGCCCAGCAGGTCCCGCCGGCGCCGTCCCGGAGCCAGTCCTCGAGGAAGCGACGCGGGTCGTCGCCGGGCAGCGGGCCGGTCTCCCCGGCGCGCAGGGCGATCAGCTTGCGGACGTTGTCGAAGGGGACGAGGCTGCACCACGCCGCGTAGAGCGCCGCGAGCCCCGCACGATCGGGGGCCGGGCGGCTCGCGAAGCCGAGGCGCGCGAGGACGCGCTCGGCCAGGTCGCGCGGGATCGGCGCGACGGACGCGGCGGTGGTCGTCTTCACGTCGGTGGCGGACATGCGAGGGGACTCCCGTCTGGCTCGGCTCAGCTCGGCTCGGCCAAGGGTCGTGGTCCGGAGCCCCGGTCGGGCTCCCGGGTCCCGGATCCAGCCGCTTTCGGGCGAGCGAGGACTTCGATCGGATGTCATGGTATCCCGGGTCGAGGCCGGAAGGAGGCGCGCGATGATCCGGATCCGTCCGATGGCGGGGCCGCGGGGGCTCGAGCGGCCCGAGCGCCGCGACTACGAACGCTTCCGCGTCCGCCCCGTCGGGTCGTCGCTCGGCGCCGTCGTCGAAGGCGTCGAGCTCGCGAAGCCCTGCGACGACGCGACCTTTGCCGGGCTCGTGCAGGCGCTCCGGGACTGGAAGGTGCTCTTCTTCCGCGACCAGCAGCGCCTCGACGCCGAGGCGCAGGCGCTCTTCTGCGATCGCTGGGGACGGCTTTCCGACGACACCCTCGCCCCGAAGACCGCCGAACGTCTCGTCGACAACATGGTGGACATGGTCGTCGTCTTCACCCGCGATGCGACGACCCCGGGCCTCGAAAACGAGTGGCACAGCGACGGTACCTTCCGCCCGATGCCGACGATGGGGACGCTGTTGCGCGCCGTCGAGGTCCCGGAGGTCGGGGGCGACACGCTCTTCGCCGACATGGGCGCGGCCTTCGGGCTTCTCCCCGACGACGTGAAGCGGAGGCTCGTGGGCGTGACCGCGATCCACGACTGGAGCATCGGCGCCTACGCCGCCAAGTACGGCGACCGCCTCGCGGCGCTGCGCGCCGCGCATCCGCCGGTCGAGCATCCCGTCGTGATCCGGCATCCCGCGACCGGTCGCCCGACGCTCTTCGTGAACCGCCTCTTCACCCGCGAGCTCGTGGGGCTCCCGGCGGAGGAGGGGGCGGCCCTGCTCGAGGGGCTCTGTGGGATGGTGGACCTGCCGGAGGTCCAGGTGCGCTGGCATTGGGAGCCGGGCTCGGTGGCGCTGTGGGACAACGTCGCCTGCAACCACTATGGCGCGAACGACTACTACCCGGCGCGGCGCGTGATGGCGCGGACGACCTTCTTCAGCCGCGAGCACGTCGGCCTGCAGCCCTGGACGGGCGACGAGGCGGGAGAGACGGACGCCGTCTCCGCCGCGCGCGGCTAGACTCGACGCGTGACCGCGAGAACGCCCGCCGATTCCCGGATCCACCCCGCGCACGAGGCGCCCGCGCCCGACGAGCAGGAGAGCCTCGACGTCTGGGGCTTCCGGGACACCGCCTTCCGCGTGCGCCCCGACGGCGTCGTCGTCCTGTCGGGCGATCGCTATGCGCTCTGCGGCGAGGAGCTCGCGGATCTCCTGCCCTGGGTCCAGCGCACGATCCATCCCGACGTGAGCCCCTTCGATCTCCATCCCCCGAGCTACCCGCCCGAGATCCCCGCGCCGCGGGAGGACGCCGACTTCGTCGACGCGATCCGCAAGCATCTCCGCGACGACCAGCTCGCCCGCGATCCGGAGCTCCGCCTGCGCCGCGGCCACGGTCATACCCAGGAGGAGATGTACGCGATCAAGTACGGCCGCCTCGAGCGCGTGCCGGACCTCGTCGTCCAGCCCGAGAGCGAGGCGGAGGTCGTCGCGCTCGTCGAGGCGGCGGTGCGACACGACGTCTGCCTGATCCCGTACGGCGGCGGGACGAACGTCAGCGACGCGCTGCGCTGCCCCGCGGACGAGGCGCGGATGATCGTCTCCGTCGACCTGGGCCGCATGGACCGCGTGCTCTGGATCGATCCGGAGAATCGCATGGCCTGCATCGAGGCCGGTGCGGTCGGTCGTCGGATCGCCCGGACCCTCGCCCGCCACGGCTTCACCCTCGGCCACGAGCCCGACAGCTACGAGTTCTCGACCCTCGGCGGCTGGATCGCGACCTACGCGAGCGGCATGAAGAAGAACCGCTACGGGAACATCGAGGACGTCGTGCTCGACGCGACCGTCGTGACGGCGCGGGGCGTGCTCGAGCGCGACGTCGTCTTCCCCCGCGAATCGATCGGGCTCGGCGACGCGCGGCGCTTCGTGTTCGGGTCCGAGGGCGCGCTCGGGATCGTGACCCGGGCGGTCGTCCGCATCTTCCCGCTGCCCGAGGCGCAGGTCTACGACTCGATCGTCTTCCCGGACTTCGAGCGGGGCGTCGCCTTCATGCACGATCTCGCGCGAGCGGGGCGTCCGCCGGCGAGCGTTCGCCTCGTCGACAACCTGCAGTTCCAGCTCTCGCAGATGCTGAAGGGCCGGCGCCGGGGCATGGCCCGCGTCGCGTCGACGCTCCAGAAGCTCTTCGTGACCCGCATCAAGGGCTTCGATCCCGAGCGCATGACGGCGTGCACGCTCGTCTTCGAGGGCGGTCGCGACGAGGTCGCGGCGCAGCGGCGGCAGGTGCACGTGATCGCCCGGCGCCACGGCGGCCTCGCGGCCGGCGCCGAGAACGGCGAGCGCGGCTACGCGCTGACCTTCGGCATCGCCTACATCCGCGACTGGATCATGAACCACTGGCTGATCGCCGAGTCCTTCGAGACCTCGGTGCCCTGGAGCGGCGTGCTTGCGCTCTGCGAGAACGTGAAGCGCCGCGTCCGCGAGGAGCACGCCGCGCGCGGGCTCCCGGGCCGGCCCTTCATCAGCTGTCGCGTGACCCAGGTCTACCACACGGGCGCCTGCGTCTACTTCTACTTCGCGAGCTACATGAAGGGCGTCGACGACCCGTCCCACGTCTACGCCGAGATCGAGCGTGCCGCCCGCGACGAGGTCCTGCGCTCCGGCGGCTCGCTCTCCCACCACCACGGGATCGGCAAGCTCCGCCGCGGCTTCCTGCCGCGCGTGCTCTCGCCGGGCCTGGTCGAGGTCGCTCGCCAGCTCAAGCAGGCCGTCGACCCGACGAACGTCTTCGGGGTCGGCAATCAGCTCTTCGGGCGCGCCGGGCCCGACGACTCGACCGGGGCAAACCCCGGCCGGCTCAGCGACCGTAGGGCGTGTCGAGCGGATGGGTCTTGAACTGGCGCAGGGCGCCGACGAGCTCGTCGACGGCCCAGGCGCCTTCCTTGCTCTTCCGCTCGCCGATCGAGATCGGCTGGAAGAGCCCGATCTCGCCCTTCGCGACGAAGAAGATCTGGCCGTTGATGGTGCTCGTCTCCTCGGTGCAGAGGCTCGCGATCAGGACGGCCACGTCCTCGGGCTTCTGCGCGACCTTCATCAGGTTCTCGGCGCGGATCGCCGCGTCGCCGCCCTGCTGGCGGAAGGTCTCGACGGCCGTCAGGACCATGCGCGTCTCGGTCGACGACGGATTGACGCCGTTCACCGTGATCCCGTAGGGCGCGAGATCCCGCGCGATCACGTTCGTGAAGCCGAAGACGCCGCCCTTGCCCGCACCGTAGGCCGAGTTCTCGGGCACGCCGATCAGGCCTGCTCGCGAGACGAGGTTCACGATCCGGCCCCAGCGCTGCTTCATCATGTGGGGGATTGCGTGGCGGGTGCAGAAGAAGGTGCCCTTGACGTGGCTGTCGCAGACGCGCTCGAAGAGCGCCGCGTCGAGCTCCCAGACCGGCGTCGCGATGTTGACGCCGGCGTTGTTGACGAGGATGTCGATCCCGCCGAAGTGGTCGAGCGCCGTCTGGATGATCCGCCCGGCGCTGTCCCAGCCGGTCACCGAGTCGCGGTTCGCGACGGCCTGGCCGCCGGCCTCGCGGATCTCCTTCGCGACCGCTTCGGCGGGGGCCGAGTCGGCGCCCTGGCCGTCGACGGCGGCGCCGAGGTCGTTCACGACGACGTTCGCGCCCATGCGGGCGAGGAGGTGGGCGGTGGCGCGGCCGATGCCGCGGCCGGCGCCGGTCACGAGGGCCGTTCGGCCGGAGAGGGAGGTCGTCATCGTCGAGGCTCCTGTGCGATGGGTCCCATCTTGAGCTCGTCGACGGAGCTGCCGCCATCGACCGAGATCACCTGACCCGTCACGTGGCGGGCCGCGGGGGAGACGAGGAAGAGCACGGTCATCGCGATGTCCTGACCGTGGCTGATCACGCCGAGGGGATTCATGGCCCGCTCCTCGCCCTGGTGGACGGCGTCGGCGAAGCGCTTCATGCCCTCGGTCTGGCCCGTCGCGCCCGGATTGACGCCGTTCACGCGGATGCCGAGCGGGCCCCACTCCACCGCGCAGGTCCGCGTCAGCGAGAGGACGCCCGTCTTCGCCGCGGCGACGTGGGCCTGATAGGCGACGCCGCGCAGCTCGAAGGCGGCTGCGACGTTGACGATGTTGCCGCCGCGCTCGCGCATCGCGAGCTCGAAGACGGCCTTCGAGCAGTTGTACGTCCCGAGCAGATCGATGTCGACGACGGACTTGAAGCCGTTGTAGGAGATCTTCGAGATCGGCGCGGGAAAGTTGCCCGCGGCGTTGTTGACGAGGACGTCGAGGCGACCCCAGCGCTCGAGGATCCCCCGGACGACGCGCTCGACCTCGTCGGACCTGCGCACGTCGAACTGATCGACGTGGACCTCGATGCCCTGACCGCGCAGCTCCTCGGCCGTCGCCTCGCAGACGTCGCGGCGGCGCGAGGCGATCGCGATCCGGGCTCCGTGTCGGCCGAGCACCCGGGCGATCTCGCGGCCGATGCCGGTGCCCCCGCCGGTGACGAAGGCGACCTGGCCCTTCAGGCAGTCCGGGGCGAAGACGTCGACGGGCTCGGAGAGGGCCATGGCGCGGACGTTACTTCTCCGCGCCGGGTCGTCCCAGGCTCACCGGCCAGCCGCGCCCCCGCGGAGATCCGACCCGTGGGGCGCGTCCGTCGGATCGAGGCGGGATTTCGTCGAGCGGCTAAGGCTGGTGCGAGGCGAAGCGGCGGACGCCGTCGACGCCGAAGGCGAGGACCTCGTAGGGCTGGTGGTGGCTGGGATCGGGGTGCTCCATGCCCGGCGAGCCGAGCGGCATCTCGGGCACCGCGAGCCCGGCCACCGCCGGCCGCTCCGCGAGCAGGCGGGTGATGTCCTCGGCGGGCACGTGGCCCTCGATCACGTAGCCGTCGACCACGGCCGTATGACAGGACCCGAGCTCGGGCGGGACCCCCTTCTCGGCCTTCAGGCTCGCGAGGTCCGGGAGGTCGGTCGCCGCGACCTCGAAGCCGGCGGCCTCGAGGTGGTCGATCCATTTCGTGCAGCAGCCACAGGTCGGCGTCTTGAAGACCTGGATCGTCGGCCGCTCGGGGCCGGCTTCCTGGCAGGCCGTCCAAGTCAGGAGCGCCACGGCCCATCCCAGGGCCGCCGCCCGGCGGGCTCCCCGTCCGTCGTTCCAATTGCGCCCCATCGCCCCCCCTTGGACCGGGCCGCCGCCCCGGCTCTCCAGGATTCCCGAGGGCCGCCGCCCCGTCGACGGCCGTCCCTCGCTCGACTCTAACGGCGCCGTCCCCGACCGGCGACCCAAAGCAGACGGCGCCGCCTCTCCCGGAGGAGAGACGGCGCCGTCGGTTCGATCCGTCCCGATGCGGTGGCGTCGGGACGCCCGCTCGGAGCGTCGCCCGGCCGCCGCGTCGAGGCGGGGCCGGGCGCGAGCGGGGACTAGGCCTTGCCCGACCGGCTGGTCGAGCGGCCCGCGTAGGACAGACCGCCGAGGCCGAGCGCCATCAGCAGTGCCGTCGTCGGCTCGGGAATCGGGTTCGGGACGCGGCCCTCGAGCAGCGCGTGGCGGATGCCGTGGCCCCGGCCGTAGCTGTTACCCCGACCGCGGGAGGACTCGCTACCCCCGAGGCGAAGGCCAGAGGCCTGGACCGCGAAGTCCTGTCCGTAGAACAGGGCGATCGTCAGGTCCTGGGTCGCATGCGTCAGCGTGAAGGTCACCGTCGTCCCGGACTTCGCCGGGAAGCGGATGCCGAAGTCGCACGGGCAGGCCGAGCCGCTGCGGCTCAGGCCATGGCTCGAGCCGGACTTGCCGACGTCGTTCGCGTCGAAGCGCACGTTGCGGCTGCTGGTCCCGATGATCGAGAGGCCGCTGAGGAGGCTCTCGTTCGCGACCTGGGCGAGCACGCCGCGGACGTCGCCGCTCGCGGCGTCGACGTGGGCCGTGATCACGAGATTGCCGGGGTCGACGCCGTCATCGATCGTGATCGAGCCCGTCAGCGAAGGACCGTAGGTCGACGTGAGCGGGGCGGTGATGGAGGCCGCGTTCGCCGCGGAGGCGAGAGCGACCAGGGAGAACAGCGTCGAGAAGAGCAGGGACGAGGGCTTGCATCGGCTCCGAAACAACATGAGCAACTCCGTAGACACGCCGTCGGTGGCGTGTGGCCGATTGAGCGGAGCACGCGTAGGGCGCACTCCTGGTGGGCTGATGTGGTCGGGGTCGCGCGGAAATCGCAGAAATTTTTTGCGGAGCCCGAATTTCTGCCGAGGCCGGAGGGCTGACGGTGTGTAAGGAGCGGCTGCGGGTCGCGGCGGACCGCGAAGCGCGCCACAGTCCGCGCCGACCTCGGCGCATTCCGCGCCGCGCGGGGCATCGGGAGCCGGCAGGCATGCGGCGATTCGACGGCAAGGTGGCGTTCGTGACGGGGGCGGCGGCGGGCATCGGGCGGGCGACGGCGGTGCGCCTGGCTTCGGAGGGCGCCTCGCTCCATCTCATCGATCTCGCGGAGGAGGGGCTCGCGGAGACGGCGCGGCTCTGTCGCGAGCTCGGCGCGCAGGTCGTCCACGCGCGCTGCGACGTGACGCGCGAGGCCGAGGTCCGCGCCAACGTGCAGGCCTGCGTCGATCGCTTCGGGCGCCTCGACGTCCTCTGCAACATCGCGGGCATCATCCTGCTGCAACACTTCGACCGGATCACCGTCGATCAGTTCCGCAAGGTGCTCGAGGTGAACCTGGTCGGGACCTTCATGCTGTGTCAGGCGGCGCTGCCGCATCTGCTCGCCACGCGCGGGGCCATCGTCAACACGTCGTCGACCTCGGCGCTCGCGGGCCTGCCCTACGGCGCGGCCTACGGCACGAGCAAGGGCGGCGTCAGCGCGCTGACGCGGACGCTCGCGGTCGAGTTCGGGAAGAAGGGCCTGCGCTGCAACGCGGTCAATCCGGGCTCGATCAAGACGGCGATGTCGGGGCAGGGCATCATGCCCGAGAGCCCGGACCTGCAGCTGATGGCGCGCACGATGTCCATCTCGAAGCCGCAGGGACCGGAGGTCGTCGCGTCGGTGATCGCGATGCTGGCGTCGGAAGACGGCATCCACATCAACGGCGAGGAGATCCGCGTCGACGGGGGAACGCTGGCCTAGCGCTCGGCCCGCGGCCTGGTCGACATGGACGAGCCGAGCTCTAGCGTCCCGGCGCGAGCGCCAGGAAGAGCAGCGCCGCCACGACCGCCGCGCCGCCGAGGGCCCAGCCCGCGCGCGTTCGGGGCGAGGTCGTCTCGAGCCAGAACTGGAAGAGTCGGGCCTGCATCGAGCCCTTGCTCTCGTTGAGATGCGGGAAGGGCTCGTTCGGGACCGGCACGCCGAGGAACGCGCAGAGCGGCTCCCAGCCCTGCTTCACGTCGAAGACCAGCAGCTTTTCCTTCGGCACCGTCGCGATCACCTCGGCGTTGTGGCGCAGGAACTCGGCGACGTTCGAGTCCCGATCGATCCGGCCCTTCATCTGGCCGTCGCGGATCAGCACGTCGATGACGTCGATCGCGCGCCGTACGCGCGGCACGAAGCGCCCGATCGCGCGCATGAAGCCGAGGCCCTCGAAGAGCGTCTGCCAGGAGACGAACCAGCGCTCCGGATCGCGCACGTTCAGGATCACCTTCGCGTCCGGGAAGGCCTCCATCAGCTCCTCGTAGTAGAGACAGGTCGGATGATCCATGCACGCCGCATAGCGCGCGAGCAGCCGCTTCCACTGGATCGGAGACGGGCGGCCCTCGGCGAGCGCGTGGGCATGCTCGGACCAGAGCTCGAGATGGCCGTCGTTGTAGCCGGGGCGGGCCTTCAGGATCTCCCGCATGTGGTAGCAGGGGCCGAAGCCCAGGATCTCGAGAGCCGCCTTCATGCTGACGGTTCCCGTGCGGCCGAAGCCGGCGCCGATGATCTCGAGGGACATGCAGGCCTCCCTGGTCCAGGGTCGGGTTCGAGAGCCCGGGGACGATGGACGTTCCGGGGCTCGGGGTCCGGCAGACGATCGGCAGGACGGCGGCAGCGCTGGAGGGCGGTCGCGTGTCCGCGAGCGGCCGGGCGGCAACGCACGACTGCTCCGGAGGAAGATTCGCGGCAGAGTTCCGTCCCGTGTGTGACCGGGATCAATTTCCCGGAGATCGGGACCGAACGACATCGGGTGAAATCTCCACGAGCGGGTGGGGGTTCATGCCGAGGTCCCGTTCATGTACCGACGAGAGCACGCGTGTGAGTCGATGGGAAGCCGCGAGGCGGCGGAGCGTCCTCCGGCCGGGGCCGATCATCGGGCGGGCCTCGTGCGCGCGACGGGCTTCGTGCTCGCGATCGCGGCCCTCGCGGCGGCGGCACCCGAGCCGGCGGCGGCGACGCGCATCAACAGCGCCGCCGATCCCGCGCTGTCCGGGGCCCTGGTCCAGAACTTCGACGCGGCGACGGTCGGCTACTTCACGAGCCAGTCGTTCCTGACCGGCGCGAACGGATTCTCGATCGCCGCCGTCTCCGGCAACGTCCACATCGACAACGTCTTCTGCGCCGACTTCGGAACGACCGGCAGCTGCTTCGACACCGTCGACTCGAACGGCAACGCGAACGACGACGTCAACATCACCTTCACCGGGACGGGCGTGACCGCGTTCGGCTTCGCCCTGAACGCCCTCGACGTCAACTGGACGATCCAGACCTTCGGCGCCGGAAACGTCCTGCTCGGGACCTACGTGGTGAACAGCCAGAGCCCGGGCCTGACCGGCAACAACCGCCGCGGCTACTTCGGCGCGACGGAGTCGGCGGCGATCCAGTCGATCCAGATCCGCTCCACCGGCAGCGACCGCGCGTTGATCGACAACTTCGCCTTCGTGCCGGTCCCGGAGCCGACGACCGCGCTGCTCTTCGGCCTCGGCCTGGTGGGCCTCGCGCTCGCCGGCTCGCGCCGTGGCCCGCGCGCCGCGCGCATCGACTGAGAAGCCCCGGTCGGTCCGGGCAATCTCCGGCGCAAACGGCGATCAGGACCGACCGGTCGCGCACGAGCGGTCGCTCAGGGCGACGTCGGCGTCTCCGTCGATCCCGCTTGACGGCGCCGCCGGCGCTCGTCGCGCTCGAGCAGCTCCTTCTTCGTCGCCTCGTCGACGAGCACGCCGCGCTGGGCCGTCGCGTCCAGGATCTCCTTGCTGAAGGGCAGCTCGTTCTTCCAGCTCGGCTGCAGCAGCGAAGAGGGGGTGACCGCGAGGGCCCAGTCCTTCGGTGCGACCCAGCCGGGGGGCGCGACGAGCGTGCTGCGCGTGCCCGCCATCGGATGCTGGCGGCGCCACTCCGAAAGCAGTCGCTGCATGCGCTGCAGCACCGCCGGATGGCGCCCCGCCAGGTCGTCCTTCTCCTCGGGGTCGGCCTCGATGTCGAAGAGCAGGTTCTGGACCTTCGTCTCGGTCTGCAGCTCCTGAAGGACCTGCACCAGCTTGAAGCGGCCGTCGAAGATCGCGAGGTGGATCGTGCCGGGGAGCGGGATCTCCGACGCGAAGCCGACGGGCTTCGTGCGCGCGACGCGCTGGCTGCGGGCGATCGCGGGCCAGAGGTCGAGGCCGTCGAGCTCGACGCTGCTCCGGATCGGCGCGCCCACCGCGCTCGCGAGCGTCGGCATCACGTCCATCACCGTCATCATCGCCTCGAGCCTTCCGCCCGCTTCGAGCCGATCCGGCCAGCGGATCGCCGCCACGACGCGGATCCCGCCCTCGAAGGTCTGCCCCTTGAAGCCGCGCAGCGGCGCGTTGACGCCGCCAAAGGCGTTCGTGCCCCCGTTGTCGGAGGCGAAGAACACGATCGTCTCCTCGGCGATCTCCTCCTCGTCGAGGGCGGCGAGGATCTGGCCGATCGCCTGATCCATCTCGTCGACCATCGCGGCGTAGACACGCCGGTAGCCCGCGAGGGGCAGCTTCTCGTACTTGTCGATCGTCGCCTTCGGCGCCTGCATCGGGCTGTGGGGCGCGGTGAAGGGGACGTAGAGGAAGAAGGGCTTCGAGGGATCGCGCTCGCGGATGAAGCGCACCGCCTCCCGCGCCTCGAGATGCGTCAGGTACTCGCCGTTCGCCTGGACGGGCTTGCCGTCCTCCTGGAGATCGTGGCCGTTCTCGCGCGTGTGCTTGTAGTAGTTCGTGTTGGTGTGGAGATGGCCGAAGAAATGGTCGAAGCCCTGGGCAAGGGGGAGCTGGTGCTCCTGCGTATGGCCGAGATGCCACTTGCCGACGATCGCCGTCTGGTAGCCGTCGGCCTTCAGGACCTCGGCGAGGGTCGTCTCGCTCGCGGCGAGGCCGTGGACGTTCCAGGGGTTGATCTGGTCGTAGGCGATGCCGAGCTTGATCGGATCGCGGCCCGTCATGAGGGCCGCGCGGGTCGGTGAGCAGATCGGCGCCGCATAGTATCGATCGAGCACGACGCCCTCCCGGGCGATCCGGTCGATCGAGGGCGTCTCGATCTCGCCGCCGTGGAAGCCGACGTCCGCCCAGCCGAGGTCGTCGGCGAGCAGGACGACCACGTTCGGCTGGCGTGCCGCCGCGGGCGCCGCGAGCAGGCTCGCGCAGGCGAGCAGCAGCAGCACCGGTCGGGCGAGCGCGCGGCGCCTCGCAGCGTGCGTGCCTTCGCGTCCTCGTCTCGCAGCCGATGTCATCGCCATCGCTCCTCCGGGCCGTTTCCGGCCGGGAGCTTGGCCCATCCGTCGGGTTCCTGCCGCGGCGCTGCCGGTCGGGCGCGCGCGGGCTGCGAGCGGCTTGCGCACCTCCCGGCCGCGGACGTCCCGCGCGCGAGGCGAAGCCTGGTACCGCGATCCCCGCGCGAGACCCCGTGTGCCAGCACACACAGGGGCTTCTCCCGGGTGTCGATGCAGATGCACGACGAGAAACCGGGACGATCGGAGGCTCCGCGTGGGACGAATCAAGCGACAACGGCGTGTGCGCTGCAAGCTCCAGTGCGAGATCGTGCAGCCGAATCAGCGGCCGGTCCCGGCGCGGCTCGTGACGCTCTCCGAGGGCGGCTTCGCGGTGATCACGACGCTCGGGCTCGGACAGGGCGAGTCGATCCGCGTCGTCATCAAGGCCGACAACGGCGGCCCCGCGATCAAGGTCACGGGCATCGTCTGGAACGAGGCCGAGACGACCGGCGTCGGGACGTCGTCGCGGCTCCACCGCCTGGGCTGCGTCCTCTCGGATCCGCCGGCCTCGTACGTCGCGATGCTCGATCGGCTGTGCCCGCCGGCCCGGCCCGAGCCCATCCCCGTCGCGATCCCCGTCCGGCGTCCCGAGCCCATGCGGGAGGCCGAGGCCGAGGCGGCCGAAGCGGACCTGCCGCGCTCGCGCGAGCTCCAGCCTCCGCCGAAGCGCGAGCCCGAGGAGACGCTGCCCTACTTCCGCATCCGGATGAAGCAGATCGGCGGACCGCGCACCCGCATCCTGACCCTGCGCGCCCGCTCGGCCTCCCACGCCGAGCAGCTCGCCCTCGACGAGCTCGCGCGGGTCTGCCGCGACTCCGAGGGCTGGGGCGTGCTCCACGTCTCCCGCGTGTCGGCCGGCAGTCGCTAGTCGGCCCGCGTCGCTGCGCCGGGATCGAAGCGCGCGAGCCGGACGCTGTTGGTCACGACGAAGAGGCTCGACAGCGCCATCGAGAGCGCCGCCACGCCCGGCGAGAGCCGCGCGTGCGGGCCGAGGACCGGGACGAAGAGGCCCGCCGCGAGCGGGATCGCCGCGACGTTGTAGGCGAAGGCCCAGAACAGGTTCTGGTGGATCGTGCGCAGCGTGCGGCGCGCGAGCACGATCGCGTCGGCCACCGCCGACAGCTCGCGGCGGACGAGCACGACGTCCGCCGCCTCGATCGCGACGTCGGTGCCCGAGCCGAGGGCGATGCCGACCTGGGCGGTGGCGAGGGCCGGGGCGTCGTTGATGCCGTCACCGACCATCGCGACGCGATGGCCGCGGGCCTTCAGCGACTCGACGAACGCGGCCTTCTCCCCGGGCAGGACGCCCGCGACGACCTCGCCCTCGGCCAGCCCGAGCGCGGCGGCGATCGACCGGGCATGGCCCGCCTCGTCTCCCGTCAGCATCGTGAGACCGAGGCCGAGGGCGCGCAGCCGCTCGAGCGTCGCCCGGGCCGTCGGGTCGGGGACGTCGCCGATCTCGAAGCGGGCCGCGGCGCGCTCGTCGAGGGCGACGAAGATCGTCGTCGCCGCAGCGGACGCGGACGCGTCGTCCGAGACGGGCGCGAGGTCGATGCCGAGGGATTCGAGCCAGCGGCGATTGCCGATCCGCAGGCCGTGGCCATCGACGCGAGCCGCGACGCCCTGGCCCGGGATCGCCTCGAAGTCCTCGACGACCGGGGGAGCGGCCGCGTCGGCGCGCCGCGCGCTGCCGAGGGCGCCCGTCGCGTCGGTGCCCGCGCGCGCCGCGGCGAACGCGACGAGGGCGCGCGCGTAGGGGTGCTCGCTCGCCTGCTCGACCGCGGCGGCGAGCGCCGCGATCCGCTCGAGCTCGAAGCCCGCCGCCTCCGCCGCACCGACGACCGTGGTCGTGCCGAGGGTCAGCGTCCCGGTCTTGTCGAGCACGATCCGGTCGATGCTGCCCGTCGCCTCGAGGGCCGCCGCGCTCTTGATCAGCAGACCGCGCCGCGCACCGACCCCCGTTCCGGCGACGAGCGCCAGCGGCGTCGCGAGCCCCATCGCGCAGGGACAGCTGATCAGCAGCGTCGTCGCCGCGAAGAGCAGCGCCGTCGCCAGCGGATCGAGCTCCGGGAAATAGCGGCTCGCCCCGACGCCCCACCAGATCAGCCCGACGACGAGCGCGAGGCCGACGATCGTCGGGACGAAGACCGCCGCGATCCGGTCGACGGTCGCCTGGATCGGCGCCCGCGTCGCCTGCGCATCCCGCACGAGGCGGACGATGCCGGCGAGCATCGTGTCGTCCGCGACGGCCCGGGCCTCGAAGCGCAGCGTTCCGTTCTGGTTGAGCGTTCCGGCGAAGACGCGATCGCCGGGGACCTTCGCGACGGGCAGGCTCTCTCCCGTCAGCAGCGACTCGTCCACGCGGCTGCGGCCGGTCTCGACGCGGCCGTCGACGGGGATCTTCTCGCCGGGCTGGACGACGACGCGATCTCCGACCCGGACCGCCTCGATCGCGACCTCGACGAGCTCGCCGTCGCGTTCGACCCGAGCGTGGGCCGGCTGCTCCGCGAGCAGCGCGCGCACCGCCCCGCCCGCGTCGCGCCGGCCCCGGGCCTCGAGGAACTTCCCGACGCTGACGAGGGTGACGATCATCGCCGCCGACTCGAAGTGGATCGGGAAGAGCTTCGGATCGAGGTCGAGGACGACGACCGCCAGGCTGTAGAAGAAGGCGACGAGCGAGCCGAGGGCGACGAGGGTGTCCATGTTGCTCGTGCGCAGGCGCGCGGCGCGCACGGCGCCGGCGAGGAACTCCCAGCCGACGCCGAACTCGACGAGCGCCGCGAGCCCCGCGACGAGCCCGTCCCGGCCACCGATCGCCGCGAGCGCCGGCCGCTCGGGGCCCATGCCGATCAGCATGATCGCGCTCGAGAGCACGACGCCGAGGGCGACGCGCACCCCGCGCTGGCGCGTCTGCCGGGCCTCCCGAAGCGCGTCCTCGGCGCGGTCCGCCTCGTCGGCGGCCGCCGCGGCGCGGTGGATCCGCGCCTCGTATCCGGCGTCGACGACGACGGCGACGATCTGCTCGGCGCTCGTCGCCCCGGGATCGAACTCGAGCCGCGCGGCACCGAGGGCGAAGCTGACCTCCGGCGCGTGGACCCCCGGCGTCGCGAGCAGGGCCTTGCGGATGCCGGCCGCGCAGTTGTCGCAGCTCATCCCGCCGACCTCGAGCTCGAGGGGTCGGAGGGGGGACTTCGCGGGGGAACCGGGCTCCATGGGGGACGACCTCGTCCGGTCGACTCTACCGGGCGCGGTCGGCTCCCGTCATCCGGTCGCCCGGCGCACCGCGCTCCGCAGGCAGCGCTACGGGCGGCGCCGCGCTCAGACGCGCAGATCGATGTGAGGCGGGTGGGCCGGCGGGGCCCCGGCCTCACCGTCCTCGCCCTCGCCGCGGCCGCCTTCGCGATCGTCGGCGTCGGTCGGCGGCTCCCCGGTCTCGGGGGGCCGCTCGGCGTCGTCGCGCTCGGCGTCGCGGCGCGGGCGCGCGGGCTTCTCGGGGCGCGGTCGCCGCGGCTCCCGCCCCGACTCGCGGGTGGGGCGGAGCGGATGGGTCGGCTGGACCGGTGTCGTCGGCTGGATGCGCGGGACGTCGCTCATGGCGGTCTGCCCTCCGAAACGTCCGAAGGCCTCTTTCGAGCCATCGGCGGACCGCTCGACGGCTTGAGCCCCGCGGCTGGCGCGGGGGCTCGCGGTGACGCCGCGCCCTGCCGGCCGTGGCTATGCTGCCCGGATGGCGGGGATCGACGAGCTGCTTCAGATCATGGCGCGCTTGCGCGACCCCGAGCAGGGCTGTCCCTGGGACCTCGATCAGGACTTCGCCAGCATCTCGCCCCATACCATCGAAGAGGCCTACGAGGTCGACGAGGCGATCGCCCGGGGCGACCTCGAGGCGCTGTGCGACGAGCTCGGCGACCTGCTCTTCCAGGTCGTCTTCCAGGCCCGACTCGCCGAGGAGCGCGGAGCCTTCGACTTCGCCCGGGTCGTCGACGGCGTCTGCGCGAAGCTCGTCCGGCGCCATCCCCACATCTTCGCCGACGCGCCCTCACCGGGGAGCGCGGCGTCGCAGGTCGCCCACTGGGAGTCGATCAAGGCCGCCGAGCGCGCGGCGAAGGCAGCCAGCCGGTCCGGACCGACCGATCCCTTCGAGGGCATCCCCCGCGCGCTGCCCGCCTTGATCCGCTCGGCGAAGCTCGCCGCTCGCCTCGCCCGTCTGGCCGGGGATGGGGGCGAGGCCCCGATCCGTTCACCCGAGGCGGTGGCCGAGGCGCTCGCCGGGATCGCCCGGACGACGGCGCGCGCCGCGTCGGTGCTGCGGGGCGCGGATGCCCGGGTGGACCCGATCGAGGAAGGCGCGAGCGCCGGGTCTGCGGGCGCGGTCGCGCGGGAGGAGCGGCTGCGGATCGTGGGCGAGGGGATTCGCGCCTGGGTGGAGCTCGCCCGTCAGATCGGAGTCGATCCCGAGCAGGCGCTGCGCCTCGAGGACGATCGCGCGACCGAAGCGGCGCGGCGCGATCTGCATCAAGCCACCCCTGCGCGGCACCGATAGGCGCTCCACGCTGCGCGTTCGCTGCGCGCCGCGGTCGGAGGACCTGCGATGCGCACCGGACGAACGCCCTCGAAGGGACGCCACAAGTCGAGGTCGCGACGGCTCGGCCGCGAGCTGCGCCTCTGGCTCCCGTTCATCGGGCTGCTCTGCTGCTATTCGCTCTCGGCGACCGCGATCGTCGTGACGGAGCTCGTCACCCTCGAGTCACGCCCCGTGGCGGAGGCTCACTTCTTGACGATCTCGAGCAGCTCGACCTCGAACGCGAGCGCGGCGCCCGGCATGATGCGCGGCGGGGCTCCGCGGTTGCCGTAGGCGATCGCGGCGGGGCACACGAGCCGCGCCTTCCCGCCGACCTTCATCAACGCGACGCCTTCGGTCCAGCACGGGATCACGCGGTTCAGCGCGAACTCCGCGGGCTGGCCCCGGTCGACCGAGCTGTCGAAGACCGTGCCGTCGCGCAGGGTCCCGTGGTAGTGGACCCGGACCGTGTCCGTCGCCGCCGGGGTCGCGCCGTTTCCGGGCTTCAGCTGGGTGATGATCAGACCGGAGGCGGTCTTCTTGGCTCCGGGCTTCCCCGCCTCCGCCGTCAGGAACGCCGCGGCCGCCGAGGCCTCGAGCTCCGCCGCCTTCTCCTGGCGCTTCTGCATCATCGCCCGGATCAGGTTGCCGCCCTCCTGCTGCTCGACGGCGAGGACCTTGTCGCCGACGACGTCGCGCATGCCCTGGAGGAGGAGCTCGAGCTCGCGCTCGCTGATCGGCTCGAACTGCTGGAGATTGCCGGCGAGCGCGGTTCCGATCGCGTAGAAGGCCTTCTCGTCCTCCGTCTTCGGCGCGCCGGTCTGGGCCACCGCCGTCCCCGCCAGCGCGAGCGCCAGGCCGATCAGGCCGGCGAGCATTCCCGCGCCGCTCGTTCGAATCCCCGGATGGAGCTTGAAGCAGATCATCGTGCCCTCGTGTTCGGCGCCCTGCACGGGGCGCCGGAAATGGACGTGCCGAACAGGGTCTCGCCAATGCGGCCGGAACATACACTACCGCCGCGCCCCGCCACGGGTTCGTGCGCCTCGTGAAGAAACCGGAGAGGAGCGCCCGGTTCGCGCGCTCGGCTCGGGGAACGCCGGATGCGCGCCCTGGACTCCGCCGCTTCGTTCGCACACGCCCACGCTGCCACCGTGCCGCCGCTGCGCTGCTGCCGTACCGCGCCCGTGCGGGGTGCGCGCGCCCGGGGTGCGGGCCGTGATCCGGCGCGCAGGTCGGCGCGCACGCGGTCTCGGGCGGCGGCTCGCGGGATCCTGCGCGGGAGGGCGCGCGCGGGAGCGTCCCTGCGTTAGGCGGGGCGCGCGCGGCCGCGGCCGGGCCGCGCGCCGAGCAGCGGGGCGAGGCTGCGGCCGGTATGCGACGCCGCGACCCGGGCCACGTCCTCGGGCGTGCCGCAGGCCACGATCTCGCCGCCCGCCGGGCCGCCCTCGGGCCCGACGTCGATCAGCCAGTCGGCGGTCTTGAGGACGTCGAGGTTGTGCTCGATCACGACGACGCTGTTGCCCGCCGAGACGAGCTCGTCGAGGACCGAGAGCAGCTTGCGTACGTCTTCGAAGTGGAGCCCCGTCGTCGGCTCGTCGAGGATGTAGAGCGTCCGGCCCGTCGCGCGCTTCGAGAGCTCGCGGGCGAGCTTGATGCGCTGGGCCTCGCCGCCGGACAGCGTCGGCGAGGGCTGGCCGAGGTGGACGTAGTCGAGGCCGACGCGCTCGAGGAGCTGCAGCGGCTCGCGGATCTTCGGATGGGCGGCAAAGAGCTCGAGCGCCTCGGCGATCGTGAGATCGAGGACGTCGGCGATCGACTTGCCCTTGAAGCGGACCTCGAGGGTCGCCTCGTTGAAGCGCTTGCCCTGACACGCCTCGCAGCGCACGAAGACGTCGGCGAGGAAGTGCATCTCGATCTGACGGACGCCGTCCCCCTCGCAGGACTCGCAGCGCCCGCCCTTCACGTTGAAGGAGAAGCGGCCGGGCTTGTAGCCGTGGACGCGGCTCTCGGGGAGCTCGGCGAAGAAGTTGCGGATCTCGTCGAAGACCTTGATGTAGGTCGCGGGATTGCTGCGCGGCGTGCGCCCGATCGGGCGCTGGTCGATGTCGATCACCTTGTCCAGCTGCCCCAGGCCCGACACCTGGCGGTGGCGACCGACCCGGGCGCTGCTGCCGTTCAGCGCTCGCGACGCGGCGGGGAAGAGGATGTCGTTGACGAGCGTCGACTTGCCCGCGCCGGACACGCCGGTGACGGCGACGAGCACGCCGAGGGGGATCTCGACGTCGACGTCGCGGAGGTTGTTCTCGCGGGCCCCGTGGATCTTGAGGCTCCCCTTCGCGATGCGGCGCTCGCTCGGGATCTCGACCCGGCGGCGGCCCGAGAGGTAGGCGCCGGTCAGCGAAGCCTCGCAGGCCTCGAGGCTCTCGGGCGTGCCGGCGTGGACGACGTGGCCGCCGGCGACGCCCGCGCCGACGCCGAAGTCGATGACGTGGTCGGCGGCGCGGATCGTCTCCTCGTCGTGCTCGACGACGACGACGGTGTTCCCGATGTCGCGCATGCGGAAGAGGGTGTCGAGCAGGCGGCGGTTGTCGCGGGGATGCAGGCCGATCGAGGGCTCGTCGAGGATGTAGATGACGCCGGTCAGGTCCGAGCCGACCTGCGACGCGAGGCGGATGCGCTGGGACTCGCCGCCCGAGAGCGAGGGGCCCGCGCGATCGAGGGAGAGATAGCCGAGGCCGACCGCTGCGAGGAAGTCGAGGCGCGCGCGGATCTCCTTCAGGACCTCGGCGGCGATCTCGCGGTCGGCGCCCGTGAGCTCGATCGAGTCGAAGAACGCGCGGGCGGCGTCGACGGTCAGCGCGGAGATCTCGACCAGCGTCTTGTTCGCGACGCGGACGGCGGCGCTCTCGGCGCGCAGGCGGGTGCCGCGGCAGGTCGTGCAGGCGGTGTTCGACATGTACTTCGCGTACCAGGCCTTCATGCTCTCGGACTGGGTGTCCTTGAAGCGGCGCATCAGCTGGGGGATCAGGCCCTCCCAGGTCGTGTCGAACTGGCCGCCGCTGCCCTCCTTGCTCTTCCACTTGACGCGGAAGCGGCGCTCGTCGGTGCCGTGGAGGATCTCGTCGCGCTGCTTCTGGGAGAGCTTCTTCCAGGGCTTGTCCGAGGGGATGCCGAGCTGGGCCAGGATCTGCTTGCGGAAGCCCGAGCTCCAGCCCTCCTTCTCGGAGACGTTCTCGCCCCAGGGCTTCACCGCGCCGCCGTCGATCGAGAGCGACTCGTCCGGCACGACGAGGGCCGGGTCGATCTCGAAGCGCGTGCCGAGCCCGTTGCAGTCGTCGCACATGCCCTGGGGACTGTTGAACGAGAAGGCCTGGGGCGTGAGCTCCGGGAACGAAATCTGGCACTTCGCGCAGGCCGCCTTCTCCGAGAACGTGCGATCGCCCTCGCCGTCGATCGCGGCGACGATCTGGCCCTTGCCGATCCGCAGCGCGGTCTCGACCGACTCGTTGAGGCGGCCGCGGATGCCGGGCTTCGCGACGATCCGGTCGATCACCGCCTCGACGTCGTGCTTCTTGCGCTTGTCGAGATGGGTGAGCCCTTCGGTCTCGACGAGCGCGCCGTCGACGCGCAGGCGCGTCCAGCCCGCGCGGCGGGCCTCGTCGATCAGCTCGCGGTGCTCGCCCTTGCGGTTCACGAGCAGCGGCGCGAGCAGGACGACGCGGGTCCCCTCCGGCAGGCGCTCGAGCGTCCGGGCGATCTGCTCGGCGCTCTGGCTCTCGACGCGGGCACCGCACACGTGGCAGTGCTGGCGGCCGGTGCGCGCCCAGAGCACGCGGAGGTAGTCGGAGATCTCGGTGATCGTGCCGACGGTCGAGCGCGGGTTGTTGCCCGTCGTCTTCTGCTCGATCGAGATCGTCGGCGAGAGACCGCGGATCGTGTCGTAGCGCGGCTTTTCCATCTGGCCGAGGAACTGGCGCGCATAGGCCGAGAGGCTCTCGACGTAGCGGCGCTGGCCCTCGGCGTAGAGCGTGTCGAAGGCGAGGGAGGATTTGCCCGAGCCCGAGACGCCGGTCAGGACGACGAGCTTCTTCTTCGGGACGTCGACGTCGATCGACTTGAGGTTGTGCTCGCGGGCCCCGCGGATCTCGATGTGGTCGAGCTCGCCGACGGGGCGGTCAGGGCGGGGCGCGGGGCGGGCTTGCGGGGGCGGGTCGAGCCGGACTTCTGGGGGGCCATGCGGTCGACGAGAGTAGGGGATCGGAGCAGGGCTCCGCGATCCCGGCTCGCGCGGCGAGCTGCGCACACGGCGGCACCGTCCGGCCCGGCGCGGCGCGGCGCGGCGTGCCGGGGATATCCTCACGGCCGCGGGCGGCCCCCATCCGGGCCCCGCGCGAGAGGAGTCGTCGCTTGGCCATGCCGTCGCTCGAGGGGAAAGGTCGCGTTCGTGAGCGGGGCGAGCCGCGGGATCGGGGCGGCGCTGGCCCGGCGCTTCGCGGAGAAGGGGATGCGGCTCGCGCTGGTGCCCGGGGCGAGCCGGTGCTCCCCGAGAGCGAGCGGGTCCTCGCGCGGCGGCTCGACGTCCGGGACGCCGACGCCTTCGAGGCGCTGACGGCGGAGATCGAGGCGCGCTTCGGCGTCGTCGACCTCTGGATCAACAACGCGGGGGTGCTCGAGCCGATCCGACCGGTCCGGGACGTCTCGGTCGCCGAGTTCCGCGACCACATCGACACGAACCTCGTCGGCGTCTTCATCGGGACGCGCTGTTATGTGCGCCATCTCCGGCGCGCCGGGCGGGGCGGCGTCCTCGTCAACATGTCGTCGGGGGCCGCCTGGAAGCCCTACGCCGGCTGGGGCGCCTACTGCGCGGGCAAGTCGGGGCTCGAGCGCCTGACCGAGGTCGTCGCCGCCGAGGAGGCGGCGCAGGGCCTGCGCGCCTACTCGATCGCCCCCGGCGTCGTCGACACCGCGATGCAGGCGCAGATCCGCGCGTCGGCCGAGCGCGACTTCCCCGACCGCGAGCGCTTCGTGCGGCGCAAGCAGACGGGCGCCTTCAACGATCCCGTCTTCGTCGCCGACGAGCTGCTCGCGATCGCCTTCGATCCGGCGCGCCGGCCGGACGGGGTGGCGGTGCGGATCGCCTTCGACGGCGAGCCGACGATGGGGACGCGGCCGGGTTGAGGGCCTAACGGGTCCGGAGCAGCCACCAGGCGAGGGCGGCGAGGGCGACGAGCCCGAGCACGAGGCGGGTCAGGGTCGGCCCGGGCGCCGGACCGGCAGCGGCCTCCGCGACCCGCTGCGGGCTGCTGCCGGCGCTGCCGAAGCGCGTCGCGTCCGGGGCGTCGGCGTCGGTGCCCCGGCGCGCGGAGGCGCGGGGAGGCCGCCCGGCGAGGTCCGCGCGCCGGGATCCGTCCGGCCGCCGGCCGCGGCGCGCCGGGCGGCGGTGATCGGCGGCGCGTTCGGGTCGGCGCGCCAGTCCTCGCCGATCGCGAGGATCTGGACGGTCACGTTGTCCGGGCCACCGCTCTCGTTGGCGAGGCGGATCAGGTCCTCGACCGCGGCCTCGGGGCTGCTCGCGTTCGCGAGCACGAGGTCGATCTCCGCGTCGGAGACGACGCCGCAGAGCCCGTCCGAGCAGAGCAGGAGCCAGTCGCCCGGCGCGATCTCGAGCGGCGCCAGCTCGACGTCGACGTCGCGCAGCACGCCGACCGAGCGCAGGATCTCGTTGCGGCGGGGATGGTTCGCCGCCTCCTCGGCCGTGAGGACGCCCCGGCGGAGCATCTCGGCGACGACGCTGTGGTCGGTCGTCAGCGGCTCGAGCCGGCGGTTTCGGAAGCGGTAGCAGCGGCTGTCGCCGACGTGGGCGATCGCCGCGCGGCCGGCGCGATCGAGGAGCACGGCGACGACGGTCGTCCCCATGCCGGCGAGCTCCGGATCCTGGCGCGCGAGGGCGTGGATCCGGGCGTTCGCCTGCTCGATCGCCTCGACGAGCGTCTCGCCGGGATCGGGGGTGTCGCTCGCCTCGAAGACGCGCTCGAAGGTCTCGCCGATCGAGGCGACGGCCTCGCGGCTCGCCGTGGCCCCGCCGCGATGTCCGCCCATGCCGTCCGCGACGACGAGCAGGCGCGCACCGTCGGGGCGCACGAAGCTGTCACAGCTGTCCTCGTTCACGCTCCGCATCCGACCCACGTCGGAGCCCGAGGCGACGGAGGTCGCGCTGTGCGGTGCGTCGTTCGATTCGCTGTCCATCCGGTCGAGCCGCGGCGCGTTCGGGATCAGCTGAAGTCGCGGTCGAGCACCGTCTTGCGCCCGTCGCTGCGGGCGCTCTCGATCGCGCGATCGCACATCGCCCGCAGGCGATCCGACAGGACATCCAACACGCTGGCGGAGGTCTTCATGTCCCCCTTGTCCTTGATGTAGGCCTTGATCTTGGAGGCGACGACCAACACTTCATTGTCCGACATCGTACGAGGCGTCCTTCCTGAGTCGCGAATCGCGATTGAACGGGCGGTTCTGCGAACGGGCCCCCGCGATCGAAGCGCGGGGGCGCGTCCGGATGCGTTCCCGGCGGAGGACCCGCTGGAACCGATCGGAGCGCCGAGGGAGAATGCCGGAGATCGAAGCGAGCGCAACGCCCGCGCCGTCGTCCCCCGCGGATTTGGAGCCGGATCGCTGGAATCGAACGATATTCTGATGATTGGAGCCCGGCTCTTCCGGGGGGATCGCGATGCGGTCGACCCGGAGCCTCTCCCGCTGCGCGTCCGCGCGGGCCGCATCCTCGCGCTCGGTCCCGCGGCCCTCGCCGCCTCGGCGCGACCGACGGACGTGATCGATCTCACCGGATCCTTCGTGATCCCCGGTCTGATCGACGCCCACGTCCACCTCGAGCTCGATCCGACCCTCACGACGCCCGCCGCCCAGCTCGCCGTCCCCGAAGCCGATCGCGAGCGGGCGATGCGCGAGCGCGCCCGGGCGATGCTCGCGCAGGGGATCACCACCGCACGCGACTGCGGCGGGGGGGCCTTCCGCGAGCACGCGCTTCGCCGCGCGATCGATGCGGGCGAGTGGTCGGGCCCCCGCCTGCTCTGCTGCGGCCAGCCGCTCACGACGCCCGACGGCCACTGCGCGTTCTGGGGCGGCGCTGCCTCGAGCGATCGCGAGATCGAGGCCGTCGTCGAGCGCCAGGTCGCGGCCGGCAGCGACTGGATCAAGCTGATGGCGACGGGCGGCGTGTTCACGCCCGGGAGCCGCCCGGGCGACACGCAATTCGACGACGCCCGCCTCGCCACCGCCGTCGCCGCCGCGACGCGCGCCGGCCGCTTCGTCGCCGCCCACTGTCATGGCACCGCCGGCATCGCGGCCGCCCTGCGCGCCGGCGTCCGCACGATCGAGCACGCCTCGTTCGCGGGGCCCGGCGGCTTCGGGACCGCCTGGGACGACGCGCTCGCCGGCGAGCTCGCGGCGCGGGAGGTGTGGGTCTCGCCGACGGCGAATGCGGGCTGGCTGCGCCGCATCCGCGACGCGGCGGGGGCCCCGACCGACTTCTTCGAGCGCATGTCGCGCTGTCTCGGCCGCCAGCGCGAGCGCGGGGTCCGCTTCGTCGCGTCCACCGACGCGGGCATCCCGGGGGTCTTCCACGATGCGCTGGCCGGCGGCCTCGAAGCGCTCGCGGCCTTCGCCTCGATGCGGCCCGTCGAGGTGCTCCGCGCGGCGACGGCGGATGCGGCCGAAGCCCTCGGCCTCGCCCGCGAGACCGGGCGCATCGCACCGGGTCTCTCGGCGGATCTCGTGGTGCTGCCGCGCGATCCGACGGCCGACCTCGCGGCCCTGCGCGCGCCGGCGCGCGTCCTGCTCCGCGGCGTCTGGCAGCCGGTGGCGGCTGCGTCTGGATCGGAGCCGGCCGGTGCGGCGTGAGGCGCGGGGTCAGGCGGTGAGCGCACCGCCGCCGGAGCGGGTCTCGCGCGAATCGGCGTCGCCCGCGGCGAGCTGGGCGGTCACGAAGTGGGCGATCGTGTGGCGCACGTCGCTGCCCGACTCCGAGAAGGCGAGGCCCGCGTCGGTCTCCCGGGCATAACGACACTCGGCCTGGGTCGAGATCAGGCCGAAGCTCGGGAGCGCGAACTGCAGCCGGACGCGGGTGCCCCGGGAGAGCCGCTCGCCGGAGCGCAGCAGACAGCCGCCCTCGGAGAGCGAGAGCACCGCGCCGATCGAGCGCTGATCGCCCCGGATGCAGCGCGCCGAGAGCTGGGTCCGGACGCGCGGGGCACTGCGGGGCGTGCTTTCGAGGGCCGACTGGATCATCTCGTAGACGGCACCGAGGCGCGCGGGACGGCGCGTCGTCGCGAAGATCCGCGGATCCTCGCAGGCCCCGCTCCGCGGCGACGCGACCAGCAGGATGCGCCGGTCCGCGGCCTCGTCGGGGCCGGGCAGCTCGGGCAGCCGTTCCTGGTCGACGAGCCAGAGCCGGCAGCTCTCGCGCGTCGTCTCGGGGAGGCGCTCCGAGTCGAGGTCGACCATCGTGTAGCCGAGGGCGCGGAGCGCCTCGAGCACGCGGGGCGCGAGGCTCCGGGGCCCGATGCGCACCCCGATCCGCCGTCCCATGATGCCGGGTTCGTAGAGGCCGTCCTGCATGGCCGCTTCTTCGGATCGAACGCCGCGTGCGTGGAGGAAATTCGCCGGCTCCGGCCGGCGCCCGGGCGGGGTCGGGCGTGTTAGGCTCGGTCCGATCGCCGTCGCGCGATCGGGGAGTCCGATGGGAGCGCAAGACGTGCAGCCGGAGCGGAGATTCGGGCGATTCGCACCGTCGACGACGGGTCCGGCCCATCCCGGGACGCTGCTCGCGGGGCTGCTCTGCTGGCTCGACGCGCGCGCGCGCGGGCTCGCCGTCGCGCTGCGCCTCGAGGATCTCGACCGCGAGCGCTCGAAGCCGGACTTCGTCGACGCGATGGTGCGCGATCTGGCCTGGCTCGGGCTCGACTGGGACGCGATCGAGCGGCAGTCGGCGGCGCGCGCGCGTCACGAGGCGGCCATCGACGCGCTCGCCTGCGCCGGGCGCGTCTACGCCTGCGGCTGCAGCCGCGCGCGGATCCGCGCGACCGGGACGCTCGCCCCCGACGGCAGCCACCGCTATCCGGGGCATTGCCGCGATCGCGTCGTCTCCGCCGACGGCTGGCGCGCGGTCGCCGAGCCCCTGCGCCTGCGGCTCGAGCCGGACTTCGTCGCGCTCCGCGACGAGAGCGGGCTCGATCTGTCCGGCGACGCGGCCGCGATCTTCGGCGATCCGCTGCTGCGCCGGCGCGACGGGGCCTACGCCTATCATCTCGTCTCGGTCCTCGACGACGCGGCGCTGGGCGTCGCGCGGGTCGTGCGCGGCCGCGACCTCGCGCCCTCGACGACGCTGCAGGTCGCGCTGCAGCGCCTGCTCGGGCTCCCGACCCCGGTCTACCGCCACCACTGCCTCTTCCTCGAGCGCAGCGGCGACAAGCTCTCGAAGCTCCACGGCGCCGTGTCGATCGACGCCCTGCGCACGCGTCACGACGCCGAGGGGCTCTGCGGCGTGATCGCGAGCGCGGTGGGCCTCGTGCCGATCGGAGCACGCTGCCGCCCGGCCGATCTCGTCGCGGACTTCGACTGGGCGCGCGTCTCGGTGCAGGACGTGCTGCTCGCCTGGGATCCCGCCTCGGGGCTCGCGGCCGAGACCGGCCCGGCGGCGCGGAGCTGACGCCCCACCGGCCCGTCGTGCCGCGTCGCGCCATGCCGTGCCGGGCCCGGCGCGGCTGCTCGGCTGCCCGTGGCGCGGGGAGGGCGCTTGCTAGAGTGCGCCTCGATCGCCAGCCGCAGGAGGAATCGCGATGGGACAGCTCGAGGGCAAGCGCATCATCATCACCGGCGCCGCGCAGGGCATGGGCGCCGTTCATGCCCGGCTCTTCGTCGAGGCCGGGGCCCGCGTCGTCCTGACCGACCTCCAGGGCGAGGCCGGCCAGAAGCTCGCGCGCGAGCTCGGCCAGAACGCGCTCTTCGTCGACCAGGACGTGACGAAGGAGTCGGACTGGGAGCGCGTCGTCGCGGCGGCGACGAAGCAGTTCGGCGGGATCGACGGGCTCGTCAACAACGCGGCGATCTGGTGGACCAAGCCCGTCGTCGACGAGGACCGCGAGCGCTTCCGCAAGATGCTCGACGTCAACGTCATCGGGACCTGGCTCGGCATGCGGGCGGTCGTCCCGGCGATGCGCCAGGCGGGCGGCGGCTCGATCGTGAACCTCTCCTCGATCGCGGGGACGCGCGGCATTCCGGAGCACGGCGCCTATGGCGCGTCGAAGTGGGCGGTGCGCGGGCTCTCGAAGGTCGCGGCCCACGAGCTCGGCCAGTGGAACATCCGCGTGAACACGGTCCACCCCGGCGCCGTCGAGGGCACCGGCATGTTCCTCGTCCCCGAGTCCGAGTTCGAGACGATGTTCAAGGCCCAGCCGCTGCGGCGCCCGGGGCGACGCGACGAGATCTCGGGCCTCGTGATGTTCCTGCTCTCCGACCAGTCGAGCTTCATCACCGGCCACGAGCACGTGATCGACGGCGGCCGCACCGTCTGGTAGTCGGCGCGTCGACGGCAGCGCGCCGCGCCTTCACGCAGGCGAGGCGTCAGAAGCCTTCGATCTCGAGCAGCGAGTGCTCGGCGGGGACGCCGACGCGCAGCGGGAAGCCGTAGAAGCCGGTGCCCCGGTGGACGTAGAGGCGGGTGGCGCCGCGCGCGAAGAGGCCCTGGTCGGGCCAGCGGGTCCGCGACAGCACCGTCCAGTCGAGGCCCAGCGAGACGAGGCCGACCTGGCCGCCATGGGTATGGCCCGAGAGGACGAGATCGACGTCGTCCTCGGGCAGCGCGTGGAAGCCGAAGGGGTCGTGGAGCAGCAGCAGGCGCAGGTGGTCCGCTCGCCGCGGATGCCGCGCGAGCAGGGCGGCGAGGCGCTCGGCGTGCCGTTCGCCGAGATAGTCGGAGCCGATCACCTGCACCGCCCCGGCCGGCGTCTCGAAGCAGGCCTCCTCGTCGATCAGCAGCCGGATCCCGAGCTTCGCCATCGCGTCGCGCACGTGCTCCGGCGCTTCGTGGTCGTGGTTGCCGAAGATCGCGACGCAGCGGTCGGCGTAGGGTGCGAGCGGCTCGAGGGCGCGCACGAGACAGCCCGGCGTCCCCATGCTCTCCATCGTCAGGTAGTCGCCCGTCAGGGCGATCAGGTCCGGCTCGTGGGCCATCAGGCGTGCCACGCGACGGCGCAGGCGCGCGACGCTCTGCCAGGGGCCGAGGTGGGTGTCGGTCAGCTGCACGATGCGCAGCGGTCGCCGGGGCGTGGGGGCCGGGGCGGGAAGGGATGCGTGCGAGGTCGCGGGCGAGGGCGCTGAATGCGCCGATGCCACCGCCGTCGAAGCGGCGGCGGGCGCGGGCCGTGCGGGCGGTGCGACGGGCGGCGACGGGGCGGCGGCGCGGCGGCCGCGAACGCGCTCGACCGGGACGCGGCCGAAGGTCTTCGGTCCTTCGCGGGAGAGCGTGATGCGCACCCGCTCGGGCTGCGCCGCGACCGACGTCAGCACCGACGCGACGGCGAGGCCGAGGGGGATCGCTTCGATGAAGGTGAGCGCGAGCAGCGCGCCGGGCCAGTCGAGGGCGTCGAAGAGCCAGCGGAAGGGCAGCAGCGCGAGCAGCCAGGGTCCCGACAGCATGCCGCCGGCGATGAAGGTCTGGCCGGGCACCGACACGAGCCAGCGGAACGCCGAGCTCCGCATGCGCGCGCGGACGAGGTGGGCGAATTGCAGGCCCGCCGCCGCCATCGAGTACGCGAAGAGCAGGTCGATCGGGACGACCAGCGCATCCGGCGCGACCGCGCGCAGGCGCGCGTGCAGGACGAGCGCGCCCGGCAGCGCGAACGTCATCAGGACCGCGCTGAAGATCGCGTAGAAGCGGCCGCGCGCGAACGCGGCGTAGATCGGGACGGCGATCCAGGTCGCAGCGGCGAGGACCGGGAAGAGGATCGAGAGATCGAGCGTCAAGCGGAGCGCCCCCTGCCGTGCATCAGCCGGGCTCGAGCACGAGCTTGCCCGTCGTGCCGCGGCCCTCGAGCTCGCGATGGGCGCGCGCCGCCTCGCGCAGCGGATGGCGTCCGCCGATCGTCTGCCGCAGCCGGCCCGAGAGCAGCCCGTCGAAGACCCAGCCCGCGCGCTCCTCGAGCTCGGCGCGGGTCGCGATGTAGTGCGCGAGGCCGGGGCGCGTCACGAAGAGCGAGCCCGCGTTCGAGAGCCGCGCGAGATCGAAGGGCGGCACCGCCCCGCTCGACTGGCCGAACAGACACAGCAGCCCCCGCGGCCGCAGCGAGGCGAGGCTTCCCTCGAAGGTCGACTGGCCCACCGAGTCGTACACGACGTCGACCCCGCGCCCGCCGCCGAAGGCGCGCGCCCGGGCGCGGAAGTCCTCGCTGCCGTAGAGCACGACCTCGTCGGCGCCCGCCGCCCGCGCGAGCTCGGCCTTCGCCTCGCTCGAGCAGGTCGCGAGGACCCGCGCGCCCGCCGCCTTGAGCGTCTGGACGAGCAGCCCGCCGGTCCCGCCGGCCGCGGCGTGGACGAGGGCGGTGTCGCCCGGGCGCGTCGTGCGCACGCCGTGGGCGAGGTAGTGGGCCGTCATGCCCTGGAGCAGGGTCGCCGCGGCGAGCTCGGTCGAGAGGCCGTCGGGCAGCCGGACGAGCTTCGCGGCGGGGACGAGGCACGCCTCGGCATAGCTTCCGGTCACCATCGCGAACGCGGCGCGGTCCCCGACCGCGACCACGCGCACGCCCTCGCCGACCGCCTCGACGACACCGGCGGCCTCGACGCCCGGGACGAAGGGCAGCGGGAGGGGGTAGTGGCCGGTGCGGTGGTAGGTGTCGATGAAGTTGACGCCGATCCGCTCGATCCGCAGGAGGACCTGGCCCGGACCGGGGGCGGCGAGGTCGAGCTCGCTCGGGGCGAGCACCTCGGGTCCGCCGACGGCGCGAACCTGGATGGCCATGGTCTTCATCGGGGGCTCCGGAAGCGCGCCGACGCGCGGCAGGTCGACGCAAGCGCGGGGCCGGACGAGGCCGCGCGCGATCCGACGACGCCATCGGGGTCGATCGGGCGCTCGGCGGCGAGCCTAGCGCAGCCGCTCGGCTTCGAGGCGCGGCAGGGCGTGGAGGTAGACGCTGCGGCGCGGGGAGTCGACGTCGGGGAGCGTGCAGGCCTCGAACGAGGCGATCAGCGGGAAGTCGACCGGGGGCGTGCCGGTGCGCCGGGGATCGGCGAGCAGGCAGGGGCCCCGGCGCCGCGCGACCTCGAAGACGAAGCCGCGCAGGCCGGTCTCGTAGAGGACGTCCGCCGCGAGCAGCAGGTCGAAGGACTCGGGGACGTCCGCGCTCGTCTCGATCGCGACGCCGTTGTGGGCCGCGTTCAGCTCCGCCGCGCGCCGCGCCGTCGGGTCGATGTCGACGGCGACGACGCTCGCCGCCCCGGCCCGGGCCGCCGCGATCGCCGCCACCCCGGAGCCCGTTCCGAGATCGACCACCCGCCGCCCGCGCACCTGCTCCGGATGGTCGAGGAGGTAGCGCGCGAGGGCCTGGCCCGAGCCCCAGCAGAAGGCCCAGTAGGGCGGGGCCTCGCCGAGGGCGAGCTCCTCGCAGCCCGCCTCGAGATCCACGTCGCCGCTCATCAGCCAGAGCTCGAGCTCGGGGCAGAGCGGTGGTCGCTGCAGGGCGAGCCGCGCACCGAAGGCCCCGAGGCGCGCTTCGAGCCGCGCGCTCGTCCACGGCGCGTCGGCCGCGTCGGCGCCCTCGCGGCGCTCGGAGCCGCTCATGCCGCGCGCGCCCGCCACAGACCGAGCGACGTCAGCAGGATGCCGAGCACGATCACGACGAAGCCCGAGCCGCCGATCGCGGCCCAGAGCAGCACGCGGGGGCGATCTTCCGGGGGCAGCTTGGCGTGATGCGAGGTCGGCGAGAGCCACCAGCGCTCGGGCAGGCGGCCAGCGCGTGCGAGCGAGCGGTGGAGCAGCCAGTGGTAGACGAGGGCCGTCGGGATGCCGTAGGCGAAGCCGAGAGCGGCGAGGCCGAGGCCGCCGACGAGCAGCGCCTCGGCCGAGGCCTTCGCGGCGAAGGCCAGCACGCAGAAGAGCAGGACGATGCCGAGCCCGATCAGCGTCTCGAACAAGCGCGCCTCCCGCGTCGCCGTCGCCGATCCGCGAGGCGGGCGCGGCGCGGTCGGCCCGGGTTCCGGGGCGACCGCGCCCGCCGCCTAGTAGCGGTAGTGGTCCGGCTTGTACGGCCCCTCGACGTCGACGTCGAGGTAGGCCGCCTGCGCCGACGTCAGCTGGGTCAGCTGGACGCCGAGCTTGTCGAGGTGCAGCCGCGCGACCTCCTCGTCGAGCTTCTTCGGGAGCACGTAGACGCGCTTCTGGTACTTCGAGCCGTTGGTGTGGAGCTCGAGCTGGGCGAGCACCTGGTTCGTGAACGACGCCGACATCACGAACGACGGATGGCCCGTCGCGCAGCCGAGGTTGAGCAGCCGCCCCTCGGCGAGCACGAGCACGCTGTGGCCGTCCGGGAAGCGCCACTCGTCGTACTGCGGCTTGATGTTGATCTTCTGGATGCCGGGGACCTTCTTCAGGCCGGCCATGTCGATCTCGTTGTCGAAGTGGCCGATGTTGCCGACGATCGCCTTGTCCTTCATCCGCGCCATGTGGTCGGCGGTGATGATGTTGAAGTTGCCCGTCGCGGTGATGAAGATGTCGGCCTTCTCGACGACGTTCTCGAGGGTGTTGACCTCGTAGCCCTGCATCGCCGCCTGCAGCGCGCAGATCGGATCGATCTCGGTCACGACGACGCGGCAGCCCTGGCCCCGCAGACTCTCGGCCGAGCCCTTGCCGACCTCGCCGAAGCCGCACACGACCGCGACCTTGCCGCCGAGCATCACGTCGCTGGCGCGCATCAGGCCGTCGGGCAGCGAGTGGCGGCAGCCGTAGACGTTGTCGAACTTCGACTTCGTGACCGAGTCGTTGACGTTGATCGCGGGGAAGAGGAGCTGGCCGTTCTTCTCCATCTGGTAGAGGCGGGCGACGCCGGTCGTCGTCTCCTCGGAGACGCCGCGGCAGCCCTCGGCGGTGCGGTGCCAGCGGCGGTTGTCGGTCTTCTTGATCTTGCGCAGCAGATCGAGGATGACGCCCCACTCCTCGGAGTCGGTCTCGGGGTTGTAGTCCGGGATCTTGTCGGCCTTCTCGAACTCGAGGCCCTTGTGGATCAGGAGCGTCGCGTCGCCGCCGTCGTCGACGATCAGCGTGGGGCCGGAGCCGTCGGGCCAGCGCAGCGCCATGTCGGTGCACCACCAGTACTCCTCGAGCGTCTCGCCCTTCCAGGCGTAGACGGGCGTGCCCTTGGGATTCGCAGCCGTTCCGCCCTTGCCGACGACGACCGCGGCGGCGGCGTGGTCCTGGGTCGAGAAGATGTTGCACGACACCCAGCGCACGTCGGCCCCGAGATGGGTCAGCGTCTCGATCAGGACCGCCGTCTGGATCGTCATGTGGAGGCTGCCCATGATCTTGACGCCGGCGAGGGGCTTCGAGGCGCCGAAGCGCGCCCGCAGCGACATGAGCCCGGGCATCTCGTGCTCGGCGAGCTCGATCTCCTTGCGGCCCCACTCGGCGAGGCCGAGGTCGGCGACCTTGAAGGGCGGGATGGCTTCGGGGCTCGAGGCGGTCTTGCTCATGACAGGGGGATCTCCTGGAGAGTGGGGTGGCGGGCCGATCCGGACGGGCGCTGGCCCGTCGCGGCGGTGGCATCGACCGCTCGGCCGGGCAGGGCAGCCCGCGGCGCGGGCCCCCATCGACATCCGAATATGCGGATACGCTGATGAAGGACCGCGACCCTGTCAAGGTCGTGGCTCGATTCCGCACACGAACGGGCCGTCTCGCGCGCCGCACGGGCCCCGCTCCGCTCGTCGCAGGTGGGCAGGGGACGGTGGGTGCCACGATGGAGCCGGGCGGCCCGCCGGTGACGGACGGTGAAGGACGGCGAGGACGGAGGCGGTGGCGGAAGTCAGGCCGAGTTGCCGGTGAGGCCGATGGGGCTTCGCGCGGGCTCAGCGCGCGACGCGGAGGAAGAACGCGACCGAGAAGGCGGCGGCGGCGAGGGACAGGATGATCCCGCCGACGAGCCAGCGCAGGATCCGGGTCTGGGCAACGAGGGCGGCCTCGAGCCGGCGCTGCTGCTCGGTGACGTGGAGGACGGATTCCTGGAGCTCACCGAGGGCACCGAGCTGCTCCTCGATGTCCCAGAGCTGGGTCAGCCGCTGCTCGACCTGATCGGAGCGGCCGACGAGATCGACATGGCTCCGCTCGAGCTTGGCCTCGACCGAGACCAGCGCCTGGAGCAGCGGCTCGACGATCCGTCGCTCGACCGCTTCCGTCGTCACGGCCCGGGGATGCGCCCGACCGGCGAGCGCCGCGTCGTCGCGATTCGAGACCAGCCGCTGCACGACCGGCGTCGTGCGCAGCTCGCTCCCCCGGTCCTGCGTGCCCGGGACCGTCGCTGCGCTCGCCGTCATCGTCTCGCCCTCCTGCTGCGCCGCGCGCAGCGCCTGACTCCGTCGACCGAGAGCGATCCGTCGCCAGAAGGACGGCCGCGGCGACCCGGCCGCTTCGCGGGGCCCGCGGTCTCCGGGGAGCGCTGCACCGCGCTCCGCCGCCGACAGCCGGCCGGCGGCCTCCTCGGCCTCCGGCTGCGCCGACGCCGTCGTCCGGTCGAGGGAGGCCGTCTCTTCCGAGGGCGAAGCGGCGATCGGCGATTCGATGCCGTTCATGCGGCCGTCGACCCGGGCGCTCGCACTCACGCCATTCTGCGTCGCTTCCCCGTTCGCGGCGGCGCGGGACGCGGGGGGCGGCGACGTTTCGTCGACGATCGCGGCGTCCGCACGGGCGCCGATGCCGCTCGCGAGCGAGGCCGTCCGCCAGCCGCTCGCGGCCGGTCGCGCAGACGCGTCTTCCTGGATCGTCGCCGCATCGAAGGCGGCCGGCGCGGCGCTGCTCGGCAGCACCAGCTCCGTCGATCTCTCGGAGATCTCCGCGCCTCGAATCGATGAGTACGCCGACTCGGTCATTTCCCCCCCGTTCCAAGCGGCGGCTGCATCATACAGCGAGATCGCGCCCGTCACCGCTGATCGGACCGCCGTTCACGTCGATCTCGGCGCTGTGCGCGATGCTTTTTCTTCGCGCGGGCTCGAGAGCGTGGTGTCTCGGGCGGCCGGGGCTAGACTCCCGCGCCGTGGAACGACGAATCGAGCTCGACGGTTGCGTGAATTTCCGGGATCTCGGCGGCTATCCGACGTCCGACGGGCGATCGATCCGCTGGCGCACGCTGTTTCGCAGCGACGCGCTGCATGCCCTGTCGCCGGCCGATGTGAGTCAGCTCACAGCCATCGGTCTCACCGACATCGTCGACCTGCGCTCCTCCTACGAGCTGAACGCCGAGGGGCGCGGTCCGCTCGAGCGCGAAGCGATTGCGTTTCACCACACGCCGCTCTTCGACGGCGATCCCCAGGCGGGCAACCGCTCGGCCCCGACCAACATGAGCCTCGGCGAGCGCTACCTGGGCCTGATGTTCGTCGGTCAGAAGAAGATTGCGAACGTGGTCCGCATCCTCGCCGCGGCGCGAGGCGGGGCAGTCTACCACTGCGCCGCCGGCAAGGACCGCACGGGCGTCCTCTCGGCCGTGCTGCTCGGGGCGCTCGGCGTCCCGGACGAGCTGATCGTCGCCGACTACGCGCTCTCGGCGGAGCGCATCGACGCGATCATCGCCCGCGTCATGAGCATGAAGGGCTACGAGGACGCGCTCCGGCACATGCCCGAGGACACGCTCCACGCGAAGCCCGAGACGATGGAGAAGGTCGTCTCGGAGATCACCGCGCGCTACGGCTCGATGGAAGGCTATCTGCGCGACGCGGGCGTCGACGACTCGGTGCTCGAGCGGCTGCGCGCGAAGTGCCTGGTCTGAGACGCGGGCGCCTCGGCGCCGCTCACGCGAGCTCGCCGCGCTCCATCGCCGCGAGCAGCGGTCGCATCTCGTCGCCCTCGATCTGATAGGCGCGCCCGCAGAACTCGCACACGATCTCCTGGCTCGCCCGGCGGCGGATCATCTCGTCGAGCTCCTCGGGCTCGAGCAGCGACAGGGTGCGCAGGGCGCGCTCGCGCGTGCAGGGGCAATGGAAGCGCGGCGCCATGCAGTGGCGCTCGCGGGAGCCTAGGCCGAGCAGCAGGCGATCGATCAGGCCGTTCGCGTCGATGCCCTGCTCGAGGAGCGCCGTGAGCCGCGGCAGCGCGGCGACGTTCTCCTCGACCTGCGCGAGGTCCTCGTCGGAGGCGCCCGGCAGCGCCTGGACCAGGAAGCCGCAGGCGGCCACGTCGGCGAGCCCCGGGCCGAAGGCGACGCCGAGGCCCATCGCCGAGGGCGTCTGCTCGCTCTCGGTCAGGTAGAGCGTCAGGTCGCCGGCGATCTCGCCGGAGACGAGCGGCACGCTGCCGGTATAGGGCGTGCGCCAGCGTGGGCGGTGGCGCACGACGTTGAGCGTGCCGAGGCCGACGGCGCGGGCGACGTCGGGGCTGCCGTCGGCGTGGGCGAGATCGGTCTCGGGGCGCTGGACGGTGCCCCTAACGCGGGCGCGGGAGTCGGCGATCGCGGTCAGGCTCCCGAGCGGGCCGTTGCCCCGGAACTGGACCTGCACCGACTCGACGTTCGCCTCGTCCGCGTCGTCGGCTGCGCTGCCGACCGCGACGAGCAGGGCGCCCATCATGGCGCGGCCCAGCGCGTTGCCCGAGGTCGGCGCGTGGCGCCGCAGCGAGAGCGCCTCGCAGACGAGCCCGCTCGCGAGCAGCGCCTTGACCGCGATCGTCCCGGACTCCGAGATCGTGCGGATCAGGACGTCCGGTCCCACCGTCGCCCGGGGCACCATCGCGGGCCGCTCGCCCGTCCCGTCGGATCGATCGCTCATGCCGTGCCCTCCGGACCCGCGGTCGCGCGGCGCTCCCAGCGCTCGAAGACGAAGGGGTGGGCGTGGCGGGCGTCGACCGGATGGGGGCGGCGCTCGGTGCAGGTCCAGATCGCCTCGTCGATCGCGGGGAAGAAGGTGTCGCCCTCGGGCTCGGCGTCGACGCGGGTCAGGTAGACGCAGTCGGCGGTCTCGAGCGCCTCGCGGTAGATCCCTTCGCCCCCGGCGACGAAGCACTCGGCGAAGCCGTGCGCGCGGGCCCACTCGATCGCGGCCGAGAGCGTCGTGAAGAACTCGACGCCCCCCGCGCTCGCGCGTGGCGTCCGGCTGACGACGAGGTTCTTGCGGTCGGGCAGCGCGCGCCCGATCTCGTCGAAGGTCTTGCGTCCGATCACGATGCAGTGGCCCTTCGTCAGGTCGCGGAAGAAGCGCTGGTCGTCGGGCAGCTTCCAGGGGATGCCGCCGCGATGGCCGATCACGCCGTTGCGGGCGGCGGCGACGACGAGGGAGACGCGCATGCTCGTCGGGATCTACACCGCGATCGGCGCCGCGATGCGCGGATGCGGGTCGTAGCCTTCGAGCTCGAAGTCCGCGTAGCGGAAGTCGAAGAGCGACTTGACGGCGGGATTGAGCTTCATGCGCGGCAGCGGTCGGGGCTCGCGCGAGAGCTGGAGCCGCGCCTGCTCGAAGTGGTTGTGATAGACGTGGGTATCGCCGAGGGAGAAGACGAGCTCGCCCGGCTCGAGGTCCGTCACCTGGGCCATCATCATCGTGAGCAGCGCGTAGGACGCGAGGTTGAAGGGCAGGCCGAGGAAGACGTCGCAGCTGCGCATCGTGACGAGGCAGTGGAGCTTCTCGCGCTGGACGTTGAACTGGGCCAGCAGGTGGCAGGGCGGGAGCTTCATCGCGCCGAGCTCGCCCACGTTCCAGGCCGACAGCACGAGCCGCCGCGAATCGCGGTCGTTCCGGATCATCTCGACGAGGCGTGCGAGCTGGTCGATCTCGACCGCCTCGGCGGCCCCGGCCGCGCGCGGATCCGCCGCCGCGCCCGCGCTCCCGGGCGGCGCCGCCCGCCAGCGCCGCCACTGCGCGCCGTAGATCGGGCCGAGCTCGCCGTCCGCGTCCGCCCACTCGTCCCAGATCGTGACGCCCTCGCGCTGGAGGGTCTTCGCGTTCGTGTCACCGGCGACGAACCAGAGCAGCTCGTGGACGATGCTCTTGGTATGGAGCCGCTTGGTCGTCAGCAGCGGGAAGCCGCCCCCCGGCGCGGACGGATCGAGGTCGTGGCGCAGCATGCGTCCGAAGACGCTGCGGGTCCCGGTGCCCGTCCGGTCGCTCTTGTCGACGCCGTTCTCGAGCACGTCCGTCAGCAGATCGTGGTAGGACTTCATCGCGACCCATCTTACCGAGTCGCGCGCGCCTTCACCGGCCCGCGCCCTCGACCAGGTTCCGGAGCACGCCGAGCCCGCCGACCCAGGTCCCGAGGCTGCTCCCGATCGTCGTCAGCACGAAGACGAGGAAGATCCGCATGAGTCGGCTCTGCCACCAGCGCCGGGCGATCGCGAGGTCGTCGCCGACCGTCGCGAAGTCCGAGACGAGGGGCGGCGCGGCCCAGAGCTGGGCGAAGGCCGCGACGTGGCCCGCGCCGATCAGGGGGGAGAGGGCGGTGAAGGGCGAGGAGAAGGCGCCGGCGGCGATCGCCATGGGATGGCCCAGGGCGATGATGCCGCCGAGGGCGGTGGGCACCGCATGGGCCAGGAACCAGATCGCCACGTTCTCGCCCGCGGCCTGGGGCCCCTGGGTCAGCGCGATCCACGCGATCGCGACCACGATCGAGGCGGGGATCGACCAGCCGGCGAGCTTCCACGCGATCGAGTCGGGCGGGATCGACTCGATCTCCGCGAGGTCCGCCTTCTCCCCGCGCTCGAGCCGGCCCTTCATGCCCTCAACGTGGCCCGCGCCGACCACGGCGACGACGCGGCGTCCGTCCGCCTCGAGGATCTTGTGGGCGAGATAGGCGTCGCGCTCGTCGATCAGCACGCGCTTCAGGTCGGGCATCATGCGGCCGAGCTCGTTCATGACCTCGGAGACGACGTCCTGGTTGCGCAGGCGGGCGAGCTCGTCCTCGGAGACGTCGGGGCTCTCGATCACGCTGGCGAGCAGCTCCGAGACCAGCCGCATCCGCTGCCACCACGAGAGCGACTGCCAGGCGCGCCGCAGGGTCACCCGGACCTCGCGATCGCAGAGCGCGATCGGGATGTCGAGGCGGTGGGCCACCTTCGCCGCCTCGAGCAGCTCGCTGCCCGGGGCGACACCGAGCTTGAGGCCGAGGCGGCGCTGGTACGACGCGAGGATCAGGTTGAGCATCAGCGTCGCGATCTGCTTCTTGCGCATGACCTCGCGCAGATCCTGCTCCGCGAACCGCTTCTCCTGGGAGAGCGCCTCGTAGCGCCCCGCGTCGAGCTCGATGCAGACGACGTCGGGCCGCTCGCGCTCGATCACCTCGCGCACGAGGTCGACGGAGCGCTGGGAGACGTGGGCCGTGCCGACGAGCCAGATCTCGCGGTCGCCCGCGCGCACGAGATGGACGTCCGCCTCGCTCGCTTCCCCGGATTGGACGGCGGCGCTCGGCGCGGCGGGATCGTCTTGGCTCATCGTCTCTCCGCCCTCGCGAGGCAGGCCATCGGGCCGGGCCGGGAGAATGCGCTCGGGGCCCCCCGCCGGCAAGCGCAGTCGGCCGGCATCGTCCGCGCCCGGTCCGGACGCGCCTCGCTCACGCGACCTCGGCGGCAGGGCGCCGGAAGCGCCAGAGCAGCCGCAGTCCGAGGAGCACCGCGAGGACCGCGGCATGGGCCCAGGCCGGCCGCAGGTCCGCCTTGATCAGCCAGAAGTAGTGGAGCAGCGCGAGCAGGGCGGCGGCGTAGACGGCGCGGTGGAGCCGGGGCCAGCGCGGTCCCAGGCGCTTCATCGCCGCGCGGGTCGAGGTCGCGGCGAGCACCGCGAGGATCGAGAAGGCCGCCATGCCGGCCATCACGTAGGGCCGCTCCGTCACGTCTTCGACGAGCGCGCCCGGGTCGAGGCCGAGATCGAGGATCGCCCAGACGAGCAGGTGGGCCAGGGCGTAGGCGAAGGCGGCGAGGCCGAAGGTGCGCCGCAGGGGCGCGATCCGGCGCAGGCCGGCGAAGCGCCGCAGCGGCGTCACCGCGAGCGAGACGAGCAGGAAGCGCAGCGCCCACTCGCCCGTCGTGTGGGTGAGCTCCTTGATCGGGTCCGCCCCGATCCCCTCGATCGCGAAGCGACCGGCGAGCCCGAGCGCGGGTGCGCAGGCGATCGCGACGGCGGCGAGCCGGAGCCGGCGCTCGGGCGCTGCGCGCTGCGTCAAGCCGACCTCCGCTCCGCGACCAGGCAGCCCGTCGAGCGCACGCGGCCCTCCATGCGACTGCGGCCCATCATGCACCTGCGGTCCATCATGCGTCCGCGGCCCACTAGAAGTTCCGGCGCAGGTCGAGCCCCGCGTAGAGCCCCGCGACCTGCTCGCCATAGCCGTTGAAGGGCAGCGTCGGCTGCTTGCGGAAGCTGCCGAGGGGGCGCTCCCGGGCCTGGCTCCAGCGCGGATGATCGACCTCGGGGTTCACGTTCGCGTAGTAGCCGTATTCGGTGGGCTGCAGGTCGTTCCAGGTCGTGCGCGGCTGGGTCCCGGTGAAGTGGATGCGCACGATCGACTTGATGCTCTTGAAGCCGTACTTCCACGGCACGACGAGGCGGATCGGCGCCCCGTTCTGGTTCGGCAGCACGCGGCCGTACATCCCGACGGCGAGGAAGGCGAGCGGGTGCATCGCCTCGTCGATCCGGAGCCCCTCGCGGTAGGGCCAGTCGATGAAGCTGCGTCGCTGGCCGGGCATCTGCTCCGGGTCGTGGAGCGTCTCGAACGCGACGTGGCGCGCCTTCGAGGTCGGGCCGAAGCGCGCCAGGACCTTCGCGAGGGGGATCCCGACCCACGGCACCACCATCGACCACGCCTCGACGCAGCGGAAGCGGTAGATGCGCTCCTCGAGAGGAGCCGCCGCGAGAAGGGTCTCGAGCGGGACGCGGCCGGGCTTGTCGACCTCGCCGTCGACGAGCACGGACCAGGGGGACGGGCGCAGCGTGTGGGCGTTCTCGGCGGGGTCGGTCTTGTCCGTCCCGAACTCGTAGAAGTTGTTGTAGCGGGTCGCGTCCTTCGGGTCGGTCGTCGGGCCGTCGACGCGGAACTTCGCCTCGGCGGGCTTCACGCCTTCGAGGCGGGGCAGGTCGCCGGGGGGCGTGGCGCCCGCGGCGCCCGCCGCCGCGTCGGCCTCGTCGGCGGCGGGACAGCCGGCGAGCGCGGCCCCGATCGCGGCGACGGCGCCGAGGCGCAGGACCTCGCGGCGGTTCAGGAAGAGCGCCTCGTCGGTCACCTCGGACGCCCGGATCTTCGGACCCTTCATGCTGCACCTCGCCTGCTCATCGATGGACCCCGCTCCCTACCCGTTTCCCCATCCCGACACCCCGTCGCCGCTGCGCCCGAGGCGGCGTCCGCCGGCGGCGGTCATCCGTCACGGGACACAGATACCGATCGGACGACCTGCGTGACATCGGTCGCGGGCGGGATCGGCTCATCGGCCCCTCGAACGGCCCCTCCGGGTCGGGGACGAGCCGGTCGGGGCCGGACGCGGAGCGGGGGACCCGGCTCCGCGGCGGCCGCGTCGTACGACGCGTTACAGCCAGGGCGGCTTTCCGTCGATGCACCCCGGGATCCCCCTCGGCTTCGATCGCCGGGACGGAATCGCCGAGGAATCCGAGTCCGATGAGCCAGACGATGTCCCTCTCCTCTTCGACCACCGATCGTGCGTGCGCCTGCGCCGCGCGGTCCGATCGCGCGCGCGCGGCGGGGCGGGGCCGCGGCGGGCGGGCGGTCGCGGGGGGCGCGGTGCGGACGGCCGTCCTGCTCGCGGCGCTGGTCTTCGGCGCATCGGCTCCGGCGGCGGCGGACACCTCGCCGCGCAAGCTCGGCCGCGGGCTCGCGAACCTGACGACGGGCGTGATCGTGCTGCCGGCCAAGGTGATCGAGACGACGCGCGACCACGGCCCCTTCATCGGTGCGACCTGGGGGCTCGTGAAGGGCCTCGGCTGGTTCGCCGCGACGGAGACGATCGGGCTCTTCGAGTTCCTGACCTGCCCGTTCGAGACGCCGCCGGACTTCAAGCCGATCCTCCAGCCCGAGTTTCCGTGGGGCCACTATCAGGACGCCGAGCAGCGCAAGGCGAAGGCCGAGCCGAAGAAGCGCAGCGTCTTCACCCGAGACCGCTGAACATCATCCGCCCGGGCAGCGGCAGGAAGCGCTGCTGCAGGCGTTGGACCAGCCCGGGGCTCAGGTCCTCCTCGAAATCCGAGAGCGCGAGCTCGAGCACGATCGCTCCTTTCCGGTGGCGGATCGCCGAGAGGCGCGTCTCCGGCGCGAGGCGCGGCATCGGGAAGTACGCGCGGAACAGCGCCGCGAGGCGGTTGTCGAAGCCGAAGAGCGAGGCCCGCTTCGGTCGCAGCACGAACCAGCCGCGGTCGATGCAGAGCGCTGCTTCGGCCCGGGTCACCGGAAAGCCCGCCACGTCGAGCGCGAGCTCGACGCCGTTCTCGTGCAGCGCGAGCGCGAACGGCGCCTTCGCCCGGGCGAGCCAGCGATCGATCTGGCTCTGCTCGATCGTCATCTCGATCCGCGGTGCGACCGCGCGGATGCGCGCGGGCAGCCCCGGCGTGAACTGGAAGCGCTCGCTTTCGAGCACGAGCCGCTGACAAGGCAGCGCGAGCACCGCGACCCCCGCGAGCTCGAGCCGCCCGCCGACGAAGGTCCCGCGCACCGAGTCCCCGAGCGCACCCTTCCAGCTGACCCGCGCGGGCATCGCGAGGTACTGACTCAGCAGGTCGTCCACCGCCTGGGAATGCATCCGCCGAGCCTAACGGTCGGAGCCGGACCCCGCACGCGTGCGCCCGACGACGGTGCAGGACCGCGGCGCCGGACGGTGGGGGCACGGGTCCGCGGCGGGGCGGTCGCGAATTGACCCGGGCGGGCGGCTCCGGGATCTTCGCCGGATGGTGAACCTCCTGGGCCGGCATGGCCGGCCGGCCGATCCGCCGCGCTTCGACGGGCCGTCGCTCGCCCGGATCGGGGCGCGCCTCCCGGTCCTGCTCGGCCTCCGTGATGCCGGCGCGCTCGCTGCGGTCGCGCGCCGGGCCGAAGCGCTGGCCGCCGCGCTCGAGGAGCTCGATGCGGAGCCGACCCGGCTCGCCGCGGAGGCCCTGCTCGAGGCCGTCGACGGCCTGCGCGCCGGCGCCGCTCGGGCGGCCGGCACCGTCCACGGCGTCGACCCTTCCGCCGCCGCGTCCGCCGCACCGCGTCCGCCGCACGACCTCGAGGGCGGCTTCCTCGCCCACCGCCCCGGGCGCTCGCTCGCGACCGGCGAGGCGGAGATCGCGAGTCGCGGCTACTTCGACGCGTGCGATCGGCCGCCGCTCGCGACCTGGCTCGGCCTGCTCGACTCGACGTCGGCGGGCTTCGAGGGCGGGCTCTGGATCGTGGCCTGGGTCGCCGAGCGGGACGTCGAGCGGGCGCGGGCCGGCTGTCGCGCGTGTCCGAACGAGGCGATCGCCTGGCTCGACGACGTGTCGCCCGCCGCGGCGGAGCAGCTTCGGGAAGGCCTGAGCTGCCCCGGCCGGGTCGGCTAGAGCGCGCGCACCGGCTGGGCGCCGATCGCCTGGATGCGCAGCGCGTGATCCCGGTCGTAGATCATGACCTGATCGAGCCCGTGCTCGCGCAGGCGCGAGACCAGCTGCTCGGCGGCGCTGCGGCGTTCTTCGGGGGCGAGGGACTCCCAGCGGTCGTCGAGGGTGCCGACGAAGCCGGGGCCGTGGCCGCGGCCGTTGCGGTGGCCCTCGACGAGATGCGGCGAGACGATGTCGAGCTGCTCGCGGCTGAAGGCGTGAAGGTCGCGCGAGGGACTCGAGCGGTAGAGGTAGGCGGCGGACGCGAGGGCGAGCAGCAAGAGGGCGGCCTGGGCGAGGCGGGCGACACCGAATCGGGTCGGCGCGGCCCGATCCGCGCTCGCGCTGCGGCCCCGGCGATCCTCCTCGAGGGCCTCGCGCACGAGATCCCGGGCGCGTGCCGGGCGCGCGGCCGGCGCGGCGCCGGCGGGCTTCGCGCGGGCGGGGTCGTGTTCGCTGCGGCCGGACGCCGCGGCGGTTCGGGGTGGGGTCGCGGTTGGTCGGGCCGAGGCCGCCGTCGTCGCGGGGCCCGCGCCCTCGGAGGCGACGGACGACGAGACGACCGCCGGACGCGCCGGACCGTCCGATGAGGTCGAGACGTTCGACGCGATCGGCGCGCTCGATGCGTGCGACGCGTTCGACGCCGGAGCCGGTGCCGAAGCCGCCGTCGGCGCCGCGGGCGGGAGCGGTCGGGAGAGCGGGACGCCGCCGTGCTCCTCGCGCAGGCGATCCGCGAGCGGCTCGAGCAGGAACTTGTTGCGGAGCTCCGCGAGGGCACACGCCTGCTTGTAGGCGTCCTGGGCCCGCTTCTCGTCGATGCGGCTCTCGAAGACGCGGTCGAGCTCGGCGACCCACAGGTCGGACACGTCGTCCGGCGAGATCCCGAAGCGCTGCAGATCGACGGAGAGCACCGCGAGCGAGCGGCACAGCACGCCGACCAGGATGGCCGTGCCGATCGGATCCGCCTGCGTCCCGACGGTGTCGGCCGCGAGGGCTTCGCGCTCGGACGGCTCGAGGCCGTCGAGATCGAGCGCGGCGACGATGCGGGACTCCGGGGTGTCGGAGGTGCCGCTGCAGAGGACGCGTTCGGCCGCGGCCCGGGCGAGCCGGTGCAGATGCGGCGAGGCGAAGACCGAGTCGGGCTCCCGGCGGATCCCGTCCCCTTCTTCTCCTTCGCCCTCGACGCGGCCCCAGTCGCCGGCGTCGAGGATCTCGTCGCTGACGCGGCCGAGCAGCGCGGCGTTGTAGGTCACGATCGCACGCAGGATGCGCGAGGCGAAGAAGAGCGGGCCGAGGTCGACCTTGCGCTGGCGCAGCGTCCGGCGTTGGAACTCCTCGCGCAGGCTCTCGCGATCCATGCCCGCCGCGGCGAAGAACGCAGCTTCCGCCTCGTCGACGCGTGCGTCGCAGGCCTCGTCCGCCCGCGCGCACAGCGCGGCGAGTCGCGGCGTCAGCCCGACGGGATCGTGGGTGACGCCGCCGGTGCGCCGGGCGCTGTGGGTGCAGAGCAGGGTGATCAGGTAGTCGATCGTGCCGATCCGATCGGCCCACGGACCGCCCTCGTCGAGCGGGCCGCCGAGCAACAGGTCGAGCAGGTCGAGCACGCTGCCGCGCTCCCGCGCGAGGCGGCCGGGGAGCGTCGAGCGCATCTGGGCGACGGGCAGGCTGCGGGCGAGAGTGCGCATCGAGCGCTCGAAGGCGTCGAGCTCCGCGTCGAGGCGGGCGAGGGTGCTTGCCGGCAGCGGCGACGGGGCGCTGCGGGCCTCGGCGAGGCTGCGGGTCAGCTCGCGGCCGGCTTGCGAAAGGGCGCGCCCCTCGTCGTTGAGGGCCGAGGGGGCCAGGGCCGCGAAGGCGGAGCGCAGCGCGCGCAGCCGTTCGATCCGGGCCGCGAGCGGGCCTCCGGACTCCGCTCCGTCGCCGTGCGGCGGATGCTCGATCGATTCGGTCATGACTCTTCCCTTGCGAGCCCGGGCTCGCGTCGAAGGCTCAGAAGCTCGGGGCCCCGACGAGGCAGCTGCCGATCTCCTCGGCGTCGAGGACGGCGGGATTGCAGCCGAGGCCGCCCGTCGTCAGCGCGCCCAGCGGGTCGGGCTTCGCATAGCCCCAGATCTGCAGGATGCCGTTGCCGTCGATGTCCGCGGCGGCGTCGGCGGTGTAGCCGGTCGCGTCCGGGGAGATCGCGACGGCATAGGAGAAGTAGACGCGGCCCTCCGGGCTCCAGCCCATCTCCGCGTAGTCGGTCCCGGCGATGTCGAAGGCCGCCGGGCGCGCGCCCGGGATCAGCGGCGGCTCGGCCGCGGCGGCGAGGTAGCGACCGTGCTCGGAGTGATGGGCCTCCTGGACGACGCGGATCGCGCTCAGGTTCGTCTTGACCTCGGAGGACTTCGAGCGCAGCTGGTAGCGACCGAAGAGCGGGATCGCGACGGACGAGATCAATCCGATGATCGCGGCGACGATCATCAGCTCGATCAGCGTGAATCCCGCTCGCCCGTCCCGCCCGCCTCCGCGCGCGACCCGCCGGAGGACCTCGCCCATCACGATCGACGCGCCCGCGTGGTCCTCGTCGAGGGGATCCGCGGAGAGGATCGAGCTCGTCGCGGCGAGGATCTTCTCGAGCCGCGCGCGCTGCGCCGAGGTCAGGCTCGCGAAGGCGAGCACCAGCCCGTCCGCTCCGTCGTCGCGCTCGACGCCGGCGAGCACGACGAGCGGCTCGGTCTCGCAGCCCGCGTGGAGCGCGAGCTTGACGACGTCCCCGACGGCGAGCTCCGCATTCGGAGCGATCCGCATGCCGCCGAAGCTCAGATCGCGACCGACGACGACGCGGGCCGCCTGATCGTCGAGGGCGACGACGCGCTGGGTGTAGGGCACGCGGGTGGTCGCCCGTCGCTCGTCCTCGAGCGTCGGCTCCGCGTCGTCGGCGGAGGCCGCGTCGTCGGATGCGTCGTCGGCCCGGTCGTCGAGTCGCCCGCCGGACTCGGGCTCCTCGTCGAGCTCGAGCTCGAACTCGAGATCCGACTCGTCGCCCTCGAGCAGGTCGATCCCGTCGTCGAAGTCGAGCGCGCTCCCGAAGGCGGGCTCGCTCAGAAAAGTCTCGGCCTCGGGCCCGCTCGCGAACGCGTCCGTCCCGGGCTCGCTCGCGCTCACGACGATCTCGACCGGCGTGGGCGCCAGGGCGATCGGCGGGCTGGGCTCGTCCGCTTCCGGCGTGCTCGGCACGAAGCTCGGCGGCAATCGCCGCGCCGGGGCGGCGGGCGGTGCGGCGGCCTCGCCCGGGCGCGCGGCGGAGGTCGGGGCCGGCGAGCCGGCGGGCGCACCGACCGGCGCGGCGGAGCCGGGAGACGGGCGCGCTGACGCGGACGCCGCCTCGAGGGATGCGGAAGCGCTGCGCGCGAGCGAATCGAGGGTCGCGGTGGCGAAGGGGCGCGGCGCGGTCCGGCCCGGGCGGGCCGGGGAGACGGCGCTGGCCGGACGCGTCGGGTGTCCGAGGGGCGGGAGCGACCGCGCGGAGTCCGAGGGGCTGCGGGTCGCGGTCGAGAGCGAGGTGGACCCGCTCGCGTGCCGATCGAGGATCGTCTGCAGCGCGCGGCCGAGCTCGCCGCTCGGATCGATCAGCGCGACGCCGATCTCGCCCGTCGTCCGTCCGGCGGGATCGGCGGCGCGGATCGCGCGCACGACCTTCGCCTGGACCTTGATCGGCTTGCTGCCGGTCAGCTCCTTGCCGAGCACGAAGTGGATCTGCGTCCCGATCTTCGGCGGGGTCGCGAGCTCGATCCGGGCGCCGGTGCGCGAGAGCTCGAGCAGCGTCGCGTTCTGCTTGAAGAGGCCGACCCCGGCGCGGATCGGCTGACCGATCATGACCCGCCCCTTGCCGCGGCGCTCCGGGCCGCGGTAGAGCGCGTGGAGGATCAGCAGCCGCAGCGCGCGGGCGGGGAGGGGGCGGCGCACGATCAGCGACACCCCGATCCGCGCGAGATGGGCGTTGAGCGTGCGGCTGCCGTCGTCGACGACGGCGATCGTCCTCGGCCAGCGCTGCAGCGCCGGGGCCTTGCCCTCGGTGAGCCGCTGGCCGGCGACGATCACGAGCAGGGCGCCGGCGACCTGGTCGGCGCTCGGGAGCGGGCCGTTCACGATCTCGACCGGGATGCGGAGGCTCTCGAGCAGCGTCACGAACTCGGCGAGCTCGTGGCCGCGCTGGCAGACGATGGCGCGCTCGGAAACGGGCGGATTGCTCGACGGGCTCACGACTTCGCGCTTTCCTGTTCCGGTCTGGACGAGACCGTCGCCGTTCGCTGAGGCTTCCCTCCTGGCTGGAATCGACCCGTGCGGGTCGAGTCTGTAGGTCGATCCGGAGCGATCCGGAGCCGGTGTCGGACCGGGGCCGGACCCGAACGGAGCGGGGACCGGACCGGGCGGCCGGGCCGGGGAGGGCGCGATGGGGGCGGAGGACCGGGACGGGGCGGGCGACCTGCTCCTGGCGGGCGGCCAGCGCATTCCGGCCTCGGAGCTCGTCGAGCAGGCGAGCCGATCCGGAGGGCCGGGCGGCCAGCACGTCAACACTTCCAGCACCCGCGTGACCTTGCGCTGGAACCTGCGCGACACCTGCGGCCTGCGGGCGGAGGCCAAGGCCCGGGCCCTCGAGCGCCTCGCCCGGCGCCTGACGCGGGAGGGCGAGCTGGTGCTCCACGCCGATCGCCACCGCAGCCGCCATCGCAATCGGCAGGATGCCCGGGAGCGGCTGCGCCTGCTGGTGGAGGAGGCCCTGGTCGTCGAGACCCCCCGTCGCCCGACGCGCCCGACCCGGGCCTCGAAGACGCGTCGCGTCGAGGCGAAGCGGCGTCGCGGGGACACCAAGCAGGGTCGGCTCCGGCGCGGCGACGACGACTAGGGCTGCGCGGGATCGACGGGGAATCCGGCCGGGACGGGGATCCCGGGGTGGCCCGATCCGGGCAAAAGAACGCACGGCCTCTTGGGTTTGCCCGATCGATTCGCGCCGAGTCGCCACCGATGATCGACACGAGCCGGCGCGTTGCGCCGACGCGAGCGGAACCGGAGCGGGGCCGCCGAAGGCGCCGTGCCGGATCGGGGAATCGGGTGAGCTCGAAAGGGGCCGTCAAGAAGCGCCGCAACTGGGGCGGCGCGCGACCGGGAGCCGGGCGGCCGAAGGGCACGGGCTCGGGCTCGTCCCCGAACGCCCGCGTCCACCGCATCGCCGTCATGCTCTCGGGCGTCGATCGGAAGCGACTCGAGAGCCTCGCCGAGGGGATGGGCAAGCCGCTGGCTACGGTCGCCTACGAGCTGATCGTCCGCGGCCTGCGCTCCGAGCCGCGCCGGCCACGAACGCCCTGAAGGCGAATGCGTGGGGCGGAAGGATCGTTTCGACCCCTCCGCCCCCGGCTCGGCGCCGCGACCGGCTCAGCACTCGGTCGCGATGAAGATGTCGCTGCCGCCGCCCTCGACCGGCGTGACGAGCACGTGGGCCTTGCACTTGTCCTTGCTCGCCTGGATCACCGCCGCGCTCTCGTTCTCCGTGTCCTCGCTGAGCGTCCAGCCCTTGCTCTGGAGCTGCTCGCTGTAGAACTTGTGGACGTCGGGATAGGCGTCGTTGGTCAGGAGCTGGACGGCGGCCTGGGGCGAGCCCTCGATCTCGACGCCCTTGCCCTGGGCCGGCTGTGCGCCGGGATAGAGCGGCACGTCGGCCGGGAAGTTGTCGGGCACCGCGGCCGTCACGCCCTCGGGCAGCTCGGTCGGGAAGCGCGCAGAGTCGATGTCGCCCTCCCGCTTGGCGGCGGCCGGCGGGGTCGCAGCGCCCTCGGCCGGCGCCCCCTCGGCCGGGGCCTCCGCGGCGGCATCCGGCGCAGCCGGCGTCGGCGCGGCCGGCTCCTGGGTCCCCGAGTCGCAGGCCGCGACGGCGAGCGCGAGGAGCGCGGCGGCCGCGAACGGCATCGGCAGGGCCGACGGGCGGGTCGAGCGCGAGAAGAAGGAGCGAATGCGGGTCATCGGGTCTCTCCGTCGTTGGGTCCGGGTTGGATCCAGGGCGATCCAGGGGCCAGAAAAAGCTGGCAGACCATACCAAACCAATCGGTTGGTCGAGCCGGCCCGGCCTCATGGGGGAGCCCGGGCGCGGGGCTATGGAGTCGCCTTCGAGACCGTGGGTTCCGTCCCCGACCGCGGGGCCGCCGCCCGAACGTGCAGGGCCTCGAGGGTCCGCGCCCAGTCGCCGCGCCGAAGGGCCTCGGAGAGGACGGGCCGGATCTCCACGCGGCGCCAGTGGGGCAGGCATTCGGGGGTGGCCTCGGGGCAGTCGGCCGGCGGCCGCGAGGCCGCGCTGCTCGACACGATCGCCAGTCGCTCGAGCTCGGCGCGATCGTCCTCGTTCGCGACGCCGTCGGGGCCGACCAGGAAGAGCAGCGTCGCGAGCGCCCGCTGCTGCGACGTCACGAGGCTCGCCGAATAGCCGCCACGCGCCCCGTTCGGCGCGCCATGTCCCCGGATCTCGATCGCCTCGAGGCTGTCCCAGATCGCCGGCAGCTGGCGCAGCCGGGTCAGGTAGTTCGTCACCGCCGCGGCGACGTACTCGCGCGACTCCCGGCGCAGGCGCGGGCTCGTCGGACCGCCGAAGTAGGGATCGGGGATCGTGATGACGCCGGTCTCGCAGTCGGGGACGAGGCCGACGCCGATCAGGACGGGCTCCTGGCACAGCTCGCCGAAGGCCGCCTCGAGCGACGCGAGCGAGCGCTCCGCGGGCGCGACCGCCGACTGGATCGCCCGGGCCAGCTCGTCCTGCTGGCGCACCGTCCCGCTGCTGCCGGTCAGCGCGACCACCGCGATCAGCGCGAGGGCGATGCCGCCGAGGGCGAGCCAGCTCTCGCTCACGAGATCGCCGAGGCTCGTGCTGCGTCGCAGACCGGAGGTCGGTGGACGACTGTGGTAGCGGTTGGCCATCGCCTAACCCTGCTCGTCCGCGTCGTCGGGTCGCGCCGGCTCGGGGCGCCGCTCGGGCGCGGGCGCGGGGCGCGGCGACGATCCGGCGGGACGGCCGGCAGGGATCGTCGGCGGCGGGCCGCTGCGGGGCACGCCGGGACCGAGCAGTCCCGAGAGCTTGAGCTCGTCGCCGAGCTCCCGCTCGCGGGTCGGGAAGTGACGGACGTTCGAAGGCGGCTCGTTCCCGGCCGCGAGGCGCTCGTACGGATCGGGCCCCTGCGCGCGCGGGGCACCGACCCGGAATCCGGAGAGCGAGAGCTCCCGCCCGATCGGTCCCTCGGTCGACGCGAGGTCCGCCGTGTCCGTCTCGAGCCGGGGAGCCGGCGGCCCGCTCGTGGCGTCGCGTCGCGGCGGCGCAGGCACCGGTGCCTCGACGCGCGGGAGCGGCTGGACCGGTGCCGGTGCGTGGGCCGGTGGAGTCGGGGCGTTCGTGCTCGCGGCCGAGGCGGCCGGGCGCGCGGGGAGGGGCGGGGACGCCGGCGCCGCGGCGGCGGGTGAGGCGGGCGTCGTGGGCCCGTACACGGAAGGCGCCGGCGCCGCGCTGGACGGGAGCGACGGCCGGCCGGGCGTCGCCTGGGCCGGTGCCATGCTCGGGGCGGCGGCCGTCGGCCGGGGGGCGGAGCGCGGCGGGTCGGCGGGCGTCTCCTTGCGCACGCGGCTGTCCTCGTGGATCTCGCGGCGGAGTGCCTCCATCGTCTCGTCGATGCGCCGGACCTGCTCGGTGAAGCCGCGCAGCGCCTGGCCGAGATCCTCGGCGATCTGCGCCGCAATCGCCTCGCTCTCCCGCAGGCGCTCGAGCTCGAGCTCGTCGCTCCCCGTGCGCGCCGACGCCGGATCGCCGGGGCGGACCTCGCTGCGGAGCGAGCGCGCGGCGGCGTCGAGGGCGTTCGCGGACTCGCCCAGGGTCCGCGCCACGCGGTCCTGCATCTGCGCGTTCTCGACCATCCGCTCGTAGGTCTCGGAGAGCCCGTTCGTCACCGAGCTCTGATAGTCGACCGCGCGCTGCAGCGCGCTGCGCAGCTCGGCGAGGTGGTGGTCCACGCCCTGGCGGACGCTGAGGGAGAGCTCCTGCACGACGGTGTGGAGCGCGCCGCGCTGCTCCTGGGAGACGAGGCTCGCGGCGCGCGAGGAGGATTGCTCGATGCGCTGCAGGCCGCGCTCGAGGCGCTCGTTGAGCTCGTGGGCGAACTGGGTCAGCTCGCGGCCGAGGGTATCGAGGGTCTTCTGCTGGGTCTGGCGGGTGATCTCGGCGAGCTCGCCGGGGGAGACCGCCTCGTAGGCGTGGGCCAGGATCTCGTCGAGGCCGCGGCCGCGGGCGTCGAAGCTGCCTTCGACCAGGCGACCGACGACCGAGGCCGCGATCGCCGAGGCGAAGCCCCAGGCCGTCGCGCGCAGGGCGAGCCCGAGCTGCTGGGCGAGCGGATCGACGGCCGCGGCGGCGATCGCTCCGGCCTCCGCGGCCGCGGCGCTCGCGGCGTCACCGAGATGCGTCACGCCCGGGATCAGCCCGAAGAGCGCACCGAAGACGCCGATCCCGAGGAAGAGCCCCGGCAGCACCGGCAGCAGGCTCCGCCGCGGCCCGATCGGCAGCAGGGGCTGGTCCTCGAGCACGTCGAGCAGGCGGATCGGCGCGCGCCCGGTTCCCTCGGAGAGCTGGGCGATCGTCCAGCGCCGCTCGAACTCCGCGAACTGCCGCGTGAGCGCCGAGTCGCGCAGCCACTCGCGCAGCGCCCCGCGCTGCGCCGCCTTGCCCTTGGATTCGTATTCGTCGAGGGTGTCGCGCAGGCGCCGCTCGAGGAAGAAGAGCCGCAGCACGCGCACGATCGGCGGCAGGAAGACCACGAGCGCGATCGGCACGACGAGCCCGAGGATCGTCCACAGCGCCCGGCGGGTCGCCGGATCGTCGGACCACAGGATCTGGGTGAGGGAGGAGGGATCGCTCACCGGTGGAGGCTCCTGGACAGCGGAAACGGACTTCGCGAAAGGCGAAACCGTAGCACCCCCGTCCGCGCCCAAAGCCCGCCCCGCCTGCGCGGAGATCGGCCCGCCTCGCGCGGGCCGATCTCACGTGCTCAGGGCTCGACGAGGTCCTCGAGCGGCGGGCAGGTGCAGACGAGGTTGCGATCGCCGTAGGCGTTGTCGATCCGCGAGACCGGCGGCCAGTACTTGTGGACCCGCGTCCACGGCGCCGGGTACGCCGCCTGCGTGCGCGTGTAGGCGAAGGGCCATGCGTCGCCGCAGACGACGTCCGCCGGATGGGGCGCGAACTTGAGCGGCGAGGCCGAGTCGGCGATCTCGCCGCGCTCGATCGCGGCGATCTCCTCGCGGATCCCGATCAGCGCGTCGCAGAGGCGGTCGAGCTCCTCCTTCGACTCGCTCTCGGTCGGCTCGATCATCAGCGTCCCGACGACCGGGAAGGACATCGTCGGGGCGTGGAAGCCGTAGTCCATGAGGCGCTTCGCGATGTCCTCGACGGTGACGCCGGCGCTCTTCTCGAAGGGGCGGCAGTCGAGGATGAACTCGTGGGCGACGCGCCCGCCGGGTCCGCTGTAGAGGACCTCGAAATGCGGAGCGAGGCGGCGCGCCATGTAGTTCGCGTTCAGGATCGCGAGCTCCGTCGCGCGGGTCAGGCCCGCGCCGCCCATCAGCGCGATGTAGGTCCACGAGATCGGCAGGATCGACGCGCTCCCGAACGGCGCCGCCGAGACGGGGCTCTCGCCGAAGACCGGGTGGCCCGGCAGGAAGTCGCGCAGATGCTCGGCCGCGCAGATCGGGCCCATGCCCGGTCCCCCGCCGCCGTGGGGAATCGAGAAGGTCTTGTGGAGGTTCAGGTGGCAGACGTCGGCGCCGATCGCGGCGGGCGAGGTCAGGCCGACCTGGGCGTTCATGTTCGCGCCGTCCATGTAGACCTGGGCGCCCGCCTCGTGGACGATGTTGCAGATCTCGCGCACCGACTCCTCGAAGACGCCGTGGGTCGAGGGGTAGGTGATCATGAGCGCGCCGAGGCGATCGGCGTGCTCGGCGACGCGCTGGCGCAGGTCGGCGACGTCGACGTTGCCCCGCGCGTCGCACTTGACGGGGACGCAGCGGAAGCCGGCGACCACCGCCGAGGAGGCGTTGGTTCCGTGGGCCGACACCGGAATGAGGCAGACGTCCCGCTCGTTCTCGCCCCGCGCCTGGAAGTAGCGTCGGATCGCGAGCAGCCCCGCGTACTCGCCCTGGCTGCCGGCGTTGGGCTGGAGCGACACGGCGGGCAGTCCGGTGATCTGGCCGAGCCAGGTCTCGAGCTGCTCGAACAGGATCGCGTAGCCCGCAGCCTGGTCCGCCGGCGCGAAGGGATGGAGCCTCCCGAACTCGGGCCAGGTCACGGGGATCATCTCGACCGTCGCGTTCAACTTCATGGTGCAGGAGCCGAGCGGGATCATCGAGGTCGTCAGCGACAGGTCCTTCGCCTGCAGGCGATGGATGTAGCGGAGCATCTCGGTCTCGGAGTGGTACCGATGGAAGACCGGGTGGGTCAGGAAGGCCGAGCGCCGCACGAGCGACTCGGGCAGCCGCGGGGCACCGCCCTGCCGCTCGAGCTCGGCCTCGAGCGCGTCGAAGTCGAAGGGCAGCTCGCGCTCGTTGGCGAAGGCCTCGAGGATGTCCTCGACGTCCTCGCGCGTGGTCGTCTCGTCGAGGGTGATGCCGAGGCTGCCGTCGGGGCGGCCCTCGGGATTCGGTGTCGCCGTGCCGCCTTCGACGGCCAGGGCGATCCCGTCCTTGCGAGCGTCGCGGTGCCCCTCCCGTCGATAGTGCGTGCGGAAGTTCATCTCCCGCTCCCAGCCGGCGGAGAGCGCGGACTGGACGGTCATGCCCGCGCGCGGCCGCACGCGCAGCGTGTCGAAGAACGGAAAGTCGACGACCTCGTGGCCGAGCTTGCGCAGGCCGAGGGCGAGCACGGCGGTCAGGTGGCGGATGCGCCTCGCGGTGCGCGTCAGGCCTTCCGGGCCGTGGTAGACGGCGTACATGCTGGCCATGATCGCGAGCAGGACCTGGGCGGTGCAGATGTTGCTGGTCGCCTTCTCGCGGCGGATGTGCTGCTCGCGCGTCTGGATCGCGAGGCGATAGGCGAGCTTGCCGTTGCGATCCTTCGAGAGGCCGACGAGGCGGCCGGGCAGGCGGCGCGCGTGCTCCTCGGAGGTCGCGAAGTAGGCGGCATGCGGCCCGCCGAAGCCCATCGGGACACCGAAGCGCTGGGTCGTCCCGAACGCGAGGTCCGCGCCGAGCTCGCCCGGCGGCACGAGCAGCGTCAGCGCGAGCAGATCCGCCGCGATGCAGGCGAGGGCGCCCGCGGCGTGGGCGCGCTCGATCAGCGGGCGCGGATCGAAGACGCGGCCGTCGCTCGCCGGGTACTGCAGCACGACGCCGCAGCAGTCGAGGGCCGCGAAGTCCGCCTGCTCGGGATCGCCGACGTGGAGCGTGATGCCGAGGGCCTCGGCGCGGGTGCGGATCACGCCGATCGTCTGCGGGTGGCAGTCCCAGGAGACGAAGAAGCCGCGCTTCTTCGCGCCGGCGACCGAGCGACAGAGGCCGAGCGCCTCGGCTCCGGCCGTCGCCTCGTCGAGCAGCGACGCGTTCGCGAGCGGCAGCCCCGTCAGGTCCGAGACCATCGTCTGGAAGTTGAGCAGCGCCTCGAGGCGGCCCTGGGAGATCTCCGCCTGATAGGGCGTGTACTGCGTGTACCAGCCCGGGTTCTCGAGGATGTTGCGCTGGATCACGCCGGGCACGATCACGTCATGGTAGCCCTGGCCGAGATAGCTGCGATGGAGGCTGTTCTCCGCGGCGATCTCGCGCAGCATGCCGAGCAGCTGCGCCTCGCCCATCGGCTCGTCGGGCAGGCCCTCGAGGACGAGCGGCTCCTTCGCCCGGATCGAGGCCGGGATCACCGCCTCGGCGAGCTCCTCGAGGCGCGAGAGGCCGATCGCCTGGAGCATCTCGGGGATCTGGCTCGCGCGCGGGCCGAGGTGGCGCCGGGCGAACACGTCGCTCGGTCGGCTCGAGCCCGCCCGGGAAGAGGAGGTGGAGGCGGAGGATTCGAATGCGGACAAGATGCTGCCTCGACGGACGTCCGGACGGTGCGTCGCGCGTCGCTCGCGACCACGCTGGGGGGGAGCGCGCTCGCATCGATTCGGGGCTTTGTCGACGCAGACCGTTAGCACACGTCAGCGCCCCGGTGGACCGGCGGCGACGGGGCGATCAGAGCGATTGGTGGATCTGCTCGAGGACGAGGCGCGACTTCCCCTCGTCGCCGAAGACCCCGATCCGGATCCGCAGCTCGGTCGATTCGGGCCCCTTCGCGAGCAGCCGGATGTCCACGGGATCGCCGGACGCCGTCCGCGCGCGCCAGCGGATGCGGTCCGCCTCGCGCTCGGTCTCGACCTCGTCGTAGCCGAGCACGTCCACGGCGCTCGCGCAGGCGGCGTCGAGGGCGTGGAGGGCGGTCGGCTCGGTCGAGCGCAGCTCGCCGGTGGCGAAGGCGATCGCGCTCGTGCCGGCGCCGCCGACGAGGAGCAGGCCGAAACAGCCCGGCGTCGCGAGCAGCGCGGCGCCGAGCAGGGCGGTGAGGACGGCCCGGCTCGGGCGCGCGGGGCGGCAGGGGCCGGGGCGGAGGCCGAGGGGCGGACGGCTGGGGTGGCGCCGGCGGATCTTCACGGATTCCAGTCTCGGGGCTCGCGGGTCCGCTGTCGACGGGGCGGGGGTGGAGTGTCGGAATGCGTCGCTCGGACGCCGGGGACGCGCGTACGGCGCCGACGTTGTGGTGGCGCGCGAATCGGTGTGTCCCGATTTCAGTTTGAACGTCCCACGGACGCCGGCGGCGCGCGTGCGGTTCGACTCGCGCTGCACGCGCGACGCGCGCGCAGGAATGCATCGGCGGCGCGCGGAATCCCGTCAAGAGTCGCGCAGCGGGCCGCGATAAGTCGGGCGTGATCGGGCCCCCGCCACCACCCGATCCTCCAGGAGATCCCGTCGGATGTCGCGCTGCGAACGGAGCTTCCCCAACCTCGAGACCTGCCCCGCCGGCGTCTTCATGCCGGGGCCCTCCGAGTCCGCCAGCGCCATCGAGCACCAGGCCGCCCTCGACGCCACCGTCTTCCGGCGGGAGAAGGAGGCGAGCGAGCTCGTCCTCGAGCTCGAGGCGGGCGAGCTGCGTCTGCGCCGGCGGAGCGACGGGTCGCCGCGCCCCTGATCCCCGCGCTCTCGATCCCCGCGGGTCCAGCTTCTTCTTATTCTTGGCTCGCGCCCTCGCTCCCGGTCGATCCTCCCCGTCTCCGACCGATCCCGCACCGCTCCGACCCGGCCTCGCCAGGAAATCTCGGGGCACCGGTGTTAACGTGCCCCCTGAGGCTCCGCTCCAGCTGGCGGGGCCTCGAGTTCGTTCGGAGGGTGCGCCGCTCGGAATCCCGGCGGAACGGCCCGTTTCCGGGCTCGTCGGCCGCATCCGGTGCGGGGCGGGCCCGCCGTCGTACCCAGGCGGGGCGTGCCATCCCGCCCATCGCCTGGCCAAGGAGTTCCCCGCTCGTGAGCGCGCACCCGATCCTCGACCTCGTCCAGGACCATGACGTCAAGCAGGCCAAGGGCTTCCGCGCCGCCGCCGAGCGGATCACCGGCGCCTCCCTCGAGGCGGCCTACCAGCAGGAGGTCGCCGCCGCCCCGAAGCGCTCGGAGCAGGGCCTCGCCCATCTCGGCGTGCGCACCGGCCGCCGCGCCAAGGCCCGCCAGCACGGCAAGGACGAGCGCCACCTCGCCGAAGCCATCGCCCGCGCCGCGAAGGCGGGCAACCTGACGGCGCCCAACCGCCCGCTCGAGCTCCCGACCGGCGAGCCGCTCACGATCGTCGATCACAACGTGCCGATCCGGCTGGGCCGGCCGGCCGCGGCCGACGCGCCGAGCGGCGACGCGGATCCGAACGCGGAGCTCGAGGACATCCCGCTGCTCGGGATGCTCGGCGAGGATCGGCCGGCGGTCGTCGTGCTCAAGTTCATCGACGCCGACTCGAATCGCAGCGGTGCGAACGACACGCCCCTGCGCCTGCTGCTCCAGGGCATCGCCCACGCCGCGGCCTACGACGCGAATCGCGTCGCGCTGCGCGAGGAGATCGCGAAGGCGACGGGCAAGACGACCGGCGACGAGGCCCCCGCCGTCATCGTCGCGGCGAGCCCGCGCTACTGGGAGCTCTGCCGCAAGCGCGAGGCGCAGAAGGGCGCGGCCTGGATCCGCGAGGTCGAGCGCATCGGGCGCGAGGCGGCCGAGGCGATCGGCTGCGAGGTCTTCTTCGTCGCGCTGTCGACCCACGGGCAGCCCGGCTGGACCTACGACGACGACGGGGCGGTGCTGACGGGGCCGATCGCCCTGGCGAAGGCCTGGGAGGGCAGCGCCGGCAAGCTCAAGGCGAAGCCGAAGACCACGAAGAAGTCGGAGCCGGCGGTCGTCCTCGTCGAGGCCGATCCCGACCAGCCGGCGCGGCGTTATTCGATCCGCGACACCTACGCCGTCGCCGACAAGATCGATCATCCGAAGCTCGGCGAGGGCGTCGTCCAGGAGCTCTCCGGGCGCGACAAGATCCTCGTCCTCTTCGCCGGCGAGAAGAAGCTCCTCGTCCACGGGCGCGTCTAGGAACGGACCCTCGAAGATGGCGACCTCCCCGAACGCGTCCTCTCAAGCCTCGTCCCCCGCCCGCTTCGAGCGCTTCGTCGGCACGAGCGGCTACATCGCGTCGCCCGCCCTCGTCGACGCCGTCAACTGCGCGCTGGCCCTCGAGCGGCCGCTGCTCGTGAAGGGCGAGCCCGGCACGGGCAAGACGCTGCTCGCGCGCCACGTCGCCGAAGGCCTCGGCCTCCCCCTCGACGCCTGGCACATCAAGTCGACCTCGAAGGCCGTCGACGGCCTCTACGTCTACGACACGGTCCAGCGCCTGAACGACGCCCGCTTCGGCGACGGCGACGTCCGCGACATCCGCAGCTACATCCGCCTCGGGCCCCTCGGCCGGGTCTTCTCCGCGAAGAGCCGCCAGGTCCTGCTGATCGACGAGATCGACAAGGCCGATCTCGAGTTTCCGAACGACATCCTGCGCGAGATCGACGAGATGCGGTTCACCGTCCTCGAGACCGGCGACGAGGTCGTGGCGATCGAGCGGCCGATGGTGATCATCACGTCGAACAACGAGAAGGAGCTGCCCGACGCGTTCCTGCGCCGCTGCGTGTTCCACTTCATCGACTTCCCGGACGTCGACCAGATGCGCGCGATCGTCGCGGTCCACCATCCGCACGTCGAGGAGAAGCTGCTCGAGCAGGTGCTGCTCAAGTTCTACTGGCTGCGCGACCAGAAGGAGCTGCGCAAGCGGCCGTCGACCTCGGAGCTGATCGACTGGATCACGGCGCTGGTCCGCGCCGGCATCGCCCCCGAGCGCATCGAGTCCGGGATCCCCTTCATGGGGGCGCTGCTCAAGAACGAGCAGGACACCCGCGCGATCGAGAGCTTCGTCGCCCGCGGCGGCAAGACGCCGAAGGCCTGGAGCGAGATGGGCGGTCCGCGGCGCTAGGCCGGGCCGCGACGCGCTCCGCCCTCCGGCGCGGGCCGGGTCGGCGTCGGGGACGGAGTCGGAAGGGAGCGGTCGACAGTGGTCTTCCTCGACTTCTTCTACGCGCTGCGCGAGGCGGGTCTGAAGGTCACGCTGCAGGAGTGGCGCATGCTGCTCACCTGCCTCGAGAAGGGCCTCCACGACTCGAACGTCCGGGGCTTCTACCACGTCGCGCGCGCCTGCCTCGTCAAGAGCGAGGCCGACTTCGACACGTTCGATCGCGTCTTCGCCCGCTACTTCGAGGGCCTCGAGGGCGCGATCGAGCTGCCGCCCGAGCTGCTCGAGTGGCTCGCCGATCCGAAGCCGATGGAGGCGCTCTCCGAGGAGGTCCGCCGCGCCCTCGAGCATCTCGACCTCGACGAGCTGATGCGCCGCTTCCGGGAGACGATGGCCGAGCAGAAGGAGCGCCACGACGGCGGCTCGCGCTGGATCGGCACCGGCGGCCGCTCCCCCTTCGGCCACGGCGGCCACCATCCCACCGGCATCCGCGTCGGTGGCGCGGGCGGCGGCGGCATGGCGATGAAGGTCCTCGAGGACCGCCAGTTCCGCGACTACCGCACCGACGTCACCCTCGACGTCCGCAACGTGAAGCTCGCGCTGCGGCGCCTGCGCCAGCTGACCCGCACCGACGGCCCGGTCGAGCTCGACGTCGACGAGACCATCGACAAGACCTGCCGCGAGGCCGGGGAGATCGAGCTCGTCTTCCGCCCGAAGAAGAAGAACGACGTCAGGCTCCTCCTGCTGATGGACGTCGGCGGGACGATGGATCCCTACTTCGAGCCGGTCTCGCGGCTGCTCTCGGCGCTCCACGAGGAGCGCGGCCTGCGGGACTTCAAGGCCTACTACTTCCACAACTGCGTCTACGAGCGGGTCTTCGAGACGGCCCAGCTGATGCGCAAGCAGTCGATGACGACGACGGACCTGCTGCGGACCTACGGGGAGCGCTGGAAGCTCGTGATCGTCGGCGACGCCTCGATGCACCCCTCGGAGCTGAGCTCGGCGCGGGGCAACATCAATCCGCGCATGGAGACCGAGACCTCGGGGCTCGTCTGGCTCGACCGCCTGCAGCGCCACTTCGAGCGCAGCGCCTGGCTGAACCCCGAGATGCCCGAGCCCTGGGCGATGGCGGGGACGGTGCGGACGATCGCGTCGCTGTTCCCGATGTATCCGCTCACGATCGACGGGATCGAGAAGGCGGTGAAGTCCCTCGTCGGCGCGCGCGCGGAGACCGCGAAGGCCGTGCTGGCGGCGGGGAGTCAGGCGGGTTAGACAGAGGGGCATGGTCGACTCCGCCGCGCGTCCGTCCACGCCCCGTTCGATCGCCCGCCCGCCGGCCCGGCCGGTCGGCGTCCTGTGTCCCGCCGGTCCCGACGACGTCCTGCCCTCCGACTACGCCCGCAAGGCCGAGGCGCTCGGCTTCGAGTCGATCTGGGTGGGCGAGCATCCGGCGGTGCCGGTGAAGATCGAGCGGGACTACGTCCAGCTCGTCGACGGTCATCTCCCCTACTTCTACACGAACCTCGCCGATCCCTGGATGACGCTCGCCCATGCCGCGGGCGCGACCACGACGATCCGCTTCGGGACGGCGGTCGGTCTTGTCCCCCCCCGCCATCCGCTCCTGCTCGCGAAGATCCTCGCGACCCTCGACCGCCAGTCGCGCGGGCGCCTCGTCGTCGGCGCGGGGGCCGGCTGGCTGATCGAGGAGATGGAGCTCTTCGGCGTCGAGTTCGCCGCGCGCTTCGAGCGGATGGAGGAGATGGTCGCGGCGATGCGGCGGATCTGGACCGAGGACGTCGTCGAGTTCCACGGCAAGCACGTCGACTTTCCTTCGCTGTATTGCCGATATCCGTCCTTCCAGAGGCCGATCCCCGTGCTCTGCGGCGTCCACGGCGTACGCGGCATGAAGATGGCGGCGCGCTGGGCGGACGGGTGGATCCCGATCGGGACCGATCCCGAGGTCCTCGCCCGCGACGTGAAGCGCTACCAAGCCCTCTGCGAAGAGAACGGCCGCGATCCGGCCGCGATGAGCGTGACGACGATGGCGGCGGTCGACGAGTCGACGGATCCCGCGTTCGTCGAGAGCCTCTTCCAGGCCGGGGCGAACCGCGTGATTCTCGCGATCGGGACCGTGACGACCGATCGTACCGTCCGCGAGGGACCCGGCGACGCCCACCCGCTCTCGCCCGAGCGCTACGCGCGGACGCTCGAGCACGTCGCCGCGCGCTTCGTGACCGCCTAGCGCTCGCCCGCGAGCGAAGTCCGAGGAGGGAGAGTCCGTGAAGTCCGCCGTCAGCCCCGTCGACACCGACCGGGCCTTCCCGAAGCACGAGATCGAACAGGCCTTCCAGCACTACTGGACCCTCGGCGGCGCCGGCGAGCGCTGGGCCGAGTTCTCGCAGCTCTACACCCCCGACGCGATCCTGATCGACCGCGTGATCGAGGGCGTGAAGAACGGCCGCGGCGAGATCCGCGCGTATCTCGAGCGCGTCATGCTGAACGAGATGCCCGCCCTCTACACGATCTACGACTGGCACACGATCGAGGGCAACACCGTCACGAACGGCATGATCAACCGCTTCGACAACCCGGACCCGAACGGAGCGCCCCTCGACTTCTTCGGCGTGACGATCCAGGTCTACGCCGGCGACGGTCTCTGGTCGTACCAGGAGGACTACTACTCCTGGAACGGCATGATGCGCGTGCGCAGCGAGTACGATCGCCTCTGCCAGCTCCACGACCCCGACCATCCGAAGCGCCGCACGCGCAACCACTGGCCGGCGGGCCCGGCCTGGGCGATCGGGCAGAAGAAGCATCCGCTCGGGATCTGAGTCCCGGGGAGACGTCCCTGAGACTGTGCGCCCCGGTCCGCGCCTCCGGAACGCCGTCGTCCGGGCTCATGGGGAGATCGCCATGGCAGAGAAGTCGTTTCCCGTCGCTCTCGTCGCGAGCGCGGTGCCCCCGCGGAGCGCGAAGACCAACTATCCCGAGCCCTTCGCGTCCCGGATGAACGGCCGCGAGAAGCGCCAGCTCGGGAACGCGTTCGGGATCCAGAACTTCGGCGTCAACCTGACTCGGCTCGTGCCGGGCGGGATCTCGGCCCTTCGCCACACCCACACGAAGCAGGACGAGCTCGTCTACGTCCTGCAGGGGACGGCGACGCTCGTGACCGACGCGGGGAGGACGCCACTCACGCCCGGAATGTGTGCGGGCTTCCGGGCCGGGGATTCCGACGCGCATCAGCTCGTCAACGAGACGAGCGAGGACGTCGTCTATCTCGAGATCGGCGATCGCAGTCCGGGGGACGCGGCGGCGTACCCCGACGACGATCTCGTCGCCGAGATGATCGCCGTGGGGCAGTGGCGATTCACGCACAAGGACGGCACACCGTACTGAGGGACGGTCGCCCGTCGCGCCGGAGATCCGAGGCTCCCGATGAAGACAGAGCTCTCCACACTCGGCCTCGTCGCCCTCGCGCTCGCCGTCCCGCTGCTCGCCCTCGTCGGGCTCGCCGTCTTCGCTCCGCTGCGGCTGCTCAATGCGCTCGCGGGTGCGGAGCGCGGCCACGTCCGCAGCGAAGGCCTCGCCTACGGCGAGCATCCGCGGCAGCGGCTCGACGCCTACGTCCCGACGACGCCTCCGCCGCAGGGCGGCTGGCCGGTCGTCGTCTTCTTCTACGGCGGCTCGTGGAATCGCGGCGCGCGGGCCGACTACCGGTTCGTGGGGAGCGCGCTCGCGGAGCGCGGGATCCTCGCGCTGGTCGCCGACTATCGTCTCCATCCCGAGGTGCGCTACCCGGAGTTCCTGCACGACTCGGCCCGGGCGCTCGCCTTCGGCTTCGAGAATTCGCCCCGGCTCGGGGGCGACGCGAATCGCGTCTTCGTGATGGGCCACAGCGCCGGGGCCTACAACGCGGCCATGCTCGCCCTCGACGAGCGCTGGCTCGCGGGCGTCGGCCGCTCGCCCCGGGAGCTCGCGGGCTTCATCGGACTCGCCGGACCCTACGACTTCTTCCCGACCGAGAACCCCGACGCCCAGCCGGTCTTCTTCCATCCGAGCTATCCGGAGAAGGCCCAGCCGATCGAGCTCTCGTCGCCCGCCGCCCCGCGCAGCTTCCTCGCCGCGCCGGTGCGCGACGAGATCGTCAGCCCGACGCGCAGCACGAAGAGCCTCGCGACCGAGCTTCGGGCCGACGGCGTGCCGGTGACGCTGCGCTTCTACGAGCGGGCGGGCCACGCGACGCTGATCGGCGCGTTCGGTTGGCCACTGCGATTCGTGGCGCCGGTGCTCGACGACGTGGTCGCGTTCGTCGAAACTGCACCGCGGGCGAAGTGATCCGGCCGACGGGAACCAAGCGAGGAGGACGCAATGAGCGCGATCACCGAGAGCTACATCGAAATCATGAACCTGGTCTACGCCTACCCCGAGGCCATCGACTCGGGCGACTTCGCGCGCGTCGGCGAGCTCTTCGCGGACGCCGTCTTCGAGACCGAGGGCGGGCAGCCGCTGGTCGGGAGCCGGGCGGTGCAGGAGAACTTCGAACGCTGGACGCGGCGCTACCCCGACGACGGGACGCCCAAGACGCGCCACTGCATCCACAACCCGATCGTCGAGATCGACGAGGCCCGGGGCACCGCCGTCGTCCGCTACTACGTCACCGTCTTCCAGCGCACGCCGGACTTCCCGCTCCAGCCCGTCTGGGCGAACCGCTACGAGGACCGCTTCGTGCGCAAGGACGGGCGCTGGCGCTATGCGCACCGCCGCGGCTTCCAGCACATGCCGGGCAACGTGAGCGCCCATCTCCTGCACGCGCCGCCGCAGGGGAAGTGAGGGCGGGGGGGCGGCGTCCGCGACGCTTCGGCCGTCCGGGGCGCGAGTCCCTTCGCTCGAATCGGCCACGAACGCGTCGCTCCGCGCCGTCGAAGAGCCGATCGCGCCGAAGTCCCCCCTCCGCCGAGCCGATGGACGGCCCCACGGGCCGTACTAATCTCCGGTCCGTGTCCGACCCGGTGAACCCCGGCGCGTCGAGCGTCATCGAACGTGGGGCCGCCACTCTCGATGTGGGCGGCGGCGAGTCCCGCCCATCGCCTCGGAGTCCGATCGGGAGCAGGCCTTGTTCTTCAATCGTCGGCTCGAGGTCTTCGGGGCGCTGGTCGGCCTCGCAGTGGTCGCGCTGCTCGGCTGGCTGTGGGCGCGGCCGGACTCGCCGATCTGGGTCACTGCGCCGATCACCCGCGCCACGATCTCCCACGCGATCGTCACGACGGGCAGCGTCAACCCGGTCACGACCGTCCAGGTCGGCTCCTACGTGTCCGGTCCGATCCAGAAGATCCTCTGCGACTACAACAAGCAGGTCCAGGCCGGCCAGCTGTGTGCCAAGATCGATCCGCGCCTCTACCAGCAGGCGGTCGACCAGGCGAAGGCGAACCTCGAGGCGGCGATCGCCCAGCTCCACAAGGACGAGGCGGCGCTCGAGTTCCTGCGGGCCAACTACCGCCGCGACCAGGGACTGGTCGGGACCGGTGCCGTCTCGCGCAACGACGTCGACCTCGATCGAAGCAACGTCGGTCAGGCGGAGGCCCAGGTCGAGCTCGATCGGGCGACCATCGCCCAGCGCCGGGCCGCGCTCCACGCGGCCGAGGTCAACCTGGCCTATACCGACATCATCTCCCCCGTCACCGGGACCGTCGTCTCGCGCAACGTCGACGTCGGACAGACCGTCGCGGCGAGCTTCCAGACCCCGACGCTCTTCCTGATCGCGAAGGACCTGACCGAGATGCAGGTCGACACCAACGTGAGCGAGTCCGACGTCGGTGGGGCGATGGTCGGTCAACGGGCGACCTTCACCGTCGACGCCCATCCGGACCGGACCTTCGAAGGGAAGGTCGTCCAGGTCCGCCGCGCACCGATCACGGTACAGAACGTCGTGACCTACAACGTCGTCGTCGCCTGCGACAACCCCGACCTGCTGCTCCTGCCGGGCATGACGGCCGACGTGCGCATTCTCGTCGAAGAGCATGCCGACGTCCCCACGGTTCCGGAGGAAGCCCTGCGCTTCGATCCGGTGGCCGAGAACGCCGCGGGAGTCGTCTTCGGCGGGGAGACGCGCTCCGGTGCCGAGACCGGGCCGCGAATCACCGAGCGCTCCCGCGTCTTCGTGCTGCGCGACGACGAGCCGGTCCCGGTGGAGGTCGAGATCGGATTGAGCGACGGGACCCGGACGGAGATCGCCGGTGGGGCGCTCCGACCGGACGATCGCGTGATCGTGGGAATTGCGGCCGAGACGCGCAGCGGCGTGGGATCACGGCGCCGTTCGCCGTTCGGCTTCTGAGGTGGGGGAAGTCGACGTGTCGTCGGGCGGCATCCCCGTGATCGAGGTCCACGAGCTGAGCCGGACCTTTCGGCTGGGCGACGTCGAGGTCCGCGCGCTGCGCGGCGTCGATCTCTCGATCATGAGCGGCGAGTTCGTCGCGATCATGGGCTCTTCGGGCTCGGGCAAGTCGACGCTGATGAACGTGCTCGGCTGTCTCGACCGGCCCACGTCCGGCCGCTATCGGCTCGATGGCGTCGACGTGGGGGCCCTCGGCGAGACCGAGCTCGCGGCCATCCGGAGCCGGCGCATCGGCTTCGTGTTCCAGAGCTTCAATCTGCTCCCGCGGACCAGCGCACTCGAGAACGTCGGCCTCCCGCTCTTCTACGCCGGGCGACCGGATCCGGGCGAGGCGCATGCGCGCGAGGCGCTCGCCCGGGTCGGGCTCGCCGAGCGGCTCGCGAACCACCCGAGCCAGCTCTCGGGAGGGCAGCAGCAGCGCGTCGCCATCGCGCGGGCGCTCATCAACGATCCGAGCCTCCTGCTCGCCGACGAGCCGACCGGCAACCTCGACACCCGGACGTCCGAGGAGATCATGGGCTTCCTGCGCGACCTCAATCGGCGCGAGGGGCTGACGATCGTCGTGGTCACCCACGAGCCCGACATCGCCGCCTACGCGGATCGCGTGATCACGATGCGGGACGGGCGCATCGCGTCGGACGAGCGGAGGCGCCCGTCTCCGGTGCCGGCCGTCCCGGCGCCCGATGCGGTGCCGATCGGTGCGGTGGTCCCGGCTCCGCCGGCGGGGAGACGGAGTCGCGGGCAGGCGGCGGCTTCGTTCGTGCGCATGGCGCTGCCCGTCGCGGTGCGCGCGGTCGCGCGGAACAAGCTGCGCTCGGCGCTGACCATGCTCGGCATCTTCATCGGCGTCGCGGCGCTGATCGCGATGGTCGCGATCGGTCAGGGCGCGAACGCGGCGGTGATCGCACAGCTCGAGACGCTGGGGTCGAATCTCCTGATCGTGATGCCCGGGGCGTACGGCGGTGGCGGCGTCCAGGCCGCGCTCGGCTCGGCCTCGAGCCTGCGCGTCGCCGACGCCGAGGCGATCGCGCGCGGGGCACCGGCGGTCGCCCGGGTCAGCTACCAGATGCGCGGCGCCGCCCAGATCCAGTACCGCAACCGAAACTGGAACACGACCGTCCAGGGCGTCAGTCCGGGCCACCTCGAGATCCAGAGCTGGCCTCTCGAGCGGGGTCGCGCGTTCACCGAGGACGAAGCCCGCCGCGCGGCGCGCGTCTGCCTGCTCGGCCGCACCGTCTACCGGAGCCTCTTCGAGGCCCACGAGAGCCCGATCGGGACCACCATCATCGTCCGCAACGTCCCGCTCCGCGTGATCGGGCTGCTCTCCGAGCTCGGGCAGACGGGCGGTGGCCGCGATCAGGACGACGCGATCGTGATTCCCTTCGCGACCGCGGAGCGCAAGGTCCTCGGCGTCGCCTCGCCCGTCCTCGGCGACGCGGGCCAGAAGACGACCGGGGTGTCGCCATCGAATCCCTTCGGCGTGAAGCCCAAGATCACGGGCTTCGTGAACACGATCATCGTGCAGGCGAAGAGCGCGGAGCTCGTGCCCGTGGCGCTCCGGCAGGTGACAAGGCTCCTGCGCGAGCGGCACCGGATCCGCCATGGCGCGCTGCCCGACTTCGAGATCCGCAACCTGAGCCAGGTCGCCCAGGCGCGCGAGGGCACCGCGCGCGTGCTCTCCTGGCTGCTCGCGCTGGTCGCCTCGATCTCGCTCGTCGTCGGTGGGATCGGCATCATGAACATCCTGCTCGTCTCGGTCACCGAGCGCACCCGCGAGATCGGCATCCGCATGGCGATCGGCGCCCGCCGCGTCCACGTGCTGATGCAGTTCCTGATCGAGGCGATCCTCATCAGCGGGCTCGGCGGGATGGCCGGCGTCCTCACCGGGGTCGCGATCTCGAAGCTCGTGTCGTGGCTCGCGGACTGGCCGACGCTGATCTCGCTCGACGCGATCGCGATCGGCTTCCTGTTCTCGGCGGGGGTCGGCGTCTTCTTCGGCTGGTATCCCGCGCGGCGCGCTTCGCTGCTCGACCCGATCGAGGCGCTGCGTCATGAGTGAGCGGGCGAGCCGGCCGGGACCGATGCGAGCGAGCCCTCCCCGCGCCGCGCATCTGCCGGCCTGGAGGCTCGCGTACGCGCTGGTCGCCTTCGCGCTCTTCTTGGGCGCCTGCGCGTTGGGGCCCGACTACCAGCGGCCGGATGCGCCTGAGCCGGAGCGGTACACGTCGGGAGCCGCGTCGCTCGAGTACGGCATGTCCGCGGCCGGTTCGGAGGCATCCGGTTCGGCCGCTGCGGGCTCGAGGCAGTTCATCGAGCCCGGTGCGGCGATTCCGGCGAGCTGGTGGTCGCTGTTCGAGAGCCCGGAGCTCGAGGCGATCGTCGACCGGGCGATCGAGCGGAGCCCGAGTCTCGCTCTCGCCCGGGCGAACCTCGCAGTGGCCCGGGAGGCCGTCGTGGTCGCGCGCGGCAGCTTCTTCCCCCAGATCGACGCGAACGTCTCCGCCCAGCGTGCACGCACCCCCGCCTTGCGCTCGACCGCGACGACCGCCACGTCGGATCTCTACGCGATCGGTGGGACGGTCAGCTACGTGGTCGACGTGTTCGGGGCGATCCGCCGCGGCGTCGAGCAGCAGGCGGCTCTCGAGGCGGCCCAGCGCCACGAGCTCTCGGCCGCGTGGCTCGCGCTCACCGGCAATGCGGTGACCCTCTCCTTCGCAGCGGCATCGACGGTCGCGCAGATCGACGCGGTCGAGCAGGTCCTCGAGCTCGACCGACGCAATCTCGAGCTCGTCGAGCAGCGCTTCGAGATCGGGAAGGCGACGCGCGCCGACGTGCTGCTCGCGCGGACGCAGCTCGCCGCGGATCGGACGCTGCTGCCGCCGCTGAGGCAGCAGCTCGCGGTCGCGCGTCACGCGGTTTCGGCGCTGGTGGGCGACGTGCCGGCGGAGTGGTCGCCGCCGGAGCTCGACCTCGAGCGCTTCGCGCTGCCGCGAGCGCTCCCGCTCTCGCTGCCGTCGGAGCTGGTCCGTCAGCGCCCCGACGTGCTCGCCGCCGAGGCGCAGCTCCACGCCGCGAGCGCGGCGATCGGCGTCGCGACGGCGCAGCTCTTCCCGAGCCTGACCCTCTCGGGCTCGATCGCCCAGGACGCCCTCGAGCTGGGATCGCTCTTCAGCGGACCCGCCACCGCCTGGAGCGTCGCCGGTCGCATCGGAGCCCCGATCTTCCGCGGCGGCATCCTGCGCGCGCGGCGACGCGCGGCGATCGCCGCCTACGAGGCGTCGCTCGCGACCTATCAATTGACCGTGCTTCAGGGATTTCAGCAGGTGGCGGACGTGCTGCGCGCCCTCGAGAACGACGCGGCGCTGGTCGAAGCCTCGGCCAGCCTCGTGGAGAACGCGAGCGGCTCCCTCGCACTCCAGCAGGCGAGCTACGCGATCGGCAAGACCTCGCTCATCCAGCTGCTGGTCGCGTCGAGGACCCATCAACAGGCGCGGTCGGGCCTCGCGCAGGCTCGCGGACGACAGCTCCAGGACACGGCACTCCTCTTCGTCGCGCTGGGCGGAGGCTGGTGGGACGAGGACCGGCTGCCGCCGATCGCGCCCGCCTCCGCGCCGCAGGGGCCCCGAGACCACGGATCGCTGCGTCAGCATCCGGCCGTGGGGGCGTCCGGGGCCGATACCGGCGACGGAGCCGCTGCCGACCGGGCGCGTCGAGGCGTACGGATGGCCTCAGGCGGGCGTCGGGATCAGCTCTCCGTCGCCGCGTCCTCGAACCAGCGATAGAGCACCGGCACGACGACCAGGGTGAGGAGCGTCGAGGTCACGAGCCCGCCGATCACGACGATCGCGAGCGGCCGCTGGACCTCCGACCCGGGCCCCGTCGCGAACAGGAACGGGATCAGGCCGAGCATCGCGACGGTCGCGGTCATCATCACGGGCCGGAATCGCATGCGCGCGCCCTCGCGCACCGCCACGTCGAGGACCTCGCCGTCCAGACGGCGCTTGCGGATGTGGGAGACCAGGACGACGCCGTTCAGCACGGCGATGCCCCAGAGCGCGATGAAGCCGACGGAGGCCGGGACCGAGAGATACTCGCCCGACACGAAGAGCGCGACGATCCCGCCGATCGACGCGAAGGGCAGCACGAGGATGATCAGCGAGGCGAAGCGGAGCGAGTCGAAGAGCAGGAAGAGCAGGAAGAAGATCGCGCCGATCGTGACCGGAATGATGATGGTCAGATGGCCGAGCGCCCGCTCGAGGTTCTGGAACTGGCCGCCCCATTCGAGCAGATAGCCCCCGGGCAAAGGGACGTTCGTCGCGACCGCCTGCTTCAGCTCGGCGACGAAGCCGCCGAGGTCCCGGCCCTCGACGTTGATGCCGACGACGATCCGACGCCGTCCGGTCTCGCGGCTGATCTGGGCGGGCCCTTCGCGCAGCTCGATCCGAGCGACCGCTTCGAGGGGGACCTGGGCTCCGTTCGGCGAGGTCAGCAGGATGTGACCGATCTCGTCGGGGCTGTCGCGCAGCGCCTCGGCCAGCCGGACCACCGCCTGGAAGCGCCGTTCGCCCTCGAAGATCTCGGTGGCCACCTTGCCGCCGACGGCCATCTCGTTCGTGTCGTTGACGTCGGCGACGTTCATGCCGACCCGGGCGATCGCCTGGCGATCGATCGTGATCGACAGGTACTGCTGGCCCGCCACCCGCTCGATGCGCATGTCCCGGACGCCGGGGACGCCGGCGGCGACCCGCGCGATCTCGCCTGCCTTCGCGCGCAGCACCTCGAGATCGTCCCCGAAGAGCTTGACCGCGACGTCCGATCGCACGCCCGTCACCATCTCGTCGACGCGATCGGAGATCGGCTGCGCCATCACGAGCTGGACGCCCGGCAGCGTCTTCAGCCGCTCGGCGATGGCGGCGGCGATGTCGTCCTGGGTCCATCCCTCCGGCCACTGCTCGCGCGGCAGCAGGCTCACGATCGGGTCCGCCTCGTTCGGGCCCGCCGGATCGGCCGGGCTCTCGCCGCGCCCGAGCCGCGACACACCGCTCTTCACGCCCGGTACCTCGAGGATGCGCCGCATCGCCTCCTGCTCCATCTCGATCGACTCCTCGATCGAGATGTTGGGCACGCGGTCGATGGCGGGGGAGAGCGATCCCTCCTTCATCTCCGGCATGAAGGCGGTCCCGAGGAACGGGAGCAGCAGCATCGAGAAGGCGAAGAGCCCCCCGGCGACGGCGATCGTCCGGCGCGCGTTCGCGAGCGCCCAGTCGAGGGTGCGCAGGTAGGGTCGCTTCAGGAACGCGAGCAGCGGGGTGTCGTGCTCCTCGCCGCCTTTCAGCAGGAACGACGCCAGGGCCGGCGAGAGGGTCAGCGAGAGCAGCAGCGAGATCGCCAGCGCGATCGCGATCGTGTAGGCGAGGGGGGCGAACATCTTCCCCTCCATCCCCTGGAGCGTCATCAGCGGCAGGAAGACGAGGATGATGACGCCGACGCCGAAGATGACCGGGGTCGAGACCTCGCGGACGGCGTCGAACACGACCTGGAAGCGGCGCTCCCCGGGACGCCGCCCGAGCTCCGCGAAGGCGTTCTCGACGACGACCACCGAGCCGTCGACCATGAGGCCGATCGCGATCGCGAGGCCCCCGAGCGACATCAGGTTCGCGGAGATGTCGAGCTGCCCCATCGCGAAGAAGGTCATGAGCGGGGTCAGGATCAGCGTGGCGACCACGATCAGGCTCGACCGGACGTCGCCGAGGAACAGGAAGAGCGTGAGCACGACGAACGCGACGCCCTCGAGCAGAACCTTGGAGACGGTCCACAGCGCCGCGTCGACGAGCTCCGTACGGTCGTAGAAGGGAACGATCTGCAGCCCGCCCGGCAGCATGCCCTTCTCGTTGATCTCGGCGACCCGGCGCTTGACCCGCTCGACGACCTGCTTCGCGTTTCCGGCGCGGATCATCATGACGACGCCGCCGACCGCCTCCGTCCGGCCGTTCTTGATCATCGCGCCGAATCGGGCCTCCTCGCCGATCTCGACGGTCGCGACGTCGCGGACGTAGACGGGCGTCCCCTGGACCTCCTTCAGGACGATCGTGCGGATGTCCTCGAGGTCGCGGATCAGGCCGATGCCGCGCACGAGGAACTGCTCGGCGCCGCGGCGCAGGACGCCGCCGCCGGTGTTCGCGTTGTTCCGGGCGACGGCCTCGAAGACGTCGTGGATCGTCACGCCGAAGTAGCGCAGGCGATCCGGATCGACGCGGACCTGGTATTGCTTGACGAAGCCGCCCGTCGAGTTGATCTCGGCGACGCCCGGGATGGAGCGCAGCAGCGGGCGGACGAGCCAGTCCTGCACGATCCGCCGCTCGACGAGGTCGTCCTTCGAGAGCGGATCGTCGCCGTCGTGCATCCGCTCGAGGGTGTACTGGTAGACCTCGCCGAGGGCCGTCGAGACCGGCCCGAGGACGGGGATGACGTCCTCGGGCAGGCGCGGACCGACCTCGAGCAGGCGCTCCATGACGAGCTGGCGCGCGAGGTAGACGTCCGTGTCGTCGGTGAAGACCAGCGTGATCAGCGAGAGCGCGGGCTTGTTGAGCGAGCGCATCTCGGTCGTGCCGGGCAGGCCGGTCATCGCGATCTCGAGCGGGACGGTGACGAAGCGCTCCACCTCCTCGGGCGAGCGGCCCGGCGCCTCGGTCGCGATCTGGACCTGGACGTTCGTGACGTCGGGGAACGCGTCGACCGAGAGCCGCCGCGCCGCGTCGAGGCCGAGCACGAGCAGCGCCGCGGCGACGACGACGACGATCAGCCGCTGCTCGAGGCTCCGCCGGATCAGGCTCTCGATCATCCGATCAGCCTCCCGCGGCGGTGCGGGTCCGCTCGTTGTTCAGATGGAAGGCGCCGTCGAGGACGATCGTCTCGTCCTCGCCGAGGCCCGCGCGCAGGACGCGGCGCCCGTCGAGCGCGGCGCCGAGCTCGACCTCGCGCAGCCGGAAGCGCTCCGGCGCGATCCGGACGAAGACGTGGTCCGCATCGTCGATGCGCACGATCGCCGAGTCCGGGATGACCCGGGCCTCCTGCAGCGGCCCCTGGACCAGCACCGTCGCCAGCATCGCAGGCTTGAGCTCGCCGGTCGCGTTCGCCACGTCCATGCGGACGCGGACGGTGCGCGTGCCCGGGTCGACGGTCGACGAGACGAAGGACAGCGTCCCGGCGATCCGGCGGCCCGCGAGCGCCGAGACCTCGGCTTCGATCGGGGCCCCGGTCTTCACGAACGCCGCGTTCTGCTCCGGCACGTCCGCCACCAGCCAGACGTTCGATAGGTCCGCGACGACGAAGAGGGTGTCCGCCGGCTGGACGACCTGGCCGAGCGTGCCCTGGCGCTCGATCACGGTGCCCGAGAGGCTCGCGACGACGGTGGAGATCGACGTGACGTGGCGCGTCTCGACGAGGGAGCGGATGGCGGCGTCGGTCATCCCGAGCACCGAGAGCTGGTCGCGCGCCGCGCTCACGCCCGCCTCGCTCTGGGTCAGCGCCGCCTGCCGGCGCTGGAGCTCGGCCTCGCCGATGACGTCGGCGTCGAAGAGCTGCTGGGCCCGCTCCACCGCCGCCCGCGCGAGCAGCTGGTCGGACCAGGCCTTCAGGAACTCGAGCTGCGTCGCCGAGAGCTCGGTGGACGAGAGGCGGGCGAGCGCCAGGCCCTTCTCGACCCGCTGGCCGACGACGGCGTGGAGCTCGGTGATGCGGCCCGTGACGCTGGAGCCGATCCGCGCCACGCGCTGCTCGTCGACCTCGATCCGCCCCTGGACCCGGAGCGTCTCCCGGACCTCGGCCTTCGCGACCGGGCCGAGGGAGAGCGAAGCCGCCAGGGCGGCGTCGGGCTCGACGACGAGCGGGTCCTTCGCGGGCTTCTCGGGCGCGACGTCGGCCTCGCCTCCGCAGGCGAGCGCCAGCAGGCAGAGCGCGAACGCCCCGATCGAACGATGGAATCTCATGGCTGGCTCGCCTCGGGCTCGACGGCGCGCAGTCGCTCGATCTCGATCAGCGCGGACTGTCGATCGAAGCGGGCCGTCAGGAAGTCGTTGCGGACGTTGCGCAGCACGCGCTGCGCGTCGAGGACGTCGATGAAGCCGCGCTCCCCGAAGCGGAACGCCGCCTCGGCCACCGCCAGTGCGCTCTCCGCCTGCTTCAGCAGCCCGCCCTCGTACTGCGCGATCTGCGCGCGGGCGACCTCGTAGCGGCCGTGGGCCGCGTCGATCGCGGCGCGCACCTCGATCCGCACGAGCTCGGCGGCGAGGGTCGCCTGCTCGAGCACCGCCTGCGCCTCGCCGATCTGTCCCGCGCGGCGGTTGAAGATCGGGAGCGGGATCGAGATGCCGACCCGGTAGTTGTCGATCTGGGGCTCGCGCTCGAAGCCCGCGCGGAAGGACGGCTGGCCGATTCGCAGCGCGCGCTCGTGCTGGAGCTGGGCGCGGGCGCGGGCGACGTCGGCGTCGGCGCGCGCGATCGCCGGATAGCGCGAGAGCACCTCGCGCCGCAGGACCTCGATCGGCGGGAGCGCTGGTGGCTCGGGCAGCTCGCCGACCGGCTCGAGCTCCGCGGGCAGCGGGACGCCCACCGCCGCGCGCAGCATCGCGATCGACTGGACGACGCGCAGGCGCGCGCTGTTGGTCACGTTGATCGCGACGGCGAGCTCGGCATCCGCGCGGGTCAGCTCGAACTTCGGCACCTCGCCGACCCGGTGCTGCAGGGCGACGCGGTCCCGGATCTCCTGGAAGACCCGTTGGTTCTGGCCGGCGAGCTGGAACTCGGCCCGACGACGGAGCGCGTCGTAGAAGGCCTGCTTGACGTTCGCGCGCAGGACGAAGCGGGTCTCCTCGAGGGCGTGCTCGCTCCCCACGACGCCGGCCTCCGCGCTGCGGATGCGCGGCGAGCGCACGATCGGCAGGTCGATCGGCTGCGCGACCTCGACGACGCCGAGCATCCCGTTGGGATTGCCGGGCTGGCGGCCGATCTGCCGACCGCTCGACGCGATCGCCTCGGGATTCGGGTACTGGCGCGCGGTGACGACGCCGAAGCGGGCGCCCTCGACGCGCGACTCGACCGCCTTGATGCGCGGGCTCGCCATCTCGGCGAACGCGAGCGCCGTCTCGAGATCGAGCTCGAGCACGACCTCCGCGCCGCCGGCCTCGCTGGTCGCGAGCGGCTCGGCGCGGACGCCCTCGCTGGGGATCAGGCCGAGGAGGGTGGCCGTCAGCGTCGAGAAGACGTGCGCCCGGAGCCAGGCGACGGCCCCGCGAAGCCGCGAGGCCGTTCGCGGCGTCGCGCGTCCCCGGAGTCGCCCTCTCTCGGGATTCGGGTCGTGGCGGCCGCGCGGCAGGGCCGCGACGTCGGTCGTCTTTCGAACGGGGGGACACATCTTCGCACGTTCGTCGGGGGCGGCGTGGGGAGCCGCAGCCCAGCCTGGAGGACAAGCTGAATCAAGGCCCCGCGCTTGTCCAGCGCTCTGTGCCGATTCTCCGTCGAAGGAGCGTCTTGTTGCACCCCGCCCGCGCGTCCGGGACGTGGACCTGTGCCGGAATCCGCATGACAGGGTCCGCGCGGACGGTGGGCCCGGCCGCGCGGGCCCGCCTCAGATCCCGATCTTCTCGAACTGGGCGTAGGCGTTGCGGGTCCAGACCTTGACCCGATGGCGCTCGACGAGGCCCAGGGCGGACGGTCCCTCCTTGTGGCTCATCGCGGCCCAGAAGCTCTTGTCGAGGTGGTCGATGTTGCGCATGGTCGGCTTGTGGAGCGCCGGCAGATCGAGCACCGGGACGCCCATCTCGACGACCTTCTGGGCCACCGGCGACTTGTGGAACGAGGCGAAGTCGTCCCCGCGGCCGTGGTTCAGCACGATCACGCAGTGGGCCGTCGAGCCGTAGCGGGCGAGCAGCTTGTCGAGCAGCTCGAGGGAGTCCTTGCCGTCGTCCATGACGTGCCAGAACAGGACCTCGATGCCGAGCTCCGAGGCGAGCTCGAGGACGCCGCTCGACGCGATCCAGTGGTGGAGATCCTGGTCCGACTGCGCGGCGAGGTCGACGAGGATCTGCTGGTCCTCCTCGGACGCGGCCTCCATCAGGCGATCGAGATCCTCCATGCGGCTGATCTCGAGGGGCTGCGAGTACTCGGCGTAGTGGCGCAGGAGCGCGCCGTGGGAGCGGTCGGTGTCGAAGCCCGCCCAGGGCGTCTTGCGATCGATCCAGTACTGTGCCAGCAGGCGCGACACGACGGACTTGCCGACGCCTCCCTTTTCGCCACCGATGAAATGAATTCGACTCATGGGCTCCTCGTCCGATGGAAGATGCGGGTGGGGTGCGGGCTCGCGCGCGCAGCTTAACGGCAAGCGCCGCGGGTCGTCGAGCTTGCGCCGGGCGCCGCGCAGCGAAAGCGGCGGATCCGGGCCGATCGCGGCGGATCTGCGCCGGATGGTGCCCAGCGCGCGCGGGGCCGGCGGGGCTCGCCGGGGCGTTCGCGGCGCGAGACTGTGCGAATCGCTACAACTCCCGGCGTCGCCCGTGCCCGCCGAGGTCCCCGCTTGAGCATCCGTGTCGCCCTCCACCACCGCACCCGCTATCGCTACGCGCGCCCCGTCCTGCTCGGCCCGCAGACGATCCGCCTGCGCCCGGCGCCCCACAACCGCACGCCGATCCACCACTACTCCCTCGACGTCCATCCGAAGACGCACTTCCTCAACTGGCAGCAGGATCCCCACGGCAACTACCTCGCGCGCATCGTCGTGCCGGAGCGCACGGACCGCTTCGAGGTCAGCGTGGACCTCGTCGCCGACCTCGCCGCCTACAGCCCCTTCGACTATTTCCTCGAAGAGTCGGCGAGGGAGTGGCCCTTCGAGTACGCGGCGGACTCGGCCCGGGACCTCGAGCCCTTCCTGGTCTGCCTGCCCTCGACGCCCGCCTTCGAGGCCTTCTTCGCGAAGCTCGATCGCAGGCCCCGCGACACCAACCATCTGCTCGTCGAGACCAATCGCGCCGTCAACGCCGCCGTCGAGTACGTCGTGCGGATGGATCCCGGCGTCCAGACGCCGACCGAGACCCTCGATCTCGGTCGCGGATCGTGTCGAGATTCGGCATGGCTGCTCGTCCAGGTCCTGCGCCGGCTCGGGATCGCCGCGCGCTTCGTGTCGGGCTACCTGATCCAGCTCATGCCGGACCAGAAGCCGCTCGAGGGCCCGCCCGGTCCCGCGACCGACTTCACCGACCTCCACGCCTGGTGCGAATGTTATGTCCCCGGCGCCGGCTGGATCGGCCTCGACCCGACCTCCGGTCTGCTCGCCGCGGAGGGCCACATCCCGCTCGCCGCCACGCCGAACCCGACGACCGCCGCGCCGATCTCGGGCGCGGTCGAGAAGGTCGAGTGCGAGTTCGACTTCGAGATGAGCGTGACGCGCGTCGTCGATCGCGCGCGCGTGACGAAGCCCTACGGCGAGTCGGAGTGGTCGGCGGTCCTCGCCCTCGGCGATCGCATCGACGAGGAGCTGCGCGCCGCCGGCGTCCACCTCAGCGTCGGCGGCGAGCCGACCTTCGTCAGCGCCGACGAGCCCGACGCGCCGGAGTGGAACGTCGACGCCCTCGGCGGGCGCAAGGAGGAGATCGCCGATCGCCTGACCCGGCGCCTGATGAAGCTCTGGGCGCCGGGCGGCGTCGTCCAGCACGGGCAGGGCAAGTGGTATCCCGGCGAGCAGCTCCCGCGCTGGGCCTACGCCTGCTACTGGCGGGCCGACGGCCATCCGCTCTGGCGCGACCCGGCCTGGATCGCCGAGTCCGACCGCGACTACGGCCACGACACCGCGGACGCGAACCGCTTCGCGACGCGTCTCGCGGAGCTGCTCGGCCTCGAACGCGCGCGGCTGATCGACGCCTACGAGGACGCCTGGTACTACCTCTGGCGCGAGCGGCGGCTCCCGACCAACGTCGATCCCTTCGACGCGAAGCTCGCCGATCCGACCGAGCGCGCGCGCCTCGCGCGCGTCTTCGACCAGGGGCTCGCGAGCGTCGTCGGCTGGGTCCTGCCGCTGGCGTTCGACGGTGAATGGCGGACCGGCGACTGGTTCCTGCGCGCCGAGCGCTGCTATCTGTACCCCGGCGATTCGCCGATGGGCTTCCGACTGCCGCTCGACTCGATCCCCTGGACGGCCGAGGGCGACCTGCCGCTCGACTTTCCGCTCGACCCCGCGGCGCCGCGCGCGCCCCTCGCGAGCGAGTTCGTGTTCCCGCTGCGCCGTCGCGCGGAGCGGCCGGGGATCCGCACACAGCGCCGCGACGGCGTGGGGGCGGAGGGCGGTGCGATCGGCCGGGAAGGCGCCGGCTCCGGCGAGGCGCGCTCCTCGCGCGCCGCCTTCGCGGGGCCCGGGCGCTGGGATGCTTCGGGCTCCGATCGCCCGGCCCATCTCGTCTCGGCCCGGGGCGTCGTGCGCACCGCGCTCTGCGTCGAGCCGCGCGGTGGCCAGCTCAAGGTCTTCCTTCCGCCGCTCTTCGCGCTCGAGCCCTGGGTCGAGCTCGTGGCGGCGATCGAGCGCACGGCGATCGAGACGGGGCTGCCGGTGCAGCTCGAGGGCTATCCGCCGCCGCGGGATCCGCGGCTGCGCGACTTCCGCATCACGCCGGATCCCGGGGTGATCGAGGTCAACGTGCCGCCGACGACGTCGTGGCGCGAGGCGGTCGCCCAGAGCGAGGCGCTCTACGACGCGGCGCGCCGCGAGCATCTGATCGCGGAGAAGTTCGAGATCGACGGGGCCCACGTCGGCTCGGGCGGCGGCAATCACGTCGTGCTGGGCGGCCTGACGCCCGACCAGAGCCCGTTCCTGCGCCGTCCCGACCTGCTCGGCAGCTTCCTGCGCTACTGGCACAACCATCCGTCGCTCTCGTTCCTGTTCTCCGGGCGCTTCATCGGCCCGACCTCCCAGGCGCCCCGCGTCGACGAGGCGCGCGACGACTCGGCCTACGAGCTCGAGCTCGCCCTCGCGCAGCTCCCGCGCGCCGGCGAGACGACGCCGCCCTGGGTCGTCGATCGCATCCTGCGCAACATCCTGGTCGACATGACCGGCAACACCCATCGATCCGAGTTCTGCATCGACAAGCTCTACTCCCCGGACGGCCCGACCGGGCGCCTCGGGCTGCTCGAGCTGCGCGCCTTCGAGATGCCGCCCCACGAGCGCATGAGCTGCGTGCAGCAGCTGCTCGTGCGCGCGCTGCTCGCCCGCTTCTGGCGGATGCCCGACGAGCATCGCCTGATCAAGTGGCGCACCGCCCTCCACGACCAGTTCATGCTTCCGCACTGGGTCGCGAGCGACTTCGACGACGTCCTGTACGACCTCGGCCGATCGGGCTACGCCTTCGACAAGCGGTGGTTCGAGCCGCATTTCGAGTTCCGCTTCCCCTACTACGGCGAGATCACCCTCGACACCATGCGCCTCGAGCTGCGCGGCGCCCTCGAGCCCTGGCACGTGCTCGGCGAGGAGTCGACCTCGACGGGCCAGGCGCGCTACGTCGATTCGTCGGTGGAGCGTCTGCAGGTCAAGATCTTCGGCCTCGCCTCGGAGCGCTACAAGGTCCTCTGCAACGGCTTCGAGGTCCCGCTCCGGCCGACGGGGACCAACGGCGAATACGTCGCCGGCATCCGCTACCGCGCCTGGCAGCCGCCCCACTGCCTGCACCCGCGCATCCCGATCCACTCGCCGCTCCACGTCGACCTCTACGACACCTGGAACGAGCGGAGCCTCGCGGGCTGTACCTACCACGTCGTCCATCCCGGCGGCCGGGCCTCGGAGGTCCGCCCGATCAATGCCGCGGCCGCGGAGAGCCGCCGCTTCGCGCGCTTCGAGGATCGCGGTCATCGGCAGGGTCGGTTCGCGCCGATCCCGGTCGAGCCGCATCCGCATTTTCCGCATATCCTCGACCTGCGCTGGGCCTCCCCCCGCAATCCGTAGCGGGGCGGGGCCCGGCCGTCCGGCCGAGGCCCCGACTGCGCCCCTCGTCCGGCTCTCGCTCGCCCCGGCGCGGCTCCTGGAGTCCCCGACATGACCTATTGCCTGGCGATCCGCGTCGACCAGGGCGTCGTCTTCGCCGCCGACACGCGGACGAATGCGGGCGTCGACTACGTGACGAGCTACCGCAAGCTCCACGTCTTCCGCCCCGCGCCGGATCGCGTCTTCGTCCTGCTCGCCGCCGGCAACCTCGCCACGACTCGCGAGCTGATCGACGAGATCGGCCGCGACCTCGACCGCGCGCCGAACGGCGAGTCCCTGCTCTCGGTCGGCTACCTCTTCGAGGCCGCCCAGTACGTCGGCCGCCTGAGCCGCCAGATCCAGGAGCGCCACGGCCCCGCATTCGCCCGCAGCGGCGTGATGGGCGAGGTCACGCTGATCCTCGGCGGCCAGATCCGCGGCCGCGCCCCCGACATCTTCCTCATCTATCCGCAGGGCAACTACATCGGCGCTTCCGACGAGACGCCCTATCTCCAGATCGGCGAGACGAAGTACGGCAAGCCGATCCTCGATCGGCTGGTCCACCACTCCCTCTCCCTCGGCGACGCGGCCAAGCTCGCCCTCGTCTCCCTCGACGCGACGATCCGCTCGAACATCACCGTCGGCCTGCCCTTCGACTTCGCGACCTGTGCGACCGACACCTTCGAGCTCGCCTCCCAGGTCCGCATCGGCGCCGACACGCGCTACTACCAGAACCTGCGCGAGCGATGGCAGAAGAGCTTCATCGACATCTTCGGTCGCCTCGCTCCCTTCCCGCGGACCAACGAGGAGGCGACGGGGCCCGCGACCGATGCCGTGGCGGCGGATCCGACGGCCAACTTCGCCTAGGGGCGCCTCATCTCACAAGTCGCGACCGGCGCGGCACGCGGGCGGCGAATGGCTCGCCCTTGGCACGCGGGTCGGCGCTTCTCGGCATTCGGCGAGACGGCGACCGGCTGGATGGGGCGACCTTCGGGCTGCGCTTGACTTCGCCGCCCGCGTACCGCGCCGGTCGCTCGCTGCGCGATGGGACGGGTGCTGGATGGGTTGGAGCGGGTTGCGAGCTCCGCTTCGGATGAGTGCAGGGCGGGTCGACCTGCGCGCATGGCGCGCGAAATCGCCGGGGTCACGCCGCGCCGTTCCGGTGCGTACGGTCGATCTCGACCAGGCCCCCCATTCGATCAGGCGAATGGCGCGACGCCTGCGATCCGGCTGCGTCGTCTCGGTCTCCCCCGATTCCGACGTCCCAGCACACCGCGAGCGACCGGCGCGGTGCTCGGGGCGCGAAGTCAAGCGCAGCCCGAAAGTCGCCCCATCCAGCCGGTCGCAGTTTCGCCGAACGCCGAGAAGCGCCGACCCGCGTGCCAAGGGCGAGCCATTCGCGCCCCGAGTGCCGCGTCGGTCGCGACTTGTGGGATGAGGCCGCCCGAACGGGAAAAGGTCAGATCCCCCGCAACCCCGGCTCATACCCGTCGAGTCTTTCGACCCGCACGTGGACCTCGAGGCTCTCCCGCCCGCCGCCGCGGTAGATCGTGCCGGTCGTCGGGGCGGCGTCGCGGAACTGGCGGCCGCAGGCGGTGCGGACGTGGTCGGAGCCGGCGAGGCAGCCGTTGGTCGGGTCGAAGCCGAACCAGCCGGTCCAGGGCAGGTAGACCTCGGCCCAGGCATGCGAGGCGTCGGACTGGATCTGGTTCTCGTAGCTCGCGCCGGTGAAGATGTAGCCGACGCGGTAGCGCGCGGGGACGCCGAGCAGGCGCGCGAGGCAGATCATGACGTTCGCGAAGTCCTGACAGACGCCGCGGCGCTGGACGTAGACCTGGAAGGGCGTCGTCTCGATCGTCGTCGAGCCCGGGACGTAGACGAAGTCGCGGTAGATCGTCCGGTTCATGTCGAGCAGCGTCTCGACGAGGTCGTAGTCGTTGCGGACGACGAAGCTCATCGCGAACTCGGAGAGCTCGCGCAGCTCGGGCTCCGGCAGCTCGGGCGGCATCAGGTAGGCCTGCATCATCTGCCGCTGCCAGGGCATCCAGGCGAGCGGGATCTGATCGTTGCGCAGGGGACTCTTCAGCTGGGAGGCGAGCACGCCCGAGACCCGCAGCGTCGAGCGGCTCTCGATGCGCATCTCCTGGAAGGGCGCGGCGACCTCGAGCAGCGTCGCGCGATTGCCGAAGACGTCCTCGAAGTCGCGCCAGAGACCGTCGACCGAAACGGAGAGGGAATGCTCGAGGATCTCCTGGCGGTCGTCGCGGACGGGGCGCAGGCAGAAGCGATGGGTGCTGCGCTCGACGGGCATCGCATAGCGATAGACCGTCTCGTGGACGACGGAGAGGATCGCCACCTCGGGCGCCGGCCGGATCTGGGGCGTGATCGGCGGGCTCGCGGTCGCGAACTGCTGCTGCTCGCCCGTGCCGTGGGGGAAGGGCGAGTACGAGGCCGTGCGGCTGCGCGGCGGGCTCATTCGCAGGAACGAGAAGACCTGCTCGTCGATGCCGTTGGGATGGCTGCTCCAGACGAAGGCGCCGCGGCGGGCGACGCGCAGCTCGCCGGGCTCCATGGGCATCCACTGGGCGCCTCGCATCGGATAGGTCGACATCGTGAGCAGCGTGCGCGAGACGTCGAGCGGGCCGTCGAAGTCGATCGTGACGCTGCGGCCTTCGAGACGCGTCGCGAGGTGGGGCGGCGTCAACCTCGCCCAGTGGAGCGGCACGCGGTCGTGGGCGTCGCGATAGGCGACGAGGTCGATGCCGTCCGAGATCAGGAAGCTCGCGGCACCGAACTCGTTCAGGCGGAACAAGACCTCCTGCAGCCGCGGCCAGCCGAACTCCTCGATCGTGCGGCAGCCTTCGCGGCGGATCGCGGCGACGACCCAGCTGAAGGCGTGCTCGCCGACCGACGTGCCCACCGGCGCGATGTCGAAGGACTCGTCGAGGGAGAGCCGCGCGCGCAGCTCGGGCGAGAGGTCGCCCGCGATCGAGAAGAGCCACTGGCGCGCCGCGTACGACTTCACGAAGGGCTGGGGCTCGGCGTCGACGGTGCTCTGGTGCAGGCCGTGGGTATGGCCGAGGAAGAGGCTCGACCAGGTCTCGCGCGAGCGATCGAGGCTCGCGGCGGGGGGCGTCGAATGCGCATGACTCGGGTCGCGAACGACCGCCGCGGCGCGCTGGTTGTCGGGATACCAGCCGAAGCCCCAGGTCGAGGGGAGCAGGTTCGGCTGACCCTCGGCCTCGCCGCAGAGCCCAATGCCGGGCGAGGCCTTCCCGTCGAAGGAAAGGGCGAACTGCTCATGCAACGACGGGGACGATCCGTTCACGGTCCGCCCAGCGTATCGAATCCCGGGCGCTCCGGGGCAGGGCCGGCCGGACCCGGCCCAGGCGTGCCGATCCCGACCCGCCGAAGATGCCACGTAGGGCTGCCCTCCCCGCGAAGTCGGGCGGGTCGGGTTACCTTCAGGGCATGGCACAGACACCGACCCGAGGTGGCGTGAGCAAGAGCATTTTCGAGGGCTACCAGCGACTTCCCGGGACCTACGACGAGTTTTTCGACGCGAACGGCAAGCCCCAGAAGGCCGTCGCGGTCGTCGTGGAGCATCTCAACGAGCTGACGCGGCGGGACTTCAAGCGGCTCCAGGGCCTCGCCGACGCGACCTTCCTCCGCGGCGGCATCACGTTCACCCTCTACGACGGCAACTCGAGCACCGAGCGCATCTTCCCCTTCGACCTGATCCCGCGCGTGATCGCCGCCCGCGAATGGAGCGCGATCGAGGCCGGCCTGATCCAGCGCATCCAGGCGCTGAACCTGTTCCTCGCCGACATCTACGGGGACCAGCGCATCCTGGAGGCCGCGATCATCCCGCGGCATTTCGTCGAGGGCTCGAAGGGCTTCCGACCGCAGCTGAAGGGCATCCGGCCGCCGAAGGACGTCTGGGTCCACATCGCCGGCGTCGACCTGATCCGGGACGGCCAGGGCCGCTTCCGCGTGCTCGAGGACAACGTGCGCGTGCCGTCCGGCGTGTCGTACGTGCTCGAGAATCGCGAGACGATGAAGAAGACCTACCCGGCGATCTTCCGCAACGTCTCGGTCGAGGCCGTCGAGAGCTACACGCACAAGCTGCGCGAGGCGATGAACGCGGTCGCGCCGGGCGAGGGCGGGACGAAGCGGATGGTGGTGCTCACGCCCGGTCCCTTCAACTCGGCCTACTTCGAGCACAGCTATCTCGCGCGCCGGATCGGCTGCGAGCTCGTCCAGGGCAGCGACCTCTTCGTCGAGAAGCGTCGCGTCTACGCGAAGACGACCCAGGGCCCCGCGCCGATCGACGTCATCTACCGCCGCATCGACGACGACTTCCTCGATCCCGAGGTCTTCCGCGCGGACAGCATGCTCGGCGTGCCCGGCCTGATCGACGCCTGGGCCGCGGGCCACGTCGCGATCGTGAACGCCGTCGGCAACGGCGTCGCCGACGACAAGGGCGTCTATCCCTTCGTGCCCGACATGATCCGGTTCTACCTCTCCGAGGAGCCGATCCTCGCCCAGGTCGACACCTACGTCTGTGCGCGCGACGAGGATCGCCGCTACGTCCTCGATCATCTGGCGGAGCTCGTCGTGAAGCCCGTCAACGAGGCCGGCGGCTACGGCATGCTGATGGGCCCGAGCGCGACCCGCGCGGAGCTCGCCGAGTTCGCGAAGCGCGTCGAGGCCGATCCGCGCAACTACATCGCGCAGCACCGCATCGAGCTCTCGAGCTGTCCCACCTGGACGTCGAAGGCCGTCGAGCCGCGGCGCGTCGACCTGCGCCCCTTCGTGCTGACGGGCGATCGCAGCTGGGTCCTGCCGGGCGGGCTCACGCGCGTCGCGCTGCGCAAGGGCTCCTACGTCGTCAACTCGAGCCAGGGGGGCGGCTCCAAGGACACCTGGGTGGTCGAGGAGAACCCGTGATCTCACGCGTGGCGGATTCCTGTTTCTGGCTGACCCGCTATCTCGAGCGCGTCGATACCTGGTCGCGCCTGCTCGACGTGACGGCGAGCTTCAGCCTCGACGTCGGCGCCGATGCCTCGGGGCGCTGGCGGCCGCTGGTGATCGTCGTCGGGCAGGAGCAGGACTTCCTCGATCGCATCGGGGCCGCGGGGATGGAGGACGGCGAGGTCGTCCAGCACTACCTCGTCTGGGACGATCGGCATCCCGCGTCGCTGTTCAGCTCGATGCGCGCGGTGCGCGAGAATGCCCGGACGATTCGCGAGGCGATGAGCGTCGAGATGTGGGAGGCCGTCAATCAGTCCTGGCTCTGGCTGACGAGCCGCGCCGCCCGGCGGCTCTTCGACCGCGAGCGCGGGGCCTTCTACGAGCGGCTGAGCTCGGACTGCATGATGTTCCACGGCATCTGCTACAGCACGATGCTCCACGAGGATCCGTTCACGTTCATGAAGCTCGGTCGCGCGGTCGAGCGGATCGGTCAGACGGCGCGCATCCTCGACGTCCGCCACCACGCCCTCGACGAGTCCTCCGAGATCGAGGACGAGTCGGCGGCGATGGCGGCGCGCTGGCTCGCGATCCTGCGCTCGTGCTCGGCCTACGAGCCCTTCTTCAAGCGCGCGGAGAACGTGCTGTCGGGCTCGGCGGTCGCGGAGTTCCTGCTCTTCGAGCGGACCTTCCCGCGCTCGGTGCTCCACAATCTCGACCGCGTCCGCGGGCTGCTCGAGCGGCTGCGGCAGAGCGACGAGACGCCGCGCAAGAGCCCTTCCTGGGAGCGGCTCGAGCGGCTGCGGGGGTCGGTGCTCCAGCTCGACATGGACGAGGTTCATCGCCAGGGGCTCCACCGCGTCGCGACCTGGCTGGTCGACGAGACGGCCATCCTCTGCGACGCGATCCACGACGAGTTCCTCGCGCCGTCGATCGAGTCCCTGCGCGCCCGCGTGAACCGCAACGACCGCGTCCAGGCCCGCCGCCAGATCCGGGCCCAGAGCCAGTTCCAGGCCCAGAGCTGAGCCCCGTTCCGCCTGCCCGCCCGTTCGTTAGGATGCCCTCCTCACGACACGGGAGGGCATCATGATCCATCGCGACGGACTCGGGACATCCACCATCGCATTCGCATGCGCGATCACCGCCCTGCTCGGTCTGGCGCTCGGCTGCACCCATTCCCGCGGCGGCCATCCCGATCACCACGGCCGTCATGGCCACCGCGGTCAAGACGGTGAGGACGCCGAGGCCCGCCACGCCGAGCACCTCGCGCGCCATGCGGCCCTCGACCGCCTCGTGGCCATCGAGGACATCCATCAGCTGAAGGCGCGCTTCATGCGCTGCGTCGACACGAAGGACCTCGACTGCCTGCGCGACCGGGTCTTCGCCCCCGGCGCCGAGGTCTACTTCAAGGGCGGCGACTACGAGATCCGCGCGAGCGGCTGGACCGAGATCGAGAAGTTCTACCAGGGCGCCTTCTCGACGACGAAGTTCGGCATGCACACCGCCCACACCCCCGAGATCGAGGTCGACGGCGACAACGCCCGCGGCACCTGGTACCTGCACGACGTCTTCGTGAACCTCGAGGAGGGCTGGACGCTCCAGGGCAGCGCCCTCTACCACGATCAGTACGCGAAGATCGACGGTCAGTGGCGCATCGTGTACACGACCTACGATCGCCTCTTCGAGGAGACGACGCCGCGCGATCCCCGGACGAAGATCGGTTCGAGGTCGGTGCAGGAAGCGACGAAGGCACCGGCGGGCGGGCCGGTCACGATGCCGGTCGAAGGCTCGGCGAAGGAGTAGCGAACATGAAGCCCGAAGCGTTCGTCCTCGTCCACGGCGGATTCCACGACAGCCGCTGCTGGGAGCGCCTGATCCCGCTGCTCGCGTTGCCCGCGCTCGCGGTCGATCTGCCGGGCCGCGGCACGAAGCCCGCGAAGATGGCCGACGTGACGCTCGAGGCGTGCGTGCGGTCGGTCGTCGCGGACATCGAGAAGGCGGGGCTCTCGAAGGTCGTGCTCGTCGGGCATTCGATGGGCGGCGGGACGGTGCCCGTGGTCGCGGCGCGCATCCCGGAGCGGATCGCCCATCTGGTCTTCCTCTCGACGCTGATCGCGCCGGAGGGCGGCTCGCTCGTCGACGGCTTCGTCCCCGAGACCCGCGAGGCGGCGATCCGCCGGCTCGGTACGGGGGAGAACGTCGAGCTCGAGCTCTCCGAGGCGCATCACCGGGAGCTGCTCTGCAACGACATGAGCGAGGCCGACGTCGCGTGGTGTCTCGCGCGGGTCGGCCCCGACTCCCGGCGACTCTTCACGGATCGCGCTTCGCGCGCGGGGCTGCCGGACGCGCTGCCGCGGACCTACGTCCGCCTGAAGCGCGATCGCTCCGTGACCTGGGAGCAGCAGGCCCACGCGATCTCGCTGCTGCCGGGCCTCGCGATCCGCGAGATCGACGCGCCGCATCAGGCGATGGTGACCCATCCGCGCGAGGTCGCGGCGATCCTGAACGACATCGCGAAGGCCTGAAGCGGGGAGCCCCGGCGTCGCCGGGCTCGGCGCGGCCGTTCACCTTCGAACGGCGCTCCTCCGCCTTCGTCCGGCCGCGAGCGCGCCGAGCAGGGCGGTGGCCATCGCGAGCGCCGTCGCGCCCGCGGGCTCGGGGACCGCTTCGACGTCGTCGAAGGTTCCGACGATCGGGCCCACCGGGACGCCCGCCTGGTAGCGGGTCTCGACGAGGATGCCGGCCCCACCCGATGCGTAGCTCGAGTCCGTCACGTGGATCGTCGAGAGCAGCGCGCGGGTCGACGCGTCGAGCAGGCGGGCGGTCAGCGTCGTGCCGACCAGGAAGAACTGGATCCGATAGGTCCGACCTCGATCGATCGAGAGCGAGTCGTCGACGACGAGCGGCGTCTGGAAGTCGAGGAAGTCGTCGCTGCGCGCGATCGCGAAGCGCGAGGCCGCGAAGTCGACGGCGGCGAGATAGCTCGAGCCGGTCGCGGGATTGCCGCGTCCGAGGACCGCCAGCACGCTCTGCTGGCCCAGCGCCGGGCCGGCGTTGACGTCGGCCGAGATCGCCAGATTCGTGAAGCTCTCGTCGACGTAGCCGAAGGCGTCGGAGGCGCCCCCGCCGCCGTCGGGGAGCGCCGTCGTCGAGTGGGCGATCAGCAGGTAGTCGTCTGGGCCGGCCTCGACGACCGCGAAGGTCGAGACGCCGGTCGAGGGCGGTGCGCCGCCGTCGTCGGTCGCCGCGAAGATCCAGTCGTTCGAGAGGCCGCCATCGAAGCGCTCGAGCCAGTCGGCCGTCGCGGGCGGAGCGGCGAGGGCGAGGAGCGCGCTTCCCGCTGCACCGGCGATCACGCGGGCCCCCGCGAGCCGGCGCCCGGAGGCACGGGTCCCGGGGTGGTGGGGCGGAGATCTTCTCGGAAGCGGCGGGACGGTCATCTCGGATCCTCCCTCGCGTGCGCTGGCGCGGACCGGGACGCGGAGACCCAGGACGAATGCATCTCGCGTGCCGGGGTGGGCGTCGGCCGCCGCCGCTTCGGGGGCCTCGCGCGGGGACGGCGGTCGGGAGGCCGAGGTCGGGGGTCCCGCTTCCGCGGCGCGCGAGGCGCAATGACTCGCGATCGTGTCGGCGCCGCGCGGATCGTGGGTCGGGCGATTCGCGGTGCGCGGGACTTCGCGGCGAATCGAGGTGGGGCCCCGGAGATGTACCCTGCGGGCGAACGGAGCCGGCTCGGGCCGCGCGCGGACGCGAGCGCGTCGGGTCGCCGAGCGGGTCGGGCGGAGCAGGGGGCCAGGGCGCATGCGCCAGGTTTTCGAAGGTCGGGTCGCGCTGGTCTCCGGGGTCGGGCCGGGGCTCGGGATCGAGGTCGTGCGCGGGCTCGCCCGCGCCGGGGCACGGCTCGTCCTCGGCGATCTCGACGCGGCGCATCTCGAGGCGGCGGCCCGGGAGGCGGGGCGTCTCGGGGCGGTGTACGTCGAGGACGAGGTCGACGTCCGCGACGCGGCGCGCTGCGAGGCGCTCGTCGCGCGCGGGCTCGACGCCTTCGGCCGCGTGGACGTGCTCGTCAACGACGCCTTCCTCGCCGAGCAGCCGATGACCTTCGAGGCGGCGCGGCTCGAGGACTGGCAGGCCGTCGCCGACGTCAATCTCTGGGGGACGCTGCGCATGATCCGCGCGGCCCTCCCGGCGCTCAAGCGCGCCGGCGACGCCTGCATCGTCAACGTCAACACCCACGGTGTCGAACGCCTCGACCGCGAGTTCGGGGGCTACACCGCCTCGAAGGCCGCGCTCGCCCACCTGACGCGCCATCTCGCCCGGGAATTCGGTCCGTACGGGATCCGCGTGAACGGCGTCCACCCGGGGCCGATGGACGGCGAGCCGCGCCGCCGCCATCTCGAGGCGATGGCCGCCGAGCGGGGCACGTCCTTCGACGCCCTCCACGCCGAGGCCTGCGGTCGCACGGCGCTCGGCTTCCTCGCGACCCCCGCCGACGTCGCAGCGGCAGTGCTGTTCCTCGCCTCGCCTGCGGCGCGGGCGATCACGGGCCAGGCGCTCTACGTCGACGGCGGCGAGTGGTTCCACTGAGTCGGCGCGCGGTCGCGCCGAGCGCCCCGCCGAGATCGGGCGCGGCCATCCATTCCGTCCGCGTCGCACCCGGCCGAGGCCTAGCGCCCGGCCGCCTTCCACTCCTGCTGCCAGCTCGAGAAGATGTTCATGAAGGCCGGCGCGCAGTAGAGATCCTCTTCGTAGGCGAAGAGGCCGTTCCCGCCGTAGACGTTGATCGTCACGCAGGGGAAGTGGTGCTCGTAGAGCGACAGCGCCTGCGGGTTGCGCCAGTCGTCGTAGGGCTCGGCGCTGCCGTCCGGGTTCGGCCAGCGATTCCAGTTGTAGTTGATGACGAGATCGCCCTGGATGACGAGAAATCCGGGCACGAAGCGCATCTCCGGCATGGTCTTCATCAGCGGCACCATCCACTTGCGGACCTCCTCCCGGCTGCGGAACACGCCGTAGGCGTGATCCACGTAGAGGACGTCCTCGGTGAAGATGTCGGTCCAGAGGTTCCAGTCGTTGATGTTGGCCCGGCGCACGTACTCGTGGCACGCGGCCTCGACCTCGGCCCGGGGATGCGCCGTCGACTGGGCCGCCTTCGAGAAGCGATCCCAGCCGCGCGCGGCGGCCATCGCCCCTTCCTTGCCGCGCAGGCCGGCGTCTTCCCGCGCCAGCGCCTCGGCGCTCAGCGCCTTGCCCGTCCCGCTCGTCGCCCCGCCCGCCGTCTGCCCGCTCATCGTGAAGCCCCCTCCGTCGGCGCTTCGGCGCCGTAGAACTGTCGGAACCAGCGCCGGAACGCCGCGACGTCGCCGTCGCCGCTCGCGAGCAGCGGATGGTCGAGGAAGCGCTTGTGGTTCCAGACCTCGAAGTCGAGGTAGTGGTCGTTCATGTAGTAGTCCCAGTAGGCCTCGACCTCCCGCTCCGTCGAGGGGTTCGAGCGCTCGACGTAGTAGGTGTGGCCGACCTCGACCTTCTCGTCGCCGAGCGGTGTCAGCGAGTTGACCGAGACGCCCCGCATCTTGCCCGAGAGCCGGGTCACCTGGAGGCCCGGGCCGTAGAGGAACGACTCGATCTCCGTGCGCCCGCCTTCGCCGGCCTGCTCGGTGTTGGCGCGGAGCAGATCCACGTGGAGCCGCACCGTCGGCGAGTCGGGACCGCCCACGGGCCCCCAGCCGACCTTCTGGATGTCCATCTTATGGAGCGCACGGAAGTGGGCGACGTCGACGATGTTCTCGTAGATCTCCTGGACGTGGGAGTCGAGCACCCATCGCATCCGCTTGTACTGCCGGTAGCGCGGATCGGCCGTCTCCGGAATCACGGCGACCTCGAAGGAGGGCGCCTCGCCCGCCGCGTGATGCCAGACCATCACGTAGCCGTTCTGCTCCCGCGTGGGATGCGTCGCGATCTCCGCGTTCGCCGGGATCCGCTTCGCGTACGGAATCCCGATGCACCGCCCCGTCGCGCCGTCCCAGCGCCAGCCGTGGAACGGGCAGACGACCGAGCTGCCCTCGACCTTGCCGCCGTGGCCGAGATGGGCGCCGAGGTGGGGACAGTAGGCGTCGGTGATCCGGGCGACGCCGTCCTCGCCGCGCCAGGCGGCGTAGTCGCGCCCGAGGATCGCGAGGGGCTTGACCTCGCCGACGGCGAGCTCGTCGGAGTAGAGGGCCTTGTACCAGCCGTTGGGAACCGTCGGGAGGGGGATGCGCTTCACGGTCTTTCTCCTCGCCCGGGAACGCTACCGGAATTTCCTGCCCGTCTCTGCCCGCTCCGGCGGACCCGACCGGCTCGCCCGGCTACTCGTCCGGCTACTCGCCGGGTCCCTTCGTCTTGAGCTCCCGGGCGTGCTCGTTCATGAAGGCGCGGATCTCGGACTCCATGCCGAGGATCCTCTCCCACTCCTCCTTGTAGAAGGTCACGGGGAAGCGGCGGATGCCGTAGAGCGATACGCCGCCCTTCTCGCTGACCTGGAGCCGCAGCCCGCGGCGCCCCTGGTTCTTCAGCGCTTCGTTCTCGGCGCGCAGCCGCTCGAGCTCGCGGCGCAGCTCCTCGTCCTGGTCGGCCATCGTCTCCTCCTTCTCTTCGATTCGGGTCGATCCGGCACGGTGGATCCGCCGCTCGGCTTCGGTCGGGCCACGATAGCGCTGGCGGCGTTGCCGGGCGTGTTCGCGGCTGCCAAGCTGGCCGGGCGCGACGCGCTGCCGGTCGGCGGTGCGAACGGTGCGAGTCATGCAATCGACGCCGTCGGCGCGAGGAGGGGGGGCATGCCGAAGCTCGAGCTCGAGCCGATCGGGCGCGTCGAGGCCCGGCGCGGCGAGGCGATCGACGACGACTGGGGCGGCAGCGAGTCCGCGATCGTGCTCGACGAGCGCTTCGAGCCCGACGCGCTGGCGGGGCTCGAGGACTTCTCCCACGTCGAGGTGCTCTTCGTCTTCGATCGCGTCGATCCGGCGAAGATCGTCTCGGGGGCGCGCCATCCGCGCAACAACCCCGATTGGCCCGCCGTCGGCATCTTCGCGCAGCGCGGCAAGAACCGTCCGAATCGGCTCGGGAGCACGATCTGCCGGATCGTGCGCCGGGAAGGGCGCCGCCTCGTCGTGGCGGAGCTCGACGCGATCGACGGGACGCCGGTCGTCGACTTGAAGCCGGTGATGCGGGAGTTCCTGCCGAGGAGCGAGGTCCGCCAGCCGGGCTGGGTCGGGGAGCTGATGCGCGATTACTGGCGGCGGCCGGAGGAGGGCTGAGGCGATCGTCCGGTCGTCCGCCGAGATCGCAGAGACGGAGTACGGATTCCATCCGCGGAGGTCGGTGCCCAGGCTCGTGAGGAGCGGCCCGACCCTCTGCATTCCGTCGCGTCCGACCCGGCGAGACGCCGATTTCGTCACCCTGGTCGAGCCCGTGGCCACCCACCCGGGAACGGTCCTGCGCTGGCCATCGTCCCGCCGAGCGCCCGAGGTGCTTCGATGCAACGACGATCGGTCTCGATTCCGGCCATGCTCGCTGGCCTCCTGCTCGCTGCGGCCGCCCAGGCGAGCGACGGCGTCGTCGAGATCAATCAGGCCTGCGCGGGGACTGGATGCTTCCCGAGCGATGCGCCGGGCTTCCCCGTCACGATCACGGAGTCGGGCAGCTACCGGCTGACGAGCAATCTGCTGGTCTCGGCCAATACCTCCGCCATCACGGTCGGGGTCGCGCGGGTCCAGATCGACCTCGGCGGATTCGAGGTGCGAGGTTCGGGTTCGTGCATCGACAGCGGCTCGGCGCTGACCTGCTTCGGCCATGGGACGAGTACGGGGATCAAGGCCGAGCAGACCGGGATCCGGGTCGCCAACGGGACCGTGCGCGGCTTCGGCAACGGCGGGGTCTACGTCGGGACCGACGGCCAGGCCGATTCGATCCGTGTGGAGGAGAACCTGAACTACGGCATCGGTGGGGGGAGCGTGTCCGACGTCGTCGCGGAGCGGAATTTCGGCGTCGGCATCAGCGTCAGCCCTGGGATCGTTCGGGGCTGTGTGTCGCTTCGGAATCGGGGCGACGGGATCAGCGTCTTCGCCGGCCGCGTCGCCGACAACGTCGTGGACGGCAACAGTGGGATCGGCATCCGAGCGGATACGGCCTCCATCGTGAGCGACAACATCGTGCGCGCGAACGGGGCGCAGGGGATCTTCCTGTCCGGAAGCGGGATCGCGCGGAACAACGCGGTCATGGCCAACGTCGCGGATGGCATCGTCGGCAATGACGGGGCCCTCATCGTCGGGAATACGTCCCGCGCCAATGGCCAGGCGGGCATCGTGGCGCTCTCGGCCGGCTCCGTGCTCGACAACGTCGTTCGCGGCAATACGGGGATCGGGATCTATCTGTTCCCGGAGCAGGGGGGCGCCCCGGCGGCCTTCCGCGGCAATGTCGTCATCTCGACGCCGCCCTCTTCGTCCGTCACGAACGGCGTCAACATGGGCGAGAACGCCTGCAACGGCGCGACGACCTGCCCATAGCGATCCCCGCCAGCGACCCCCTCGCTTCCCGGGCCCTCACCATCCCGCCGGGCAGGGCCGGACCGCTGCGATTTGTCGGGCCGTGTCGGCCGGATCCGGACAAAACCTGGATTCCTCTTTGTCCACAGTCGCTTGCCCCAGTTTTGTCGGGCGACGGAATGGGCCCCGGGAGCGATCACGCGGCCCTGGAAACCGGGTCGGCGTGGCCGCCCGGCGCCGGCCGCCCGACCCCCTGCCCCGCCCGGATCCGATAGTCTCCCCCCACGCACCGAGCCGAGGGGGGGCCACGTGTTCGAGCTGCGCCGCGGATGGGCCTGGTCGTGGATCGCGATCGGCGCCGGGCTGCTCTGGCTGCTTCGCGCCGGGGCGCTCGGGCTGCCGTTCGGGGTCCCCGTCGCTGCGGTCGGGGCGATCCTGCTCGCGGGCGGGGTGAGCCAGCTGCTCTGGCCGGGGGATCGGCGGTCGACGGAGTGGACGGCGCTCGTCGGGCTGGTCGGCGCGCTCACCGGCCTGCTCGGGGCGCTGCTGACGGGCTCGTTCGCCGCCTTCGGGCTCGCCGTCGGCGCGCTGGCGGCGGCCTGGGCGGCGGGACAGGTCGCGGTCGCCCTCGAGCCGCGGCATGCGGACGTACCGGAGCCCGAGCCTTCGCTCGCGCTCTCGGCCCGGGTCGCTCTCGACGACGTGCTGCTCGGCTACGAGCTCGCCATCCGCGGCCGCATGTTCACCGGCCGCGACGTCGATCGCGTCATCGAAGAGCTCGATCAATGCCACGCGCTCTTCGAGCGGCAGGGCTTCCTCGCGCGCCCCGAGACCTATCATCTCGAGCCGCCCCCCCTCGACTCCCCCACGATCTCGACGCGCCGCATCGCCGGTCACACCGTCGAGATCCTGCGCTTCGAGAGCGGCTACGCGCCGCGCGAGGGCGAGCCCGGGCGCGCGCGCTGGCTCGCCCAGCCCGGCTGCCGCGACGCCTTCGCCTACGTCGTGCGCGGCCGCGACGGACCCGGCACGTCCGGCGCCGCAGGCCGCCCCTGGCTCGTCTGCACGAACGGCTACCGCATGGGCTACGCGCCGATCGACGTGCGCGTCTTCGAGCGCTTCGCGATGCAGCTCGGGCTGAACGTGCTGATCCCCGTCCTGCCGCTCCACGGCCCGCGCCGCCGCAGCGTCCACTCGGGCACCGGCTTCCTCGGCCTCGACGTCGTCGACACGCTCCACGCCGAGGCGCAGGCCGTCTGGGACATCCGCCGCCTGCTCGGCTGGATCCGCGCGCACGAGCCCTCGGCGGTCGGGGCCTTCGGGCTCTCGCTCGGGGGCTACACGACGGCGCTCTACTCGAGCCTCGCGGACGGGCTCGACTGCGTGGTGCTCGGGATTCCGCTCGCGGACGTGGCGAGGCTGCTGGTGCGGCATGCGGTGCCCGAGCAGCTGCAGCTCGCGCTGCAGCGGGGCTACTCGCTCGAGCGCGTGCGCGAGGTCCTGCGCGTCGTCTCGCCCCTCGCGATCCCGCCGCGGACGCCGATGGCGGGGCGGCTGATCTTCGGGGCCGTGGCGGATCGGCTGGTCCCGCCGGATCAGGTGCGCGATCTGTGGCGGCATTGGGGCGAGCCCGAGATCGTGTGGTATCAGGGGGGACACGTGACGTTCCGGGTCGAGCGCCCGGTCTTCGCGGCCATCGATCGCAAGCTCCGGGCGAACGGCCTCGTCGCGTCGGGGAGCCGCGGGCGGGCGCCGCGGCCGGGGCCCGTCGCCGTCGAGCCCGGGCGGGAGGAGCGACCGGCATGAAGCAGCCGAAGGACTACGTCCTCGACGATCGCTACACGGCCGACGAAGGCCGCGTCTTCCTGACCGGGATCCAGGCCCTCGCGCGCCTGCCCCTCGAGCAGCTGCGCGTCGATCGCCGAAACGGCCTGAACACCGCCGCCTTCGTGTCCGGCTATCCCGGCTCGCCGCTCGGCGGCTTCGACCGCGCGATCGCCGGGGCGGCGAAGCTCGCCCCCGAGCTCCCGATCGTGTGCCGGCCGGCGATGAACGAGGAGTTCGCCGCGAGCGCCGTGATGGGGACGCAGCTCGCCGCGGCCCAGCCCGATTGCCGCTACGACGGCATCGTCGGGCTCTGGTACGGCAAGGCGCCGGGCGTCGACCGCGCGAGCGACGCGCTCCGCCACGCGGTGTACGCCGGGACCTCGATGCACGGCGGGGCCGTCGCCATCGTCGGCGACGATCCGGCCGCGAAGAGCTCGACCATCCCGTCGTCGTCCGCGGGCGGGCTGACCGACATGCACGTCCCGCTCCTCTATCCCGGCGATCCCGCCGAGGCCCTCGACCTCGGGCGCCACGCGATCGCGCTCTCCCGGGTCTCGGGGCTGTGGACGGCGCTGAAGATCGTGGCCGACGTCGCCGACGCGACGGCGACCGTCGATCTGCATCCCGAGCGCATCGTCCCGGTCCTGCCGCAATGGGAGGGCCGCCCCTATCTCCACCACGCCGACGGCGGACTCCTGACCCCGCGCACCCTCGAGGTCGAGCGCGAGATCATCGAGGTCCGCTACGAGCTCGCCCGCCAGTACGCCCGCCTGAACCACCTGAACCGCGTCGTCGTCGATCCGCCCGGAGCCTGGATCGGGCTCGTGTCCTCGGGCATCACCTATCGCGAGGTGCGCGAGGCCCTCGCGCGCCTCGGTCTCGAGACGGACGCGCAGATCGCCGCGTGCGGCATCCGCCTGCTCAAGATGAACATGCCGATGCCCTTCGAGCCGGAGCTCGTGCGCGACTTCGCGAAGGGGCTCGCCGAGGTCTTCGTGCTCGAGGAGAAGCGGCCCGGGCTCGAGGCGCTCGTGAAGGAGGCGCTCTATCCGGTGGCCGAGCGGCCGATCGTGGTCGGGCGCTTCGACGAGGCGGGTCGCCATCTCGTGCCGGGCTACGGGGCCCTCGACGCGGATCAGCTCATCCCGGCGCTGCGCCGGCGGCTCGCGCCGCGCCTCGCCGACCGCCTCGCGCCGGCGCGCCACAGCGTGGGCCTCGCCGCGCCGGCGCTGCCCGTCGCGCGCAAGCCCTTCTTCTGCTCGGGCTGCCCGCACAACCGCAGCACCCAGGTCCCGAAGGGCTCGCTGGTCGGGGCCGGCATCGGCTGCCACACGATGGCGCTGCTGATGGACAAGAAGCGCGTCGGCGACATCGGCGGTCTCGGCTGCATGGGCAACGAGGGCATTCAGTGGGTCGGGATGTCGCCCTTCGTCGAGCGGGCCCACTTCTTCCAGAACCTGGGCGACGGGACCTACTTCCACTCCGGTCGGCTCGCGATCGCGGCCTCGGTCGCGGCGGGCGTGAACGTGACCTACAAGCTCCTCTACAACGGCGCCGTCGCGATGACCGGCGGGCAGCATCCGGAGGGACAGCTCCCGGTCGCGGCGGTCGCGGCGGCCCTCGCGAGCGAAGGCGTTCGCGAGATCCTGATCACGACCGACGACGTCGAGCGCCATGCCGGGGCACAGCTTCCGCCCGGGACGCTCGTCTGGCATCGCGACCGCCTGATCGAGGCGCAGGAGCGCCTCGCGAAGATCCCGGGGACGACGGTCCTGATCCACGACCAGGCCTGCGCCGCCGAGGCCCGCCGCGCCCGCAAGCGCGGCCGCGTCGCGACCCCGCGCGTGCGCGTCGTCATCAATCCGCGCCTCTGCGAGGGCTGCGGCGATTGCGGGCGCATCAGCAACTGCCTTTCGGTCGAGCCGGTCATGACGCCCTTCGGCCGCAAGACGCAGATCGACCAGACGAGCTGCAACCTCGACTACTCCTGCCTCGAGGGCGACTGCCCGTCGTTCATGACGGTGACGCTGCCCGTGGCGCCGTTCGCGCCGAAGAAGGCGCCGAAGGGAGGCGAGACGGGCGAAGGGGCGACCGCCTCGAAGCGCGCGCGTCGCGCGTTCCCGCCGCCGCCCGAGCGCTTCCCGCCGATCGCGCGCCTCGTCCCCGACGACGAGTTCGCGACCCGCATCACCGGCATCGGCGGCACCGGCGTCGTCACCGTCGCCCAGGTCCTCGGCACCGCCGCCATGCTCGACGGCTACCACGTCCGCGGCCTCGACCAGATCGGCCTGTCCCAGAAGGCGGGCCCGGTCGTCAGCGACCTGCGCCTCTCGCGCCGCGGGCCGACGGCGACGAATCGCATCGGGGAGGCCCAGGCGGACCTCCTGCTCGCCTTCGATCAGCTCGTCGCGGCGTCGGAGAAGGGGCTCCTCACGGCGGATCGCGAGCGCACGACGGTCGTCGGCTCGACCAGCCCGACGCCGACCGGGGACATGATCACGCATCCCGACGTCGCGCTCCCCGACGCGGAGGCCCTGATCAAGCGCATCGCCGACGCGACGCGCAGCCAGGCGGGCTTCTGGGCCGACGCGGCGGCCACGACCGACGACCTCTTCGGGTCGACGACGACGGCGAACTTCTTCGTCGTCGGCATGGCGGTCCAGGCGGGCTGCCTCCCGATCGACGCGGCGAAGGTCGAGCAGGCGATCCGGCTGAACGGCGTGTCCGTCGAGCCCAACCTCGCGGCCTTCCGCTGGGGACGGGCACAGATCGCCGACGCGGAGGCGGTGGCCCGGGCGCGGCGCGAGGCGAAGGTCGCGGCGCCCTCCGACTTCGAGGTCACGCCCACCGCCCGCCGCGCCTCGGCGGCCGCCGCGCGCCGGCTCGAGGCGCTCGTGCCCTCGTCGTCGCCGCTGCTGCTCGAGCTCGCGCGTTATGCGGCGGAGCTCGAGGCCTGGGGCGGGCAGGGGTCGCGCGCCGCCGGGACGTGGCTCGCGGTGCTCGAGCGCGTGGCGGCCCGGGAGCGCGCGGTCGTGGCGGACGGGGACGGAGCGCGGGATCGGCTGCTCGCGGGGGTCGCCGCGGCGCTGTTCAAGCTGCTGGCCTACAAGGACGAGTACGAGGTGGCGCGCCTCATGACCGACGCCGAGGCGACGGCGGAAGCGCGGGCGATCGCCGGGAGTCGCGGCCGGATCGCGTGGCGGCTCCACCCGCCGATCCTGCGCGCCCTCGGACTGCGCCACAAGATCGCGATCCCGGCCTGGACGTCGCCCCTCGTGCGGCTGCTCGCGCGGATGCGCTTCCTGCGCGGGACGCCCTTCGACGTCTTCGGCTGGGCCGAGGTCCGGCGGCTCGAGCGCGCGCTGCCCGGAGAGTACGTCGCCGTGATCGATCGGATCCTGCCGCGCCTCACGCGCGAAAATCACGCCGCCGCGATAGCGTTGGCCGAGCTGCCCGACCGCGTCCGCGGCTACGAGTCGATCAAGCTCTTCCAGATCGGGCGCTACCGCGAGGCCCTGGCGCGCGCCGAGGCGGCGCTCGCCGGCGAGCAGCGGGCCGGCTGACGGAAAGCGAGAAGCGAGACGATGGCCGCGAGCGGGGCCCCGAACAACCTGGCGAAGCCCTTCCGGCCGCTGCCCATCCGGGCGCTGAACGCCCTCGGCCGCGTGCTCCGGCGCGTCGGCGTCGTGCCGATCGATCTCTCGCTCGAGGGGCTGCTCGAGTCCGCGCGCAAGCAGAACCGGCTCTCCGACTTCGGCGTCCCGAGCTTCCGGCCCGGGCTCGAGAAGCTGCTCGAGGCCCTCGAGAGCGAGGGGCGGCTCAACCTCTTCGGCCGCTATTTCGCCCGCCGCCAGGCGATGGAGCTCCTGACCCACCGCCTGATCCTCGCCGACTGGCGCACGCGCCACCCCGAGGTCGCCGAGCAGCGGATCCGCCGCCCGCTCTTCATCGTCGGCCTCCCGCGGACCGGGACGACGCTGCTCTACGGCCTGCTCGCCGAGGATCCGGCCCACCGCGCCCCCCTCTCCTGGGAGGTCGACGACCCGTGTCCGCCGGCCGAGACCGCGACCTACCACAGCGATCCCCGCATCGAGCGGACGCAGAAGCGCTTCGACCAGGTCAACCAGCTCGCCCCCGGCTTCCAGGCGATCCACCCCGTCGGTGCGCTGATGCCCCAGGAGTGCATCGTCACGACGGCGTCGGAGTTCATGAGCATCCGCTTCCAGATGTGCTTCGACGTCCCGTCCTACGACGAGTGGCTGCTCGAGCAGGACATGGAGCCGACCTACCAGCACCATCGCCGCTTCCTGCAGCACATGCAGTCCCGCCATGCAGGCGAGCGCTGGATCCTCAAGTCGCCGGGCCATCTCGGGCCGCTCGACGCGCTCTTCGCGGTGTATCCGGACGCGATGGTGATCCAGACGCACCGCGATCCGATCCGGGTCATTCCCTCGGTCGCGAGCCTCGAGTACACGATGCGGATGGTCTCGTCGGACGAGGTCGATCCGGCCCGGGTCGGTCGGCAGATGCTGCGGACCTGGTCGACGCTCCTCGAGCAGGGCATGGCGGCCCGCGCGGCGATGCCCGAGCGCAACGCGCGCATCCTCGACCTCGAGATGCGCGAGATCGTCTCGGCGCCGATGGCGACGGTCGAGAAGATCTACCGCCACTTCGATCTCGAGCTCTCCGACGAGGCGCGCCGGCGGATGCAGGCCCATCTCGCGAAGCATCCGAAGGACGAGTTCGGGACGCATCGCTACAGCCTCGACGACTTCGCCCTCGATGCCGACGAGGTCGACGCCGCCTTCAAGGGCTATCGCGAGCGGTTCGGCATCGCGTCGGAGCCGTTCGGGAAGCGCTAGGCGCCTTCAGGCGCGGGGCGAGGCCGGCGGCAGCGGCCGCGCCTTCGGCTTCGGCAGCTTGTAGACGCGCCGCAGCAGCGCGTCGAGCCCGCGCGCGGGCAGCATCCCCAGGAAGACCTTCTGCAGCAGGGCCGAGCGCGGGATGTAGTAGCGCGGCTTCGGGCGTCGCGCGGTCGCCGCCTCCACGATGACCTTCGCGACGTCGTCCGGCGTCAGCGGGTTCTCGAGGTTCTTCATTGCGAGCTCGTCGAGGTCGAACATCGTCTGGCGATAGGGATTGTCGGGATCCGTGCGCAGGTGCTCGGCGCCGCTGCGGGCGTTCTCGTAGACCGCGGTGTCGACGAAGCCGACGACGATCAGCGACACGTCGATCCCGAAGCGGCCGATCTCGAGGCGCAGCGCGTCGGTCGCCGCCTGCATCGCGATCTTGGTCGCGCCGTAGGGGATCGCGAGGGGCGCCGGGACGACCGCCGCGAGCGAGCCGACGTTGATGATCCGGCCGCCGCCCTGGGCGCGCATCAGCGGGGTCACCGCGCCGGTCAGCTGGAGCGCCGAGAGCAGATTGACGTCGAAGATGTGTCGAAGGCTCTCGCGGGAGAACTGCTCGATGGCGGCACCGGGGCTGTAGCCCGCGTTGTTCACGAGCAGGTCGACGCGGCCGAGCAGCCCGCGCAGGAAGGTCGTCGCCTCGTCGCCGGCGCGCCGGGTCGCCTGGTCGTCCGCGAGGTCCGCCGCGATCGCGATCGCCCGCCCGCCCTGCGCCTCGATCTCCTTCACGAGCAGGTCGAGGCGGTCCTTGCGGCGGGCGATCAGGGCGACTGCGTAGCCCTCGCGGGCGAGGGCGCGGGCGGCGGCTTCGCCGATCCCGGAGGAGGCGCCGGTGATGATGGCGGTGCGCGTGGGCTTCGGGAGCGACGGGTTCGGCATGGGGCGGGAGGATCGGGGATCCGGGCGGCGCATCAAGCCTCCCGGGGGTCGATCGTCAGACGAGAGCGGGGCCGGCGTTGGGCAAAGCCCCCTGCGGACGGCCTCGTCCCGGCGTCCGCTAGGCTTCGGAGGCCGCTCCGGCTCGTGATCCGTCGGGCCGAGGCCGTCCTCTCCTCGCGCGGCCGACGCGCGAGAGGGGGTTCCGGAAAAGGGCCCTGCCCGGGCGCCCGCCCACGGAGCCGCCCGTTCGCAGTGTCCGCGAAAGGAGCCGGGCATGGCGACTGCGATCGACTACGCGAGCGATCCCCTCTCCGAGATCCTCGTGGCGACGGACTTCTCGGCGACCTCCGCGCTGGTGCTCGAGCGGGCGATGGACCTCGCCCGCCGCCACGGCAGCGACCTCGCCCTCGTCCACGTCATGCAGACCGAGCTCCCCGCCTTCGCGTCGGCGGAGATGATCGTCGTGACCTCCGACTACGCCGATCGGTTGGAGGCGGCCTCGCGCGAGGCGCTCGAGCACGAGGCGGAGCGCGTGCGGGCCGCGGGCATCCCCGTCACGACCCATCTCGAGCACGGCATCCCGGCGCAGTGCATCACCGCCCGCGCCGACGAGCTCGGGGTCGACCTGATCGTGATCGGCGCGCGGGGCCACACGCGCTTCGAGCACCTGCTGCTCGGGAGCGTCGTCGAGTCGGTCGTGCGCCAGGCGCATCAGCCGGTGCTCACGATCCATCCGGGGGATCGGCGGCCGGTCGAGCCGGTCGGCACGCTGCTCTTTCCGACGGACCTCTCGCGGGATTCGGAGGCGGCCCTCGACGCGGCGATCCGACTGCTCGCGCGCAGGCCGCAGAGCCGCATCCTGCTGGTCCACGCCTTCCACCTCGCGCCGAGCATCGTCCCGTTCACCGGCTTCGGTGACGTCGTCCCGCCGACCTTCTCCGACGATGCCCAGGCGCTCGCTGAGGAGGCCGCGAAGCCCCTCGTCGATCGGCTCCGGCGGCGGGGCTTCGACGTCGAGGCGGTGGTCCAGCGCGGCGAGCCGGCGGAGGTCGTGCTCGACCTGGCCGCCCGACGCGACGTCGACGTCATCGCGATCGCGACCCACGCGCGCTCGCCGCTGCGGCGCTTCCTGCTGGGGAGCACGACGCTGCGCGTCGTCGAGTACGCCGCGTGCCCGGTCCTGACCGTCCACGCGCCGCCCCATTGAATTTCGCCGCCGACCCCTCCATCGTAGGCGGTCTGCACCGAAGGAGGATCGGACATGGATCGACGGGATTTCATGAAGGGAGTCGGCGCCGCCGGCGGCATGGTCGCGGGGCTCACGGCGATGAACGGCCTCGCGGCCGGCCCGGCCGAAGCCGCGCTGTTCGGGGGCGGCAACGGGACCGCCTCGCGCAAGGCGATGCAGGCGATCCTCGACGCGATCCGCGAGGTCGAGACGAAGATCCTGACGGCGAAGAACGGCTTCACCGACCCCGTCGAGCTCGCCGAGGCCGAGCGCACGATCGGCCACATCCTCCACACGGGTCTCGAGTTCTGGCTCGAGGCCGACCTCGATCGCCCGGTCTTCAAGCAATACGTGACGCCGACGCGCAAGCTCCTCGGCTGCAATCCCGACTCGCTCTACTACTTCGCCGCGATCCGCCCCGACAAGACCTATCGCATCACCGGCAGCGTCGGCGCCGCGACCTTCACGTCCTTCACCGTCGAGGAGGGCTCCGCCGAGGGTCATGCCGCCCGGGGCTCCTCGGCCGCGCTCGGCGACGACGAGATGGAGATCAAGAGCGACGGCTCCTACGAGATCATCGCGAGCCAGACGAAGCCGGCGAAGGGCAACTGGCTCAAGCTCGGGCCGACCTCGAGCCAGATCACGACGCGCCACTACCACGAGTCGCGCCAGTGCGTCGCGACCCTCCCCGGCCGCGTCATCCCGATCTCGATCGAGGTCCTCGATCCCGAGCCGCTCAAGCCCAATCGCGGCGACGCGCAGTACGCGGAGCGCCTGCAGTGGGTCGCGAACTTCGTCCGCGAGCACTCGGCAATGACCTTCCGCAAGACCTCGCCCGAGATGGCGAAGGCCCTCGGCTGGACCTCGCTCGTGCCGAACCAGTTCACGCCCGCCGGGCAGTGGCGCGGGACGGCGGGCCAGAACGCGTACGGCAACATGCACGCCTGGTACGCCTCGGCCAACTACGAGCTCGCCCCGGACGAGGCCCTCGTCATCACGGGTCGCTTCCCGGAGTGCCGCTTCGCGAACGTCGTGCTCTGGAACGCCTTCATGCAGAGCTACGACTACGCAAACCGCCGCATCTCGCTCAACCGCAACCAGATCGTCTACGAGAAGGACGGCAGCTACCGGATCGTCGTGGCCCACCGCGACCCCGGCGTCCCCAACTGGCTCGACACCGAGGGCCGGCCGAAGGGCCACATGTACTGGCGCTACCTGTTCCCGATCGGGGAGCCGGGCAAGCCGGACACCCGGGTCGTGAAGGTCGACTCGCTCGCCTAGCGATCGTCCCGGCTCGCCCGGCGGGCGATATGAAGAGCCCGGCGGGCGGCATGAAGAGCCCGGCGGGCGGCATGAAGAGCTCGGCGGGCGGCATGAAGAGGAGAACGCGATGTCCCACGGCGATTCGACGAGCTCCCGGGCGGTGCGTGCGCGGCTCGATCATCCGGTCATCGACGCGGACGGCCACATCATCGAGTTCCTCCCCGCGGTACGCGACTTCCTCGTCGAGGAGGGCGGGCGCAAGCTCGCCCAGGAGTTCGACGCCGTCGTCGAGGCGGGGCGCCGCCTCGAGGCGCTGCCGATCGACGAGCAGCGGGCGCTCGGCGTCTTCAAGCTGACCTGGTGGCCCTACCCGACGAAGAACTCCCTCGACCGGGCGACGGGCATGCTCCCGGGCCTGCTCTACGAGCGGCTCGACGAGTTCGGCATCGACTACTGCGTGCTCTATCCGACGATGGGGCTCACGGCGATGAGCCTCGATCAGAAGGAGCTCCGCAACGCCTCGATTCGGGCCTTCAATCGCTGTGCGGCGGAGATGTTCGCGCCCTTCAAGGATCGGATGACGCCGGCGGCAATGATCCCGATGTACGACCCGGGCGAGGCGATCGCCGAGCTCGAGTACTGCCGCAACGTACTCGGTCTCAAGGTCGTACTGCTGAACGGTCTCGTATACCGACCGATCGGCAGGGACCAGGTCCGCGGCGCGCGCTGGGTCGACGCCTTCGGTCCGGAGAGCCCCTACGATTACGATCCGGTCTGGGCGAAATGCGTAGAGCTCGGCGTCGCGCCCAACTTCCACTCGAGCGCGATGGGCTTCGGGAGCCGGCTGTCCCCGACGAACTACGTCTTCAACCACATCGGCAACTTCGCGACGGCCGGCGAGGCGACCTGCCGGACGATGCTGATGGGCGGGGTACCCCACCGCTTCCCGAAGCTCCGCTGCGGCTTCCTCGAAGGCGGCGTCGGCTGGGCGAGCAACCTCTACTCGGACGTGATCGGCCACTTCGAGAAGCGCGGCGTCCCCGGCATCCATCAGTACGACCCCGACGCGATGGACCGCGCGCTGATCCGCCGGCTCTTCGAGAGCCACGGCTCCGAGCGCTTCAAGAAGCATCTCGACGAGTTCGAGGAGGGGCTGCTCCATCTCTCGGGCCCCGGTCTGTTCCGCGACGACTTCGCCGGAACCGGGATCACGAAGACCGAGGACGTCAAGGCGATCTTCGAGCGCAACTTCCGCTTCGGTTGCGAGGCCGACGATCCGATCAACGCCGTCGGCTTCGATCGGGGCATCCTGCCCCTCGGCGCCCGCATGCGCGCGATCTTCAGCTCGGACATCGGCCACTGGGACGTGACCGACATGAGCGAGACGGTCGAGGAGGCCTGGGAGCTCGTCGAGCACGGCCTGATCGAGGAGGACGACTTCCGCGAGTTCGTCTTCGAGAACGCCGCGACGATGTGGGCCGAAGCGGATCCGGCCTTCTTCGACGGGACGGTCGTCGAAGGCGCGGTCCGGAAGCTGGTCGGCTAGTCGTCCGTCGGATTCAGAGCTTCGCCAGGATCTGGTCCTGATACTTCCGGATGAAGTCGCGCTGGCCCTGGATGTCGGTCGTCATCGACTCGCCCTGGCTGATGACCACGCGATCGGCGCCGCGGTCGACGTAGCTCTTCACGAAGGCGAGATCGAAGGTCTTCGTGAAGTCGAAGCTCGCGGGCCAGATGGTGATCCCGATCTTGCCGGGGTCGCGGCCTGCCGCCTTCGCCGTCGCGCGGACGGTCTCGACGCCCCGGCCGAAGTCCTCGGGCGAGATGACGTAGGGATACCAGCCGTCGCCGAGGCGCCCGGCGCGCTGGGCGGCGACCTCCGTCGACCCGCCGATCAGGATCGGCACGCCTTCCGGGCGGAAGGGCTTCGCGTCCATGTGCACGTCCTCGAAGTCGACGTGCTTCCCGCGATAGGTCGCCCACTCGTCGCGCCAGAGGACGCGCATCGCCTCGATCGTCTCGTCGAGGCGCCGGCCGCGGTCGCGGTACGGGACGCCGCAGGCGCGGTACTCCTCGCGCTGCCAGCCGATGCCGACGCCGAGGCGCAGGCGTCCGCCCGAGAGGGCGTCGAGGGTCGCGACGCGCTTGGCGAGAATGGCGGCGCTGTGCTGCGAGGCGACGACGACCGACGTGCCGAGGTTGAGGCGCTCGGTCCGCGCCGCCGCGAAGGCGAGCCACTCGAGCGGGTCCGGCATCAGCGTGTCGGGGGCGGTCGGCGCCATGCCGTCCTTCGAGTAGGGGTAGAGCGGGTCGTAGTTCTTCGCCATGACGACGTGCTCGACCGTCCAGATGGACTCGACGTTCTGCTGCTCGAGCATCTCGACCAGGCGGATCACGTAGCCGCGGTCGAGGGTCAGCCCCTTCGTCATGGGCGGGATGTAGCCGAGCTGCATGGCGGGTCCTTTCGTCGGGCCTTCGAGGAGGGTCCACGTTAATCATTCGCGGCACGGGGCACCAGCAGCCGGCGCGACCGGCGGGGCGCCCCGTCCGTGGCCCACCGACCGGCCCGCCTGGGGTAGACTGCCGCGTCACGGACCGCCTCCCCGTGTGCGCGCCGCAGCGGGCGGGGCGGGGCCCGGTCGGACGCGGGGATGCGCATGCAGCGGTGGTCGGATCGGCTGGCCCTCGCAGCCCTCCTCGCTCTCGGGCTCGCCTACCATCTCTGCCTGATCGGCGAGGGCATCGGCCTGATCGACGAGGGCCACCTCGCCAACGCGGCGCGCCGCCTCGCCGGCGGCGAGATCCTCTACCGCGACGTCTACACCGTCTATCCGCCGGCGAGCTTCCACGTCGCGGCCTGGCTCTTCGAGCTCTTCGGGACGAGCCTCTTCGTGACGCGCGGCCTCCACCTCGCGATGACGCTGCTGCTCGCCGCGCTCGTCTACGTCGCGGGTCGGAGCTGGATGCCCGCGCCCTTCGCGTTCCTCGCGGGCGCGCTCGTCGCGGCGACGGGCTGGTCGGTCGTCGCCGAGGGCTCCCACTACGCCTGCCTCTACGGCGCGATCCCGATGGCCGCGCTGATCGTCCTCGGCCGCGCGGATCGCCGGGCCGAGGGGGAGGCCCGGGCCGGCGCCGCATCGCGGTCGGAGCCCGCGACCGGTCTCGCGAGCGATTCCTCGCTCGGCCCGGGGCCGGCGACCGATGCGCGCCCTCTCGCGCCGGGCGCGCTCGTGTCCGTCGGCGCGCTCGCGGGGCTCGCGCTCGCGTTCCGGCTCGAGCCCTTCGTGGGGCTCGCCCTCGCCGGCGGCGTCGTCGTGCTGGTGCGCGCGGGGCTCGGGGTGGACGCGGTCCGGCAGCTCGCGTGGCTCGTCGTCGGGACGCTGCTCGTCGCGGTGCCGATCGGCGTCTTCTACGCGGTCCACGGGGCCCTGGGCGAGCTCTTCCGCGCCGTGTTCTGGACCTCCTTCGGACAATATCTCCAGGGCGGCGAGTTCAACCTGCCGATGCCGCCGATCGAGGGGTGGCCCGAGGACGCGAGCCGCCGGGCCCTGCGGCGGATGTTCATCAGCTGGGAGTTCCGCCTGCCGGTCCTTCTCTACGCCGGGGCGATCGCGGAGCTCCTGCTCGCCGGATGGCGCAGCCGCGCGCGGCGCGCGACGCCTGGGGCGACCGCGTGGCCGGCCCGGATTCCGACCGGGACGCTCCAGCGGGCCGCGCTCGCGCTCTTCGGCTCGGTCCTCTATCTGCGGGCGACGGGTCGCTCCGACTACTACCACCTCGCGCCGATCCTGTTCCCCGCGTACCTCCTCGGTGCCGATGCGCTGGCGCGGATCTGGAGCCGCTGGGTGCCGCCCCGCCGGCTCGCCCTCGCCTGGCCGCTCGTCGTCGTCCTGCTCGCGAGCTCGCTCTTCGTCCACGAGTTCGATCGGCCGCTCCGCCACGCGATCGCGAGCGCCCGCGGCGAGACGGACGCGGTCCCCGTCGTGCCCGGCGGTCCGCGCCTCGAACGCGCGCATCAGCTCGACGATCTCGTCCGCGACGTGCGGGCACGGACGCGGGAGGGCGAGCCGATCCTCGTCCTGCCGTGGTATCCGATCGTCTACTTCCTGGCGGAGCGCCCGAACCCGACCCGCTTCGACTGGCTCTTCCCCGGCTACCTGAAGACGGAGGCCGAGGTCGCGGCGTATCTCGACGCGATCGATCGCTCGGCGGTGCGCGTCGTCGTCTACTCGCCGATCTCGATCGACGACCGCGACGACCGCTCGCTCGCGGCCTTCGCGCCGGAGATCGATCGCTTCCTGCGGCGGCGCTTCGAGCCGGTCAAGCGGTATGGACGCTTCTGGATCCTGGTGCGGAGGAGCGCGGATGCCGACGCCTGAGCAGGTGCGCCCCGAGCGGGGCATCGGCGATCGCCGGGGCGCCCCGTCCGGGCTCGTCCTCGCGCGGGTCGGACTCGCCCTCGCCGCGACGGTCGTCGGCCTCGGCGCCGGGGAGCTCGCCCTGCGTGTCGCCGACCTGCCGAACGCCGGGCCCTTCCTGCAGGAGTTCCGCGGCGAGCGTTTCAAGCTGATGGCCTACGACTCGAATCCGAGCGGGGCCTTCGATCTCGACCTCCACGACGCGAAGCGCCGCGAGGCGCTGGCCGAGCGGCTCTCGAATCCGGACGAGCTCCGGACCCACTGGGAGGAGACGCCCTGGGCCGTCGCCTTCGAGTTCGACGCCCAGGGCTTCCGCGAGAAGGCGCTCGAGCCGAAGGCCCCGGGCACCACGCGCATCGCGATCCTCGGCGACAGCTTCACCGTCGGCCACGGCCTCCCGAACGCGCTCGCCTACCCCCGCCTCCTCGAAGCGCGCCTGCAGCGCACACTCGAGCACGAGCGCGAGGACCTCAGCACCGCGCGCGCCGTCGAGGTCCTGAACCTCGGCCGTGGCAACACCGGCCTCCCCGAGATCGTCCGCTCCGCGGACTTCGCCCTGACCCACCTCGCCCCGGACGTGCTCGTCTACGGCTACTTCCTGAACGATCCGGTGCCCACGCTCGAGCGGGAGCAGGGCTCGCAGATCCACGACATGCTCGACGCCGGCTGGGTGTCGGTCGCGGACTCGCCCTCGCTGACGCGGATCGGCGCCGTTCCGCGCGGCCCGTCGCGGGTCGTCGATCTCGTGAAGCGCTTCGTCGCCGATCGCCACGTCACCGACGCGACGATCGCCTGGTACCAGCGGCTCCACGAGCCCGAGGCCTGGGCGCCGACGCGGCGGCGCATCGAGGCGATGGCGAAGGTGTCCCGGTCGAAGAACGCGCGCTTCGTCCTGCTGCTCCTGCCGCTGCCCTACGAGATCGCTCATTCTCCCTTCGCCGAGGCCCACCGCGCGATGCGGGTCGCGCTCGAGGCCTCGGGCATCGAGGTCGTCGACGCGCTGCCCGCGCTCGCGAAGTTCAGCGACGACGACCTGCGCCTGCATCCGCGCGATCGCCATCCGAGCCCGACCTACACCCGCGTCGTCGCCGACCTGCTCGCGGACGTGCTTTCCGCGGGACCCGAGCTCGGGCGCGCGAGATCGCCCAGGTAGAGGCAGGCGAGCAGCGCGCGCAGCGTCATCGTCGTGATCGGCAGGGTGAAGGCGAAGGCGAGGAGCGCCGGCCCGTCCGCGCCCTTCGCCGCCGGATCGGAGAAGAGGAAGAGCATCGCCGCCTGCTGGGTTCCGAGCCCGGCCGGGGAGATCGGCAGGCTGCCGACGGCCTGCAGCAGCGCCGTTCCGACCAGCACGTGGAAGAACGACGGCGCGAGCCCGAAGGCCCGCAGGCCGAAGTAGTAGACGAGGACGAAGACGAGCTGATAGGCGGTCTTGAGCAGCCCGATCGCGACGACGTCCTCGAGGGCGACGCGCCGGTGGGACGCGAACAGGGGGAGCGCGCGCAGCTCGTCGAGCAGGGCAAGGCGCGGCCGATCGCTCCGGAGCAGCCCGAGGACTCCGCTCGTCCCGGCGGCGAGGGCGAAGGCGGCACCGGCGACCTCGCGGGAGCCCGGCATCGCCGGGGCGAGCAGCGCGCCCGCGCCGGCGAAGGCCGCGAGGATCACGATGCCCAGCATCTGGTAGAGGAGCAGGGTGCTCGTCCCCGCCATCAGGCCGACGCCGTGGGTCGCCTGGAGGCGCAGCACGACGGCGGCCTTGGCGACGTGCCAGTGGATCACGGTGAGCAGGTAGGTGAGCGCGCGCAGGGAGCGGGCGTCCCGCCCGGAGAGCGGCGCGTTCAGGCGGGAGAAGAGGCGGGCGTAGGCGGCGGACTCGAGCAGGAACCAGAGGACGACGGCGCTCGTCGCGAGCGGGAAGAAGAGCTCGATGCGCGCCTCTCGCAGGGCGGCGAGGCATTGGCGGAACGGGACGACCTCGAAGGCGTAGGCGAGGCAGAAGGCGGCGACGAGCCACGGCAGCCCGCGCCGCGCGAGGGCGGCCGCGCGGGCGCCGTGCCCGACCGACGCGGGCGGTGGGCCCGGCGGCGTCGACGGGCCTCCGGACGGCGCGGGCGACGGCAACGGCGTCGCCGCGAGCGGCGCCGGCTCCCGGCTCATGCGTCGAGCTTCAGCACCCGCCGCGCGTTCTCGTAGAGGAACTTCGGCCAGACGTGGTCGCGGAACGGGACCGACTTCATCTCGGTCATGATCCGCTCGAGCGAGAGTCCCATCGGGAAGTAGCCCGCGTAGAGGACCTTGTCGGCGCCGCGGGTATTCGCGTAGTCGATGATCGCCTTCGGGTAGTGCTTGGGGGCGAAGGCGCTCGTGCAGTAGTAGAGGCCGGGCCACTTGAGCATCAGCTTGACCATCAGCGCCTCCCAGGGCTCGCAGCCGTGGAAGGTCACGAGGCGCAGCTCGGGGAAGTCGTAACAGATGCGATCGAGGCGCTCGACCTTCTGGGGATCCATCGGCACCCGCGGCCCGGGGACGCCCATGTTGAGGCCGACGGCGATGTCGAGCTCGACGCACTTCGCGTAGAGCGGGTACATCTGCGGGCCGTCGACGGGGATCTGCGGGACGTTGCCCGCCGGGAACGTGCTCGCCATGCGCACGTTCAGCTCCTTGTGGGCCTGCTCGATCCGGCGCACCGCGCCCATGATGTCGTTGGGATCGACGTGGACGTTCCCGACGAAGCGGTCGGGATGCTTCTTGATCGCGGCGTCCGCCTCGGGCCGGCCGACGCCGACGAGCGCCGTCCGGACGCTCCACTTGTCCATCTCCTCGAGGGTGACCTCGATCGGGTCGCGGCCCTCGCCCCAGCCGTGGGGCACGCCCTTGAACATGTACTGGGCGGGGAACTTGAAGCCCTCCTTCGACTCCTGATCGTTGGCCGCCCGGCGGAGATTGCCGTAGGTGGCCTCGAGGTCGAGGATCGGGAAGGAGAGCATGAGGTCGACGATCGGCGCGTTCTGGGGCATCGGCATGAGCCCGACGCTATCACACCGCCCGGCCGCCCGGGATCGCGCGGAGCGGCTCCGCCGATCCGCGCCACGGGCGGTCGTCGGCCGCGCCGCGGGCGCTCCGCGGGCCCGCCGGGCGGGCCCGATTCGTCGCTGGCGCAGGCCGCGCGGGTGGTAAAGTCGGCTGCGAACGACCCGCCCGGAGGCCCCATGGAAATCGAAGGATTCGGAACCCTGATCTCGACCGGCCCGATGAAGTGGATCGAGACGCCGGGCGGCAACTCGCTCAAGGTCCTGCGCGTCTCCGAGGAGACGGGCTCCTGGACCGCGCTCTTCCGCGCCGCGAAGGGCACGACGAATCCGCCTCACATCCATCTCGGCCCGGCGGACTTCTTCGTGCTCTCGGGCGTCATGGAGTATCGCGGCGGGGTCTCGCGCACGGGCGACTGGATCTACGAGCCGAACGGCGCGGAGCACGAGGCGACCCACCATCCCGAGGAGACCGTCTACCTCGCGAACGTCCACGGCGCGATCGCCTTCTACGGCGATCTGCCGGCGGGCGCTTCCCCGGGCGCGCAGCGTCCCATCATCGCCCTCTCCGACTGGCGCGGGATGAAGGCGCTGCAGACGATGCAGCAGGGCTGAGCGGCGTCCGATCAGGTGGATGCGATCGGCATGATCGAGAGGCTGAAGCTGCGGGGAGTCGCGCCGGTGGGGCGCTGCACGACGGGTCTCGCTCGTCTTCGCGCGGCGCGGGCGCCGCGATGGATGCGCGGGCTCGTCGAGCGGGACGGCGACTTCGAATCCGGCGCGGCCTGGGGAGCATCGATGACCGACTCTCGAAGAGGCATGGGCAATCCTCCGTTGGGGGACAAGAGCGCGTCACGAAAAACGCTAGGCCATTTCCGGCTCGCGCCCTCCAGTGGATTCCTGACTGACCTACAGATTTCTTTGTCACCGGCATCACGGACCGGGGGGCCTGCCCCGCGGAGCGGGCAGCGAGGCGCAGGGAAGGGAAACGGAGGGGAAAGGCGAGGCGAAAGTGGCTGGGGGGATCGGGCGAGGGGGGAGAAGGTGACGGTCCGGTCCGACGCGGAAAGGTGTCGAGGCGGGCGGGAGTGCTACGCGGCATGAGCGGCGCGATCTCCCCGGGCGCGCTCGCCGATCTCCGCGTGCTCGATCTCGCGACGGGCGGCGCCGACTACTGCGGCAGGCTGCTCGCGGATCTCGGTGCGGACGTCGTCAAGATCGAGCCGCCGGGCGGGGATTCCGGTCGCCGTCGCGACGAATCCGGGCGCCTCGCGTTCGCCTACGCCAACGCCAACAAGCGGAGCCTCGTCCTCGATCTCGATCTCGAAGCCGATCGCGAGCGCCTGCGCACCCTCGCTGCGACCGCCGATCTTCTGCTCGAGAGCCATCCTGACGGCTACCTCGAGGCGCGGGGGCTCGCGTGGTCCGAGCTCGCGCGGCGCAATCCGGGCCTCGTGCTGACCTCGATCACGGGCTTCGGTCGGACGGGTCCGCAGAAGAGCTTCCGCTCGAACGACCTCGTCGCGAGCGCGCTCGGCGGCGCGATGATCTCGATCGGCGATCCCGCGGATCCGCCGGTCCGCCTCGCGAGCCATCAGGCCGACGTGATCACCGCGACCCTCGCCGCCGGCAGCAGCCTCGTCGCCCTCGCGCATCGCGATCGGACGGGGCGCGGACAGCACGTCGACGTCTCGAGCCTCGAGGCGATGGCCGCGATCACCCACATCGCCGGCGTCGGGAAGTGGCTCGAGGACGGCATCGTGCCGAAGCGCGTCGGGACGGGGCTCGTCGCGTCGGTGCCCTCGGGCGCCTATCGCTGCAAGGACGGCCTCGTCTACCTCATGGTCAACCGTCCGGCCCATTGGGAGGCGCTCGCGAAGTGGATCCACGAGCGGACGGGCAACGAGGAGGTCCTGCTGCCCGATTTCCGCGGGCCCTCCTCGAATCGCCTGCCGTTCCGCGAGCTCCTCGACGTCTTCATCGGCGACCTGACCGAGCAGCTCACCGTCGCCGAGGCCTATCACGAGGGCCAGCGCCGCCACATCGCCTTCACCCCCGTGAACACCGCCGCCCGCATCCTCGCCGACGAGCACCTCGCAGCGCGCGGCTTCTTCGTGCCCCTCGCGCTCGAGGACGGCCGCACCCTGCGTGCGCCGGGCGCGCCCTACCGCCTCGCGCGGACGCCGTGGCGGCTCGCGCGGCCGGTGCCCGGAGTCGATGCGGATCGGCGGGCGGTGCTCGAGGAGGCGGCGGGCGTGCGGGAGAGGGCGAGCGTCCGGCCCCGCTTCGCGGGGGACGCCGGCGCGGGCGACGGAGCTTCCCTGCCGCTCGCCGGACTGCGCGTCGTCGAGTTCGGCACGGGGCTCGCCGCGCCCTGGATCGGGCGCATCCTCGCCTGGGCCGGCGCCGACGTGATCAAGATCGAGTCCCATGGTCATCCCGACGTCCCGCGGCTCTTCGTGCCGCCGCGGAATCCCGAGCAGGGGACCCAGCCCGAGTGCTCCCCCTGGTTCACCGACTGGAGCGCCGGCAAGCGCTTCGTCGCCCTCGACCTGCGCAAGCCCGAGGGAGCCGAGCTCGCGCGGCGCATCATCGATCGCAGCGACGCGGTGATCGCCAACTACTCGACCGGCGTCCTCGACAAGCTCGGCGTCGGCTATGCGGCGCTCTCGGCCCGCAATCCCGGGCTCGTCATGCTCGAGTCGAACGGCTACGGCGAGTCCGGGCCGTTTGCGAAGTACGTGACCTGGGGGCCCAACATCGAGGCGCTCTCCGGCCTCGGCAGCTTCTCGGGCTTCCCGCATCGCGACTGCACGATCTCCCACTTCGCCTATCCCGATCCGCTCTCGGCGCTCCACGGCCTCGTCGCCCTGATGGCGGCGCTCCACGAGCGGGGGCGCAGCGGGCGGGGGCAGGTCGTCCACATGTCCCAGTTCGAGACGGCGGTCGCGGCGCTCGGGCCGCTCCTGCTCGAGAGCGCGGCGACGGGGCGGGAGCCGTCCCGGCTCGGCAACGGTGAGCGGGATCGCGCGCCCTACGGCTGCTTTCCGTGTCGCGGTGACGACCGCTGGTGCGTGATCGCGGTCGAGGACGAGGCGGACTGGGCGCGGCTCGTCGCGGAGATGGGGGCGCCTGCGTGGGCCCGCGAGCCGCGCTTCGCGACGATGGATGCGCGGGTCGCGAACGCGGGCGAGCTCGAAGCGAAGATCGCGGACTGGACCCGCGACCAGGACGACTACGCCGTGATGGAGCGCTGCCAGCGCGCGGGGATCGCGGCGGGCGTCGTGCAGAGCGCGGAGGATCTCTTCCGCCGCGATCCGCAGCTCGCCGCGCGGCGCTTCTTCGAGACGATTCCCCACTTCAAGCGCGGCGAGGTCTCGGCCTCGGGCATCCCGCTCGGGCTGACGGCGACGCCGGGGCGCACGACGCATTCCGGCTCGTCGATCGGCCACGACAACGAGGCGGTGTTGCGGGAGGTCGCGGGGCTCACCGACGCCGAGTGGCGGGCGGGCGTCGAGAGCGGGGCGATCGAGGCGAAGCGACGGGCCTGAGGGGCGCCGAGATCGTTTCGCGGATCCTCGCCGTCGGCCGCCCGCCGCGCGCTACGGCTCGTTCTTGCGGAGCATGCCCGTCGCGAGCGCGATGACGCTGCCGACGTCCGCGAGGTTGGCGGGCACCACGAAGGTGTTGCCGGCCTTCGCGAGCTGACCGAACTGCGCGACCCATTGCTCGGCGACGCGCAGCTGCATCGCGTCGCGCCCGCCTTCGCTCCGCAGCGCCTCGGCGACCTGGCGGAGCCCCTCGGCCGTGGCCGTCGCGACCGCGAGGATCGCCGCGGCCTGGCCCTGGGCTTCGTTGATCTGCTGCTGCTGGCTCGCCTCGGACTGCTTGATGATCTGCTGCTTCTCGCCCTCGGCCTCGTTGATCTTGGCGTCGCGCACACCCTCGGACGTGAGAATGACCGCGCGCTTCTCGCGCTCGGCCCGCATCTGTTTCTCCATCGCGGACAGCACGTCCTGGGGCGGCGTGATGTTCTTGATCTCGTAGCGCAGGACCTTCACGCCCCAGGGCTCGCTCGCCTTGTCGAGCTCCGTCACGACCTGGTGATTGATCGCGCCGCGCTCCTCGAATGTCCGGTCGAGATCGATCTTGCCGACCTCCGAGCGCAGGGTGGTCTGGGCGAGCTGCGAGATGGCGAAGTGGTAGTCGGAGATCCCGTACGACGCGAGCTCGGCGTTCATCACCTTCAGGTAGAGCACGCCGTCGACGTGGACCTGCACGTTGTCTCGCGTGATGCAGATCTGCTCGGGGATGTCGATCGCGGATTCCTTCATCGAGTGGCGATAGGCGATGCGCTCGACGAAGGGGACCAGGATGTGGAAGCCGGCGTGGAGCGTCTTGCTGTACTTGCCGAGGCGCTCGACCACGTAGGCGCTCTGCTGGGGAACGACCGTGGCCGTGCGGGCGATGACGACGATCGCGAGGGCGACGAGGAACAGGACCGGGATCAGGACTTCCATCTATCCTCCTGGGCTTCACGGCGAACGTGGAGCATGAGTCCCTCGACGCGCTCGACGCGCGCCCGGTCACCGGGGACGAGGGCGACGTCGCCTACGTTTCGCGCGGACCACGTCGTTCCCCGCAGCTCGATCCGGCCGGTCGCGCCCGGGGCGAGGGCCTCGCTCGCGATCGCGATCTCCCCCGCCAACGTGTCGTCGGCGCGGGTCGGCTGGGCGAAGCGGGCGCGCACCCAGCCGCGGAAGAACACCAGGGACAGCAGCGAGAGGCTCGCATAGGCGGACCACTGCACCCATGCCGCCCATTCGACGCCGATCAGGCCGATCGCCCCGACGGCGACCGCGGAGACGCCCAGGAAGACCAGGAAGAAGTCCGTCGGCACCACGAAGAGCTCGGCCGCGAGCAGCACGGCTCCGAGCGTGATCCAGCCCCACCACGGCATTGCGCCTCGCCTCCGCCCCCGTGAGCCCGGACGATCTCGTTCCGACGCGTCGGGAAGGACTCGATCTTCCCGGTGCCGGCTCCCGGAGTGGATAGTCGATCCGGCCGGGGATTTCAGCCGGCGGGGTTCGGGCGGGATGGATTCCCGGCGCGGCGGGCCTTCGGTCGCGAAGATCGATCGGCTCGGCACCCGTCCGTGAGAGGCCGAACAGCGGCCGGGCCGTGGCCCGAAACGAAGACGCCCACGGCGATGCGGGGATCGCCGTGGGCGTCGGTTCGTCGAGCCTGCGGTCGCGCTAGTTGTCGAGCACGTCCTTCGCGATCAGCTCCTCGAGGTACGGCGTGTCCCACCAGGAGAGCTGCAGCGCCTTGGCGCGGCGGAAGAACATCTGCTGGTCGTACTCGATCGTGAAGGCGACGCCGCCCCAGATCTGGGCACAGACCCGCGTCGTCTCGCGGTAGGTCTCGCAGCAGAAGAGCTTCGCCATCGGGCCGAAGCGCGCGATCGAACGACCCTGGGCGTGGTTCCAGGCCGCCTCGTGGACCAGCACGCGGCCGCCGTCGATGCGGGTCGACGCGTCGGCCATGTAGTGGGCGAGAGCCTGGAAGGCGCCGAGGGGCTTGTCGAACTGCACGCGCTGGTTGGCGTAGACGACGGTCTCCTCGAGGCAGCGCGCCGCCCCGCCGACGGCCGAGGCCGCCAGCAGGATGATCCCCTGCAGCATCACCGCGTTCCAGGTCTTCCAGCCGGTGCCGGGGGCGCCGATCCGGTCCGCCGCCGGGACGCGCACGTCGGCGAAGTCGATCTGGTACTGGGCCTCGCGGCCCTGGGAGAGGAGCTGCTTCATCTGCACGCCCTTCGCCCGCGGATCGACCAGGAAGAGGTCGACCCCGGCGCTCGTGCGCGCGAGCACGATCAGCCGCTCGGCCGAGCTCGCGTAGGCGACGAGGCGCTTGCGGCCGTTCAGCTTGAAGCCGTCGCCGTCGGCCGTCGCCTTGAGCGCGATGCCGGCCTCGCCGAAGCCGCGCTGGGGCTCGAGCCAGGCGGGGGTCAGGATCGCGTCGCCGTTGGCGATGCGGCCGAGCCACGCCTTCTTCTGGTCCTCGCTGCCGGCCTCGAGGAGCACGCCGGCGCTCATCACGCACGACACGAAGTGCGGCGTCGGGGCCATCGCCCGGCCGATCTCCTCGTACACCAGCGCGCCCTCGAGCAGCGTCTGGCCGCCGCCGCCGTAGGCCTCGGGGATCAGCAGGCCGTTGAGGCCGAGCTCGCTCATCTGCTTCCAGAGGGCGTCCGGATAGCCCTTCGGGTCGTCTTCCATGTCGCGCACGATCGCGGTCGTCGAATGCTCGGCGAGCATCCCCCGCGTCATGTCGATCACCATCTGCTGCTCTTCGGTCAGATCGAGATCCATCGAGGATCCTCCTGGGAGGTCGGGCCGGCCCCGGCGTCGCGGGGCCGGCCGTCAGGCTGTGCCTAGAAGTTCTTGGGAAGGCCCAGATGTCGCCGGGCGATGATGTTCTTCTGGATCTCCGAGGACCCGCCGCCGACCGTCTCGTTCATGGTCGCGCGATAGGCGCCCTCGAAGCGGCCGCGGATCGGGGCGTCGTCCTGGCCCTCCATCAGCGTCCCTTCGTGGCCCTGGATGTCGAGGGCGTCCTTGCAGACGCGCTGCGACAGGGTCGTCGTGAAGAGCTTGTACTGCGACGACTCGATCGTCGGCGGCTTGCCGCCCGACTTCGCCGCGCAGACGAAGCGGGTCGACAGACCCTTCGCGACGGCCGTGTCGGTCACGATCTGGGCGATCGTGCGGCGCACGTTCGGATCGTCCTTGAGCGGCTTGTCGTCGCGCGTCGCCTTCTTCACCCAGTCGACGAGGACCTCGGTGCGGTTGGCGATCGGGGACAGCGTGAACATCGTGAAGCGCTCGAGGTCGAGGGCCTCCGAGATCATGTGGAAGCCGCGGCCGCGCTTGCCGACGAGGTACTCGTCGGGCACGAACACGTTCTCGAAGAAGACCTGGTTGGTCGTGTCCTTGCCGATCGTCGGCAGGCTCTGGACCTCGAGTCCCGGGTGGTCCATCGGGATGAGGAAGAGCGAGAGGCCGTCGTGGCGCGGCTTGTCGGGGTCGGTGCGGGCGCCGACCCAGTACCAGTCGGCGAAGTGGGCCGAGGTCGTCCACATCTTCTGGCCGTTCAGGATGTAGCCGCCTTCGACCTTCTCGGCCTTGAGCTGCATGTTGGCGGCGTCGGAGCCGGCCTGCGGCTCCGAATAGCCGACGGCGAACTCGATCTCGGCGTCGAGGACCTTCGGCAGGAACTCCTGCTTGAGCTTGTCGCTGCCGTGGCGGATCAGCGTCTTGCCGATGATGCCGACGCCCTTGCCGATCTGCGGGGCCGCGTGCTTCGAGAGGGCCTCGTTGAGGATGTACTCGTAGACGCCCTCGATCTCCTTGCCGCCGTACTCCTTCGGCCAGGACATCCCGAGCCAGCCCTTCGCGGCGAGCTTCTTCATGAAGGCGCGGCGCTCGGGGGTGTCGGAGAGCTGGGTGAAGTTCTCGCGGTGGTGGTCCATGACGACGGGGTCGTGGTTCTCCACGAGCCAGGCGTCGACCTCGTCGGCGAAGGCTTGTTCGGCGGGTGAGAAATCGAAATCCATCGGGTGACTCCTACGGCTTGGTCCGGGAGGGCATGGCCGGGTGGGAAGTGCTCGATCCGAGCAGGCTGCACCATATACGATACGGAGCGTCTTGTATAGGCGCGGAGGTCGGTGCGGGCGGTTTCGCCAGGTCTGCGAACGCGATCGCAGGTTGCGGTCGGTGCCGAGCCGTCGAGGGGGGGCCGACGGTGCCGCGGCGGGGGCGGGCTGGCTCGCCCCGCGGGTCAATCGGGTCGATCGGGTCGAGCGGGTCGAGCGGAGCGATCGGAGCGCGTGGGTCGCATTGGGCGCGTGGGCGCCCGGCGGGTGCTCAGGGGATCGGGAAGCCGTGGCGGGCGAGGGCGGCGCGGGTCTCGGCCAGGCCCCGGGCGCGCTCGGCGCGCAGGCCCGCGGTGCGGGCGCCGTCGACGTTGATCTGGTTGTCGTCGAGGAAGAGGACGCGTCCGGCCGGACAGCCGAGGCGCTCGACGACGTGGTCGTAGATCTCGCGGTCGGGCTTCACGAGGCCGAGCTCGTGGGACAGGAAGCGGTGATCGAAGAGATCGTAGACGCCCTCTTCGCGGGCGTGGCGCTCGGCGTGGAGCGGGTTCGTGTTGCTGAGGCAGCCGATCGCGACCTGCGAGCGGACGGCCTCCGCGAGCTCGCGGGCGCCGGGCATCAGGCCGCGAGGCCAGCGCACGAAGGCTTCGAGGAAGGCCTCGGGCGGTGCCTCCATCGACCAGCTCTCGACCATGCCGCGGGCGAACTCGTCGGGCGCGCAGTGGCCCCGCTCGAAGCGGCGGACCCAGGGACAGGCGAGCCAGCGCTGCCAGACCGCCTCCTCGGAGGGCTCCGCGAAGAAGCGCCCCATCGACTGGAGCGGCGAGAGCTCGATCAGGACGCCGCCCAGGTCGAAGAGCACGATCTCGATGGTCATGGGGATCCCCGCGGCGGTCGCGCGTCCCCGCCTAGCGCCGCTGCTCCGCGAGGTACTTGCGCAGCTCTTCGTCGAGCTTCTCGGGCGATAGATAGCCCAGCGACGCGAGGATCTGGCCGAGGGGAACGCGGGAGTCGCGCTGGGTCTCGAGCAGCGTCTCGAGCTGCTCGCTCGTCAGGAAGCCCAGCTCGACGGCGAGGGCCCCGAAGCGCAGGGGGTTCTTCCTCTGCGCCTCGAGCACCTTCATGACCTGGTCGAGGGTCATCATGCCCAGCTGGTAGGCGAGGCGCCCGAGCGTGACGCGCATGCCCGCCTGCCGATCGAGGGCGTCGATCAGGTCGGCTTCGCGCAGCAGGCCGCGGTCGACGAGGTATTTGCCGAACATCAGGCCGTCGTTCGGAAGATCGCCGGGGCCGTTTGAGCGGCATTCCCCGGATCGGGCGAAGCCGTGGCCCGGGTCGGGGGAAACCCCGGGCAGGTCGCTTCGCTATGGTCGGCCTTCGCGTCGCGCGCTGCTGATTCATGCGCCGCGCGGTGCCGCGCCCGCCCGGCCGGCCCCCGTTCCCGCGCATCCCCGGAGACCCCATGCACTTCGAGACCCGAGCGATCCACGTCGGCCAGCACCCCGAGGAGGCGACCGGCGCCGTGATGGCCCCGATCTACGCGACCTCGACCTTCGCGCAGATCCGCCCCGGCGAGACCCGGGGCTACGACTACACCCGCTCGGGCAACCCCAACTTCACCCGCCTCGGCCAGACCCTCGCCTCCCTCGAGAACGGCCGCTTCGCCACCGTCTTCGGCAGCGGCATGGCCGCGATCACCGCCGTCCTCTCCTCGCTCAAGTCCGGCGACCTCGTGCTCGCCGAGGAGAACGTCTACGGCTGCACCTTCCGCATCTTCGCGAAGGTCTTCGAGAAGTTCGGCCTCTCGGTCCGCTACGTCGACTTCGCGAATCCCGCGAGCTACGACGCCGTCGTGCAGGCGCGGCCGGCCCTCGTCTGGCTCGAGTCGCCGACGAACCCGATGCTCAAGATCCTCGACATCGCGGCCATCTCCGAGCGCGCCGCGCGGGTCGGTGCGCCGGTCCTCGTCGACAACACCTTCGCGTCGCCCTACTTCCAGCGCCCGCTCGATCTCGGTGCGACCCTCTCGCTCTCGAGCACGACGAAGTACGTGAACGGCCACTCCGACTGCCTCGGCGGCGTCGTCGTCACGAACGACGCCGAGTGGAACGATCGGATGATCTTCGCGCAGAAGGCGGTGGGGCTGAATCCGTCGCCGTTCGACGCCTGGCTGGTGTCGCGGGGGGTGAAGACGCTGCCGCTGCGGATGCGCCAGCACCACGAGAACGCCCTCGAGATCGCGACGCGTCTCGAGGACTGCACCGCGGTGCGCTGGGTCCGGCATCCCTTCCTCGCGTCGCATCCCCACGCGGCGGTGGCCCGGCGCCAGATGAGCGGGGGCTCGGGCATCGTGACCCTCGAGCTCGACGCGGATCTCGAGCGGACCACGGCCTTCGTGTCGGGGCTCGAGCTCTTCGCCCTGGCCGAGAGCCTCGGCGGCATCGAGTCCCTCGTCGATCATCCCGCCTCGATGACCCATGCGAGCATTCCGCGCCCGGAGCGCGAGAAGGTGGGCATTCTCGACGGGCTGGTGCGGCTGTCGGTCGGCATCGAGCACCTCGACGATCTCGTCGCGGATCTCGATCGCGGGCTGCGGCGCGCGGGGCTCGCCGGGCTGCGTTGAGGCCTGGGCAGGGCGCTCCGCGGTGCGGCGGGGCGCGACGGCGCGCGCTCAGCGATTCGCCGGTGCGTCGGTGGCGGGGCCGACCGCGGTGACGACGCCGTGGCCGACGGAGGCGCCGAGCGCGCGCGCGGCGAGTCGCCGGTAGACGAGGCGCGCAGCCAGCGAGACGCTGCCGATCAGGCCGACCGCGAGCGCCGCGACGCCGAGGCGGCCCTCGAAGGCCGACTGGCCGAGCAGGACGAAGCCGCTCGCGAAGAGCAGCTGGATCGGCAGCGACACCGCGAGCGAGCGCAGGCGATCGACGTTCGCGAGACCGAGCACGAGGTTCTGGGCGAAGAAGGGGACGCCCGGCGCGATCCGCACGAGCACGACGAAGGCGAGGGCGTCGCCGCCGTCGCGCAGCTCGGGCGGCCGGATCTTCCGCGCCGCGAGGAGTCGCAGGGCCAGGGGCCGCAGCGCGCGGGCGGCGAGCGTCTGCCCGAGCCAGATGTTCACCGCGAGCGCGAGCGCGACCCAGGCGAGCGTCGTCTGCGGGCCGTAGATCGCCGCGCCCCCGACGTAGAACGCGCTGACGGGAACGGGCAGCACACAGACGAGCGCCATCACGCCGAAGAAGACGAAGGGCGGGAGCGTGCCCAGCCGCGCGAAGGCGGAGCGCGCGAGCTCGCCCGCCTCGGCGAGGCTCGAGCTCGTGTCGGCGGCCAGCGCCGGGAGCGCGAGCGCCAGGGCGAAGAGGAGGCCGAAGGGCAGGGCGAGGCGCCGCAGGGCGATGCGCCATCGATCTCTCGCCATCTCGGGGCCTCCTCGGGAGCGGGTCGGTCGGGCGGGCCCGGGACCGCGCCCGGCTGCCCCGCCTTTCGGCGTCCGGCCGCGGCGGGATGATCGGGAATCCGCGCGTCGCCGCGTTTTCGCCCGATCGGGGGACGCGCAACGGGGCGATTCAAGCTCGCGCCCGCCTTCGCCGATCGGGCTCCACATCATGCAGCCGCTCGCCCCGATCGAGGCCGCCCCGCTCGTCGTGCCCGCTCGCCCGGACGGCGAGGGGAGCGCCCGCTCGCTCCGGATCGGGCTCGCGCTCGGGCTCGGCCTCGCGCTCGCCGGGCTCGTCGGCCTCGCGATGCGGATCTCCCTCGCCCGCGCCTTCGCGGTCGACGAGTTCGCCTACGCCCACGCGGGGTGGATGATCGCGCAGGGGGCGGTGCCCCATCTGGACTTCTTCGAGACGAAGTTCTCGGGGCCGCTCTGGCTCTTCTCGATCGTCTTCGCGCTCGGCGGCGATGATCCCCATCTGATCGGCGCGCTGCGGATCTTCTGCTGGCTCTTCGTCGCGGTCGTGGTCGCGGGCGTCGGCCTCGTCAATCGCCGGATCCATCCGCTGGCGCCCCTCGCGACCGCCGTCGTGCTGCTCGCGAATCCCGTCTTCACGAACACCGCGATCGAGATCCGCCCCGACACCGTCGCCCTCGCGTTCCTCGTGGCCGCGCTCGTGCTGATCGGACGCGCGGACACCGGGCGCCGGGCCGTCGTCGGGCTCGCGATCGGCGTCCTGCTCGGGCTCTCGGCCGTCTGCAGCGCGAAGGTCTCGATCTACGCGTCGCCCCTCGCGCTCGTCTGGCTCCTCGAGCGGCGGCCGGGCAGCGACCGCGCCGCACGCCTCTTCCGCGCGCCCTTTGCGGTCGCCGCGGGCTTCGCGGCGGTCCTCGTCGGCTCTCTCGGGCTGCTCGTCGGGACGGGCTCGCTCGAGGCCTTCATCGCCCAGGCGATCGCCCACAACCGCCAGTTCCTCGTCGGCGAGCGCTGGCGGCCGTGGCAGCTCGACGTGCAGTTCGTCCTGATGAACGCGCCCTGGCTCCACGCCCTCGCCCTGGTCGGGCTCGCGGGGATCGTGCGCCCGGAAAAGAGCGCGTCGCGGGAGACGGACGCATCCGGCGAGGCATCGGCCGATCGCGCAGCGGCGCGCGCGCGGCGGATGGACCTCGTCCTCGCGGCGATGCTCGCGACGGCCTTCGCCTCGCACGCGATCCAGCTCTATCCCTTCCTCTACAGCCTGCTGCCGTTCATGGCGCTCGAGGCGATCTTCGCGGGACGCGGGCTCGTCGGGATCGTGCGCTGGATCGCGGTCTGGCCGGCGGCACCGCTGCGCCGCCTCGTGGCGGTCGGCCTCGCCGGCTGGAGCGCGATCGGCATCGCGATGGGGGCGGCGCTGCTCGCGGCGCTCGGTGCGCCGAGCAATCAGGGGCAGCGGGCGCTCTTCGACGAGATCGAGCGCGTCTCGGGACCCGGCGACGCGATCTACGACAACTCCGGCAGCTACGTCGCGCGGCGCAGCGCCTACTTCCTGCCCTGGACCGACGCGCCCATCCGGGCGTTGTGGGCGGAGAAGCTGGTGCAGGAGGTTCCCCGGGCGATCGAGGCGAGCGAGTGCGTCGTCGCGGTCGTCGACGAGCGCTTCGGGGGGCTCCCGCCCGCCTTGCAGGGCTATCTCCAGGCGCATTTCAAGCCGTGGTCGGGGAGCGTCCTGCTCTGGGGCGCCGACTTCGCGGTCCGGGACGGCGCCGTCGAGGGCGAGTTCGTCGCCAATCGCAGCGGGACCTATCGGATCCAGCCCGCCGAGGTCGCGACCTCGGGCGGGCTCTCGATCGACGGCCGCCCGGTCTCGGGCGAGGTCGTCGAGCTGGCGCGCGGGAGCCATGCCGTCGCCTATCGCGGGAATTCCGAGGGCTTTCGCCTTCAGTGGCTCCCGGGCGATCGGCGCCTCGCGGCCCGCTGAGGGGTCCGGCTCGACTCGCATCTCACGTTGAATCGTCGCGTTGCCGATGGAGTGCGCAGGCCTTGCGCGCACTTCCTGCGCGAGCCGGACGGGTGGATCCTTGGAGCTCAATCTTCGCGAGATCAAATTCCTGGTGGTCGGGGCCGGCTTCTACGGAGCCGTCGTCGCCGAGCACATCGCCCGCGACCTCGGCCAGAAGGTCGTCGTGATCGACAAGCGCGACCACACCGGCGGCAACTGCCACTCCCAGATCGATCCGACGACCGGCATCGAGTACCACACCTACGGCACCCACATCTTCCACACCCGCAACCAGGCGGTCTGGAACTACATCGCCCGCTTCACCCAGCTGAACGCCTATCGCCATCAGGTCCTCGCGACGTACAAGAACCGCGTCTACCAGATGCCGATCAACCTCGAGACGATCAACACCTTCTACGGGACGAACCTGAAGCCCTTCGAGGTCCGCGGCTTCCTCGAGAAGGAGATCGGCAGCGAGCGCTTCGACGCCCCGGCGAACCTCGAGGAGCGCGCCATCTCCCTCGTCGGCCGGCCGCTCTACGAGGCCTTCCTCAAGGGCTACACGGAGAAGCAGTGGGGCTGCGACGCGACGGCGATCCCCGCCTCGGTCATCGCGCGGCTCCCGTTCCGGACGAACTACGACGAGAACTACTTCTTCGACGCCTGGCAGGGCATCCCGGTCGACGGCTACGCGGCGGTCTTCGACAACATGCTCGACCATCCCAACATCGAGGTCGTCCTGGGCGTCGACTTCATGGATCTGAAGACGCAGGTCTCCCCGGACTGCCTCGTCGTCTACACCGGGACGATCGACCGCTTCTTCCACTACAAGCACGGCCGGCTCGACTGCCGGACGCTGCGCTTCGAGACCGAGGTCGTCGACGTCCCCGACTACCAGGGCACCTCCGTCATGAACTACACCGAGCGCGAGGTCCCCTTCACGCGGATCCACGAGCCGCGCCACCTCCATCCCGAGCGCGAGTCCCATCCGGAGAAGAGCTTCATCGTCCGCGAGTACTCGGAGACGAGCCGCGGAGACTCGCCCTACTACCCGATCCCGTCGGCCGAGAACGATCGCCGTCTCGCGCTCTACACGAAGGAGCGGGAGGCCTTCCCGAACGTGCTCTTCGGGGGGCGCCTCGGCGACTTCAAGTACTACGACATGGACGTGACGATCGACCGCGCGATGGACGCCTACGCGAAGACGATCAAGCCGGCGGCGCTGGCGCTGCTGCGGGAGAGCGGCCGGAGCAAGCCGCGCGCGAGCCGAAGTCGGCGACGGCAGGAGGGCTGAGAGATGGCGAAGAATCCGGTCGAGCTGGCGCTCGTCATGCCCGTCTACAACGAAGAAGGTGCCATCGAGAAGGTCGTCCGCGACTGGCTCCACGCCCTCGACGGCCTCGGCATCGAGTTCGAGATCCACGCCTACAACGACGGCTCGCGGGATCGGACGCCGAAGATCCTGGGCGAGCTGGCGCGCCGGGATCCGCGCGTCTGCGTCCACAACCGGGAGAACTCGGGGCACGGGCCGACGATCCTGACCGGCTACCTCGAGAACCTCGACAAGGAATGGATCTTCCAGATCGACAGCGACGACGAGATGAAGCCGACGCGCTTCGGCGAGCTCTGGCGGGCGCGAGCGGACTTCGACTTCCTGATCGGCGAGCGCGATCGCCGCGACCAGCCCTGGCCGCGACGGATCGTCTCCGCGGTGTCCCGGGCGACGGTGCGGTCGTTCTTCGGGGGCGCGGTCCACGACGTCAACGCGCCCTACCGCCTGATGCGCTCGAGCGCCTTCGCCCCCGTCTTCGCCGCGATTCCGCGGGACACCTTCGCGCCGAACGTCGTCGTCTCGGGCGCGGTCTCGATCCTCGGTCTGCGGGTGAAGCGGATCCTCGTCGAGCAGTCCCAGCGAAAGACCGGCGAGGTCTCGATCCGCAAGTGGAAGCTCGCGAAGGCGGCGATGCGCTCCTTCCTGCAGACCGTGCGCGCGCGGGCGGCGATCCGCGCGCTGCGTGTCCGGTGAGCCTCGAGCGCCGCGTCGACGGGAGCCGCCGATGAGGATCCCCTCGCTCGTCGCGTTCGCCGCGGTCGCCCTCTCGGTCGCCCTGACCTTCCGCGTGGCCACGCAGCGTGAGGCCACCGAGCGGGAGGCCGCCGAACCGGAGGTCGCCGTCGGGATGCCCGCCGTGCCGCCCGCCGGCGCGAATGCCGACGGCGAGCTCGCGGCCGACCGGAACGCCGAGCTCGAGGCGTTGGGCTACGCCGCCTTCGATCGGGTCGAGGAGGGCGATCGTCGGAAGTCCGGCGTCGTCGTGCTCGATGCGGCACGGGTGAGCCCCGGTCTCAACGTCGTGTTCCCCGAGTTCGGCTGCGAGCGGGTCGAGTTCCTCGACGCGAAGGGCCGGGCCGTTCGGTCGCTCGACGTGTCCGCGCTGCCGAAGGAGGAGTGCTATTCGCTGAAGCCCATCGGCGACGACTATCTCTTTCTCGGGCGGCCCAATCTCTTCCGGATCGACCGCTCGGGCAAGGTCGTCTGGAAGCTGACCGAGGGCTTCTCGTTCCACCACGACTTCGGCGTCGGCCTCGATCGGATCGTCGCCCTCGATCGCCGAACGCTCCGACCCGGGATCGACGACGTCACGGGCGAGGTCAACGACCATCGCCTCGTCGTGATCGGTCCCGGGGGTCGCGTCTGGTCGATCGTCTCGCTCCACGACGTCTTCTGGGACGTCCTGCGCCGCCGCGCCGCGGCCCGCTCGGTCGATCCCTTCTCGCCGGAGGCGATCGAGGCCCTCGGCATGGACGGCCCGGGCGACTTCTATCACGCCAACAGCGTCCAGGTTCTCGAGCGCGACACCGCGATCGGGCGCGCGGGCGACGTGCTCCTCTCGCTGCGCACGCTCGATCGGGTCGTCGTGCTCGACCCGAAGACGGGGGTCGTCCGCTGGCAGTGGGGCGATGGGATCCTCGATCACCCCCACCATCCGACGCTGCTCCCGAACGGCCATCTGCTCGTCTTCGACAACGGCTGGCACCGCGGCTGGTCGCGCGTCGTCGAGATCGATCCCGTCTCGTCCGCGATCGTCTGGGAATACCGGGCGACCGCGCCGGACACGTTCTTCACGAAGCGTCGAGGCGCCGCCTATCGCCTCGCGAACGGCAACACCCTGATCACCGAGAGCGACCGCGGTCACGCCTTCGAGGTCACGCCCGACGGGGCGAAGGTCTGGGAGTACTGGATGCCGCCCTCGCAGCACGCCGACCAGATGCTCCGGGCGACGCTCTTCCGCGTCGCGCGGATCGAGGAAGCCCGCGCGAGCTGAGCGCCTGCCGACGGCTCGTCCGCCGGCCGATCACCGGACGACGGCTCCTCGCACGGCGGATCACCGCCCGACGGCGCGAGGTACGACGGCTCACCGAGCTCCGCCGTGCTCCGATCCGATCGACCGCTCCCGCACCGTGGCGCCGAGCCCCGCACAGGCCCGCGCCAGGGCGGCCGCCGCGTCGGCGGCGAAGCGTCGCTGGATGCGCCGCATGAAGGGGCGCCCGAGCCGCGTGAGCGCCATCGCGGGCCGCGAGAACGCCAGGATCTCGAGCTCGACCTCTTCGCTCGAGGGCGAGCAGGACACGCTGAAGCGCTCCTCGCCGCAGGCCGGGTGGCCCGCCAGGGTGCCGTAGGCGAAGGCGGCCTCGGACGCGCCGGGATCGTCCTCGCGATAGACGACGCGACACGGATTCAGGAACCAGAGCCCGAAGAGGCGGGTCAGGGTCGCGACGGCCTGGCCTTCCCGGACCGGCTCGTCGCGGCCCTCGAGCTCGAGCCAGGGGATCTCGAAGTGGCGCCAGGCGAAGAGGGCGTGCTTCGCGGCGTCGAAGAGGGCGGGCCCGCGGCCGAGAGCGAAGCGGCGGCGGTCGATCGTGTAGCGACCGCGGAGCGCTTCGACCGCCTCGAATCGGCGCGTCGCACCGACGTCGGGATGGCTGTAGGGCGGGGCCCCGCCCGAGCGCGCATCGGCGGCGCGCAGCACGGCGTCGATCGCGGCGCGGTCGGGGCGCAGGAGGGTGATCAACGCGTTCGCCTTCCCATGGCGCGATGGGAGCACGAGACGGCCCCGGATGCCAGCGAGGGCGAAGCCGGGAACGGGCTCGGATGCTCAACGGGGCCGAAGCCGACCTGGGTCGAGCGGGCGCCTAATGCAGGTAGCCGAGGGCTTCGAGCTGGGAGCGGACGTCGTCGGGGATCTCCGCCTGCACGCGGGTCGCCTTCTGCCAGGTCCGGGCGACGGCGGTGGTGCCCTCGACCAGATCGGCGCGCGGCGGGGTCGGCTCGGCGACGGGCGCGAGACCGGGGACGTGCTCGCCGCGGAGCGGCTCGCCGTTCGCCCAGAGGACCCGATCGTCGCCCTCCTGGAGGGAGACGAGGAAGCGATCCTTCTCCTGCGATCGATCACGGTGGTCGTCGACGTCGAGCTCGCCCGAGAAGGCCGAGAGCCAGGTGTTGCGCAGGGTCATCGTGACGGCGCGGCGATCGGGGTCCGGATCCTGGAGCGCAACGGCGTGCTCGAGGGGCGGGACCGGGATGCCGGCGCTGCGGAGGAAGGTGGGGAAGAGGTCCTGGCTCTGGACCAGGCTGTCGACGCGGCGGCCGGGCTCGAAGCCGGGGCCGCGGACGACGGTGAAGACGTCGTTGTTCTCGCGGTACAGGACGCCGCCGTGCTCGAGCATGCGGTGCTCGCCGAGCAGCTCGCCGTGGTCCGAGGTGACGACGATGGTCGTGTCCTGGCCGAGCCAGCCCCCGGCCGTCAGGAGATCGAGGACGTGGCCGAGGTCGCGATCGGCGAGGGCGACGCTCCAGTCGTAGCTGCGGCGCACGTTGCCGAGCAGCTCCGCCTCCTGGCTCGGGCTCAGCTGTCGGCGCACGAACTTCGCGAAGGGCGTCCTCTCGATCACGTCGACCGGCGCGAAGATGTCGATCAGGGGCGCTGGCGCGACCCAGCCGACGCCGGGCGGCACCTCCTCGTAGGGGTTGTGGGCGATCCAGACGTTCGCGAGCAGGAAGAGCGGCTTCGCCGGATCGAGCTTCGGCAGCATCTGGGCGAGGCTCGGCGCGACCGCCGCGTTGCCCTCGCTCCAGTGCGCCTCGTTGATGCTGACGTACCGGAATCCGCGCGTGAACCCGAGCGCTTCGTTGAGGACGGGATTCGCGCTGACGAGGGCCGTCTGATAGCCGCGGGCCGCGAGGATCTCGGGCAGCACGGGGACCTCGGGCGACAGCTTCGCGACGTCCTGCCACGGCTCGACCACGGTGATGTCCATCGGGTAGTAGTCGAGACCGTGCTCCGAGGGCAGGAGGCCCGTCAGCATCGACGCGTGGACCGGCGCCGTCCAGCTGCCCGGGGTCACGGTGCGACAGAAGGTCGTCGCCTGGGCGGCGAGGCGCTTCAGGTTGGGCGTAGTCGGCTCGCTCGAGCCGCAGGGCTCGACGCGATCGCGCCGGACGGTGTCGAGCACGATCAGGATCAGGTTCGGCGGACGCGTCGGCGGCGCGTCGCTGCGGCGGGCCTCGATCCGATCGCAGGCCGCGAGCGGGAGCAGGCTCGCGAGCGCGAGGGTGCTCGCGAGGAGCCGAGGGATGCGGGAGGCGCTGTGACGGGAGGCGCGGATCAAGGATTCCCCGACGGCGGGCTGCTCGGCTGGACGTCCGACACGAGGACCGTGCGGATCCGGTAGACGCTCAGGTGCGGCTGCTCGTGGACGAGCTCGTAGCGGCTGCTCGCGTTGTAGCTCGCGATCAGCGGGGCCCCGGGCTCGGCAAAGACGGCGACGTAGTCGTGGTCCCCGTCGAAGATCTTGCGCCCGATGATGGGCGCTGAGGAGGGGCTCGTGTTCACGACCTGACGCAGCACGTCCCCCTTGATCCGGACGTCCGCGAAGCTGCCGTCGTGGACCCACTCGAGGCCCTGGGCGGTGTTGCTCGCGGTCCGTCCCGCGAGCACCGGGAACCACTCGGCGACGCGATCGATCGCCCAGTCGCGGGCCGACGACACGACGAGGAAGCGGTCGTCGGGGCCGGCGTGCTCGCGGATCCAGGCCATGCCCGCGCGCTCCTCTGCGGTGATCGGGGTGAGGGTCTCGAACTCGTGGAACTCGGACGTGTCGTTCGCGATGCAGGCGAAGAGCACGATGAAGGCGAGGGCGTGGACCAGCGGGAAGCCCGCCGGGTCGGTCGACGGCGAGGGCGCACCGCGCCGGGCCTGCCAGGCCTCCCGGATCGCGCGCGAGGTCCAGTCGGAGAGCCACGCCATCGCTCCGCCGATCATCAGCGAGACGGGGGCGACGGCGGCGGTGGCGCCGTGGCGCGGCGTCGTCGCCCAGATGGCGAAGAGCCAGATCACCGGCATGAAGCGCCGCTGGTGGAGCGAGAGCCCGAGGCCGATCGCGGCGAACACGCCGATCCAGGTGTTGCGGCGCGTGAAGAGATCGAAGGACTGGATGCGCGCGAAGAAGCTGGTGTTCTCCCAGCCGCCGGTCGCCGTCGCGGCGAGGAAGGGATCGAGGCCGTGGCGGGCGAGGACGGTGATCCACCAGGGGGCGCTCACGAGGCCGATGCCGAAGCCCATCGCGACGACGAGCGCGAGCTGGCGTCGGCTGCGCTCCGCGCAGAGCAGGGTCACCGCCGTCGTGACCCACGCCGTGATGCCCCACTCGAGGTGGGTCGCGAACGCGAGGCCCATGGCGATCGTGCAGGCGATCGCCCACCGCGTTCGCTGCGCCGCGTCCGGAGCCGAGCGGATGCGCAGCGCGAGGGCGAGGGCGACGAACGCGAGGAACATGCCGGGCGAGCGGGTGAGCCCGCCGCCCATGATGAGCCATTCGTAGGAGCGCGGGTTCAGGGGCATCGCGGCGGCCGCGAAGAAGAGCGTCGCGCGGTCGTCGACCAGGCGCGCCGCGACGTAGACGAAGAGGACGACGGTGAGCAGGTTGAAGACGAGGGGGAGATAGAGCTGGACGCTCAGCGTCTCGATCCCGAAGACCTGCGCGAGGATCGCGGTCAGATAGAACGCGACCGGCGGATAGGCGAAGGGGAGGCCGTGGCCGTTGTAGTCGACGCGCTCGGGCAGGACGAAGCCCGCGTCGCGGATCGCGTCGGCCATGGCGAGGAAGAGCCCGCCGTCGTTCAGGGGAAAGTCGAGGCCCACGAAGTAGGGCAGCCGCGTGAGGGCGGCGAGCGCCAGGGCCAGGGCGGCGCAGGCGTGGACGAAGCCGGGCTCGAGTCCCGCCTTCGCGGGGGCCTGCGCGGGGATCGGGGCGGCGGTCGAATCCATCGTGTCCTCCACGGGTCCGCGCGGCGGCGCATGCGGACGAGCTGCCGCGACGGTCGTCCCCGGTCTTCTCCTCATCGAACCAAGAGGGCCCGTGCTGAAACGGAAACGTGAGCCGGGGAGGGGATCTGCGCGGGATGTCGCGCGGGCGAGAGGCTCCGGCGCCCGGGCGGGCCGGATCATCGAGGCAAAAAGCCCCCGATCGGTCGAGGGGCCGGCTCCGGGGAGCGCGGCCCCGGCCTCAGCGCGGCGTCGGACTCAGCACCATCACCGGAATCGTCCGGTTCACCGCCCGCTCCTGGTAGGCCGCGAAGTTCGCGAACGTCCCCGCCATGCGGGCGAAGAGCCGGTCGCGTTCGGGGCCCACCGCCTCCCGGGCGATCCGCTCCTCGATGCCGCCGCGGTGCTGGACGACGACGTGCGGGTCGGCCTTCATGTTGTGGTACCAGGCCGGATGCGCGGGCGAGCCGCCCTTCGAGGCGACGAGGATCATGTCGTCGCCCTCGAAGAGGAAGGCGAGCGAGGCATGGCGCGGCTTGCCGCTCTTCGCGCCCCGGGTCGTGACGAGCACCGTCTGGCCGGGCGGGCCCATCGAGAGCCGCCCGTTCGTGAGCGGAATCAGGACGCTGTCGATGCGGCGGCAGACGACGTAATAGAAGATGCCGCCGAGCTTCGAGGAGCTCGCCGCGACGCCCATCCGCGAAAGCCAGTCGGCGATGCCTGCCATCCCAGTCGCTCCGCTCTCAGGCGACGCTCGCCGTCGGGTCGCGCCGCTCCACCAGGAAGCTCGACTGGAGCACCATCACCTCCTGCCCCGCGCGGTTCACCATCGTCGCCCGGCTCTTCACGATCCCGTAGCGCGGCCGCGAGCGCGAGACCCGCTTGTCGAGACAGGTCTCGAACATCGTGAGCTCGTCCCCCGGCCGCACCGGCGCGGGGAAGTTCACCTTCATCCCGAGCATCGCGGCCGTCTTCGATTTCAGCGCGGCGGAGCGGGAGAAGATCAGCGACGAGATCGAGTAGGTATGACAGGAGGAGGCCGTGAGCTCGCCGAAGACCGATTCCTTCGCGGCGGCCTCGTCGAGATGGAAGGGCTGGGGATCCCATTTCGAAGCGAAGTCGACGATCTCCTGCTTCGAGACGGCATGGCGCCCGATCTCGAGGGTCCGGCCGACCTCGATGTCTTCGAAATAACGCATGCGGGGTGGGTAGCGCGGGGGACCGGGCGGAACAAATCGGGCCGCTCGGCGCGGGGATTGCGGCGCCCCCGATTTCCTGGGAATCTCGGCGACCGGCGTCCTGCTTCGGCGCCGGATCCGCTTCGCCCTTCCGCTGCTCCACGGAGTCCGCGCCCATGGCCACGCCCCTCTGGAAGACCCGCCCCGGTGCCCCCTATCCCGCGACCTTCGGGACCCAGCCGGTCACCGACTTCATCCATCTCTCCGAGGGCCTCTCGAACAGCTTCCTCGTCACGACGCCCGAGGGCAGCATCGTCGTCAATACGGGCATGTTCTTCGAAGCGCCCTACCACAAGAAGAACTACGAGAAGATCGATCCGCGCCCGCCGCGCTACATCGTCCTGACCCAGGGCCACGTCGACCACGTGGGAGGCGTCGATCATCTGCGCGGGCCCGGGACGCAGGTGATCGCCCAGGCGGGCAACGCCGAGCACCAGGCCTACGATCGCCGCCTCGCGCCCTTTCGCGGGTCGCGCTCGGCCTTCGCCTTCAAGAAGGACAACGCCCGCGCCGTCCAGCAGGCGCTCGCCGATCACGGCAAGCTCCCCGCGCAGGCGATCCCGACCCCCGACATCACCTTCGACGGTCGCTTCTCGCTCCTGCTCGGCGGCCTGCGCGTCGAGCTGATCGGCGTGAAGGGCGCCGAGACGAACGACTCGCTCGTGATGTGGCTCCCCGAAGAGCGCATCTGCTTCCCGGGCAATCTCTTCAGCTGCCTCTTCGGCCACTTCCCGAACCTCGTCACCGTCCGCGGCGATCGCTATCGCGACGCGCTGACCTGCGCCGCCGCCTTCGAGCTCGTGCGCGACCTGCGCCCGAAGCTGCTGCTCGTCGGCCACCACCAGCCGATCGAGGGCGAGGCGCTCATCGCGAGCGAGATCGAGCGGATCCGCGACGCGACGCTCTGGGTCCACGACGAGACGGTGAAGGGGATGAACGCGGGCAAGACGCTCCACGCGCTGCTCGACGAGATCCGGCTGCCGGCGCAGCTCGAGGTCGGCGAGGGCTACGGGACGGTCCGCTGGAGCGTGCAGGCGATCTGGGAACATTATGCCGGCTGGTTCCACCACGAGTCGACGACCGAGCTCTACACCATCCCGCGCCGAGCGATCCACGGTGATCTCGTCGAGCTCGCGGGTGGTGCGACCGCGCTCGTCGAGCGCGCGCGGGCGAAGCTCGAAGCGGGCCGCCACGAAGAGGCGATCCATCTGCTCGACGTCGTGCTGAGCGAGCCCGCGCCGCCCGCCGCCGCCTTCGAGGTCGCGATCGCGGTCCACCGCGCGTTGGCAAAGCAGAGCGTCAACTTCTGGCTCAGCGCCTGGCTGAACGAGCAGATCGAGCGGCTCGAGGCCCGCGCGAAGCACGCTTGAAACGAAGCGGATCGAGACGAACCCGGGAACGAGAGAAAGTGGAGAGTACGGCGATGGCGAAGGTCGATTTCGATTTCGGTGGAACCCAGGTCCTGGTCACGGGCGGCAGCAACGGCATCGGTCTCGGCATCGCCCGGGCCTTCCGCGCCGCGAACGCCCGCGTCGCGATCACCGGGCGCAAGGCGAAGGTCTCGGACTACCCGGAGGATCTCTCGGGCTTCGACTACCACCAGGCCGAGATGACGAGCGAAGCCGACCTCGAGCGCCTCGCCGGCTCCTTCGACCGCCTGGACGTCCTCGTCAACAACGCCGGCGCGTCGCTGATGGCCGAAGACGAGTGGAAGCCCGAGGTCTTCGAGCGCGCGCTGCGCCTCCATCTCTTCGCGTCGTTCCGCCTCGCCGTCCGCCTCAAGGACCGCATCTCGAAGAGCCGCATCGAGGGCGGCGGCAGCATCCTCAACATGTCGAGCATGTCCGCCTATCGCGCGGTCACCGTCGTCCCGGGCTACGGGGCCGCGAAGGCCGCGGTCGTCCAGATGACGATGAACATGGCCGCCAACTGGGCCCTCGACAACGTCCGCGTCAACGCCGTCGCCCCGGGACTCATCCGCAGCGAGATGACGAAGGGCATGATCGGTACCCCCTTCGAAGAGCCCGAGATCCAGCGCACCCCGATGAAGCGCTGGGGCACCCCCGACGACGTCGCCCCGGTCTATCTCTTCCTCGCGAGCCCGGCCGCGAAGTTCATCACCGGCCAGACGCTCTGCGTCGACGGCGGACAATCGGTCGCCTGACGTCTCACAAGACGCGACCGACGCGGCGCTCGGGCGGCGAATGGCTCGCCCTCGGCACGGTCTTATTCGCTTCTCGGCTTGAGCGGCCTGGGCGAACGACTGGATGGGGCGACCTGCGGGCTGCGCTTGACTTCGCCGCCCGAGCACCGCGCCGGTCGCTCGCGGCGAGGCGTCCGGCTTCGTGTTCGATGGGGTCCGTGCAGCTTCGGGCGTTCTGATCTCGATCGCGTCGTTCGCGCAGTTTGCGCCGCTCGGGCCGCCCATCTCGGCAAAGCGTTCGCTTTGCCGCAAAGCCCATCCCGATCCGAGATCCTCGCTGGTCGCTATCCGACCGCCCTCAGCACCAAAGCGAGCGACCGGCGCGGCACGGGGGGCGCGAAGTAAAGCGCAGCCCGCAGCCCGGGATGTCCAGTCGGTCGCTTGCGCGCCGAACGTCGAGAAGCGACGAAGGCCGTGCCGAGGGCGAGCCATTCGCGCCCCCCATGCCGCGCCGGTTGCGTCTTGTGAGTCCGGGGTCCGCCGGGGCCCCGACTAGCGAGTCTCCGCCGCCCAGCGGAGGCGCCACGATCGCAGCGCGCTGACGAGCCGCCGCGCGTTGCCGATGCGCTCGTCGGGGTCCTTCGCGATGCAGCGCATGCAGATGTCCTCGAGCTGCTTCGGGATCTGGCGGTCGGTGGCGACTGCCGACGGGCGGGGCGGGACCACGTTCTTGACCTGGTGGAGCAGGTCCTGGACGTCGTCGCCTTCGAGCATCGGGCGGCCTGCCAGGATCTCCCAGAGCACGACGCCCATGCTGTAGATGTCGGTCCGATGATCGAGGCGCGGCGAGGCCTCGATCTGCTCCGGCGACATGTAGTGGAGCGTGCCCTGGAGCCGGCCCTGGGCCGTCAGCGAGGGGTCCTTCGCGAAGAGCAGCGGCAGGTCGGGGAGCGGGGCGGGGACCTCGTTCCAGACCTTGGCGAGGCCCCAGTCGAGGAGCGTCGTCTCGCCGAAGGGGCCGGTCAGGATGTTGGGCGGCTTGATGTCGCGGTGGACGACGCCGTGGGTATGGGCGTAGTCGAGGCAGTTCCCGATCTGGATCAGGATCGTGACCATGCGGTGGAAGCCGTAGCCGTCGACGGGGGCGGTGCCGTCGGCCTTCCCGGTGTCGAGGATCTCGCGCAGCGTGTAGCCCTCGACGAGCTTCATCGTGAAGAAGTAGTGGCCGCGATTGTCCCGGGAGAGGTCGTAGACCGGGATCGTGCCGGGATGCTGGAGCATCGCCGTGACCCGGGCCTCGCGCAGGAAGCGTTTGCGCTCGAAGGGGTCGTCGGCGATCTCGGGACGCAGGCTCTTGTGGGCGACGGTGCGGGAGAGGTGGTAGTCCTTGCAGGACTGGATGATGCACTTGCCGCCGGTTGCGACGTGCTGGAAGTGGGTGTAGCGGAGGCCGGTGTTGACGACGTGTTCCGGCAGCTCGACGTCGGTGTCCTCGAGATAGACGACCGGATATTTATCTTGCGGATGAGGGAAAAGGGGCTCCTGGGCCATGGACTCGGTCCTCCTCGGGCAGCTCCTCGGGCCGCAGCTCGAGCGGGATGCGGCGCAGTGGTCGGATCCTAACCCAGATCGGACCGGCGCCGTTCGCGTGTCGCGATTCGCGCACCAGCGTTAAGTTTCCGGGTGCCGTCGTCTCTCCCCCGTCCGTCGACTCGATCGGGCCCGGCTCGGGCACCCGACCCGGGCGACCCGGCGTCGGCCGAGGATCGCCTGCGCTTGGAATCGAGTCGTCTCGCGTCGTTCCGCCCTTGTCCGGCCGTGATGGCCGCCGTGGTCGCCCTGCTCGCGCGGGCGGTGCTCGCGCCGGCGGTCGCGTCGGCGGCAGATTCCGGTCGGGACCTCGGCCTCTCGCTCGCCCGGGACGGGCGCTGCGAGGCCGCGCTCGAGGTGCTCGAGCCCCTGCACGGCGGGCCGGCGCGCGACGCGGAGGTCGAGCGGCTCGTCGGCGAGTGCGCGTTGCGCGTGAAGCGCTTCGAGCTCGCGATCGATGCCCTCGAGGCCGCGCGACAGCTCGATCCGCAGGCCGCGGGGCTCGACCTGCGGCTCGCCGAGGCGTACTACCACGCAGGCCGCCTCGGCGACGCCGAGGACGCGCTCGAGCGCTCGGCGCCCCGCGACGGGAGCCGGCCCGAGCATCTCCTCTACTCCGGTCTCGTCGCCTTCGACCGCGGGAACACCGCGCGGGCGATCGACCGGCTCGAGGCGGCCGTCGCGACCCGGGACCCGGGCATCGAGCCCCTCGCGTCCTTCCAGCTCGCTCGCGCGAAGGCCCGCGCCGACGATGGCGACGGAGCTCGCGCCGGCTTCAACCGCGTCGTCGAAGGCTGGTCGGGCACGGCCTGGGCCGATCAGGCCGCCCGCGCCCTCACCGCCCTCGACGAGAAGTCGAAGCGTCCCGTGTGGGCCTCCGCCGAGCTCGGCTTCGAAGCGGACGACAACGCGCTGATCCGCGGGCGCGGCGTCGGGCGTCCGAACGAGGTTTCCGGCCAGAGCGACGTGCGCGGCTACTGGTTCGTCGATACCGGCGCGCTCTGGCTGAAGAGCGGGTCCTGGAGCTCGGGCACGGCGCTGCGCTACGGCGGCTCCGAGAATCGCCGCATCGAGCGCTTCAACACCCACGCCCCCGGCGCGACGCTCTGGCTCGACCGCGCGCTCGCCTGGCAGGGCAGCGCGCTGCGCCTGCAGTACGACGTCGACGCCGCCTGGATCGGGGCCGACACGCGCGGCGACGACCCGTTCCTCGTGAGCCATCTCTGGTCGACGTCGCTGTTCAAGCCCTGGTCTTCGGGCGGTGCGACGACGAGCCTGACGGCGTCGCTCGGCCTCGACGACTACGGCTATCGCCGGCGCGGGCTCGCGGTCGCCGACGTCGGTCAGCCGGGCTGCCAGCCCTGCAGTCCGGCGGGCGTCGACGAGGTCGGGGCGACGAACCGCGACGGCTTCGGGCCGATCGTCTCGCTCGTGCATCGCCAGCCACTGCCGGAGCCGCCGATCGACGGCTTCCTGATGCCTTGGATCGAGGGCGGCTACCGATACCAGCTCTACGTCTCGCAGGGCCGCGAGTACGACCACCAGCGCCATCAGATCGAGCTCGCCGCCGGCGTCCGGCTGCCGCTCGCCGTCGACTTCTCGATCCGCGGTCGTTATGCGTACGTCCCCTACGCGAACGCCTCGGTCTTCCCCGATCCGAAGGACGAGCTCGCGGCCGTGAACGCCGGTCCGGACACCGCCTACTTCCTCGATGCGAGCGCGCGGCGCGAGCAGGAGACCAGCGTGCGCATCGCTCTGCAACGCGCATTCGGCCGGCATGTGCTCGTCTCAGCCCGCTGGAGTCGCACGCGAAATCGCTCGACGGCGGACGTCTTCGACTACACCCGCGATCTCGTCGGTCTCTCGGTCCGGGTGGGCTGGGGCGGCTGACGGAGCGGGGCCGGTGCTGGGCGAAGGCGGGCGCGTGCGCGAGAATTCCGACGCGCGGATGCGCAGAGCGGGTAGGATGGAGCCATGAAGCGATCGATCGTCCTCGGATGGATCGGGCTGTGCCTCGCGACGGCGCTGCCCGCGTCGGCCGAACCGCAGAGCGAAGCGCGCGCGGCGGCGCAGGGCGCCGGGCCGGTCGCCGCGGAGGGCGAGCCTGCGCGAGAGCCGCGGCCGGCGGTCGCGGCGCCGGGGCCGTGCGCGGAGCCGCGGGCGGCGGTGGACGCGCGGACCGGGGACGACTTCTCGGTCGTCGGGCCGGTGGCCGCGCTCTTCGATCCGATCGACGTCGCGGCCGCGCCCGGGATCGAGGGCGATGCGGGCCTTCGGATGCCGAACCCGATCGCCCGGCCCATGACCCGCCCGGGGGCCTGCGATCAGCCCGGCTCGGGCTGCGGGGCCCCGCAACCGACCGGCATCGTCGTCGAGCCGCCGCCGGGCGGAGGCGACCTGCCGGCTCCGGGCCTGCGTTAGCCCGGCTGGCCACGCGATCCGGGCGACGCCCGCCGATCGCCCTGGAATCCCCTCGGAATCCCCCGGATCTGGACGGTGTTCCCGCGCATGAGCGACCCGGTGACGATCCTGGACGGCGAAGATGCGACCTGGCTGCGGGCCGTGGCCCGCAACCGGGACGCCCTCGCCCATCGGGCCCTCTTCGATCGTTACTTTGCGCGGGTCTACGTCTTTATCGAGAGGAGGGTCGACGAGCGCGAGCTCGCCCGGGAGCTCGCGAGCGACGTCTTCCTCGAGGTCTGGGAGCAGGCAGAGCGCTTCCGGGGCGACGCGAAGGTCTCGACCTGGATCTTCGGGATCGCCCGCTTCAAGGTCCTCGAAGCGGTGCGCGGACGGCAGCGCTTCAAGCGGTCGCGGGTCGTGTCGGGGGGAGATCCGCTGCTTTCGAGTGTCCCTGAATCGCGATCCTCGGCCACCCAGCTGGGGGCGCGCGACGAGCTCCGGCGCGTCGCCGAGGCGATGGATCGCCTGCCGCGGGATCAGCGGGAGGCGCTCCTGCTGGCGGTGGTCGAGGGGCTCGAGCCCGAGGAGATCGCGCGTCGCCAGCAGATCTCGCGCGACACGGTGAAGACGCGGGTTTCGAGGGCGCGGCGGGCGCTGCGCCGGATGCTGGGGGTCGACGAAGGGCTGCGTTAGGCGGGGGCCGCCCGGTCGGCGCGGGCAGGCCCGATGCGTTCGACGTGGATGCGGCGGGTGCGGACGCGGCGGGAGACGGTACGGTGGGGCGGGCCGGAAGGCTCGAGCGAGAGGACGGGAGGAGCGTGGACATGGCGCACGACACGACGAACGGGGCCCGGCGCGCTCGCTGTCCCGAGGACGTCCTCGCCTGGATCCCGTGGTATGCGGACGGCGGGCTGACGGCGCGGGAGAAGGGGGCGGTCGAGGCCCACGCGGCGCAGTGCGGCGACTGCCGGGCGGAGCTCGACGTCGTCGCCGGCGCGCCCTGGGCCTTCGAAGGGGTCGAGCTGCCCGACGCGGATCGGCTCTTCGCGGAGATCACGGCGCGCATCGAGGCGGAAGAGCGGGAGGAGCGGGCGACGGTGATCCCGATCTCCCGGGGCCGCGCGCTGTCGGAAGCGGATCTGGCGCGCCTCGAGCAGTGGGTTCGGGACCCGGAATCCGAGCGCGAGGCGGCGGAGGTCGAGCCGGCGGGGGCCGCCGCATCGGTCCCGTCCGGCCCTGTCGCCGTCCTCCCGGCTGCGGTCCCGACCTCGTCCGCGGCCGAGGCCGCCCGCTCCGTCCGCGGACCGATCCGGCGCTTCGGCGCGACGGCCCCGCTCTGGGCGGCGGCTGCGGCGGCGGCGCTGCTGCTCTTCTTCGCGGGCGCCCGCTCCGGGACCTTCGTCGCGCGACCGTTCCTCGGCCTCGGCGGCTCGGGTGAGGAGACCGCCGAGGACACCGACTATCAGCTCGCGAGCGCCGACGCCGCGGCCTCGAGCGGCGGGGCGCCGGCGATCGACGTCGTCTTCCACGATGCGGCCTCGATGCGCGAGATCTCGACGACGCTGCGCAGCCTCGGCGTCGAGATCGTGTCCGGCCCGACGAACCTCGGCGTCTACCGCCTGCGGCTGCAGCCCGCCGCGACGGAGGGCCGCGCGCCCACCGCCGCCGACGCCGCGGCCATCGCCGCCCGACTCGCCGCGCCCGATGCGTCCCTCGCGATCTTCGCGGAGCCCGTGCCGTGAGGCGCCCGGACGGCGCCGCTCGCCGCGCGACCGGAAACGCCGCCCGCTTCGGAGGGTCGGCGTTTCGGTGTTTCTGGAGGGCGGTGTCGCCCCGGCGGATCCGGCGTGTTCGGCGAGCAGGACAGTGGGCGCGGGGCCTCGAGCGCCTCGTCGCAGGGCTCGTCCTCGCGCTGATCTCGGGCTCGGCGCTTCGTGCGAGCGCCGAGGCGGAGCCCTGCGGTCCCTTCGAGGCGGACGGGACGCGCATCGTCCAGCTCGCGGCAGATCGCACGCTGCGCGATCCCGGCGTCCAGGCCGCGGGCGCGGGCGCGGGCGGGCCGGGCTCGATCGTGCCGCTGCCGGACGGAGGCGGCGCATCGGGCACCGCCGGAGGGCCGGGCGCGGGCGGAGCGGGCGGTGGCGCGTCGGGCTCGTCCGCCGCGGGTGTTGTTGATCCGGCGGCCCGGAGCGAGGCGCTGCTCGCGCTCCCGAAGACCCCCGCCGGCGGCCTCCCGACGGACTTCGAGCTCGGCCGCGACGCGAAGATCGCCCAGTCCTTCTTCTCGCCCGTCATCTGCGCGACCGTCGCTCGGATCACCGGCCCCCCCGGCTCGACCCTCGACGAGCTCGTCACCGTCGTGCCCGAGACGGGCATCGTCGTCCCGAACGACGTCTACGCGAGCGCGGCGGCCGAGGTCCAGCCCGCGCCGGCCGCGCCGGGGGCCGCCGATCCCTACGCGCCGCTCCAGTATGGTCTCGCGCTCTCCGGCGTGCGCGCGGCCCGGGAGCTCGGTGCCGGCGAAGGCGTGCGGATCGCGCTGCTCGACTCCGCTCCCGACGTCGCCCACCGCGACCTCGCGCCGAGCCGCATCGAGGCCGTCGCGACGGAGCCGAAGGGCGGGCCGAAGCCGCAGCCTGCGGTCCACGGCACGCTGATGGCCGGCGTGATCGGCGCGGCCGAGGGCAACGGCTTCGGCATCGCCGGCCTCGCGCCCCGGGCCCGCATCGTCTCGATTCCCGTCTGCACGGCGAACGGCGGCGCGGGCGGGCAGTGCACGATCTACCAGATGCTCCAGGGCTTCGATCGCGCCTACGACGCGAAGGCGTCGATCGTGAACCTCTCGCTCTCGGGGCCGCCGAATCCGCTGCTCGAGCGCGGCGTCGCGCGGCTCGAGGCCCTCGGCCTCGTGGTCGTCGCCGCCGCCGGCAACGAGGGTCGGAGCGACAAGCGCTATCCCGCCGCCTATCCGAGCGTGATCGGGGTCGGCGCGGTCGATCGCGAGGGCCGCCGCTTCGCGACGAGCAATCACGGCCGCTGGGTCGAGCTCTACGCGCCGGGCGTCGAGATCCTCTCGACGGTGCCCGGCAGCGCCTTCGCCTTCGGCAGCGGGACGAGCCTCGCCGCGGCCCACGTGACGGGCTCCCTCGCCGTCCTGACCGGGATCACCGGCGACGCCCGCCGCGCGCGCAGCGCGCTGTTCCGGACCGTGAACGCGCGGTCGGGCGGTGGGCTTCCGCTGCTGCCGCCGGCTTGCGACGTGCTCGGCGGCGCTGGGCGCCCGTGCGCGGCGGCGAAGCGTTAGGCGCTCCGCCGCCGAACGCTCAGGCGCTCGCCAATCGCGCCGTCCCTTCGGCGATGTGGGGGTGGCTCGCGCGAAGCTCGCGCAGGCCGCGCAGCACGCGCATCTTGACCGCGGCCTCGCTCTGGCCGCAGCGCTCGCCGATCTCCTGATACGAGAGACCGTCGAGCACGCGCAGCACGATGCAGTCGCGCGTGCGCGGATCGAGGGCGGCGAAGGCCTCGGCCAGCGCGCCGCGCAGGATCGGGTCGCCCGCGATCGCGGTCGTCGTCTCGCGCAGTGGATCGCCGCCGAAGGCGTCGTGGCGACGGACACGGGCGGACCGCCTGCGCAGCTCGATGCGGCAGGCGTTCAGCGTGATCACCGACAGCCAGTGGGCGAAGGGGCGGTCGGGGGTGAAGCGGTCGAGGAAGCGGTGGACGTTGGTGAAGACGTCCTGCACGACGTCCTCGGCCTCGCTCTCGTCGCCGAGGATGCGGGCGGCACGCCGGCGCAGGCGCGCGCCGTGGCGGGCGACGAGCAGGGCGAAGCCGCGCGCCGCGTCGGGGCCGCCGGATTTCAGGCGGCGGACGAGGTCGGCATCGGGGTCGGCTGCGAAGAGTGAGTCGGCGTCTTCCTGGTCCATCGGGCGATCTCCTCCAGAGGGTTCACCGGATGGGTTTCTGCGAGGGCCGGGAACGTGCCCGTTTTCTGCGGCCGGGCGTCCGCTCGGGCCTGACCGGCAGTCGCAGGCGGACGGCCGCGCCCGGCGCGCGCGCCGTCGCGGCGCGATGGGCGCCCGGGTCGGGGTCGGTCGAGGGCCGCGTCCGGCCAGCGCCGGCGCCGACTCGAGTGGGCGTCTTGGCGGACTTTTCCGGTCGGTCAGGGGGTCGGCGGGTGGGCCGGATCCGGCGCACCGGCGGCGTCCGTCGCCTCGGGCACCTCGGGTGCCTCGAGCGCCGCGAGGTGGCGCTCGGCCCGCTCGACGCGCAGGCGATCGCCGCTCCGGCGGGCGCGCTCGAGGACGTCGCGCCAGGCGCCGATCGCCTCGTCGCGGTGCCCGCCGAGCTCGTAGGCGAGGGCGAGATTGTTGCGGGTCGAGATCGCGTCCGGGACCAGCCGGAGCGACGCGTGATAGGCGGCGATCGCTTCGTCCCAGCGCTCGAGCTCGCGGTACTTGTTGCCGAGGTTGTACCAGGCCATGTGCATCCGGCCCGCCGACGACTCGAGCGGGAGATGGACGAAGACGACGAGCACCGCGAGCGCGATCGCCGTCCGTGCGAGCCAGCCCGTCTCCCGCCGCCGCACCGCGTCGACCAGCCGCACGACGGCGAAGCCGGCGAAGGGCATCAGCAGCACCATCCCCGGCATCCGGTAGCGCGCGAGCACGAAGAAGAGCAGCGACGACGCGAGATAGGCGAGCATGCCGGCGTAGAGCACGACGAGCTCGCGCCAGCGCGCGAGGGAGAGGATCAGGCCGAGCAGCCCAATCGGCGCGACGAGGCCGAGCGTGAAGAGCGGCAGTCGCAGGACCCAGGACGAGCTCTGCGAGATCTCGAACGAGCGGATGTTCCAGACCTCGTAGGCATTGAAGTGGAGGGCGAGCTTGCGCAGCTCGAGGGCGAGCCAGCGCGCCGGATCGGCGCGGATCTCGTCGAGGCCGCGCGCGGTCCAGAAGGCGGAGATCTCGGAGGGGCGCAGCGCGCGGCCCGTCGCCTGTTCGGCGGCGGCCTCGAACTGGCGCTGCATCTCGTCCGGGTTGTCGGGGCGGGTCCGGAAGCCGAGGTCGGGGACCTGCCAGGTCCCGTCCGCCGCGCGCTGATTGCCCATGTAGAAGTTGGGGCCGCCCATCGAGTTGAGCAGGACGAAGTCCCCGCCGCTCCGCAGGTTGTGGAGGGTGATCGGGACGATGAAGGCGAAGGTCGCCGCGAGGAAGCTCGCGGCCCAGCCGGCGCGCCGCGGGAGCGACGTCGCACCGCCGGTCCCGAGCCGGATCCAGGGCGCCATCAGCAGCGCCCACGGCAGCGCCGTCTGCTGGACGAGCACCGCCATCCCGACGATCGCCCCCGCCCCCGCGAAGCGCGCCGCCGACGGCCGCTTCACCGCCCGCACGAGCAGCCACGCCGCCGCGACCACGAGCGGAACCTTGAGGTTCACCGTCATCAGCGTGCCGCCGTAGAAGACGAGCATCGCGTAGCCCGCGCAGAGCAGGCCGGCGATCGCGGCGGCGCGCCGATCGAAGAGCTCGCGCGTCAGCCCCCAGACGAGCACCGGCGTCAGCGCGCCGAGCCCGACCTGCACCGCCTTCACCGCCGCGAGGCTCGGGCCGAAGACCGCGTAGACCGCCGCCATGAAGATCGGGTAGCCGGGGCCGAGATAGAGGACGCCGTCGATCAGCCCGTCGCCCGCGACGAGGCGCCGCGCCCAGGCGTCGTACTGCACGTCGTCGACGGTCGGCAGCATGTAGTAGGGATCGTGGAGCGCGACCTCGCGGAAGTGCAGCGCCCGGAGCGCCAGCGCGAGCAGGAAGATCCCGCCCGCGACGAGCGCGTCGCGCCGGCGCTCCGCCGCCGCGTCAGGCATCGGCGGTCCGCGGGTCCCGGACCTCGACCATCATGCGCGAGATCATCGAGAGCACCGCCTCGCCCTTCTGGTTCAGGACGGCGTGCTCCATCGTGATGATCCCGCGGTCGGGGCGCTTCGCCGAGACGCGGCGATCGATGACGAGCATGCGCAGCGAGAGGACGTCGCCGGGACGCACCGGCTTCGCGAGATCCATCTTCTCGACGCCGAGGCCCGCGACCAGCGCCGGGCGGTCGGGCATCTGGTTGCCGAGGGCGGTGCGGATGGCGAAGGTCAGGCAGCCCGGGGCGACGAGGCCGCCGAAGTGGCTCTTCGCGGCGGCGTCCTTGTCGTTGTGGATCGGCTGCTTGTCGAAGCGGCGGCCGAACTCGAGGATCTCCGCCTCGCTGACGGGATAGGCGCCGCCCGTCATCTCGAGGCCGACGGTGTAGTCCTCGAAGTAGAGCTTGCGGGGCGGGAGCGCGCTCGCGGGCGGCGTCGTTGCGCCGATCGAGGCGTACCGCTCGCCGAAGAGCTCGTCGAGGAAGTCGGCGAGGGCCTGCCAGGAGCGGTGGTCCGCCTTCGCGTCGTAGACCGCGCCGATCTCGGGCTGGTTGGCCGAGGGCTTCGTGAACCCGTGCACCGTCCCGCCGTAGGCGACGAGCTGCCAGTCCGCCCCGCGCTCGCTCATCTCCCGGGCGAAGGCCGTCACCGTCTCCGCGGGTACGAAGGGATCGTCCCAGCCGTGGAGCACGAGCACCTTGGGCACGATCGCGTCCTTCGCCGCGGCGAGCGCGCCGGTGGGCGGTGGCGTCAGGATGCCGTGGAAGCTCGCCACTCCGCGCAGCGGCGCGTTCGCGCGGGCGAGGTCGAGGACGCACATCCCGCCGAAGCAGTACCCGATCGCCGCGAGCGCCGAGCCGTCGACCTCGGGCTGGGCGGCGGCCGTCGCGAGGCCGGCGCGGAGCCGCCGCTCGAGCGCGGCGCGATCGCTCTGGAAGGGCGTCATCAGGGCGACGCTCTCGTCGAAGGTCCGGCCGTGGACGCCCTTGCCGTAGACGTCGAGGACGAAGCCGGCATAGCCGAGACCGGCGAGCGCCGCGGCGCGGCCGTCCTCGAAGTGCTCGAGGCTCTTCATGGCGTCGTGGACGATCACGACGCAGGGGCGCGGGCCCGTCCAGGCGTCGTCCCAGGCGAATTCCCCCGAGAGCGCGACGCCCGCGTCTTCGTAGTCGACCGTTCGGATCCGGACCGTCATCGCAGAGCGCCTCCCGGCGGCGGATCATCGCCGAAACGGGAGGGGTCCGCCGCTCGTCGGGGAGCGCACGAGCGCTCGCCCGCGCACGCCGAAGCCGGGCGCGAACGGGCGCGTCCCGCCGGCGGGCACGGCGGCACCGGCCGCGTCCCGATCAGGCCGACTCGCCCCCGACGCTGCGCAGATGGGGCGTCTCGCGCGGGTCGAGATCGTCGTCCTCGTCGATCGGATCGATCAGCGAGAGCGTCGGCGTCTCGAGGTCCTCCTCGCGCTCGCGGGTCACGAAGAAGGCCTTCAGCCAGAGGAAGAAGTGACGCGCCGAGAGCGTCAGCTGGAGCTGGAGCCAGCGGACCCGGCGCAGGTCCCGGCCCTCGACCCGGGGCGCGAGGTTCGCGAGCAGCTCGAGGGCGAGCTCGCTCTGCCCCTGGGCCGCATAGAGGCGGGCGAGGTCGAGGAGCACGAAGCCGTCCCACGGCTCGATCTCCCGGGCGCGGGTCAGGAGCGCGATCGCCTGGGCACGGTGGCGCGCGTGGGTGAAGTGGGTGCGGCCGTCGAGCAGCGTCTCGAACGCCTCGTCGTGGCGCTTCAGCTTGACGAGCAGGTCGGCGCAGAGCCGCCAGGCCTCGAACTCGCCCGGGACGTACCGGCACGCCTCGCGGTACACCGCGAGACACTCGAAGTACTGCTTGTCGCGCGCGTGCTCGAGGGCGACGCGGCGGTAGAGCTGCCAGGACTCGAAGAACTCGCCGTCGACGGCGAGCATCGGCGCGAGGCGCAGGGCGGCCTCGCGGTGGTTCGGGTTCTCGACGAGGAGGGTGCGATAGAGACGGATCGCCTCGCGATGCTTGCCCTGGTTGCGGGCGCGGTTGGCATCGTTCCAGATCTGGTGTTCGCGGTCGCGGCTGCTGCCATTCAGGGGCGTCGACAACGCACTTCTCCCGAGCAAGTTCGAAGCTCTTGTCGGATCGGTGGTCCCGAAGCGTGAAGGAGTGACCGGAATCACGGGTGCAACGTGGCTGCCGGACCGGCAACCGACGTTGCCATCGCGTCGGAATCGAAGCGCCTCGGCGATCGGCCGCCCGGGCCCGCGATCGGCGACGCGATCGCAGGGCGCGCGTCAGCGATCGGCAAAGAACGAGAGCCGGTGCTCGCGCAGCCAGGCGAAGGTCTCGTCGGTCGAGCGCCGCGGATCGCGGAACGGATCGATGCGCAGGCGCGCGGCCCGGCTCGCGGCCGCGACGTTCCCGGTCTCGCGATAGGCTGCGACCCAGCTGCGCTTCTTCTGCGCGAGCTGCGTCATGAAGCGCGCCTCCATCGGCTGCATCGGGAAGCTCGCGTGGACGATCGCGGCGATCGCGCCGGTGCCGAGGGCGATGCGCAGGCCGCGCCCCTCGAGCCGGCAGATCGCGAAGTAGAGCCCGAGGAAGGCGGGGGCGACCAGGGGCACGTAGCGCGAGGACTGGGCCCCCGAGAGCCCGAACTGGATCCGGCCCACCGCCGTCGCGGCGCAGTAGAGGAGCGTGAAGCCCGTCAGCAGCAGGCCGATGGCCGAGGCCGCCGCGTCGAGCTCGGCGACCGATCGGCCCTGCGGTCCGGGCGCGGTCGTCGCGGGACCGGGGCTGCGCCAACCGAGCAGGCGGGCGAGGGACGCGACCCCGACGCCGAGGGCGGCGAGCGCGACGGTCCCACCGACCCCGATGGCGAGCGCGCCCGGATCCTTGAGCCCGAGGACGTTCGCGAACATCGTCGCGACGTAGATCGGATAGCTCGCGAGGGACGGCGTCCGCACGACGGCGTCGAGGCCGTTGCGCGCGGTGTAGCCGATCAGGAAGACGCCGATCCAGGCGAGGCAGAGCAGGGCACACCCCGCCGCGACGGCCGCCTCGCGCCGGCGTCCGGCTCGATGGTCCTGCCAGGCGTCGAGGCCGAGCAGGCCGGGCAGGATGGCGCCGGCGAAGATCGCGAAGCCGGTGTGGACCAGGACGAAGTCGAGGGCGGCGAGCGTGGCGTAGCGCGTCGCGCGGTCCTGGATCAGGAGCGCGTGGCAGGCGAGCAGCAGGAGCGCGATCGGGCCCGCGCAGTGGGAGGCGTTCGGCGCGTGGAGGAAGATGCCGTACTGCGCCGGCGTGAGGAGGAGGAGCGGGATCGCGACGTCGGTCGCGGTCCAGGGGCCGAAGAGGCGGCGGCGCAGCGCGAGGGCGAGGCCCGTCGCGACGAGGATCCAGGCGAAGACGGAGAAGGCGTCGGCGCGGGCGTTCCAGTCGGTCAGTCGGGCGAGCAGCCAGGTCCCGAGGAAGGGCAGGCCCTGGCGATGGGGACCGTGCTGCCAGCGGAAGAGGTCCCAGGCGCTCGGATCGTCGAGGAAGGCCTCGTAGAGCTCGATCTGATCGTAGAAGAGGAGGTCGACCGCGTTCGCGTCGATGATCCGGTAGAGGCGGAAGGCGAGGCCCGCGGCCACGAGCCAGACCAGGATCGCGATCGCCCGTCGACCGCGCACGGCGGGGAGGGCTTCGGGGCTCGCTCGGTCGACCATCGGCGCAGGATCGCGCCGATCGCGCGGGTGCGCAAAGCGGGATACCGTCGCTGCGTGGTCGCTTCTATCCGCTACAGCCCGTTCCTGCCCGAGGTCATGCAGGATCCGTTTCCCTTCTATCGCCGACTGCGCGACGAGGCCCCTGCCTACCATCTCGAGGAGTACGACGCCTGGGCGCTGTCGCGCTTCGAGGACGTCTGGAAGGCGACCGAGGATGCCGAGACCTTCGTGACCGCGCGGGGGACGACGGCGGCGCAGGCCCTCTCGAAGGTCGAGTCGCCGGTCCCGAGCATCAACCAGATGGACGGCGAGGGGCACACCCGGCTGCGCAAGGCCATTCGCGGCGTCTTCAGCCGCGCCAGCGCCCACGCGCTCGCCCCGGCGATCCGCCGCGAGGTCCGGGCGCGTCTCGCGGCGGGGCGCGAGCGGGGCGGGCTCGATGCGGTGCGCGAGCTCGCCGATCCGGTCGCTTCGACCGTCGCGTGTCGGCTGCTCTCGCTGCCCGAAGAGGCGGGCCCGCTGCTCGTCGGCTGGGTCCACCGCTATACCCGCAACGCCCCCGGTGACGAGGGCCGCTCCGCCGACGCGCTGGCCGCCGCGATGGAGATGAACGCCTATCTCGCCGAGTACGTCGCCGGTCGCCGCGTCGGCCGGGGCGAGCCCGGCGTCGCCGACGTCTTCCTCGCCGAGGAGGTCGGCGGTCGCAAGCTCGCCGATCTCGAGATCGCCTCCCACATGCAGACGCTCGTGATCGGCGGGACCGACACGACGCCGAAGGTCATCTCCTCGGCCCTGTTGCGCCTCCACCGCGATCCGGCCCAGCGCGCCGACCTCGCCGTCCATCCCGACGCGATCCCGGGCGCCTTCGTCGAAGCACTGCGCCTCGACATGCCGACCCAGTTCATGGCGCGCACCGTCGCCCGTGAGACGACGATCCACGGCCAGCGCCTGCGCCCGGGGCAGGGCGTCCTCTTCCTCTACGCCTCCGCGAATCGCGACGAGCGCGAGTACGCCGATCCCGATCGCTACGACGCCCGGCGCAAGATCCGTCGCCATCTCGGCTTCGGCCACGCGGCCCACGTCTGCATCGGGGCCCACGTCGCCGCCCTCGAAGGCCGCGTCGTGCTCGAGGAGGTGCTCGCCGCGGTGCCCGAGTACCGGATCGACGAGTCGAAGATCCAGTGGCGCAGCGCCGATCAGCTGCGCGGCATGACCTCGCTGCCGATCGAGCTAAGCTCGGGGCGATGAGCCCCGCGCATCCCCTTCCCGACCGATCCCGTTCGCATGCGAACGGGGAACCGAAGCGCCCCCGGACCGGTCGCGCGTTTCCGCTCGGCGCGCAGCTCGCCGCTGCCCTGGTCCTGCTCGCCGGCGCGGCGGGGAGCTCGGATCGCGCGTTCGCCGAGACGGCGGGGACCCCGGGCGCCGAGGCCGGATCCGCCTACTCGCCGGGCGGCTGGTCGACGCTCCACCAGGGGCCCGACAATCGGAAGCTCGTCCCGAGCGCCCCGATCCAAGGTCCGTATCGGACCTGGACCGCGCTCCAGGGCGCCTCGATCCTGACGGCGCCGACGGTGTCCCCGGATGGCCGGACGCTCTACGTGACGACGGGGCAATCGGTCGGCCACGCGAACCTCCACGCGTTCTCGATCGACGGTGAGCCGCTCTGGCAGTCGGAGCCCTGGCAGGACGCGGACCGCGGGGTCGATCCCTGCGCGATCCTCTCGAGCCCGATCGTCGACGTCGACGGCGACGTCTACATCGGGGATTGCAACCAGCTCTTCGCCTACCACCCGAGCGGGGCGCTGAAGTGGGTCGTGCCCCTGCCGCCGCGCCGGGACGGCGACTGGAGTCCGTCGAAGAAGCTCCCGATCAATGCCCTGACGACGGCGGTCTTCACCCGCGAAGGCGACGTCCTCGGGGTCACGAACTTCGGCGACGTCGCCGTCTGGGACCGCGCGACCGGCCGGCTGATCAACGAGCCGAAGCGCCTCCCGGGCCTCCTCCCGCCCCCGACGGGCCTGAAGCTCGCGCGCTCGGCCTTCGGCGGCGGGCTCCTCGATCCCGAGATCCGCGAGTGGGCCTGGCAGCTCCTGATGGGCGGCCGGATGCGCTCGGCCAACACGCCCGCCGTCGATCTGCAGACCGGCCGGGTCTTCGTCGCGGCGACCTCGAAGACGCCCGGCAAGGGCGCGCTCTACGCCCTCGACGTGATCCACCATCGCTCCCTGGCCGGGACCGGGGAGTGGAGCGACGGCGAGTCGTCGGACTTCGAGGGGCCCGAGGTCGAGCTCCGCCTCGCCTTCTCCGCCGAGATGGGGCCGGGCAGCGGCTCGAGCCCCGCGCTCTCGATCGAGCGGCATCGCGTCTTCGTCTCCGACGAGCGGGGGATGCTCTACTCGATCGACGCGAAGACGGGGCAGGATCGCGGCTCGATCCAGACGAAGGCGGCGTCGGCGGCGGCGGCCGTCGCCGCGAACGGCGACGTGATCGTGCTGCAGTCGGGGCCCGCGGCGCTCGCGGCGGTGACCCGCAAGGGAGCGATCCGCTGGGAGAGCGATCTCGAAGAGCTGACGCGCGCCCAGCTCCCGACGAGCCGCATGCTGGGCGAGCCGGTCGCGCTCGGCAACGGCAACCCGACCGTCGTCGGGGGCGAGGTGCTCGTGCCGGTCGTCTACGGCTACCAGACGGGCTCCGCCAAGCGGCGGATTCCGTGGCCCGTCCGCTCCTTCCTCGTCGCCGTCGACGCCGAGACGGGCAAGGGCCTCCGCAACGTCGTCGAGCTCGCCGACGACTCGACCGGGATCACCGCGGTGCTGCCCGACGGCACGATCCTGAGCAGCCTCGGCGCCGGCATCAGCTCGGCGGTCTCGCCGCTCGCCGGCCTCGCGCGGATGCTGCTGCCCGGGGACCTCGAGCCGATGCCGGTGGTGGGTGGTCTTCAGGTCAGTCGACCTCAGCCCGCTCCCTGATCGACGATGATGCGCGCGCGGGGCTCGACCCCGAGGACGGAGCGGAGCCCTGCGCCCCGTCGCGATCCACGCACCGATTGTGTCAACATGGCCGACGAGACGACGTGACGACATGAGCCGAGGGCGCACACCAGAAAGCGGGGCACGGCGAGCGTGAAGAAGAAGAACGCGAAGACCAGCAGCAGGACGTCCCGGAAGGCGAGCACGAAGGCCGGCCCGAAGAGCGCCGGCGCCGGCGCGAAGAAGGCGACGGCCCGGAAGGCGTCGACGTTGAAGTCGTCGGCGAAGAAGGCCTCGGCGAAGAAGGCTTCGGCGACGAAGTCGTCGGCGAAGAAAGCGACGAAGAAGGTCGCGAAGAAGGCGGCGAAGCAGGCCACGAAGAAGGCAGCCGCGAAGTCGGTGAAGAGCGCGGCCAAGAAGTCCGCGGCGATGCCGGCGAAGGGGAAGGGCGCGGCGCCGAAGCCGGCCGCGTCGATGCGCAAGGTGGCGACGACCGCGCGCGCGGCGAGCCCGAAGGCGGTGGCCCCGAAGAACGTCCGCAGCGCGTCGATCCGCCGCGGGCCGTATCCGGACGTCGCGATCGTCGGCGCCTACAACACGGTGCAGGCCAAGAAAATTGCAATGACCGAGGCGGAGCTCGTCCTCGACGCGGTGCGCGGGGCGCTCGCCGACGCCGGGCTCACGCCCGCCGACGTCGACGGCAACAACGTCTCGAGCTGGGTCACGCGGATCAACCCGCGCGGCGTCGCGCAGTGGTTCGGCGGGCGGCCGTCCTGGACCGGCACCTCGCATCCGGGCATCGAGAGCGTGCTCGAGGCGGCGCAGGCGATCCAGTCGGGGCAGTGCGAGACGGTGGTCATCGCGTCGGCCCAGTGCGGCGAGTACACGGACCACACCTCGACCGTCTCCTGGACGCGGCCCGAGAACGAGTTCGTCGAGACCTGGGGGCTCTATACGGCGGCCGAGTTCGCGCTCATGGCCCAGCGACACATGCACCTGTATGGCACGAAGCGCGAGGCCCTCTCCGAGGTCGCGTCGGCGATCCGCAGCAACGGCGCGGTCCATCCCGAGGCCGTCATGTACGGACGGACCTGCACCCCCGCCGACGTCGAGGCGTCGCGCATGGTCGCCGATCCGTACCGGCTGCTCGATTGCTGCATCACGTCGGAGGGCGGCGCGGCGATGGTGCTCACGACCGCCGAGCGCGCGAAGGACCTCGACGTCACGCCGATCTACATCCTCGGCGGATGCCTCGACCGCCAGGGCATGTCCTACGTCACGGCGCCGATCTGGGACAAGGTCGGCTGGGTCGGTCGACGCGCGGCGCGCAACACCTTCGCGCAGTGCGGACTGGGCCCTTCGGACGTCGACTTCGCGGAGCTCTACGACCCGTTCTCCTTCGAGATCATCCGCCAGCTCGAGGCCTTCGGCTTCTGCGGCGAGGGCGAGGGCGGCGACTTCGTGATGAACGGCCGCATCCGGATCGACGGCGAGCTGCCCGTCGCGACGAACGGCGGCACGATGTCCTTCAGCCATGCGGGCGTCGCGCAGCTGCTGCAGAAGCCGCTCAATGCGGTGCTCCAGCTGCGCGGGGATCTGCCGCCGCAGCTGACGGTTCCCGATGCGAAGGTCGCCCTCGCGACCAACGGCGGCTCGGGGGCGCTCTTCTGCGACGTCATGGCGCTCGGAAAGGAGCCCGTCCAATGACCCACGTGATGAAGAGACCGCGACCCGGCATCCCGCTTCCCCATCCGACGCCGCTCTCGAAGCCCCATTGGGACGGTGCCCGCGAAGGGAAGCTGCGCGTCCAGAAATGTCTCGACTGCGGCGTCCACGTCTTCATTCCGCAGCCCTGCTGTACCGGCTGCATGAGCCCGCGCCTCGAATGGATCGAGTCCTCCGGCCGCGGGACGCTCTACAGCTACACCATCGTCCACCGCCCGCAGCAGCCCTCCTTCGAGGTCCCGTACGCGGTCGCGATCGTGCTGCTCGAAGAGGGCTGGCACATGCTCTCGACCTTGATCGACGTCGAAGAGGAGAAGATCGAGATCGGAATGCCGCTCGAGGTCGTGTTCCAGAAGATGAGCGACGAGGTCACGCTGCCGTTGTTCCGGCCCCGGGACTGATCGGCGGAGAGGTCGCTCCCAGCGCTTCGACGAGCGCCGCTCGAACGCGTTCCGGGGCCGAGCGGACCTGGTAGTCGGCCGCCTGATCGATCCAGCGGACGACGTGGTCCGCGTCCGTGAGCACGGTGGTCGGGATCGGGAGGCCCGGAAGACCGGGCGGCTTGACGGCGAGCGCGGTGTTCTCGAGTCCCAGCGCCCGCGTCACGCGGAGGTCGGGGTCCGCGAGCAGGAAGGCCTGCGCGCCGTGTTTGTCCTTGCCCGCGCGGATCTGCTCCGGCGTGTCCGTCGAGATCGCGACCAGCCGGACGCCCCAGGCGTCGAGCTCGCCGCGCAGCTCCTCCCATCGCCGCAACTCGGCGACGCAGTAGGGTCACCAATGCCCGCGGAAGAGCTTGATGAGCACCGGATGGCCACGGAGGCTCGCGACGTCGAAGGGAGCGCCGTGCTCGTCGGGCGCGACGATCGAAGGCAGCGCCTGCCCGACGGCAACGTTCGGAATCGGGCTGGACTGCCGGGCCAGGAGCGCGAGGCCGATCCAGACCATCCCGAGCGCGAGCCCCGCGCTCGCGAGTGCACCGCCGATCCATCCGGGCTCCCGCGCGAGCGCGATCGAGCCGAGGGCGACCGCCGCGGCGAACAGCGCGAAGGGTAGCCCGCGACCGTTCTCGAGGGCGACGCGTCGCATCCGCTGGATCCAGAGGGCGAGCGCTCCGACGGACAGCGCGAAGGCGATCGCTCCGAGGATTCCTCCGCTCATCGCGCTCTTCTCCGCTCCTCGCTCGGCCCCGAGTCGACTCGGGACGGCGCTCAGTCTAGACCAGGTCTCGCGACGAGAGCATTTCCCTCACCGCCCCGCCGACCCGACGAACCACAGCGTCGCGAGCCTCCGCCTCCGCTCCGACCGGTTCGGTCCGCTCCCGTGCGCCAGCCACGGCGAGAAGAAGATCGCGTCGCCCGGTGCGAGCGCGGGCACGAAGCGGTGCGACGTGTCGAAGCGGTGCTCGAGGGTCTGCGACGCGTCGTAGCGGTACTGCCCGGGGACGAGTCCACTCGTATGCGTGCGCGCGAGGACGGTGAAGCCGCCGTTGTCCTCGTCGGCGGGGTCGAGGGCGACGACGACGTTGACGCCGCCGAAGGCCTCGAGGTCGCGCAGGGCGACACCGTGGAGGAAGGCGGCATCCTGGTGGAACGGGAAGCCCGATCCGTGGACCGGCTGCTTCGGATTGATCTGATCGACGACGCAGCGGGCCGAGGGGACGCCGAGGACCGTGGCGACTTCGACGAGGCGCTCGCTCTCCCGCAGCGCCCGGAACGCAGGGCTGGCCTTCGAAGGTGACGTGATCTTGCGCAGCGCACCGGGCGCGACGGCCGGCTCGCGCTTGCGCCCGCTCGCGCTCTGGACCTCGAAGTAGACCCGGCCGACCGCGGCATCCCGGACGAAGGTCGCGGCCATCGCCTCGAGCTCGTCCGTCGCCTGCTGGAGCGCGTCGATCGTGTCGCCATCGACGAGTGAGCGGACGACGAGGAAGCCCTCGCGGGCATAGGTCGCTGCGTCGACCTCGATCCCGATCACCCTGCCGACCCCCTCCGAATGGCCTAACGCCGATCCTCCGCCGGCACGTCCTTCGACTTGATGACCTTGAAGGTCGCCTCCATCGGCGGATTCGCGAGCAGCGTGCGGACGAGGATCTGTCCATGCGCATAGCCCTGGGTCGAGATCCAGTTCTTCGTCCCCGGATCGCCGTTCGCCGCGTAGATCCGGAAGCTCCCGTCCGCGTCCTTCACGACGTGGCGATTCGAGATGCCGACCTTGTGGTGGCGATAGTCGCCGCTCTCGAGGTAGCGGGTCAGGATCTGGAGGTTCCAGTAGCGGCAGGGCACGTCCTTGCCCGTCACGACGATGACCTCGTCGGGGGCGAGCTTGAAGGTGCCGCCGATGTACTGGATGCCCGGGCCGGGCAGGTTGTTGCGGACGAGCTTGGGGTCGATCATCGCCGCGAGCTCCTGCGGCGTGTACTGCTCCGACGAGTCCTCGTCGAGAACGATCTCCCCGTCCTGGATCCGCGTCATGCTGCCCTTGCGCTCGCTCGTTCCGCCGTCGCCCGCGCCCTGGTACTCGATCCGGTTGAGACCGATGAAGATCGAGAGGCCGAGGGAGACGTTGGTCGCGTCGTCGATGAAGTCGACGACGCGCTTCAGCCCCGCCTCGAGCTGGGCTTCGTCGTAGGGCGCGGGCGGTGGGACCTCGGACAGGCACTCGAGCTGCATCGCCATCGCGCGCTTGCGGCCCTGGTCGACGGCGTCGACGAAGTCGTCGAAGTACTCGCGCGTGAACAGGATCGGGCGGCGACCCTTCAGCGCGATCCAGTTGCGGACGCCGTCCGGGCGCTTCTCGGAGAGGTAGATCTCGGCGATCTTCTCGCCGAAGACGTCGTCCCAGACGATGTCGTGGTCGATCAGATGGGAGACGATGTAGTAGGTGTCGTTCTCGTCGTAGGCGTAGATCGTGGCGGAGAAGAAGAGCTCGTCGCCGCGGCGCAGGGAGAACTTGTAGACGAGGTTCTCGTCGAGCTTTGCTTCGCGATAGAGGGTGTCCGTGCCGTCGCCCTTGAACTTGCGGATCGTCGTCATCATGCGGCGCAGCTCGGGGCGGTTGCGGTCGGCCTCCATCTCGAGGTCGTGGCCCGCGGAGATGAGGCGCAGGAGATAGCGGTAACCCTCGGCGCGCTCGCGGCCGCCGCGGGCGCCGGTCGGTGCGACGATCTTCTCGCCGATCTTCTTGAGGGCGTCGGCGAAGTCGTTCCAGGCGGCCTGGGAGCGGGAGAGGTTCGGCATCGGGAGCTCCTGTGGAGGGTCGTCGGCGTCGGGGCGGGTCGGCCCGCGGTCCGGGAGGCGCGATCGGGGTCGGGATCGCGCATTTGGTATCGCGGTCGGCGATCCGGCGCACCCGCGGCTGCGGTCCGATGCTGGGGCCGATGCCGGGGGCCGACGCCAGGGACCGGGGCGGCCGCGGTCGGGGATCGGCCGCGGTCCGGGATCGCCTGCGCCGGGCGATCGGCTCAGCCCGCGATCGTGACCGAGAGGAAGGGCCCCTCGACTTCGTAGGTCGTGCCCGGGCTTCGCTGACTGCTGAAGTAGAGGCGCCGCCCGTCGGGCGAGAGGGCGGGGCCGGTCAGCTCGCTGTCGGGCTGGCCCGTGACCTGGACGAGGGGCCGGATCGATCCGCTCGCGGAGAGCGCCACGATCTCGAGATCGCCTCCGTCCTCGGCGACGTAGACGTCGCCGTTCGGGGCGGCGAAGACGTTGTCGACGCCGGAGAGCGGTGCCCCGGGCGTGCGCGACCGGTCGTAGAGGATCTCGATGCGGTCGTCCGCGGGATCGAGGGCCCAGAGCCGGTCGTCGCCCTTCGTCGAGAAGACGATGCGGTCCCCGCGCGCGGCCGTGTTGCGGCCGGACGCCGGGTCGCCGGTGCCGCTCGCGGCCGTCCCCGCCTGATAGTCGATGCCCTCGCCGCCGACGAAGCGCGTGGCCTGCGGGACCTGATGGCGGGTCTCGACGCTCTTTGCGAGGGGATCAGGGAGGGGAAGCCAGCGGACGGTCCGGGCACCCCCCGCCGCGGCGAAGGCGGAGATCGAGGGGATGCCCTCGATCTGCGCGACCTCGAGCCGGCCGCGATCGAGTTTCGGCCAGCGCTCGGGGGTGAAGCGATAGAGCAGGCCGTCGGGTCGATCCTCGGTCAGATAGAGGCGGCGGCGGACGGGATCGACCGCGACGGCCTCGTGCTGGAAGACGCCGAGGGCGGGGCGCGGCTCGGGTCGGCCGCCGCGTCGGAACGGATCACACTCGAAGACCTGCCCGTGCGGATGCTCCTCGCAGGAGAGCCAGGTCTGCCACGGCGTCCGTCCGCCGGCGCAGTTGCGCGTCGTGCCCGACAGGATCGAGTAGGCGTCGACGATGCGCGCGCCGGCGTCGAAGCGGATCGCGCCGACGCCCCCCTCGCCCGCGCTCCAGGCCTCCGAGTTCGAGACGTAGATCCAGCCACCGTCGTCGGCGGCGAAGACGGCGCCGCCGTCGGGGGCGGTGTGCCAGACGTGGCGGGTTCCGGGGACGAGCTCGCCGGAGCGCGCGACGATGCGCGAGCGGAATCCGGGCGGGAGCCGGAGCCCGTTCGCGTCGGGCTTTCCGAGCGGGCCGAGCTCGTGCGCACCGCGCGCGGTCGCCGCCGCGGGCCGGGGGAGCGGGCCGGCGATCGAGCCGACGAGGCCGAGCAGGCCGATCGAGCCGAGATGGCGGACGGCGAGCGCGACGAAGGTGCGACGGGAGAGGGCGCTCGTTCGGCTGGAATCGGTCATGGCAGGGCGTCTCCCGATGCGCGAGAACGGGTCCGGCGGTGCGTGCGACGAGGCTCGAAGGCGCGCCGGTCCCGGGGCTAGGCCTCGGCCGCGGCGATTGCCGGGCTCGCGACCGCGGCCGTCGTCGCCCGCGCGGACGGCGCCGCCGCGCGCGCGTCGAGCTCGCGGCGGATCCGCGCGTGCTCGGCCTCCGAGAGCGAGAAGCGCGCGAAGGCGACGGCACCGATCAGATAACAGACGAGCGGTGCACCGCCCATCAGCGCGATCATCGTCGTCCGGACCAGCTCGCTCTGGCTCGCCGCCCCCGGCGCGAAGCCCGACCACTCGAGGGACTGCCCGACGACGAAGATCATCACGCCCGCCGCGAGCTTCTGGACGAAGGCCCAGCCGGCGAAGTAGGCGCCTTCCTTGCGCTCGCCGGTGCGGTATTCGTCGCAGTCGATGATCTCGCTCTTCAGCGTGTAGCCGAGGGTGTTCGAGCAGCTGACGGCCATGCCCGAGGTCACCGCGGAGATCGCGACCAGCGGCCAGTCGCCTTCGCCGACCAGCAGGATCGAGCCGAAGGCGAGGCCGCTCGCGATCATCGACCAGAGCATCAGGCGCCGCTTCTCGAAGCGCCGCGAGAGCCAGAGCCAGAGCGGGACGGAGACGAGCGTCGCGAAGAAGTTCGCCCCGAGCAGGACCTGCAGCAGGTCCTTGCGACCGACGACGTGGTCGATCACGAAGGGCGTCAGGACGGCGATGCCGCCGGTGCCGATCGAGTCGATGAAGATGACGGTCAGGAGCAGCCGCGCGTGGGGATTGGCGAGCACGTCGCGCACGGCGCGGAACGGATTCTCGCCGCCCCGTCCGCGGAACTCGGCGCGCTCGGCGGGCAGCCAGGAGACGCCGAGGAAGATGAAGGTGACGGTCGCGATCGCGACGACGAGACTCATCGTCTGGGTCGTCTCCCGGCCCTGCTCGATCAGCTTGCTCCCGACGAGCGCCGCGACGAGCGACGACAGCACGCGCACGACCTGGCGCCACGCGAACAGGCGATTGCGCCCGCCGGCGTCGAGGCTGATCTCGGCGCCGAGTGCCATGTGGGGCACTTCGAAGATCGAGTAGGCCGTATAGAAGCCGATGATCGAGCACGCGATCCAGAGGACGAGGGTCGAGCCCGCGAGTGCGGTCGGCGGCGCCCACGCCATGTAGCCGAAGACCGCGGCCAGCGGTCCGCCGACGAGGAGCCAGGGCCGCCGCCGCCCCAGGCGCGTCTCGGTCCGATCGGACCAGTTGCCGATCAGCGGATCGCCGACGGCGTTGAGGATCTTGGCGACGAGGAACACCGTGCCGATCGCCGCGGGCGAGACCGCGAGGGTCTCGGTCGCGTACTTCAGGTACATGACCATGAAGAGCAGGAAGCTGAAGCTCGTCGGCGCGGCGGAGATGCTGTAGCCGAGCAGCGTTCCCAGACCGAGGCCCTGATCCGTTCTCGCTGCGGCCATGCCTTCTCCCACGCGCGCGTCCCCAAGGCCTCGGCGATCGGCGGCGAGCTCTTCGGGGCGGTCGCGAAGCCCAGCATAGACGTTTTCGGGCGCGCTACGCTGCTCGCCGTCGTCGATGACCCGTCTCCGATGGAGGTCCTTCATGCGATCGATCGCGCTCGTTCTCCGACTTTGCTTCGCCCGGCCCGGGAATCCCGGAATGGCTCGTCTCGGGGTCGCAGCGCCTCGGGCGCGCGTCGCCCTCGCGGCGGCCTGCTCCGGCCTCCTCTTCGGCGCCGCCCTCGGCGTGGCGCTCCCCGCCGGTCTGCCCCGCGCGGCGTCCGCGGTCGAGGTCGAGTCGGACGTGCCGGTGCGCGTGGGCGACCTCCAGCAACTGAAGGTGGGCTCGGTCCAGATCACGCCCAACGTCTTCAAGATCGAGGGCGAGGGGGCGATCTTCCTCGTCAACACGAGCGAGGGCTCGGTCCTGATCGACGTCGGCTACGACTCGCCCCAGGCCCTCGAGCAGAAGAAGCTGATCGAGAAGCTCGCGACCGGGCCCATCCGCAAGATCGTCCTGACCCACTCCCACATCGACCACGTCGGTGGCCTCCGCTACTGGGAGAAGGAGATCGCGGCGGGGACCGAGACGATCGGTCATCACCGTTATGCCTACATGAGCCGGCTCCAGTCCGAGCCGCTCGAGTTCTTCAAGCGTCGCTACCACGTCCTCTACCCGACCCGGGTCGACCTGAACGACCACACCCGCCCCGATTACTGGAAGATCCAGCCGAAGCGCCTGGTCTACCCCGGGACGAACTACGTGTTCGAGCTCGGCGGGACGAAGTTCGTCGTGATCGCCCCCGAGAACACCGGCGAGGGCGAGGACGGCGTTCTGCTCTGGCTGCCGAAGGAGCGCGTCCTCTTCTCGGGCGATCTCTTCGGGACGCTCTATCCGATGTTCCCGAACCTCTACACCGTCCGCGGCGAGAAGTATCGCGATCCCCTCGACTACATCGACGCCCTCGACGTCGTCCTGGCACTGAAGCCGCTCTACATCGGCCACAGCCATTTTCGCGTCGTCGAAGGCGAGGAGTACATCCAGGCCTCGGTCAAGAAGATGCGGGATGCGGTGCAGTACGTCTGGGACGAGACGATCAAGGGGATGAACGCGGGCAAGAGCGTCTGGGAGCTGATGCGGGACGTGCAGCTCCCGAAGGAGCTCGAGCTCTCCCAGGGCCATGGCCGAGTCTCCTGGAGCGTGCGCGGGATCTGGGAGATCGTGACGGGCTGGTATTCGTACGACACGATCGCGGATCTCTACTTCGTCCCGCCGATGGCGGTGAACGGCGACCTCGTCGAGCTCGTCGGGGGGGCCGACGTCCTGGCGAAACGGGCGCGCGAGCATCTGAAGAAGGGCCAGACCCTCGAGGCCGTCCGGCTCCTCGACGTCGCCAAGGGCCGCGAGACGAAGGCCGTCCTCGAGGCACGCATCGAGGCCGTCGAAAAGCTCCTCGCCGGGGCGAAGAGCGGCTACGGCAACTACAGCGAGATCGGGCTGCTCAATGGGGACATCCGCGAGTCGAAGGCGAAGCTCGCGGCGCTGGGCGGGAAGAAGTAGGCGTCGGCTGCCGGCTCGCGATCGGCCGACGGCGGGCAGGCCGACGGCCGACGGCCGACTGCGGACGGGCGACGCGGCGCTAGGTCTGAGACCGGTAGCCGTCGTCCCGGATCACGCCGCGCCCGGCGATGACCGGCAGGTCGAGGGCCGACAGGATCCCCGGCTTCGCCGCGCAGACGGCGGGGATCGCGTTGAAGACCCGCATGCCCGTCGCGAGGCAGCCGCCGCCGTTGCCGTCGCCCGTGTCGGCGTCGGTGATCACCGTCTCCTGGACGATGTTGGGCCGGCCGACGATCTCGACCCGATTCGCGTGGACCTCGTCGAGGCGCGGCCGCGGCCAGTCGGGGGCGGCGTCGGGATACAGGCGGTGGATGTGGTCGATGATGATCCGCGGCCGGCCGCTGGCGATGCCCTGGAGCTCGATGCGGTGGGCGGCGCACTCGCCGGGGAGCACGCGGCCCTGCTCGAACTCGACGGTCCGCGTCCCGGTCCAGCGGGAGTAGTTCTCGACCGTCCGCTCGATCCGGATCCCGACGGCCTGCGCGATCATGTAGAGCGGTCCGCCCCAGATCCCCGTCATCATGCCGGGATTCGCGTCGAGGGGCGGCTTCTCGTCCATCTTCGAGTAGAGCCCCATGAAGCGCAAGCTCGCCTGGTCCGGGTAGCTCCCGCCGTCGATGAACTCCGTCGTCCGCACGCTCTCGACCTGGCCGCAGAGGCCGAGCAGCGTCATCGGGAAGAGGTCGTTCGCGAAGCCCGGGTCGATCCCGTTGCTGAGGAAGCTCGTCCCGCCGGCCTCGCAGGCCGCCGCGATCCGCTCCTTCATGGGCGCCGGGATGAGCGGGGGGTAGTGGAAGATCCCCATGCTCGTGTCGACGACGTTCTTGCCCGCGCGGAGCGAGGCCTCGATGTTCGCGAGGTTGGTCTCGGCGTGCATCATGTTGGGCCCGAAGTAGGCGACCGCGTCCGCGGGCCCCGCGAGCAGGCGCGTCGCGTCCCGCGTCGCCCGGATCCCCGTCTTCGGTCCGTTGCCCTTCCCGAAGAGCAGCTCGCCGACGTCGAGGCCGTCCTTCGCCGGGTCGTGGACGACGACGCCCGCGAGCTCGAACTCCGGATGCCCGAGCAGGCTCTTGAGCACCGCCTTCCCGACGAAGCCCGTCCCCCAGACGATCACGCGGTGCATGTCAGGCGAGGCCCGAGAAGTCGAGCTGGCCCGTCGTCATGAAGGCGTTGAAGCCCATGTCGACGTTCAGGTTGACGCCGTTCACGTAGCGCGACGCGTCCGAGCCGAGGAAGGCCAGCGCCATCGCGATGTCCCGCGGCGAAGCGATCGTCCCGCCGATCTGGGAGATCGTCCAGTTCATGGTCTTCTCGGTCATCGTCTTGTTGAAGTCGGGGAGCAGCGGCGTGTCGATCGGCGCGGGGCAGACGCTGTTGGTCCGGACCTTGCGCGCGAGGGTCTGCTTCGCGCTCTTCATCGTGTAGACCTGGACGCACTCCTTCGAGAACGCGTAGCCGTCGCCGACGAGCTGGGCGTGGTCGCGAACCCAGCCGAAGAGCTCCTCTCGCGACTCGAGGGAGATGCACTCGAGGACGTCCTGCAGATGGGCCGGCCACTGGCCGCCGGCGATCGAGGCGGTGTTCGCGATCGCGCCGCCCTCGCGGATCTTCGGCAGCATCAGCTCCGACAGCTGGCGCAGGCCGAGCCAGTTGACCGCCATCACGTCCTCGACGGGATGGGTCGCGGCGATGCCTGCGTTGTTGAAGAGGACGTCGATCGGCCCCTTGATCTTCTCGACGGCCGAGGCGACGGAGGAGGCCTTGCCCATGTTGGTCTCGATGTAGGTCGAGATCGGTCCCTCGGGCTTGCGGATGTCGAGGGCGATGACCTCGGGGCGCCCGAGCTCGGCGAGCACGTCGAGGAGCGCGGCGCCGACGCCGGAGAAGGCGCCGGTGATGACGACGCGCTTGTTCGAGTAGTCGAAGGGATGGGACATGGGGGACTCCGTGGCTCGAGGGTTCCGGGTGGCGTGCTCGGTCCGGCGGGGCGCCGGCGACGGGCGCGAAGACTAGACCTTCCCCGCGATTCGCGCTGGCCGGATGGCTCCGATCGGCGCCGGTGTCAGCCGACCCGGGCGATCGTCCGGCCGACCGTCTGGCGGTTCACCATGCGGGTCAGCGCCGCCGGGATCTCCTCGAAGGGGACGACCTGGCCGATCACCGGCCGGACGCGGCCCGCGAGGACGAGGTCGACGACCTGGCGCGTGATCTCGACGCCGAGCTCGCGGGGACAGAAGTTCCAGCCCATCGCCTTCTTCATCATGGCCCGGACCGGCGCCTCGGCGTAGGCGAGCAGAGCCCCGCAGAGCTTCATGTTTCCGGCGATGACGCGGCGCGGCACGATCAGCTTCTCGTCCGCGTACTTCTTGTCCGAGGCGAAGCCCATCATGACGTAGCGCCCGTCGTAGGCGAGCGCCTTCATCGACTTCTCCATGACGCCCTCGCCGACGTTGTCGAAGACGACCTCGACCCCGCGCCCCTGAGTCTCGTTCAGCACGATCTCCGCGAAGTCGTCCTTCTCGTAGTTGATCGCGACGTCCGCACCGAGCTCCCGGCAGAGCGCGAGCTTCGATTCGCTGCCCGCCGTCGCGAAGACCCGGGCCCCGAGGTGCTTGGCGAGCTGCACGGCGGCCGAGCCCGAGCCGCCGGCCGCGGCGTGGATCAGGACGCTCTCGCCGGCGCGCAGCGCGGCGCGCTCGACGAGGCCGAGCCAGGCGAGATGGAAGGGATAGTAGATCGCGGCGGCGTCCGGGAACGGGATCGACTCCGGCATGTCGAAGGCCGAGACCGTCGGACAGATCGCATACTCGGCGAAGCCGCCCGTCGCCTGCTTCGGCATCGCGACGACGCGCTTGCCGAGCCAGCTCTCGGCCCCCGCCCCGCAGGCCGCGACGACGCCCATGGTCTCCATGCCCGGAGTCACCGGCAGCTCCGGCCGGACCATCATGTTCTTCCCGTTGACCCGCTCGAGGTCGTTCAGGTTGAGCGGGATGCCCTGCGCCCGGACGAGCAGCTCGCCCGGCCCCGGGACGGGCAGCGGAACCTCCTCGAGCTTCATGGCCACCGTCGGCTCGGGGCCGAACTCGTGGACGCGGAAGGCGCGCATCGTGGCGGGGAGCTTCGGGGCGTTCGTCGGCTGGCTCATCGGGGACCTCTCTCCTTGTCGCTTCTCGATCGTTCTCGGTCGCGCGGGTCTCCGCGCTTCGCCTGCGCCGGTCTCAGCCGCGCTCGGGCTCGAGGCCGAAGCGCTGCATGTAGGGGCGGAAGGACTCGCGGACGGCGGCGGGGTCGACGCCGAACTCCTCGGGCGAATAGCGGTGGATCCCGTGCTTGTCCTTGGGATTGTCGGCGATGAAGAGCTTCATGCGCCGGCGGGCCTCGTCCGTGAGCGGGAGATCGAAGGCCCGGTAGATCTTCTCGACCTCGCCCATCTGATCGCGCACGAAGTCCTGGAAATACATGTCGTAGAACTGGGCGCGCTTCGCGACCGGCCGGGTTCGGACCTCGATCGCGTGCTCGAGCACGCGCTTGATCCGCGCGGTCCAGTCCCGGGCGATCTCCTTCGGATCGATCGTCTGGCTCCCGAGCGAGCGGACCAGCGCCGTGAGGCTCGCATACGAGGTCATCGTCTTCACCGGATCGCGGTGGGTGAAGACGATCCGCGCGTCGGGATAGCGGGCGAGCAGATGCTCGAGGCCCCACATGTGGGCGCCCGTCTTGAGGACCCAGCGGTCGCGCTTCACGCGCCACTGCAGATGCTGGAGCTGCTGCTCGTGGAAGGCGTAGACCGGGGCGAAGTCGGCGCCGTCGTCGACCCAGTCCTGATAGGTCGTGACCCGGAACTGGTTGTGGAAGAGGGCCGAGACCATCGAGTCGGCCATGATCGAGACGCATTCCTGGGAGAGCCGGGCGCCCATCGGGTGCATCGCCTTGAAGGCGGGGATCTGGGCGTCGACGCTCGGGAAGGTCGCGTCGCAGGCGGCGATGCGCGGATCGGTGTCGAAGGTCGCGGGCTCGGGAGGCGGCGACGGGAACATGACCTCCCAGGTCAGCGGCGCGCGGCTGTCGGGATCCTGGGCGAGCAGGTCGTGGAGGATCGTCGAGCCGGTTCGCGGCATGCCGACGACGACGATCGGGGCGACGATCTTCTCCCGGGCGATCTCGGGATGGAGCTTGCGGTCGCCGAGATAGTCGAGGCGGTTCTTGGCGGAGTTGAGGATCCGCTCGCGGGCGATCATGCGGCCGACGGGCGTCAGGAACGCATCGCGCTCGAGGGAGTCGACGAGGCGCTCGAGGCCCTGCATGAACTGGGGCTCACCGAAGTCGCTGCGCCCGCCGGCGCGGCGGCTCGCCTCGGCGAGGAGGTCGTCGATCTCGAGGCTCGGCTGGGCGGTCGTCATCGTCGCTTCATCCTCTGCATCCGGGCACTCGTCGGCGCGGTCGCCATCGCAATGGACTCGTCGGCTCTTCGTCGTTCGCGGCCGCTTCCGCTCAGACGTTGCGGTAGACGCCGCCGTTGACCGAGAGGATCTGGCCGGTGACCCAGCTCGCCTCGTCGGAGGCGAAGTAGACGACGGCGGGGCCGACGTCTTTCGGGACGCCGTGGCGGCCGAGCGGCGTTCCCTTCGGCGGGCCCAGGTCCCAGTCGCCGGGGATCATGCCGAGGGAGACGGTGTTCACCGTGACCTGCATCGGCCCGACCTCGCAGGCGAGCGAGCGCTGGAAGCCCATCGCCGCCGCCTTCCCGCCGCTGTAGACCGACATGCCCATCGCGAGGCCCTGGCGGCCGGCGTCGGAGGCGATCGTGATGATGCGTCCGAAGCGACGTTCACACATGCCGGGGAGCACGGCGTGGATCCCGTTCAGGACGCCGTAGAAATTGATGTCGATGTACTTCCTCCAGTCCGTCGGATCCATCTCGACGAACTGCGTCGGAACCGCGCGGGTCGCACCGCTGTTGCCCGCGTTCGAGACGAGGATGTCGACGGGGCCGAGCGCCGCCTCGGTCTCGCGCACCATCGCCTTCACCGCCTCGAGATCCGTCACGTCCCCCGGCACCGCGATCGCCCGCCCGCCCGTCTTCGCGATCGACTCGGCGACGTCCCGCGCCCGCGCGCCGATGAGGTCGTTGACGGCGACCGCGGCGCCCTGCTTCGCGAGGGCCTCGGCGATCGCACGGCCGACATGCTGCCCGGCGCCCGTGACGAATGCCGTCCTGCCGCTCAGATCGAACATCGCTGGCCCTCCCTTGGCTCGACCGCGCATCGCTGCCCGCGCGGGCATCGCGCCCTCTCCCGCGCTCCGCCTAGCCCTGCAGATCCCGGACATAGGGCCACACCTCGCGCTCGAAGAGCCGGAGCCCGCGCCACGCGAGGGCCGGATCGAGGCCGCCGAGGAGCGGCGTCGTGATGAAGGTCCGGTCGCGCCCGAGCTCGCGGATCATGCGGATCGCCTCCTCCGGTCGCAGGCAGAGATAGCTGCCACTCTTGCGGAGATCGTCGGGATTGACGCCCTTCGCGAAGGGGCCCGCCGGCTTCCCGTAGGCCTCCGTCGTCCACTTCGAGTAGGACTCGACGACGTGTTTCGCGTGGGGCGCGATCTTCGCCCAGTCGCCTTCGGGATCGTTCGTGACGTGGGTGTAGATGGGGCCGAGGGCCTTGAAGCGCTCGCCGGGGTCGGGCTTCCCGAGCTCGAGGCAGGCCTGGCGGTAGATCTTCCAGTTCTCGCCGGCGGGCGGATAGAAGCCGTCGGCGATCCGCGCGGCGCGCTTCGCGACGGCGGGATGGGTCCCGCCGAGGAGCAGCTTCGGCGGCGGATTCGGGATCGGGCGGACGGTGACGCTGCGGCCCTGATAGTCGAAGGTCTCGCCCGTCCAGGCGCGCTTCAGGACCTCGATCGCGTTCACGTAGAGCGCTTTGCGGTCCTCGCGTCGCTTGCCGAACATCTGGAACTCGTAGGGGACGTAGCCCGCGCCGATCACGATCTCGACCCGGCCGCCGCAGATGTAGGAGAGCACCGCGAGGTCCTCGGCCAGCTTGACCGGCTCGTAGAGCGGCGCGAGCAGGACGTTGGGCCGGATCGTGATGCGCCGCGTGCGCGCGCCGATCGCGGCGGCCATCGGGATCGGGGAGGGGAGATAGCCGTCGTCCGAGGCGTGGTGCTCGCCGAGGCCGATGGTGTCGAAGCCGACGTCGTCGGCCCAGGCACAGACGTCGAGGGTCGCCGCGTAGATCTCGCGCGCGGGCGTCCCGAAGGCCGGGGCGCGCAGGTCGAAGCAGGTCACGAACTCCACGGGCGGGGCTCCTCCATCGGGACCGAGCGACGGGCCGGCATGCGGACGGCGGCGAACGATCGGGGCGGTCGATGTTAGCCCGTCGCGGCGATCCAGCCCGCGATGATCCGCGCGGCGTCCTCGCCGTTGTCCTCCTGCCAGAAGTGGCCCGCGCGGGCCTGGATCTGATGGGGCTGGCCGCGGGCGCCCGGCACGCGCTCGGTGAAGATCGTCTCCCAGCCCCGCGTCGCCGGATCGGAGTCCGAGAAGAGCGTCAGGAAGGGGCGATCGAAGCGCGCGAGCGCCGCCCAGGTCGCCTGGTTGATCTGGCTGCCGACGTCCGAGCGCGTCACCGGGATCAGGACGGAGAACTGACGCATCCCGGCCTTGTGCCACTCGGAGGGGAAGGGCGCGTCGTAGGCCGCGAGGACCTCCCTCGGAACCGGCCTGACCGTCGACCCCGCGATCGACGGGCTCGCGTCGAAGTCGACGAGGCGATGGGTCGTGTGCATCCAGTCGAGCAGCCGCGCATCGACGGTCGAGTCGTGCTCGCCGCTCGCGTGGGCGGCCCAGGCGATGCGGCCCGCGAGCTCGGGCCCGGCCGTGTGGAGCATCGTGTTGCCCGCGACGATCCGGGCGAAGCGGTCCATCTCCCGGGCGACGACGCCCATCCCGATCGGGCCGCCCCAGTCCTGGCCGATCAGCGTGATCCTGCGCAGATCGAGGCCGACGACGAGCTGGCGGACCCACTCGATGTGGTTCTCGAACGAGTACTGCGACGCCTTCGTCGGCTTGTCCGAGCGTCCGAAGCCGATCAGGTCGACGGCGATCGCCCGCAGCCCGGCGGCGACGAAGACCGGGATCATCTTGCGGTAGAGGTAGGACCAGGACGGCTCGCCGTGGATCATGAGGACGACGGGCACCGTCGCGCGATCGACGCCGCGCGGCGCCTCGTCCACGTAGTGCATGCGCAGGGGCGTGTCGGCGTAGGGGTTCGCGACGTCGACGTAATGCGGTGCGAACGGATAGCCGGGCAGGCTCGCGAAGCGCGCGTCGGCGGTCCGCACGACCGGCGGCGGGGTCGGGGGCATCGTCGGAACTGCCACGGGCTTGCGGCGCGCCGGGGATTTCGGCTTCTTCGCCTTCGCCTTCGCCTTCGCCTTCGGCCCGGCCTTGGCTTGGGCCGAGCCGCCCGCCCGGCTCGCTGCCTGGCTCCGACGCGTCGCGGTCTTCCGTCCGGGCTTCGCCACCGCTCGCTTCTTCTTCATGCCCGCCTCCGCCGCGCCGCCGCCGGCACCTTCATCAGATCCGCCGCCTCTGCCCCGCTCGCGAGCGGCCGCCCGACCTCGCGGCAGAGCTTTGCCACGCGCTCGACGAGCTCGGCGTTGCTCGGTTGTCCGGGCCCCGCGTAGTCCTCGAGCCCGATCCGCAGATGGCCACCGCGCTCGAGGGCGAGCCCCGCGACGTCGTTCGCGAGCAGATCGCCACCCGGGATCGCGACGGACCAGGGCAGATCGCAGTCACCCAGCATCTCGAGATAGGCGTCGAGGGCGGTCTCCGTCGCCGGGATCCCGAAGCTCGCGAAGGGCGAGCCGAAGAAGATCTTGACGATGCCCCCGTGGCGCGCGCGGCCCGCCCGGACGTAGGCCGCGGCCATGCGCATGAAGCTCCCGTCGAAGATCGAGAAGTTGATCGGGACCGCGAGCGCGTCGCAGGTGTCGATCATGTGGCGCACGTCGGCGTTCGAGTTCTGGTAGATCAGGTCGTGGGTCGAGGGTTGACCGTCGGCGTCGAAGGTCCCGATGTTGACCGAGCCCGGATCGACGATCCCCATCGTGAGGCAGCCCGCCTTCGCGATCGCCGGCAGATGGCCGTAGCGCTGCGCGATCGTGGTCTGCGGCCCGCCCCCCGTCATCGTCGGATACAGAAAGACGTCCGGATGCTTCGCGAGCACCGGCCGCCACGCCTCGATGTAGGGCGCGGGCGAGTGGGCCGCCGTGACGCCGTCGAAGATCGGGTCGTCGGTGTGGTTGTGGACGAGGGCGGCGCCGACTTCGATGCAGGCGAGGGCGTCGGCGGTGATCTCGGCGGGGGTGCGGGGGACGCGGGGGTTGCGGTCCCTGGTCGTCGTGCCGTTGATCGCGGCTTCGAGGATCACGGGGGTCGGCATGATGGGGGCTCCGGAGGTGGGAGAGGAAGGTCGGTTCTCGAGGCCTCTCGCGTCGATCAGCGGCTGGATCCGACCCCGAACCGCTGCGCAAACACCGCCATCTCCTCGAGCTTCTCCGCCAGCGACTTCTTCGTCGCCTTGAGCCCGTCGGTCCACGGCGGCTTCAGATAATCCGTGACCCCCCATTTCCGCAGGTGATCGAGGCGCTCCGGCGTCGGCTCCGTCGTGCCGACGACCATGCGCCATCCCTCGAGAGGGCGACCCGAGTCGATGCGGGCCTGACGCGCGCCCATCACCTTGACCTCGACCTCGTCCCAGGGATAGATCGCGCCCTCCCAGCCGTCGAAGCGCGCGGCGCGCTTGAAGGCCGCGGGCGAGACGCCGCCGACGTAGATCGGGACCTTCGCGACGGGCGTCGGCAGCATGCGGATGCGCGGGAAGTCGTAGTACTGGCCGTGGTGCTCGACCATCTCGCCGGTCCAGAGCTTCTGCAGGACCTCGAGCTGCTCGTCGATGTGTTTGCCGCGCTCGTGGAAGGGCTGGCCCGAGAGGCCGAATTCGAGCTTCTGCCAGCCGACGCCGACGCCGAGATGGATGCGGCCGCGGGACCAGACGGAGGCCGTGCTGATCGCCTTCGCTGCGGTGAAGGCGTCGCGGATGGGCAGGATGTAGACGGTCGTCAGGAACTGGAGCGTCGTCGTCATGCCGGCCAGCACCGGGAACGTCACCCACGGATCCGGCCACGGGACGTCGTGCTGCCAGGGCGTCACGCCGTCCTTCGCGATCTCGTAGCGGTCGACCTGGGTCTCGGCGGTGACCCAGTGGTCGCCCAGCGTGATGCCGTAGAAGCCGAGGGCCTCGGCGTGGCGCGCGAGGATCGGAAGCTCTTCGAGGGGCGTGTAGCCCATGCCGTGCCAGAAACGCATCGAGAGGGACTCCTCTTGGGTCGGGTGTCGGTGTCGGGTTCGGGTTGCGGGTGTCGGGTGGTCGGTCCGGTTGCTATTCGCGGCCGGAGATCCGGTCGAGTCGTTCGATGGTGTCGGCGTATTCGGAGACGAGCTCCTGCATGACGGTGCGCACCGACTGGACGTGGTTCATCGAGCCGACGATCTGGCCGACGAAGTAGCTGGCGAGCTCGGCCGCGCCCTTCGATTTGTGGGCGGTCCGCGAGATGCGGGCCTGGGCCTCGCGGACGAGGCGCGGCTGGAGCGGCATCGGGAGCGGCTTGGGATTCGCGGGATCCTCCCACGCGTCGGTCCACGCGCCCTTCAGCATGCGCGCGGGCTTGCCCGTCAACGAGCGGCTGCGGACCGTGTCCGAGGAGGTCGCCCGGAGGAATTTCTGCTTGACGACGGGATGGGTCTCGGCCTCCTCCGTCGTCAGCCAGATCGAGCCGAGCCAGACGCCCTGGGCACCGAGCGCGAGGGCCGCGGCGATCTGCCGACCGCTGCCGATGCCGCCGGCGGCGAGGACCGGGACCGGCGCGACCGCGTCGACGACCTCGGGGACGAGCACCATCGTCGAGACCTCGCCCGTATGCCCGCCCGCCTCGTAGCCCTGGGCGACGATGATGTCGGCGCCCGCCTCGGCATGGCGCTTCGCGTGCTCGACCGTCCCGGCGAGCGCCGCGACCTTGACGCCCCGCGCGCGCCCCTGCTCGATCATCCAGGCGGGCGGCGGGCCGAGCGCGCTCGCGATGAGCCGGATGTCGTACTCGAAGAGCAGCTCGATCACCTCGCGCTGCTTGTCGAGGCCGACCATCAGCTCGCCGCGCAGCTCGGTGTCGGGGGCCAGCGGCGGGACTGCGTAGCGGGCGAGGAGGTCGTCGAGGAAGCGGCGGTGCTCGGCGGGGATGCGGGCGTCGAGCTCGGTCACGTCGAAGCCGCCGGCCCGGTCGCTCCCGACGAATTTCGTGGGCAGGAGCAAATCGACGCCGTAGGGCTTGCCGCCGACCTCCTTCTCGATCCACTCGAGCTCGGCGCGCAGGCCCTTCGGCGAGTGGGCGGCGACGCCGAGGATGCCCATGCCGCCGGCCTTCGTGACGGCGGCGGCGACGTCGCGGCAATGGGTGAACGCGAAGATCGGGAGCTCGAGGCCGAGCTCGCGGGCGAGCGGGGTATCCATGGCGTGCTCCCCTTCGAGAGAGGACCGGAGTCGACTCGAAGTCCGGCCGCGGCCCGGGTCCGGGCTTCCGGTCGACATCGACTATGCCATTCTCGGACCCGGCCCACCAAGGAGAAGAAGCATGACCCTGATCCTCTACGGCGCCCCGCTCTCGCCCTTCGTCCGCAAGGCCGAGGTCGTGATGAGGGAGAAGGGGGTCGAGTTCGAGTCGCAGCCGGTGAACATCCTGCCGATGCCCGACTGGTTCAAGGCGATCAGCCCGGCGCGGCGGATCCCGGTCCTGCGCGACACCTCGATCGGCACCGAGGGCCGCGCCGGCACGCTCCCCGACTCCTCGGCGATCTGCGCCTTCCTCGAGAAGAAGCAGCCGAGCCCCTCGCTCTATCCGAGCGAGCCCTTCGCCCACGGCCGGGCCATCTGGCTCGAGGAGTGGGCCGACAGCGAGCTCGCCTCGGCGGTCGGCCTCGGCATCTTCCGCCCGCTCATGTTCCCGCGCTTCCAGGGCAAGCCGCCCGAGATCGAGACGGCGAAGGTGGCCTGGCACGAGAAGCTGCCGCGGCTCTTCGACTATCTCGAGGAGGAGCTCGAGAGCGCCGGCGCCGCGAAGCCCGAAGAGGCCCGTCATCTGCTCGGGGGCGCGCTCTCGATCGCCGACGTCGCGATCGGCGTCCAGCTCGCCCAGCTCGAGATGGTGGCCGGCCTGCCCGACGTCCGTCGCTGGCCACGCGCCGTGACCTACGCCGAGCGGCTGATGGCCCGCCCGAGCTTCGCCCCGAACCTCGCGATCTGCCGGAAGATCGTCAAGGAGCGCGTCAACCTCGCGAAGTGAGTCGCGCTCGGTGTGCGGGGGCGGGATGCGCTGACGTGCCGGGTGCCGCGGTCGTGGGGCGCGGGGCGCTCGGTGTCGGACCGGACGCGTCGGGAACGCTGACCACAGATGGGCGCCGTGCTGCGCGCCGGTCACTCCGATTTCGCGCCCCACGCCCCACGACCACGTCACTCGGGACGCCGTCGGACCCGGAGTCCCGCGCGCTGCGGCTTGCATTCGTGTGGGCTTTCGTGCTCTGTAGAGCGCTCGTCGCGCCCGCGGCGTTCGAATCATCCAGCAACCCCAACCCAAACATCGCAGCAGCGGCCCTCGGGACGGATTCGGCGCAGCCCGCCGTACTCGAATGCTCGAACCCCGGGGCACCTGGCACGACCTCCATTCCGACCCGCCTCACGATTGCTAGAGTGCCATCGAACAGACCGTGCTCCGCCCCAGCCCCCCGAGGACCCGTCGATGCAGTTCGATTTCACGGCCGACGACCTGATCGCTTCGAAGAACTACGGCGTCGCGGGTCAGCCCCACGACGCCTGGACCCAGCTGCGCAAGCACGCCCCCCTCTACTACTGCGAGAGCAGCGAGTTCCCGCCCTTCTACGCGGTGACGCGCCACGCCGACATCGTGAAGATCTCGAGCAAGCCCGGGATCTTCAGCAACTCGAAGGGCCCGACGCTCGTCAGCTTCGAGCAGGAGGCCCGCCGCGTCGCCGACTCGACCTCGTTCGGCAGCATGCGGACGATCATCGAGATGGATCCGCCGGAGCACCGCGACTTCCGCAAGGTCGCGAGCGCCTTCTTCACGCCGCGCAGCATCCGGCGCCTCGACGACATCGTGACCGAGTGTGCGCGCGAGCAGGTCGACAAGCTCGGGGGCGAAGGCGAATGCGACTTCGTGGAGCTGATCGCCCAGCGCCATCCGCTGCGCGTGCTCGCGACGCTGCTCGGCGTCGAGCGCCACGAAGAGGAGACCATGCTCCGCCTGACCCAGGAGCTCTTCGGCTCCGAGGATCCGGACCTCCAGAGGAAGGGCGAGGATCGCAAGGCGGCGACCGCGGCGCTCGGTGCGGACTTCATCAACCTCTTCACCCGAATCATCCAGGACCGCCGCGCCCATCCCCGCGACGACCTCGCGAGCATGCTCGCGAACGCGCGGATGCCGAACGGCGAGCCGATGCCGCCGATCGAGACCTACGGCTACTTCCTGATCGTCTTCACCGCCGGCCACGACACGACCCGCAACGCGATCGCCTCGGGCATGCAGGCGCTGCTCGAGAATCCGGCCCAGCTGAAGAAGCTCTGCGACGATCCGTCCCTCGCGCGCAGCACGGTCGAGGAGGTCGTCCGCTGGGCGACGCCGGTCAACTACATGAAGCGAGTCCTGCTGCAGGACGTCGAGCTCCACGGGAAGAAGCTCCGCGCCGGCGAGCAGCTCGCGATGTTCTACGCCTCGGCCAATCGCGACGAGGACGTCTTCGACGATCCCTTCACCTTCGACATCACCCGCGATCCCAACCCGCATCTCGGCTTCGGCACGGGCGAGCATTTCTGCCTGGGGGCCCACGTCGCGCGGCTCTCCTCGCGGGCACTCTTCCTCGAGCTCGCGCGGCGCATCGAGTGGATGGAGCCGGCGGGCACGCCGTCCCACATCGCCTCGAGCTTCGTCGTCGGGCTCAAGACCCTGCCGATCCGCTATCGGCTGCGAAAGGTGGCCTGATGACGACCTTCGGATTCACGAAGCTGGTGGTAGGCGACCTCGAGAAGATGACCGCCTTCTACACGAACGTCTTCGGACTGAAGCAGTTCGATCGGGTCCGCGCCGACGTCGGCATCGATCCGATCGACGAGATCATGCTCGGCCGTGACTCCGCCTTCGGGCCGGGCTCGCTCGTGCTGCTGCGCTTCACCGAGCTCGCGCCGCCGCGTCCGGGCTCGGCGATCCTGGGCTTCATCACGGACGATCTGTCGGCGCTCCTCGATCGCATCGTCGCCAACGGCGGCCGCGTCCACGCGGCGATCAAGGACATCCCGGAGATGAAGGTCCGGGTCGCCTTCGCGAAGGATCCCGAGGGCAATCTCGCCGAGCTCGTCCAGACGCTCTGATCGGGGCCGTCGGCTCCGCGCGCCAGCCTGCAGCCCGCGCCGGCCTCCGCTCCGCGGTGGGTCCGCCCGGAGTCGCCCGGCTCAGGCGTTCTTCGCCTCGAGGTCGCGCAGGTAGGTCCGCGCGCCGAGCAGGAAATGGGTCGCCGCCCAGAACATGAAGACGATCAGCGCGAGCAGCGCCTTGCGCAGCTCGACCCCGCCGCCGAAGTAGTCGGAGAGCTCGCCGACGACGACCGGCCCGACCCCGAAGCCGACCGCGTTCATCGCGAAGAGCGCCGTCGCCGACATCACGGCCCGCATGCGCGGCTTGACGAGCCCCTGCAGCACCGCATGGCCCAGCGCCGAGTACTGATGGTTGCCGAGCGTCGCGATCGCGAGCCAGAGGACGGCCATCGTCCCGTCCTCGGCGGTGTAGGCGAGGACCGAGAACGGCAGCGAGACCAGGTTGCCGACGGCCGCCAGCCAGTAGTGCCAGCGCAGGTCGCGTCGACCGAGGCGGTCGGCGAAGAGCCCCGACGTGTAGACGGAGATGCCCCCGGCGACGCCCGCGATCAGGCCGAGCCAGATGCCCGCGCGCGTGACCGACATGCCGTGGACGCGCACCAGGTAGGACGAGTGGAACGCGGCGACGCCCGCCAGGAAGAGGGTCTGGACGGCGGAGCCGGCCAGCATGTGGCGGATCGCGGGCAGCGCGGCGATGAAGCGGAGCGTCGTCCCGACGGGCTCGATCGCGCGGTCACCCTGAGCGTCGAAGCCGCCTCGCACGGGCTCGTCGAGGGTGAACCGCGTGATCGCGGCGAGCAGCAGGCCCGGGGCGCCGACGACCATGAAGGCGGCCTGCCAGCCGAGCTGGTCGGCCAGATAGCCGCCGAAGGCGAGGCCGAAGAGCATCCCGATCGGTCCGCCGAGGGAGTAGATCGAGATCGCGCTCGCGCGCTTCGCGGTCGGGAAGGTGTCGGAGATCATGGAGTGGGCCGGGGGCGTACAGCCGGCCTCGCCGACGCCGACGCCGATGCGGGCGGCGAGCAGCTGGGGGAAGCTGCGGGCCATGCCGCATAGCATCGTCATCGCGCTCCAGACGAGCAGCGCGACGGAGATGATGTTGCGCCGGTTCGCGCGGTCGGCGAGGCGCGCGATGGGCAGCCCGGCCACGGTGTAGAAGAGGGCGAAGGAGCCACCGATCAGCCAGCCGATCTGCCCGTCGGAGAGGCCGAGGTCCTTCTTGATCGGCTCGACCAGGATGTTCATGATCTGACGATCGACGTTGTTGACGATGTAGATCACGAGCAGGAGGCCGAGCGAGTATGCGGGCGCCTTCATCGGCCGTCGGTCCTCCGTGGTCGGCCGACGTTAACAGTGTCGCGCGGCGCCGCGCAGGGCCCGTCCGGAGCCCGCGAGGGCCTCGACGAGCCCGAGCCGCGCGGGGCCCACGGCGCCGGCGCCTAGACGATGCCCCGCCCGACGAGGTCTTCGATCTCGTCCTCGGAGAAGCCGAACTCGCGCAGGATCGCCGGCGAGTGCTGTCCGGCGGTCGGTGCCGGACGCCGGATCGCCGGGTCGTGGCCCTCGATCCGGGTCGCGTTGCGCAGGATCCGGATCGGTCCGCGGACCGGGTCCTCGACCGGCACCGCCATGCCCAGATGGACGACCTGCGGATCCGCGAAGACCTGCCCGACGTCGTTCACCGGCCCGCACGGCACCCCCACCGCATGCAGCGCCTCGAGCCATTCCGCCGTGTCCCGCGTCCGCAGCCGCTCCTCGAGCGCGCGGTCGAGGGCTTCGCGGTGGCGCGCCCGGTCGCGGATCGTCGCGAAACGCGGGTCCTCGAGGAGCGCCTCGAGGCCTAACGCCCGACAGCAGGCCTCCCAGAGCCGTCCCCACGGCGCCGCGACGTTGATCGAGCCGTCCCGCGTCGGGTAGAGCCCCATCGGGCGCATCGTCGGGTGGTGGTTGCCCTCCTGGCCGGGGATCTCGCCGGCGACGGTGAAGCGGGCGGCCTGGAAGTCGAGCATCCCGATCATCGACTCGAGCAGCGAGGTCTGGACGAAGCGGCCGCGGCCGGTGCGCGCGCGCTCGTGGAGCGCGACCAGGATGCCGACCGCGAGCTGGAGCCCCGCCGTCACGTCGGAGATCGCGACGCCGGCGCGGACCGGGCCCTGGCCGGGGAGGCCGGTGATGCTCATGAGGCCGCCCATGCCCTGGACGATCTGATCGACGCCGCCGCGCTCGGCGTAGGGCCCGTCCTGGCCGAAGCCCGAGATCGAGCCCATCACGAGGCGCGGGTTGAGGCGCGAGAGCGTCGGCCAGTCGAAGCCGAGGCGCGCCTTGACCGGCGGGCGCAGGTTCTCGACGAGGACGTCGGCGCGGGGGACGAGGCGATGGAGGACGGCGCGGCCCTCGGGCTGCTTCAGGTCGAGGGAGAGGCTGCGCTTGTTGCGGTGGAGGTTCAGGTAGTCGGCGGCGTGGCGGTCCTCGCCGCTCGCCGTCTCGGCCCGCGGCTCGATCCGCACGACGTCGGCCCCCCAGTCGGCGAGCTGGCGCACCGCCGTCGGCCCCGCCCGCGCGATCGTGAGATCGAGCACGACGAGATCGGCGAGGGGCGGTGTCGTGGCGGCGGGACGATCGGCTTCCATCGGGCGACGATTGCATGGCGGCGCGCGCGGGGCCAGCGATATGCTCGTCCGACCCGAGTGTGAAGGAGAAGCGGATGGACTCGATCGAAGGCAAGCGGATTCTCGTGACGGGGGCGACCGGCCAGGTCGCCGGCCACCTGACGGAGCAGCTGGCCCGGCGCAACGAGGTCCACGCCGCCGCGCGCTTCACCGACGCGAAGGCGAAGGCCGAGCTCGAGTCGAAGGGCGTCCGGACCGTCTACTTTTCGATGGGCGATGCCGACCTCGCGGGTCTCCCCGAAGTCGATTACGTCTTCCACTGCGGCTGCAACACGAGCCCGAAGTCGCCCGAGATCGGCATGGCCCAGAACGCCGAGGGGACGGGCTTCCTGATGCAGCGCTACCGCTCGGTGCGCGCCTTCTTCCACATGTCGTCGTCGTCGGTCTATCGGGTTCCCGCGAGCTCGTCGGTCCCGACGAAGGAGACCGACATGCTCGGCGGCTTCTCGAAGTACGGGCCCCACTACGCGATGAGCAAGCTCGCGACGGAGGCGGTCGTCCGCTTCCAGGCCCGCGCGCTCGGGCTGCCGACGATCATCGCGCGCCTCGACGTCGCCTACGGTCGCCGAGGCCACGGCGGCGTGCCCATGGCGGTCTACGAGATGATGAAGCACGGGATGCCGTATACCCGTGCCGCGTCGGGCGAGAGCTACTGCTCCCCGATCCACGAGGAGGACATCGCCCGCCAGGCGGAGCGGCTGATCCTGAAGGCCGCCGTGCCGGCGCCGATCGTCAACCTCGGCGGCGACGAGCCGGTCTCGGTCGAGGAGATGATCCGCTACGTCGAGGCGCTGACGGGACTCTCGATGAAGATCGACGTCGCGGAGGACGCGACCTGGGGCATGAAGGTGCTCGACGCGACCCTGCGTAAGCAGCTGGCCGGGCCCTGCGAGGTCTCCTGGAAGGAAGGCGTGCGGCGCGCGCTGGCGGCCCGCCACCCCGACGCCATCGTTCATCCCGACGCGCGTTAGGCGCGCGGCCGAGCGCGTCGCCCCGCTGCGCGGACGGCGTTCGGGCGTCAGGCGGCGGGCGCTCAGGCGCTCGGAATGCCCTTCTGGTAGACGCCCGCCCAGAGGCCCGCGTCGACGACGAAGTCGGCCGCGGTGCAGGAGAGGCTCTCGTCGGAGGCGAGGAAGAGGGCCATCCGGGCGACGTGGTCGATCCGGCTCTCGGGCTTCGCGTCGTCGGGCGCCTTGAGGATCGCCTGCATCATCTGGTGGGGCACGTTCGCGATGTCGGCCATCTCCGGCAGGAAGGGCGCGCTCATGAACGGATTGCCCGCCTCGGGGCAGATCGCGTTCACGCGGATCCGGTAGCGCCCGAGCTCCATCGCGGCGCATTTCGTCAGGCCGCGGACGCCCCACTTGCTCGACGCGTAGGCCGCGACGCCGTTCATGCCCTTGATGCCGTCGCTCGACGAGATGTTGACGATCGAGCCGCCCCCGCCGTTCTTCATCGTCTCGAAGACGGCCTGGATCCCGAGGAAGGGCCCGAGCTGGTTGACCTCGACGATGCGCAGGAAGTCCTCGCGGGAGGTCTTCGTCAGCGCCGCGAGGAGCAGGATCGCGGCGTTGTTGACGAGGACCTGGAGACCACCGAAGGCGGAGACGGTCGAGGCGACGGCGGCCTGCCAGTCCTCCGGCCGCCGCACGTCGAGATGCACGAAGCGCGCGGCGTCGCCGAGCGCGCGGGCGACCTCGCGCCCCGCCTCGTCCTTCACGTCCGCGAGCACGACGTGGGCCCCCTCCGCCACGAAGAGCCGTGCGATCGCTGCGCCGGTCCCCTGGGCCGCCCCCGTCACGATCGCCACCTTGCCCGCGAGCCGTCCCATCGTCCGCCTCCCTTCGTCGCTCGTCGCTCGTCGCTCGTCGCCGATTGCCCGCTGCTCCCGTGGCCGCCCTGCGGCCGGTGACGCCGGTGCGTGTGCGGAGGGTCGCAAGTCGGGGGCGCTGCGGCCACGGGTCGCGCGGACGGGCGGGGCTGTGTCACGCTCCGGGCTGCGTGACTGCTTGGGAACGCCGGGCGACCCGGCACGAAGGAGGGAGCATGCGCATCACCATCCTGGCTGCGATCGTTCTCGCATTGGCCTGCGATTCTTCCCACACCGACTCCGCTTCCGGCTCCGGCTCGAACGCCGCGACGACGTCGCCGGCGGCCTCGCCCGCTGCGGTGGCCGAGATCGCGCAGCAGACGCTGCTGAGCCAGCCGGCGGGGGAAAGCCTGATCCTCGACGTCCGCACGCCCGAGGAGTACGCGGAGGGCCACGTGCCCAACGCGATCAACATCCCCCACGACCAGCTCGAGGCCCATCTCGCCGAGCTCGAGGGCCGCAAGAACGGGCCCGTCGTCGTCTACTGCAAGTCGGGCCGCCGAGCCGGCCTCGCCGCCGAGACCCTCGCGAAGGCAGGCTTCACCCAGCTCCTCCATCTGACCGGCGACATGCAGGCCTGGACGGCCGCTGGTCTGCCGACCGAGAAGGCGGGCTCGTAGCCGGGCGCCGCGGGGCTCAGCCCTTCATGACGGCGTCGCGGTGGATCGAGCGCAGGGCGGGGTCGAGTCGCGCCAGCGCGAGGAACGCGACGTTCGCGACGTGGAGAGCCCAGGGCAGGGGGCGGCGCAGGTCGAGGAAGAGCACGGCGCGGGGCGAGTCGGCTTCGTTCGCGGCGTCGTGGAGGAAGGTGTCGTCGAAGACGATGCCTTCGCCTTCGCGCCAGAAGTACTTCGGCGTCTCCTCGATGACGCTGCGGATCCGCTTGTCGTAGGCCGCCCGATCGTCGTTGACTCGCAGCCAGCAGCGCCCGTCCCGGTTGTCGTCGGGCACGACGAGGCCGAGGTGGTAGCGGAGGAAGCCTTTGTAGTAGCCCCAGTGGGCCCGCAGATGCTGATGGGGGCCGAGGATCGAGAAGAAGGCCGTCTCGACGCCGGGGATCTGGCGAAGCAGGCGCGCCGTCTCCGGGGCCCGCGCGCAGTTCGCCTCGAGGTAGCGCCCCGCCTTCAGCATGAAGGTCTTCCACTCGACCTGGTGGATGCCGCCCGTCGTGTACTGCCCGCCGGATTGCTGGATGTGGGGGATCCGCTCGGAGGCCGCCATCAGCTCGCGGCACTCCTTCTGGATGACCTCGAAGTGGCGCTCGAGGAGCGCGAGCTCGGGATAGAGGCGGTGGTAGTCGTGGATCAGGGGCGGCGTCTTCTCGACGACGCCCTTTTCTTCGAGCCAGCGCCAGGCGTGGCGCAGGTGGCGCTTCAGCAGGAGCTTCTTCGCCCGACGGGAGAGGCGGAAGAGAAGGACCAGGCCCGCGACGAGGCCGAGCGCGACGCCGATCGGGAGCGCGAGCTCGGCCCAGCCGATCGATGAGCTCCCGTGCATGCGCGCTCTCCCGATGCGGTCCGCTGCGCGAACCTCCGGGAGAGTCTACCGGGCGACGCGACGTCGCGCGGGGGCGGGGTCGCCCGGAAGAGCGACCCCGCCGCCCGGGCGCCGGCGCCTAGCGCCGACCGCGCGCCGCGAGCCCCGCGAGGCCGAGGCCCATGAGCAGCGCGGTTCCGGGCTCCGGGATGACGCTCAGGGTGTAGGAGGCGTTGTTGAAGGGCAGGTCCACGCCGCCGGCGCCGATTGCCGAGTTGCCGAACTCGCCGATGCCGAACTTCAGCGTGAAGCTCGGGCCGGTATTCCCGGTCAGTGCGGTGACCGCGCGGAAGGCGATCCGGAAGTGGACGTCGCCGGCCCCGACCGGATTGCCGCCGACGCCGATGTCGAGGGCGCCGGTGCCGTTCGACGGCGTCAGGGCGGCGCCGTCGAAGAGCTGGATCCGGCTCGGGTCGAAGAACGGGGAGGGGCGGCCGATCAGGGTCGGGGCCGTCCGGATGTTGTCGAGGCCCGCGGTGACGGCGCCGTCGAAGATCGAGGCCGCCACCGCGCCGCCATTGAGCCGCAGGTTGTCGTCGTTGACGTCGCCGTCGTTGCCGACGTCGAAGCCCGTCACGCCGATGCCGAGGCCGTAGACGTTCAGGCCCGAGGCGTTCTCGAGGACGAGGTCGAAGGTCACGACGTCACCGTTGCGGAGCTGGGTCAGGCTGCTGCCGGTGCTCGAGACGTTCGCGATCGAGATGCCGAGGGCGCTCGCGGAGAGCGGTGCCAGCGACAGGACGCCGCAGGCGGCGAGGATGAGAGCCCCCTTCTTTCCGTTGAGAATCATTTCCGTCTACCTCTCCATTTGCCGTCACGACGAGCGCCGTCACGCCGATGGGCCCGGCGACCGACTCGCGTCGTCGAGCGGCATGACCGATTCCGCCACGACCTGTGGCGGGCAGGACATGCGACCGATCCGGACCTGGAGGCAGGCTGACAGAGGAGAACGCGCCGATCGTGATCGCGCGGAGCGACGCCCCGGGACCGGGCCACGGCCATGGAGGAATCTCCATGCCGGCCAGGTCGGGCCGCCGATCACCCCGTCGAAGAGGCGACATCAGTCGCGTCCGCGGCGCTTCCCAACACCGCGGCTCTTCGAATCGTCACGAACGCGGGCCCTTGCGGGCCGTGCGCACCGATATCCCCATGGCGGGCGAAGTCCGTACAGGACTGCTCCCACCACCTTCCCAGGTCATGTGCATCTTATCCCCGGGCCCTCCGGACGCGGTGAAAAATTCGTGACCCGCTGGTCAGTTTGCTGCCCCTTGGGTGATCATGAGGGCCCGCTTCCCGGAGTTTGCCGGGCGGGCCCGGACGGCGGAAGATTGCGACCCGAGTCCACCGAGGCCCTTTCGTCTGCTGGAGCGAGCATGAATTTCGGATTCACCGAGGAGCAGGGCTTCCTGCGCGAAGCCGTGCGGAAGTTCGTCGACGACCGCTGTCCGATGAGCGAGGTCCGGCGTCTGATGAAGACGCGCGACGCCCACTCGCCCGAGCTCTGGCGCGCTCTGGCCGAGCAGGGGACGCTCGGGCTGCTGATCCCCGACGAGTACGGCGGCGCCGGGCTCTCGTGGGTCGATTTCGTCGTCGTGCTCGAAGAGACCGGGCGCACGCTGTTGCCCTCGCCGCTCGTCTCGACGGCCCTCGCGGCGACCGCGCTGCTCGAGGCCGGGAGCTCCGCGCAGAAGAGCCGCTGGCTGCCGTGCTTCGCCGACGGCAGCGCCGTGGGGACCCTCGCGATCCTCGAGGCGAGCGATCGCCAGGGCGTGTCGGGCGTCGGGCTCCGGGCCGTGGCCGACGGTGAGGTCGACGTGCTGACGGGCGAGAAGCGCTTCGTCGCCGACGCGGGGGCGGCCGACGTCTTCGTCGTCGCCTATCGCGCCGGGACGGCGGTCCGCCTCGGACTCGTCCCGAAGGACGCACCGGGGCTCCGGATCGAGCTCGTGCCGACCCTCGACGAGACCAAGCGCAGCGGGACGGTCTTCCTCGACGGCGTCCGCGTCGGCCCCGAGGCCCGCCTCGCCGCCGCGGATCCCGAGGGCGACCCTCGAGCTGCTCCTCGACTGCGGTCGCGTCGCGGTGACCGCCGAGGGCCTCGGCGCCGCCGAGGGCGCCCTCGCGATCACGGTGCGTTATGCCAACGACCGCATCCAGTTCGGATCGCCGATCGGTCGCTACCAGGGCGTCAAGCACCGCCTCGCCGACATGTGGGTCGACACCGAGTCGGTCAAGTCGCTGCTCTACTACGCCGCCTGGACGATCGACGAGCGCCGCGCGGAGCTCCCGCGCTCTGCGTCCCTCGCCAAGGCCTATCTGGCCGACGCGTTCACGCGGATCGGCGTCGACTGCGTCCAGCTCCACGGTGCCGTCGGCTACACGATCGAGTACGACGTCCAGCTCTACCTGAAGCGCTCGAAATGGGTCCGGCCGACCTTCGGCGACGGCGACTACCACCGCGACCGGCTCGCGACGCTGGCCCTGGGCTAGGAGGAGAACGCCCGATGGACTTCAACTTCACGCCCGAAGAGCAGGCCTTCCGCGAGGAGATCCGCGCCTTCCTCGACGCGAACCTCCCGGATCCCGTCCCGGACGAGGATCCGGCGTTCCTGCAGGACTGGAACCGCAAGCTCCGCGAGAAGCGCTGGGTCGGCTTCAGCTGGCCGCGCGAATGGGGCGGGGGCGGCGGCGACCTGATCCGCCAGTTCATCCTGAAGGAAGAGATGTCGGCGCGCCGCGCGCCGGCCCTCGGCCTCGACTTCATGGGGCTGACCTGGGTCGGCCCCGCCATCATCAAGCACGGCACGAAGGCGCAGCAGGCCGAGCATCTCGAGGCGATCCTCGACGGCCGGACCCATTGGTGCACCGGTTATTCCGAGCCCGACGTCGGCAGCGACCTCGCGTCGCTCCAGTGCCGCGCCGTCCGCGAAGGCGACGAGTACGTCATCCACGGCCAGAAGATCTGGACGACCTCCGCCCACTTCGCGTCCCACATCTTCCTGCTCGTGCGGACCGATCCGACGGTCTCGAAGTACAAGGGCATCACCTGCTTGCTCGTCCCCATGAACACGCCCGGGATCACCGTCACGCCCATCGAGAACCTCTCGGGCAAGGCCTCCTTCAACCAGGTCTTCTTCGACGGGGCGCGGACACCGGTCTCGAACCGGCTGGGCGCCGAGGGCGAGGGCTGGAAGGTCGTGATGGGGGCCCTCGCCAACGAGCGCTCGGGCATCTCCGAGGCGACGGAGATGAAGCAGCATCTCGACGACATCCGGGACCTCGCGAGGCGCGCCCTGCGCAACGGGCGGCCGGCGCTGCAGGACGATCGCGTCCGTCGGCGGCTCTCGGAGATGGAGATCCGGGTCGAGGCGATGCGCCTGACGGGGCTCCGCCATCTGACCGACCAGATCCAGGGCAAGCCCTCGGGCAGCGAGACCGCGATCAACAAGCTCCAGCGCGGCATCCTCGAGTTCGAGATGAGCGAGCTGACCCTCGAGCTGCTCGGCAGCGAGGCGCTCCACCAGGGCGAGCTCCAGCACGGCGCCCTCGGCTGGCACGGCACCGTGATCGGCGGCGGCAGCCCGAACATCCAGCGCAACATCATCGCGGAGCGGATCCTCGGGCTGCCCAAGGACTGACGCGGGGCCGGGCAACGAAGGCGAGGGCTGCGGGCCGTCGCAGGGGAGGGGGATCGTGGGTTTCGACGTCGTGATTCGCGGCGGCCGCGTCGTCGACGGCTCGGGGCTCGGTGCCTACCGCGCCGACGTCGCGATCCAGGGCGACCGCATCGCCGCGATCGGCCGGATCGTCGAGCGCGGTCGCCGGGAGATCGACGCAGAGGGCCACGTCGTGACCCCCGGCTTCATCGACGGCCACACCCACTTCGATGCCCAGCTCTTCTGGGATCCGCAGGGCGCGAACTCCTGCTGGCACGGCGTCACGACCGCCGTGATGGGCAATTGCGGATTCACCCTCGCCCCCGCCCATGCGAACGCCCGGGCCCTCGTCGTGCGCAATCTCGAGCGCGCGGAGGATCTCGACCCCGCGGCGCTGGCCGCCGGCATTCCGTGGAGCTGGGAGACCTTCCCCGAGTTCATGGACGCCGTGGATCGTACGAAGAAGGCGATCCACTATGCCGCCAACATCGGCCACTCGGCGCTGCGGACCTTCGCGATGGGCGAGCGCGCGTTCACGGAGGCGGCGAGCGAGGCCGACCTCGCGCGCATGGAGGCGGTGCTCGAAGACGCGCTGCGCGCCGGGGCGATCGGCTTCACGACGACCCGCAGCGAGCACCACGAGACCTCCGACGATCGCCCCGTCGCCTCGCGCCTCGCGAGCTGGGAGGAGCTCCATCGCCTGGCCGGCGTGATGGCGCGCCTCGGCACGGGCATTCTCGAAGGTGGAACCGAGGGCGTGCTCTCGAGCGACCCCGCCGTCGTCGAGGAGACCTGGCGACACATCCGACGCATCGCCATCGATCAGGGCGTCCCCGTCACGGCGGGCCTCATCGCGACGAAGGCCGGGGGCCGCGCGATGCTCGAGCAGATCGATGCGATCGCGAAGGCCGGCGGGCGCATGTACGGCCAGAGCCATTGCCGCGGGATCTCGGTGCTCCTCTCGTTCAAGACGCGACTGCCCTTCGACGTGCTGCCGAGCTGGAAGGGGCTGCGGTCCCTGCCGGTCGAGGAGCAGCGCCGGCGGCTCGCGGATCCGGCCGAGCGCGAGCGGTACGCCCGGCTCGCGATGGAGGGCGACTACTCGGGCTGGCGCGGCCTCGGCGCGATGCCGCGACCGCCGGACTACGACGGGATCCGGGTCTACGAACGGGGGCTGCCGCCGAACCCCACGGTGCGCGAGGTCGCGGCGGCGCGGGGCGTCTCGCCGGCGCGGGCGATGATCGATCTCGCGGTCGAGAGCGACTTCGAGAAGCTCTTCATCCAGCCGAGCCTGTATCCCCAGGACGAGGCGGTGCTGCTCGACGTGCTGCGGCATCCGCGCACGATCATGACGTTCTCGGACTCCGGCGCGCATCTCTCGCAGATCGCGGATGCGTCGATCCATACGTATCTGCTCGGCTACTGGGTCCGCGAGCGCGGGCTGATCGGCCTCGAGGAGGCGGTGCGGATGCTGTCCTTCGAGCCGGCGCTCGCCTGGGGCTTCTCGGATCGCGGGCTCGTGCGCGAGGGGCTGCAGGCGGATCTGAACGTCTTCGATCCGGCGACGGTCGCACCGGAGGTGCCTCGGGTCGTCGAGGATCTCCCGGCCGGCCGGCCGAGGCTCTCCCAGAAGGCGAAGGGCTTCCGCGCGACGCTCGTCGCCGGCCGCGTCACCGTCGAGAACGGCGAGCCGACCGGCGCCCATCCGGGTCGCCTCTTCCGCAATCGCCTGGCCGGCGTGCGTCCGGCTCCGGGCGCCGACTAGCACCAGCCGCCGAGCGCAGAGCGCCGGGGCGCGGCTCCGTCGCGGCCCGGGGTGGAGCGCGGCGAGACGTCTTCACGCGCTCCGCCCGGCCCCGGCCGGCCATCGATCGACTTGCCGGTCGGCTGCTCAAATGTTAGTCGGAGAAGCCGGGCGCTTCGCTTCGGGGGAAACCCCCAATCGGCGGTCGACGGGATCCTTCCGGATCAACTTCCCGTCGACGGTCTCCGATCCCGCCCCTCAGCCTCGTGTGCTCGCCGGCGCAGGGGTTCGGAGGGGGTATGCGAGGGGGATCGGGCTTCGTGCCGGTCGGGGAGACCGTGCGCGTCGAGGCGCTTGCAGGCGCCGACTACCACCAGCGTCCGGATCGGCCATTGCAGAGCGAGTGTCGATCGTCGAGCACCGCGCCCGGTGCGCAGCGCGACCGCGACGCCGTGGTCGCCTCGCCGTCGGGCTTCGGCTGCGGCGTCGCGCATCCGATGGCCCCGAGCAGCGAAGCGCTCGCGATCAGCAGCGCGATCCCGCGCGCCGCTCGTCCGATTCGTCGGTCACCGGGGCATCCACTCGGGACTCGCACGTCCATCCGGTCGGGCTTCATCTCTCGCTCGCTCCCGCGCATCCCTTCGCGCGTCTGGCTGAGCTCGTCATCGCAAGAAGAATGCCACTCGATCGCGACGGTCGTCACCCCGGCCGGCGCGCCCAGGCGCGTCGCGGAGCGCGGTGCGGGCTTGGGTGTGGGTGGACGATTTCCACTTAATGGGATCCGACTGCTCCTGCGCCTCGCGCTCGTCCTGCTCGGGTTCTCCATCGACGTCGTGGTCGTCGACCGCGCGGTTGCGTATCCGTTGCACGGTCACGGCCATCCCCGCCGCCCCGAGGGCATGATCGATCCCGTCCAACCCCCGCACGTCTCCGCGGTCGGGGACTCCGCCGTCGGCCGCTGGCTCGCCGGCGAGCGGCTCACCGGCGAATGGATGGGGGTGCGCAGCTGGCTGCGCGACCGGGGCGTCGAGTTCGAGGGCTCCTACACCGCCGACCTCTCCCGACCCTTTCGCGGCGGCGTCCACCAGGACACGGCCTATCGCCACTGGGTCGACGTGAACGGGACCTTCGATCTCGAGAAGCTCGTTTCGCTGCCGGGCGCGACCGTCTTCTTCGATGCCTATTCGATCTGGGGCGACTTCGGGACCCGCGACGTCGGCGACTTCCAGTACTACTCCAACATCGACAACCCGACCGACCGGAAGTTCCAGCTGGCGGAGCTCTGGTGGCAGCAGCGGTTCTTCGACGGCCTGGTCCGGGTGAAGTTCGGCAAGTTCGACGCGAACAGCGAGTTCGCGCTCCCGGACGCCGGCGGCGACTTCATCAACTCCTCCGCGGGATTCAGCCCGACGATCTTCGCGATGGCGACCTATCCCGATCCGGCGACGGGGGCGCTCGTCTTCGTGGATCCGAAGGGCCCCTTCTATGCCGGCGTGGGCGTCTTCGACGGGGCCATGGCCGCGACCGGTGCGAAGCTCGGCAAGCGCGGTCCGAAGACCTTCTTCCAGGGCTCGGGCGACCACTTCGTGATCGGCGAGATCGGCGCCAACTGGCACGAGGACGCGCCGCTCGGCCCGGGCCGCATCGCGGTCGGCCCCTGGTATCACAGCGCCCAGTTCACGCGCTGGGACGGCTCCTCGGCCGGGCAGACCGGTGGCTTCTTCGCGCTCTTCGAGCAGCGCGTCTTCGACCTCGAGCCCGAGCGCGACGAGAGCACGCGCGACATCCGGATCTTCGGCCAGTACGGCTGGTCGGAGCCGGACATCAGCCCGGCCCATCACCACGCGAGCCTCGGGCTCCTCGCCACCGGTCCGCTCGCCTTCCGGGCCGCCGACACCGCGGGCGTGATGGTCAACTGGGTCGACCTCGCCGACCCGGTCGCCGCCGGCTACACCGCCGACGAGACCTCCCTCGACTTCTTCTACCGCCTGCAGCTGACGCCCTTCTTCTCCCTGAAGCCCGATCTCCAGATGATCGACAATCCCGGCGGCGTCCACGCCGACACCGTCTGGGTCGGCACGATGCGCTTCGAAGTCGGGCTGTAGAAGGGCGGGAAGAGCGCGGTCCGGGGCACTCGGGGGGGCGTGCAGAGCGATCTTCGCATCCTGCATACATGGAGGGAGATGCGGACGCTGGGACTCGCAGATCGGTCATGCCAGAGGCGTCCGGCTGCTCTTCAGCGGCTCCCGACTGGCGCGGCCGCCGCGCCGGCGGCGGCTCGGCGCGCGTCGAGGGCTCGGCGAATCTCCGCGTGCTTCGCCCCGTCGAGGCCGAAGCGGGCGAGGATCACGGCGCCGATCAGCATGCTGACGAGCGGGGCCAGCGCGTTCAGGCTTCGGATCGCGAGCTGGGCCGTCTCGCTCTGGTCGGGCTGGTTGGGCACGAACCCGACGGCGGAGAGCGTGAAGCCGGTGATCGTCGCCATGATGCCGCTCGAGGTCTTGTAGAGGAACGTGAAGGCCGAGTAGTAGGCGCCTTCCTTGCGCTCCCCCGTCTCGAGCTCGTCCGCGTCGATCACGTCCGCGAGCAGCGACTGGCCGAGCACCGTCCCGCAGGCCGAGCACGCGCCGGTCATGCTGACCACCATCTGCATCCAGCGCAGATCGCCGTGGCCCACGAAGAAGAGGCACGCATAGCCCGTGATCCCGACGGCGAGGCCGACGAGCCAGGCCTCCTTCTTTCCGATCCGGCGGGAGAGCGCGACCCAGAGGGGGAGCGAGAGGAGCGACGAGCCGACGTAGAAGAGGAAGATCGCGCCGATGCTCCCGGGCAGGCCGACGACGTACTTCATCAGGAAGGGCGCGACGACCATGCTGGCCCCCGAGCCGGTGTGCTCGATGAAGATCATGATCAGGAGCTGGCGCGAGTGGCGGTTGCGCCAGACGTCCCGGGCGACGCCGAGGTTCGACGATCCGCCGCGTCGGCGATTGCCCGCCGGTTCGCTGAGGAAGACGACCGAGGCCGCGATCGAGACGACGACGGCGACGCCGCAGACGATCGCGAAGGTCGTGGCCGCGGCCTTCGGGTCCTCGGCCGTCATCAGATGGGGCATGCCGAAGACGAGGCAGCCGACCATGCCGACGTAGCCCGCCGCCTGGCGCCAGGCGAAGATGCGCGAGACGGCGTGGTGGTCGAGGGTGAGCTCGGCGCCGAGGGCCTGATGGGGCGTGTAGAAGATCGTCATCGCCAGGTTGAAGGCGAAGACGGCGACCGTCATCCAGACGATCAGCGCGGTCGGCGAGAGCGACGCGGGCGGTGCCCAGACCATCCAGCCCGAGAGCGCGATCGGGATCGCCGAGGCGGCGATCCAGGGACGGCGGCGGCCCCAGGCGTGCTCGGTGCGGTCGCTCCAGACGCCGGTGATCGGGTCGGTGATCGCGTCCCAGAGCCGGCCCGCGCCGAAGATCGCCCCCATCGCCATCGGCGGGACGAGCAGCACGTCGACGGCGTAGTTGTTCACGTAGCTCATGAAGAGCACGAGCGAGAAGTTGACCGCCACCATCGGCATGGAGTAGGCGAGCAGCGTCGCGACGGAGAGCGGCGTGGCGGAGGCGGGCGCGGTGTGGGGCATGTTTCGCAGAATAGGGCAGCCGATCGCGGGCGGGGCGGGTAAAGTAGGCGCATGAAAAGCTGGTCGTCGTGGCTCGCCGCCGGTCCCTTCGCCCTCGCCTGCCTGCTCGGCTGCGGGCCGACGCTGCTCATGCCGGGGGGCGAGCTGTCGGGGCCGGTCGAGGCGGTGCCCGGGGACTGGGGCTTCACGGACGAGATCTCGACGATCCAGCTCGAGACGCGCCCGAGCGACCCCTACTCGGTCAACATCTGGGCCGTCGGGATGGGCGATCGGCTCTACGTCCATGCCGGGGCCAACCGCTCGCGCTGGGTCGAGAACCTGATCGCCGATCCGTCGGCGCGGGTGCGCGTCGGGGGCAAGCTCTATCCGGTCGCGGCGGTGCGCGTCGAGGATCCGGCGGAGTTCGCGGCCTTCGCGGATGCGTACAAGAAGAAGTACGGCGTGCGTCCTCGCAACGAGAACGTGGCCGAAGTCTACCTCTATCGATTGGGTGCAAGATCATGAAGATCGGACTCTGTTTCCCGTATACCCAGGAAGGCCTGACCCGCGAGACGACGCTCGAGTGGTTCCGCCGCGTCGACGAGGGCCCGTTCTCGACGCTCTCCTGCGGCGAGCGCATGGTCGGGCCGTCCGTGGACATGATGGCGCTGCTGGCGGCGGCCGCGGTCGCGACGAAGCGGATCCAGATCGTGCCGACTCTCTACGTCCTTCCGATGCATCCCGCGATCAAGGTCGCGAAGCACGCCGCGACCCTCGACATGCTGGCCGGCGGCCGCACGTCGATCGTCGTCGGCACCGGCGGCCGCCCCCAGGACTACCGCTGCATGGAGAAGCCGCGCGAGGGTCGCTATGCGCGGATGGACGCGCAGGTCGCGGAGATCCGCCGCATCTGGGCGGGCGAGCTCCCCTTCGAGGGCGCCGAGCCGATCGGCCCGAAGCCGGTCCAGAAGGGCGGCCCGAAGATCCTCGCCGGCGCGATGGGCCCGAAGGCGATCGCCCGGGCCTCCCACTGGGCCGACGGCGTCTACTCCTGGTCCGGCAACGGCGTCGGTGCCGAGATGAAGCAGCAGTCCCAGATGGTCAGCGACGCCTGGGAGAAGGCTGGCCGCACGACGGCGCCCCGGCGCATCGGTGGCTTCTGGTATTCGCTCGCCCCGAATGCCGACGAGAAGCTCAAGGCCTACGTCTACAAGTACATCAAGGTGACGAGCGAGCCCGGCGCGAAGGCGATGTCGCGCATGGTCGATCGCTCGACGCCCGAGCGCGTGCTCGAGTCCCTCGAAGCCTACGCCGAGCTCGGCTACGAGGAGTGCTGGCTCAACAGCGCGACCGCCGAGCTCGCCGAGATCGAGAACCTGATCACGCTCATGCAGAAGCGCGGCTGGGCGTGAAGACGACGGGCATCTTCTCGATGCCCGTGATGAAGTTGTTGGGGCGCCGCTCGAGGGGCTCGTCCGAGGCGAGCCGGATGTCGGGCAGCCGCGCGAGCAGCTCCTCGAACAGGATCTTCAGCTCGAGGCGGGCGAGGCTCGCGCCGAGACAGTGGTGGACGCCGTAGCCGCCGAAGGCGACGTGGTAGTTCGGCCAGCGCTCGACGTCGAAGCGGTCCGGGTTCTCGAAGGCGCGCTCGTCGCGGTTCGCGGCGGGGTAGAGCAGCAGGACGCGATCGCCCTCGCGCAGCTTCTCGCCGTGGAGCACGGTGTCCCGGGTCAGGGTCCGGTTCATGTTCACGATCGGCGAGACCCAGCGGATCATCTCCTCGACCGCGATCTCGATCTTGCCCGGGTCGTCGATCAGCTTGCGCTTCTGGTCGGGATGCAGGATGAGCTGCTCGAGGCCGCCGGTCATGACGTGGCGCGTCGTCTCGTCGCCTCCGATCAGGATCAGCAGGCTCTCCTGCAGGAGCTGCTCGTCGGTCAGGCCCTCGCCATCGATCGTGCTCTGGACCAGGACCGAGACGAGGTCGTTGCGCGGGTTCTTCCGGCGATCCGCGATCACCGCCATCTGGTAGGCGAAGTACTCGTTGCTGAACTCGCGCTGCTTCGCGCGGCGCAGGGCGTCGTCCTCGATCTTCGCGATCTCACCGCCGCCGAGCAGGCAGTCGCTCCACTCGAGCAGCTTCGCGCGGTCCTCGGGCTCGACGCCCAGCATGTCGCCGATCGCGACCATCGGGATCCAGCGCGCGATGTCGGCGACGAAGTCGCACTCGCCGCGCGGGGCCACCGCGTCGATCAGCTCGCGAGTCAGCTGCCGGAGCTTCGCCTCCTGGTCCTGGACGCGGCGCGGGGTGAAGCCGCGGTTCACGATGCTGCGGCGGCGCTTGTGGAGCGGCTCGTCGAGGTTGATCATCGTCGGGATCCAGCTGTCGCGCTCGGGCCGCGAGCTCTTGCCCGAGCAGAAGATCTCCGGCGTCTTCGCGATCGTCATGACGTCGTCGTAGCGGGTGACGCCCCAGAGGCCGCCGTCGGCGGAGGGGTCCCAGTAGACCGGCGCGTGGTCGCGCATCCAGCGGAAGCGCTCCCAGGGATCGAGGTAGAAATGGCGGTCCAGCAGGCCGATGTCTTCGCGGATCGGATGGTTGGGCATGGTCTCGGGCCTTCCGTTCGTTCGCCGGCGAGGGCAGCTCGGGGTGGATCGAGGGGCGGCCGGCCCGTTCGAATCGCCGGGGGCCGCACCGCCTCGGCCCGGGATCTTGCCCGGAAAGCCCGTTCCGGGCCAGCCGGGGCCGCGGGGCTGCACGGGCCGTGATACGTTGGCCGCCCGGGAATGAGGCGAGCCACGGACGAGCCCCGGACGAGCCCCGGACGTGCCACGGAGAGGCGGGAGAAGCGATGTTCGATCTGAGCGGGCGGACGGCGTTGGTGACGGGGGCCGGGCAGGGGGTGGGCGCGGGGATCGCGCGCCTGCTCGCGGCGCGGGGGGCCAGGGTCGCCGTGAACGATCTGCGCGCGACCCGCGCGATGGCGACGGTCCAATCGATCGTCGCGGCCGGGGGCCAGGCGATGACGGCGGTCTTCGACGTCGCCGACCATGCCGCCGTCGTCGAAAACGTCGACCGGATGGAGCGGCAGCTCGGCCCGATCGACATCCTCGTCAACAACGCCGGGATTCCGGAGGGCATGGGGATCAAGCCGTTCCGGGAGACGACGCCCGACGCGTGGCGACCCTACATCGACGTCAATCTCTACGGCGTGCTCAACTGCTGCCACGCCGTCATCAACCGCATGAACGGTCGCCGCTTCGGGCGCATCATCACGATCTCCTCGGGCGCGGGCACCGTCGGCCTCGCCCTCGGCGTCTCGCCCTACGCCGCGGGCAAGGGCGGCGCGATCGCCTTCATGCGCCATCTCGCCCTCGAGAACGCGGCCTTCGGCGTCACCGCCAACACCGTGGCCCTCGGCCTGATGAACAATCAGAACGATCCCGCCGTCACCGCCCATCTCGCGAAGACGATCCCGGTCGGCCGCCTCGGCGAGCCGGAGGACGTCGGGGCGGTCTGCGTGTTCCTGGCGTCGAACGAGGCCAGCTGGATGACCGGGCAGACGCTCCAGCTCAACGGCGGCAGCGTCACGACCTGAGCGTTTCGCGGCGCACCGCCCGTCGGCGCGCCCGCGCGGACCGGCCCGCCCGCGCATCCTCCGGCCCGCGGACCGGCGCCATCGCAGGGAGGGGAGACCCCGATTGAGCGAGCCCGAGGCGACGGCGGCGATCCTCGCGGCCGTCGGGATCCTGATCCTGCTCGCGGGCGTGGCGAGCCCCCTCTCGCGGCGGCTGGGTGTGCCCGCGCTGCTGATCTTCCTGCTCCTCGGCATGCTCGCGGGCTCGGAGGGGCTCGGCGGCATCGACTTCGCCGACTACGGCCTCGCCTATCGCCTCGGGACGATCGCCCTCGTCCTGATCCTCTTCGACGGCGGTCTCAACACGGCGCCGGGCGTCCTGCGCCGGGCCGCCCGCCCCGCCGGCCTGCTCGCCACCGTCTCCGTCGTCGCGACGGCGGCCCTGATGACGGGCTTCGGCGTCGCCCTCGGCCTCGAGCCGAGGCTCGCCCTGCTCGCGGGCGCGGTCGTGTCGTCGACCGACGCGGCGGCGGTCTTCTCGGTCCTGCGCGGCGGCGGCGTCCGCCTCCGCGAGCGCACGGCCGCGATCCTCGAGGTCGAGTCCGGCCTCAACGACCCGATGGCCGTCTTCCTCACGATCGTCGCCACCGAGTTCGCCCTCGGCGAGCCGGTCGACGCGAGCTCGGTCGCGCGGCTCTTCGGCGAGCAGGTCGTCGTGGGCGCGGCGGCGGGCTTCGCCTGTGGTCACGCCGCGCGAGTCCTGCTCCCCCGGCTCCATCTTCCCGCCGCGGGGCTCTATCCGGTCGTGACCCTCGCGGCGGCGTTCCTGTCCTTCAGCTCGGCGACGCTGCTCGGGGGCAGCGGCTTCCTCTCGGTCTACGTGACGGGGATCCTGATCGCGGCGGGCGCGATGCCCTATCGCGCCGGCGTCCGCCGGGTGCACGACGCGCTCGCCTGGCTCGCGCAGATCCTGATGTTCGCGCTGCTCGGTCTGCTCGTGACTCCGTCGCAGCTCGCGCCGGTCGCGGGGGTCGGGCTCGCCCTCGCGATCGGGCTCGCCGCCGTGGCCCGGCCGCTCGCGGTCTGGCCGGTCGTCGCACTGATCGGGCTGCCGCGGGGGGAGCGGGGCTTCGTCTCCTGGGTGGGGCTGCGCGGGGCGGTGCCCATCATCCTCGCGGCCTATCCGGTCGTGCGGGGCGTCGAGGGCGGGGCCGAGCTCTTCCACCTCGTCTTCTTCGTCGTGCTGGTCAGCAGCGTCGTCCCCGGTGCGACCGTCGTCGGTCTCGCCCGCCGGCTCGGGCTCGTCGCGCCCCACGCGCCGTCGCCCGCCGCCGAGGTCGAGCTCGTGTCGCTCCAGGACTTCCCGGGCGAGTTCGTGTGGTATCACGTCGACGAATCGAGCGTGGTCGCCGGCGCCGACCTGCGCGGCCTCGCGCTGCCCGACGGCTGCCTCGTCACGCTGATCGTGCGCGACCGGGAGCTCGTCGTGGCGAAGGGGAGCACCGCGCTGCGCCCCGGCGACCACGTCTGCGTCTTCGTGCCCCCCGCCGAGCGGAGTCTGCTCGACCTGCTCTTCGGCGGCTCGGTCGACGAGGTCGGTTGAGGGCGGGCGTGAGCCCCGTCGTTCGCGCCCATCGAGCGGCACCGAGCCGCCCGAGTTCGTCGGGCCCGAAAGCAGAACGGGGGGCCCCAGAGGACCCCCCGTTCGCGGTGGCTGCAGGCGATGGCCGGCCGTGTGCCGGCGCGTCGTCGACGGTCGTTACTCCGACTGGGCCCCCGTGCCGTAGGCGTAGGCGCTCTCGCTGTGGGACGAGAGGTCGAGGCCGTTGAACTCCTCCTCGTCGGTGACCCGCAGCGAGCCGAAGACCAGCTTCAGGATCGTCAGGATGATGAAGGTCGCGACCGGGGCGAGCACCGCCACGATCAGGACGCCCTCGAGCTGGATCATGATCTGCGCGGCCTTGCTCTCGACGCCGGCGCCGAGGGTCGTCGCGAAGACGCCCGAGGCGATCGCGCCGAAGGTCCCGCCGACGCCGTGGACGCCGAAGGCGTCGAGGGAGTCGTCGTAGCCGAGCAGCGGCTTCAGAAAGGTCACCGAGGCATAGCAGATCAGGGCGACGCCGAAGCCGATCGCGAGGGCTCCGCTCGGGCCGACGTTGCCGCAGGCCGGGGTGATCGCGACGAGACCCGCGACGGCGGCGGTCGCCGCGCCGAGGGCGGTCGGCTTGCCGCGGTGCATCCACTCGATCACCGCCCAGGTCAGGGTCGCCATCGAGGCGGCGGTGCTGGTGTTGATGAAGGCGAGGGCGGCCAGCGGGCTCGCGGAGAGCGCGCTGCCGGCGTTGAAGCCGAACCAGCCGGTCCAGAGCAGGCCGGCGCCGGTCAGACAGAGCGGCAGGCTGTGGGGCGCCATCGACTGCTTCCCGAAGCCCTTGCGCTTGCCGACCATGATCGCGGCGACGAGTGCCGAGAGACCGCTCGTCATGTGGACGACGAGGCCGCCGGCGAAGTCGATCGCGCTCTTGCCGAAGAGGTAGCCGGGGCCGGACCAGACCATGTGGGCGACCGGGCAGTAGACGAAGATCATCCAGAGCAGCATGAAGGCGACGAACACCGAGAAGCGCATGCGCTCGACGACGGCGCCGATGATCAGGGCCGGGGTGATGATCGCGAACATGCCCTGGAACATCACGAAGATGTACTCGGGGATGTTGCGCGGCGGCGAGGCGAAGTTGGCCGTCACCGAGTCGATCGTGACGTTCTGGAGCATCACGTTCGACAGATCGCCGAAGAAGGGGCCCGAGCCGCCGAAGGCCAGGCTGTAGCCGGCGACGATCCAGAAGACCCCGACGACCGCAGCCGCGGCGAAGCACTGGACCAGGACGTTCAGCATGTTCTTCGCGCGGACGAGCCCGCCGTAGAAGAGCGCGAGCCCCGGGAGCGTCATCATCAGGACGAGCGCCGAGGCGGTCAGCACCCAGGCGGTATCGCCCGAGTCGATGACGGGGGGCGCGGGCGGTGCGTCCTGGGCCCACGCGGGCACCGACGCGACCAATGCGGTCAGGAAGGAGAGGGCGACGGGGAATCGTCGGCGGAGCAGGGACATCGTGGCCTCCAGCGAGAGTGGGGATTCGAGAGCCGAATCGCTCGCAGGCAAGAGCAAGCCTTGTGCCACTGCCTGTGCGGCCCTGTGAGCCGGTTGAGCCGGCGGGTGCGCAGCCACTGGGCACGGGGTGCCCTTCGCCTGTGCACGAAACGGATGGGCTGAGCCGACGGACGCCCAGATCCGGGGGGTCGGGCCGGCCGGGAGAGGGGCTGGACCGGGCCGATGGCGACCCGGACGGGCCGGGATCGAACCGGGGACACGGGCGGGCGGGATCCGGACCGGGCCGGGGAGAAGAATCGGGGGAAATCGGGGGGCGGAGGCGGGGGCACGGGGCGGCTCGGTGCCCCGATCGGAGCGAGGGGGCGTGCTAAACACGCCCCTCATGTCGACCCAGAGCCTGCTGCCCGAGGACGAGGGCCTCGAGCTCGTCCATACCCGCCGCTACGAGACCCGCGTCTACCGCCTCTCGGACGAGGAGCTCCTCGTCCGGTCGGCGGTCTCGGACACGAAGCCCCCGGGCCTCTACATCGCCGACGATCCCGAGCCCCTCGAGATCCACCAGATGCAGCTCGAGCTGCGGGTGACCCGTCCCGACCTGCGAATCACCGCCGCCTCGGTCCGCTTCGCGACCCACCCCCACACGACCTGCCCGCTGATCGCCACCCGCTACGAGCAGCTCGTCGGGCTCTCGATCCGGCGCGGGTTCACGTCGAAGGTCCGCGAGCTCTTCGCCGGCGCCCAGGGCTGCACCCACACGAACGCGCTGATCCAGGCGATGGCCCCGGCCGTCGTGCAGTCGGTCTGGTCCCTCGCCGTGCGCGAGGGGACGACGCTCTCCGGCCGGGGCAGCAAGCTCACGCCCGAGGACCGGGAGCGCCGGATCGCCGGCAACCTGAACACCTGCCACGTCTGGGCCGAGGGCGGGACCCACGTCGAGAAGCTCCGCCGCGGAGACACCTCGGAGTTCCCGCCGGTCCCGGTCAAGGACCGGCTTCGGTCCCTCGGTCGCGACGACTCGAGCTGGTAGGCGGCCCGCCGGCCCCGCCTTCGCCTAACAGGTCTGGCCGCCGTCGATGCGATAGGCCGAGCCCGTCACGTAGGCTGCCTCCTCGGAGGCGAGGAACGCGACGACACCGGCGATCTCCTCGGGCTTGCCGACGCGCGGGACGAGGGGCGCGATGCGCGCCATCAGCGACGGGTCGAGGTTCTCGACGTTGAAGCCGCCGAGGGTCATCGGCGTCAGCACGCCGCCCGGGCAGACGCAGTTGACGCGCACGCCGCGCTTCGCGTACTCCGCTGCCAGGGCCTGCGTCAGTCCGACGACGCCCGCCTTCGAGGCCCCATAGGCCGCGTTGTACGGGACGCCCTGCATGGCCGCGACCGAGGCGATGTTGACGATCGCGCCGCCGCCGTCGAGGAGCAGGGGCAGGGCCGAGCGGCACATGTAGTAGGTCCCCGAGAGGTTGATCGCGATCGTCTGGTCGAAGAGCTTCGGGTCCTGCTTGTCCGTGTGGCCCGGGCGCAGGATGCCGGCGACGTTCGCGAGGATGTCGAGGCCGCCGAGGAAGCGGGCGGCTTCGGCGACGACCGCCTCGCAGGAGGCGAGCTGGGAGACGTCGACGGTGCCGCAGGCGGCCCGGCCGCCCTGGTCCGCGATCATCCCGACGGTCTCCTTCACGCCGGCGGCGGCGATGTCGCAGCAGAAGACGGTCGCGCCCTCGGCGGCGAGGCGCAGCGAGGTCGCGCGCCCGATGCCCGAGGCCGCCCCCGTCACGAGAGCCCGCTTTCCCTTCAGTCGTTCCTTGTCCATGCGCTGCTTCCTTCCGCCCCGGAATGGGGGTCTGCGATGCGATCCGAGATGGGAGCGGAGCATACCCGGTGGGCGCGCGTCCGACGCGGCCCCGGCGGCTACACTCGCGCTTCGGTCTTCGATCGGGAGGGACGCGACATGGCCGACCACGGGCCCGAGCACGAACCGGAGCCGAGGCGCGGCCTCGCGATCGTCGGCGCGCCCTCCGGTGCGGACGCCGAGCCCGGTCGCCCGCGCTACGGCGAGGGCGACGCCTCCTACCGCGCCGCCGGCGAGCGGGCCGGCATCACGCGCCTCGTCGACGCCTTCTATCGCATCATGGACGAGCTGCCCGAGGCCCGGATCATCCGCCGGATGCACGCCCGGGACCTGACCGAATCGCGGGACAAATTGACCCGCTTCCTCTGCGGCTGGATGAACGGTCCGAGCCTCTATGCGGAGAAGTACGGCCCGATCCGCATCCCCTCGGCCCATGCCCACCTGCGCATCGGCCCCCGGGAGCGAGACGCCTGGCTGCTTTGCATGGAGCTCGCGATCGCCGAGCAGGGCTACGCCCCGGACTTCGCGCGCTACCTGCTGCGCGAGCTGCGGGTGCCGGCCGAGCGCGTGCGGGAGACGAGCCGGGACCCGATCGGGACGGACGAGACCTAGCATGGACGCCGCCGTGACGGACCTCGTCCCGGGCGTCCTGTCGGGGGAGCTCGCGCGCCGCGTCGGGGCGGCGCTCGCGGGCTGGATCGAGACCTGGTCGGCGCTCCTGGACGGGGCGCTCGTCCCCGTCGGCTGGACCCTCGCCGCCGTCGCCGTCTGCACCGGGATCGAGCTGCTCGCCCCCGCCGAGCGGGGCCAGGGCCTGGCGGGCCGGCTCCGCAACCTCGGCCATCTCGTCGTCTTCCAGGTCGGCGGCTTCGCCGGGCTCGCGCTCTGGCTGCGCTTCGGCCCCGCCCTCGAACGCGAGGCCCACTCGCCGGGTCCGCTCGAGGCCGTCGCGCTCGTCGTCGCGAACCTCTTCACGATCGACTTCGCCTACTACTGGTACCACCGCGCCCAGCACCGCTTCCCCCGCCTCTGGGCGATCCACGAGCTCCACCACGCCGACGCCGAGCTGAATGCGACCTCGAGCTTCCGGACCTGCTGGATCGAGCTGCCGGTGCAGACGGTGATCGTGATGACGCCGTCGCTGCTGCTCTTCGGGGATCAGGGGCCCGTCCACGCCCTCGGCATGATGATCGGCTCCTACGCCTTCCTGATCTTCTCCCACTGCAACTTCCGGCTCGAGCTGGGCCCGCTCTCGAGCCTCGTCTGCGGCCCGCAGGTCCACCGCATCCACCACTCGCGCCTGCCGCAGCACCGCGATCGCAACTTCGCCCAGTACTTCCCCTTCCTCGATCGGCTCTTCGGGACCTGGCATGCGCCGGCGCGCGACGAGTTTCCGCCGACCGGCGCGGACGGGCTCGCCTCGGACGCGTCGTTCGCGACGGTCTTCGTGCGGCCCTTCCGGATCTGGATCTCGGGTCGGAGCGCCTGAGGCGCGGGCGCTCAGCCCTCGCTCGGCTTGCGGTAGCCGAACATGCCTCGCTCGCGGATCAGCGCCGCCACCGCGTCGGGCACCATCTTCTCCCAGGCGGGGTCGCCGGCCCGGATCAGCCGGAGCACGTCGCGCGAGAAGATCGAAAGGACCTCCTCCCGGTAGTGTTCGAGGGGCTTGATGCTCCCCTGGTCGACCAGGAAGCGGTAGAGCGACATGAGTCCCGGGGCGAGCTCGAGGTTCGAGACGGTCGTGAGCCGGCCGGTCTTCGGATCCCGCAGTGGATAGACGTACATCGTGAGGCCGTTCTTGAAGAGCCGGCCGAACGACTCGAGGATCCCGCCGTCGAGCTTCTCGTAGAAGCGCGGCTCGAAGAGCTGGGCGAGGCTGCCCGCGCCGAGCACGATCCCGATCGGGCGGTCGGTGGCCGAGGAGAGATAGCGGGCCAGCCGATAGAACTCGAAGTAGTCGGAGATGAGCACCGTCTGCCCGGTCGCCGCGAGCACGTCGACCCGGGCGAGGAAGTCCGAGAGGTCGAGCTCGCCCTCGGCGAGCAGGTTGTTCATCGTCAGCTCCATCAGCGCGAGCGGCTTGTCCGTCCCGCCGAGCTGCTCCTCGAACTGCTCGAGCGCGCTCGCGAGCATGTCGAGGTTGACGTGGGTGACGGGGCGGAAGCTGCCGCGCTCGATCAGCACGGGCCGCTTGCGCAGCGCCTCCGAAGGCTGGAGCACCGTCCCGTCCGCCGCGAACATCGCCGCCTCCGACAGCCCGAGCTGGACGAGCCGCAGGCTCATCACGCGGTTGTCGACGTGGCGGAACTCGATGCCCGAGAACTCGATCATGTCGATCTCGATGCGCGCGGTGCCGAGGCCGTCGAGCAGCGATTCGATCAGCAGATCGGGATCCGAGAAGAGGAAGAAGGCGCCGTAGAGCAGGTTGACGCCGACGATGCCGAGGGCCTCCTGCTGGAGCGTCGTCTCGGTGTCGAGCATGCGGACGTGGATCACGATCCGGCTCGCCTCGTCGCGGGGATGGGACTGGAAGGTCACGCCCATCCAGCCGTGGCACTCGTGATTGCCCTTGAAGCTGCGAGCGACGACGGTGTCGGCGAAGGCGAAGAAGGCGGTCTGGTTGCCGCGCCGCTCGCGCAGGCGCTCGCAGTTCAGCTCGTACTCGTAGGCGAGCATCTTCTCGAGGCGCTCGCGGCAGACGTAGCGCTCGCAGGGGCCGTAGATGGCGTCGCTGACGGTCATGTCGTAGGCGGAGATGCTCTTCGCGATCGTGCCGGCGGCACCCCCCGCCCGGAAGAACCAGCGCACGACCTCCTGGCCCGCGCCGATCTCGGCGAAGGTCCCGTAGCGCTTCGGATCGAGGTTGATCGCGAGGGCCTTCTCTCGGGCTTCCCGGGGCCGGGCCTGGAGCGGGTTCGTCAGCATCGGATCTCCCTGCGCGTCGCGCTTCGGGCCGGAACGCTTCGATCGCGAGCGAGCAAGACACGTGCCGCGCCGAAGGCGACCCGCTCTCGCTCGCTTCCGCCTGGATCGGCCGGAAGCGGCCCGCCCCTGAGCCGAAGTCGTGCCGCGCGACGAGGCAGCCGCCCCCGCCCGGGGCTACGCGATCATCTTCTCGGCGTAGAAGTCGATCGCCCGGCGCAGGTCGGCCATGTTGCGGCCCCCGATCGGCGCGAGCACCCAGGTCACGCCGATCGCCTCGAGCTCGGCGACGTGGTCGCGGTAGGCGGCGAGGTCGAACTTCGGGGAGCCGACGGTGCCCCCGACCATGACGGGGAAGAAGACGTCGAAGGGGCCGTTGCGGCCGACCTTCTTCGCGTGGTCCTTCAGGTAGGCGATGCCCTGGCGAAGGTCGTCGACGCCGTCGATGTGGGCGGTGCGTCGGGCGCTGCCGAGGGAGCGCGGGTTCGGCATCGGCATCCAGCCCTGGCAGCCCTCGGCGACGCGGCGGCGGGTGAGCTGGGAGTTGCCGCCGATCCAGATCGGGACGTCGTTGCGGATCGGGGTCGGGTTCGCGGTGTTCCCGACGGCCTCGAAGTGGCGGCCCTTGTGGACGACGGTGCCGCCCTTCCAGGTCTTGCGCAGGACGGCGAGGGACTCGTCGAAGAGGGCGTTGCGCTCCTCGAAGTCGACGCCCATCGCGTCGAACTCGGCCTTCAGGTAGCCCGTCCCGCAGCCCAGGATCAGGCGTCCACCCGAGAGGCGGTCGAGGCTCGCCGCCGACTTCGCGAGCAGGAACGGGTTGCGATACGGGACGACCGTGAGGTTCGTCAGGACCTTGATCCGCGTGGTCGCGGCGGCCGCGAAGGAGAGCGAGACGAAGGGATCGAGGGCGTCGTGTCCGCCGGCGGCGAGCCACTCGTCGCTCGGGATCGGATGCTCGGTCACCGCGATGATGCCGAAGCCCGCGGCCTCCGCGGCCTGCGCGACCTCCGCGACGGCCTGCTGGGTCAGGAACTCGGGGATCAGGGGATGGATCATGAAGGGGAGGCCGAGGGCGTGCTGCATGGCTCGTGTTTCCTGTGCGGAGGGTCGGGGATGCGCGGGATCACGTTATCGCGCGGATGAGCGCCGCACCCGACCCGCCCGAGCGCCGATCGGTGGCCGCGTCACGGGGCGGTCGCATCACGGATAGACGACGTCGCCGTCCTTCGGAACGAGGATTTCGCCGTCGAAGTCGTTGCCGACCAGCGAGCGCACCTGGAGATCGAAGAACGGCGGCGGGCGCAGGCGGACCAGGACGAGGCGCTTCGCCTGGGCCTCGCGGGCGAGGTCGCCGACGTCGAGGATCGAGGTGTGGATCTTCGCTTCCTGGGCGAGCCGCTCGGGGTGGGGGACCTCGGCGCCGGTGCCGGCGAGCTCTTCGGGGGTCGGGAGATAGGCGGCCTCGTGGACCAGGGCGTCGGCGTTCGCGGCGAAGCTCGCGAGGGCTGCGCGGCCCCAGCCCGAGCCGCTGACGACGACGCGGTGCTCGCCCTGCTGGAAGCGCCAGGCGAGGGTCGGCAGCGGGCCACCGTCGAGGGCACGGGCCTCGATGCGCAGGGCGGCGAGCTCGAAGGCGTGGCCGTCGCCGACCTCTTCGACGACGGTGCGCGCGCCTTCGGCGGGCAGCGCGAGGGCGGATCCGAGCGCATCGCGCCCGGCGGCGTGGGCCTGCTCGAGGGACTCGACGAGGGTCCGCGTGCCGACCGGACCGACGATGCGGAGCGGCGCCGTGCGCGACGAGAGCCAGCCCGTGTAGAGCAGGTCGTCGAGGCCCAGCGTGTTCTCGGGCAGCAGGTTCGTCAGCACCACGACCCCGGGCTGCTCGACCGGGATCTTCGCATGGCGCAGCGCCTCGGCGATGCCGCGGCCCGCGTCGACGAGGACGACCTGATTGCCGTGGACGATCGCCGTCGTCGGGCCGAGGCGCTCCGGGTTCTCGTAGCCGTTGCCGGTGCCGACGGCGACGACCTCGATCCCGGTCGCCGTGCGCGGGTCCAGCGGCGCCACGATCTCCGCGAGCTCGGCGGCCCGCCAGAGCACGCCGGCGCCGACCCAGGCGAGGATCAGCACCCCGATCACGAGCCCGAGGAAGATCAGCTTTCCATCCATCGCGTCCGCCCACCCCTCTCGCCGTCGAAGGCTTCGCGACCGGGACGATCGCGCCCCGGTCCGTCAGTCGAAGACGACCGTCTTGTTGTCGTAGACGAGGACCCGGCCCTCGAGGTGCCACGCGACCGCCCGCGACAGCACGACCCGCTCGACGTCCCGGCCCTTGCGGACGAGGTCGTCCGGCGTGTCGCGGTGGGACACGCGGACGACGTCCTGCTCGATGATCGGGCCCTCGTCGAGCTCGGCGGTCGCGTAGTGGGCGGTCGCGCCGATGCGCTTGACGCCGCGGCCGTAGGCCTGGTGGTAGGGCTTGCCGCCCTGGAAGGCGGGGAGGAAGGAGTGGTGGATGTTGATGATCCGGCCGGCGTAGGCGTCGAGCATCCTCGGCGAGAGGATCTGCATGTAGCGGGCGAGCACGACGAGGTCGATGCCGCAGCGCTCGAGCAGGGCGAGCTCGGCCGCCTCCTGCGCGGCCTTGTTGTCCGGCGTGATCGGGAAGACGTGGTAGTCGATGCCGAAGTGGCGGGCGATCGGCTCGAGGTCCGGATGATTGCTGACGATCAGCGGGATCTCGCAGACGAGCTCCCCCGAGCGGTGGCGCAGCAGCAGGTCGTAGAGGCAGTGGTCCGTCTTCGAGACGAAGAGCGCGACGCGCTGGGCGTCGCGGTCGAGGCGCAGCGACCAGCGCATCGCATGGCGCGTGGCCACGGCGCCGATCGCGCCCCGCAGCGTCCCCTCCTCGATCGGCTCGGTCGAGCCCTCGATCCGGGTGTCGAAGCGGATGCGCTGGAAGAACTTGCCGGCCACGGGATCCGTGTGCTGGGCGGCATCGACGATGTTGAGGCCGAGGGAGTAGAGCGCGTGGGAGAGCGCGGCGACCAGGCCGGGGCGGTCGTCGCAGGTCACGAGCAGCGTGGCCCGGGTCGAGGCTTCGTGCGGGGGCTTCATGGGGATTTCTCCGGCGCGCAGCGTAGCGGAGTCGGCGGTCGTTTCCGGCGCTGCCGCGTCTCCCGCGGCTCGGGTCGGCAGCGAATCGCACTCTGGCTCGCCGCCCCGGCGTCCGATACGTTCGGCGACAGGGGGAATCACTCATCTCCCGAGTTCACCGCTGTCCATTCATGGGGGATGGAATGCGGGAGCGGCCCGGAGGGGCGGCGACGGCGGCCACCTGAGCCCGGGAACCTGGCAACCGCTTTGGGGCGGCTGCTCATCCATACCATGCCGACTTTGGGAGGTACGAATGGACCAACGTAGCACTACGACGAGTGAGGTGGTGGCGTCCTAGCAACGCTGAACCGTTTCCGTTTCGTCGAATACGCTAGGTGCTGCGTGGGACGCAGGTTCCCAACGCCGCCGACCCTGGGAACGCGGACGTCGTAGCCGCCATGGGGGCATGGTTCGGGGAGGAATCCCGGGACGCATGACCCGTTCCCAGGGCCTTTGCGTTTCTGGGGCCCGGCGCATCGCCCGGCCCGACGTCGCTCCCGACTAGCGGATCGCCAGGGGATTGATCGGGGAGCCGACCGCGCCGGTGATCGGGAGGGCGGGGGCGGTGAACAGGAAGGCGTAGCGGCGGTCCTCGGCGCAGGCCTCCGCGAGCTCGTCGAGGGCGAACATCTCGCCGAAGAAGATGCCGCCGTTGCGCAGCGAGATCATGTGGAGCGGCGCGACGCAGCCCTCGGCCTCGGACGGCATGACCTCGACCGCCGCCGTGTCCGAGCAGATCGCCGCGATCTCGCGATCGTGGAGCCAGGGCGCGCAGTGGACCGAGAGCCCGGGCGCCGCACCGTCGCAGTAGCCCGCCCAGGACTTCCGCTCGAGACAGCGCTTCATCATGCCCGTGCGGATCAGCAGGATGTCGCCCGAGGCGATCGCGACGCCCTCGGCCTCGGCGCAGGCGTCGAGGTCTTCGGGCCCGATCGCGCGGCCGTCCTCGAGCCACTCGACGCCGAAATGGCGCGGGAAGTCGAGCAGGACCCCGCGCCCGACGATGCCGTGGCGCGTCGTCTCGATCCCGTTCTTCGCGGCGCCCTGGCCGGTCACGAGCCGGATGTCGCGGTCGTTGTACATCCTGCCGTCGTAGAAGACGTGGGCGAGGGAGTCCCACTGCGTCCCGCACTGGAGCGGCATCGTCACCGCGTCGTCCGCATAGCGGAACCCGCCCGGGAAGTGGTCCTGTGCGCCGGCGAGCGCGTCGCCGCCGTGGGAGAGCATGACGTGGATCGGGTTGAAGCGGCCGCCGGCGCCGGTCTGCGGGCCGTTCTGGTCGAAGGGCAGGGCGCACGAGATGACCTGCCCGCGCCGCGGGAGCGCCGTCGCCGCGAGGATGCAGGCCGGCGTGATGAAGTTGAGGGCGCCCTTCTCGTCGTCGGGTCCGAAGCGTCCCCAGGTCGAATAACGCCGCCCCCATTCGCGGACGGAGTCCTGGTCGAGCTTCGGCTTCATCGCGGGGTCCCCTTCTCGTTCGCCCGACGCAGCGCCGCCTCGACCCGTGCGACGTCGGCGGGGACGTCGACCGGCACGCTCGTCCAGCCCTCGATCGCAGCGACCCGGATGCGATGGCCGTTCTCGAGGGCGCGCAGCTGCTCGAGCTCCTCGGCCATCTCCGCCGGCGTCCGCGGCCACGTGACGAATTCGAGCAGGAAGTCCTTCCGGTAGACGTAGAGCCCGACGTGCTGGAGCGGCAGGGCGCCCGTGTCCTTGCGGCGAAAGGGGATCGCGGCGCGGGAGAAGTAGAGCGCGAAGCCGTGCTGATCGACGGCGACCTTGACGCGGTTCGGGTCGTCGTAGGCCTCGATCTCCGCGCGGTGGACGATCGTCGACATCGAGGCGGCCGGTGCGCCTGCCGAGGTCGTCCGCGACGAGGACGGCGGCGAGAGCAGCGCGTCGACCGCGGCGTCGACGACGAAGCCCTCGATCAGCGGCTCGTCGCCCTGGACGTTGACGATGACGTCGTGGTCGCGGCGGGCGGCGACCTCGGCGAGGCGGTCGGTGCCCGTCGGATGATCGGGGGAGGTCATCTCGACCTCGGCACCGAAGGCGAGGCAGGCGTCGCGGATGCGCTCGTCGTCGGTCGCGATGGCGACCGCGTCGACGCGCTTCGCCCGGCGCGTCCGCTCCCAGACGTGCTGGATCATCGGCTTGCCGGCGATCGGTGTGAGGGGCTTGCCCGGGAAGCGGGTCGAGCCATAACGAGCGGGCAGGATGGCGAGCACCGTCATGCCGCCGATCCTACCCGAATCCCGGCCCGGGGACGAAGCCCCGGATCGCCTCGAACGCCCCGCTCGGCCCGGCGAGCCCCGCCCCGCGACCGGTCGAATCCGAGGCCCGCTTCGCTACGCTGGCCGCGCGTCGCGCCGGTCGGCGCCCACCGCGAAAACGGAAGCAGGCATCGCCCCGTCATGAATTCCGGACTGCTCTTCTGGACTGCGGCCCTCGTCAACCTCGGGGTCGTCTGCCTGGCGGCCGTCGTCGGCGTCCGCTTCGCGCATCGGGGCGAGATCGCGCGCCACCGCCGGGCGATGAAGCTCGGCTCCTGGCTCGTCGTCGCGTTCCTGCTGTCCTACGTCGGGAAGCTCGCGTTCCTCGGCCGCGAGGACCGGGCGGACTGGTCGGCGCTCGATCTCTGGGTCCTGCGGACCCACGAGCTCTTCGTGCTGATCATGCTCGTCGCCGGGGCCGTCGCCTGGATCCAGGCGGGGCGGCTCGAGGGGACGCGGGTCGTGACGCGGGATGCCCGGGACCCCGACGCCGATCCGAAGGTCGTCCGTCTCCACCACCGCGCCGGCTGGCTCGCGATCGCCTCGGGCGTGCTCGGCTTCGTGCTCGCGATCGGCGTGCTCGTCGGGATGTACGCGCGGGCCGCGGGCTCCTAGGCGTCCGACCAATCCTCAAGCCAGGCTGCGGAGCGCCGGGATCATCTCCTTCGTCGCGCGCTCGAGGATCACGTCGGGATCCGAGAGCGCGGACAGCACGAAGTGGCGGCAGCCCGCCTTCGCGAACGCGCGCAGCTGGTCGAGGCAGTCCTCGGGCTTCCCGAGCAGGCAGTAGCGCTTCGAGGCCTCGCGGAAGTCGGTGTTGTAGATCATGCCGAGGAGCTTCGCGGCGCGGTCGTGGGCGGCTTCGTAGGAGTCGTCGAGGACGGTGAAGAGCAGCGCGGCCGTGTGGAACGGCTTCCCCGCGCGGCCCGCCTCGCGGGCATGGCCCGCGATCGCGCGCAGGTTCGCCGCGTAGGTCGCGACGTCGCACATGTGGGAGATGTAGCCGTCGCCGAGCCGCCCGGCGCGGCGCATCGACACCGCCTTGCGCCCCCCGACGATGATCGGCGGGCCGCCCGGGCGCACCGGCTTCGGCTCGATCTTGACCGGGCCGAAGTCGTGGAAGCGGCCGTGGTGCTCGACCTTCGACTCGGTCCAGTGGCGGCGGATGATCTCGATCGCCTCGTCCGTTCGCGGTCCGCGCTCGGCGACGTCGACTCCGACCGCGGCGAACTCCGGCGGATATTCGCCGCCCACGCCGACGCCGAGGATCAGGCGCCCGCCCGAGAGCATGTCGAGCGTCCCCGTGATCTTCGCCGTCCACGTCGGATGGCGCAGCGGGAGCAGCAGCACGCCCGTCGCGAGCTCGACGCGCTCCGTCGCGGCGGCGACGAAGGAGAGGAGCGACAGGGCCTCGACGACGGGGATGTGGAACGCGACGTGGTCGCCGACCCAGAGCGAGTCGAGGCCGCTCGCCTCGATCTTGCGGGCGCGCTCGAGCACCGACGCGCGGTCGGCCCCCGACATGACCATGCCCAACTTCACGTCGTCGACGATGTCGAGGCCTTCGAATTCCATCGAGCCCCCCGTGTCTAGAGCCGGATGCGCGACGAGCCGCGGCGCGTCCCGCTGCGGCTGTGGAGCCAGGCGCCGAGCAGCATGCCGCCGCCGAGCAGGGCCGCGCCCGTCAGCCATTCCTGGTAGCGCGAGACGGCGCGCAGCTGGAGGTTCTCGAGGGTGAGCGCCTCGAGCTCCTTCTTCTGGCCGTCGTCGTTGGCGGTCAGCGCACCGTTCGATTCGCGCAGCTGGGTCGTCTCGGAGCGCAGCTTCTCGAGCTCGCTCTTCAGGCTCGCGACGTCGGCCTCGGCGGTCGCGAGCCGGGCCGCGGCGGGCGGCGTCGCTTCGACGTAGCCGGCCGGGATCCAGCCGACCTTGCCGTCCGCGGTCTGGACCTGGATCCAGTCCGTGCCGCGGGAGAGGACCTTGACGGAGTCGCCCGTCGCGACCGTCCCGATGATCCGATACTCGTTGCCGCCGCCGGTCCGGACGTTGAGCCGGAGGTCGCCCTTGACCCAGCCCTGCTCTGCCGCGAGGGCGCCCGTCGCGCCGAGCACGATCGAGGCGAGCAGGGCGGTCACGAGGAGCGTCGCCGAGGAGCCGGAGAGCCAGGAGCCGGTCGAACGCGCGAGTCGAAGCTTCAAGTCCATTCCCCCATTGAAAAGCACAGTGTGGCGAAGATCGAAGGATCGAAAAGGGGCGATCCGGGGCACGGCGTTTGCACCGGGCGAGCGTACCCCCCGTCGCGTCGCCGCGGATCGCCTCTCGCCCGTCGGTCTCGTTTCGAATCGAAATCGTCCGTTTCGAGTCGAGAAGGAGCACGCGACCTCGACGGGGGGCGAGCCCGTCGCTCGCACGGCTGCACGAGGTCCCGATGTTCTTCCCGCCCTCCGCGCTCCCCGCACCGTCCCCCTCCGCTCGCCCCGTCCGCACGGCGCGGGCCGCGCTCGAGCGCGAATCGTCCGCACGGAGCGCCGGCGAAGCGACGTCCGTCACAGTCGAGGGCCTGGCGGGGCCGACGGAGCTGCGCCGCGCGGCCGGTGGCTACTGGCAGGTCTGGCCGCGCCCGACCCCCGAGTCCCAGAGCGCGCTCTACGGCGAGCAGTTCTACGAGCAGGACAAGGCGACCTATCTCGACGACGTGACCCGCGATCGCGCCTACTGGGACGCGATCTGGTCGATCCGCCGCGACATGATGGAGTCGGCCCTTCCGGCGCGTCCGGCCGGCGACCGGACGATCCTCGACGTCGGCTGCTCGGGCGGCTTCCTGCTCGACCATTTCCAGCAGCACGGCTGGCGGGGCTTCGGCATCGAGCCCTCGCGCCGGGCCGCCCGCCACGCCCGGGAGCGATTCGGCCTCGAGGTCTTCTGCGGCGGCCTGCTCGATTTCGACCTCGAGACCGACCGCGAGTGGCGGGCGGAAGGGGGCGAGCCCTTCGACGCGATCCACTGCGCCCAGGTCCTCGAGCACGTGCTCGAGCCCGAGGCCTGCGTCGAGCGCCTGGCCTCGCTGCTCGCGCCGGGGGGCGTCGTCTTCGTCGAGGTCCCGAACGACTTCAACGCGCTGCAGGAGACGGCGAGGACGAGGCTCGGGAAGTCCGCCTGGTGGGTCGCCCCCGACCATCATCTCAACTACTTCGACGCGAACAGCCTCTCGGCGCTGCTCGCGCGCCACGGGCTCGAGGAGGTCGACCGCGTCGCCTCCTTCCCGATCGAGATGTTCCTGCTGATGGGCGACGACTACGTCGGCCGACCCGAGGTCGGCAGCGCCTGCCACGGCCGTCGCATGGCGTTCGAGCGCGCGCTGATCGAGGCCGGTCGCACCGCCGAGCTGGCGGAGCTGTACCGCGCGCTGGCCCGCGCCGGCGTCGGTCGGACCTGCGGCCTCCTGGCGCGTCGGTCGCGCTGACGGCGTTCGAGCGAGTCGTCGAATCCCGGGTCCGGTCGAAGGCGCGCGACGCTCGATCGTCGCCCCGTTCGCGCCGGAGACGCTATTCGACTACGAAGCGAACGGCCTGGTAGACCCGATCGATGCGGGCCTGGACCTCGGCGCGATCGTCGCCCACGACGACGAAGACGCCGGCGCGCTCCGCGTGGCTCGTCGTCGGCGGGATCACGTCGCCGACGCCGTAGCGCAGCACGATCTTCACGAGCCAGGGCTCGCCGCGGATCGCGTCGACGCCCTCGATCCGGACGAGGCGCCCGGGATCGGCGAAGAAATAGCGATTCGCGACGCAGCGATTCCGGGTCGGGACGAGCCGCGCGAGGTCGGGCTGCTCGCCGATCGCGATCCGGATCGCCGTCTCGACGTAGTTGATGCCGGTCCCGAGCGGGACCAGGCTCTCGCAGAAGTCGCCGCCCGAGAGGCGCGCCGCCATCTCGATCATCTTCGGCCCGTCGGGCGTCAGCACGACGTCGCCCTTCGTGACGCCGTCCGTCACGCCGAGGGCGAGCGAGGCCCGCACGACGAGCGCCTCGACCGCCCGGCGCTCGTCGGGCGTGAGGCTGCTCGGGACCCAGCCGCCGTTCTCCATGAACTGGGGCCGGAAGCGCTCGAGCAGCTCGTAGTTGCGGTCGGCGAAGCCCGGGGTGACCCCGACGCCGCCGGAGAGGATCGTCTCCGTGCTGATCTGCGGGCCCGGCAGGTACTCCTCGACGAGACAGCGGCCGGCCCGGGAGAACGCCAGCGAGCGCGCGAAGAGCGCTTCGAGATCACAGCCCGGCTCGAGCAGGAAGACGCCGCGGGAGCCCGATCGGTCGATCGGCTTGACGACGAGCGGGAGCCCGCGCTCGGCGACGATCTCCCGCAGCCGCTCGAAGCGGTCGATCTCCTCGAAGAACGGGATCGGGATGCCGCGCTCGCGGAAGCGGATCTTCATCTGCGTCTTGTCGGTGGCGATCCGGGCGGTCTCGCGGGAGGGGCCGGGCAGATCGAGCGCAGCGCAGAGCTCGGCGATCACGTCGGGGATGTCGCTCCCCATCGTCGTGATGCCGACGAGGCGGTGGCCCCGGGTCCGCAGATCGTCGACGAGGTCGAGGATCGCGGGCACGTCGCGGGTGCTCACGACGGCGCTCTCGTCGGCGTGGGCGAAGCCGGGGGACTTCGGGTCCATGTCGATCGCGACGACGCGCAGGCCGAGGGCCCGCGCGGTGTCGATCATGAAGATCTGATCCCGGCTCGCGCCGAGGACGAGTAGGGTTCCGTCGATGCTCATGGATGCGTTGCCTCTGTCGTCGATGCTCGGGGAGCGGAGCCGGGCGGGTCGGACCGACCCGGTATCCGCCTAGCCCAGGTAGCTGCCGCCGTTCACGTTCAGGACCTGCCCGGTGACGTAGTCGGCGTCGCTCGAGGCCAGGAACACCGCCGCCCCGGCCACGTCCTCGGGGAGCCCGATGCGATGGAGCGGGATCGTCGCGAGGATCGCGTCCTCGGACTCGCGGGTCATGATGTCCGCGTACATGTCCGTCGCGATGAAGCCCGGCGAGATCGCGTTCACGCGGACGCCGAAGGGCGCGTAGAGCTTCGCGAGGGAGCGGGTCAGCGAGATCAGGCCCGCCTTCGCCGCGGCGTAGTGGGGGGCCTTGATGCCGCCGGTCTGTCCGCCGACCGAGGCGAGGTGGATCAGGTTGCCCGCGCGGCGCGCCTCGAAGTGGGGGCGGATCTCCTGGGCGAAGAGGAAGGCGCTCTTCAGGTTCGCGGCGAAGGTGTAGTCCCAGTCGTCGTCGGAGATCGTCGCGAAGGGCTTCTGCTCGAGGAAGCCCGCGTTGTGGACGAGCACGTCGAGGCGGCCGAAGCGCTCGATCGTGGCCGCGATCGCGCGGCGCACGCTCGCGCGGACGGTGACGTCGAGCTGCAGCGCGTGGGCGCGGCCGCCCTCCTTCTCGATGCCTTCGACGACGGCCTGCGCGGCCTGCTCGCGCGCGTGCCAGGTCACGGCGACGCAGGCGCCTTCCCGGGCGAAGCGCTCGGCGATGCCGCGGCCGATCCCGCGCGAGGAGCCGGAGACGAGGGCGACGCGGCCGGCGAGCCGTCCGTTCGTCCCGCTCATCGCGGCCATCGCGCGTCGATCCGGGCGACGATGCCGTCGGCGTCGAGGCGGTAGATCCGGGCGAGCTCGTCGTTCGAGCCGGGCTCGACGAACTGGCACGGCACGCCGATCCGCAGCAGCCGGCAATCGAGCTCGTTATCCGTGGCGAGGGCCGCGATCGCGGAGCCGATGCCGCCGTCGAGGACGCCTTCTTCGATCGTGACGACGCGCGGGACGCGCCGCATCCACTCGACGAGGCGCGCCTCGGGCAGGGGCTTCACGTAGCGGAGATTGACGAGGCCGGCGGAGATCCCGCGGCGACGCAGCCGCGCACAGGCCTCGCGGGCGGCGCCGAAGCGCGGGCCGACGGCGACCAGGAGCAGGTCGTCGCCCGACTCCACGAGCTCGGGCTCGAGGAACTCGGCGCGCGGCTCGTGCAGGACGGACTCGTCGATCGCCTCTCCGGGACCGTAGGGCATCGCGATCAGGGTCGGTCCGCAGAGCTCCGCGAGCTCGTCGCGCACCATGCGCTCGAGCTCGAAGACGTCCTTCGGATACATCGTCCGCAGGTTCGGGAGGCCGCGCTGATAGGCGAAGTCGTAGATCCCGTGGTGGGTCGGGTTGTCGTAGCCCGCGAAGCCGGTGCGCACGGTCAGGATCAGGACCGGGAGGTTCATGAAGCAGACGTCGTGGATCAGCTGGTCGAAGGCGCGCTGCATGAAGGTCGACTGGTAGAACGCGACGGGCTTGCGGCCCTGGACCGCGAATCCGACGGCGAGGCTCAGGGCGTGCTGCTCGGTCATGCCGGGATCGAAGCAGCGATCGGGGAAGCGCTCGAAGACGGGCTGGAGGCCGGTCGCATAGAGGGTCGAGGGCGTGATCGCGACGATCTTCTCGTCGCGGGCCATCGCCTCGCCGACGACGCGGGCGGCGGTGTCCTGCCAGGGGGCTCCGCCGGGGCGGGGGAGGGCGACGCCGGTCGCCGGATCGAAGGGGAACGAGAAGTGGAGCCGCAGCGGATGGCCGTCGGCGGGCGCGAAGCCCTCGCCCTTCTTCGTCTTCAGGTGGACCAGGGCGACGCGATCCGAGCGGCGCGCGATCTGCAGGGCCTCGATCACGGCGGCGACGTCGTGGCCGTCGATCGGGCCCTGATAGTCGAGGCCGAGGGAGGAGAAGAGGAGCTCGGGCTCGCGGCGGCCGGGCTCGAGGGTCTCGAGGTATTCGTGGAGCGCACCGAAGCCCGGGCTGATCGCGTAGCCGTTGTCGTTGAGCACGAGGATCAGGCCCGTCCCGCGCTCGACGGCGGCATGGTTCAGCGCCTCGAGGGCGAGGCCCTCGGCGAGGGAGCCGTCGCCGATCACGGCGATCGTGTGGCGACCGTTCCCGGCGAGGCGGTTCGAGAGCGCGATGCCGAGGGCGATCGAGATCGAGGTTCCGGCGTGGGAGGCCTCGATGACGTCGTGCTCGCTCTCGGCGCGGCTCACGAACCGGTTCATGCCGCCGTAGGTGTCGAGGCTCGCGAACATCGCGGCGCGGCCGGTCACGATCTTGTGGGTGTAGCCCTGGTGGCCGGTGTCCCAGAGGATCTTGTCGTTCGGCGAGTCGAAGCAGGCGTGGAGCGCGAGGGTCAGCTCGACGGTGCCGAGGTTCGCGCCGATGTGGCCACCGGTCTTCGAGGTCGTGTCGACCAGGAAGCGGCGGACCTCGCCGGCGAAGGCCTGAAGCTCCCGCGGAGAGAGGGTTCGGAGTTCGCTCGGCTTCGCGATGGATCGGGGTGTCGGCATACGCGCTGCCTATCGGCTGCGATCGCGGTGCGGATCAGCTTCCGCTCGGCTGCTCGGGCAAAATGGGTCGCGGGGTCGGGGATCCGCCGGAGACGCGCGATCCGGTGGATTCCGGAGCCGATCGGCGTCGGGCGCGCAGCTCAAGTGCAGCCGGATCCGCTCCGAATCAGCCGGACGTCCGATCCCCGTTCCCGTCCTCCCCTTTGATCGCCATCGCGAGCGCGGCGAGCCCATGAACACCATCCGACGCATCCTCTGGCAGCGCCTCGACGCGGACATGACCGGCGCCCTCGGCCCGGGCTGGACGAAGAAGAAGATCGTCCTCTACGGCGCCGGCGGGCTCGGCCTCTCGTTCATGCAGACCTTCCCGCAGCTCCCGATCGCCTACGCCGTCGACAGCGATCCGAAGCGCAGGGGCGAGCGGCTTCACGGACTGCCGATCGAGACACCGGACGCCCTGAAGTCCGAGGATCCCGACCGGCTCGTCGTCTTCATCACCTCGGCCTGGCACCAGGAGATCCGCAGGACCCTCGAGTCGCTCGGGCTCGTGCACCGCCGGCAGATCTTCTACGGCGGACAGAAGGCCCACGGTCGCATCTTCTTCCATCTCCCCGATCTCGCCGATTTCGGGAAGGCCTTCGCCTGGCTCGACGCGCGCGGCGTCGAGCACGTCGTGCTGCGCTGGTTCGAAACCCTGCCGGCGGTGCGGCCCGTGGACGTCGATCTGCTGCTCCGGACCAGCGATCTCGAGCACCTCTTCGAGAACCCGTTCCTCTCGAGCGCGCCGGGGGGCATCCCGATCGAGGTCTACTGGGATCGTCCGCTCGGTCAGGAGGACGAGCTCCTCTACTACCCGAGCTGGCTCGCCGACGAGATCCTCCGCTCGCGCCGTCCGCTGGCCTCGGGCGCATGGGCGCCGTCAGACGCGACCTATCTCCGCTCCCTCGCCTATCACGTCGTCTTCCACAAGGGCGAGCGCGCGAAGCTCCCCCTCGTCGCGGGCGAGGCGCCGGAGGGCGGGCCCAACAAGTATCTCGAGAAGCTCGACGAGCTCTCCCTTCGTCTGGGCGTCGAGCTCGAGCCGACGCTCGACGGGCTGTGGCGCTTCCTCGAGCGGGAGCGCTGGCTGCCGCCGATCGACCTCGGACGCCGGTACGCGATGGCCCTGAAGAGCCCCTGGCTCACGGCGAAGGTCGGCCCCGATCCGACAGCGGCCGAGGACGTGCTCGTCTTCGTGTTCCGGGAATGGCTGGTCCACCGGCCCGCCCTGCAGGCGCGCGTCGTCGCGGAGCTCGAGGCCCAGGGACTCGTCCGGGTCCAGATCGCCGAGCTCGGGCCCGCCGAGCGCGTGCGCGCCCGCGAACGCGTGCGCGGGGGCAACTGGGTCGAGACGGCCGAGAGCCGGGAGGGCGGTGGGCCCGCGGCCTTCGCGGTCTTCTTCGATCCGGCACCCGAACGGCCCGGAGAGCGCGACCGCCGGCTGCGGCCCTTCTGTCTGAATCGCAAGCTCGGCGCGAAGTCGGAGCTCAAGCAGCGCATCGGGCGGGAGTGCAACGGGGGGCGCGTCGTCAACTTCCTGCACGCGGCCGACGACGAGCGCGAGGCTTTCGAGGTCCTCGATTGCCTCGAGCCCGATCGCGCGGCGGCCGTCCGCGTCGCGATCGATCGGATGCGTCGCATCGCCCGGAGACGCCGGACTTGAACACGGCACCGACGCTCCTCGTGTACGGCGCGGGCGTCCATCAGGTGCCGATCCTCGCCGCCGGGCGGAGGCGGGGCTACCGCATCGTGGCGGTCGATCGCGATCCCCGGGCCCCGGGCGTCGGTCTCGCGGATCGTTTCCTCTGCACGAGCCTGCGCGATCACGACGCGATCGCAGCCGCGATCGAGGACGAGTCGATCTGCGGCGTCGTGGCGCGGGTGACGGATCCGGTCGCCCTCGAATCCTCGCGGCGCATCGCCCAGGGACACGGCCTGGCGGCCCCGGGCCCGGACCTCGTCGCGGCGGCGACCCGCAAGCAGGCCGCCGGCGCACTGTGTCGCACCGCGGGCATCCGAACGCCGTCGCGGCGGACTCGTGAAGACGTCGTCGAAGCGCTCTCGGCTGCCGGCGCCGCGCCCCCGCCGCGATTCTGCGTGCGGCCCGACGTGACGATCCGGGGGAAGGCGGCCATCCGCCGCGTCGCCGACGTCGGAGGATTCGAGGAGGCGCTCCGCGAGGCGGCGGCCGCTTCGGCCAACGGTGCGGTCGACGTGTCGGATTGGGTCGAGGGCATCGACGTGTCGGTGCTGGCCGGCCTCGATTGCGGGCGAGGGCGGCGCATCGCGCTCTGGGACGAGTGGGTCGGGCTCGAGTCGAGCGGTCGCATCGTCGGGATCGGCGCGGGCATGCCCTCGATCATCGAGCCGCAGCCGGCCGCGGTCGACGAAGCGATCACGGCGCTGGCGCGGGCTTGTCCGACGAGCCGGGGGCTCGTCACGCTGTCGTTCCGGATCGACCGTGCCGGTCGGGCGCACCTGATCGAGATCCATCTCGGGATCGGCGGGGACGCGCTCGCGGATCTGCTGCTGCCGGCGGCGCTGCCGGGCTTCGACGTCTTCGATGCGATGATCGCCGTGCAGGCCGGTCAGCCGGTGGAGCCGCCCGGGCTCGCGCCGCGCGCACGCGGTCTGATTCGCGCGGAGGGGAGCTGGCGATTGATCGAAGCGCCGGAGGGTCGGACGTTGAGGGCGAGGGTGCGCGCGACGCTGTCGGAGGCGCTCGAGGTGCCGGCGGCCCTGCTCGATCCGGCGCCCTTCTGAGCGCGTCGACTCCGCTACGCTCGGACGATCGTTCGTCCCCCGATCGGGTGCGGAGAAGAGCCAGCATGATCCGGCACATCCATCACACCGGAATCTCGACCCCCGATCTCGATCGCGCGATCCACTTCTACTGCGATCTGCTGGGCTTCGAGATCCTCACGCGCTTCGAGCGGCCGTCCGGCTCTCCGGGCATGGACGCGATGCTCGATCTCCCGGGCGTCGGCTTCCAGGCGGCGCTCCTGCGCCTCGGCCGGACCATGATCGAGGTCTTCCAGTTCACCGCCCCGGAGCCCGTTCGCGCCCCCGCAAGACGCCGCGTCTGCGATCACGGCCTGACCCATCTCTGCTTCCAGGTCGACGACGTGCGGGCGGAGTACGCGCGGCTCTCCGCGGCGGGCATGGTCTTCCACTGTGCGCCCCAGGTCGGCGACGGGGCAATCTTCGTCTATGGCCGCGATCCCGACGGGAACGCCATCGAGCTGATCGAATTCGAAGGGGCCGACAACCCGCTCGCGAGCTAGTCGCCGGCGCCTCAATCGAGCTTGCGGTGTCGCTCTTCGAGGACCTCGTAGGTGGTCCTGCTGCGGGCGTGGGTCCGCTCGCGCTCCATCGACTCGAGCGCCCGCATCAGGTCGCGGCGCGCGATCAGTCCGACGAGACGCCCGTTCTCGACGACGAGCAGACGGCGATGGCGTCCATTCGTGAAGCGGGCCGACAGGGCCAGCGCGTCGTCCGCGGGGGACACCGTCTCGAGGTCCTTCGTCATGTGGTCGCGAACCAGGCCGGAGGGCCAACCCTCGGCGATCGCCTCGCAGAGGACGCGGACGCAGTCGTGCTCCGAGACGAGACCGAGGAGCTTTCCGCTCCCATCGACGACGGGGGCCGCCGCATAGCCCTTCGAGAGCAGCAGGCGGACGGCGTCCTCGATCTTCGCGTCGGGGGCGACCGTGTGGAGGTGGCGCTGCATCAGGTCGGCGGCGGTCGGGAGGGCGGGCCTGGTCATCGGTTGGTCTCCTCGGCCATGTCCGGGGTGGATCGGCCTGGCGAACGGTATGCGATCAGGGCGTCGGAGCGCTCCGGGCCTCGCCTGCGACGCCGCGCCGACGGATGCCGGCGCGCATCGAACTGCATCGGTCGTGCCATCCTGTCGCAGGGCAGATGCGGGACTCGGGGCCGTTGCGGGCCGGGAATCGTGAATCCATGTCCCGATCCGGGGCGAAACGCCTCGATCTGGCCGTCGCCGGACCGTCCCCTGCGCGGCGGACCGAGGCCGAGCATCGGCGAGCGGGCGCCTTATCATGGGGCGCGGCGGGGGCGGACCGAGCCGGCCCGCCGCCGCGAGGAGATCCCATGGGCACCGCGTCGAAGAATCCCGAGCGCGCCGCCTTCCACCAGATGAAGGACGGCACGCAGGCCGACTGGGCGATCATCGGGCGGCATTTCCGCCCGTTGGTCGAGGGGCTGCCCGACCGCGCAATGGCCCATCTCCGCCTGCTCGCCGGCGATCACGGCGGCTTCGCCGTCGATCGACTGACCCACAGCCTCCAGACCGCGACCCTCGCCCTCGACGCGGGGCGGGACGACGAATACGTCGTCTGCGCCCTGCTGCACGACGTCGGCGACGTGCTCGCGCCGATGAACCATCCGGATCTCGCCGCCGCGATCGTGAAGCCCTGGGTCAGCGAGAAGCTCCACTGGATCGTGGAGCACCACGGGATCTTCCAGGGCTACTACTTCTGGCACCACATCGGCATGGATCGCAACGCCCGCGATCGCTTCCGGGGCCACGCCTGGTTCGACGATTGCGTCGAGTTCTGCGAGCTCTTCGACCAGGCCGCCTTCGATCCGCGCCGCAAGACGCTCCCGCTCGAAGCGTTCGAGCCGATCCTGCGAAGAGTCCTCGCACCGGCCCGGATGGCCGTGCCGGGGGCAGCGGCTTCGGATTGAGCGGCCGCGATCCGGATCCCGCCTCCGCTGCCGACGCGAACGCCCGACTCTGGAATCGGAGCTTCGTCGTCCTGCTGGCGGCGCAGATCGGTGTCGCCTGGGCGAACTCGTCGTTCCTGATCCTGCCGAAGTTCCTGGCGACGCGGCTCGCGGCGGGACCCGAGGCGATCGGGAAGGTCGTCCTGATCTCGTCGCTCGCGCTGGTGGTCTCCCTGCTGCCGGCGGGCTCGATGGTCGATCGGCACGGGCGCAAGCGCTTCCTGACCGCCGGCGCGGCGCTGATGGGCCTCGCGTGCGGGGCCCACGTCCTCGTCGATTCGATCGGTCCGCTGCTCTACGGGCTGCGCGTGCTGCAGGCGTTGGCCTTCGCGTTCGCCTACGCCGCCGGTGCGGCGCTCGCCATCGACGCGGCGCCCCCCGCGCGCCTCGGCCAGGCGCTCGGTCTCTTCGGCCTCGTCTACGTCATGACCGGGGCCCTGGCCCCCGCGTCCGTCGAGGCGATCGTCGCGGTCGCGGGCTGGGGGCCCGCCTTCCTGCTCGCCGGTGCCGCCGCGCTCGGGAGCGGGCTGCTCTCGCTCTCCGTCGCCGAGGCGCGCAGCGAATCGGTCGCGGCGACCCACGTCGCGACGAAGACGATCCTCGCCCGGCCGGCGGTGCGCCGCGCGATGGCCGTCGTCGGCCTGCTCGGCGTCGGCTACGGGGGGGCCTTCAACTTCCATCAGCCCTTCGCGCTCAGCCTCGGGATCACCGAGCTGCGCGACTTCTTCCTGGCCCACTCCCTCGCCGCCGGTGCGAGCCGTCTCGCTCTCGGCCCCTTCGTCGATCGCATCGGACTGCGCCGCATCAGCCTCGCGAGCCTCGCGCTCTACGCGCTCGCCGTGCTCGCGATCGCCTGGCTCGACCACATCGGACTCCTGCTGCTGGGGCTCGGGATCGGCGTCTCCCACGGCCTCTTCTATCCCGCCTTCACCGGCGTCGTCGTCGAGGGCTGCGCGCCCGCCGAGCGTGGGCGGTACATCGCGCTGCTGCAGGCGGGGCTCTACGTCGGCATCGGCCTCGGCGGCGTCGCGCTCGGCGCGATCGCCGCGCGCTTCGGCTATCCGGCGATCTTCGTGATCGGTGCCGCGATGCTGGTCGTCGCCTGGCTGCTGATCGCCAGCGAGCGCCCGCGCGCGGTCCCCGGCCCCGGTCTCAGGGCTCCAGCACGACCTTGAGCGAGGGCGTGTCGGACTGGACCAGCGCGAAGGCCTCGCGCGCGGCGTCGAGGGGCAGGCGGTGGCTCACGACCGCGCGCGCGATCTCCGGGCGGCGAGCCAGCAGGGCCGCCGCGCCGTCGACGTCGCGGCCGGCGGCGTGGTGGCCGTAGTAGGTCCCGAAGACGACCGTCAGCTCCTTCGCGACGAGGGGCAGCATCCGGAACTGCTTGAACTCGGTGTAGTAGCCGGCGACGAGCAGCACCGTCCCGCCCGGTGCGCAGCGCTCGGCCGCCCGCGCGATCGCCTCCTCCGAGCCGTCCGCCTCGATCACGACGTCGTAGAGGTCCGTCGGCCGCAATCCCAGCCCGATCCGCTCCGCCGCCGCGAGGGCATGGGGCGCCGACTCGTCGAAGTCGACCTCGCAGCCGCGGTCGAGGGCCGCCGCACCGCCCAGCAGCCCGAAGCCCGTGCGGTTGGCGCCGACGACGCAGACGCGGTGGCGGCCTTCGAGGCGCGCGAGGCCGAGGGCGTGGAGGTGGACCGAGAGCGGCTCGATCAGGCAGGCATCGGCGACGTCGAGGCCGGTCGGGAGCGGGACGATCCCCCGCCGCGGCACGAGAACCTCCTCGGCCATGCCGCCGTTGCGCCCGACGCCGAGGACCATCGCGTGGCCCTTCTCGCAGAAGTGATAGTCGTTGCGAAGGCAGAAGCGGCAGCGGCCGCAGGGCGCGAGGGGCTCGACGCCGACGGCGGTCCCGTCGTCGAGGAGGCCCGCGAACTCGTGGCCCGGGGTGAAGGGCAGCGCACCGAAGCCCGAGAGCGCGACGTCGGTCTGGCAGATCGAGACCGAGCGCGTGCGGACGCGGACGAGGTCTTCGCCGGGAAAGGCGGAAGGCGGGTCGGGGTCGACCGATCGGGTCTCGATGCCGTGGGTGGAGCAGCGGACGGCGCGCATCGCCCGAGCATGCCATTCTTCGTGCGGGAGCAACATGGCCACCCACCGCCCGCGCAGCCCCGTTCTCGCCGCCCTGCTCTCGGGTCTCGTCCCGGGCCTCGGGCAGCTCTACTGCCGGGAGTGGGGGAAGGGCGCGGCCTATCTCGTGGCGACGACCCTCGTCGACGCCGCGGCGGGCGTCTCCCGCGGCCTGCTCGAGATCGTGACGACGCGGGCGCTGCCCGAGAGCCCCGGTCCGCTGCTCGTCGGTGCGGCGATCATGGCGGCGCTCGCGACGGCGAGCGTGCTCGGGGCGATCCGCTCGGCGCGCGCCTAGCGCTGCGCCGCGAGACCCTCTCCGCCCTCGAGGCCCAGCGGCTCCGCCTCGATGAAGACGTCCATCTGCTGACCGACGAACACGTTCGGCGTCTGCGCTGGCAGCGCGTAGAGGACCTCGAGCACGCGGGTGTCGACGCGCTCGGCTCCGTCGCCGGTCAGCGCCCGCTTGGGCTGGACGAGGGGCTCGAAGCGCACGAACTCGAGGGGGAGCCTGCGCGCGGCGTCGCCCCGGAGGCTGCCGGCGGCGGGAGCGCCGGCGCGCACGCGATGGGCGTCGGTCTGGTCGACCTCGACGCGCACGTGGAGCTGCGAGTCGTCCCCGAGGACGACGAGCGGGGAGGCGAGGGGGCCCGTCGGCGCGAACTCCCCCGCGCGCAGGTCGACGCGCCAGATCCGACCCGCGCTCGGACTGCGCACCGTGAGCCGATCGATCTCGGTCTGGATCGCGGCGACGCGGGCCCGGGCCTCGGCCAGGCGCGCCCGGGCCGACTCGACGGCGAAGCGCCGCCGCGTCGCCTCCGCGTCGCTCGTGGCCCGCTGTTCGAAGCTCTTCTGCGCCCGCTCGAACTGGTCGCGGGCGTCGGCGAGGGCGACCTCGGCCGACGCGACCTGCGCCCGTGCCAGCGCGAGCTCGGCCCGCGCGGCGCGGTCGTCGATCGTGAAGAGGGGATCGCCCGGACCGACCCGGTCGCCGGCCCGGACGTGGACGGTGGTCGCGATGCCCGGGAGATTCGTCCCGATCGCGATGGCCTCGCCGCGGGGCTCGACGACGCCGACACCGGCGACGGTCCCTTCGAACGGCGTCGACGCGACCGGCAGAGCCGGCTCGGCGTCGCTGCGGCTCGGCTGCGAGAGGGTCGTCACGACGGCGAATCCGAAGAGCGCCGCGGCGGCGATCGGCAGCCCGATGCGCACCATCCATCCACCCTTCATCTCGGCTCTCCCATGTCAGCCCTCCGCCGCGCGCGGCGGCGTTCGCTCGCCGGTGATCCGGCCGTCGTTCATCGTCACGATCCGGTCGGCGAAGTGATAGATGCGGTTGTCGTGGGTCACGACGAGAACGGCGTTGTCCGGGCTCGCGGCGATCTCGCCAAGGATCTCCATCACGCGGCGTCCGGTCTCCTCGTCGAGGGCGGCCGTCGGCTCGTCGCAGACGATCACGCTCGGGCCGTGGACCAGTGCGCGGGCGATCGCGACGCGCTGCATCTGTCCGCCCGAGAGCTGGCTCGGGAGCTTGTCGGCGTGGTCCGCCATGCCGATCCGCGCGAGCGTCTCGCGGGCGCGCCTCGCGGCCTTCGCGAGCGGCAGGCCGTCGGCGACGAGGGGAATCGCGGCGTTCTCGGCGGCGGTCAGCGCGGGCAGCAGGTTGTACTGCTGGAAGATGAATCCGAGATGCTCGCGGCGGAAGCGCGCCTTCTGCGAGCCGCGCAGGTCGGTGATCCGGACGCCGCGGACGTCGACTTCGCCGGCGCTCGGCGTCAGGATGCCCGTCAGGATCGAGAGCAGCGTCGTCTTGCCGCAGCCCGACGGACCGATCAGCAGCGTCATGCGTCCCGACTCGATCTCGAGGTCGACGCCGTGCAGGACCCGCGCCGCGTTGCCGCCGCTCCCGAAGTCCTTGACGACCCCGCGTGCCTGCATCGCGACCGCGCTAGCCACGGAACACCACCGCGGGATCGAGCACGAAGACCTTGCGGATCGAGGCGAGGCTCGAGAGCACCATGATGATCGAGACGGCCACCGCGGTCCCCGCGATCACCTGCCAGCGCAGCACGAAGCCGTCGAGGGCCGGCACGTCCCGCGTCAGCCAGAAGAACAGGCCGCAGAGGCCGATCCCGAGCGCGAAGCCGAGGACGCCGACCACCGCCGCCTGCAGGATCACCATGCGCAGGATCTGGAGATCGGTCACGCCGATCGCCTTCAGCGCGCCGAACTGGCGCAGGTTCTCGAGCACGAAGATGTAGAAGGTCTGCGCCGCGACGGCGGCGCCGACGATGAAGCCGAGGAAGACGGTGATCCCGAAGTTGACCGGGATGCCGGTCCGCTCGAGGTAGTGGCGCACCGAGCGCCAGGCGAAGTCCCGCCAGGTCAGCGCCTGCAGGCCGGTCCGCCGGACGATGCGCCGGGCGAGCTCGGCGGGATCGGTGCCGGGCGCGGCCTTCGCGAGCACGAAGGAGAGCTTGTTGCGCTGAGGCGGCGTGAAGCGCAGCGCCTCGCTGTAGCGCGTGTAGACGACGGGGAAGGTCACGAAGGGCGGCGAGGCCTTCGCGATCGCGACGATCTCGACGCGCCGATCGTTGATCTCGACGATCCGACCGAGGCGCAGCGGCTCGCCGGGCCAGATGAACTCGTGGCCCGCGCGATCGATCATGAGCGCGTTGGGCCGCTTCAGGTCCGCCAGCGAGCCCATCAGGATCTTCGGCGGCCGTCCGACGAGGGACGCGTCGTCGAGGCCCATCAGGATGACCTGCTGGAGCAGACCGTCGTCGGAGCGGACGACCGCGGCGCCCTTGTAGAGCGGGACCGCCCAGGCGACGCCGTCGACGCCGCGCACCCGCGACAGGTCGACCTCGGGCATGGCCTCGAGCTCGTCGACGTACTTGACGCGCGGATGCATGACCCAGACGTCGGCTTCCCGGACGTCGAGGATCTGGCTCGCCGTGCGGGTCATCAGGCCGATGAAGATCGAGACCTGCTGCGACATCAGCAGCGTCGCGAAGCCGATGCCGAAGACGAGGCCGAGATACTTGGCTCGGTCGCCGAGCAGCATCTTGAGGGCGACGAGATTCATGGGACGTCGGGCCGATCTCGCCGGTCCGGTGGGCAGCCGGAGTGCTGGGCGCGCTCGCCTAGGTATAAGAGCCGTTCGCGGCCGAGGCAAACGCGCGTCCCGCGCGGCGCTCGGACGGGGTCGAGGGGACTCTTCGTGACGTTTTCAGGGGGTGGTGAATTCGACGAGGGGAAGACTCGGTGAATCGGGGAGGTTGCCGTCAGTGAACCCGTCCGGGGGCTGGACAATTCCAACCGCGTATTTTAAAGCTCGGGGTCGGGGTGATTGAGAGATGCCGTCGATGCTGGTCCGCCCGTCGCTCGCCCTGACCCTGGGGCTGATCCTCTTCGGCGTCTCCCTGGCTCTCGCGCCGGCAACCCGTGCGCAGCAGACCCCGCCGCCCTATCTCGTCTACGACGTCGTCTTCGACGCGATCGCCATCCAGGGACGCGACGCCCGGCTCGTCTGGACCCTCGCCAACGGCGACGGCGTCTCGAACGCCGTCGTCCAGGTCAAGAGCTTCACGACCAACGGGACGGCGGGAACGACCTCGACCACCCGGGGCTATGCGGTCGGCGACCTCGCGGCCTCCGGCGGGGTCCTCCTGGAGGACCGGCCCGGGACGACGACCGAATTCATCCAGACGGGCGTCGTGCTCGGTCCCCGGCTCTCGTTTCGACTGATCACGACCAACGTCTTTCCGGCCCCGAATGCCCTGCGCGACACGGTGAGCTTCCACGTGCTCACCGGCCAGGCGAATACGCCGCTCGCGGTGACGGCCGACCCGACGCGCGCGAACGCGCTCTTCGTCGTCGAGCTCGGTCGCGACACCGACGTGCAGGCATTGACCGTCTACGGGCGCGATCTCTTCCAGTCCGCGTTCAGCTGGAACCTGACCGTGACGCCGGTCCCGGTTCCCGAGCCGCAGGGCGCGCTGGCGGTCGCCGTCGGGGCCTTCGCCCTGCTCGCGTCGCTGCGCAGGAGGGCCGTCCGATGATGAAGTCGCTGTCCCGTCTGCTCGCCTGGGTGCTGATCGTGCAGCTGCTCGCCCCGGCGCCGCGCGCGCTGGCCGCGATCAACGAGGTCCCGCTCACGATCACGGTCGGCTCGCCGCGGGTCAATCCGCTGACGCGGGCGATCGACGTGCCCGTCACCGTCACGAACAACCTCGGGGTCACGGTGCCCGGGCCGATCGCGCTCGCGAGCTACGTCGATCCCGATCCGCCGATCGCGCCCGCGCCGGGCCTCTTCCAGCCCTACCTGATCGGGAAGTACGGCCCGATCTATCCCGATGGCGCGATCGCTCCCTTCCCGTCCTACGTCGATCTGCCGACGGGTCTGGCGCCCGGCCAGAGCGTCCAGCAGGTCCTGCGCTTCTTCAATCGCGACGACGTCGTCGCCAGCTGGCGCAACATCAAGACCTTCACCTACCCGCCGAACCCAGGCGGCTTCCCGCCCTATGCGACCTCGTTCCCGACGACCGGTGTCCCGATCGACATCGCGACGGGGCAGCAGATCGTCCAGCCGACCGGCTTCCTGCCCTGCTGCACCAACGCCTGGCGCACCGTCGCCTGGCGACAGCAGACGTTCCAGTACGACTTCGACGCGACGAACTTCAACGGCGGGACGCTGACCTATCAGATCGTGCCGGTGCCGGTCCTGCCGCCCGCGCTCGCGGGCGCGACCTTCGCGAATACCGCCAACATCGACGCGTCGGGCGTCGTCCGCTGGTTCCCGCCCGCCGTCGGGCTCTACGCGTTCCGGATCCAGGTGAGCGACGGCATCGCGGCGCCGGGCGGGCAGGACGTCATCGTCGACGTGCGCGAGCCGACGGCCACGACGGCGACCGATCCGATCACCTGCGGCAACGGCTCCCTGACCCTCGACGCGCAGACCCAGCTCGTGCCGGCTCCCTACGACATCCTCAAGCCGACCGATCCGATCACGCTCGGCCGCGCCTTCGCCCAGATCGCCGACGGGCGCGCCATGAGCTGCAACCCGGCCACGACCAGCTTCATGGGCGTCGGCCAGAATCCCGTCACCTGCCGGACGATCGACGGCCTCTATCCCGCGGATGCGTGCAGCTTCGCGATCGACATCGTGAAGCCGGCTCCGCCGCCCGCCCCGAAGCCGGCGGATCTCGAGATCCAGGTCGCTGGGAGCGAGCGGTTCCAGAACTGCACGACGACGAACGGCTACGAGCTGAGCTGCCAGCGCTACCTCGCGCCGAACACGACCGACGTCGGCAACTTCAACATCGCCGTCCTGAACGCCGGAGACCAGCCGGCGACCAACGTCGTCGTCAAGCTCCGGCTGCCCGTCACGATCGGGGGGACCGTGATCGCCGACGAGAAGTGGGTCCTGCTCCCGGAGAGCGCCGGAACCTGCACGCTCTTCACGACGACGCAGGAGATCGGCTACCAGAACGTCCCGCAATTCGAGTGCGTCTTCGGCGACGGCGTCCTGTCCCCGGGCGAGCGGGTCGTGCTCAACTTCGCGACCGCGGCCGGGAACGCGGAGGATCTCTTCGCCCGGGTGCAGGTGTCGACGAGCGCCGCCGAAACCGACCTCGCCGACAACGAGGTCTTCCTGACGACGCTCAAGGGCGCCGGGGCCCAGATCGTCGCGACGCCGGAGCAGGAGAAGCAGGCCTGCAAGCTCCGCGAGGACTACATGAAGGGCGCGTTCGTCGGCTTGGCCGAGACCTTCCGCTGCGACCTCGAGGACAATCCCTGGGCGCGCTGGCTGACCTTCGCGATCCTGACCGCGACCTCGCTCTTCACGGGCGGCGCGAACTTCCTGCTCGCGAGCCAGACGGTCGTCGGCGCGAACTTCCGGACCTTCGTGTTCGGGATCGGCGAGGCGGTGGCGCTGATCCGCTGATCCGTCTCGACGAAACTGCTGGACTTTACCCCCGACTCTGGTCTATACGCCGCGAGGAAGACCGAATCCGTCGGCGGGGCGTGGGCCCTGCGCTCGGGTCGGGCCCTGGCTCGAGCCGAGGGGGGACGTTCGGTGCGATCGTGTGGACGGGAGAGGGCCGACCTGCAGGGCGCCTGCGCGCGGGCGCTCGCCCGGGCGGCGCGGGCCGCGGGGGCGGGGTCGCGACGGACGGTGCGGGCGGCGGCGCGGCGCTTCGTGCGGCGCCATCGGCGCGATGCGGGCTACCTCGGCTGGGTTCTGCGGAGCGTGGCGGCGAGCTCGGCGCTGGCGCTGACCCTGCTGGGCCTCGGGACGGGAACGGCTTTGGCCGCAGCGACGCTCTTCGAGGCGCGGACGGGGGCCGCCAACCCGCTCGACGGAATCGACGTCGGCGATCAATTGAATCCGGCGTTCGGGGACCTCGACGGCGATGGGGATCTCGACCTCGTGTCGGGCCAGCTCGGTCTCGGCTTCGTGTACTTCGAGAACACGGGCAGCGCGACGAGCCCCGCGTTCGTGCCCCGAACGGGTCTCGCCAATCCGCTCGATGGTCTGGAGGCCGGGTATCGCACGGCAACGGCCCTGGGCGACCTCGATGGGGACGGGGATCTCGACTTCCTCGTCGGCACCAGTTCAGGTCAGTTCGCCTACTTCCAGAACACCGGAACGGCGACGAGCCCCGCGTTCGTACGACGCACCGGCGCCTCCAACCCGTTGAATTCCGCGCGGGTCAACAGTGCGGCGACGCCGACGCTCGGGGATCTCGATGGAGACGGCGACCTCGACGTCGTCGCGGGCAGCTTCGACGGCGGGTTCGCCTATTACAGGAACACGGGGAGTGCGACGAGCCCGGCGTTCTCGTTTGCCCTTCTTTCCGTCACCAACTTTCCCGACAGGCTGGCCCTCGGGAGATACACGCGACCGGTCCTGGGCGACCTCGACGGCGACGGCGATCTCGATCTCGTATTCGGCGGGCGCTACGGGGCGTTCCGGTTCGTCCAGAACACGGGGACGGCCACGAGCCCGGCCTTCGACGTTCGATCGGGCGCCCTCAACCCGCTCGACGGGCAGGACGTGGGGAATCGATCGGCCCCCGCGCTCGCCGACCTCGATGGCGATGGCGACCTCGATCTCGTTTCGGGCGAGTACCTCGGAAGCTTCTTCGACTTCGAGAATATCTCCGGCGGTTTCGTCGCGCGATCGGGGGCCGCGAATCCCCTGAACGCCGAGGTCGCCGGCAGCTTCGCGTCGACTTCGCTGGGCGACCTCGACGGAGACGGGGATCTCGATCTCGTCGTCGGTGCGCAGGACGGGACCTTCCGCCACTGGGCGAATACCGGCAGCGCGGCGAGCCCCGTGTTCGTGGCGCGGACCGGCGCCGCCAACCCCCTCGATGGCCAGGACGCCGGCGACTTCTCGACCCCGTCGCTCGCGGACCTCGACGGCGACGGCGACCTCGACCTCGTCGCGGGCTCGCAATCCGGCTCGTTCGCCTACTACCAGAACACGGGCAGCCCAACGACCCCGATCTTCTTGCTGCGGGTCGGGGCGGCGAGCCCGCTCGACGGTCTGTCGGTCGGCCTGACCTCGGTCCCGAGCTTGGGCGACCTCGATGGCGACGGTGACCTCGACCTGCTCGCCGGTCGGGACGACGGCACACTTCGCTATTTCGAGAACACCGGAACCCGAACGAGTCCGGCCTTCGTGGAGCGCGTCGGCGCCGCCAACCCGCTGAACGGTCAGGACGTCGGCGTCTTCTCGTCGCCGGCGATGCGCGACGCCGACGGCGACGGCGACCTCGACGTCGTGACCGGCAATGGACCGGGCACGTTCGCCTACTTCGAGAACACGGGCCACGCGGCGAGCCCGGCCTTCGTTCGGCGTGTCGGAAGCGCGAACCCCCTCGCCGGCCGGGACGTCGGCAGCTATGCGAGCCCGACCCTCGGCGATCTCGACGGCGATGGCGACGTCGATCTCCTCGCCGGCGAGCAGGGCGGCAGCTTCTTCTTCTTCGAGAACACGATCCTCGAGCCCGCGCTGTCGGTCTACGAGCTGACGGGACCGCAGAATCCGCTCGACGGTGAGAACGGCGGCGCGAGCACGACGCCCTCGCTCGGCGACCTCGACGGCGATGGCGACCTCGACCTCGTCGTCGGCCGCTACGATGGCGCGCTCGTCTACTACCAGAACACGGGGAGCGCGACGAAGCCGCAATTCGTCGCGGCCGCGAGCCCGCTCGCAGGCGAGGACGTCGGCTTCCGCGCGGCGCCCGTGCTCGCCGACCTCGACGGCGACGGCGACCTCGATCTGGTCTCGGGCATCTACGATGGCTCGTTCGCCTACTTCCAGAACACGGGCAGCGCGACGAGCCCGGCGTTCCTCGCGCGCACGGGCGCCGCGAGCCCGCTCTCCGGCCTGGCCGTCGGGACGTTCCGCTCGGCGCCGACGCTGGGCGATCTCGACGGGGACGGCGATCTCGATCTCGTCGCAGGGGAGTTCGCCGGCAGCTTCGCCTACTTCCAGAACACCGGAACGGCGACGAGCCCGGCGTTCGCCCCGCGAACCGGGGCGGCCAATCCCCTGAACGGCCAGACGGTCGTCACCCCCTCGACCCCGACGCTCGGCGACGTCGACGAAGACGGCGACCTCGATCTCGTCGCCGGCACGAACGCCGGGAGCTTCGCGTTCTACGAGAACACGGGAAGCGCGAAGTTGCCGGCCTTCGTGTCGAGGACCGGGACCGCGAATCCGCTGGACGGCAAGAGCAGCGGGGGGCAGTCGTCACCGACCCTGGGCGACCTCGACCACGACGGGGATCCGGACGTGATCTCGGGCAGCACGAGCGGGAGCTTCACGACGTTCTACCTGCCGGAGCCGCCGCGGGGGCTGATGCTCGGGGCGGGGACGCTGTTGCTGGGCGGCCTCGCGCGAATGCGGCGGGGGCGGGATCGCGATCGGGCATAGGGACAAGCCGAGCTGGGAGCGGCCTTCCCTCGCGTCGTGCGCGTCGGGCGCGGGTCCGACTCCGCGCCACTCGAGGATCGTGGGTCGTGCGGGCGCTCGGGGCCCTTCGCGGCGCCGCGGGCGGGGGAGCGGCCCGCCGTAGAAGTGCATCGCGTCGCTCGTGGCCCTTGTACGCGAGGAGGTCGGCCTCCTACCGCGCCGCGAGCCCGCCCCCGAAATCGATCGGGCAGTTGAGCGCCCGGTCGAAGAGGCCGACCGGCTTTCGTTCGACGAGGTCGGCACGATAGGTCGCGTCCGGGGGAAGAAAGTCAAGGGCGGCGTCGACCATGCAGGCCAGCTCCTCCCGGGCCAGGTTTGCGCCCAGGCAGTAGTGCGGGCCGTAGCCGAAGATGAGCAGGTCGCGCGGGTTGCGATCGATGTCGAAGCGGTCGGGGTCGGGGTAGACCGACGGGTCGCGGCTCGCCGCGCCGGAGCTCAGGACGAGCATCTGGCCCTTGCGGATCCGCTTGCCGCGGAGCTCGAAGTCCTCCGTCGCGAAGCGCCACATGCCGCCCGCGCCGCCGAACCCGAAGCGGAGGATCTCGCTGACGGCCTGGGGGATGAGCGATCGATCCCGACGCAGGCGCTCGAGGGCGTCGCGATGCTCGAGCAGGGTCGTGATGGCGAGGGTGCCGCCCGAGGCCGTCGTCTCGCTGCCCGCGGAGAGGATGGCGCTGACGAGGGCCACGATGTCGTCGTCGGTCAGGCGATCGTCGCCTTCGCGCGCGCGGACGAGGTCGGTGATCAGATCGTCCTCTTCCTTCTCGCGGCGTCGCGCGATCGTGTCGCGGACCCAGCCCGAGAGCTCGGCGTAGGCGAGGTTCGCCCTCTGCTGGATCTCCTCGCTCACGAAGTTGAAGAAGCCCTGGATCGTCTCCTGGCCGAGGCGGCTGAAGCGCTCCTCGGCATCGCCGGGCGCGGCGACGCCGGTGATGCGGCTGACGACGGCGATCGGGATCGGCGTCGTGAACTCCGCCATGACGTCGACGATGCCTTTGCGGCCGTGCAGGGGGCGCGCGTGGCGCTCGACGACCTCGCGGATCTGCCGATTCATGCGCGCGATGCCCCGCGGCGTGAAGCCCGTGTTGAGCATCCGGCGCTGCCGCAGATGCTCGCTGGCGGGGACGGCCATCATGCCCCGGTCGTCGATCCAGCGGAAGAACGTCCCCTCCGGCGGCGCGACGTAATGCTCCCAGGCGCGGCGGTCGCCCGTCACGCGCGGGTCGATGAAGGTCGCGCGCACGTCGTCGTAGCGGGTCAGGAGCCAGAACCCCATCTCCGAGACCCAGTGGACGGGATCCTCCTCGCGCAGGCGATGGAGCAGCGGATGGGGATCGCTCCGGACCTCGGGCGAGGCGAAGGAGATGCTCAAGGCTTCGGGGGCGGCGGACATGATGGCTCCATTCTGGCGCGGCGACCTTCGTGATCAGAGAACGGCTTCTTCGACGACGCGTCAAGGGCGCAGCGGCTCCGACGTCGAGCCGTCCGGAATCCGCGTCGGAGCGGGACATTCGGACACACCGGACGCGACGCGTCGTCCGGCGGTGTCACGCTCGAAGTCCGGGGACGAGGAATTCATCGATGAGGCGCCGCGACTCGCTCTCGGCCAGCGGCATGGTCACGAGCGAGATCACGACGCGCATGATCCATTCGCAGGCCCGGTCGACGTCGAGGTCGGGCCGGGTCTCGCCCCGATCCCTCGCCGCCTCGACGTAGCGCCGCCAGAAGGGCGCCATGCCCGGCGCCATGGCGCGCAGCCCTTCGCCGACGGTCGCCGCGAACGCCTCGGGCTCCTCGGCCCGCAGCCGGAGGGCCAACGCGCCGGGCTCGCGTGCGAGCGAGAACCGGATCGCCTCCGCGACCTGGGCCCCGATCGTCTTCCGCGCCGAGACGCGGGCTGCCGCTGCGCGCCAGAACTCGTCGTCGAACTGGGCCAGCGCTTCGATCACGAGCGACGGCTTGTCCGCGAAGTACTTGTAGAGCGCCGCCCGCGACACGCCCGCCTCGTCGGCGACGCCGACCATGGTCGTTCGGCGGATGCCGTCGCGCTCGAGGCAGACGCCGGCTGCGGCGAGGAGACGGCTGCGCGTCGAGTCCTTCATCGTGGCGCTTCGCCGACCGGTCAGCCGAAGACGAAGTCTTCGGGGGCGACCGTCCGCGTCCAGCTCCAGTAGTCCACCAGCCGGAACGGGCTCACGGTGTGGATCTCGCCGGCGGCGTTGCGGAAATGGGTGTGCTTGACCGCCGGGCTCGACCAGACGAGCTGCTTGATCTCGGCCTGGTGCTTCGCGTGATAGGCATCGTAGAGCTCCGGCCGGGGCTCCATCGACTTCTTGCCGCTCCCCGCGAGCAGGTCGAGGGCGGCGCCGATGTACCGCATCTGGCACTCCGAGTGGAAGATCAGGCTGCCGCCGTGGTTCAGATGGGTCGAGGGCCCGTACATCATGAAGAGGTTCGGGAAGCCGGGCACCGTGATGCCGAGATAGGCGGAGGGGCGATCGGACCAGAACTCGTTCAGGCTCCGCCCGCCCCGGCCACGGAACTCCATCGGGAAGAGCACCTTGGCCATCATGAAGCCGGTCGCGAGGACGATGATGTCCGCTTCGTAGCGAGCGCCCGACTCGGTGACGATGCCGGTCTCGTCGACGTGGTGGATGCCCTCGCGAACCAGCTCGACGTTGTCGCGCTTCAGCGCGCCGAGCCAGCTGCCGTTGTCCTGCAGCGTTCGCTTGCCCGTCGCCGGGTAGTCGGGGATGACCTTCGCCAGCAGCTCCGGATCGTCGCCGACCTGGCTCGTGATCCAGTCGGTGAACATCTGGCGGGCGAAGTCGTTCATCTGGTTGACCGAGCGCTCCTGATGAGGCCAGCTCGGGTCGATGCGCGCGCTGGCGAGCGAGCCGTCGGTCCCCGGCCAGAAGAGCAGGAAGCGGTACCAGCGTCCGAAGAAGGGCAGATGCCGGATGGCCCAGGTCATGCCGGCCGGGATCTTCGCGTGGTAGTTCGGGTTGGGGAACATCCACTGGGCCGTGCGCTGGAAGACCGCGAGGCGATCGACCTCGGGCGCGATCGTCGGCACGATCTGGAAGCCGCTGGCGCCGGCGCCGATGACGGCGACCTTCTTTCCCGCGTAGTCGACCGAGTGGTCCCAGCGGGCGGAGTGGAACATCGGGCCCTTGAATTTCTCGAGGCCGGGGATGTCGGGGTACTGCGGCCGATTGAGCTGACCGACGGCCGTGATCACGGCGCGGGCGTCGAGCGTCTCGACGGCACCGCTCCGGGTCTTGACCTTCACGTGCCAGACGCCGGCCGCTTCGTCCCAGGCGGCCTCGACCACCTCGGTCTCGAACCGGATGTTCTTCATCAGGTCATGGCGCCGGGCCACGTTCTCGAAGTAGGCCTGGATCTCCGGCTGCTGGGCGAAGTACTCGGTCCAGTGGTCGGAAGGCTCGAACGAATAGCAGTAGAAGTGATTGCCCACGTCGACGCGACAACCGGGATAGGAATTCTCCCACCACGTGCCCCCGACGCCCGCGTTCTTCTCGATGATCGTGAACGGGATGCCGGCCTGCTGGAGGCGGATGCCGGCCAGCACGCCGGACTCGCCCGCGCCGATCACGAGGACGCGGAGCGCCGATCGGGCCTCGGCCGGAGAGGTCGTCACGACGGCGCGCGAGTCGCTGCCGTCGAGCTCCATCTCCTCGAGCATCATCGGCACGTACTCGCCGGGGACGGGCGCGCAGACGAGCCACGCCATCATCTCCTGGATGAGCTCTTCGGAGGGCGGAGGCGGCAGCACGCAGCCGCCGTCGCGGAAGGCGATGATGGCCTCGAGGGCCTGCTTCCGGAGCGTCGCCTTCTGCTCCTCCGGCATGAATCCCTGGATCTCGTTCAGGAACAGGCCCTGGGGACGGATCGGCCCCCGGATCCAGCCCGGGTCGCCGGTCATGTGGACCATGGAGAGGGCCAGCGTCGGGATGCTGACGTCTTCGAGCATCGCGGCGATCGTGGCGTCGTCGTCCTGGATCTTCGCCCCGGCGTGGGGGTTGCTCTTGCGCGCGTTGCCGTCGGCCATGATCTCTCCTCGACGTCGTCCGTTCGTCGCTCCCGGCGGGCCTCCGCCCGTCGAAGGCCGAGTAGACAGATAGAACAGTCTGTCTACTCAGGGCAAGCGGGGTCGGGCCAGGTCGGACACGAGTTGCGGTGCCGTTCGGGGATCAATCGGGAAGGTGCGCGGCGTGCTTCACGTCGAGCACCACGAGCGAATGGGCAGGGAGATCGAGCGCGATCGTCTCCCCCTCGATCGGAGCTTCGAAGGTCGTCGGTTGGACGTGGATCTCCGCGCGGCCGGCTTCGTCGCGGCCGTTTCGTGCCCCCGGATCTGCCGTCAGGACCGTCACGGCGGCCGACTCGCCGCAGGCCTCGGGGACTTCGATCCTCGAGGCGACCGGCCGGTCCCCGACGTTCACCAGCTTGATCGAGCACGCCGATCTCGTGGCCGTGCACGACGCATGGACGTTCGCCGGCAGCGAGCCGTCGACCGGCACGATGCGCTCTCCGACCGTCGTCGAGAAGAGCCGTTGAACGTGATGGTTCGGGGTTCGGATGACCTCGGTCGGCGTGAATTCGATCAGGTTGTGCATCCACTGGGCGGCGCCGATGCGACAGAGCAGCGGCGCATAGCTCGTGAAGGCGACGACGTCGGCGTTGCGCTCGACGCCGGTCAGGAATGCCGCCTCGGCGAGGGCGCTCGCGAAGGTGTTCGGCTCGTGGTCGAGCGCGCCCATGCCGAGGAGATGGGGCGGGTGGGCGGCGTACTCGCCGAGAAAGACGCGCGGGCCGCGACGGTCGTACCTGTCGTAGCGGCATGCCTGGTCGATGAGCCATGCCGGCTTCTGATAGAAATGTTCGTCGACGACGGCGTCGGGGCCGAGCGCTCGCGCTCTGGCCCACGACGATTCGAAGGCTTCACCTTCCGGGAACGGTCCCGCACTGAGGATGACGGTCAGCCCGGGCCGGTGGGCGCGGACGGCTTCGCGAATCCGTTCGAAGCGCTCGAAATAGGCCGGCCCGAAGTTCTCGTTGCCGATGGCGAGGATCTCGAGCTCGAAGGGATCGGGGTGGCCGGCCTCGGCCCGGAGCGCGGCCCACGCATTGGTCGAGGGATCGCCCGTGGCCCAATCGATCAGGTGGAGCGCGGACTGGACGACGCCCCGGAGATCGTCGCCGTCGAGGTCGACGACGTGATCGAAGCGCATCTGGCAGCCGAGGCCGGCGTTGAGGACCGGCATGGGCTTCATCCCGAGGTCTTCGCAGAGCAGGAAATACTCGTAGAAGCCGACCTGGAAGGACTGCGAATAATCCCCGTCCGGACGGAAGTCGCACCAGAGGTTGTAGTCGACGCCGCGTCGAACGAGCGGGCCGATCGTCTTCTTCCAGTCGTAGGCGTTGTCCTCGCTCGCGCCCTCGACGATGCAGCCGCCCGGGAATCGCATGAAGCGGGGCGCGAGCTCGCGGAGCGCCTCGACCAGATCGCGTCGCAGGACACCCTGGCTCCAGCGCGGATCGCCTGCCCCCCAATGATCGGCGGAGACGAGTCGCACTTCGTCGACGTCGACCGTGCCGACGCCGTCGAAGACGAGCTCGAGCGAGGCGGTTCCACTGGCGATCGGCCGCAGCCGGACGGACCGCGACGCCCATTCGCTCGTCGGGGATTCCAGCGAGCCGCGGGCGAGGACGCGACCGCGCTCGTCGACCAGGCGGACCTCGATTCTCCCCGCGAAGGAGCCGGAGCGGAGCAACGCGCTGAAGAGGAGGACCTCGTCGACGCCGACCGGCATGGCCGGTCGGTCTCCGGGATAGCCGGGATTCGAGAGCACACCTCGCCCCTCGCTCCGGATCCGGCCGAACCATGCATCCGGAACGACGGGCTCATCGCAGCAGCTCTCGAGAGCGCCGCCGGCCATGGTCCAGTGGCGCGTGCGATCGAAGATCCGTCGGCACGGCCGCCGCTCGCCGAAGGCCGCGAGCCCTCGCGCTTCGCCATAGGCCGCATCGAAGCTGTAGTTGTTGACGAGGTTCGCGTTCAGCCCGCCGTCGCAGGCGAAGTTGATGTCCTCGAGGAAGAGTCCGAAGAGCGTCGGGCTCACCCGTTCCGCGGCCAGCGCAGGATCGAATCGGAGCACGGCCGTGGTCGGCGGCGAGGATTGCATGCGGAGGCAGCCCAGCGAAGCGCCCGCGGCCCAGCGAAGGACGCGCTTCGCGCGTCCGGAGTGATAAGGAATGGCTCCCCTTCGTGCGTGAATTTCGAACTCGATGTCTGCTTCCAAGTGACTCATTCCGTCGAACGCTCGAAGGGATCTGTGTCCTTTTGCCCTCAACAGAGGCGGGAGCAAACTCGGCGCGCTTGTAGAACTCCTGAGGGGGCTTGTCTGCGAAATCTCCATCTTGATTACCTCAAAATGGAAGTCCGAGACGGTCTAGTTCTTAGGGGCAAGGTCAAATGTGATGTCGGCGATTCAGTCTGGATTCGCCATTTCGCGCATCCCTTTAGGCTGCGCTTGAAAATTCTATGAAGCATGGCGTTTCGAGGCATTCGACTAAAGATGCGATGCGATCGAGTCGAGCCCGCGTGCCGGATCTCCGTGCGAATCTGCCTCGAGTTTCCTCGACGGCTCCAAGCAACAGTTCAATCGGGGACTCCGGCTTGTTGATTCCGTCTCAGGCCCCCATCAGCTTTCTTGGTGATTCGACGATCGTCGTCGATGCGTGGCGAATACATCGTTCAATCAATATTCAAATCCGAAATCTAGAATTTTCCGGAACAGGTGCGGACCGGCACGTCGAGGTCTTGCAAACCGAAGATGCCCGACCGGTCGCAATGATCGCGCCTGCTAGGGTGCCGGATCCGCCGTCCATTCGCCTGGCCGCGGAGGGTAAAGATACGGCGTGAAAAAGTTTAGATCGGCTGAGCCGTACAACGCCGCGGGTTTGAAGTCACACGTCATCCCGTGATCTGGCCCCCCTTCCTCAAATCCCGACGGGTAATCCGGATTGCCGAGATACGAGATGTCCACGCAGTAATCTGCCCGCTCGCTCACTTCGCATTTTGGGAAGGCACCGCGCAGCGGAGTTGCCTCCCATCTTCCAGAGACTGTTCCTTGTCGGCGTTCGAAAGTGCTTGGATCGTTGTAGTCGTAGATGTTCTCAGGAGTCTTGTCTGCGCGGTAGTAAAAGACCCCGCTAAACGTGCCGGAAACTGAACCTGGGGCAGCGGCGGTGACCAGGAAGCGTACGGAACTTGAGCGCACGCTTTCATTCGTCCGGTCCGGATCAAGCCAACCCGGCACGCGATAATCGAACGAGCTGCCCACTGTCACGAAAATTGAGGAATCCGTGGTCTCGGCATCGCAGGCAAATTGAGCACTTCCCCCGCCTACGACAAAGTCGCGTCTAACATTGTTGCGTTGCGATGCGCCCTCTTTGAAATACAACCTTCCAATTGAATAGGCGGATCGTCCATGGACGACGAAAGTGCATCCGCCGCTCCCGTAGAGATCAGGTGCGTAACATTCAGTTATTTGATACCGCCCCGACCAGAACTTCTGACGGGGCTCGATGGAAATTTCGACATTGGCTCCGAAGTCTCGTTCATTAGCCAAGACATAAAGGCTATCGGACAGATGAAACGTGCAAACGCTCACTTGCTTTTGAGGCGGTCGTCGGAATGTGTCGCGGTAGCGGAACAATCCGTCTGTGATCGGGTAACTCAGGTAGCTGAGTGTTTCGGCACAGGTCGGGCCAGAAGAGAGGGAAGTTAACTCAGGTGAGAGCCGCCCAAAGGTTATAGGCAGTGCTTGTCTGTCCCACTCTGCCGTTAGCTGATTCATGGATAAGTCTTTAGCAAGGATTGTCTCAATCCTTCCCACCCACTCGAAGACGGCGTCATATCGTGATAGGCCGGGAAATAGTCGAAGTACCTTCCAGGCGTTGGCGATTACTACAAGCCCGTCCAGCACCGTCCGGGTCAGTCGAGGTAGGTCGAGGCCTTTGGCGGTAATGATTGCGGCAGAGAGCGGTCCCGGCAGGTCGGTGTCATTCACGCGAATTGCGGTGAGTTCTGGCGAGTCAATCGAGAGGGGCTGGGGTCCGATGCGAATTCCGACGATCCGACCCCGCTCGAGGCTCACGTTGATCTGATTGACGAAATCAGTCAACGAGAGGGTAAACGCATATCTTTCGCAAGCAGCGCCGGCTGCAGTAAACGGAGGCGCAAGGAGAAGGAGGCAGATTTGGGATAGCCCCAATGCGGAGTCGGAAAGCAGATTCGTGCCTTCGAAGGTTCCGCGTTCCGCCAGCCACAGGTCTCCAGCTAAGCCAGAAGCGACTGCCGCTTGTGGGTTCACTAGCTGTGACGTTCGCGCTTGGCTGTCCGCGATTGCCCCTTCATTTGAAAAGCCGGATTGTAGAAGGTGTTGATCAATCAATCCGAGTACGACGGGAGGGATATCTAGCTGGGGCTGGTCCATAGCTTGGAGCGCCGTGGCGGAATCAGAGATGAACTCGCTCGCTCTGGCCAGAAATGCTGCAGCCTCTGGGGTCGGTGCGGTCGCAACTGCCCGATCAAGGGCATCGAGAGTGTCTGGGACTCTGGACTCCAACTCTGCCTGCAGATTCGATATCACGGCTGCTGCCACAGATCCGGGCGGGGCTGTGGCTGCGGGCAAGTTCTGGATATCAAACATCGCGGGTACGCCGCCGTCTACTTGCACGATCACCGATCCGCGGCGGAGTGCGGCCGGGATATTTCTATTTATCGAGAAGGGAACAGCAACTCTGAGCATGTTCGGCGCGGAAGAGATAAGGGGAGCCTCGAGGCCAGCGATGACGACCTTTGACGAGCTGCTAAATCCACTCCCCCGAATCTCGATGACAGTTCCAGACGTGCCGATTGATGGCGAGAGCTCACTAATCTTGGCGGTTACGGTCGCGTCGAATGCTCGAGTCGCCGTCCAAACCCCCTTTGAGGTGTTCACTTCCAGCTGTCCGGTTAGTGAATCGCAAGTTGTGGGGGCAAGCGTCAATCTGATGCGGCGAGGCAGCATGTCTTCGGCGCAGGACTTGAGATTCGCGGTCAGTGAGGTGACGCCGGCTTGTGTCCGACGCGTGAATCTTGCGGGTGTGCATCCGCTCTTGATAGTCATGAGAGAGGTCCCGAAGTTCAGCTCGTCTGGTGATTCCGTTCGTTGCCGGAAGAGGGGGTCGCCGTCGATCACGAAGCGAGCAGGGAGGCGACAGCTATTGCCCTTGGGCTTTGCGGCAGCGGCGCCCGAATCTCCAAGAAGCAGAATCAGCGCCACGATGAATCCCAGAACTCGCATCTCTGACCTTTCGGGCAGTTATTGGCGCGCGATTTAATGTCTGCGCACCATCCCAATGTTGTCGTGCTTGATTCCGGATCGCGTCCTGATCCGACGGATAGCGAAGTTGAGTTAACAGTTCTATGCCAGTTTTGCGCCGGGCGAGTGACTAAGAATCCGGTCGGCCTGAACGACTAAGCTGTTGGGACTAAGGACTGTTGATCGATTCACTTTGACGCACGGCAAGGACGGCTGGCCCTCTGGTCTATTGGCGAAGGGAGGTCACTTGTGGCGCGCCGCGTGGATAGGCTTGGGGCCGCGCTTGACAGGCGGGAGGCAGATGTTTAGTATCTGGGGGACAGGGGATGCTATGACGGCAATGACGATCGGAAAGTTCGGTGCTTTTGTCCGCGCTCGTCGCGAGGCGAAAGAGATTGGCCTCCGGGAAATGGCCAAAATGATCGGGGTTAGCCCAACCTACCTGTCCAAGGTGGAGCGCGACGAGTTTCAGCCGCCGGTTGAGGAGAAGGTCCGAGCAATCGCGGAAATCATTGACTGCGACCCAGATGAGTTACTCGCGCTAGCTGGACGTGTGTCCTCGGATCTCTCTGAGATAATCAAGAAGCGCCCCGTCGAAATCGCCGCCCTTTTGAGAACCACGAAGGATTTCTCCGCGAAGGATCTCGATCGGCTTGCTCGGATGGTCAAAAAAGCGAAGGCGGACTGAGCGCCCCAGCGTCGGCCACTTAATGCAGATGAGGACCACGACGAATGGCCATACGGGTTCCCTACCTGACCGAAGAGCGAATTGAGCGGGACGCGATGGAGTTGCTCGCTGAGTACGAGAAGGCTCGCGGCGTCCGTATCGTGGCTCCAATTCCGATCGAAGACATCGTCGAGAAGCACCTGAGGCTTCGTATCGAGTTCGACGACCTGCACCGTCTCTTCGATCAACCGCGTCCCGGCAATGCGTCGGAAGTCGAGATTCTTGGCGCGATGTTTTTTGACGAGCGCCGTGTCGTCATCGACGAGAACCTTGACCCGGAAGAGCGCCCGAGGATTGAAGGGCGGTATCGATTCACGGTGGCCCATGAGGGCGGCGGCCACTGGCGACTTCACCGCCACCTCTTCATTGACGATCCATCGCAACGAGCCTTGTTCGGTCAAGGGGGCTCGCCATCCGTCGTGTGTCGGACTAGCCAGGCGAAGGAGCCTGTGGAGTGGCAGGCGGACTTCTATGCATCCTGCCTCTTGATGCCGCGCGATCGGGTCATGGCGGCATGGGACGAGCAGTACTCGGACCGCAAGCCGCGAGTGCTGCAGCCGCTGAACCCCGTCGACCATCCGTTCGTTGAGGTTTCGCGATACGTTTGCCGCATTGCAGGCCTCGACTGGAACATGAGCGTCAACGAGGCGCTCGAGGAAGTCGCTCGTCCGCTCGCGGAGCGATTTCTCGTTTCCCCGATCGCTATGCGGATTCGACTGGAAAAGCTTGGACTTCTTTATCGCGAGGTTCCGCACCAGCGTCTTCTCGCGTGCCGCGAGTAGCCCCTTTTTTTGAGGAGAACGTTCAGTGTCAACTAGACAGGAAATTATGGATGCCGCAGAGCGGTTCGTGTTCGAGACGCACGACTTCTATCTCGCCTGTTTCCTGCGATGCAGCGGATACGACCTTCTCGACCTCCGACCCGACGGTCGGCGGAAGGTCTTTGTATTCCGGGATCGCCCGCAGCGTCGGGATGACGTACTGGCGTTCTACGGCCAAAGCGCAGCCGTCCCGCCCCTGGCCTACTCCTCAACCATCAAAGACATGAAAGCTCTTTTGCACAATGTCTAAGTCTTCGTCTCCTCCGCATCATCTCGCGAACACTGGGCAAGCCAATGAGGCGCTGGCGCATCTGGAAAGGATTGTCTTGGAGGGGCTGTGCCACGGATTCTTCGAATATTCCATTTCCTGCGAGATTCGGAGCGGCGGGAAGCGTGAACTTGTAATTCGCGCGGGCAAGTCGCACAAGTTCACCATTCCGGAAGAAGATCTTCCGCGCTGATTCGATACTGATTGCGGCGATCCCTGAGATGGGGACGTCAGAATGCAGATCACGTCAAGGTCCGAAGTCATCGGTGGGATTCCGAGACCGGAGGCCAGAAGCATGGAGCGCCAGAAGGTGCTTCGTGAGGTCTTCGGTGAGAATATTGCCCACAGAGAATGACAGCCTTTCCCTAGCCACCCGTCGGCTCTGGCGATCACGTCTTGGACGTGATCTCAGCAGCGAAGACGCGAGGCAGATCATCGAGAACACGACGGGCTTTTTTGGACTCCTTGCGGAATGGTCGCGAGCAGAGTGGCAAGTCCCGTTGAGCAGCGCTGAGAGGACGACCGCCTCCAATATGAAGGAGGTGCGCCTTGACAGCTGAAGCGCTTGCCGAAGCTCTGGGCGGGCGAAGGGTGGGGAGCAGCTGGGTAGTCAGTTGCCCGGCGCACGACGACCGGACGCCGAGCCTTTCGATCCGCGAGACCGCTGAGCTCAAGGTGCTTGTGCGCTGCCACGCTGGATGCGACCAGGAAAGCGTCATCGCGGCGCTGCGAGGCTTGGGTCTGTGGACCGACAGCGGTCATGGGCGGTCGCCGCGGACGGAGCACGGCGCGGGTGCGATTCTGGCGCCCGGAGGAGATGACGGCAAGCGCGGCGACGTTGCGCTTCGCATCTGGAAGTCATCCAGGCCAGCGAGCGGGACCCTCGTCGAGACCTATCTCCACTCCCGTGGGATTCGACTCCAACTACCCAGGGCGCTTCGATTCCATCCCCGTCTGAGGCACCCGTCAGGCGGCGTCTGGCCGTCGATGGTCGCACTCATCGAGAGCGGCTCCGACGGAGTCCCGCTTGCGATTCATCGCACTTTCCTGGATCCCGACGGGGGCGGGAAGGCGCCCGTCGAACCGCAGAAGATGATGCTCGGTCCGTGCCGTGGTGGCGCGGTGCGTCTCGCCGATCCAGATGACGTCCTTATGGTCGGGGAGGGAATCGAGACCTGCCTCGCTGCCATGGCGGCAACTGGTCATCCTGCCTGGGCGGGGCTCTCGACGTCCGGACTGCGTGCCCTGGAGCTTCCGGACAGGGTTCGCGACGTAATTGTATTGGCGGATGCGGACGAGGCAGGGGAGGACGCGGCGCAAGCCTTTGCCCGGCGGTGGAAGCGTTATGGGCGGCGCGTGCGCGTCGCCCGGCCACCGAGAGGAATGGATTTTAACGACCTGCTTTTGGGTGGCGCCCTCCGGACCGGGGAGGGCTCGCGATGATGAGTGACCGCGAGAACGTGATCGCTGAAGTGATCGCGACCGCCGAAGATGTCTTCGACCCGTTGGACAAATTGGTCGAGAAGTCGGTCACTGATGCTGGTGCGCCCTTCGCCCCGGACGTGTTGAAGCGGCTTGCCGCGCTGAGGAGCGAAGACCGTGCAGCATTCGAGTTGCTCCGCTCGCAGCTAAAGAAGGCGGGCTGCCGCGTGACGGCGCTCGACGAGGCCATTGCTGAGGAGAGCGGGGCCATTAGCGGACGCGGCCCCACGCAGGCCGAGATTCTTCTTCAACTCGCACAGGGGGCTGAACTGTTCCACGCCCCCGACGGAACGGCGTTCGCGGATCTCGATATCAACGGGCACCGCGAGACGTGGCCGATCCGGGGCAAAGGGTTTCGGCGATGGCTGGCACGGCAATTCTTCGAGGAGACTGCGGGAGCTCCGAACTCCGAGGCACTGCAATCGGCTCTGAATGTGATCGAGGCAAAGGCTCATTTCGATGCCCCCGAGCGAGTCGTCCACGTTCGTGTCGGAGGAGTGGACGGACGACTCTATATCGACCTCGGCGACGATAATTGGCGGGCGCTCGAGATCGACGCCACAGGCTGGAGCGTTATTGAGAATCCGCCGGTGCGATTCCGGCGAGCTTCGGGAATGCAGCCTTTGCCGACTCCGGTGTCGGGCGGGACTGTTGAGGAGCTGCGGTCTTTCCTCAATGTTCAGTCGGAATCCGATTTCGTCCTGGTGGTCGCCTGGCTCTTGGCGTGTATGCGCGATCGTGGCCCTTACCCGGTGATGGTGCTTTCGGGCGAGCAGGGGTCGGCAAAGTCGACATTCTCGAAGATCCTGCGGTCGTTGCTCGATCCGAATACCGCGCCCTTGCGTGCCTTGCCTCGGGAGGATCGCGACCTTTTCATCGCTGCCAGCAACGGTCATATGCTCGTGTTCGACAACGTGTCGGGTCTTCCGGCCTGGATCTCCGACACGTTGTGTCGGTTGGCCACCGGGGGAGGCTTCGCTGTCCGTCAGCTCTATACCGACCAGGACGAGATCCTTTTCGACGCGGTGCGGCCGGTAATCCTGAATGGCATCGAAGACATCGTCACCCGTCCGGACCTCGCCGATCGGGGGGTCTTCCTGACGCTCGAGGCGATTCCGGAGGAGTGCCGGCGACCTGAGGACGAGTTCTGGTCGGCATTCGACGTTGCGCGCCCACGCATCCTGGGGGCTCTGCTCGATGGAATCGTCGAGGGGCTGAAGCGTCTCTCTGAAACCCAACTTCCCAGACTCCCGAGAATGGCGGACTTCGCCCTTTGGGCGACTGCCTGCGAGACAGCCCTTTGGCCTGCGGGCACCTTCTGGGCTGCCTATTCAGGGAACCGCGACGAGGCGGTCGCGGGCGTCATCGATGCAGATTCGGTCGCGTCGGCGGTGCGGGGTCTGATGGACTCACGGACGGAATGGACGGGAACGGCCTCGGACCTTTTGGGCGTCCTGGTAGAAGTGGCGGGCGAGCGAGTCGCGAAGTCAAAGACCTGGCCTGAAAGCCCCAGGGCCTTGTCTGGTCGCCTGCGCCGAGCAGCGACGTTCCTCCGCAAGTTGGGCATTGAAACCGGTTTCGAGCGCGAGGGCCGCGCCCGCACTCGGATCATTCGCATCAGGAACGCCCCGGTCCAATCCGTGTCGGATCGGGCGGGGACGGAACCGTCCTCACCGTCCGCATCGTCCGCAGCTCCGCGGGAATCCAGTCCGAGCAACGGCTTCCGGGAGGCTCCCGAGCGGACGGTCACTCTCGACGCGGACGGTAGCGGGAGCAGTTCGGTCCCGTTCGACCGCCGCAACTCGGTGAAATCGAATGGCGAGACCGCAGCGGACGGTGCGGACGCAGACTGTCCGCCTCAAACCGAGGTGGGGGAATCGGGATGGACGGGGCGGCTATGAGCGTCAAAGATGCTCTGAGACTGGCCCGGAAGGCCGGGGTCGAGATCGGTCTAGTCGGCGACGATCTGATGCTCACGGCTGCAGTGAGGCCTCCTGGCGCCGTCCTTGACCTCTTGGCCCGGAATAAATCGGCAATCGTTAGTCTGCTGCGGCCGGCCCCGGAGGATTGGTCCGCTGAGGATTGGAGGGCCTTCTACGACGAGCAATCTGAAGTTGCGCGGCGGGAGTTCGGCCTTGCTCCAGACCAGGCCGATAACCATGCCTTCATTCTTAGCTTGGTGGGATGGATGTCGCGAAATGGCGCCGATCCTGAAGCCCTCGACTTCGTTCGACAGATTATTGTGGTCGACCCGCGTGACCTGGTTGTGGGGCCGACACGAGATTACGAGGGCCATCCATTAGGGACTTGGGATGGTCGCTGCGAGTCCGCGCTCCTTGCAGCCGCGACAGCCCTCGATGCGATCGGGATTCAATTCAAACCGGAGTTCCCAGAAGATTTCGAAAAAAACCGGGGGGCATGATGGGCGGGTATGGATCGGGGCGGCCAGGCAGGTTGGGGGGCGGCATGGTCGAAGCGTGTCATTCGATCGATATCAACCGGCTGCACCGGTCGGGTTGCCTTGTAGCCGGATGGGTCGGCGCGTTGCAATGGACACGGGATGGCGAGAAGGTCGCCTCGATCAGCTTGCGAGCTGAGATCGACAGGCTGAATCTTACTTACCGCTCTCGTGTCGGAGATGGAGACTTGGAGGACATCGCCGAAACCGTCCGCATCGTCCGCATCAACTGCCGACTCGGCGGAACGCGGCCATATTTTATCTGCCCCGGCGTCGTGAATGGCACTGTGTGCGGGCGACGCGTCGCAAGTCTGTATTGCCGGGGGCGCTACTTCCTCTGCCGGTATTGCTACCGACTGTCCTATTCCAGCCAGAGTGAGGACGTACTGGACCGTTCGCGACGTCGAGCGAGGAAGATTTGGCGGCGTCTCGGCGGCAATCTCGGGTTTGATGCCCACCTTCCGTCGAAACCGAAAGGGATGTGGTGGCGTACCTATCGTCGGTTACGAGCGCAGGCCGTCGATGCCGAGATGCGCGCCGATCTGCAATTCGAGATCCAGGCGCTTCGTCTGCTGGATCGGATAGGCACCTCCAAAGGCACGGGGAGATTTTGGGAATGAACAAGACGAAGCTTGCTCGAGCGGACACCGCGGCAAGCACCGAGATCACCCGTTTCAATGCTGTTCGGCACGGCATCCTGTCCCAATACACGGTGCTGCCCTGGGAGGACCCGGAGGAGTACCGCGAGCTCGTCTCGGCTCTTGTCTTAGAGCACGCACCGGAAGGACCGACCGAGGGGCATCTCGTTGAAGAGCTCGCCGGCATCCTATGGCGAAAGCGTCGGCTGCGTCTGGCCGAGGCCGCTGCATTTCGGCGCGCCCTGGATGACACGATGTCGTCATGTCGCGACACGTCGAAAGTCGCGCTAGCTCATATCCGCACTCTTGATCGTGATGAGGATGCGGGTGTGGTCGACGCCGTTCGCGCGACGGCGGCCGATACCGCAAACGATATGCGCGACATGGAGGAGGACGAGGCGATGACCCGTCATGCCCTTGAAGTCCTCCGTTCGGATCGCACTGATCGATACGAGGCTGCGCTCGAGATCCTGCGTGATGATACGCGGGAGTGGTGGGGCGATGCCCTCGCTCGTGGGCCAGGCGACTTGGACGAAGGCGAGGAACCCGCGACGCCCAACGAGGATGGCCTGGAACTCTTCCTGGAGACAACGATCTTGCCCTGGTTCGCGCGCCGCAAGGATGCACTCGCTCACCGACCGCTCGTCCGAGAACAGGCTTTCGGCGAGGCCTTGGATCCGGATCGTCTGGATCGACTTGCGCGATATGAGGTTCATCTGGATCGGAAGTTCGAGAGGATTCTGGCCATGCTGCTTCGCCTCAAGAGCCTACGAGGAGCAGAGGGCATCAGCTAATCCATTTGGCAAAATCCATTGTTACAGGACGCGCTCAAAGCCACTTTCCATGGAGGTGCCGATGGGAACAACGAAGAAGGCGACGAATCCGAGGCCTTATGTTTCACTCACCGCCTTCTGGGGCAACGACGATGCTGAAAGCACTATCAAAGTGAGTCGCCGCCGTTGGAAAGAGATTCAAGAAGGCGCTGAGTATGGTACGAGCGCTAATTCGTGGTACGAGGGCGAAAGATTTTCGGTGTCCTGGCATTTCGCAGACGGGAAAGTCTCCGTTTTCGGCGAAGATGGCATGGAGTGCGTAATTAACAGGCCGGTAGCGGCGTTGATCGTGGAAGTCGTTTCTCCGAGCCCGCGTGACCGCTGAGTGGCCAAGGGTCCGGCATCCGGACCGGATTCCCCGAGCGGTTTTGCTTTGACGGGTCTCCGTGCCAGCTGGCCCCTGGTGGGGTTCGCTGGTCGCTCGGACCCCCGTGGAGGCCTTATCGGCCAACACCCTGCGTGATCGCTGAATCAGGCCCAAATCCACTTTGTGATCCCGGCAATCAGGAAGCCGGTCGAGGTTCGGGCGCTCGCCCCGATCCGATCCGAGTTCCTGCGGGGACGTGGATATGGCCGGGCGCGAGCTGGCTGCAGCGGTAGGATTGCGCTTGCGGCATGGATAAACGAGTTCTAAGCGAGCGTGACATCTGCACCAAGTTCATCACGCCGGCACTTCGAAGGTCCGGCTGGGATGAGCTGTCTCAGATTCGCGAGGAGGTTAGCTTCACCAAGGGCCGCATCATCGTGCGCGGAAAACTCGTTAGCCGCGGGAAGGCCAAGCGCGCCGACTACGTCCTCTACGCCAAGCCCAATATCCCGCTCGCGTTGATCGAGGCGAAGGATAACTCCCACGGGGTCGGCGATGGCATGCAGCAGGCTCTCGAGTATGCCGCCGTCCTCGACGTCCCGTTCGTCTTCTCCTCGAACGGGGATGGCTTCCTGTTTCACGACAAGACCGCGGCAGGAGGCGCCCTATCCCGCCCGGCCGAGTCGACGCTCGGACTCGATTCCTTCCCATCCCCCGACGATCTCTGGTCGAGGTATCGAGTCTGGAAGGGCCTAGACGGCGCTGCTGAGGAGGTCGTCCTTCAAGACTACTTTGACGACGGGAGCGGCAAGGCGCCCCGTTACTACCAGGTCAACGCCATCAATGCGGCGATCGAGGCCATCGCCAAGGGGCGCGACCGGATCCTCCTTGTCATGGCCACCGGGACCGGGAAGACCTACACGGCCTTCCAGATCATCTGGCGGCTCTGGAAGGCCCGTCGCAAGAAGCGAATCCTCTACCTCGCCGACCGAAACGTCCTGATCGACCAGACGATGGTCAACGACTTCCGACCGTTCGGCGGAGTCATGGCAAAGCTGAGCGCGCGATCGAACACGATCGAGAAGTTCGATGGGTCCGTCGAGGAGCTCGAGACCGCCATCGACTCGGGCCGCGAAATCAACAAGTCGTACGAGATCTATCTCGGGCTCTATCAAGCGATCACGGGACCCGAAGATCGCCAGAAGCTCTACCGTGACTTTTCCCCGGACTTCTTCGACCTGATCGTGATCGATGAATGCCATCGAGGCAGCGCAGCCGAGGACTCAGCATGGCGCGAGATCCTCGAATACTTCTCCTCGGCTACTCAGATCGGGCTGACTGCGACACCCAAGGAGACCCGCTACGTCTCCAACAGTGTCTACTTCGGGGAGCCCGTCTTCTCCTACTCCCTGAAGCAGGGCATTAGCGACGGGTTCCTGGCGCCCTACAAGGTCGTGAAGGTCCACATCGACCGGGATGTCGAGGGCTATCGACCCGAGAAGGGGCAGGTCGATCGCGTCGGCGAGCTGGTCGAGGATCGCATCTACAACGCGAAGGACTTCGACCGCACACTCGTCCTTGACGACAGAACGAAGCTGGTCGCGAAGAAGGTCACCGAGTTCCTGAAGGAGAGCGGCGATCCCTATCAGAAGACGATCGTCTTCTGCGTCGATCAAGAGCATGCCGCCCGGATGCGCCAGGCGCTCGTCAATGAAAACGCAGATCTCGTCGCCGAGAACCACCGCTACGTCATGCGGATCACGGGCAACGACAAAGAGGGCCAAGAGCAGCTCGGAAACTTCATCGACCCAGAGTCGCGATACCCGGTGCTGGTCACGACCTCGCGGCTTCTCTCGACCGGAGTAGACGCCCAGACCTGCCGGCTCATCGTCCTCGACCGCGAAGTCGGCTCAATGACCGAGTTCAAGCAGATCGTCGGCCGGGGTACTCGGGTTCATGAGGACACCCGGAAGTACTACTTCACGTTGATCGACTTCCGCGGAGCCACGAACCACTTCGCCGATCCCGATTTCGACGGCGAGCCGGTTCAGATCTATGCGCCTGGCGCGGAAGACCCGGTCGCGCCGCCTGACGACGTGCCGCCGATCGGGGAGGATGGAGAAACGCTTCCCGACTCGCCGGGTGAAGGCGAGGTCGTTGTCGATGGCACTCCCGAGTGGGACCCGACTGATCGCGGCGATCCAGCCCGAAAGGTCTACGTCGATGGCGTCGTGGTTCGCGTCCTGGCCGAGCGGGTCGAGTATTTGGACGAGAACGGCAAGCTGATCACCGAGTCGTTGAAGGACTTCACGAGGACTGCCCTCAAGAAGCGGTTTGCCAGTCTCGCCGACTTCCTGAAGAGGTGGAAGGCCGCTGAACGCAAGCAGGCGATCATCGAAGAGCTAGAAGCCGAAGGATTGCCTCTTGCCCCGATCGCCGAGGAGCTTGGGCGGGATCTCGACCCATTCGACTTGATCTGTCACGTCGCTTTTGGCAAGAAGCCACTGACGCGCCGCGAGCGAGCGGCGAACGTGAAGAAGCGCGACATCTTCACGCGCTACAGCGGCCAGGCGCGTGCTGTGCTGGACGCCCTGCTCGCCAAGTATGCCGACGAGGGCGTTCTCAACCTGGACGACGCCAACGTCCTCAAGGTCGAACCCTTCACGGGCATGGGCACCGTCGTTCAACTCATCAAGGCTTTCGGTGATCGAAAAGGCTTCGAGCGCGCTGTTCATGAGCTGCAGTGTGCTCTCTATCAGGAAACCGCATAAATCATGTCTGTCCGGGCCATTGTTAAATCCATCCAAGACATCATGCGCAAGGACACGGGTGTCGACGGTGACGCTCAGCGCATCAGCCAACTCTGCTGGATGTTCTTTCTCAAGATAATCGACGACCAGGATCAGGAGCTGGAGCTCCTCGACTCCGAGTACCGATCCCCGATCCCGCGGCATCTTCAGTGGCGCGCGTGGGCGGCGGACGCGGAGGGATTGACCGGAGAGGAGCTGCTTGCCTTTGTCAACGACAAGCTCTTTCCGACGCTCAAGACCCTGCCGACCTCGTCGAAGCCCGGGGATCGGCGCCGCGTCGTCAAGGACGTATTTGAAGACGCCTACAACTACATGAAATCCGGCCAGCTGATGCGGCAGGTCGTCAACAAGATCAATGGAGTTGACTTCAATAATCTCGCCGAGCGGCAGCACTTCGGCGATATCTATGAGCAGATTCTCAACGACCTCCAATCGGCCGGCAATGCGGGCGAGTACTACACGCCGCGCGCCGTCACGGCTTTCATGGTCGACCGGATTGATCCGCATCCGGGCGAGATCCTGCTCGATCCCGCGTGCGGTACAGGCGGGTTTCTTACCTGTGCGCTTCGTCATATGCGCGAGCGTTATGTCAAGAAGCCCGAGCACGAAAAGTCGATGCAGGCTGCATTGCGCGCCGTCGAGAAGAAGCAGCTCCCGCACATGCTCTGCGTCACGAACATGCTGCTTCACGGCGTCGAGGACCCGAGCTTCGTGCGCCACGACAACACGCTGGCGCGGCCGTATATCAGCTATTCGCAGGCCGACCGCGTGGATGTCGTATTGACCAATCCGCCTTTTGGCGGTCGAGAAGAGGACGGCATCGAGTCAAACTTCCCGGCGCACTTCCGCACGCGAGAGACGGCCGATCTTTTTCTCGCCCTCATCATCCGCCTGCTGAAGCCCGGAGGGCGCGCGGCCGTAGTGCTCCCTGACGGCTCGCTCTTCGGCGAGGGCGTGAAGACGCGGCTGAAAGAACACCTGATGGAGGAGTGCAACCTCCATACGATCGTCCGTCTGCCCAACTCCGTGTTCAAGCCTTATGCGTCGATTGGGACCAACCTGCTGTTCTTTGAGAAGGGGGTGCCGACCCAGGATATTTGGTTCTACGAGCACCGCGTGCCTGAAGGCCAGAAAGCCTATTCGATGACCAAGCCGATCCGGCTTGAGCACTTGCAGGGGTGCATCGACTGGTGGGGCGGGGCGAAGCGCAAGGGCCGCGAAGAGTCACCGCAGGCGTGGAGGGTGACCGCTGATGACGTCAAGGCGCGTGGTTACAACCTTGATCTAAAGAACCCCCACTCTGCGGCTGATGACCATGGTGACCCGGAGACCTTGCTTGCGGACCTAAGTGCCGCAGAAGCCGAGGCTGCAATGCTGCGTGACCAACTGAAGTCAATCCTGGCTGAGGCATTGGCGAGGTGAACGCAAAGAGACTTCTGGAACACTATGAGCAAATAGCTGACGCGCCTGGCGCAATTAGTCGTCTGCGCAGCTTTATCCTCGATCTCGCGGTCCGCGGGAAACTCGTTCCGCAGGATCCCGGCGAAGAATCAGCGTCTAGTTTGATGACGCGAATCGCAGCTGAAAGGGAGCGGCTCGAAGGACTGGGAGAGGCTAAACGGGGGAAACCGCTCACCCCTGTTGGGGAAGAGGCTGAATTTGAAATTCCTGTGACTTGGGTTTGGACACGCGTCGGATCAGTCGCTGCCTATATCCAGCGCGGTAAGTCGCCAAAGTATGCGACTTCAGGCGGATCTCTGGTTGTGTCGCAAAGATGCGTTCAATGGGGCGGCCTCGACCTTGCTGTCGCAAAACGTGTCACATTCGAATCTTTGGCGAGCTATGAGGCTATTCGCTTTCTTCGCGATGGTGATCTGCTTTGGAACTCGACGGGAACTGGAACGATTGGGAGAGTGATTCGAGTCGAAAGTCCTCCTGATAGACTGGTGTGCGACAGTCATGTCACCGTTGTGCGGTGCGTGGTTGTCGATCCGGAGTACATCCGAACCTGGCTTCGTTCCGATCATGTTTTCGGGCGAATCGAGGATCGCGCAGCGGGCTCAACGAATCAAGTCGAGCTTACTGCGCAAATGGCTACCAATCAGGTAGTTCCTCTGCCGCCACTCGGCGAGCAACGCCGCATCGTCGCAAGAGTCTATGAGCTGATGGCGCTCTGCGATCGCTTGGAGGCTGCACAATCGGCTAGAGAGGCGACGCGTGACCGGCTGGCTTCTGCGAGCCTTGCCCGCGTGAACGGGCCTGGCGCCGAGGTTTTTTGCGACAACGCTCGCTTCGTGCTCGAGGTGCTGCCGGCGCTCACTGCGCGTCCCGATCAGATCAAGACAATCCGCGATGCGATCAAGAGTCTCGCGATCCATGGCAAGCTCGTGGCCCAGGATCCGCACGATGAGCCCGCGTCCGAGTTGCTAGAGCGAATTGCGCGGGAGAAAGCCCGGATGGTGAAGGTGGGGAATGGGAGGGTTCGCAATATCTCTTCCCGAGCTCGCGACGGGCAGATCGAGTTTGATTGTCCATCGGGTTGGTCGCTCACCGAGCTCGGTGCCATCGCAGTCAAGATCACGGATGGAGCGCACCGGACCCCGACCTACGTTGATAGGGGCGTGCCATTTGTTAGCGTGAAGGACTTCAGCGGCGGAAAGCTTGACCTATCAAGTACTCGATTCATTCCAGAAAATGAACATCGCATTCTCTATCAGAGATGCGATCCGCGAAGGGGCGATATCTTAATAGGCCGCATCGGAACGCTCGGGAAAGCTGTGTTGGTCGATACGGATATCGAGTTTAGTCTCTTTGTCAGTGTCGGGCTGATCCGCTTCGATCATCGGAATCTAGACCCCAAGTTTTTCAGGTTGCTACTGAACTCTCCATTCGTCGAAGCTGAGTTCGATCGGATCAAGGTCGGCGGGGGCACCCATACCAACAAGTTGAATCTCAGCGACCTGCACACCGTCACCCTTCCTATCCCGCCCCTTGCTGAGCAGCATCGAATAGTCGCGAAGGTCAATGAGCTGATGTCGTTTTGTGATCGATTGGAGGTGAGCCTGCTGGCCGGCGTCGGTGCCCGCCTTCGTCTGCTCGACGCCCTTATTGCCGACGCCTTCGCGCCAGTGAGCGCTGGTCAGATGAGCGCTCCGTAGTGGCTATCGGGCCGGGCGGATTTGTGCTGAGAGTGCCCCGCAGTCGCCGTGAGGACCTGCTCGCTGCCTCCGAAGAGGGTGGGTCATTTTCGCGATTCAGTCCGACGATTGCTGAGCCGGTTCCGTATTTTTCTCACAGTCGACAGGCGCCACTAGTCGTTTTCGCCTCGTTTGAGTCTGGAAAAATCACTCATATTGCCGAAGGCAAGAGAGGTATGTCTGCGGGGACGGGGCTTGTCAGGCTCAACCTGCAGAACCTTGATGCTTTGGACCGGCCGATTCCGTTCGCAAGAATGGTTAGTGGTGTTCCGAGCAGATTTCGAAAGGTTTTGAAGCGGATATTGACCAATGGCGGACTGCTTCCGCCCAAGACATTTCAAGCACTTGTTGACTGCCTGGTTGAAGTTGATTCTGGAGTCGGGGTGCGGCTGAGTCGTTTCGCTGCGCGTCGGCGCGAGATCATCAGGCGCCTGCGGCCACGGGAACGACAAAATCTAGCTCTTCAGAAGGAGTCCCTGGGCATCGCGCTGGAGATCGGTGGAATTTCCCGCGATGTCCTTCTGGATTGGAGCCCCGCCGAGGATGGGCAGCAGTCGTTTCTTGATGGACTTCCTGGGGTTCAGGTGCGCGAAGACGCCATGCTGCTTCGGGATCTCTCGAATCTTCCGGGATTTGAAGGTATTCGTGGTGTAAGTCACTATGGCTCGAAGCTCTTCGAGAGTGCAGATGACCCCGCAATTCGAATGACCGTCATCATGGCGAATCGGTTGCCGCTCGAAGAGCAAACGGGCGCCGACTTGATTTACTTCAATGAGGCCTATCGCTGTTTTGTGATGGTTCAATACAAAGCCATGGAGAGTGGCGGCTCGGGGCCAGAGTTTAGGTGGGCCGCCGGCGATCAATTTACAAAAGAGATAGCAAGGATGGATCACCTAAACGCCCGACTCGAATCGATCGTGTCAAGTAATGATCCAGACGGATTCCGCTTTTCCAGTAGCCCGTTCTTTTTGAAGTTCTGTCCTCGACTCGTCTTTAATCCCGAAACTAGGGGGTTGTCCAGGGGGATCTATCTTCCGCTCGAGCTATGGAAGCGATCCGAAGCTGGGGGCAGGCTAAGAGGGATTCGAGGCGGAAACGTTCTTTCGTTCGCGAATGTTGGTCGGCGGATCAATAACTCGGAGTTCGTTGGATTGGTGGCCGGCGCGTGGGTGGGGACGACGATCGAGCAATCGGCCATGCTCGCTGACCTGGTTCGAGAGGTCCTAGAATCAGGAAAGACGGTCACGCTTGCGATAAAGCATGTTGGTCAGTCAAGCTTGCCGGTGTCAGATTAGGTTGCGCGATGGTCCTGCATCTCCTTAGCAAGATTAGGTCAGGTTTGGTCCGAGTGTGATCGGAATTGGTTTGCACTTTAGGGCGCCACGGGCCCCGAATATGGTGGGCGCTTATGAGCGTTCTTGAATGCGCGAGGTGAGGTGGTAAAGGTATGACCATATCCTTGCAAGACCTCTGGTCCATCCCAACTCCGCAGAACTACAAGCTTCACTTCGCGAGGTGGAACGGGAAGAATCAGCCTCTCGAAGTGTGGGTGCGCGACAAGAAGGAGTGGCAAGGCTGGCAGGAGTATCGGCCTGAGAAGGATGCATTCAATCGACCACTGATCTTCACGCTGATTCAGTTTTACCACGAGCCGGACGTCTGGTTGTTCGGGGGAGTGTTTCGCGTACTGCGTCGCCACGCCGATCGGTATCAGGTGGAGTTGACCGATGAGGGGGCGGGTTTCGTTGGCAGGCTCAAACTGCGTTCGTCTTATCGTAATCGCCAGACGCGCGTTAACTTCGAGAAGCACTATCCGGAGCTAGAGGTCCACGAGATTCTGCGTGAGCCCTATGGCGGCCGATCTTTTCCGGGATTTGAGGATATCGACTTATCGTTTGAGGAGTTGGAAGCTCTCGTGCGAAACAGTCGACCTGATTGGCGGGCAGCCCTTTCCAGCGTGAAGGGCGTTTATCTCATTTCCGACGTCAAGACCGGGAAGCGATATGTCGGTTCCGCTTACGGCGACCAGGGGATCTGGTCGCGTTGGTCGGCCTATGCGGCCACCGGGCACGGAGGCAATGTGGAGCTTCGCGCTTTGGTAAAGGAGCCCACTTTGAAGTACTGCCGGGAGTCGTTTCGGTTTGCGCTTCTTGAAGCACGGCCAAGCCCAACGCCCGATGAGGTCATCATCGGACGGGAGGCTTTCTGGAAGCGGATCCTGTTATCCCGAGGCGAGTACGGACTGAACCGCAACTGATGGCGACGTCCTTTAGTCGCTACGTTGGCATTGACTACTCGGGCGCGAAAACGCCGACTTCGAGTTTAAAGGGCCTTCGGGTCTTTCAGTCGGCTGACGGCGCGTCGCCCGTTGAGGTCATTCCTCCGCCGTCTCCGCGGAAATTCTGGACGAGGCGCGGGATCGCTGAGTGGCTGGTCGACAGGCTGTCCGAGGGAGTGACCTCGCTGGTCGGGATTGACCACGGATTCTCGTTTCCCCTTCACTACTTTGAGACTCATGGTCGGCCGCTGGACTGGCCGAGCTTTCTTGAGGACTTCCATTCGTATTGGCCGACCGATGAGGATCGGACCTCCGTCGAGGATGTTCGTCAGGGGCGTGCTGGCAACGGGCCGGCGCGGCTGGGAAACGCCCGATGGCGGCGTCTGACGGAGCAACGAGCCGGTGGCGCGAAGTCCGTGTTTCATTTCGACGTGCAGGGCCAGGTCGCGAAATCGACTCACGCCGGCATTCCCTGGCTGCGATTTATCCGGCGGCGGCTGGGGGATCGCGTCCATTTCTGGCCGTTCGACGGGTGGGAGATTCCGAATGGACGCTCTGTAGTTGCGGAGGTCTACCCCGCTCTCTGGAGCAGTCGCTTCCCGAGGGAGGACCGGACGGGAGATCAGCACGACGCGTTCAGCATCGCCGCATGGATGTCTCGGGCAGACCAGGAAGGGACCCTTCCGGCGTTCTTGAAGCCCAGCCTGACCCCTTCGGAGCTCGCCGCCGCCCAGGTTGAAGGGTGGATTCTCGGCGTCCCGGGGCAGATCTAAGTTGCCAGTGGACTGGGGAGTATTGGCCCGCTCGATGGCATTCGGGTGATGTCCAGTTTACACTAAACGACATGGCGAGGAAGATCAGATCTACGCGAGCCGCTCAGTCCGATCGAAGCCGTGCCGTCATCTACGCGCGAGTGTCCTCCAAGGAGCAGGAGAAGGAGGGGTTCTCGATCCCCGCCCAGTTGAAGCTCCTCAAGGAGTACGCGTCAGCGCAAGGCTTCGAGGTCGACCGCGAGTACGTAGATGTGGAGACCGCCAAGCAGAGCGGGCGGACGGCTTTCGGCGGAATGGTTGCGTACCTGCAAGCCCATCCCGGCGTGCGCGTGATGCTGGTCGAGAAGACCGATCGTCTTTACCGCAACCTCAAAGACTGGGTGACGGTCGACGAATTGGGCGTCGAGATCCACTTCGCCAAGGAAGGCGTAGTTCTTTCCCGCGACTCGCGCTCGTCTGAGAAGTTCATGCACGGCATCAAGGTGCTGATGGCGAAGAACTACATCGACAATCTCTCTGAGGAGACGCGCAAGGGCATGACCGAGAAGGCCGAGCAGGGGCTCTGGCCCTCGAACGCGCCGCTGGGATACAGCAACGTCACCCGGCCTGACGGGAAGAAGACGATTGCCCCCGACCCGGTTCTTGCGCCCATCGTCCTGGATCTGTTCCAGCGTTACTCGCGCGGCGACATCTCGATTCGAGAGTTGACCAGGCAGGCCCGCGCCGACGGCCTCGTCTTCCGGAGGAGCGGCGCAAAGGTCCCGAGTAGTACGGTCGCCAAGATTCTTCGCAATCGGATCTATTCGGGCAGCTTCGACTGGGATGGGAAGGCCTACGCAGGCGCCTACGAGCCGATCGTCTCACCAGAGCTCTGGGAGCGCGTCCAGGACGTTTTCGAAGGTCGCATCGGTCGTAAAGCGCGCGCTGGGAAGCGTTCCTTCGCTTTCTCTGGACTGATGGAATGCCATGCGTGCGGCTGCTCCATCGTCGGTGAGATCAAGAAGGAGCGATACGTCTACTACCACTGCACCGGCTACGCCGATCGGAGTCGAGGCAATCCTTCGACCTGCCATCGCAAGTACGTCCGGGAAGAAGCGCTCGAAGAGCAGTTCACCGAACTCCTGGGGCTCTTGAAGTTCGACGATGAGGTCCTGGACTGGGTTCGCGAGGCACTGAAGTCAAGTCACGAGCAGGAGCACAGGGACCACCAGGAAGCGATCAAGAGGCTCGAGGCCGAGTCCAGGCGCCTCGAAGACCGCATCCACGCCATGTACGTCGACAAGCTCGACGGGATCGTCGACGCTGCATTCTACGAGCGAATGTCGAACCAGTGGCGAGAGGAGCAGCGCCGCTGCCAAGGGGACATCGAACGGCACCAGAACGCCGATCGAACCTATCTGGATGAGGGTGTGGCCCTTCTGGAGCTTGCGAAGGACGCCCAGAGGCTCTTCGCTAAGCAGGAGCCGCGGGAAAAGCGCCGGCTGCTCGACTTCGTACTATCGAACTGCCAGTGGGACGACGGTCAGCTGACGCCCGCCTTCCGGCAACCCTTTGATTTGCTTGCAGAAACGATCGCGGCAGCAGAGGACGAAGAGGTCCCGAACGGGGTCTTCGTGCCCAAATTTGAAAAATGGCTCCCCGGGCAGGACTCGAACCTGCGACAAGGCGGTTAACAGCCGCCTGCTCTACCAGCTGAGCTACCGGGGAACGGATGCTCTGGGCGGGCGGAGTTTAGGGGTTCACGATCCGTCCGCAACGCTCGCGGAGATGCAGTTCGGGGGCGACTTTCAGGCGTCCCCGAACGAGATCCGGACGACCTCGAGCTCGCGCCGGCCCTTGGGCACCTTCACGCTGACCTCGTCCCCGACCGTCTTGTTCATCAGGGCCTGGGCGACGGGGGAGGTGATCGAGATGCGGCCCTGCTTGGCGTCGGCCTCGTCCTCGCCGACGATCGTGTAGCGGACCTCGTCGTCGGTCTCGGCGTCGCGCAGGACGACGGTGGCCCCGAAGCGGACCTTGTCGGGGGTCTGGCCGTTGGTCTCGATGACCTGGGCCCGGGCGATCTTGTCGTCGAGCTGGGCGATGCGGGCGGCGATGTGGCCCTGCTTCTCCTTGGCGGCGTGGTACTCGGCGTTCTCGGAGAGGTCGCCGTGGGCGATCGCCGTCTCGATTTCCTTCACGTTGGCGGGGCGGTCCACGCTCTTGAGTCGCTGGAGCTCGGCCTTCAGGGCTTCATAGCCGCGCTGGGTCATCGGCACGCGCTGGGACATGGTCTTCCTTCCGGATCGGGGCCTGGCTGGCGGGAGCGTTCGTGGGATCGCCCTGGGCGAGGGTGGGTGGGTCGTCGTGGGCCGGTCGATCGGGCGGCGCTCGGGGCCGTCTTCGCGTCGGGCCCGGGGGCTCGCCCGGCGGCTCGGTCGGGCTTCGGGTCTGGCATCGTCCGCGGTCCGGTCGGGGTTCCACCGGAGTCCGCGCGGGTTCGGGGGCGCCTAGCGGCCGCCGCTCGCGATCCGCTCGCGAAATAAGCTACCCAGCACCCGCGAACAGGGCAAGCAATCGCCCTCTGGGGATAGCGAGGCAGGGTGTGATCGGCGACGACGACCCGGATCAGGAAGGCGATCGCGACTCCGCTCGGGAACGGGACGGCGGCCCGCCGCGGCCGCCCGGCTCGATCGTGCGGATGGGGCTGCTCTTCTACGGGGCGATGGGCGTGGCGGCCCTGCTCTGGCGGATGTCGACTCCGGGCGACTCGATCCTCCATCCCTCGCTCGAGGCGGCGGCCCGGGCCTGGCCGCTCGCGCCGGCGATCGGGGTCGGGGTCGGGGCCGGCCTGCTGGCGCTCGCGCTCTCGGAGCTGCTGACGCGCTTCACCGACCTTGGACGTGCCCTCTCGGATCTGCTCGCCGAGAGCATCGGCCCCCTCGGCTGGGGCGATGCCTGCCTGCTCGCCTGCGCGAGCGGGCTCGCGGAGGAGATGTTCTTCCGCGGGGCCCTGCAGGCGAAGATCGGGCTGATCGGTGCGAGCGTGCTCTTCGGCGCGGCCCACTTCCTGCCGCGCCGGGAGCTCGTGCTCTGGAGCGTCTTCGCGGCGGCGATGGGATTCGCGCTCGGGGGGCTCTACGAATGGACGGGGCAGCTCGCCGCGCCGATTGCGGCCCACGTCGTCGTGAACGGCATCAACCTGCCGCGTCTCGCGGCGCGCCAGGCGGAGCGCTGAGCCGCCGGCCCGCCGCCGGGCTCAGTCGCAGAGCGCGATTGCGTCGATCTCGACTCGGGAGCCGAAGGGCAACGAGGCGACGCCCACCGTGACGCGCGCCGGGGCGGGCTTCGTCGAGAAGGCCTCGGCGTAGACCGCGTTCACGCGCGGGAACATCGTCAGATCCGTCAGGTAGACCGTCGCCTTCACGACGCGATCGAGGCTGCTCCCGCCCGCCTCGAGCACGGCGCGCAGGTTCGCGAGGACCTGGCGGGCCTCGTCCTCGATCTCGCCGGGCACGATCTTGCCCGAGGCCGGATCGAGCGGGATCTGGCCCGAGGCGAAGAGCCAGCCGCCCGCGCGGATGGCCTGGGAATAGGGGCCGACCGGGGCCGGGGCGCCCGTCGTCCGGATCTCTTCTCGTTGCATCGTCGGATCCTCGTCCGGGCCCGGGGTCGCTCCGCGGAATGGCCTCACGTCGAGGGTCCCGCTCGGAGAGCCTCGCCGGGCAGGCCTTCCGCCGTCCTCAGGCGAGCGGCTCGGTCACGAGGCGCTCTTCGAGGACGCGGATGAGATAGCCGAAGAGCAGCAGGTTCGGGAGGCGTCCGCGGGCATCGCCCACGATGCCGGCGCCGTCGGCGAAGGCCTCGGCGTAACGGGCGAAGAACTCGATCGTCTCGAAGGGGACGTTCTTCGCGAGCATCTCGTTGACGCGCTCGGTCGGGAGCTCGTCGAAGATCTCGGCAAATTCGACGGCGATCTCTTCGGGGGTCATGTCTTCTCCGCTCTTTCCGGTTGAGAGCTCCGGGGGCGAGCCCAGTTCCGAGCACAGGTTCGAGCGGCGAAATCTCCGAAGCGGGAGCTCGTCGAACGGGTCGATCTTCCCACCCGCGTCCGGCGCTGTCAACGGCGGATCGCGCCGAATAGCGTCGGGAAACGCGTTCGGCGCACGAATCGCATCGTCCCGTCCGCGCGTCTGCTCGCAACTTGCGCGCGCCGCGCGCGGCGAATGCCGAATCGCGGCGCGGGTCGGCGTGCGGAGTTGCCTATCGCGGGGAGAGCGCGCGCAGGCGGCGCAGTGCGTCGACCAGGAAGAGGCCGAGACCGAGCCAGACGAGCGCGAATCCGATCGCGGCGTCGCGCGTGAAGGGCTCGTGGTACGCGAGCGTCGCGAGCAGGAAGGTCAGCGTCGGGGCGATGTACTGGAACATGCCGACGACGACGAGCGGAAGCCGGCGCGTCGACGCGTGGAACAGCAGCAGCGGGATCGCCGTCACCGGCCCCGCGAGCGCGACGAGCCCGTGCGTCCCGAGCGAAGCGGAGGCCAGCGCCGCGTCGCCGCGCGCGAGCAGGACGCCGAGCGCGAGCAGCGCGAAGGGCGAGAGGACCATCATCTCGCGCACGAGCCCACCGAGCGGCGGCTGCGGCTTCAGCTTGTGGATCAATCCGTAGAGGGCGAAGCTCGTCGCGAGCACCAGCGCGATCCAGGGCAGCTCGCCCGCCTCGATCGTCATCGCGACGACTCCCCCCGTCGCGATCGCGACCGAGAGCGCCTGCAGCCGCGAGAGCCGCTCGCCGAGGAAGAGCATGCCGAGCAGCACGCTCATCAGTGGATTGATGTAGTAGCCGAGGCTCGTCGCCAGGACCTGATCGATCTGCACCGCGTAGATGAAGACGCCCCAGTTGAGGGCGAGCAGCGACGCCGCGAGGAAGGTCCAGCGCAGGCTCCCGCGCTCCGTCGCGCGCAGCTCCCCGGTGCGCCCGCCCGCGACCACGACGACGGCCATCCAGACGAGCGTCCAGAGGATCCGCGCGATCAGGACCTCGTGGGCGGCGACGGTGTCGATCGCCTTCCAGTAGGCGGGCACGATGCCCCAGATGACGTAGCAGCCGACGGCGAGCAGGACGCCGCTGGACGAGAGCCGGCCGGTCGGCGGGGACGGGTTCTCCATGGCTAGCTGAGCGCGCCCGAGGCCATCAGGTCGGCGATCCGATCGGGCTCGAAGCCGAGCGACTCGGCGAGGATCTCGAAGGACTCGCCGCCGAGGAGCGGGGCGGGACCGCGCGGGCCATTGTCGTAGCCGCGGATGCGGAAGGCATGGCCGGAGTAGGGGACGCGGCCCATCTCGGGATGCTCGAAGAATCGGTGGAACCGGCGGTGGCGCAGCTGCGGGTCTTCGAGGAGATCACGGCTGCGCTGGACGTGGCCCGCCGGGACGCCCGCCTCGAGCAGGATCCGCATGACCTCGCGCGGCGTGCGGCTGCGGGTCCAGTCCGAGAGCGCGCGGTCGATCGCATCGTGGGCGGCGAGACGGCCCGCGACGCCGTCGAGGGCGCTCGACCGCGCCCACTCCGGATCGCCGAGCGCGCGGCGCAGGGCCTGCCACTGCGCGTCGCTCCCGACGGCGATCGCACACCACTCGTCCTCGCCCAGGCAGGGATACGCGCCCTGCGGTGCGGCGTCGGGGGCGCGGTTGCCGCGGCGCTCGAAGCGCAGGTCCGTCGCCTGGCGCGCGAGCAGCTCGGGGGCGAGCAGATGGAGCGCGGCCTCGAGCTGGCCGACGTCGATGTGCTGGCCCTCGCCGGTGCGGCGGCGGTGGTCGAGGGCGGCGATCAGCGTCGCGGTCAGGAAGCGCGGGGCGATCGTGTCGGTGTAGGCGTTCCACGGGCCGACCGGGGCGCGATCGGGCCAGCCCGTCAGGTCGTAGAAGCCGGCGATCGCAGCGGCGTGGTAGCCGTAGCCGGCGAGCTTCGCGAGCGGGCCGGTCTGGCCCATCAGGCAGGTGCTCACGAGGATGACGGAGGGATTCGCGCGGGCCGCTTCCTCGTAGCCGAAGCCGAGGCGCGCGGCGGCGCCGGGGGTGAAGCTCTCGAGGATCACGTCGGCCCAGCGCACGAGGGGATCGACGACCTCGCGGGCGCGGGGATGCTTGAGATCGAGGGCGAGGCTGCGCTTCGAGGTGTTGAATTCTCCGTAGAACTGGGAGCGGTTCCAGCCGGGCTGGTTGTCCTTGTAGGGGCCGGCGGTGCGCAGGTTGTCGGCGCGGGTCGAGGACTCGATGCGGATCACGTCGGCGCCGTGGTCCGCGAGATACTTGCCCGAGATGGGGCCGACGCCGACCCAGCTGAAGTCGGCGACGCGCAGGCCCTCGAAGGGCAGCGCGCGGCGGTCCGCGGGATCCGAGCGGGTCGCGCGGGGGCGGGGCGTCTTCGCGAGCTCGGCGCGGATCGCGGCGCCGTGCTCGTCCGGGCGCGGCGCCGGGCGGACCTCCGCGAGGGGCGTTCTCGAGGGCCGCGCGAAGGCGCCAGGGGCGCGCACGGTGCGGCCCGTCGGGAGCGGCAGCGGGACGAAGTAGTCGCGGGCCTTCAGCTGCTCGAACTCGAGCATGTCGTCGAGGGTCATGACCGGGGCGATCGTGACGCCGAGGGCGAGGGCGGGGAGGAAGAGCTCGTCGCGGGTCTTCGTCGCGAAGAAGCGCCGCAGCGTCGCGACGAGCTCGTCGAAGGGGATCGCGAACTCGCCGCCGCGGAAGATGCGGTAGTCGTAGGACTTCCATTCTTCGCGATCGAGCCAGGCCTGATCGATCGTGCCCGCCTCGAGCAGCCAGGGCCGCAGGGCGCCGATCAGCTTCCCGCCGCAGAGCGCGACGACGTAGCCGTCCTTGCAGGCATGCACGAGGTGGAACTTCGTCGGTCCGATGTCGAGGCTCGCGCCGTCGCGCTGGAACTCGAAGCCCTGGGTCGCCTGGGCCGTCATCGCGTTGAGCATGGTCCACGTCATCGCCGACTGGGCGGAGACGTCGACGAAGACCGCCTCGCCCGTCGTCCGCGCGCGGGCGTGGCCGACGAGCGCCGCGACCGCCGCCTCGGCCCCCGCATGCCGCCAGGCCTGGGGCACCGAGATCCGCACCGGCGCCCGATCGGGATCGCCCTGCACCGACATCGGTCCGCCGAGCGCGGCGAGCGTCAGGTCGCTCGCGGGCCAGTCCGCGGCGGGGCCGTCGCTGCCGAACGCGCTCACGCGGACGTGGACGAGGAGAGGGTTCGCGGCCCGCAATCGCTCGAAGTCGAGGCCGGCCGCGTCGAGCAGGGCCGGCGGCCCCGAGTCGAGGACGAAGTCGGCGCCCGACACCAGCGCGAGCAGCTCCTCGCGCCCGCGCGCGTCGTCGAGGTCGAGGACGATCGAGCGCTTGCCCCGGTCGTAGGCGTGGAAGAAGAGGCTGCGTTCGTTCTCCGGCCCCTCGGCGAGGAAGGGGCCGACCCGCCGCGCCGCACACAGCCCGCGCGGCTCGACGCGGATCACGTCCGCGCCGAGATCCGCGAGGATCCGGCCTGCGAGCGCCCCGCGCTCGTCCGTCAGGTCGAGCACGCGATAGGGGGCGAGGAGGTTCATGCGGCGCCGGCGACTCCGGGAGGCGAGGCCGGCCGGTGCCGCGGCCCGCGCGCGTTCACCCCTGGGCGTCCGGCGTGAAGATCCGCTTCGTGAAGCGCCAGCCCGACGGCGTCTTCGTGAGCTCGTCCATGTAGCGGCCAGTCACGATGACCTTGTAGCCGCCCTTGGTGTCGTAGCCGATCAGGAAGGCCGAGCCCGTCGCCCGATCGCCCGCGCCGTCGATCACGATGTTGGTCGCGTTGTGGCGCATGCCGGGGAGCGCCTTGTGGGTCCCGGCGGCGAAGCCGGCGATCGCCTCGTGGCCGTCGAGAACCTGGATGCCGGCGTCGAACTTCCCGTCGGCGACGAAGCACTGGGCGAAGCCGCGGCTGTCGCCGGTGTCGATCGCGGTGTTGTAGCGGGAATAGAGCTGGAGGATGTCGAGGGTGTCCTGGGTCGAGAGGCTCATGTCGATGACTCCATTCGGGTCGGTCTCTGGGGGGGCTCGGGGCGTCGTCGCCCGGCGCCGCGGCGCCCGGGAACCGTACGGGAAGGGCGGGGCGGCGCAAGCGGTCCGACCGGGTGCGCGGGCGCCATGGGACCCGATGGCTGATTGTTCGGGCCGAATGCCTCCTGCTATAACCCGCTCGAATCGGCATGCCGGGCCCGCGGCCGTGCGCAGGGCCGGTCGACGGTGCCACCCGGATGAAGGTGAATCGCGAGACATGGCCAGGTCGGATGCGAAGTCGGAAGGGGTCCGGGTCGGCATCGTGATGGGATCGCGCTCGGACTGGCCGACCCTCGAGCACGCCGCGCAGACCCTCGAGGCCCTCGGCATTCCCTTCGAGACCCGCGTCGTCTCGGCCCACCGCACCCCCGATCTCCTCTTCCATTACGCCGAGACCGCCGCCGGCCGGGGCCTCCGGGCGATCATCGCCGGTGCCGGGGGCGCGGCCCATCTGCCGGGGATGCTGGCGGCGAAGACCTGGCTGCCGGTGCTCGGCGTGCCGGTCGAGAGCAAGGCGCTGTCGGGGCTCGACTCGCTCCTGTCGATCGTGCAGATGCCGGCGGGCATTCCGGTGGCGACCTTCGCGATCGGGCGATCCGGGGCGATCAACGCGGCGCTCTATGCGGCGGCCATGCTCGGGACGACGGACGCGGCGGTGCGCGGCCGGCTCGAGGCGTGGCGGGCGCGGCAGACCGACGAGGTGCTCGCCCATCCCGATCCCGCGAAGGCCGCCGCGGGCGCGGCGTCGTCGAAGTCGGGCTCGGCGGCCGCCCCGAAGAAGGCCAGGAAGGCATCGACCCGGCCGCGGGCGAAGCGGAGCGCTTCGCCCGGCGAGAAGACGAGAGGGCGATGAAGGTCGGGATCCTCGGCGGCGGCCAGCTCGGCTGGATGCTGGCGCTGGCGGCCGGCCGGCTCGGGATCGAGACGCTCGTCGTCGATCCGGCGCGCGATTCGGTCGCCGGACAGGCCACGCGGCATCTCGCGCTCGACTGGCTCGACCCGGCGGCGCTCGACGCGCTCGCGACCTGCGACGTCGTGACCTACGAGTTCGAGAACGTGCCGAGCGAGGCGGTCGAGAAGCTCGCGGGCCGCGTTCCCGTCCATCCGCTGCCCGAGGCGCTCGTCGTCTCCGGCGATCGCCTGCTCGAGAAGCGCTTCTTCCGGGAGCTCGGTCTCGAGCCCGCGCCCTTCGCGCCCATCGCGTCGCGGGTCGAGCTCGGCTGCGCCGTCGCGGACCTCGGGCTGCCGGTCGTGCTGAAGACGCGGCGCTTCGGGTACGACGGCAAGGGGCAGATCGTCGTGCGCGCGAACGACGCGCTCGACCCGGCGTGGTCGCAGCTCGGCGGCGAGGAGCTGATCCTCGAGGGCTTCGTGCCCTTCGAGCGAGAGCTCTCGATCGCGGCGGTGCGCGGGCGCGACGGCGAGATCCGCTTCTGGCCACCGAGCGAGAACCACCACGTCGACGGCATCCTCCACGTCTCCCGGGCCCCGGCCGCGAACGTCCCCGAGCCGCTGCTGCAGGCGGCGCAGCGCGGCCTGCGCGCGATCCTCGAGCGCCTCGACTACGTCGGCGTGCTCGTCGTCGAGCTCTTCGCGCTGCCGGATCGCTGGCTCGCCAACGAAATGGCCTGCCGCGTCCACAACTCCTACCACTGGACGATCGAAGGCGCCGAGACGAGCCAGTTCGAGAACCACGTCCGCGCCGTCGCCGGCCTCCCTCTCGGAGACACCGGGATGCGTCGCGTGGAGGCCGGCGGGCCCGGCGGCGCGGAAGCGCGGGGCCACGCCGCGATGGTGAACCTGATCGGGACGATGCCCGACCTCTCGGCCCTCGCGGACGAGCCCGGCATCACGATCCACGACTACGGCAAGCAGCCCCGGGCCGGGCGCAAGCTCGGCCACGTCACGGCCGTCGCCGATTCCCGCCTCCTGCTCGAGACCCGCATCCGCCGCATCCTCGCGGTCGCGGGCGATCGCGCGACCGGGAAGCCGCCGCAGACGACGCCAGGGAGGAGCACATGACCGCCCGCATCGAGCACCACAGCGCGCTGGCGAACGGCGTCCGCCTCCACTACGTCCGCGCCGGCCAGGGCGATCCCGTCGTGCTGCTCCACGGCTTCCCGCAGACCTGGTACATGTGGCGCAAGATCATCCCGGGACTCGCCGAGCGCTACACCGTGATCGCCCCGGACCTGCGCGGCTTCGGCGAGTCCAGCAAGCCGATCGGCGGCTACGACAAGCGCACCGTCGCCGAGGACATCCATCAGCTCGTCCGCGGCCTCGGCTTCGAGAAGATCTTCCTCGTCGGCCACGACCTCGGCGGCCCGACCGCCTACGCCTATGCGAGCGCCCATCCCGACGAGGTCCGCCGTCTCGTGCTGCTCGACATCGCGATCACCCTCGAGCGCGCCGAGGCCCTCGAATACTACGCCCGCCTCTTCCACCTCTCGTTCCACGCCGAGCCCGACATCGCCGTCGCCCTCGTCTCCGGCCGCGAGCGGACCTATCTGACCCACTTCTACCGCAAGTGCTACAACCCGGGCGCCTTCAGCCACGCGGACATCGACGAGTACATCACGGCGTTCTCCGCGCCCGGCGCCCTGCGCGCGAGCATGGCCCATTACGGCGCCTCCTGGACGGACCTCGAGCACAACCGCGAGAACGCAAAGAAGCTCCTCGAGATGCCGGTCCTCGGCCTCGGCGGCGAGCTCAGCTTCGGCGAGGGCGTCGTGAAGTCGGCGCGGCGGATCGCGAAGAACGTGCGCGGGCGATCGATGCCGCGCTGTGCCCATTGGATCGCGGAAGAGGAGCCCGAGGCCCTGCTCGAGGAGCTGCTCGCCTTCTTCGGCGAGGAGCCGCCGCTCGCGCGTTAGTCGAGGCAGGGCGGCGAAGCGCGTCGCGGGGCGACGGCCGGCCTGGCCGTGACCGGTCTGCGGGGACGAGGGAGAACGCATCGTGATGAAGAGCGGCAAGGGCGGTCGGGTCGATCCGACGGCGAACGGCGGGCGCGAGCTCGATCCGCTGGGCTTCGCCCTGCGCTGGCAGGCCGAAGGGCAGGGCGTCGCCCTCGCCACCGTCGTCGAGACCTGGGGCTCGTCGCCGTGTCCGCCGGGCAGCCAGCTCGCCGTCGACGCGCGCGGGCAGTTCGAGGGGTCGGTGTCGGGGGGCTGCGTCGAGGGGGCGGTGATCGAGCGGGCCCAGACGGTGATCGCGAGCGGAAGGCCCGAGACCCTCGAGTTCGGCATCGCCGACGAGACGGCCTGGTCCGTCGGCCTCGCCTGCGGAGGCCGCGTTCGGATCTACGTGGAGCGGCTCGAGTCGTGAAGCGCGCGACCCTCGATGCGATCCTCGCGGCCCGGGCCGAGCGACGGCCCCTCGTCCGGCTCGTCTGGCTCGAGAGCGGCGAGGAGCGGCTCCTCGGGAGCGCGGCCGAGCTGCTTGCCACCGCGACCCGCGCCGATGCACGCCCGTCGGGCGCGCCGGTCGGATCTTCTGCCGCCGATCCGGCGCTCGTCGCCGCGATCGAGAGCGCCTTCGCCGACGACGACGGCGGCCTCGTCGAGACCGCGTCGGGCGCGGTCTTCGTCCAGCCCTTCAATCCGCCGCCGCGCCTCGCGATCGTCGGCGCGGTCCACATCGCCCAGTCGCTCGCGGTCTTCGCCCGTGACCTCGGGCATGCGGTGACCGTGATCGATCCGCGCCGCGGCTTCCTGACGGAGGCGCGCTTCCCGGGCGTCGCGATCTCCCACGCCTGGCCCGACGAAGCGCTGCTGGCCCACGGCCTCGATCCCCGCACCGCCATCGTGACCCTGTCCCACGACTCGAAGCTCGACGACCCGGCGCTCCACACCGCGCTGCGCTCGAGCGCCTACTACATCGGCGCCCTCGGCAGCCAGCGGACCCAGGCCAAGCGGCGCGCGCGCCTCGCCGAGGCGGGCTTCGACGCCGCGACGATCGCCCGCATCCACGGCCCGGTCGGCCTCGACATCGGCTCCGCGAATCCCGCCGAGATCGCGCTCTCGATCGCGGCCGAGATCGTCGCGTGTCTCCGGAAGCCCCGCTGACCGGCGCGGTCGTCGCGATCGTGCTCGCGGCGGGCCGCTCGGCGCGCATGGGGAGCGAGCGCAACAAGCTCGTCGAAGAGGTCGGTGGCCGACCGCTGATCGCGTGGCCGGTCGACGCCCTGCGCGGAGCCGGAATCGAGCGCATCGTCGTCGTGACGGGCTTCGAGGCCGAGCGCGTCGAGGCGGCGCTCGCCGGCCGCGGCTGCACCTTCGTCCATCATGCCGGCTGGGCCGAGGGCATGGGAAGCTCCCTCGCGTGCGGCGCCCGACGGATCCTCGCCGGTCCGGAGCGACCCGAGGCGATCCTCGTCTGTGTCGGAGACCTGCCGGGGCTCCGGGCCGATTCGGTGGTGGCCGTCCTCGCGGCGGTGCACGACGGGAATGGGCGCTTTCCCGCGGATCGGATCGCGCTCCCGACCCTCGCGGGCCGGCGCGGTCATCCCGTCCTCTTCGGTGGCGACCACTTCGACGCGCTGACGCCGCTCGGGGGCGACGAAGGCGCGCGGTCGATCCTGCGTGCGCACGCCGCGCACGTCGTCGAGGTCGAGGTCGACGATCCCGGCTGCCTCCGCGACGTCGACACGCCGGCCGAGCTTGCCGAGGCCCGGGCGCAGCCCCGACCCTGAGGCCCGGGCCCGGGGACGCCCGAGGCTGGCCGGCGACGGAGCGCGCGAGCTCGCCGGGGGCCTCGCGAGGCGACCCGGCGAACCCTCGCGTCGGGCGCGTCAGATCCGCGGGCCGCGGCGACCGGTCGCGGCCAGTCCGCCGAGCCCGAGACCGAAGAGCAGTGCCGTGCCCGGCTCCGGAACGACGGACAGCGAGACCTGATCGACGTCGATCGTGTAGGCGACGTCGTCGTCGATCAGGCCGGCGGGGGCGTTCGTTCCGATCTGGAGCGTCCCGATGTTCGTCAGCGCCGCCGCGCAGGAGATCGTCTCGGGCGTGCAGTTGGGGGCGCTCGGATCGAGCGACCAGCTGACCTGCGTCCAGACGTTCGCCGGCACGAGGACCGAGCCTGCGAAGAAGGCGCCCGGGAAGTTCGCCGGCTGGGCGAGCCGCAGGTTGAAGGCGAGCGCCTCCGGCGCGTCGTGGCGCACCATCGCCGTCACCGTCCCGACGGCTCCCGCGATCCAGTCGCCGATGAAGGCGCCGCCCGACGGCGTGTCGGCGAACGACGCGCGCAGCACGATCGGGCCCGCGCCGAAGCCGCTCGCATAGTTGAAGTAGTTGTAGCTCCCGGACGCGTAGCCCCCGCCGTCCGCGCCTCCGCTGGCGATGAAGGCGAGGGGGGCATTCGCCGAGCTCTCCCAGCCCGAGACGCTCGTGTCGAACGACTCGGTGAACGGGGCGGTCAGCGCGCCCGCCTCCGAAGCCAGCATCAGCGCGACGATCCCGATCCAGGTTCCGATCCGATTCTTCCGATTCCGCATTTCCATCTCTCCTTGCCGGGCCCGCGCCCGGCTCGTCGTCTCGCTGGCTGGTCGGAACACGCGTTCCGGACGGGCTCGCCTCGTCACTCAGCTCCGAAGCGCCGTCAGCCCTCCGAAGCGCGTGTCGAAGCTCCGATCGTGCTTGAAGTGGATTACGACGTGGCCGTCGGCCTTGCCGTGGAAGAGCGTGTTGTGCCACCAGACGTTCTCGTAGACAGGGCCCTCCTCGAGCACGTCCGCGAAGCAGTCGAGCTGATGGCAGCGCGGATGGCCGAGGCGGTCGGGGGCGTCGGTGTCGAAGACGTTGAAGACGAGCGAGCAGCGGCGCTCGGCGCGCAGCGCCTCGACGAGCGGGCCGTCCTCGGGGAGCAGCGACGTCAGGCTGCCGGCATCGAAGGCGTCGCTCGATCCGTAGTAGTCGAGCAGGTATTCGATGCCGGCGTCGTAGACGGCGCGGGCGCCCTTCGCGATGTGGCCCTCGTAGAGGGCGCGGAACTCGCGGGTCTTCGCGTCGAGCAGGCGTTCGTTCGGGAGCAGGCCGCAGACGACGTTGTGCATCACGACGCCGAGATGGGCTCCGGGGCGGCGCACGCAGACGATGGGCACGACGCCGACGTGCGGCGCGCCGTTGCGGGCCGTCATCGTGTGGTGGCGAAGGGCGATCTGCCAGGACAGGAACTCCTTCGGCATGGGCTTGGCGGCGGTCTTCATGGGCATCTCCTCTCGGCCGGATGGCTCTTGGATGGGCAGTTGGAGGGGCGTTGGTCGGCGGCTCGATGGCGGTCGAATGACGGAGCGGCGGCGGTTGCCGGATCGAACGCCCGTTCAGAAGGCCCGGATCGGGTCGCCCGGGCCGAGGACCCGCAGCGTGAGGCCGTCCGGCGAGACGTGGATCCGGGTCGCGACCCGGAACACGTCGAGCAGGGTCTCCTCGGTCAGGACCTCCTCGGGTCGGCCGGCGGCGTAGAGTCGACCTCGACACATCACGGCGACGCGATCGGCGACGTGGGCCGCGTGCTCGAGGTCGTGGAGCGAGAGCAGGATCGTCGTCCTGCGCTCGCGGTTGAGTCGGCGCAGCAGGTCGAGCAGCTCGAACTGGTGGCGCAGGTCGAGGGCCGTCGTCGGCTCGTCGAGGAGCAGGAACTCGGGCTCCTGGGCCAGGGCCATCGCGATCCAGGCCCGCCGCCGCTCGCCGCCCGAGAGCGACGCGAGGGGCCGCGTCCGCAGCTCGGCGAGCTCGACGGCCTCGAGCACGTCGGCGACGACCCGTTCGTCGCGCTCGTCGTAGGAGGCGAAGTAGGCGATGTGGGGATGGCGGCCGGCGCGGACGAGGGACTCGACGGTGAAGCCTTCCGGCCCCTGTGGATCCTGCGGAAGTCGCGCCATGCGCCGCGCGAGCCAGCGGCGGGGGAGCGTCGCGAGCGAGCGTCCGTCGAGCAGGACGGCGCCGCTGCGCGCGTCGAGCTCGCGTCCGAGGGCGCGCAGGAGCGTCGACTTGCCCGAGCCGTTGGGACCGACCAGGGCGAGGATCTCGCCGGTCACGACCTCGAGCGAGACGTCGCGCAGCGCATCGCGGTCGATGCCGGGATGGCGGACGTGGAGTCGACGGGCGTCGAGAGCGATCGTCATGGCAGCTTCTTCCAGAGGATGAAGAGGAAGTAGGGCCCCCCGAGCAGGGAGAGCAGCGCGCCGACGGGAAGCTCGATGGGCGCCATGGCCGTGCGCGAGACCGTGTCGGCGAGCAGGACGAGCGCGGCCCCGGCGAGCGCCGAGGCGGGCAGGAGGGCGGCGTGATCGGGGCCGACGAGCAGGCGCAGCCCGTTCGGCACGACGAGTCCCACGAACCCGACGAGCCCCGCCGCGCTGACCGCCGCCGCCGCCAGCAGGGCCGCGAGCCCCGCCGCCACGAAGCGCGCGCGCAGGACCGAGACCCCGAGCCCGCCGGCTGCGCCGTCGTCGAGCAGAAGGACGTCGAGCGTGCGGCGCGAGAGTGCGACGCCCGCGATCCCGATCAGGCTCGGCAGGAGCATGCGGCCCGCGTCCGACCAGCCCGTTCCGTTGAGCGAGCCGACCATGAACGCCGCGAAGGCCGGGGCGCGATCGGCGAACGCGAAGGTCAGCAGCGCGATGCCCGCGAAGAGCACCGCCTGCAGCGCGACCCCCGAGAGCACGATCCGCAGTGCCCCGGTCTGCCCCGGCTTCGAGAAGACCAGCGCCACGATCGCACCGATCGCCCCGAGCCCGCCCGCGAAGGCCGCCCAGGGAACGAGCGCCGCCTGCTCGGGAAGGAAGAGGATCACGACGAGCGCGCCGAGCCCCGCGCCGGCCGTCACGCCGAGCACGCCCGGATCCGCCAGCGGGTTGCGCACCGCCGTCTGCAGCAGCGCCCCGGCCAGCGCGAGATCGAGGCCGACCATCGCCGCACAGACCGCCCGCGGCAGCCGCACGTCCCAGACGACCGCCCGGAGCGGATGCGCCGCGTCCAACAACGCGCCCAGCAGCTCGCGCACCGACAGATCCGCCGCCCCCTGCGTCGCGGCGAGGACCCCCGCCGCGACGAAGGCCAGTCCGAAGACGGCGGTCCAGCCGAGCGCCGGATCGAAGATCAGCGCGAAGCGGCTGCGGATCTGCCAGACGAGGGTCGTCATCGATTCCGACCCGTCGTCGTTCCGGAGGAGAGCTCGACGAGCGTCTCGGCGGCCTCGACGATCCCGAGCCCCGGATTCGCGCTGAAGAGATCGGGATCGAGGACGTGGATGCCGAGGCGGGCCTTCGAGAGGCCGGCCCAGGCCCCGCCGCCGGCGGTGCGGCGCTCGAGGTCCGCGCGGATCTTCCGCGGATCGCCGTGGGCCACGAGCAGGACGAGGTCGGGGCGGGCCGTCGCCATCACCTCGTCGGAGACGGCGACCAGCCCCGGGAAGCGCTCGTCGCCGCCGCCCGCGATCGCGAGCTCGAAGCCGAGCGTCTTCGCGAGATCGCCGAGCCACGCACGCTCGGTCATGACGTAGAACGTGCCGGGCGCACCGAAGAGGGCGACCAGCGACGCGCGGGTCCGGCCGGAGAGGGCGGTGATCCGGGAGCGCGTCGCCGCGATCCGCGCGTCGAGCGCCGGGGCGCCGCCGAGCGCCTGCGAGAGCTGTGCGAGCGCGTCGAGGGTCTGCTCGACGGTGGCGGTCTCGAGGAGCAGCACGCGGGGGCCGAGCTTCCCGATCGGGGCGGCCAGGCGGGCGTGGATCGCGGCGTCTGCGACCACGAGATCGGGTCGCGCCTCGGCGAGGCGCTCGAGGCTCGGGGCGTGGGGATTGCCGAGATCGATCAGGCCATCCGGCAGCGGCGCGTGGAGCGAGCGGCGGACGCCGGCGACGAGCACGGCGGACTCGCCCGCGAGGCCGACGGCGTCGCCGGCCCAGGGCAGGAGCGTGGCGACGCGGATCGGTGTCGATGCGGGCGCGCGTTCGGCGACGGTGGCGGCCCCAGGCGCGCTCGAATGCCCGCTCTCGGGCTCGGCGGAGCGCGCGGTCGAGGCGATCAGGACCTCGATCGCGAGCGTGACGACGACGGCGGGAACGAAGAGCGGATGGAGGCGTCGCATTACTTCGCCTCCGCCGCGAGCTCGACGCCGTCCGCGAGCTCGGCATGGGCGGCGCGGAAGACGGACTCGATCGCGGGATCGAAGTCCGCGCCGGGCGCACGGTAGACGTATACGCGGAGAAAGGGCGCGGCTTCCCGGCGCTCGCGCAGCTCGAAGAAGAGCACGTTGCGGCCGGAGCGGCCGTGGACGGCGTCGTGGGACTGCAGATGGCGGAAGCGCTCGAGCGCGACGTGCCAATGGAACTCGCTCGTGACCATGTCGAGCGAGCCGTCGTCGATCGAGTATGCGCCCGCGCAGCAGAGCGACTCGAAAACGCTCGGGCCGCAGATCGAGATCACGCGCAATCGGCCGAGCTGCGGAAGGAGATCGAAGAAGCGTGCAGCGGTCCAGCGCGAAGGCGCGGGCATCGCGCTCGGACGGGCGGGGCAGGCGGTCTGGGTCTGCATGGGGCGGCCTCGAGGTCGGGGGCTCGACGACGGGGACCGCGGCCTTGCGGAATCCGGCGTCGGACCAGGAAGGCGCCGGGTCGGCATCGCGATCGGGGCGATGCGCTCGGCGCGCGCTGGCTCGAGCCGGGGCTCTGGCTGGCGGGGCGAACGGATGAAAGCATATTGAAAATGATTTTCAAGTTCATTAGATTGAGCTCGCGTCCCGACCGCTCGAGCAAGCCCAGCCCGCCAGCCAGGGGGACCCGGACGCAATCGGGGCCGAGACCTCTCGGCCCGAGGGGTCCGCCTTTGCGCTCGTGTCCGCCGAAATCGCCTGGGAATCCGGGAGGCCTCCGGTCCGAACTCGCCGTCCCGGTCCGTTCGCACTGCGTCGCTCGACCCAGGCGCCGGGCGGCCGGGTCGTCTCGCGTGATCGCGTTCGCATTCCTCTCGTGCCCGGCGCTCCTCGCAACGACCGGTCTCGGCTGGGCATCGATGGCCCAGGCCGAGGACGAGGCGACGGCCCCGAAGTCGGCCCCGGTCCAACCGCGGACCCGATCCCAGGTTCCTGCCCCGAACGCGAGTCCGAGCTCGAGCCACCCCCCACTCTCGACCCCCGCCCCGACCACCCTGCGCGCCGAAACGATCGCGGTCGAGGACCAGCGACTTCGCCCGGCCGAGATCTACCAGGACACCCCGGTCGAGACGGAGGTCCTCGACGAGGAGAAGCTGCGCGATCTGCCCGCGATCAACGCGATCGAGGCGCTCGAGGCGATCCCCGGACTTCGCCTGACGAGCCAGGTCCAGGGCCAGCGCGCCGCGGTGCGCATCGACGGCCTGCCGCCCGAGTTCACCGAGCTGCTCGTCAACGGTCAGCGTTATGCAGGGGAGAACGAGCGCGCCGGCGATCTCGGCGATCTGCTCTTCGCGAACGTCGAGCGCATCGAGATCCTGCGCGGGCCGCAGGCGCTGCGCTACACGGCGCGCGCAGCGGGCGGCGTCATCAACGTCATCACGAAGGACCCGCCGCGCGACGGCGCCGCCGTCGACGCGATGATCGCGAACGGCGATCAGGAGCAGGTGAGCGGCGAGCTCACGACGGGCTGGGGCAACGCCCGGCTCGGCGGGAATCTCGTCTACGACTTCAACCAGATCGGCGGGTTCGAGACGCCGGATCCGACGAGCCAGGATCCGGACGACGGTCTCCCGTCGCCCTTCGGAGAAGGCTCGCTCTATCGGACCCACGACCTCTACGGAACGATCGCGGCCCGGCCGACCGACGCGCTCGAGCTCAAGACGCGCCTCGGCTACCGGATCCGCGACGACGGATTCGCGCTCGACGGCGGGCCGATCACGTCGCGGCGCGAAGAGCAGCGCTGGCTCTTCTCCCAGGAGGCGCGCCTCGCCGTCGGCGACGCGTCTGCCGTCGTCGCGATGCTGACCTCCGAGGCCGACTGGCTCGACACCGACGTCGGTCGCGACTACCGGCTCGACGACTCGTTCACCCGCCTCCAGCTCTCGGGCGAGCACTTCCTCGAGCTCGGACCGACGACCCACGCCCTCACGCTCGGCGTCGACGCCTCGACCTTCGCGATCGAGCTCGAGGAGGGTCCGCCGTCGGATCCCGACATCCAGGTCGATCCCGGCGAGCTGCAGGAGCGGATCTACCGCGGCGGGCTCTTCCTCGTCGCCGAGTCGGAGCTCGCGAGCTGGCTCTCGAGCGAGATCGGCATCCGCCGCGAGATGCACTCGAGGTTCTACGGCGCCTGGCTGCCGCAGGCAGCCGTGCTCTTCACGCCCTGGCGCGGGGACGAGGTCCGCGCGCTGAAGCTCCGCCTCTCCGCGGGCCGCGCCATCCGGTATCCCTCGCTCCGCGAGCTCTATCAGCCGCCCGCGTTCCAGAACGGCTACTTCCTCGCCGGCAGCCGCGGGCTCTCGGCCGAGAAGGCCTGGGCGCTGCGCGCGAGCGTCGAGGCGACGCCGGTCCGATGGCTGTCGACGACGGTCACCGGCTTCTACAGCAAGACGACCGACTACATCCGCGCCGCCTATCAGGGCCAGGACATCCAGATCGATACGGTGACGATCCCGCCCAACCCGGTCCTGTGTCCGATCGATCCCGTCTGGTGTGCCGATCAGACAACGCCCGTCACGGGCTCGGTCTTCCAGAACACGAACCTCGACGACCTGCGGTCCTACGGCATCGAGGCGCGCCTCGCGCTGCGACCCCATGAGCTCGTCGAGGTCCAGCTCGGATACACCTGGAACCGCAGCCTGGTCGACGACTCGAACATCAAGCTCCCCGACGACCGGCTGCCGAACTCCCCCGAGCACGTCGCCAACGGCGCGGTCACGCTGACTGCGCCGCGGGTCGGGACGACGTGGACGGCGCGCGGCCAGTGGCGCGATCGCGCCGTGATCGAACGGAGCGGGACCGGGTCGAGCAGCTTCGCGACCGGCGCCGAGTCGAACACGTCCTTCGAGCTCGACATGCGTCTTCGCCAGCCCCTCGAGCCCTGGCTCGGCCGCAAGCTCGAGCTCTTCGCGGACGTCCAGAACGTCACCGACAACCGCGTCGTCGATTCGTACGTCGTGCGCGGCCGATCCTTCCTGATTGGCCTGCGCGGGACGTTCCCCTGATCCGCTCATCCGGAGGTCTCGTCATGCACCGATCGCCTCGCTCCGTCCCGCCGCGCCGACGCCCGCGCGCGTGGATCCCCGCCATCGCGGCGCTCGCCTTCGTCGCTTCGGCCCGGGCCGACACCGTCGTGATTCCCGTCTCCGAGGACTCGGCGCCGTACTCCTTCGTCCCGGGCCTCGCGCGCGGTGGGAGCCCGACGCTCTACGCCTTCCGCGCCCTCGACGAGAGCTCGACCGCGCACGAGTTCGCGACCCATCTCTGGTTCGACGTGACCCAGGCCGATCTTCCCGTCGGTCACGTCCTGACCCAGGCGACCCTGGTCGTGACCTACGCCTTCGACTTCACCGGCTTCGGCGACACCTCGGACCTGCCCGCCACCCTCGAGTGTCGCGAGGTCCTCGCGCCCTGGAGCGAGGCGACGCTGACCTGGCAGAACAGACCGGCCGTCGACGTCCCCTTCGACACGATCACGGGCATCACGGCCTTCGGCGCCCAGCTCTGCGACGCGACGCCGGTCGTGCTCGACTGGATCACGGGGCTCACGCCCAATGAAGGCTTCGCGCTGACGAGTCCGACGGCGCGGGTGATGGGCATGCACGCGCGCGAGGCCTCGGTCGCGGCGTCGCTGAAGCCCATGCTGATCCTGCAGACCGAGGTCCCCGAGCCCGCGTCGGCTCCGGCGCTCGCCGCTGGCCTGGCCGCGCTGGCGATCGCGCGTCGTCGGGGGCGTTCGGCGCGACGGAGCGCGGTCCCGATGGCCGGCACGGGATCGCGAGCGCGCCCGGGCGCGAAGCGGTGCGCGGGCTCGAGCTCGGTCTCGGAATCGGTCGCGGACCGCGACGGAGGGGCGTCGTGATCCCGCCGCGGGAGCGCGATGGGGAGGATCCCGATCCGGATCTCGGGGAGTCGACGAAGCCGCCGATGGGCAGCGCGGGAGGACGAGACGTGGCGAATCGATCGGAGACGGCGGCGCCGGGCGCGAGCGCCGAGGCGGGGAAGGGCGTCCGTCGCGTGCGCGCGAGCGACGTGCTCGGGCCGCGCGGCATCGTGCAGATCGAGCACGAGGGCGAGGTCTACACGCTGCGCGTGACCCGCAACAACCGACTCATCCTGACGAAGTAGGCCCGCCATGCTCGACCGCTCGCAGCGCTTCGGCATCGCCGTCTCGTGCGCGCTCCACGTGCTGGTCGCGGGCGCCTTCACGCTCGTGTCGGTGCTCGCGCCCTCGCGCGCGGACTCGTCGCTCCCGCCCGAGGCGGTGATCGTGGAGATCCGAATCGACGGTCCGGAGACGCGGGTGATCGAGGCGGCGCCCCACCGCTCGGGCGGCTCGGCGTCGCCCTCGTCGGCGCGCGCGACGCCGCTCCCCGCCGTCTCCGCGCCGCCGCCGTCCGTCGCGGCGAAGCCCGCGGCATCGAAGCCGGCGCCGGCTCCGCTCCCCGAGCCCGAACGTGCGCCGGAGTCGCTGGCGGAGCCGGCGCCCGACCTCGAGGCCGAGCCCGAGCCCAGGCCCGAGCCGGAAGCGGCCGCCGAGCCGCCTCGCGAATCCGATTCGAGCGCTCCGGCTTCTTCCTCTTCCTCCGCCTCCGCCTCGGCCGCGCCGCAGCTCGACGACTCCCCATCCGAACGCGAAGCCGTCGCGGGCGCCTCGGAAGACGGCTCGGCGCTCGCCGCGGCGGACGGAACGGGGGGCGCGGGCGCGACTTCGGACGGATCGAACGCCTCGGGCCTTCCGGGCCGCGCGACGGGTCGGGGCGACGAGCAGGACGATCCGTACGCGCGCTACATCGAATCGGTCCGCACGGCGGTCCAGGCGCGCAAGCACTACCCGCCGCTCGCCCGCAAGCGCGCGGTCGAGGGGCGTGTCGTCGCGCGCGTGGCGATCCGGGCCGATGGCCGGATCCAGGCGATCGACTTCGAGCAGGGAGCCCAGCCGCTGCTGCGACGCGCGACCCACGACGCGATCCGCGCGGCCGAACCGTACCCCGCGCCGCCCTCGGGCGCGGTCACGATCGAGCTGCCGATCGACTATTCGCTCCGCGACGCGTCGTGAAGCGGCCCGGGCGCCGTGCGGCCCCGATCAAGCGCCCCAGGGCTTGATCGACTTCTTCAGCTGCGCATAGCCATCGAGGAAGCCCGGCCGCTTCGGCGTGTAGATCGCGTCGAACTTCGCCAGCGCGTCGTCCATGAAGGCACGGACCTTCTCGTTGCCGGGATTCGCGTCGAGGTAGGCGTCGCGGATCAGCACGAAATGGATGCGCGGATCGTAGGGCTGCTTCGTCCCGCCCATCGACTCGTCGCCGTCGAGCAGGCGCAGCAGCATCGCGTCGGCCGAGCCGAGGGTCTGCTCGTGGATCGGCGGGCCGCTCATGCGGTACATGACCGAGGTCATGTCGCGGCCGTTGCCGGTCGTGTAGCCCATCTCGGTCCAGAGCTGGTTCATGTTCTTCTTCGTGCCGACGTAGTCGAGCACGATCTGGCCGAACTTCCGCAGCGGATCCGAGACGTCCGCGAGCAGGTCGGTGAGCCGGTCGCCGTCGAGGTCCGTCGCGAGCACGATGCAGTCGCGCTTCTCGATCAGGTCCCAGATCAGCAGGCCGAAGTTGGTGTCGGAGATGTGCTGCTCGATCTGGCCGGTCCAGTTCTCCATGCCGGCTTTGAAGTCCTTGGGCAGCAGGGCGATGATCTTGTCGACGGACTCGCGGTGCTCGACATAGCCGTCGACGGCGTACTTGCGGCCGACCTTGAACTTCGTCCCCTGGAGCAGCCACGACAGCAGGCCCGAGTTGATGCCGTCCTCCTGGGCCTGGGTCGGCTTGAAGGCGACGCGACCGAGCTTGCCCGTCTCGTTCACCATCTGCAGGAAGCGTCGGCAGGCGTAGGCCATCTGGATGCCGGGCGTGTTCATCTCCGAGTGGACGATGCCCGTCTTCGCGTCGACGCTGAACTTCTTCTTGTCCTGGGAGTAGGGCAGGCACGGCATGCAGCGCACGACCGTGATGCAGCCGTAGGGGCGGACGTTGCAGTAGACGCCGGCCTGGGTCCGCAGCGGCGCGTTGCCCGACTTGCCCTTGACGACGACCTTGCCGCCCTTGCCGTCGTTGACGTAGGCGTCGCCGGCGGTCGACCACTTGATCGAGGTGCACGGCATGTTTCCGAACCACGACAGCGGCTCGAGGTCGAGGTCGTGCCGGTACTGGGCCCACATCGGGACCATGTAGTAGGGCAGGCCGAGGACGTCGGCGGCCATGACCGTGCCGAGCATGGCGTAGGCGTCGGTCAGCGCGTGGGCGACGGGCTTCACGCCCCCGGAGAAGCTCCCGCCCTGCCAGATCACCGCGTTCGGATAGCCGGTCGGCCGCACGTCGCTCGGGGTGTAGATGCGTTCGAAGAGGGCCTTGAGGTCGCCCCCGGCGGCTTCGGTGCGGGCGATGTTGAGCAGGTCGAGCATGGCGGTCGATCTCCAAGAGCGGTCGGGCCGGATTCGGACCGGGTTCGGGTCGAGGGTCGGCCCGGGTCGGGCCGGCTCGGGCGTGGCGCCGCATGGTAAGGAGCGGGGGCGATCGTCGGCAAGGGCCGCCCGGGCGTCTCGGGGCCGAGTGGCCGCGATTCGCCGCGGAGCGCCGCCGCCGCCGTCGGACCGCGGACAGCCGGCCAGGGACTTCCCACCGCTGCCCGCCCGTCCCGATCGGCCATTCCGATCGCGAGCCCCGACCGCCTGTGGTAGCAATGGTCCGGGTCCGCCCTCTCGCGGCCCCGACCAGGAGATCCCCGCGTGGAAACGATCCGCTTCGACGACATCGCCGCCCTCCAGAAGCACGTCAGTGCCGATTTCGGCCCCTTCGGTGAGGCCTTCGAGGTCACCCAGGACGTGATCAACCGCTTCGCGGACGTGACCGGCGACCACCAGTGGATCCACGTCGACGTCGAGCGCGCGAAGAAGGAGAGCCCCTTCAAGACGACGATCGCCCACGGCTTCCTGACCCTGTCGCTGCTCCCGATGATGAACGCGAAGGGCAAGAGCAGCTTCCAGCTCACCGGCCACGGCAACGCCGTCAACTACGGCTCCGACAAGCTGCGCTTCCTCTCCCCCGTCCCGTCCGGCTCGAAGATCCACGCGCGCAGCCGCCTCGTCTCCGTCGAGGCCGGGCCCAAGGGCACGCGCGTCGAGACCGAGGTCGCGGTCCACGTCGTGGGCAACGATCGCCCGGCGCTCCTCTACAGCATGATCGTGCTCTACCAGGGCAAGGTCGGCTGAATCGGATCGGCGCCCCGCGCGTGAGCCCCGCTCCCCATCCTGCGTTCTCGGGCTGGCGCGTCTGTGGCGCCGCGGTCCTGACCCAGGCGGTCGCGATCGGGTTCACCCTCGGCAGCGTCGGCGTCTTCGCCGCGCCGCTGGCGAAGGATCTGGGGGCGACCGCGACCCAGTTCAACGTCGGGGTCAGCGTCTTCAGCCTGATGATGAACCTCTCGATGCCCTTCATCGGGAGCCAGCTCGACCGCGGTCGCATCCGCGGCGTCATGATCGGCGGCGCCTGCCTGCTCGCGCTCTCGCTGGGGGCGATGTCCCAGGCGCGCACGCTCGGGCAGGTCGGGGTCTGCTTCGGCGTCGGCTGCGCGGTCGGGATGGCGATGCTCGGGCCGATGTCGTCGTCGACGGCGATGGCCAACTGGTTCTCGCGCCTGCGCGGTCGCGCCCTCGGCATCGCGAACATGGGCGGGCCGGCCGGGCCGATCGTGATCGCACCGGCGGCGGCGTGGGCGATCGGCGCGTTCGGCTGGCGCGCGACGCTTCTGGGCTTCGCGGTGCTCGTGGTCGCGATCGGCGTGCCCTGCGTGCTGCTCGGCATCCTCGACCGGCCGAGCGACGTCGGGCAATTCCCGGACGGTGAGGCCGCGGCGGACGAGCCGTGGGCGGCGGCGGGGTCGGTTTCGGCTCCGGAGGCCGCGAGCGCTCCGGAGGCCCCGAGCGCCGAACGGGCGGTGGGCCCTGCGACGGCTTCCGCGGACGCGGGCTGGACGGGCGGGCAGCTCGCCCGCTGCCGCGACTTCTGGTTCCTCGCCATCGCGGCGGCCCCCTTCGCGGGGACGGGCATCGTGATGAGCGCCAACGCGATTCCCTACATGACGCAGATCGGCGCTTCGCCCGAGGCGGCGGCGCTCGTCGTCGTGCCCCAGTCGATCGGGGCGGTGGCCGGGCCCGTCGTGTTCGGAGCGCTGGCGGACCGCATCCATCCGCGGCTGCTCTTCGTCGGGCTGATTGCGGCGCTGTGTGCGGGGCTCGGCGGGCTCGTGCTCGAGCCGAGCTATGCGGTGGCCCTCGGTCTCTTCACGGTGATCGGGATCGTCGGCGGCTCGATGATGGCGGTCTACGGGGCGCTCGTCGCGCGGCTCTTCGGTGTCGCCGCGTTCGGGCAGGTCCTCGGTACGGCGGCGCTCGTCGGCATGCCGGTCCTGTTCGCGATGCCGCTGCTCTTCGGCGCCGCCTTCGACGCGACCGGGAGCTACGCCCGCGGCTTCTTCATCCTGGTCGGCACGCTCACCGTCGCCGCGATCCTCTTCGCCTCGCTCCCGAGCGGTGAGGCGAGGCGGGCGCGCGCAGCCTGAGGCACCGGCCGCGCTCGAGATCGCGCGCCGCGCGTCGGCATGCAGCCGCCGCGACCAGCCGCTCGCGTCGCTGCCCGCTCGGCGAGGTCGCCGGCTTCAGCCGAAGAAGCGCTGCTTCAGCTCCGCGACCCCGAGCTTCGAGACCGCCGCGATCGCGTCCGCGGTGCGCGGCTCGTCGAGATCCGAGGGGGCGAGGCGCGTCTGCAGCGCCATCGCCGAGGCGAAGCTCTCGGTCGTCGTGTCGAGCATGCGGATGCGGGTCTTGCCGGTCCTCGGGTCGAGGATCTGATCGAAGGGGATCGGCACGATCCGCTGGTTCTGGCGCGTGATCATGACGTTCGCATGGCCCGCGAGCAGCGTCGCGACGGCCGCCGCACCGAGCTCCCGCGTGTACTCCTGATCGAAGGCGTTCGGCGCGACGCAGCGCAGCTCGTAGCCGACGTCCTTCACGACCATCGTCGTCTTGATGCCGTGGAGCTTGAGCCCCTTCTCGACGCGGTCCCGCACGAGGCGGCCGAGCGGCAGCTCGGCGAGGCGAAGATGGCCGTGCTCGTCGCGGGGCAGATCCGGGAAGGCCGCGAGATCCGCCGGATCGAGGCATTCGCCGAGGCCTTCGGCGAGGACGACGACGCCGTAGGGGCGGCCCTCGGCGGTCGACTTCAGGATCGCGCCCTCGACGGACCGTGCCATGCGATCGAGGGAGACCTTCGCGCCGGCGTACTCCTCGGCGACGAGCGTCATCGTCGCGTTCGCGGAGTGGCCCGCGCCCAGCGCGAGATGGCCCGCGTTGCGGCCCATCATCACGACGACGTACCACCGCCCCGCCGTCCGCGCGTCCTCGAGCAGCGTCCCGACGATGCCCGCCGCGGTCGCCCGGGCGGTCTCGAAGCCGAAGGTCGGGATGCCGGGCGGGAGCGGGAGGTCGTTGTCGATCGTCTTCGGCACGTGGACGACGCGCAGGCGATTGCCCGCGGCGGCGCCGACGGTCCGGGCAGAGAAGCAGGTGTCGTCGCCGCCGATCGAGATCAGGTGGTCGATGCCGAGGCGCCCGAGGGCGTCGACGACGCGGTCGAGGTTCGCCGGGTCCTTCGTCGGGTTCGCCCGGGAGGTCTTGAGGATCGAGCCCCCCTGCTCGTGGATGCGCGAGACCGCCTCGACGCCGAGATCGACGACGTGGTCGATGTCGCCCTTCATGAGCCACTCGAAGCCCTGGAGGCACCCGATGACGCGCGCACCCCGACGCCGGGCGGCGAGGGTCGCCGCGCTGATCACGCCGTTGATGCCGGGGGCGGGACCACCGCCGACCAGGATGCCGAACGTTGCCATGGAAGGGGAGCTCCTTGTGGCCGATCGGGGCCGCAGGGCGCCGGAGGGTCGCCGACGAGGCCCGGTGGATCGGAAATTTTCGATCGGGTTTCGCCCGATTCGGACTGGAGGGTCCGGGTCGGCGAAGGGGGCAAACTTAGCGGCCGCGGGACCGATCGGCAGGGGCCGTCCGCGATCGGGCGGGGTCTCGATCCCGGCTGGAACATGGACTCGCGAGCGGTCGGATCGAGCGAGTCCGCGCCGCATCGCGGTCCGCTTCTCGAGGTCGAGGCGTCGGGCGCCGTCGTCGATCGTCGGCGGTCCCTCGACTAGCGATCGGGTCTGGACGACGATCGTCGTCGACCGATCGACCGAGGAGGCGGACGGCATGGCGGCAAGGAATTTCGCTTCTTCGAGCCGGAGCTCTCTCGACCTCGATGTCGCGCCCGCCCTCCTGGTCGTGGTGCTGGCGCTGGCCCTGGCCGCGTGCGCGAGTCCGCAGCTCCCCGTCCCGGAGGCCATCGTTTCCCCCGACGTGGTCCCCGAGCTCGCGGAGGGCGAGGGGCTCCTGCTCGTCCACGTCGATACGGACCAGAAGATCGAGGGGATTCTCGCCAATCGGATGCCCCTCGTCGGTCCCCTCGAGCGGGGCCGTTATGCGTGGATGATCCGGGTCCCGGCTGGACGCGTCGCGTGGAGTCGGATCGAGCTTCCGGCGCGACCGATCTCGCCGGGAGAAGAGCCCTGGTGTCCGAGGCGGCGATCGGTCCGGATCGATCCGCGCAACGATCTCTACGGCGTGGCTGAGTCCGAGTTCGAGTTCGAGGTGAAGCCCGGCGTGATCAATTATGCGGGCGAGCTGATCGTGCGCGCGGAGTACGGTCGTTGCGGCATGGTCGCTCGGGCCGTCGTCCGGAATCGGAACCATTCCGCGATGGCGCTGAGATCGGTGGCCCGGACCCATGCTGCGATCGTCGAGGCCTTTCCCGTCCACTCCGCCGGGACGAAGGGGGACGGATTCCTGGATTTCTTCGATCGCGAGCGGAAGCGCGTCGCGGAGCGATCGGACCCGGCGAAGACCGCCACGAGCCGGCCGGCTCCGGGGCCCCGGTCCGAAGCGGATCGCGACGTCGATCCGTCTCCTGCATCGGGCATCGCCCCCGTGCTCGGCCAGTCCGCGGACGTCTTGTTTCCTTTCGCCGAAACGGACCTCGTTCGGGTCAGTCCGACCGGATCGTGGATCGTGGCTCGGGCCCGGCGGGGAGATCGACAAGGCGTGATGGTCCAGCGGGTCGGGGTGCCGAAGGTCGAGCTCATCGGTCAGTACGCCTTCGTGCGTGGGATCGCCTGGGAAGGTCCGGATGCGCTCCTCGTCGAGTCGGCCGACGCGAGCGGGTGGAACGGGGTCGAGCTCTTCACCTTCCGGCTCGAGGGCGAGACGTTGAAGTTCGAGTCCGAGCGGCTGCCTGGCGACGGGAAGCTGATCGACGCGCGACCCCTTCATCCCGGGGAGGTCATCTGGGAGTTCCAGCGCTCGGATCGAAGCTCGATCCATCGCGTCACGCTCGACCAGCTGCGCGAGTCCGCAAAGGGGCTTCGATATCGCGACGGGGCGGTCCTGCTCGGCCAGCGCATGGCCGTAGTCCTGGGCACGACGCTGCACTGGATCCTCGACCGGGACGGCGTCCCGATCGCCGCGTGGAGGTTGGACGAGAGAGGCTACACGGTTCTGGTCAGAAGGAGGGAGGGGATCTCTCTGGAGCCGATCCACCGGTATCAGGACGGCGACCCGCGCCGAGAGATGATTCCGGTCGGGCTCGCAGCCGACGGTCGGTCGCTGCTCGTCGCGGCGCGCCGGGGCGGCGACTTCCTCGCTCTCTTCGAGCTCGATCGGATGACGGGCGAGATCGGCGCGGAGGTGTTCCGGGCGGAGGCGGGCGACGTGACGAACGTCGTGTCGGACGACCTGACGGGCGAGACGCTCGGCGTCGTCTACTCCTCCGCCGGCGAGGAGCGGGTCCACTACTTCGCCGCGTATCGCGATCGCTTCCTCCCCCGGCTCTCCGACGCATGGGACGAGGGTTCGATCTCGATCGTGAGCGCGTCCGAGGATCGCGAGAGCTTCGTGTTCTTCCTGTCCAGCGCGCAGAATCCGGGCGAGTACCACTTCCGGGATCCGAAGGGCGACGTCACGCGGATCGCGAGCCTGGGCGAGGAGATCGATCGAAGGCGTCTGTCGCCGGTGCGGAGCGTCCGGCTGAAGTCCCGGGACGCGGTCGAGGTGGAGGCCTTTCTGTCCGTTCCGACGGCTTCGACCGCGCCCGTTCCCCTCGTCGTGATGCCTCACGGCGGGCCGATCGGCGTCCACGACGTTCGCGAATACGATCCCGTCGTCCAGTATCTCGCGAGCTGGGGGTTCGCGGTGCTCCAGGTGAACTACCGCGGATCCTCCGGCTACGGCATTGCGTTCGAGGAGCTCGGCAAGAAGGAATGGGCGAAGGGCATCGAGGACGACATCGATGCCGGTGTCGAGTGGGCGATGAGGCTCCCCGAGATCGACGGGGGGAGGGTCTGCATCATCGGAGGCAGCTACGGCGGCTTTTCCGCCCTCGTGAGCGTGCTGCGTCATCCGGATCGCTACCGCTGTGCCGTGACGATCAACGGCGTGACGGACGTGCCGTTGATCGCCGACTCGAGCGACACGGCCGACTCGAAGATCGCGATGCAGTTCTTCGAAGAGAGCGTCGGCGACCTCGAGACGGAGAGGGAGAGACTGATCGAGATCTCGCCGGCGTATCGAATGGACGAGATTCGCACGCCCGTCCTGATCGTGCAGGGGCTCGAGGATCGCCGCGTGGATCCGGATCACGCGTACCGCTTGATGACGATGCTCGAGCTGCACGGCAAGACCTTCGAGTCGATGCTCGTTCCGGATGCCGGACACTCCTTCGATCGCGAGGACGAGATTGCGGTCTATCGCCGGGTCAGGCGCTTCCTGACCGAGCAGCTTCAGCCCGAGTCGGGCTTTCGCCGCGATCCGGATACGGCGCGGGACGTTCGCACGACGGTGCTTCCGGGCGAGTTCAATCCGCAATGACGCATCCCGAGGCTGGCGACGGATCGACGAGCAGGACATCCTGACGGCATGACGACTCTTCGAGACGACCATCGGATCCGCAGGACGCCCCGCTTCCATTCCGTGTGGGCCCTCACGCTCGCGCTCGTCGCCGGCGCGGGCTGCGTTGCCGGGCCGGGAGCCCCGCCGCCTCCGCCCCTCCCCCCCGCCGACCTCGTCTTCCTCGGCGACCACATCGCGACGATGGACCCCGCGACCGAAGGCGCGCAGGGCGTCGCCGTCCGGGGCGACACGATCGTCGCGGTCGGCCCGCGCACCGAGATCGCGCGGCGGATCGGCCCCGCGACCCGCGTCGTCGAGCTCGGCGAGCGCGCGCTGCTCCCCGGCTTCATCGATGCCCACGGCCATCTCGGCCTCGTCATGCTGTTGGTCGACGACCTGAACGCCTCGTCGCCGCCGGTCGGGCCGATGAAGTCGATCGAGGACATCGTGGCGGCGCTGCAGGCGCGCATCACCGAGCGCCGGCCCGCGTCCGGCGAGTTCGTCGTCGGCTACGGCTACGACGATTCACTGCTCGCCGAGGGGCGGCATCCGACGCGGGACGACCTCGATCGCGCCTCGCGGACCCAGCCGATCGTCCTGCTTCACGTCTCGGGCCACCTCGCGGCGGCGAACTCCGCGGCCCTCGCGGCGATCGGCGTCGACGCGGATACGCCCGATCCGGCGGGCGGCGTCATCCGCCGGCGGGAGGGCAGTCGCGAGCCGTCGGGCGTGCTCGAGGAAGCGGCGGTCGGTCCCGCGCTGGCGAGCCAGGCGCAGGTCTTCGCGTCGCCGCAGAAGTTCGGGGCCGCCCTCGAGCAGGCGCTCGCCTATCACGCGCGCTTCGGGATCACCACGGTCCAGGACGGGGCCTCGGCCCCGGCGATGGTGCACGGGTTGCGCGCGATCGCCGCGAACGCGCCCCTCGTCCTCGACGTCGCCGCCTATCTGCGGGAGGAGTCGGCGGCGACGGCGACGCCGATCGCCGAGATCGGCTACTCGAAGCGTTATGTCGGGGGCGTGCGCGTCGCGGGCGTCAAGTTCGTCCTCGATGGCTCGCCGCAGGGGCGGACGGCCTGGATGACGCGCCCCTATCGGGAGGGGCCGCCGGGGAGCGGGGCCGACTACCGCGCCTATCCGACGATCGATCCCGTCTTCTATCGCGCGCGGTCGGCCGAGCTCGTGGCCGCCGGGATTCCCTTTCTCGCCCACGCCAACGGCGACGCGGCGATCGACCTGATGATCGGCGGCGTCGAAGGCGCGCTCGCGAACGTCCGCCGGGCGGGCAAGCCCGTCCCCGACCACCGCTCCGTCGCGATCCACGCCCAGCTCGCCCGCCCCGACCAGCTCGACGCCATGAAGCGCCTCGGGATCATCCCCTCCTTCTTCGCCGCGCATCCCTTCTTCTGGGGTGACTGGCACCGCAAGAGCTTCGGCGACGCCCGCGCCCTCGCGATCAGCCCGCTCCACTCGGCCGCCGTCCGCGGCCTCCGCTACACGATCCACAACGACGCGCCGGTCGTGCCCCCCGACGTGCTGCGGCTCGTGGAGATCGCGGTGCGTCGGGAGACGCGCTCGGGCTTCGTGCTCGGGAAGGACGAGCGGGCGACGGTCGAGGAGGCGCTGCGGGCGGTGACCCTGGACGCGGCCTACGCCTACTTCGAGGAGGATCGGAAGGGCTCGCTCACGCCGGGCAAGCGCGCGGACTTCGTCGTGCTGTCGGGCGATCCGCGGCGCGTGCCTACCGATCGCATCGACGAGCTCGAGGTCCTCGAGACCTGGGCGCGCGGACGCGCGGTCTACTCGGCGAGCGACGCGGCGACGGGCGCGGGCAAGGGCGCGCGCTGAGGGACGCCGTCGGCGGCTTCGGGCGGAGCGACGCAGGCGCGGCGCGCGCGGGCAGGGGCGGGGGCGAGGTGCTACCGATCGGACTCCTGCGGAAGTCCCGATCGCTCCGGTCGTCCCGGCTCGCGCCGACGGCGGTGCGCGTCGGGCGCCGCGTCAGCGAGGTCTTCCCGGCATGTCCCAGCGTCCGATCCGTCTCGGTGTGTTCCTGGCGCCCTTCCATCCGGCGGACGAGAGCCCGACCGAGCAGATCCACCGCGATCTCGAGCTCGTCCGCCATCTCGACGCGATCGGATACGACGAGGCCTGGATCGGGGAGCACCACTCGGGCGGCTACGAGATCATCGCGTCCCCCGAGCTCTTCATCGCCCACGCCGCGGCGCTGACGAAGCGCATCCGACTGGGCACGGGCGTCGTCTCGCTCCCCTATCACAACCCGCTCATGGTCGCCGACCGCATCATGCAGCTCGACCATCAGACGCGCGGCCGCGTCATGCTCGGCTGCGGGCCGGGCCAGCTCGTGACCGACGCGTTCATGCTCGGCATCGATCCGAAGACCCAGCGCGACCGCATGCTCGAGGCCCTCGACGTGATCGTGCCGCTGCTGCGCGGGCAGATCGTCACGAAGAAGACCGACTGGTTCGATCTGCGCGAGGCGCAGATCCAGCTGCCGCCGGTGCAGTGGCCGGGGCCCGAGATCGCGGTCGCCTCGGCGATCTCGCCGTCGGGCGCGCGGGCCGCGGGGCAGCACGGCCTCGGCCTGCTCTCGCTCGCGGCGAGCGGGCCCGAGGGCTACGAGCAATTGCCGAAGCATTGGCAGGTCTGCGAGGAGAAGGCGAAGGAGTTCGGCCAGCAGGTCGACCGCGCGAACTGGCGCTGCGTCGTCCCGATGCACATCGCCGAGACCCGCGAGCAGGCCCGCGCCGACATGGAGCACGGCACGCTGCGGCTCGCCGGCTACATGGAGGCGCTCGGCGGATTGAAGCCGCCCTTCGCGACCTCGACCGATCGCATGCTCGAGGAGTGGACGGGCCCGGGGCTTCCCATCTTCGGCAAGCTCACGCTCGGGACGCCCGACGACGCGGTCCCGGTCCTGCAGGGCCTGCTCGAGAAGTCGGGCGGCTTCGGGACGGTGCTCCTTCTCGGCCACAACTGCGCGAACCCCGAAGCGACGCGCAAGAGCTACGAGCTGATCGCGCGCCAGGTCATGCCGGCGCTCAACCGCGAGAACTCGGCCCGCGCCCGCAGCATGGCCTGGGCGACGAAGAACGCGGGAACGTTCATGCCCGCCTTCTCGGTCGGCATCCAGGCCGCAATCGAGGCCCACGAGAAGGAGCGCGCCCAGCGCGGTGGCCAGGGCACGCAGTGGGTCAAGGGTTCCTGACCGAAGGGCCTCGCCGTCCAGCCTGCCGTCCGCCAAGCCATCCACGAGGGAGAACGAACATGGTCGACATCGAAAAGCTCGCGCGCCAGGTCCAGCGCCTTCAGGACCTCGAGGACATCAAGAGCCTGAAGCACCGCTATTTCCGCGCCATGACCCACGGCGACCACGCGACGCTGAAGGACACGCTGACCGCCGACGTCGTCACGTCCTACTCCGACGGCCACTACGTCTTCGACGATCGCGAAAAGCTCCTGAAGTTCCTGATCGACTCCCACGACCCGAACGCGAAGATCATCGCCTGGTGGATGGCGGGCATGCCCGAGATCACCTTCCAGAGCGACACCGAAGCGACCGGCATCTGGGCCATGTACCACTATTTCTTCAACCAGGGGAAGGGCTTCGTCGACGAGATGTTCGTCTACTACGACGACACGTATCGCAAGGAAGACGGGGTCTGGCGGTTCTCGAAGACGGGGTACAAGCGGGTCATCAATCAGATCCTGGATCGCAGCCGGATGCCTTACACGATCACGGCGCCGGAGTGGGCGGTGGAGAAGAAGTGACCGCGGCGGCTTGCCCGCCGGAGATGCGATGCAGATCCGATCGCCCGACTCCGACGAAGTCTCTCTCCCCTTCGGCCAGGGCCGCATCAGCGGCGCCCTCGGCGTCTTCCTCGGCGCGCTCTCCGTCCTCGCCGTCCTCTGCTTCCACTTCCCCGAGTACCTGACGACCCCGGAGCTGCGCCGCGCCTATCCCGTCGACGTGCTGCGCTGGGTGCTCCTCGCCGGCATGGTCCTCGCCGTCTTCTTCGGCGCGCTCTCGCTGCTCCTCAGCCCGTCGAAGCGCCTCGGCTTCGCGGGCATCGCCCTCGCGCTCGTCGCTCAGTGGCTCGGCGGGGCCCACGTCGAGGTCGATGCGTTCGACGCGCCGGTCGTCTCGTTCGGGTTCGACTGGCTCGTCCTGGCGCTGCTCGCGAATTCCCTCGTCTTCGTCTTCATCGAGCGGGTCTGGCCGCTGCGGCCGGAGCAGCCGACGCTGCGCCGGGGCTGGCGCCTCGATCTCGCCTACTACGCGGTCAGCCACGTCGGGGTCGGCGTCGTGCTGCTGACGACGACCTTCTTCTCCGAGTCGCTCTTCGGCTGGGCGGTGAACGACGATCTCCAGGGCCTGATCCGCTCCCAGCCCTTCCTGCTCCAGCTGATCGAGGTCCTCTTCGTCGCCGACCTGACCCAGTATGCGGGCCACCGCGCCATGCACGAGATTCCCTGGCTCTGGCGCTTCCACGCGGTGCATCATTGCCCCGAGGAGATGGACTGGCTCTCGGGCTCGCGCATGCACTTCCTCGAGCTGCTCCTGATCCGCGCGCTGGTCATCACGCCGGTCTACCTGCTGGGCTTCTCGGAGGCCGCGGTCAACGCCTACGTGATCTGGGTCGGGATCCAGGGCGTGCTCATCCATTCGAATACGCGGATCCCCTTCGGCTGGCTCGACCAGCTCGTCGTGACGCCGCATTTCCATCATTGGCACCACGCCGCCGACGCCGAGGCGATCGACCGCAACTACGCGTCGAACCTGCCCGTGCTCGACCGGATCTTCGGGACCTACGTCGGCAATCGCGGCCGCTGGCCCGAGCGCTACGGCGTCGTCGGGAAGCCGCTGCCCGAGAGCTTCTTCGGGCAGCTCCTCTATCCGTTCATGGGGAAGACGGGGAAGGGCGCGAGTGTGCTCGAGAGAGGTGGGTCGTCTCGCGAGACGTCGCGACCGTAGTTCGTGGGCGCTGTCCGGAGCGCCGCCGCTTCAGCGGGGGCGATCCATGCCTTCGTCGAGAATGGCGGCGTAGCGCGCATAGCTGAAGATGCGGCCGCGCCGTCTGCTCGTGAGCTCGCTCACGATGCCGATCCGCTCCAGATGGACCAGGGACTTGTTGACCGTGGCCGGAGTGAGGCCGGTCGCGGCCGCGAGCGACGCTGCCGTACCGATGGGTTTGGATTGGAGCACGCGATGGATCGCCATGGCCGAAGCGGTGGCGCGCCCGAGGCTCTCGATGCGCCGGCCGTCCTCCGAGGCCAGCTCGAGCAGTCGTTTGGCCGACCGGGCGGCCACCGTCGCGCTCGAAACGACCGCATCGGCGAAGAACTCCAGCCAGGTCTCCCAGTCGCCCGTGAGACGGACCGAGTTCAGGAGCTCATAGTAGGTTTGCCGATTCTGCTTGAAGTGGAGGCTCAGGTAGAGGAGGGGCTCGCGCATGAGGCCATCGGCCGCGAGCTGAAGCGCGATCAGCAGGCGTCCGAGGCGACCGTTGCCGTCGAGGAAGGGGTGGATGGTCTCGAACTGCACGTGGGCGAGCGCGGCCTTCACGAGCGGCGGCATCGATTCGGGCTCGCCGTGGAGGAATCGCTCGAAATGCTTGAGGCACTCGTCGATCTCGTTGGCCGGCGGCGGCACGAAGACGGCGTTGCCTGGACGCGTCCCGCCGATCCAGACCTGCGTCCGGCGGAACTCGCCCGGCGAGAGCCTGGCTCCGCGACCGCGATCCTTCATCAAGACCTTGTGGACTTCGCGCATCAGGCGCAGGGAGAGCGGAAAGCTTCCGCGCAATCGCTTCAGTCCATGTTCCAGCGCGGACACATAGCGGCTGACCTCGCGAGCATCCTCGACGGGCACGCCCGGCTGCTCGTCGATCTCGAAGAGCAGCAGATCCGCGAGCGAGGATTGCGTCCCTTCGATCATCGAGGAGAGGACCGCCTCCTTGCGAACGAAGCTGTAGAGCAGCAAGCCCGCGTTCGGCAGCAGGTCGGTCACCGCGTCGAGCCGGCCGACGGCCAGCAGCGCCGCGTCGAAACGGGCGCGGAGCGCCGGCGTCCATTCGATGGCGGGCCGCGGCGGGAGGGGGAACGGGACGAAGGCACTGTAGGCTTCGTCACCGGTGGCGAGCTCGATGTACCGGCCCTGGAGCGTGCGTTTCACGGACGGTCGCATCCTAAAACAACGATCTTCGCTATTTTAGGATAATTTGGGATCGTAAATCAAGTTCGACTACGACTCGAAAACGAGCACCCCGTCCTCGATCGGCCCCCGCCCGATCGTCGCCCGCTCCCGGGCGTAGTCCTGGGGATTGGTCCAGGGCTCGCGATCGCCCTGCCTCGGGAAGAGGTCGATCACGCGTGCGATGTAGCCCGGCTCGAAGTCGGCGATCCAGGGCCGCGGTTTCATGGCCTGGTCCTCGGGGCGAAGCCGCGGCGTGACGCGCCGGGCGCCGCGTCGATCCATCGCCGTGAGCAGGCGAGCGGTCCAGTCGGCGATCAGGTCGGCGCGCAGCGTCCAGGACGCGTTGATGTAGCCGAAGGTCTGGACGAGGTTCGGGACGTCCGAGTACATCAGGCCCTTGTAGGTCCAGGTCTTCGCGAAGTCGACGGGCCGGCCGTCGACCGAGAACGCGACGCCGCCGAGCACCTCGAGCTCGAGGCCCGTCGCCGAGACGACGACGTCGGCTTCGATCGTCTTCCCCGACTCGAGCTCGATCCCCGTCTCGACGAAGCGCGCGATGCGATCCGTCACGACCGACGCGCGCCCCTCGCGCAGCGCGACGAAGAGATCCGCGTCGGGGACCAGGCAGAGGCGCTGGTCCCAGGGGTCGTAGCGCGGCGTGAAGTCGCGCTCGACGTCGAAGCCGGGGCCGAGATGGCGGCGGACGTCGGCGAGGAGCCGCTTGCGCACCGCCTCCGGCCGGATCCTCGTCTGGCGATAGAGGAAGCGTTGGATCGCGACGTTCTTCGCCCGCGTGAGCCGGTAGGCGAGGCGCTCGGGCAGGAGGCGTCGCAGGAAGAGCGCGATGCCGTCGATCGCGGGCATCGAGAAGATCCAGGAGGGCGAGCGCTGGATCATGGTCACGTGGGCCGCCGTCTTCGCCATCGAGGGGACGAGGGTGATCGCGGTCGCGCCGCTGCCGATGACGGCGACGCGCCGGCCCGAGTAGTCGAGGTCCTCGGGCCAGAACTGGGGATGGACGATCCGGCCGCGGAAGCGCTCCATGCCCTCGAAATGAGGCGCATGGCCCCGGTCGTAGCGGTAGTAGCCGCTGCACATCGAGAGGAAGCGGCAGCGGAGCGTCGTCGTCGAAGGACCGGCGGTCACGCCGCGCGTCGGCGCGGTCGCGGCGGCGCTCGTCGACGCGCGGGTTTCCGCGGGTTGCGCCGGCTCGCTCCGCTCGATCTCGAGGGTCCAGAGGTTCTCGGCGCTCGACCAGGCGGCGCGGCGCAGGCGGTGGCCGAAGCGGACCTGCTTCTCGACGTCGTGCTCGCGGGCGGTCTCGCGGACGTAGTCGAGGATCGACCCGCCCTCGGCGATGGCAGCCCGGCCGCGCCAGGGCTTGAAGGCGTAGCCGAGGGTGTGCATGTCGCTGTCGGAGCGGACGCCGGGGTAGCGGAAGAGGTCCCAGGTCCCGCCGATCCGCTCGCGGGCCTCGAGGATCGCGAAGGATTTGCCGGGGCAATGCGTGCGCAGATGGCAGGCCGCGCCGATGCCCGACAGGCCTCCGCCCACGATCACGACATCCAGGATCTCGCCGCTCGCCTCGCCTCTCATTCGGCCACGATATCCGAGGACTGGGCCGGATGAAGCCCAGCGGTCCTGGCTCCGAGTCGCGAATCGAGCCCATCCCAGCCCGATCCTCGCTACGCTGCCACAGTCGGGTCGAGGAGGATCTCCATGGTCGCGGTCACGCAGACGATCGAGCTCTCACCGCAGATGCGCATGGCCGAGGCGCGCAGCTACGACGAGTGGCGCCGCGCGGCGGAGGCCGAGGACGAGCGGACGGGGGCGGCGCGCTGGAAGGCCCGGGACGAGAGCCGCCGCTACGACTTCAAGGTCATCCGTCGCCGGCTCGAGGAGCTGCGCGAGGTCCGGGCCTCGGGCGACCCGCAGCGCCTGCTCTTCTACTTGAACGAGGGGATCCACGGCAACACGGGCAACATGGGCTCGGCCTCGCTCTACCGGCGCGCGCGCCTCGGGACCAAGGACCTCGTGACCGCCTACTCCCGCGAGCTCGCCGGCGCGATCGAGCAGCTCGGCCATCTCGACGACGCGGCGCTCCCGCGCGCCGAGAAGATCGAGTTCTTCCGTCGCGCGAGCCACTGCTTCGGGCGAACCGCCCTGATGTTCTCCGGCGGCGGCATCCTCGGCTTCTTCCACGTCGGCGTCGCCCGGGCCCTGGTCGAGCAGGGCCTGATGCCGAACGTGCTGTCGGGCTCGAGCGCGGGGGCGCTCGTCGCCTCGATCCTCGGGACCCACGACGAGGAGGCGGTCCGGGGACTGCTGCAGGGGCGGGTGCTCCACGACGCCTTCGAGGGGCTCTACGAGGCGAGCATCGAGCCGACCTCGAAGCGCCGGCGGCTCGGCGTCGAGGAGCTGCGGAGCTTCGTCGAGACGCGGATCCCGGATCTGACCTTCGGCGAGGCCTTCGAGAAGACCGGGCGCCGCATCAACATCTCGGTCTCGCCCCGGGAGCTGCATCAGCAGGCGCGGCTGCTCAACGCGATCACCTCGCCGACGGTCCTGATCCGCGAGGCGGTGATGGCGTCGTGCGCGATCCCGGGGATCTTTCCGCCGGTGACGCTGGCGGCGCGCAATCGGGCGGGGGAGCGGGTGCCCTACGTCGCGTCGCGGCAATGGGTCGACGGGTCGGTGACCAACGACCTGCCGGCGCGGCAGCTCTCGCGCCTCTACGGCGTCAATCATTTCGTGACGAGCCAGGTCAACCCCATCATCCTCTGGACGCTCCGGGACACCGACGCCGAGGACACGCTCTTCGCGAAGTTCTGGGAGATCTCGTCGCAGGCGCTGCGCCAGTCGATGCGCGCGACCTATCCGCTCAGCATGAAGCTCGTCGAGCGCGCCTATCCGCTCAACATGGTCGTCCGCATGGCCTACTCCGTCGCGACCCAGGACTACACCGCCGACATCAACATCCTGCCTCGCCGCCGGCTCTGGCAGGCCGGGAAGTTCCTGTCCTTCCTCTCGCCGGAGGAGACGGAGTTCCTGATCGGCGAAGGCGAGGCCTCGACCTGGCCCCGGATCGAGCGCATCCGCAACTGCACGCGGGTCAGCCGCGCCCTCGACGCCGCGCTGGTCCGCCTCGAGGCCGAGGCGTGATTCCGCGCCCGAGCCAGCCCGAGACCCCCGCGCCCGACGCCTTCCGGATCCACCGCGCGAAGGTCGACGGCGACCTCGAGCTCGCCTTCGTCCGCGAGGGCCTCGGCGGCTACCCGCTGCTCCTCGTCCACGGCTATCCCGAGACCAAGCGCATCTGGTGGCGCAACATCCGCCCGCTCGCCGAGGCGGGCTTCGAGGTCATCGTCCCCGACCTGCGCGGCTATGGCGACTCGGACCTGTCGAAGGACGACGCCTACGATCTCGTCCTCTACTCGCGCGACTGCCGGACGCTCGTCCACGACGTCCTCGGCCATCCGCGCTGCGGCGCGATCGCCGGTGACGTCGGCGGCGTCGTGATCTGCGACCTCGCGAACCGCTTCCCCGGCTTCGTCGAGCGCATGATCTTCTTCAACACCGTCCCGCCCACCGACTTCGCGAACCCCGGCTGGTACGCCGAGCGCGGCCTCTCCCTGATGCCGCTCCCCGACGGCCCGACCGGCGACTACCGCATCCGCCAGGGCCGCGACCCCGAACGGCTGATCGCCGAGCTCGACAGCCCCGAGCGCTGCCGACGCTACGTCCACGACTTCTACGAGCACCGCCTCTGGGCGTCGGCCGGTGCGTTCAGCGACGCCGACATCGACTTCATGGTCGAGCCCTTCGCCGACGTCCGGAAGCTCGCCGCGTCGTGGGCGCCCTATCAGCTCCAGTACGGCCGAAAGATGAGCGAGATGCCGATGATCGGACCGGTCGAGACGCCGACGCTCGTGCTCTACGGGCCCGAAGACCGGGTCGTGCCGGCCGACTTCGTGAAGCGCTGCGAGGCGGGCTTCCGCAACCGGGTCGGCCCCGTCGTCGTGCCCGAGGCGGGGCACTTCCTGCAGTGGGAGCGGGCCGACGTGCTGAACGGGCTCGCGATCCATTATTTCGAGGCGCTGAAGTCGAGACGCTGAGGCTCGACGCGACGAAGCGCGTGGCGTCGAGGCGCGCTTCATCGAGTCGGGAGCCGACTTCCGCCCGGCTCGAGCGCCGGATCCGTCGCGCGTCGCTCGCTCCGCCCTAGACCCGCTGCTCCCATCCGTCGTCGAACAGGGCGGCCTCGTACTCCGCCGGCAGGCCCGACTTCCCGTCCCGCCCGAGCGCGAGGCCCCGCGCGACCGCCGGCCGGCTCCGCATCCGCGCATACCAGCGGGCGAGATGCGGGAGCCCGTCGAGGCTCTCGATCCCGTGCAGCGCGAGGGGCACCGTCGAGCCGATCGCCGCGACGTCGGCGAGGGTCGGCTCCGGGCCGCAGAGGAAGTCGCGGCCGGCGAGGCGGGCGTCGAGCTTGTGGTGGGCGGCGATGCTGGCCTCGGTGAAGTAGTCGTAGGTCGTCCGGCCGTAGTCGGTCTGCTTGTCGAGGCGGTAGCGCGGGTCGCGGTGGAAGGCGGCGCCACAGAGGCCGACGTCCTGGCCATAGCTCGCGACGATCCAGAAGAACCAGGTCCAGTGCTCGGCGCGCCCGCGCGGGTCGGTCGGGATCAGGCGGCCGGCCTTCTCGGCCAGATAGACGAGGATCGCGCCCGATTCGAAGACGGTGATCGGCGGGCCGCCGCCCTTCGGGTCGTGATCGACGATGACCGGGACCTTCTGCATCGGGTTTCGCGCGGCGTGCTCGGGCGTGCGATGCTCGCCCCGGCCGAGGTGGAGGGAATGGAAGCGGTAGTCGAGCCCCAGCTCCTCGAGGGCGATGCCGACGCGCCAGCTCATGGTCGTGATGAAGCCGTAGAAGTCGATCATGGTGGACCTCCGCCGTTGAACCACGAGAATGGAGAATTGCGATGCGGGACCTGAAGGGCAAGCTGGCCGTCGTGACGGGCGGGGCGAGCGGGATCGGCGAGGCGATGGTCGAGGTCTTCGTCGAGGCCGGGATGCACGTCGTCGTCGCCGACATCGAGGCGAAGAAGGCGGAGGCGGTCGCGGCGCGCCATGCGAAGCCCGGGATCCGGTGCGTCGGGATGGGCGTCGACGTCGCGCAGGGCGAGTCCGTCCGCGCCCTGGCCGAGCGCTGCGCGCGCGAGCTCGGGAACGTCCACGTCCTCTGCAACAACGCCGGCGTCCTCCTGATGGGACCCCAGGCGGACATGATCGCCGGCGACTGGCGCTGGACCTTCGACGTCAACGTGCTCGGCGTCGCCCACGGCCTCGAGCATTTCCTGCCGCGCATGCGCGCCCATTGCGAGAGGACGGGCGAGCCCGCCCACGTCGTCAACACCGCCTCGGTCACCGGCCTGCGCGGCGCCTCCGGGACCTTCGTCTACTCCGCGACGAAGGCCGCCGTGCTCTCGATCTCCGAGTCCCTGCGCGAGGAGCTCGCCGGGACGCCGATCGGCGTCTCCGTCGTGCTGCCGAGCGACATCCGCAGCCAGATCGTCGCCTCCCAGCGCAACCGCCCCGCCGAGACCGGCCGGGCCTACAAGCAGTCGGTCGATCCCGAGGTCGCGGCGAAGCACGGCCTCTCGCCCCGCGCGGTCGGCCTCCACGTCCGCGACGCGATCCTGAACGACCACTTCTACGTCTTCACCCTCCCGGCGAGCTCCGCGCCCGCGAACCGCGCCGTCATCGAGGGCCGCACGAAGGAGCTGCTCGAGGCCCTCGAGCGGGGCATCGTCTAGCCGTCGATCGCGCCGAGGATCGCGCCGCGGCGGAGGCCCGCGTTCTCGAAGACGAGCTGGGCCGCCAGGTTGACGCGCTCGTGGAAGGCGCCCTCGCAGTAGGCGAGGTAGTAGTCCCAGGTCCGGAAGAAGCGCTCGTCCATCCCGAGCGACTTGATCGCGTCGCGCCGGTCGAAGAAGGTCTCCCGCCACCGTCGCAGGGTCTCGGCGTAGTGCGGCGTGATGTCCTCGTAGTGGACGACGCGGAGCGCGGTGCCCGCGATCGCTTCGGAGATCGCGCCGAGGCCGACGAGCTGGCCGCCCGGGAAGATGTAGCGCTTGATGAAGTCGACGCTCTGCTTCGAGTGCTCCCACCAGCGCTCGGGGACGAGGATCGCCTGGAGCGCCATCGCCCCGTCCGACGCAAGCCGGCCCGCGCAGACCTCGAAGAAGCGCGGCAGATGACGGTGGCCCACCGCCTCGATCATCTCGATCGAGACGAGGCGGTCGTAGGTCCCGGAGAGGTCGCGGTAGTCCTCGAGCAGGACCTCCACCCGGTCGGTGAGGCCCGCGCGCGCGATGCGCTCGCGGGCGAGGGCGTGCTGCTCCTTCGAGATCGTCGTCGTCGTGACGCGGCAGCCGCGGGTGCGGGCGGCGTGGATCGCGAAGCCGCCCCAGCCGGTGCCGATCTCGAGGACGCGATGTCCGGGGCCGATCGCGAGCTTGCGGCAGAGGCGCTCGTACTTCGCCGTCTGCGCGGCCTCGAGCGACATCTCCGGGTCTTCGAAGACGGCGGAGGAGTAGGTCATCGAGGGATCGAGGAAGGTCGCGAAGAACGCGTTGCCGAGGTCGTAGTGGTCGTGGATGTTGCGGCGGCTGCCGGCGCGGTCGTTGTCGCGCAGGGCATGGAGCAGCCGGAGCCACGGCCGCTTCCAGCCGCTGCCCGCGTCGACGGAGCCGAAGAACTCGGCGTTGCGGGCGAAGACGCGGATGACGCCGACGAGATCCTCCGACGTCCACCAGCCGTTCATGTACGCCTCGGCCCCGCCGAGCACGCCGCGAAACGCGAGCGCCCGCCACGCGCGCGGATCGTGGACGGTCACCGCCCCCCGCGGCCCCTCGCGCCGTCCCTGGAAGGTCGTCGTCCCGGTCGCGGTCGTGAAGGCGAGCTCGCCCTCCTCGAGGGCGCGCAGCGACGCCTCGACGCGCTCGCGGGCGATCCGATCGAGCCAGCCGGGCGCGCGCCCCCGCTCGACCCGGTCCGCCAGCCAGTCGCCGATCACGTCACCGCTCAAGCCAGGGCCTCCTTCCGGCCACTCGGACCGGGATGGGGATGGAAGCGGGCGCCCTTGCGATGGAGACGCAGCGCCTGCCAGTAGATGCCGCCGACGACCTGGGCGGTCATCCAGGGAAAACGGACGAGGGTCCGCGCGAGGGCCGGCCCGTCGATCTCGCGCCGCTCGAGCTCGAGCCGCGCGTCGAAGACGCGCTCGCCACCGGCGAAGTTCTCGATGCTCGCCGACAGCGCGTCGCCGGGCGCCGCGAAGCGGAAGCGGTACTCGTGGTCCATCGGGAGGAACGGCGAGACGTGGAACGTCTTGGTCGTGCGGGCGTCGACGCGGCCGCCCTCGGCGCCGAGCACGTAACGATGCCGCTCGTTCCAGGGCGTGTTGCTGACGTCGGCGACGACGGCGTCGAGCTCGCCTTCCGGCGTGAAGGCGTAGTGGAACGTGACGGGATTGAAGACGTAGCCCGCGGTGCGCAGCTGGGTCAGGGTCCGGATCGGGCCCTCGACCCGGCGGCCCGTCCGCGCGCGGACGAGGTCGCGCACGGCGCGATCGAGGGGCACCGTCGCATCGCCGAGATGATCTGCGCGGCGGAACGACACGAGGCGCCGTCGCTCGACGCCCCAGAGCCAGCGGCCGGCGAAGACCCGGTCGAGCTCGGCGAGGTCGAGGTAGACCATGAAGAGGCGCTGCGTGAAGGCGTGGGCGGGCTCGGCGCGGCGCGTGTGGCGGACGGTGCCTTCGTAGATCGCGCTCTCCATCAGCCGACCGCCTCGATCGACTGGACGACGCGCAGCGCGCTCGCGAGTCCGTCCTCGTGGAAGCCCCAGCGCCACCAGGCACCGCAGAAGTGGATGCCGCCGACGCCGTCGATGCGGGCGTGCTCGCGCTGGGCGTCGATCGCAGGACCGTCGAGGATCGGGTGGGCGTAGTCGTAGCGGCCGAGGATGCGGGCCGGGTCGATCCGCTCGCTGCCGTTGAGGGTCACGAGCAGCGGCTCGGCGGAGGGGATGCTCTGCAGGCGCGAGAGGTCGTAGGTCACGACGACGCGCTCGCGGCTCGCGCCCGAGACGAGCGAGTTCCAGCTCGCCCGTGCTGCCGGTCGCCGCGGCAGCAGCGAGGCGTCCGTATGCAGCACCGTCTCGTTCCGGCTGAAGCGGAACGCGCCGAGGATCCGGCGCTGCTCGCGGGACGGCTCCTCGAGCAGCGAGAGCGCGGTGTCGGCGTGGACGGCGAAGACGACGCGATCGAAGCGCTCGGTGCCCGAGGCGAGTCGGACGGCGACGCCCCGCGGCTCCGGGCGGACGCCGAGCACCGGGGTCGAGAGGGCGATCCGACCGCGCAGGCGGCGGGCGAGGGCGTCGACGTAGGCGCGCGAGCCGCCCACGAGGGTGCGCCACTGGACGCCGCCCCCGCGGCCGAGCAGCCCGTGGTTCTGGAAGAAGCGCACGAAGCTCGCCGCCGGCATGTCGAGCAGGACGTCGCTGCCGGCGGACCAGATCGCGGCGCCCATCGGCGCGAGGTAGTCGTCGCGGAAGCGGTCGGAGTAGCCGCGCCGAACGACGAGCTCGCGCAGCGTCTGCTTCGGGTCGCCCTCCTCGAGCAGCGCGTTCGCCTCGCGCGCGAAGCGCAGGATCTCGTAGACCATGCGCAGGAAGGGAAGCCGGAACGCGAGCTCCGGCGTCGCGAAGAGCCCCTGCAGGCCGCGGCTCGACCACTCGAGTCCGCTCGCCTCGCAGGACAGGCCGAAGCTCATCTCCGCCGGGCGGGTCGCGACGGCGAGGTCGCGCAGCAGGCGGGTCAGCTCGGGGTAGGTCGTCTCGTTGTAGACGATGAAGCCGGTGTCGACGGCGTGGGACCGGCCGGCGACCTCGACGTCGACGGTATGGGCGTGGCCGCCGAGGCGCGGCTCGGCCTCGAAGAGGGTGATCTCGTGGCGGGGGCCGAGATGGTGGGCGCAGGCGAGGCCGGCGATTCCGGAGCCGAGGATGGCGATCTTCATCGCGTCCTCTCGCGGGGCCCCAGGATCGCATGGGTGACCCACCACTCCTGCCCGCCGCGGAAGCCGAAGAGCTCCGAGCAGGCGAGGAAGAAGATCCGCCAGCGCTGGAGCCAGAGCGCCTCCTGCCCCGCACCGTAGGTCGCGCGCAGGACGGGCAGCGCCTCGCTCCGCCGCCGGTCGAGGTTCGCGAGCCAGGCATCGCTCGTCTTCTGGTAGTGGACGCCGCTCACGCACCAGCGCCGCCGGACGGCGAGGTCGTCCTGGAACGCGAGCAGCCAGTCGTCGGAGGGCATCATGCCGCCGGTGAAGAAGTAGCGGCCCATCCAGTCGTCCTCGCCCTCGGTCGTGTAGGGATAGGCGGCGCTGCGGTGGGCGAAGTGGTGGACGAAGAGCAGGCCCTTCGGGTCGAGCCAGGTCGCGATGCGGGCGAGCAGCGCGCCGTGGTTGCGGACGTGCTCGAACATCTCGACGGAGACGATCCGGTCGAAGCGTTCCTCGGCGTCGAACACGTTGACGTCGGCGGTCACGACCTCGAGGTTCCGGATCCCGTCGCGATCCGCCCGTCGCCGGATGAACTCGGCCTGGCTCTTCGAGTTCGAGACCGCGAGCAGGCGGCTCTTCGGATGGCGCTTCGCCGCCCAGAGCGAGAACGAGCCCCAGCCGCAGCCAAGGTCGAGGATGCGCTGTCCGTCCTCGAGCTGCGCGCGCTCGGCGACCAGCGCGAGCATGCGCGCCTCCGCCTCGGCGAGGTCGGTCGTCCCGGGGCCGAAGTGCGCACAGCTGTACTTCAGGTGCGGGCCGAGCACGAGCTCGAAGAGCTCGGCCGGGACCTCGTAGTGCTGCGCGTTCGCGGCGTCGGTCGCGAGGGCGATCGGTGCGCGACGCGCCTCGGCGAGAAAGGCCTGATGGCGCTCGCGCTCGCGCTCGCAGTCCGTCGCCTCGATCTCGCGGAGCCGATCGCGCAGGATCGAGCGGATGCCCGCGCGCACGACGGCGTCCGGGAGCAGTCCGCGTTCGGCGAGTTCGAGTCCGAGCATGGCGAGGGGATCCGATCGGGGCGCGCGAGAGTCGGGAAGGAGCGATGCGCCGTCCTCCGAGACCCTAGCCGCCCGGATCGACCGATCTAGTCTGCGGGGGACGAGGTCGGAGAAGGAGACGGGGCCGAGGCGGAGGGCCGGAGCACCATCGGCTCCTCGAAGTCCGTCACGCGCCGTCGGTAGCGCAGGGCGCGGCCGGCGAAGAGGGGGCTGTCGAGGGTGACCCACTCGTTCCCGTCGCGGGTATAGGCGAGGGTGATGTCGAGATCCTTCCCTTCGATGCGGTAGCGATCGACGGCGAGGTCCCGGTCGCCGAGGCGCAGGGATCCGGGGCCGAGGGGCTTCGTCGAGACGTCGACGAGCTCGCCGGTCTGGGAGTTGAGCAGCTGCTTGCGACCCAGCAGCAGCTCTTTGTCCCAGTACGAGAACGTCCCGACACAGGCCGCGAGGCGTTGGCGTCCCGCCTCGCCCTCCACCGTGAATCGCCCCGCGTCGGTCCGCCCCGACACGCGGTAGTCCTTGCCGTTCTGGCGCGTCTGCGACTCGATCGACTGCAGACAGCCGCCCCGCCACTGCTCCCGGTTGCGGTGGTCGTAGTCGAGGGCCTTGATCCGAAGCAACGTCAGCTCGAAGCGCGCCCGGATCTCGACGGTGAGGCCGTCGGCGGCGGGGCTGAGCTCGAAGCGCTGGAAGCCGATCGGACGCTCGTCGAGGAAGACGTCGAAGTGGAGCGCGCGCTTCGCGGCCGGCTTCGCCTGGGCCGCCGGCGCGATGGCGGTCGGCGGGGCGGGAGGGGTCGTCGGCGCCACCGGCGCAGCCGCGGGTCGGGCGACCTCCGCGGCGCCCGCGCCCTCCGCCCGGGCGGGGCTCGTCCAGAGTCCGCCGGCGAGGCCAGAGGCCAGACCGCTGGCGAGGCTTCCGGCCGGACCGACGGCGAGGCCGAGCGCCCAGCTCGTCGCCCAGCCGAGCGCGAGCCCGAGGAGCGCCCGCGCGCCCCGGACGCGGGCCCGAAGCCGGCCGTTCGATCCCACCGCTCTCCGCTCCCTGCGCCCGCCGCCCGCCGCCGATCCGAGCTGCGACAACACGTCGCACCCCAACCCGCACCGCCTTCGATAGCCTCGCCCCGAGACGCACCGCTCGATCCGCTCGGATCCGCTCGGATCCGATGGCGTCGCGCCGAGGCCGACCTTGCCCATGATCGCCCATCGTCCTGCCCCCGCCATCGCCGTCCTGCTGGTCGCCTGCGCGGCGCTCCTCGCTGCGTCGGTCGCGGGCGCCGCGACCCGGTCGGGCGCGCTCGGGGCCGCGGCCTCGGCGAGCGCGCTGCTCGCGGTGGACTGTGTCGATTCGGGGAGCGGGGCACCGGCCTCGCTCGTGATCCAGGTCGCGAACCTCGCCCCGATCTCGGGCGCGATCGTCTCGGCCCAGATCCGCAGGGGAACGCTCGCGAGCAACACGACGGACCCCGTCGACGACGACGGCGGCGCGAGCCCGGCGGTCTTCGTGAACGGCGGCGCGGGGCGCTACGACGTCTTCGTCGACAAGACCGCGGCCGGCGCCGAGTTCTTCGAGCTGACGGCCCAATGCTGGACCGGCGCCGGGGGCACCGGCGTGCCCGCCGGCACGTCGATCGCCTCGGCCGCGGGCGGGAACGTCCCGACGGCGTCGCCGTGGGGCGCGGTGGTGCTCGGTCTGGCGCTGGTGGCGGTGGGGCTGTCGCCGCTCGCGTCGCGGCGGTCCGGCGCGTCGCGCTGATTCGAAGGGCCGCGGCGCGCTTCGCGGCCGTCGCCTACTTCCCCGGTGGCCGGGTCGCGAGCTTGCGCTGCAGCGTCCGGCGGTGCATCCCGAGCTGGCGCGCGGCCTCGGAGACGTTGCCCCCGCAATCGGCGAGCACGCGCTGGATGTGCTCCCACTCCACGCGGTGGAGGCTCGGGACCTGCACGCTCGGGGTCGCCGGCGCGGATCCGCGCGCCCGGGCGTCGAAGGCGAGCAGGATCTCGTCGGCGTCGACCGGCTTCGTCAGGTAGTCGATCGCGCCCTGGCGCACCGCCTCGACGGCGGTGGCGATGCTCCCGTAGCCGGTCAGGACGAGACACGCGAGCGTCGGATCGATCGCGAGCAGGGCCTTCATGAGGTCGATGCCCGAGCCGTCGCCGAGGCGCAGGTCGAGGACGGCGCGCGCGGGGCGGAAGCGGCGGAGCGTCGTCTTCGCTTCGGCGACGCTCGCCGCGCCCTCGACCTCGAAGCCCCGATCGCGCAGGGCACGGACGAGGCGCGTGCGCCAGGCGTCGTCGTCGTCGACGACGAGGATCCGGTCGGGCGCGTCAGACGACTTCACGGCCGACTCCGGGCAGGGCCGTCGGGAGCGAGGTCGGGGCGAGCGGAGAGAGCGGCCACTCGACGGTCGCCGTGGTCCCCTGGCCCGGCGTCGACGCGAAGTGCAGCGAGCCCCCGAGCCGCTCGAGATGCAGGTTCACGACGAAGAGGCCGAGGCCGGTCCCCCGACCGGGGGCGCGCGTGGTGAAGAAGGGCTCGCCGACGTGCTCGAGGGTCGCCGCGTCCATGCCCGTCCCGCGATCGCGCACGCACGCCTGCAGCCGTCCGCCCGCGACCGCGAGCTCGACCTCGACCGGCTCGCCCGGCGCCGAGGCGTCGAGGGCGTTGCGCAGGATCGGCCCGATCACCTCGACGACGTCGAAGCGCGGGCCGATCGGCGTGGTCGCCGGGGCCGCTGCCCGGACGCGCACGCGCGCGCGGTCCTCGGCCGCGAGGCCCTCGACGAGCACCGCCTCGAGCTCGGCGGCGACGAGCACGCTCTCCGAAGCGTGCAGCTCGTGGGCGGCGCGGGCGCGCATGCGATCGAGGATCGCGCGACAGCGCTCGACCTCGGCGCGCAGGAGCTTCGCGTCCTCGGCGAGTCCGGTGCGCAACGACTCCGCGGCCTCCGCCGGCGTCGCACCGCGCGGCGCCGCGGCGCTCGCCCGCTCGAGCTCCCGGGCGATCACGGCGATCGTGCCGAGGGGCGAGCCGAGCTCGTGGGCCGCGCCGGCGGCGAGCGTCGTGAGCGACGCGAGGCGCGCGTTGCGCGCGGCGACCTCCGAGAGGCCGCGCATCGTGCTCTCGCGCTCGGCGAGGGTCTCGATGATGCGGGTCATGAAGAAGGTGATCACGACGGCGACGACCAGCACGGCGATCCACATGCCGAGCGCGTGCAGCCCGATCGACGAGCCCGGGCGCAGCGGCGCGTGCCAGAAATGGGCCGGCGTCGACCGGATGAAGACGAGGCCGTAGAAGGCGGCGCAGGCGAGGGCCACGACCCAGGTCGCGCGCCGGTGGCCCGTCATCGTCGCGAGCACGATCTGGACGACGTAGAGCGCGCTGAACGGGCTGTCGGGTCCCCCGCTCCAGGCGAGCAGCAGCGTGAAGAGCGCGACGTCGAGGACGAGGGTCGGGACGACGAGGCGCGCGGCCTGCGCAGGGCGTCGTCGACGCAGCCCTTCGAGCAGGCCGTTGGTCGCGGCGACGACCAGGGGCACCAGCCAGAGCCGACCGTAGGGCAGGGGCAGCACGAGGCCGCTCCGCGCGACCTCGATCGCGGCGACCTGCCCGACGGCCGAGAGCCAGCGCAGGGGGATCAGCCAGCGCAGGACCGCCTCGGCCCGGGCGGGGGCGATCCCCGAGGCCTCGGAAGCGCGGGGCGACGGGAGCGGCAGGGACAGGGGGGTGGCGGCGGGGGCGGCCCACGGCATCGGCCGACGCTACTCGGCGGGGCTCGGGGCTGCAATTCGGGGCGCGGCGGAGCCGCGCGCGTGCGTCAATTTGTCGCGGGGCCATGGGGCGCGGGTTGGGGAGTGCTACTGCCTCGGCCCATGAAGGCGGTGCTCGGAGATGAGGGCTCGGGCGGAATGAGCGGGTGCGGTGCGGCCCGGTCGGCGCGGCTCGGCCTCGGCCTCCCGCTCGGGCTCGGTCTGCTCGTCGCCCTCTCCACCCTCGCCACCCTCGCGCCCGCCGCCGTCGCCGGAGAGGCGGCCCTCGGCCTGCGCGCGCCCGCCTGCGAGCTGACGCCGCTCGTCGCGGAGGCGGCTGCGCCGGCGGTGCGACCGGCGTCCTTCGTCCGCTCCTTCGAGGGGCGCATCACGCTCGTCGACTTCTGGGCGTCGTGGTGCCCGACCTGCGAGCACGGCTTCTCTTATCTGAACGCCCTCGCCCGCGACTATCACGCGGCCGGGCTCGACGTCGTCGCCGTCAACCTCGACGCCGATCTGCGCGACGCCCAGGCCTTCCTCGCCGGTCGACGCGTCGAATTCGAGCTCGCCCGCGACGAGACGGGCCGCTGTCCGCGGGGCTTCGGGCTCGTCGGGATGCCCCAGGCCTTCCTCGTCGACGCGTCCGGGCGCGTCCAGGCCGTGACGCGCGGCTTCCGCGCCGGCGACGCCCGGGCGCTGCGCGATCGCATCGAGGCCCTGCTCGAGGGCGCACCCGCGGCGCTGCCGGCGGTGGCGTCGGGGCCCGCCGCGGTGGACGGCGACCCTCGCCGCACCGATCGCGGCACCGCTCCCCGCGCAGACGCGTCGCGCGAGAACGCCGCCGCCGCGCCGCGGTGAGCGGAGCCGCGATGGGCCCGCAGAGGGATCGAGCATGATGCGATCTCCGCTTTCCCCTTCATCTGCCCCGCGCAGGCGGTCGTCCGCCGCCCGACTCGCTCCGACGCGGCTCGCCGTGTTCGCTGCGCTCGCGCTCCTCGCTAGTGGCTGTCGCACCGTCGAGCCGTGGGAGCGCGGTGCCCTGGCGGCGCCGCGCATGCAGGACGAGCCGCACGCGCCCCACGCCGGCTTCGTCGACCACGTCCGCCAGAGCCGCGAGGCCGCGGCGCCCGGGAACGGCTCGAGCGGAGGGGGCTGTGGTTGCTACTAGGCGGCTGCTCGCCTGGCTGCGCGCGCTCGGCCGCCCGGCGGAGCGGCGGGGGCGGCGCCGGCGGGCGGCCCGCGGCCCGCGCCGCGCCGTCGCGACACGCCCGGCCGCGCCGCGCGGCCCATCGAATGCCTGCCTCGAGGCGCTGACGGCCGCCGCGCTCGCGCTCCCCGGGCTCGCCGCCTCCCTCGCACCGCTCGCGCCCGCCCCGGCCGGGGCGGCCCCGCGCGACGAGCTCCGCCTGCAGTACGGCCGCTACGAGGAGGACGATCGGCGCCTGCCCGGGGTGAAGAGCCGCTTCGATCCGATCGACGTCGACTATCTGAACCTCGGCGCCACCGTCGGTCTCCTCGATCGCTGGACCGTCTCCCTCGACTACTTCCAGGACACCTGGTCCGGCGCGACGCCGATCGCGAGCGCACCGCAATCGCTCTTCGGCAATCGCGCGAGCGCGCCGGACGGCGTCTCGGGCGCGACGCCCTATCTCGTCGGCGACCTGTCGCTCGACGGCGATCTCCGGGTCCTCGAGTCGGACCTCTTCGGGACGCTCACCGGTCGAGCCGATCCGGGGCTCGTCCACACGCTGTCGTCGGCCTCGCCCGAGACGCGCAAGGAGGTCGACTTCGGGCTCGACTACGAGTGGGACGATGCGACCCTCGGTGCGACGGGCGGAATCTCGGTCGAGCCCGATTACGTCTCGGGCTTCGCGCGCCTCGAGGGCGGGATCGATCTCGCGCGCAAGCGGACCCGCCTCGAGCTCGGCTCGACGCTCTCGCGCAGCGCGATCGACGCGCATCTCGACCACGACGCGGTGCCCTACATCGACGTCTCGAGCTACGCGGGCGAGGTCCACAATCGACGCTCGGGGAGCCCGGTGCTGCGGGACGAGCGCACGGACCTCACGCTCGACGCCGGGCTCCGTCAGATCCTGACGCCGACGACGCGCCTCTCGACCTCGCTGCAGTACAAGAGGAGCGAGGGCTACCTCGCGAATCCCTACAAGGTCGTCGAGGTCGCCTTCATCGACCCCGCGCAGCAGTTCCTGGCGCCGCCGGGCGGCTACTACGCCAACGTCCACGCCCTGCTCGAGCGCCGCCCCGGCGAGCGCAACCAGCTGATCTGGACCACGCAGCTGCTCCAGGACGTGACCGCGATCCGCGGCGCCCTCAGCCTGCGTTATGCGCTCGCCCACGACGACTGGGGCATCGACGCCCATACGCTCGAGGCCCAGTGGCGCCAGCAGTTCGGCACGACCTGGCTCGTGACGCCCCGGTTCCGCTACACGAGCCAGGGCGCCGCGGACTTCTACCAGCCCTTCCTCGTGTCTCAGCAGGCCTATCAGACGATCGTCTCGGATCCCGACGGCAACGTTCTCTCCTCGACGCCCTTCGATCCCCGGCTGCTGCCCGGCGACTACTCCGGGGACCACCGCCTCTCCGCCTTCGGCGTCCTGACGGGCGGGATCGCCCTGCAGAAGCGCCTCTTTCGCGGCTTCCTGCTGGATCTCGGCTTCGAGTACTCGCGCTATGCCGGGAGCCTGCGCGCCGGCGGCGGGGGCGAGGCGGGCTTCACGCGCTACGACGCGTGGCTCGTGAACGCCTCCCTGCGCATCGACCTCGCGACTCTCGCCCTCGCGCGCGAGTCGGATCGCGAGCTCGTGCTCGCGGACGGGGAGCGCGGTGCGTCTGGCGAGGGGCGCGGTGGCGACGGGCACGCTGGTGGGGCGCATGCGGGCGGCGCGCACGACGGGCGGGGCGGGCCGGCCGGCGTCGACGGTCTGCACGCCCACGCCTCGGGCGGCGCTCCGGCCGGCGTGATGTTCGCCCACGCCCTGCCGCGCGCCGGCGACTTCATGATCGGCTACCGCACGACCTACATGCGCCGGGACGGCAACATCGTGACGCCCTCGCGGACGCCCTCCGACGGCGAGATCGCCTCCGAGGCCTGCGGCGCCGACGGGTGCACCGCGGCCGCCGAGTCGATGGTGCACCAGATGCACATGCTCGACCTGATGGTCGCACCGACCCGCTGGCTCACGCTGATGCTGATGCCGAGCTACGTCGATCAGCAGATGCGGCTTCGCGCCCTCGACGGCGTCCCGCCGGACGTCCACTCGAGCCACGACCATCACGCGACCGGCGGCGTCGGCGACACGCGCTTCGGCCCGATCCTCGGCCTCGTCCAGCGCGCCCACCACCAGGCGAATCTCGCCCTCGTCGTGAGCGCGCCGACGGGGGACACGAGCCAGCGCTTCCGCCGCGACCACCAGAGCGAGCGCGGCTTCATCCACTACGACATGCAGCTCGGCAGCGGGACCTGGGACTTCCTCCCGGCGCTCACCTATCAAGGCGAGCGCGGCCGCCTGCGCTTCGGGGCCCAGGCGGGGGCGACGATCCGCATGGAAGAGGAGGGACGCACGGGCTACGCGCTCGGCCACGAGGCGCAGCTCACGGCCTGGGGCGGCGTCCGGCTCACCGACTGGCTCGGCGGAACCCTCCGCTTCCTCTACACCCATCAGGGTCGCATCCACGGCCGCTACGATCGTCCGACCGAGATCCGCACGCCCGGGGATCTGCCCTCGAACTCCGGGGGCGAGCTCTTCGACGTCGGCTTCGGACTCTCGGCCACGGTTCCCCGCGGCGCCTTCGAGGGCATGCAGCTCTCCCTCGAATGGCTCCAGCCCGTCGCCCAGGACTGGGGGGGCTATCAGCTCGAGCGCACCGGCACCCTCGCTGCGACCTGGGGGATGGTCTTCTGAAGCCCGCTTCGCCGCAGCCCGTCCCGCCCGGCCCGTCGGGGCCGTCCGATCCGCCCGGGGCATCCGCCCGGGCCTTCGTCCACCGCTTTCGCGCGATGGGCTCGCCCTGCGAGATCCGGATCGATGGCGCGGATGCGGTCGGGGCGGAGGCGGTCGCGCGCGGCCTCGCCGGGGCCGTCGCCGAGGTCGAGCGACTCGAGGCCCGTTATTCGCGCTATCGCGACGACAGCCTGCTCTCGCGGATCAATCGCGTCGCGGCGACGGGCGGCGCCCTCGAGGTCGATCCCGAGACGGCGAGCCTGCTCGACTACGCGGCGACCTGTCATGCCCGGAGCGACGGCCTCTTCGACGTCACGTCGGGCATCCTGCGGCGGGCGTGGCGCTTCGGCGAAGGGCGCCTGCCCGAGGCGGGGGCGATCGAGGCGCTGCTGCCCCACGTCGGCTTCGACAAGCTCCGCTGGCGCTCCCCCGTGCTCGAGTTCCCGATCCCGGGGCTCGAGCTCGACTTCGGGGGCATCGTGAAGGAGTACGCCGCCGACCGGGTGGCGGGGGGGCTCCAGGCCGCCGGTCTGCCGCACGCGCTCGTGAACCTCGGCGGCGACGTGCGCGTCGCCGGGCCGCGGGCCGATGGTGGACCCTGGCGGATCGGGATCCGGCATCCGCGTCGGGCGGGGGCGCTCCTGCTGAACGTTCCGCTCCGCGAAGGCGGCCTGTCGACGAGCGGCGACTACGAGCGCTGCATCGAGCTCGACGGCGTGCGCTACGGCCACGTCCTCGACCCCCGCACCGGCTGGCCGGTGCGCTTCATGGCCTCCGCGAGCGTCGTCGCACCGCTCTGCGTCCTCGCCGGCAGCGCCTCGACCATCGCGATGCTGCGCGGCGAGGCGGGCCCGGCCTGGCTCGAGGGGCTCGGACTGCCCTGCCTGTGGGTCGACGTCGAGGGTCGGATGGGGGGGACGCTCGTGCGCTCCGGAGCGCTTTCCGACTAGCACCGACCCGCCGCGCCCGCTCTTGCACGCCCGCTTCCGATCCGCTGCCGCCGCGCTACGCGCACACTTCCGTGTCGTGATCCGACGGCTCGTCGGCGCGGCCTCGTTCCCTGACACATGCGGGGTCCGGCCGGCCACTCAACGTCAGACGCGAACGAAGGCGCAGGCGCTGCGCTCGATTCGTGCGGAGGTCGGCAATGCCCTTTTCGGATGTCTTCACGCAGGATGTCGCCGTCGATCTCGGCTGCTCGACCGTGCGCGTCTACGTGCGGGGCAAGGGTCTCGTCGCGGTGGAGCCGAACGTCGTGGCGGCGCGCAAGAGCGGTCCGAATTGCGGCGAGGTGCTCTCGGTCGGCGTCGAGGCGGCCCACATGATCGGGCGCACGCCCCAGGAGGTCGCGGTCGTGCGGCCGGTGCGCGGCGGCGCGATCGCGGACCTCGACTGCATGGAGGCGATGCTCCGCCATCTGGCCCACGAGACCGGCTTCCTCGGCCGGCTGCGGCGGCCGCGGCTCACGATCCCGGTGCCCCTCGACCTGTCCTCGGTCGAGCGGCGAGCGGTTCAGGAATGCGGCAAGCAGCTCGGTGCGCGCGAGGTCCGCATGGTGCCGAAGGTCGTCGCGGCGGCGATCGGCCTCGGGCTCTCGGAGGATCGTCCGCAGGGCCATTTCCTCCTCGACATCGGCGGCGGCACGACCGAGGCCGCGGTCGTCTCGATCTCGGGCGTCGTGACCTCGCGGACGCTGCGGGTCGGGAGCTCGAGCCTGAACGACGCCCTCGTCAACTTCGTGCGGCGCAAGTTCAATCTGCTGATCGGCGACGAGACCGCGGAGCGGCTGAAGCTGATCCTCGGCAGCGCCTATCCCTCGGACCTGACGCGCAGGCTCGAGATCCGGGGGCGGGACCTGATCTCCGGCGTGCCGAAGGCGGTCGAGATCGGGTCGGAGGAGACGCGCGAGGCGCTCGAGGAGTCGGTGTCCGAGATCGTCGGCGTCGTCTGCGAGCTGCTCGAGAACACCCCGCCCGAGGTCGCGAGCGACATCTTCTCCCAGGGGCTCGTCCTGATCGGGGGTGGCTCGCTCCTCGGCCAGCTCGATCTGCGGCTGCGTGAGGCGACGGGCCTCGTCGCGGTCCGGGCCGACGACGGCACGAACACCGTCGTGATGGGCGCGGGCCGGATCCTCGAGGATCCCGAAGGCTACGCCGGGCTCTTCTCGGCCTGATCCGGCGCGGGCCGGTCCGAATCCGGTCGGAGTCCGGTGGGTGCCGGGCCGCGGCCGCGGCCCGGCCGGGCGAGGTCGAGCGTCCGACCGGGCACGCCCTCCGGTCGAGCGCTCGCCGCCCGAGCGGCGCAGGCTCGTCTATCGTAGGGCCATGTTCCTCCATCTCTTCGAAGGCCTCCCGTTCTACCTTCTCTGGCCCGTCCTCGCCGCGATCGGCGTCGGCTGGTACCTGCTGATCTGCGGCGGGCTCTACCTGCTGCTGCATCGCTCGCGCTTCGCCGACAAGGCGCGCCGGTACAAGACCCAGCTCCAGTCGACCCGCGCCGACCAGGTCCGCGGCGAGATCGTCGACGGCGTGCTCTCCATGTCGATGGTGATGGGCAGCATCGCGATCTCCTTCTGGTGCTCGTACCACGGCTACAACCGGCTCTACGCGTCGCCGACCGACTACCCGCTCTGGTACATCCCGATCAGCATCTTCGGGGTCTTCGTCGTGATGGAGGTCTTCGAGTGGACGTTCCACTGGGCCTGCCATCGCAACGACCTGCTCTGGAAGGTCCACAAGCACCACCACCGCTACGCCAACCCGACGCCCTTCGGCGTGATGGCGGACCAGCCGATCGACATGTTCATCAAGTCGTCGCCGATCCTCTGGATCCCCTTCCTGTTCCCGATCTGGGACGTCGCCCTGATCGGGACCTTCGCGACGATGAACTTCCTCTACGGAACCTATCTCCACGCCGGCTTCGATCCGCCGTGGATGCCCTCGCCCCACAGCCGCTTCCTGGTCTCGGCCTGGCACCACAACGAGCACCACGCCGGCTCCCTCGACCACAACTACGGCTTCTTCACCGGTGCCCTCGACCTCCTGTTCGGGACCCGGCTCACGCCCGACGACAAGGTCGAGAAGCGCCCGAATTATCGCTGCACCGAGTGCCGAACGAGCGCGTGAGGCATGTGCCGCTTCCTGTTCTATCACGGCCCGTCGATCCGGATCGCGGAGCTCGTGACGGAGCCGCGGCACTCGCTGATCCGCCAGAGCGTCCAGAGCCTGGAGCGCGAGGAGCCGCTCAACGGCGACGGCTTCGGCATCGCCTGGTACGTGCCCCGGCTCGATCCGCGGCCCGCGCTCTTCCGCTCGATCACGCCGGCCTGGAACAACGCGAATCTCCTCGAGCTCGCCCGGGTGATCGAGAGCCCGTGCATCCTCGCCCACGTCCGAGCGGCGACGCAGGTCCGGGCCATCTCCGAGGCCAACTGCCATCCCTTCACCCACGGCACGCTCTCGATGATGCACAACGGGGATCTCGGGGGGTTCGACGGGCTGCGACGAAGGCTCCTGTCGGGGCTCTCCGACGAGGCGTTTTCGCTCATCGCGGGAGCGACCGACTCGGAGCATCTCTTCGCCTTGATGGTCGACGCCCTGCGTCACGAGACCAGCGAGCCGGACCGGGCCGACGGCGGGACGCTGTCTCGGGCCCTTGCCCGGGCCTTCTCCGAGGCGCTCGCCTTCTCGCGGGAGGCGGGTGCCGAGGACTCCTACCTGAACGTCGCCTTCAGCAACGGCCGCGCGGCGGTCGTCTCCCGCTACACGACCGAGCCCGGCTACGACGGCGAGAGCCTCTACCTCCACCGGGGATTGCGCTATGTCTGTATCGAGGGCGCGTGTCGGATGCTCGAGCCGGACGAGCGGGGCGGGGCGGTGATCGTGTCCTCGGAGCCGCTCTCGGACGATCCGGGCTGGACGGCGGTGCCCCGGAATCACCAGGTCGTGATCGACGTGGATCGGAGCGTCCGGCTGGTGCCCATCGAAGCCTGAGCGGGCTCGGCGGGGCGACCCGGCCGGACGGCAGGAGATGGGGCGATGGGGCGATTCCCGTTCGGCATTCCGTACGGCTGGTATCCGGTCGCCTGGCGCTTCGAGCTCCAGCCGGGCGACGTGCTGAAGCGTCGCTATTTCGCGCGCGAGCTCGTCCTGTTCCGGGGCGAGTCGGGCGCGGCCTCCGTCCTCGATGCCCACTGTCCCCATCTCGGTGCCCATCTCGGGGTCGGCGGGAAGGTCGAGGGCGACTCGCTGCGCTGCCCGTTCCACGGCTGGCGATTCGCGGGCGACGGCCAGTGCGTCGAGATCCCGTACGCGAGCCGCAAGCCGGCGCACGCGCGCGCCTTCGCCTATCCGGTCCGCGAGAGCGGGGGCGTCGTCTGGGCCTGGTACCACCCGAAGCGGACGGAGCCTTCCTTCGAGCCCCCGGAGATTCCGGAGTACGGGGCCGAGGACTGGATGTCGGACTGGACCCCCTACGAATGGACGGTGCGGACGCATCCGCAGGAGGTCGCCGAGAACAGCGTCGACTGGCCTCATTTCCACCACATCCACCACATGGAGCCGCCGCCGGATCGCGCCGTGCGCTTCGAGGGCCACGAGATCCGCTGGCACGCCGCGACGACCAAGAACGTCTCGACCCTCGACGGCGCCGCCGACTCGATCCGGGTCGTGGGGCGCAATCCCGGCCTCGGCTGCAGCTACGTGCGCTATTCGGGGATGGGCGATTCGGTGATCGTGATGGGGATGACGCCGATCGACGACGAGACCATGCACATGCGCTTCGGCGTGATCGGCAAGAAGAACGGTCGCAGCGACGCCGAGATGGCGGCATTCCAGAAGGCCTATGCCGACGACATGGCGCTCGCCGTCGAGCAGGACTTCCCGATCTGGGAGAACAAGGCCTATCACTCGGCGCCGCGGCTCTGCGACGGCGACGGGCCGGTTCCGGATTTCCGCCGCTGGGCCTCGCAGTTCTACGTCGCCGAGGATTCGCGTTAGGCGGCGGGCTCGGGGCGCTCCGCCGCCGTCCGTTCAGTCCGTGATCGCCTGGTACACGCCGTTCTTGAGCTCCGGGATGATCGGGATCCCACCCGGCGGGTAGAGCTGGATCATCAGGATCGCGACCAGGTCCTCCACCGGGTCGATCCAGAAATACGTCCCCGCCGCCCCGCCCCAGCCATACTGACCGACCGACCCGAGCGTTCCGCCGGGCGCGAGCTCTTCGACGACCGAGAAGCCGAGCCCGAATCCCTGCCCGGGGAACCACCCCGTCAGCATCGGGACGTCGCGCTCCCCGTCCGTCAGATGGTTCAGGGTCATCAGCTCGATCGTCTTGCGCGACAGGATCCGGTGGCCGCCCCACTCGCCGCCGCGCCGCAGCATCTCGCAGAAGCGGAGATAGTCGTCGATCGTCGAGACGAGTCCGCCCGCGCCCGACGGGAAGCTGGGCGGCGCCGCATACCGGCTCTTCCGAGGCGCATCGACGAGCACGAGCCTTCCGTCGGGTCCCGGCCCGTAGTTCGCCGCGAAGCGGTCGAGCTTGTCCGCCGGCACGTGGAAGCCCGTGTCGACCATGTCGAGGGGCCCGAAGATCTCCTCGCGCAGGAACGTCTCGAAGGGCTTGCCCGAGACGACCGCGACGAGCTGGCCGAGGACGTCGGTCGAGACGCCATAGAGGAACTTCGAGCCCGGCTGATGGACCAGGGGCACCTTCGCGAGCCGCCGGATCCACTCGTCCGGCGCCAGCCCCGTCTGGGATCCGCGCAGGTCCGCCTCCGCGTAGGCCCGCTCGATCGCCTTCGGCGTGCCGATGCCCGGGAGCGAGCTCGCGAGGCCCGAGGTGTGGGTCAGCAGATCGCGCACCGTCATCTCGCGGCGGGCGGGAACGACGTCGCCGAGGGGCGAGTCCGGCGTGCGCAGGACCTTCATGCCGGCGAGGTCGGGGAGGTACTTCGAGACGGGATCGGCGAGCAGCAGCTGGCCGCGTTCGACGAGGATCATGACGGCCACGCTCGTGATCGGCTTCGTCATGGAGTAGATGCGGAAGATCGTGTCGCGGGTCATGGGGAGGCCCGCCTCGCGATCCCGGAGTCCCGACGCGTGGAAGTCGACCACCTCGCCGCCCCGGGCGACCAGGCTCGCGACTCCGACCAGCTCGCCGCGCTCGACGTGGGCGTCGAGGGTGCGGGCGAGGCGGGCGAAGCGTTCGCTCGAGGTTCCCGAGTCGACGACGGCCTCCGGGGCGTCGCTCGATGCGAGCGAGGGCGGAGCTTCCCGTCCTGCCGTTCCCGCGCAGGCGACGAGCCAGCCCAGGCCGCAGACGCAGGCCAGGCTCAGGGCGAGGGCAGGGAGGCCGGGGCGTCGGACGCGCTGGGGGAAGTCGGGAGTCATCGGGGCTCCGATCCGTTCGGTGGGGGTGGTCAGAGGACGTCGGGCCCGCCGCCTTCGGCTCGGGCCGAGACGCAGCATCTCCGACGGGGACGGCGCTGTCCACGCCGCGAGCGGGGGCCGGGCGGGGGTCTCGAGGCGGCATCGCTCCGGCAAATCGGCATGCGGAGCGGTCGGATCGGTGATCCAGGGCTTGCCCTGACCCGATGATTGGGATAAAAAAACCAAAAAAAGAGGTGTGCGAGGGATCGGTCCGGCCGATGGATCGCTCGCGCGTGCGGCTCCGGACCCCGATTCGGTGCTGCTCGGAGAGGAGTTGGTGATGGATGCCGAGTTCGTGCCCGGGTTCGTGGAGGTCCTGCCGGTCCGCATCGGAGAGGCGACGCGCGCCTACTCGACGCGTCGCGTGCCCGCGGAGACGATGCGTTGCGTGCGGAGCGACCTCGCGCCTTCGGCGGGCGATCTCGTCCTCGCGCGCGTCGAATCGGTCGGCCAGCACAAGCGCCTCCATACGGTCGACGGCGGTCGCAAGAACCTGTTCGCCGGAGATCTCGTGATCGTCGCCTACGGCGATCGCTACGCGCCCAACCAGTACGAAGCGCTCGTCCCGCGCGACCTGCGCGACTGCGATCTCGCCGCCGGCGGAGGCATCGCGGGCCGCGTCGTCGCGCGCCACGAGAAGATGCGCGGGCCGACGCGACTGCATCCCTTCGGCCTCGTCACGAGCGATCCCGATGGCCCGCCGCTCAACCTCGGCGGCTTCGGCCTCGAGCCGCCGAGCGCCCGCGGCCCGCTCGCCGTGCCCGTCATGGCGGTCGTCGGGACCTCGATGGACGCGGGCAAGACCACGACCTCCGCTCATCTGGTGCGCGGGCTCCGCAACGCCGGCCAGCGCGTCGGCTACGCGAAGGTGACGGGCACCGCCGCCGCCGGGGACCCCGGGCTGCTCCGGGACGCGGGCGCGCATCTCGTCCTCGACTTCACCGATGCCGGCTTCGCGTCGACCTACCGCCTGTCGAGCGCGACGGTGGAGGCGATCTTCGAGGAGCTCGTGCTCCATCTCGCGGCCGGCGGCTGTGAATCGATCGTGATCGAGGTCGCGGACGGGCTGCTCCAGCGCGAGACGGAGTCGCTGCTCCAGAGCCGGGTCTTCCGATCGCGGGTGAGCGGCCTGCTCTTCACGGCGGCGGACTCGCTCGGCGCGATGGGCGGCGTCCAGTGGCTGCGCGATCGGAAGCTGCCGGTCAGCGGCCTCTCGGGTCGCCTGATGACGTCGCCGCTCCAGCTGCGCGAGGCGACCGCGGCGACGCGTCTGCCCGTCTACGACCTCGAGGATCTGCTCGATCCGGCGACCGCCACGAAGCTCATGGCGGGGGCGTCGCGGCTCGGTGCCGTGGCATGAAGAAGGGTGCTCGTGCGGTCGAGAGCGCCGGGTCCGAGGGATCCGGCGAGCTCGCCTATCATGCGTTCGTGCCCGAGCAGGCCGTCCGGACCGGGCGCGCCGCGCTCGTCGTCGCGGTCCACGGGATCTCCCGCAACGCCCTCGAGCAGATGGCGAGCTTCTCCGCGCTCGCCGCCGAGCGGGGCTTCGTCCTGATGGCGCCCTGCTTCGACACGCCCGCGGACGAGGACTATCAGCGCCTCGGCCGCCGGGGCCGCGGTCGGCGCGCGGATCTCGCCCTCGACGACGCGATCCGCCGACTCGGCGAGGAGCGGAAGATCGAGCTCGGCGCCCGCTATCTCTTCGGCTACTCGGGCGGCGGCCAGTTCGTCCACCGCTACCTGATGAGCCATCCCGAACGCGTCACCGCCGCCGTCGTCGCCGCGGCGGGCTGGTACACGATGCCGGATGCGACGCAGGCCTATCCGCACGGCCTGCGGGTCGGCGGTGCGCTGGCCGGCGTCCGGATGGAGCCGGCGAGCTTCCTGCGCGTTCCGTTGCTCGTCGCGGTGGGCGAGCTCGACGTCGATCGGGACCGCTCGGTGCGAACGACGACGAAGCTCGACGCGAGCCAGGGCGAGGACCGGATCGAGCGCGCGAAGCGCTGGGTCACCGCCATGCAGGCGGCCGCCCGCACGCGCAGCCTCCCCGCCCGCCACGAGCTCGTGATCCTCGAGGGCGCGGGTCACTCCTTCTCCGACTGCGTCGAGGCCGGTCTCGCGCGGTCCACCTTCGACTTCTTCGACTCGGTCGAGGCGACGGCGCCGAGCGCCGCCCGTCCGGCCCCGAACCTCGAGTGAGAATCACCTCCGATGACGCTTCGCAGACTCCTCCTCGCACTCCTCGCACTCCTCGTCCTCCTGATCGCCGACGGCGCCTCCGCGGCCCGCCTCGAGATCTTCGAGGGGAAGAATGCCGATCTCATCGCCTCGACCAGTCGCGGCATCCGCCTCCGGTTCAAGGAGCCCAACATGGTCTTCCGGATCGGCGGGCGCGCCCATGGCGACCTGGCGTTCAACGACAGCCCGCTGAACGAGGACCCGACCGGCAAGCTCCGCCGCGGACGCGTCTACCTCTCGGGTCGGCTCTTCGACGACTTCGGCTTCAAGATCGAACGCGACTTCGCGCCGGCGAAGGCCGAGTTCCGCAATCTCTGGGCGAGCTACCAGCTCAGCAATCGCGTCGGCCTGAAGGCCGGCAACTTCGTGGCGCCCTTCGGCCTCGAGCAGGTGGCCTCGTCCAACTATCTGACCTTCATGGAGCGCTCGATGTCGGGGTCGATCGCGCCGTCGTTCCAGTCGGGTCTGCTCCTCAGCACGAACGGCAAGCTGACCGGCATGCGCACCCGCCACCGCTGGACCTGGGCGCTGTCGGTGGGCGCCGAGCCGCTCGGACAGCAGAGCGACGATCTCCACCGCTCCGAGCACTGGTCGGTGGTGACGCGGGCGACCTGGGCGCCGATCGCGCGCCGCAACCGCGTGATCCACTTCGGCGGGGCCGCCGAGTACCGGGACGTCCTCGGCGACGACAACTACCGGATCGGCACCCAGGTCGAGTCGAGCCAGGGCCCGCGCCTGGTCGACACAGGCAACATCGCCAACGTCGACTCGGTCGCCTCGGCCGGCGCCGAGGCGGCGGCGATGTTCGGTCCGGTCCTGATCCAGGGCGAGTACCAGCACGCCTTCGTCCAGCGAAGCACCGGCGGCGACGCGGACTTCGGCGGCGGCTACGTCCAGGCGAGCTGGGTCGTGACCGGCGAGCACCGCGACTACAGTCGCCAGATGGGCGTCTTCAACGGTCTCACCCCCAGCCGTGACTGGGGCGCGGTCGAGCTGGCGACGCGCTATTCGGTCATGGATCTGAACGATGGCGGGGTCAACGGCGGCGAGGCCCAGAACTGGACCGTCGGGGCGAACTGGTACCTGCGGTCGAATCTCCGGCTGATGTTCAACTACGTTCGGGTCAACGCGAAGAACCAGCCGGCCGGTACGCCGGACGATCCGCAGATCTTCCAGGCGCGAGCCGCGCTCTTCTTCTGAGCCGGCGGCCGCCGGGCGGAGTCGTCGCGGGCTCGTCCGAGCGGGCGTCCGAGCGGGCGGAGGGGGATCGCGATGAGCATGCCGAAGGTCTTCGCGGGGCACCGACGGCGGCGGATCGGCGCCCTCGTGGCCAACGGCGTCGCCCAGGCGGCCTGTGGCTTCGGGATCGCCTTCGCTCTGCGGACCCTGCTGCGCGAGGCGGAGCAGGGGCGGCTCGAGCTGCCCTGGCTCGCCGGCATGATCGGCCTCGGGGGCGCGGTGCTCGCCCTGCGCGTTCGCGAGGCGAGCGACGGGGAGCGCCTCGGTCAGGACTACGTGACGCGGGTGCGGCTGCGCATCTTCGATCGCGTCGCCGTGCGGCCGGCGCGGGTCGAGGGGGAGCGGCGATTCGGGGTGACCCTGACCCGGCTCACCGGGGACCTGAACTCGCTGCGCAACTGGGTCAGCCTCGGCATCGCGCGTTCGGTCGTCGCGACCGCCAGCGTCGTCGGTCTGCTCGGCAGCCTCGCCCACTTCAGCCCGATCGCCGCGCTCGTCGTGCTCGGCGTCGTCGCAGCGGGCGTGCTCGCCGTCGCCCTCGTCGCGCCGGCGCTGCGTCGATCGGTTCAGGAGGCGCGCAAGCACCGCGGTCGGCTCGCCAACAATCTGAGCGAGAAGGTGCTCGCCGCGCGCGCCGTCTGGCAGCTCGGCCGGGCGGACCACGAGAAGCAGCGCATCCGGAAGCAGAGCGAGAAGCTCCGCGACGCGCTCGTCCGCCGTGCCCGCTGGAGCGCGCTGCTGCGTGCGGCGCCCGAGATCGCCTGGCCCGTCGCGATGGTCTGCGTGCTCGCGAGCCTCGTTGCGACCGCCCGGCCGATGGACGAGCTCGTCGTCTCGGTCCTGCTCGTCGGGATGATCATGACGGCGATGGGGCAGATCGCGCGCGCGCTGGACTACCGCATCGCGTTCGAGGAGGGACGGCGCCGGATCGACGCGATGCTCGAGGAGCCCCGCATCCGGGAGGCGCGCAAGGCCGTGGCCCTGCCGGGCGCGGGTCCGGTCGCGCTCGAATTCGAGGACGTCGTCGTCGCGGGCGTCTTCGATCGGGTGCGCTTGCGGGCGGAGGCGGGCGAGCGCGTGCTCGTGATCGGGCCGACGGGGGCGGGCAAGTCCGCGCTCCTCGGTCTCGCGGCGCGGCTGGTCGAGCCCGACGGCGGCGAGATCCGGATCGACGGCATCCCGGTCGGCCGGCTCGAGCTCGAAGCACTGCATGCCGCGGTCCAGCTCGTGAGCGCCGAGCTGCCGCTGCTGCGGGGGACGGTGCTCGAGAACGTCGCCTACGCGGCGCCCGAGGAGGATCCCGAGTGGATCCAGCGGGTCGCGGCGGCCTGCGGGCTCGTCGGCGATGCCGCGCTCGCGGAGTCGGGGCTCGAGACGCGCGTCGAGGAGCGTGGCGCGAATCTTCCGCAGGGGCTCCGTCAGCGCATCCTGCTCGCCCGGGCGATCGTGCTGCGGCCGCGGCTGCTCCTGATCGACGAGCCGGGGCTGCTCGCGGATCCGACCTCGTGCGCGGCGCTCGAGCAGGCCCTCGCCCTCGTCGGCGCCACGGTCGTCCTGGTGGGCACCCAATGGGGCACCCCGCTTCGGGTCGACTCGATCTGGCGCCTTCCGGAGGGCGTCGTCGAGAAGCCGACGGGCGGCGCATCGAACGTCGTCACCCGCATCCGCTGGAATTGAGGCGCGGCTCCGCCCGGTCCGATTGGCTTCCCGATTCCGAGCCGTGCATCATCGATGGGAGCGCGCGCCACCGGCGGTCCGCGCGCACGTCGACGACCGCCGACCGGAGGACGGTCCATGGGCATCCACGAGCTCGAGCGCAAGCTCGACGAGCTGCGCGACATCGAGGCGATCAAGCAGCTGAAGGCCGAGTACTGCGACATCTGCGACGACGCCCACGATCCCGACCGGATCGTCGGGATCTTCACCGAGGATTGCGTCTGGGAGGGCGAGGGCGTCGCCAGCGTCCGCGGCCACGCCGAGCTGCGCCGCCTCTTCGAGGACTTCGCCCGGCGCGTCAGCTTCTCGCAGCACAACGTCTTCAACCCCCGGATCACCGTGAACGGCGATCGCGCCCACGGAATCTGGTACCTGCTCGGGCCCTTCACGTTCCGCGAGGGCAACCGCGCGCTGTGGGTCGCCGTGCGGTACGAGGAGGATTACGTGAAGCGGGACGGGCGCTGGAAGATCGAGCGCCTGCGCGGGATCGGGCGCATGGCGGCACCGCACGAGCTCGGCTGGGCGGCCGGTGTCGATCCGGGGGTGTTCTCGAAGGACTGAGCGCGCGCGGCGCTCAGGGGAGGCCCGCCTCGCGGCGCAGGTCGTGGGCCCGGAACGGGCAGTGCGCGAGGGGGCCGCGCAGGATCGGGTAGGCGCGGCGCTCGAGCACGCCGGGGCTGGGCAGAGGGAAGCGGTCCAGCAGGCGCGCCGCGATCCACTTCGCCTGCTGCTCGGCCATCGGCCAGATGCTGCAGAAGACGCGCATCACACCGACCACGAAGAGCCGCGGATGACGCGGGTGGAGGATGCCCTGGTACAGGCGCAGGTCCATCGCGTCGTCGACGCCGAGCAGCTCGGGCGACAGGTAGGGCAGCGAGAAGCGATAGCCGGTCGCGAGCACGACGGCGTCGATCGCCTCGCGCGTGCCGTCCTCGAACTCGACCTCGCGGCCGTGATGGGCGCGCAGCCCGGGCTTCGCGGTGACGCGCCCCGCCGCGAGCAGCCCCAGGATCTCGTCGTTCACGATCGCCCGCTTCTGGAACGGATCGCTCGGCGCCGGCGGCAGCCCGACCGACTCCGGGCGCGGCAGCGCGCTCGCCATGCGGGCGAGGGCGCGCGGGAAGATCCGCGCGAAGAGGGCGTCGCGGAGCCGCACCGGCAGCACGCGGAAGAGCGCGGGGATCGGCTCCGACGGATGGGGCGGCGCGGGGCGGCCCGGGGCCAGGCGCGGGAAGATGTGGTTGCCGGAGCGCGCGGAGAGGAGGACCTCTGCGTCGCGGGAGAGCTCGGCGGCGATCTCGCAGCCGCTGTTGCCGAGGCCGACGACCAGCACGCGCCGGCCGCGCAGGTCGACCGGCGTCTTCGCATCCCGGTAGGCCTTCGAGTGGAAGATCGGCCCGTCGAAGGTCCCGGGCGTCGCGGGCCAGACGGGATCCCAGAGATTGCCCGTCGCGGCGACGACCGCGTCGAAGGACTCCGGCGCCCGGCCCGACGCCTCGACGCGGAAGCCGCCACCCGGCTCGGGCTCGACCCGCTCGACGCGGGTCTCGAGGGCGAGGTGGTCCCGCAGCCCGAAGCGGGCCGCATAACGCTCGAGCCAGTCGGCCATCTGCGCGTGGGTCGGATAGTCGGGGTAGTCGGCGGGGAAGGCGAAGTCGGTGAACCGGCTCATGGCCGGGTTCGTGTTCGTCCGCAGGGAGTGATAGGCAGCGGAGGTTCCGCTCGGGTTGTCGAGGACCCACTGGCCCCCGACGCGGGGTCCGGCTTCGAAGCCGCGGGCGTCGAGCCCAGCCTCGCGCAGGGTCTTCAGGGTGGTGAGGCCGCTGGGGCCGGCACCGACGACCGCGACCTTCACGCGCGCACCTCCGGATGGGACCGAGGCAGGGACTCGGGAGCGCGACGGAGAGCGGGAGGGAGCGGGGACGAACGCATCATGGTCGGGGCGACTGGATTCGAACCAGCGACCTCTTCGTCCCGAACGAAGCGCGCTACCAGACTGCGCCACGCCCCGACCGAGCGCCGGAGTATGACGCCTCGACACCCCGGGCTCAACCCCGATCCACCGCATTCGGGCCGAGGGGACGCTTCCTGGTGGGGGCCGCGGGTCGGGACCGCCGGCCCTGCCCGACCGGCCAGTCCCCCCGACTGGCCAGCCCGGCTGGCCCCGCCGGCCCGGCCCGCCGCCTCCCTGCCGGTCCGCCCCGCCGAGGTCGTGCGCAGCCCGGCTGCGCCCCTGGCCCCGTTCCGTCTCGATCCGGGGCGCCGGCGACCGGGCCGGTGGACGGGCCTGTCCGGAAGGCGCGTGTCCTCGTCGATGTGCAAGTCGGCTGCACCGTGCGGGTCCGGTGCCTCGACGCGCTAGGAGCGGGCCGACGCGATCGAACGGCGGAACAGGACCAGGCTCGAGACGAAGAAGACGAGCCCGAGGACCGTCACCATCACGAACTCGCGCCAGACGATCTCGATCCCCGCCCCGCGGAACAGGATGCCCTCCGAGAAGCTCACGAAATGGCGGGAGGGCAGCAGGAAGGTGATCCACTGCAGCCACTCGGGCTGGCTCTCGATCGGCGTCTGCCCCCCGGAGAGCATGTCGAGGGGGAGGATGACGAGCAGGACGAGGAGCGCGAACTGGGCCATCGAGCGGGCGATGGTCCCGAGGAAGATCCCGAGCGCGGTCGCGAAGAAGAGGTAGAGGCTCGTCCCGGCGAGGAACAGGACCTCGGATCCCGCGATCGGGATCGCGAGCAGGAGCTCGACGACCAGGACGAGCGAGGACGCGGCGCTGACCAGGATGACGAGCCCGTTCGACCAGACCTTCGAGGCGGCGATGTCGAGCGCCGTGAGCGGCATGACGAGCAGATGCTCGATCGTGCCGTGCTCCCGTTCGCGGATCAGCGCGGCGCCGGTCAGCACGATGGTCAGCATGGTGACGTGGTCGATCAAGGTCACGATGGCGTTGAACCAGGAGCTCGTCCGATTCGGATTGAAGGCCGTGCGCGTGACGAGCCGGACGCCTTCGCTCCGATCCGTGCGTTCGCGCAGGACGCCGGCGATCTCCTGTGCGCCGATGTTCTGGATGTAGAGGGCTCCGATGCTCGCCTGGGTCATGGTGGTCGCGTCGATGTGGAGCTGGATCTCGGCGGGGCTGCCCGCGATCAGGTCGGCTTCGAGCCGCCGCGGGAAGTCGAGGACGAACATGAACCGACCGGAGTCCATCCCGTCGTCGACCTCGTCGGGGCCGATCGGCTCCGGGTCGCGGAAGTAGGGCGGGTGCAGGGCGCCGACGATCCGCCGCGACAGCTCGGATCGATCCTCGTCGACGTAGCCGATCGTCGCGTTGTGGACCTCGGCGGCCGTTCCGCGGGCGCGGATGTAGACGGAGAAGGTGAACGAGAAGACGAGCAGAGCGATCACGACGGTGTCGCGCCGCAGGCTGCGCAGCTCCTTGGTCCCGAGCCAGAAGATCCGGGCGAGTCGGTCCATGGCTATCGATCCTGCTCGCGCAGCGCGAGCACGCTCGCGATCGTGAGGCACGGGATGAAGAGCGCGAGGGCGACGAGATCGGACTCGAGCCCACGGGCTCCGAGCCCCTTCGTGAAGGCCCCGACGCTGGCGTGCAGATAGTAGGTCGTCGGCCAGACGGCCCCGATCAGGCGCGCGGGACCTTCGAGGGTGGCCACCGGCTGGAGCAGGCCGGAGAACTGCAGCGTCGGCATCATCGTCAGGATCGCCGTCGCGAAGACCGCGGCCACCTGGCTGGACGTGAGGCTCGAGATGAGGAGGCCGAGCCCGGTGGTGGCCGTGACGTAGAGGAGGGCGCCCAGGGCCAGCGCCGGGGCGCTTCCCTCGAGCGGGACGTCGAAGAGGAAGACGGACATCAGGGTGAGCAGGACGAAGTTCGCGAAGGCGAGGACGACGTAGGGCGCCTGCTTCCCGAGCAGGAACTCGAGGCGCGTGGTCGGCGTGACGTAGAAGTTGACGATGGAGCCGAGCTCCTTCTCCCGGGCGACGCTCACCGCCATCAGGATCGCGGGGATCAGGACGAGCAGCATCGCCGGCACGCCCGGCACCATCGTGTAGACGCTCTCGAAGGTCGGGTTGTACCGGAAGCGGGGCTCGATCGGGTGCCGATCGTCGGGACCCGGGCGTGCGCCGTCGCGGGTCGAGCGCAGGTAGCCGGCGTGGACGCCCTGGACGTAGCCGTCGATCATCTCCCCGCGGAACGGCATCGTCCCGTCGATCTCGACGAAGACCTCGGTCTCCCCGCCCCGTCGGCGGTCGCGGCCGAAGCCCGGCGGGATCTCGATCGACAGCGAGATTTCGTTGGCCTGCAGCCGGGCGTGGGCCTCGTCCTCGGAAGCGAGCGGGTCCTGCTCGCTGAAATAGCGGGAGCCCGCGAACTCGCGCAGATAGGCCCGGCTCTCCGGAGAACGATCGAGATCGAGGGCGGCATAGCGGACGCCGTCCACGTCCGTCGTGATGCCATAGGCGAAGACCAGCATGAGGAGCGCCGATCCGCCGAAGGCGAAGGCGAGCCGGACGGGATCGCGAAGCACCTCCAGGGTCTCGCGCCGCGCATGGGCCAGCAGCCGCCCGAGGCGCGGCCATCGCCGTTTCGGACGCGGCTCGACGCTCTTCGTCTCCGGCCGATCGGATGCGCGGACCGGGCTCGGTGCGGCCGGGCCACCGCTCCCGGCCTGCATGGCGTCGCGGATGTACGCGATGAAGGCCTCCTCGAGGTTCGCCGCGCCGCGCGCCTCGATCAGGGCGGCCGGTGCATCGCAGGCCAGGACCGCGCCGGCGTGCATGAGCGAGATCCGATCGCACCGCAGGGCCTCGCTCATCTGATGGGTCGAGACGAAGATCGTGACCCCCTGATTCCGCGAGAGGTCGATCAGGAGACGCCAGAACGCGTCGCGGGCGACCGGGTCGACGCCCGACGTCGGCTCGTCGAGGATCAGCAGCTCCGGCTCGTGGATCACCGTCACCGCGAGCGAGAGCCGCTGGCGGATTCCGAACGGCAGCTCGCTCGCGATGCGATCCGCCTGGTCGGCGAGCCCGAAGCGATCGAGCAGCTCGGCGATGCGTGGCGCGATGCGCTCGCGGGGAATCCGGAAGAGTCGCGCGTGGAGATCCAGATTCTGGAGCACGGTGAGCTCGTCGTAGAGCGAGAACGACTGCGACATGTATCCGACCCGCCGCCGGCTCTCGAGATCGTGGGCGTCGACCGGTCTGCCGAAGAGCTCCGCGTGGCCCTCCGACGCGGGCAGGAGGCCCGTCAGGACCTTCATCGTCGTCGTCTTGCCGCAGCCGTTGGAGCCGAGAAAGCCGAAGATCTCGCCCCGATCGATCGAGAAGCTCACGTCGTCGACTGCGGTGAAGCGGCCGAAACGCCGGGTGAGTCCCCGTGCGACGATCGCCGGCGCTCCTCCGGTCTCCCTTCTCGGCGGAATCACGATGGGCTCGCGGACGCCGCGCTTCTCGCCCGGCAGCAGCGCGACGAATGCGTCCTCGAGGCTCTTCGTTCCCGTCCGCTGCTCGAGCTGTCGGGGGCTTCCCTCCGCGAGGAGGGCGCCCGCGTCCATCGCGATCAGCCAGTCGAAGCGATCGGCTTCGTCCATGTAGGCCGTGGAGACGAGCACCGACATCTCGGGTCGGCCCGCCCGCATTTCGGAGATGAGCTGCCAGAACTGCGCGCGCGAGAGGGGATCGACGCCCGTCGTGGGCTCGTCGAGGATCAGGAAGTCCGGCTCGTGGAGCAGGGCACAGCAGAGCCCGAGCTTCTGCTTCATGCCGCCGGAGAGCTTGCCCGCCGGCCTCGTCCGGAATCCGTCGAGACCGGTCGCCTGCAGCAGGGCGTCGATGCGTGCGAGGCGTTCGTCGGCGGTGCGACCGTGGAGCCGACCGAAGAAATCGAGGTTCTCGAGCACGCTGAGCTCGGCGTAGAGGTTCTTGCCCAGCCCCTGCGGCATGTAGGCGACCCGCAGGCAGGTCGCGCTGCGTTGGCGCGCGTCCGCCATGTCGGCGCCGAGGACGCTGACCTGGCCCTGCTGGATGCGACGCGCTCCGGCGACGAGGCCCATGAAGGTCGACTTGCCCACGCCGTCCGGACCGATCAGGCCCACGACCCGCCGCGCCGGAATCGACGTCGTCACGTCGCGCAGGGCGAGCTTGCTCCCGTACCGGTGTCGAACCCCCGTCAGTCGAGCGACGAAGTCGGAGTCGGCGGGCACGGCGGCTACCGCGCGTCGGAGCGCGGGCGCGCCTCGAGGAAGTCCGGCCAGGGCGGGCTTCCGGGTTCGACTCGCACGTAGGCGAGCCCCCGGATGCCCGTCTTCAGCGTGCCGACGTGGGCGTCGACCCAGTCCGCCGGGATCCGGACCTTCACCCGGAACATGAGCTTGTCCCGCTCGCTCGGCGTCTCGACCTGCCGCGGGGTGAACTGGGCCTCGGGCGACACGAAGCTCACGCTCGCGGGGATCGGCTCGTCGGGCGATCCGTCGAGCACGATGCGCGCCTCGGCGCCGATCGCGACGCGCGCGGCGTCGCGCGAGGGGAGGAAGATCTCCATGAACACGTCGGAGAGATCGACGAGGGTGAGGAGCTTGCCGCCTGCGGGCAGGACCTCACCGACCCGGGCGAGCCGGTAGAGGACGCGGCCTCGCACGGGGCTCACCAGGAGCGACTCGTCGAGCTGGGTCTGGATGCGATCGACCCGGGCCTTCGCGGCCTCGATCGCGGCTTCGGCATCGAGCTTCGTGGCCTCCGCCGCACCGCAGGCCGCGCGGGCGGAGCGCAGCTGCGATTGCTTGACGTCGAGACGGCTCTCGGGCTCGACGTTCTCCTTGAACAGGAGCTGCGAGCGACGGTACTCCGCCTCGGCGAGGTCGCACTCGCTCTCGCGCTGCTGGATCATCGCGTTGGCTTCGCGGCTCCGCTCGACGGCCTCGCGGACCTGGGCCTGCGCCTCGCGGAGCTCGGCCTCCACCTCGGCCGTATCCATCCGGGCGAGGGGCTGTCCCGTTTCCACGAGATCGCCTTCCTCGACGAGGATCCGATCCACGTGTCCGGCGAATCGCGCGGCGACGTCGACCTCTTCGGCCTCGATCCGGCCGTTGCCCCAGGCCAGTCCGTCGGGAATCGGTGAGCGCCCCGCCCACCAGCTGCCCACCGCGAGGGCCAGGGCGAGCCCGGCTCCACCGACGAGCACCGAGAGACTCTTGCCACGGATCATGGGAACGCTCGCTCCGCGCGGGAAACCTGGCGATCGGATCGGGGCCCGATACCCGCCTGTCGCGCACCCGGATTCGATTCCGGAATCGGGTTGCGGCGCGAGCCCAGGAGACTGGTCCTCGCGTCCTTCGGGCGGTTCCCGGCGGCGGGCAGGATCGCCCCACCCACTTCGTCCCTAACTTCGGGGAGTCCGCTGTGATCTGCAATGGGGCTTCGCGGCGAGGTTCTGGCTATGGTCGACGATCCGGATCGCCCTACCGAACCGCCTGGGACGGGGCGAGGGAGTTCAGTCTTGGCCCACGACCGGCAGGATCGCGGTCCCGGCGCGCTCCGTCGCTCGCGCGGCCTCCGCGGTCGCGCCGGCGTCGTGCTCGCCCTCGGCGCCGCGATCCTGGCCTTCCAGCCGGGCCCCGCCCGATCGGAGGAAGAGGAGGCCGAGCCCGCGGCAATTCGCGAGCCCAGCGTGACCGAGCTCGCCCGGCAGGACCAGAACCCGATCACGCGCTTCTACGTCATGCGGCTCGAAGACAACGTGCAGCTCGGCGTCGGTCCGCACGACGAGGCCGTCAACTTCTTCCGGATCCAGCCGCTGATCCCCATCCCGTTGAGCCGGGACTGGACGCTGCTCACGCGCGTCGTCGTCCCGATCGTCCATCAGCCCTGGCCGCGCACGAAGGACGGACTGGGGGACCTCTCGCTCGTGGCCTTCCTGACGCCGAGGCAGGCGAGTCGATTCGTCTGGGGACTCGGGCCGGCCCTGCTCCTGCCGACGGCGACGGACAAGACGCTGGGCGCCGAGAAGTGGGCGGCCGGCCCCGGCGTCTCGGCGGTGTACACAGGCGAGGTCTGGGTCGTCGGTGTCCTCGCCCAGCATCTCTGGTCGTTCACCGGCGACGACGAGCGGGAAGATGTCCGCATCATGACGCTGCGCCCCCTCGTCAATTTCAACCTGCCTCGCGGCTGGTACCTGACGAGCAGCCCGAGCATCATCGCCAACTGGGAAGCCGATGCCTCCGACCGCTGGCTGGTGCCGGTCGGAGGCGGTGTGGGGAAGGTGTTCAAGCTGGCCGGACAGCGGTTGAGCTCGACCCTCGAGGCCTACTACCACGTCGAGTCGCCGGCGATCGGTCCGCAGTGGCAGCTGCGACTGCAGCTCTCGCTCCTGTACCCCGACTGACCGCCCCGCCGACCCTACCGCCCCTCGAGCCAGCGCCGGGCCGCGTCGAGGCGGCGCTCGAGCTGGGCGAGGGTCGCTTCGGTGATGCGCTGGATGCCGATGCGGCGGTTCAGCTCGGCGTTGATCTCGGCGTGGCTGCGGCGCGTGCGGTGGGCCAGGGCGGCGACGATCGCGCTGTTCTGCTCGCGCAGCTTGCGCTTGCGACTGCGGGGCGAGACGGTGGGCCCGGCCTCCGGCTCGGGGATCGGCACCGGCTGATCGAAGACCTGGGCCGTCAGCTCGAAGGATGCGGTCGCCGGGCCTCGCTCCGGCGCGGGCTCCTCGTCGACGAGCCCGGGGATCACGCCGAGGCCGTCCTGCGCCGCCTCCTCGTCGACCGGGGCAATCTCGAGAGGCCGACCCGAAGCGTCGAGGGGGATCGCCGAGATCGCCGAGAAGAGCGAGATCTGCTCCTCGCCGTCGGCCTCCGCCTCGGGCTCGCGCGGCTCGGCGTCGCGGTCGCCGAGGTCGTCGGCCTCGGATCGCTCGGGGCGGCGCAGGCTGTGGCGCCGCTGCTCGGCGATGCCCGAGGCGAAGAGGCGCAGGCGCGGGTCGTCCGGGATGAACATGTAGGCGCGCTGGCCGCGGGCGGACTCGCTCGAGCGGACGAGCCGACCGACCGCCTGGCGGAAGAAGAGGTCCGTCAGCGTGTTCGTCGCGTAGACCCCGACCGCGAGACGCGGGATGTCGACGCCCTCCGACACCATGCGCACCGCCACGATCCAGGGATCGTCGCCCGCGGCGAAGGCGGCGATCTTGCGCGAGGCGTCGGGATCGTCGGAGGTCGCGAGCGTCGCACGCACGCCGAGCCGCTCCTTCAGGATCGCGGCGATGCCCTTCGCGTGGGCCTGGTCCATGGCGATCACGAGGCCGGCGGCCCGGGGGTCGGTGCGCCGCAGATGGACGACCTGGCGATGGGCCTTCGCGAGGACGGCAGGGAGCCACTCGCCCTCGACGTCGAGCGCGGTGCGCAGGCGCTGGCCGGCGAGGTCGCGGGTCAGCGCGTCCTCGAAGCCCGCCGTGTAGGTCTGGCCGTCGGGTGCGGTCCACTCCATGCGGCCGTTGATGCGCGGGAAGTAGACGGGGCGCACGACACGCCGGTCGCGCAGCGCCTCGCCGTAGCCGTACTCGTAGTCGGCCTCCGCCTCCTCCCCGACGTAGCGCACGAAGGGGATCGCGCTCTGGTCGGAGCGGAAAGGCGTTCCCGAGAGACACAGCCGGACCGGTGCCGTCTCGAAGGCCCGCCGCACGCCGTCGCCCCAGGAGCGGGCGTCCGCGGCGTGATGGACCTCGTCGAGGATCACGAAGGAATGGACGACGCGGCGCCGCAGCTCGTCGGGATTCGCGGCGACCTGCTGATACGTGACGACGACGCCGTGGACGTCGGAGGGGAGCAGGCCGTCGCCCGCCTTCCAGTCGGGGTCGAGGTGGATGTCGAAGCGCTCCGCGGCGGCGGCCCACTGGAGCTTCAAGTGTTGCGTCGGCACGACCACGACGCAGCGCCGGGCCTGGCGCGCGACGAGCGCACGGCGCACCGCCGCCAGCGCGAAGGTCGTCTTGCCGGCCCCGGGCGTCGCGACCGCGAGGAAGTCCGGGCGGACCCGCGCCTCGAACTTGGCCAGGGCTTCTCTCTGCCACGCACGAAAACGAAGCGGCGTCGCCAAGACTCGGGCAACCTCGCGTGACGGCCAGTCGCGCGCTCGCGTGCTGGGACCGCGTCCGGGGGGAGGGCGCGATCGCCGTTCGGGGCGGCGGATCCTAGCGGCTCGCCGGGCGATCGGCCCGGGGTGATCCGAAGAAATCGGCTCGGGATGGCGTACGCTCCGCGCGCCGCCGCGGCGCATCGTCGAGGGCCGAAAGCCGTGAGTCGACCGCCCCTCCGACCCGCCCCGCTCGTGTTCGCGACGCTGCTCCCGATCGCCGCCGCGATCCTGTTCCTGCCCGCCGAGTTCGCCGAGACCCGGCGCGCGCTCGAGCTTGGGCGCGGGGACACGGCGCTGCGCGGGCTCGTCCTCGTCGCGCTGCTCTCGAAGTCGCTCTTCGCGCTCGTGCTCGGGCTCGCTCCGCTGATGCTAGGCGCGCGCCGACTCGCGCCGCGGACGCTGCGCGCGCTCTCGCTGGCGCTGGCGGTCGGACTGCTCGGCCTGCTCGCGGTGGACCTCGAGGTCCTGCGGGTGACGGGCCAGCACGCCGTCGCGTATTGGCCGTACCTGCTCGATCCCGGGACCTTCGTCTGGGCGGGCCAGGGCTTCGACGTCGTCCCGGCGCTGCGCCGCGTCGCCGTCGCTCTCGCCCTCGCCCTGGGGCCGGCGTGGGGGCTCGCCTGGCTCGTCGAGCGCCGGCTCGAGCGCGCCTCGACGCGACTCGGCCGGCGCGTGCTCGCGGGCCTGATCGCCTTCGCGCTCGTCGGCTCGGTGGTCGCGCCGCTCCTCCCGCTCCAAGGCGCGAGCGCAGGCCTCCTGCAGCGCCTGCACGAGCGGATGCCCTGGACGGGCCTCGCGGGTCTCACCGCTTCATCCGCGGCGCTGGGCCCCGCCGAGGAGCAGGCCCGCGCCGTGCTGGCGCACCTCCAGCCGGGTCTCGTCGCATCGGCACGGAAGGCGACGCGACTCCATCCGGGGCCGCCGGTGCGCACCCCGGACCTGCTCGTCGTCGTGGTCGAGAGCCTGCGGGCCGATGCGCTCGACGCGGTGACCATGCCGCGGCTCTGGGCCTTCGCGCAGCAGGGCCTGCGCCTCGACGCGCACAGCGCGACCTCGAACGCATCCCACTACGGCCTGTTCGCGCTCCTCTACGGACGCAGCCCGCTCTTCTACTTCGACACGCTCGAGGCCGGCGTGCGGCCGACGCTGCCCGCCCAGCTCGCGGCGTGGGGCTACGAGCGCCATCACCTCGGCTGCAGCGACGTCGCCTGGCGCGGCATGGACCGCTTCTTCGGGGCCGCCGACTTCGCGGTCGAGCGCCTGCGCGGCGACTCGCTCCCCGACTGCGATCGATCGGTCGTCCTGCGTGCCGCCGCGCTCCTCGCCGAGCGCCCGCGCGCGCCGCGCTTCGTGCTGGCCTTCCTGACCTCGACGCATTTCGGCTATCACCATCCGCCGGGCGCCGCGCCCTTCCAGCCCGAGCTGCCCGAGCCCAACGCGCTCGAGCTCGATCCCGACCGCGATCGCGAAGGCCTCGTGCATCGCTATCGCAACAGCGCCCACTCGGTCGATGGCCTGATCGGCGCGCTGCTCGATCGCGTCGATCCGCGCACCACCCTCGTCGTCGTCACCGGCGACCACGGCGAAGCGCTCTTCGACGACGGCACGATCGCCCACGCGAGCCGTCTCTCGGACGCGCAGACCCGCGTTCCCTTCGTGCTGGTCGGACCCGAGGTCCCGCCGGCGCGCGTCGGTCGCGGTCCGAGCGACCACGCCGATCTGCTCCCGACGCTGCTCGCGCGGATGGGGATCGCGCGCGATGCGCTGCGCGTCCATCCCGGTCGCGACCTGCTCGATGACGCGCCGCCGCCCTTCGTCCCCCTCGTCGCGGCCCGCGCGCGGCGCGGGGGCGAGGATCTCGTCGTCCTGGCCTCGGCGGGCCCGCGTCCGGCCTGGCGAATCGATCCGGAAGGCGGGCGCCTCCGCTTCCTCGGCCACTTTGAACGCGACGGCACGCCCGCGGATGCGCCGGTCTCGGCGGCGGAGGGCGAGCAGGCGGTGCGCTGGCTCGACGCCTATCTCGAGTCGCTGGTGGGGCGGTGAAGCTCACGGTCGCGCGGCGTCGATCCGGTGCACCGTCCCGTCGAGCAGGACCTCGTAGCGCGCGATCTCGGTCGTCCCGAGCGAGGCGAGCGCTGCGCTCGGCGGCGTCGCCACCAGGGAGAGGCGCAGTCGGGCGGGTGCGCCGGCCGGCTCGTCGGCGGGGAACGCATCGAGGCGGGCGAAGCCGAGTCGCGCGGCGACGACGTCGACGGGGTCGATCCGGTACTCGGGCGCGCTCTGCAGGTCGACCTCGGAGCCCGAGCCCGCGACGACCGTCAGCGCCGGCGCGTGGCCCGTGCCCCGGACCGCGACGAGCCCGTGCACGTGGCCGGCGAGATAGGCGTGGACGGAGCGGCCCGACTGGACCACGGCGCGCTCGACCATCTTCGAGAGCTGCGGATGCCCGGTGATCGGCGGGCGGTGGCCGACGATCACGCGCCAGGGGCCGCGCGTCGCGGAGAGAGCCGCGGCGAGCTCGTCGACCTCGGTGCCGCCCCAGGGCCACTCCGTGTCGAGGAAGACGAGGCTCAGCCCGCCCGGGAGCTCGCGGATGGCCGGGCTGCTCGGCGCCGGGAGCTCCCAGTTGCGGACGAGGGTCGGCACCACGTCCCGCTCGCGCTCGACGCTGCCTTCGGTCTTCAGGTCGTGGTTTCCGACGGCGACGAAGAGCCGCGGAGGCGGGCCCTCGAGCGGGGGACAGGCGCCTTCGAGGTGGGGTGCGAGGATCGGCGCGGGATCGACGAAGGCGCAGTAGGGCCGCACCACGTTGTCGAGCACGCGCGGGATCAGCTCGTCCTCGCGCAGGCCGTTCGGATAGAAGTTGTCGCCGAGCAGCACGAGGGCGTCGACGGGCTGGGCGCGGTGGGCCGCTTGCAGGGCGAAGCCGACGGCGAGCTGCCCCTCGAAGAGGTAGGGCAGGAGGCCCCAGGGCTGCCCCGTGTCGCCCACCGCGAGAAGCGAGACGCTCGGGCGCGCCGCCTCGGTCGCGGTCACGATGGTGGGCGGAGCGTCGTCGGCGGGGCGACAGACCGGGCCGGCGAGGCCGATCCCGAGCAGAAGCAACCCGACTCTCGTCCCCAGAGACACGCGCCCACCCCTCGTCCGGACCCGCCGAGCCGCTCGTCTCGGCGCGCTCTTCGGGCGCGCACCCTCGCATCGCTCGATCGCGCCCACGATCGCATGACCGGGCCCGGTCGGGCAATGAACCCCGCGTCGGACACTCCTCGCGCTCGACGCGGCGCTGGTCGACCCCGTCGCCGCGATCGCCTAATGCGCTCCGCCGACCGCCCGGCGCAGCGCCTCGATGGCGAGCTTGCGGTCCGGCTCGCCGAAGACGGAGGTCCCCGCGACGAAGACGTTGGCACCGGCCGACGCCGCGCGGGCGATGTTCTTCGTCGAGATGCCGCCGTCGACCTCGAGGTCGATCGCGAGGCCCCGCCGCTCGATCCAGCCGCGGATCTTCTCGATCTTCGGCAGCATCGCCTCGATGAACGACTGTCCCCCGAAGCCCGGATTCACCGTCATGACGAGGATCTGGTCCGTCTCCTCGAGCGCCCATTCGAGCGCCTCCGCCGGCGTCGACGGATTGATCACGGCACACGAGCGCACGCGCCGCTGCTTCTGCTCGCCGAGCTTCCGGATCTGGCCGAGGGTGCCGTGGAGATGGGGACAGGCCTCGGCGTGGATGCCCAGGATGTCGGCGCCGGCGTCGATGTAGGCCTCGAGGTACTGCTCGGGACGCTCGATCATGAGATGCACGTCGAGGGGTCGCGGCGCGACCTTCTTGATCGCCGCGACGACCGGCGGCCCGATCGTCAGGTTCGGGACGAAGTGGCCGTCCATCACGTCGACGTGGATCAGATCCGCGGACTCGATCGAGCGCAGCTCGCGGGCGAGCTCGACGAAGTTCGAGGCGAGGATCGAGGGGGCGATCAGGATCTCCCGCGAGGGGCTCGGCATGGGGGTCTCCGGGTTCGGGTGCGCGGCGCGAGTCTACTTCGGATTCGGGCGTCCGCGGACGAGGCGGGCGGCGAAGAAGCCGTCCGTGTCGTGGCGATCGGGGAGCAGGCGGAGGAAGCCGTCGTCCCCGATCAGCGCGCGCAGGGCCTCGGGGGCCTCGTCGCGGCCGCTGATGCGCCAGCTCGCGCGGGTCGCCATGAAGCCCCGGATCACGGCCTCGTTCTCCTCGGGCGTGACGGTGCAGGTCGAGTAGACGAGCGTCCCGCCGGGCGCGAGGACGTCCGCTGCGGACTCGAGCAGCGCGCGCTGGGTCTTCGCGAGCTCGCCGAGGTCCTCGGGGCGGATGCGCCAGCGGGCGTCCGGGTTGCGGCGCAGGGCGCCGAGGCCCGAGCAGGGGGCATCGACCAGGATCCGGTCGAAGGGGCCGCCATGGGGGAGCAGGTCGGTGAGCGACTTCGTCGCGTCGCGCTCGGCGACGGCGACGCCCCCGAGCCCGAGGCGGCGCAGCCCGCGGCCGATCAGGCCGAGCCGGCGCTCGTGGCGATCGAGGGCGACGACCTGGCCCTCGCCGCCGAGGCGCTCGGCGATCGCCGCGGTCTTCGTGCCGGGCGCCGCACAGACGTCGAGGATGCGCTCGCCGGGCCGGGGATCGAGCCAGTGGACGACGAGCTGCGAGGCCTCGTCCTGGGGGCTGATCTTCCCGGCGAGAAAGGCGGGGTCCTGACCGACGTCGCCGCGGCGGCCGAGGACGATGCCGTCGGGGGCAAAGCGACAGGGCGCGGCCTCGGGGAAGCGCGCGTGCAGCTCGGCCAGCATCGCGTCGCGGGTCGTCTTCGTCCGGTTGACGCGCACCGTCACCGGCGCCGCCGCGTTCATCGCGTTCGCGAGCCGGGCCGCCTCCTCCGGCCCGTAGGCCGCGAGCCAGCGTGTCGCGAGCCACTCGGGCAGCGAGCAGGCATGCACGAGATGCCCGAGCGGATCGGTCTCGAGCGAAGGGAGCTCGAAGCTCGCGCCCTCGCGCGCGATCCGGCGCAGCACCGCGTTGACGAGCCCCGTCGCGCGCTCGAGCCCGAGCGCCCGCACGCAGCGGACCGCCTCGTCGACCGCCGCCGTCGCCGGGATCCGATCGGAGAAGCAGAGCTGATAGGCGCCGACGCGCAGCGCGCTGACGACGAAGGGCTCGAGCTTGGAGAGGTCGCGCTCGAGGGCCTTCGTGAGCAGGTAGTCGAGGCGCCCGCGCCAGCGCAGCGTGCCGTAGACGAGCTCCGTCGCGAGCGCGCGATCGCCGGCGGGCATGCGGCTGTCGACGAGGGCGTGGTGGAGCGCGAGGTCGGCGTAGGCGCCGGCGCGCTGGACCCGCTCGACGACGCGGATCGCGACCATGCGCGGCGCGGTGGGCGCACCGGCGCGGCGCGGCAGCACCTCGCGCGTCGGCCCCTTCGGCGTCCGCGGCCCGCGCGGGCCGCGGGGATCGCCGCCCCCCCGGCCGCCGGACGGGCCGCCCGACTTGCCTCCGGACTTGCCCCCCGACTTGTCGCGCGGCGGAGTCGGGCTCATGCGGGCTCCGGGCTGCGTTCGCAGCGCGCGTCCGCCGCGACGGCGAAGCCGCGCAGGAAGTCGGCGATCGCGAGGGGCTTGCCGCCGGCGCGCTGGATCTCGAGGGGGACGAGCCAGCCGTCGCCCGTCGCGATGCGCAGGGGCAGGGCCGGGGCGTTGCGGTCGACGGTGCCGGGCGCCGGGGACTCGCCGCAGGCGAAGGGCAGGGCGTCGGCGCGCAGGAGCTTGAGCTCGGTGGACGTGCCGTCCTGGACGAGCACGAGGCTCGCGCCCGGGCGCGGAGCGAGGGCGTGGATGCGGCGGGCGAGGGCCGTCGCGCCTTCGCGCAGGTCGAGGATCGCGTCGCTCTTCTCGATCTTCGCGGCGTGGGTCGCCTGGCGCTCGTCCTGCTCGGTCCAGACGACGCGGTCTTCTGCGATCGCATCGACGACCTCGCCGATCAGATCGGCGGCGAGCAGGCCGAGGCGGCCGGACAGCTCGGCCGTGTTCTCCCGTGGCGCGACTTCGATGCGCGCGACGGCGGCGACCGGACCGGCATCCATCGCCTTCTCGATCCGCATGACGGAGATGCCCGTCTCGGCATCGCCTTCGAGGATCGCCCGCGCGATCGGCGCCGCGCCGCGGTGGCGCGGCAGCAGTGAGGCGTGGGCGTTGATCAGATAGCCCTTCGTCGGCAGCTCGCGCACCGCCTTCGGGAGGAACTGCCCGAACGCGACGACGACGCCGAGATCCGGCCGCCACGCGCGCATCGCCTCGACGCAGTCCGCGTCCCCGACCTTCTCCGGACGCAGCAGCGGGATCCCCGCGCGCAGGGCGACCTCGGACACCGGCGAGGGCGACTCCTTGCGGCCCCGGCCGCGGCCGCGATCGGGCTGGCTGACGACGCCGACGACCGGATGGCGCGACGCCAGCAGGCGCTCGAGGGTCGGGACGGCGATCTCCGGCGTGCCGAAGAAGACGATGCGGAGGGGGCTCAAGTCAGGCGGAGTCCGGCGCGGGTCGGCGCTCAACCGTGCCGCTCGGCGGCTTCTTCGGCGAGCTGCTTGCGGCGCTTCTTGACGTAGAGGCTTCGCTTCAGGCGGCTGATGCGATCGATGAACAGGATGCCGTCGAGGTGGTCGACCTCGTGCTGGATGCAGACCGCGCGCAGCCCCTCGGCGCGCTCGACGATCGGCTTGCCTTCGAGGTCGAGGCCGCGCAGCGTGATCTTCGCATCGCGCTCGACGACGGCGTTGTAGTCGGGGACCGAGAGACAGCCCTCGTCCCAGGTGATGCGGCCTTCGCGCTCGCTGATCTCCGGGTTGATCACGACCATCGGATGGCGACCGACCTCTTCGTCGCTCCACTCCGTGTCGATCACGAACATGCGCACGCTCGCGCCGACCTGGGGTGCGGCGAGGCCGATGCCCGGCTCGTCGTACATGACCTCGATCATGTCGGCGGCGAGCTGGCGGATCTCGTCGGTGATCTCGTCGATCGGCTTCGAGACGAGCTTCAGTCTCGGGTCGGGGAACAGCACGACTTCGCGCAGGGGCATGGGGTCTCGAGTCGCTAACTCATTGGAAACGATGGGGAAAACGGGCGGTTTATAGCATGGAGACGGGGCGTGCGTCGAGGCCGACCACGACCGTGCGCGGGATCCGGCGCGCCGCCGCGACGACCGCCTCGCAGGCGGCCCGCCAGCTCGCCTCGTCCCGGCCCTTGAGCAGCAGCATGAAGCGGAAGCGGCCGCGCAGCCGCGCGATCGGCGCCGGGGCGGGGCCGAGGATCTCGACCGGCCCCCCGGCCACTGCCTCGCGCGCCGCGGTCGCCAGGCCCTCGGCGGCGGCGAGGGCGTCGCGCTCGTCCTCGCCATGGACGATCGCCCGGGCGAGCAGGCCGAAGGGCGGGTAGCCGAGGGCTTGACGGTGCTCGAGCTCGGTCCGGTAGAAGGTCTCGTAGTCGTGGGTCGCGACGGGGACGAGGGCGTAGTGGTCGGGGACGAAGGTCTGGACCACGACCTGGCCCGGGCGCGCAGCGCGCCCGGCGCGCCCGGCGACCTGGGTCAGCAGCTGGAAGGTGCGCTCGGCGGCGCGGAAGTCGGGCAGGTGGAGGCCGAGATCGGCGGCGACGACGCCGACGAGCTGGACGCCCGGGAAGTCGTGGCCCTTCGCGACCATCTGCGTCCCGATCACGATGTCGACGGCCCCGTCGCGCAGGGCGCGCAGGACCTTCTCGGTGTGGCCGCGACGCGCGGCGGTGTCGCGGTCGAGGCGCAGGGTGCGGGCTTCGGGGAAGAGGGCGCGGACCTCCTCCTCGAGGCGCTCGGTGCCGACGCCGAGGAGCGCGGTCTCGGGATCACCGCAGCCGCTGCAGCGCTCGGGGACCGGGCGCGTGTGGTCGCAGTAGTGGCAGCGCAGGGCGTGCTCGCCGGCGTGGAAGACGAGCGCCACGTCGCAGTCGTTGCAGCGCTCGGCGTGGCCGCACTGGAAGCAGAAGATCCGCGTCGAGAAGCCCCGGCGGTTGAGGAACAGGATCGTCTGCCCGCCGGCCGCGAGCGCCGCCTCGATCGCCCGCCGCAGCGGACGGGAGAGGATCGCCTTGCGGCCGCGGGCCGCCTTCGCCTTCTCCTTCGCGAGGTCGACGATCTCGACGGCGGGCAGCGGTCGCCCACCGACCCGCCGCGGCAGCGAGAGCCGGCGCAGCTCGCCCTGCTCCGCGCGCCAGCGCGACTCGAGCGAAGGCGTCGCCGAGCCGAGCACGAGCGGGCAGCGGGCGTGGGCGGCGCGGCGTTCGGCGAGCTCGCGGGCGTGGTAGCGGAAGCCCTCCTCGTTCTTGTAGGCGCCGTCGTGCTCCTCGTCGATCACGATCAGCCCGAGCGCCTCGAGCGGCGCGAAGAGCGCGCTGCGCGCCCCGACCGCGATCGCCGTCTGCCGCGTGCGCAGCCGCTCCCACTGGGCGAGGCGCTCGCCGGGCTTGAGCCCGCTGTGGAGCACCGCGACCTCGTCGCCGAAGCGCGCCCGCAGCCGCGCCACGATCTGGTGGGTCAACGTGATCTCGGGGACGAGCACGAGGGCCTGCCGGCCCGCGGCGAGGGTCTCCTCGACGGCCTGCAGATAGACCTCGGTCTTGCCGCTGCCGGTCACGCCGTGGAGCAGGAAGCGGGTCGGGAGCTCGCGCTTGACCGCGTCGCAGATCGCCGCGAGCGCCTCGCGCTGGTCGTCGGTCAGTCGGACCCGCCCGCCGCCGTCGAGCACCGATTCCGTCGCCGCGAAGACCGGCCGGCTCTCGATCCCCGCGAGCCCGCGCCGCACGAGGGCGCGCAGCGCCGCCGCGGCCTGCGGCTCCTCGGCGGTGAGCGCCCGGGCGGCGATGCCGCCGGGCTGCTCGGCCAGGCGGCGCAGCAGCTTCGCCTGGGCGCCCGCGCGGGTGAGCGTCGTCGCGAGCGTGCGCTCGACGTCGACGCCCTCGGCGAGGCGCGCGATCCGGACGCTCGGCACCTGGGCCCGCGGCATGCGGTGCTCCCGACGGCGCTCGACCAGGCCGTCGCGGACGAGGGCCTCGAGCCGCGGTCCGACGGCGATTTTCGGGAGCGCCCGCGAGAGGGCGGTCAGCGTCGCCGGTCGCTCGGCCAGGCGCGCGAGGATCGGCCGCGCCTCGCCACCGAGGGCGCCGGCGCCGAGCGCGCCCTGGGCGAGCGCCCGCTCACCGAGGCGCGTCAGCGCGAAGGGCCGCGACAGGCGGGGCGTCGCCCCGGGCGGCAGCGCGTGCTGGATCGCCTGCCCGATCGGGCAGTAGATCGCCCGGGCCTCCTCGGCGAGGAGCCGGATCAGCTCCTCGGCGACGACGGGCTCCTCGTCGAGGATCTCGTCGATCGCGGCCAGCTCGCGCGGCCCGCGGCCTTCGTCCGCGCCCCGCAGCTCCGCCGGGACGACGAGGCCCACCAGCTTCTGGCCGCCGAAGCCGACCCGCACGCGCCGGCCGACCAGCGGTGCGGCGAGCCCCGAGGCGAGGGCGCCCGGATCGTCGGTCGTGTAGTCGAAGACGCGGTCGAGGGGGACCGGGAGCGCCACGCACACGACGCGTCGGGCCCCGGACCCGCGCGAAGCGGCGTCCGCTCTGGCATCGTCCGCGGCGATCGGACCGAGACCGTCGAAGAGGGGGGACGACATGGCGAGAGCGTATGCAGGCCGACCGCGGCCGGAAAGGCCGCGGGCGCCGAAGCCGCGCGTGCGCGTCGAGGATCGCGGCGGCGCGCGGACGCTCGTCGTCGACGAGACCTTCGCCTCTTTCTACCGCCCGGGCGAGCTCGCCACCCACTGCGTCTGGGACGCGATCGCCGCGCCGCTCGCCTGGCTGCCGCCCCACCGCCGCCGGAAGATCCTGATCCTCGGCCTCGGCGCGGGCTCGGTCGCGCGCCTCGCGCGGGCCCTCGCGCCGCAGGCGGAGATCCGCGGCGTCGAGCTCGACGGCGAGGTCGTGCGCCTCGCCCGGGAACACTTCGAGCTCGACGCCCTCGGTCTGACCGTCGAGCAGGCGGATGCGCGGGTCTGGCTCGAGCGCGCGGTGTCCCGGGCGGAGCGCTTCGACGCGATCCTCGAGGACGTGTTCGTCGGCCGCGGCGATGCGGTGCACAAGCCCGACTGGATTCCGGAGCCGGCCCACCGCCAGGCGAAGGCGCTGCTCGTCCGCGGCGGCCTGCTCGTCAGCAACACGCTCGACGAGCACGCGCGGGTCGCGGCGATCCTGCGGGAGGAGTTCGCGAGCCTGGTCGAGATCCGGGTCGAGGACTACGACAACCGCGTGCTCGTGGCCGGCAGCGAGGGGCTGTCGGGGCAGGCGCTGCGGCAGGCGGTGCTCGCCTCGCCGGTGCTGCGGGCGAGCCAGGACGTGCTCTCGTTCCGCACCCGCGGCGCGGGGCTCAGCTCGCGCCCCGCTCCTCGTCGAGGAAGTTCAGCACGACCTGGTTGAAGCGATCGGGCCGCTCGGCCATCACGGCGTGGCCGCTGTAGGCGAGCGCGAGGTCCCGCGCGTTCGGCATCGCCTCGGCGATCTCGCGGCTGAACTTCGACGGGGTCAGCGCGTCGCGGCGGCCGCAGATCGCGAGCGTCGGATGGGGAAGGCGGCCGAGGCGGTCGAGGGCGTCGTGGCCGAGGCAGGCGTCGCACTGCCGCGCGAACTGCTCTCCGGTCACCGGCGTCCGCCCGTCGTCGAGATGGGCCACCGCCGTCGCGACGAGCTCGCGCTCCTCGAGCGACTCGTCCGAGAGCGTCCAGAGGAGCCGATGGCGCACCATCGCCGACGCCGGCGTCCCGGCCCGGCCGAGGGCGGCCCACGCCTCGAGCAGCATCCGCCGCTTCGCATCGGGGCGGGCCCACGTGCCGATCATCACGAGGGCGCGAAAGCGATCGGGCGCCGCGAGCGCCGCCTCCTGGATCGTCATCCCGCCGAGGAAGTAGCCCGCGGCGTCGACGCGCTCGAGGCCGAGGCCGTCGAGCAGGGCGATCAGGTCCCGGGCGAGGTCCGCGGTCGAGAAGGGGCGGCCCGGGTCCTCGCTCTCACCGACGCCCCGGTGGTCGTAGATCAGGACGTCGCGGTGCTCGGAGAAGGGCGGGACCTGGAAGGGCAGCCAGCCGGCGCAGCGGCCGCCGATTCCCATCACGAGGACGATCGGGGGGAGCCCGGGCTTCGGGTCGCGGGCGCGGTGGAGCTCGTAGTAGAGCGCGTGGTGGGCGAGCTTCGCGAGCGGCATGGGCGCGAGTGTACCCGGTCGCGGGCGCCTTCCAGCCGTCCAGGGCGGAGATCCGGTCGCGCTTGCAATAATCGAACGACCGTTTAATTTCCGGCTCGATGCCCCCCCGCCGCAGCAAGTCGTCGCGCGCCCGTTCCGGCGCTGCCAGGAGCGCCTCGCCCGCGGCGCTCCCGCCCCGGGAGCGGGGCCGCGCTCGCAGTCCGCGGCGGCCCGGGCGCCCGCGCGCGGTGGGACTCGACGAGGCGGAGGTGCGGGAGCGACTGCTGCTCGCGGCGACCGAGCTCGCCGCGGCCCAGGGCTTCGAGACCTGCGGGCTGCGGGAGATCGCGGCGCGGGCGCGGGTCAGCCCGGCCATGATCTCGTACTACTTCGGCGATCGGGAAGGACTCGGCGAGGCGCTCTACCAGCGCGCCTTCGATCGGGTGAGCGCGCGGGTCCGACTGCTCGTCGACGCGCCGGGCTTCGCCGAGCGCGACGGCATCGACGAGCTCGTCGCGCTCCACGTCGCGGCGCTGACCGCAGACCCCTGGCTACCCAAGTTGATCGCGAGCGAGCTGCTCGAGCACGGCGCGTCGCCGCTGCGCTCGCGGCTCTTCCGCGACCTGACACGGGGCCCGCTGATGGCGATGATCCGCTGGCTCGAGGACGAGCAGGCGAACGGCCGTCTGCGCCGGGACGTCGACGCGCGTTGGATGGCGATCTCGATCGCGAGCCTGTGCACCTTTCCGTTTCTCATCCTGCCCATCGTCGGCGAGGAGATCGGTCTCGCGACGGGGCCGGGCTTCGCCGAGAAGCTGGTGGCCCACATCCAGGATTTCCTGGCCGCTGGACTGCGCGCCCGAACGGAGGTCTCCCGATGAAGCCGGCGAATCCCGCCGACCGTCCCGTCCGCTCTTCGCGGGGGCGCGCGTCCGGTCTGCCGCGACGCCGTGCCGCGGCGTCCGGGGCCGGGCAGGGGGGCCGACTTCCGCGCGCCCGTGCCGGCCTGATCGTCGGGCTGCTCGTCGGATTGCTCGAGCTCGTCGGGCTCGGATGCGGCTCGGCCGACGCGACCCGGGACGCCGCCGGTCCGGAAGGTGCGGCGCCGCCGGCGACGCGCCTGCGGGTCCAGGTCGAGAAGGTCCGGCTGGCGACGCTGGAGACCGCCGAGACCGTGACCGGCACGATTCGCGCCCACCACCGCGCGACGATCACCGCCGAGGCCCAGGGCCGCGTCCTGGCGCGCAAGGCGCTGCCCGGCACCGCCGTCGAGACCGGCGGCCTGCTGATCGAGCTCGAGGACGCCCGCCAGGTCCTCGAGCTGCGCCGGGCCGAAGCCGCCCTCGGCACCGCCGAGACCGTGCTGCGCCACGCCGAGCGCGAGCTCGCCCGCGGCGAGCAGCTGCTCGCGCAGAAGGCCCTCAGCACGCAGCAGCACGACGACCTCCGGCTCGCCGTCGACCGCGCCCGCAACGAGCGCGAGGTCGCCCTCGTCGCCCGCGACACCGCGAAGCGCAGCCTCGCCGACACGAAGATCCGTGCCCCCTTCGCGGGCACGGTCGACTCCCTCGCCGTCGACGTCGGCGACTTCGTCTCGATCGGGACGCCGGTCGCGACCCTGGTCGACCTCTCCCGAGTCCGCATCTTCGGCGGGGTCACCGCCCGCGAGGCGGCCCGCATGAAGCCCGGCATGAAGGCCCAGGTCGGGGTCGCCGACCTCGACGGACGCAGCTTCGAGGCGACGCTCGTCAGCGTCGCCCACGTCGCCGGCCGGCTCGACGGGACCTACGAGTTCGAGCTCGGCATGGAGAACCCCGGCGGCCTGCGCGACGGCATGGTCGCTAGAATCGAGCTGCGGGATGCAGGGACGTCGAACGCGCTGCTCGCCCCACGCGCCGCGCTGCTGCGCCGCGGGGGCCGACCCGAGGTCTTCGTCGTCGAGCGGACGGACTCGGGGCCGGTCGCCCGGGCCCGCAGCGTGCGGACCGGGCGCGTCGAGGGCGAGCGGATCGAGATCCTCGAGGGCCTCTCCGACGGCGACGAGGTCGTGTTCGAGGGCCACTTCGCGCTCCAGGACGGCTCGAGCGTGATCGTCGACGGCGACCCACGGCAGGCCGCCGCGGCGGATCCGTCGACCTCCGAGGCGGATGCCCCGCCGAGTGCCGTGGAGTAGCCGACGTTGGAAGCCTTCATCCGCTTCTTCGTCGAGCGCCACCTGCTCGTCCACGTGATCACCGCGTCGGTCGTCATGATCGGCCTGCTCGCGGCGAAGAACACCAACATCGAGGGCTTCCCGTCGACCCAGCTGCCGCGCTTCATGGTGAGCGCGCAGCTGCCGGGCGCGGCGGCCCGGGACGTCGAGACCAAGATCACGATCCCGATCGAGGACGAGCTGCGCGAGGTCGACGGCCTCGACAGCTACACGACGGTGATCACCGACAACCGCTCGATCACCCAGATCGAGCTCGACGACGACACGCCCGACGCCGAGATCGCCGAGAAGGAGCGCGAGGTCCGCACCGCCCTCGAAGCGGTCCGCGGCTTTCCGGAGGACATGCGCGACGACCCGACGCTCGTCGTGATGAACCCCAACAAGCAGCCGATCCTCGAGGTCGCCCTCGCCGGCGACTCGAGGAGCCTGCCCGCCGCCGCCCATCGCGTCGAGCGCGCGCTGCTCCGCGTCGAGGGCGTCGGCGAGATCGACAAGGTCGGCCTGCCCGATCCCGAGCTGCGCGTCTACGTCGATCCGCGGGCGGCACGGGCCCACGGCGTCACGCTCCTCGACGTCGTCCGCGCGATCTCGGCGCGCAACGTGTCCGACACGGGCGGCGTGCTCGAGTCGTCGAGCGAGCGACGGCAGGTCGTGCTGTGGGGGCGCTTCGAGAGGCCGGAGGAGGTCGGCGACGTCGTCCTGCGCTTCGAGGACGAGACGCCGCTGCGGGTGCGCGACGTGGCGCGCATCGAGCTCGGGCGCGAGGACGTCCAGCTCCTCGTCGGAACGAACGGAGAGCCCGGCCTGTCGCTGATCGTCGTGAAGCGCGAGGGCGCCGACGTCATCACGACCCAGAAGCGGATCGTCGAGGCGCTCGATCGCCTCGAGCTCCCGGACGGGGTCACCGCGTCGATCGTCAACGACATGTCCTACGAGATGCGCAACCGGATGAACGTGCTCTACAGCAACGGCATCATGGGCATCATCCTGGTCCTCGTGATCCTGTTCGTGTTCCTCGCCCCGTCGGCCGCCTTCTGGGTCGCGGCGGGCGTGCCCATCGTGATCCTCGGCGTGATCGCCGTGATGCCGTTCACCGGCATGACGATCAACTTCGTCTCGACGACGGCCTTCGTGATCGTGCTCGGCATGCTGGTCGACGACGCGGTCGTCGTCTCGGAGATGATCCTCGTGAAGCGGCAGGAGGGGCTGTCGCCCGTCGAGGCCGCGGTCCAGGGGACGCTCGCCGTCGCGTCGCCGGTGATCGCGTCGGCGGCGACGACGGTGCTCGCGTTCGCGCCGCTGCTCGCGATCGGGGGCATGTCGTCACGGGTCGTGTGGATGATCCCGGCGGTGGTGTGTCTCTCGCTCATGATCTCGCTGGCCGAGAGCCTCATGATCCTGCCCTCCCACATGGCGATGTCGGGCAGCAGCGCCCCGCCGGCGCCCAAGCGCGCCTTCGTGCTGCGGCTCGAGGAGCGCTACCGGCGGGCGCTGCGGGTCACGCTCGCGAATCGCGGGCGGGTGATCGCGGGCTTCGCCGCGTTCTTCTTCCTGGTCGCGTTCGGCGTGATCCCGCGGCTCGAATTCGAGTTCTTCCCCCAGGAGTCGGCGCCGGGCTTCCACGTCAAGGTCACGATGCCGCCGGGAACGCCGATCGAGCGGACCGAGGCCGTCGTCGACGTCATCCAGGAGCAGCTCCCGCCGATCATGGGCGCGGACCTGCAGGCGGTCACGACCCGCGTCGGCCACCAGGATCGCGAGGGCTCCGGGCGCGAGTACGGCTCGGCGGAGAACGAGGGCATCGTCTCCGCCCATCTCGACCTCGACAAGAAGCGCAAGTCGGCGGCGGAGTGGATCGAGACGCTGCGTGAGCGGATCGCGGTGCCCCTCGAGGCGAAGGTCACCTTCGAGGCGGACATCGACGGGCCGCCGGGGCTCGAGCCGGTCAACGTCTACGTGCTGGCGAACGACGACGCGATCCGACGCCAGGTCGGCGTCGCGCTCGCGGACTTCCTGAACGGACTCGAGGGCGTCGTCGACGTCTCGATCGACGAACGCTTCGGGATCCGGCAGATCGATCTCAACCCCGACCCGGAGCGGCTCGCGCGCCACGGCCTCGACGCGCGCCTGCTCGGCCAGACGCTGAAAGCCGCCTACTACGGGATCATCGCCTCCGAGATGCGCGATCTCGAGGAGACGACGGACATCCGGGTCACCCTCGAGCCGGAGGCGCGCCGGACGCTCCACGCCATCCTCGACACCCCCGTCCGCAACGAGCGCGGCGAGCTCGTGCTCGTCCGCGACGTCGTCGACCCGGTCGAGATCCCGGCGCTGTCCAAGATCCAGCACCGCGACGGGCGGCGCTCGCTCAACGTCACGGCGGGCCTCGCCGCCGACGCGCCCAACACGGCGCTGACGATCGCCCAGCGCATCGAGAGCGAGTTCGTCCCCCGCTACGCGAGCCGCGACGACGTCGAGATCGAGATCAGCGGCGAGGCGGTCCAGTCGCGGCGCGCGACGGGGGATCTCGCGGCGGTGGGCATCGTCGTCGTGTTCGGGATCGGGGCCGTCATCGCGATCATGCTGGGCTCGCTGCTCGAGGCCTTCTTCGTGATCGCGGTCGTGCCCTTCGCGATCGTCGCGGTGGCCCTCACGTTCTGGGTCCACGGCATGAACTTCAGCCTGCTGCCGGTGATCGGGACGATCGGGCTCTCGGGCGTCGTCGTGAACGCGTCGATCGTCATGGTCGACGCGGTCCACAATGCGCAGGCGCAGCTCTCGCGGGCCGCCAGCGAGGCCGAGCGCGAACAGACGCTGATCGAGACGATCGTCTCGCGCTTGCGGCCGATCCTGGTCACGACGATGACGACCTTCGGCGGCGTCATCCCGACGGCCTACGGGATCGGCGGCTACGACGCGGTCATGTCGCCGATGTCGCTGGCCCTCGGCTGGGGCCTCGCGCTCTCGACCATCGTCACGCTCTTCCTGGTCCCCGCCCTCTACGTGACCGCGAACGACATCAACCGCCGCATCGCACGATGGCGCGGAAAGGAAGCCGGTCACGGCATCGAGGCCGCCCCGCTCCCGTCCCTGGACTGAGCCGGCGAGATCCTCGACGCACCATCCTCTCGCCCTCCACCTTCGATCCGAGGACGAGCCAGCGCAAACGCGAGCGAGCGGCGCGAGGCCGGGGACGCGAAGTCAAGCGCAGCCCGCAGCCCGCCCCATCCAGCCGGTCGCAGTCATCCCGAAATCCGAGAAGCGACGCGGCCCGTGCCCAGGGCGAGCCATTCGCGTCCCCGGCCTCGCGCCGCTCGCGTCTTGTGAGAAGGCTATCCGCCCATCTTCTTGAGGTCGGTCAGCACGAGCTTCGCCACGGCCTTCAGCGTCTCGAAGACGCCCTGGCCCGTCGTGGCGCAGGCCTCGAACTCGGGCGCGCCCTGCGGATTCAGCAGCCGCCGCAGCTCCGCGAGCGGCGCCGCGTTCGGCACGTCTCGCTTGTTGTACTGGATCACGTAGGGAACCTTCGTCAGGTCGTAGCCCTGCTCCTTGAGGTTCACCTTCAGGTTGTCGAGGCTCTCGACGTTGGCCTCCATCCGCTCGATCTGGCTGTCGGCGACGAAGACGACGCCGTCGACGCCCTTCAGGATCAGCTTGCGGGAGGCGTCGTAGAAGACCTGACCCGGAACGGTGTAGAGATGGAAGCGGGTCTTGAAACCCCGGATCTCGCCGAGAGCCAGCGGCAGGAAGTCGAAGAAGAGGGTCCGCTCGGTCTCGGTCGCGAGCGAGATCATCTTCCCCTTCACCTCGGGGTTCGTCTTCTGGTAGATGTGCTGCAGGTTCGTCGTCTTGCCACACAGGCCGGGGCCGTAGTAGACGATCTTGCAGTTGATCTCGCGCGAGCTGTAGTTGATGAACGACATGCTTTGGGTGCTCGTCCGGAGAGGTCAGGAAAACAGGTTGTCGATGTCGTCGTCGGTGATCTCCGCGAAGGGGGAGCCGGCGCCCTGGGCCTGGGTCTCGGCCTTCTTGCGGATGTCCTCGAAGAGCTTCGCCAGCTCGCCGCCAGCCTTCTTCACGCGCAATCGGACCAGGCCGAGGGAGCTGCGCTCGTCGAACACGACGACGAGGATCATCCGCTCGCCGACCACCGTCATGTGGAGGTTGTCGCGCTCGCCCTGGTGGAAATGGATCGGGAACTCTTCCTCGCCGAGGATCTTGGCGAGGCCGCCGGTCGCGGCGATGCAGCCCGCCGTCAGGCTGGCCAGGCTCGTGCTGTCGATCCCCCGCAGCTCACCGGCCTCGCCGATCAGCTGGCCCGCCTTGTCGACGACGAACACGCCCTTCGCATTGGCGTCCCGGACCAGCCGCTGGATGATCCCGAGGACGCGATCGAAGTCCTCTTTCTGCATCACGAGCTGGGATTGAATCATCGGCATCTGCCTCTGTAAGCGTCCGGGAAATGGACTTTTTTCGAGCTTAACCCGCGTCGTCCGAGCGGGGCAACCACGAGCCCCGATGGCCAGCCGGGCCGCCGGCGCGCGGGCCTTCCCGGATCCCCGAACGGCCGGAAGTTCGGTCGTCGGGGTGCCGTGCCTTCGATCGGTCGCCCCCGGACGGGTCTTGAGCCGGTCCTCGGGCGCTCAGTCGGCGAGCTCGCGGCGGTTCGCGATCGCCCGGCTGACGGTGACGTGGTCGGCGTATTCGAGGTCGCCACCGAGGGGCATGCCGTAGGCGATGCGGGTGAGGCGCACGCCCGATGCCGCCAGCCGATCGGCCAGGAAATGGGCGGTCGCGTCGCCCTCGGCGGTCGGGTTGGTGGCGAGCACGACCTCCTTGATCCCGCCCGCGCGGACTCGCTTCTCGAGCTCGCCCACGCGCAGGGACTCGGGCCCCATCCCGTCGATCGGGGACAGGGCACCGCCGAGCACGTGGTAGATGCCCTTGAAGCCGCCGCTGCGCTCGATCGCGGCCATGTCGGCGGGCTCCTCGACGACGCAGACGAGGGCGTGGTCCCGGCCGGGCGCGGCGCAGACGGGGCAGGGCGAGCGGTCGGAGAGCGTGAAGCAGGACTCGCACACGACGGTGTCGATCTGCAGCCGCAGGATCGCGTCCGCGAGCTCGCGGGCGACCTCGGGCCGCGCGCTCAGCAGGAAGTAGGCGAGGCGGGTCGCCGACTTCTCGCCGATGCCCGGGAGGCGCTTCAGGCTGGTGACCAGCCGGTCCATGGCCGGGGAGGAGGAGGTCGCCATCTCAGAATGCGCTCCCGCCCAGGAGCTGCTGCTGCATGCGCGCGAACTCGGCCTGGGCACCTTCCTGGGCCTTTGCGAGGGCCGCATTGACGGCGGCGGCGGCGAGGTCCTGGATCATGTCCTTGTCTCCGGCCTTGAAGAAGGCGTCCTCGATCTCGATCGACAGGATTCGCAGCGCACCGGTCACCGTCGCGCGCACCATCCCCCCGCCGCTCGTCGCCTCGAAGCGCCGGGCGTTCAGCGCCTGCTGGACCTCCGCGAGGCGCTCCTGCATCGCGCGGGCCTGCGCCATCATCTTCTCGGCATCGTTCGGGTTCATCGGTTCTCTCCCAGGGGACGGATCTCGACGATCTCCGCGTCGAGGATCTCGATCGCGAGGTTGACGGACTCGCTGTTCAGGGCCGCCTGACGCTGCTTGCGCGAGCGCTCGCGCGACTGGGCCGTCGGGGCATCCTCCTTGCGCACCGTCTGCTGCTCGACCTGCAGCTGCAGCGGTCGCCCGAAGAGCGCCTTCGCGATCGTCTCGAGCTCCCCGACCCGGGCCCGCAGGCGCTCGGCGTGGAACGAGGTCGACGCCGTGATCCGCATGCGGTTGCCCTCGACGGCGACGCAGTCCGCGTGCTCGAGGCTCGCGTGGCGGGCGCGATCGAGCTCGAGGGCCCGTGCGCGCAGGCGATCGAAGAGGGCGCCGGGGGAGGCGCTGCGGACGCGATCGGCGGTCGGGGCGAGCGCCTCGAGGTCGTCGTCCGCGGGCTCTTCGTCGTAGGCCTCGGCGGGCGGCTCGTCGAAGGCCGGTCCGGTCGCCTCGAATCCCGGGGCGCGCTCCGGATCGGCTCGCAGCCCGTCCGGCGCATCCCCGCGTCCGAGCTCGCCCGCCGGCGGCTCGACGTCGAAGCGATCGGGCTCCCCCGCTGGCGGCGCGTCGAAGGGATCGGGCTCGTCGGGCTCGTCGCGCAGGCCGGGCGGGACCTCGGTGAGCCGCGTTGGACGCGGAGCCGTCGGCGGCCGCGGCGGCTGGCTGCGCGGTGCCTCGCGCGGCGCGTCGCGGAGCGGAACCGGGCGCGGTCCCCGGGCGCCGGGCTCGCCCGCCGGTCCCCGGCCCGGCTCGCGCGCGGCGTCACGGCGGGCAGCGGGCGCGGAGCCGATCGGCGTCGCACCGGCCGTCGGCCCCGTGCGCGGCGCGGGCGCCGGGGCGAGGGCGGGCGGGCGCTCTGCGCCGGCGAGTCGGCGCTCGAGGGCATCGAGGCGGGCGAGCAGCTTCTCGACGTCGTCGCCGCCCGGCATCGTCGCCAGCCGGATCACCGCCATGTCGAGCACCGCCCGCGGCTGCGGTGCGAAGGCGAGGTCCTCGATCTCGCGCACGAGGGCCCGGAACATGCGCCGCAGTCGCGCGGGCTCGGCGCGGGTCGCGAGCGCGCAGAGCTCGGCGCGCTCCTCGTCGGTGCCCTCGAAGACGCCCTCGGCATCCGGGGCGAGCTGGAGCACGGTCAGGTCGCGGAGCAGCTCGAGCAGCGCCTCGGCGATGCGCGCCGGCTCGGAGCCGCCGGCGGTCGCCGTCGCGACGTGCCCGAGGGCGCTGCGCGGATCGCTCGCGAGGCAGGCCTCGAGGATCGACTTCAGCACGTTGCGATCGACGAGATCGAGGATCTCGGCGACGACCTCGTCGGAGACCTGCTGGCCGCCGTAGGCCACGATCTGATCGAGCAGCGTCTGCGCGTCGCGCATCGATCCCTCGCCCTCGCGGGCGATGGCGGCGAGCGACTTCGGCGAGATCGCGATCCCCTCCGCGCGGCAGATCTCGGCCAGCCGCTCCGAGACGGTCGTGAGCGCGATGCGGCGCAGGTCGTGGCGCTGGCAGCGCGACAGGACGGTGAACGGGATCTTCTCCGGATTGGTCGTCGCGAAGATGAACAGGCTGCGCGGGGGCGGCTCCTCGAGCGTCTTCAGCAGCGCGTTGAACGCCGCCGTCGAGAGCATGTGGACCTCGTCGATGATGAAGATGCGATGGCGGCCCGGGGCGGCGGCGTAGCGGATCGACTCGATGATCTCGCGCATGTCGTCGACGCCGGTCCGGCTCGCGGCGTCGATCTCCTGCACGTCCGTCGAGCGACCCTCGGCGATCTCGACGCAGGACGGACACACGCCGCAGGGGGTGTCGGTCGGGCCCTTCTCGCAGTTCAGGCAGCGCGCGACGAGGCGGGCGAGGGTCGTCTTGCCGACGCCGCGGGGGCCGGTGAACAGGATCGCATGGGGGATGCGGCCGGAGCGGACGGCGTTGCGCAGGGCGCGCGTGACGTGGGTCTGCCCCGAGACCTCCTCGAAGCTCTGGGGCCGCCATTTGCGCGCGATGACCTGGTAGCTCACGGGGGGCCTTCCGCGTCGCCGAAGGCCCGGCTCCGACGCGCATCGGGAGCGGTCCGGCGGCATGTCGAGAGTTGACCGCAGGGCTTGCCGATCGCAGCCAAGTCCCTGCTACGGCTGCTTCCTTCCGGACCTGACCGGGTTCACAGGATCCCGAACTCGAACGGGACCCTGCGGTCAACACTCGACATGCGCCGAGCCGAACGAGGACGGTACCCGGGGCGACCGCGAGTTTCAAACCCGAGCCCGAGGTGGCGCCCGGGTGCCGGACCCGGGCCCGCACCGCGCCGCTTCGGGCCGCGCTGGTATGCTCGGCGCCAGGAGGAAACCCATGTCGTCCGAAACGCTCTCGCCCCGCCGCGAGGACGAGCTCGCGATCCGCGATCTCGCCTTCCGCTACGCCCGCATCGTCGATCGCCGCGTCTACGACGAGATCCCGCAGGTCTTCCTGCCCGACTGCGTGCTCACGGGGGTCGGCTTCCGGATGAAGGGCCACGCCGAGCTCGACGCCGGACTGCGCAAGATCGAGATGTACTCGGTGACCCAGCACTGCGTCCACAACCAGGCCACCCGGATCGACGGCGATCAGGCGAGCGGCGAGTTCTACTGCGTCGCCGCCCACATCCACGAGCGCGACGGCGTCCCCTACAAGCTCGACATGGGGATCCGCTACGAAGATCGCTATGCGCGGACGACCGACGGCTGGCGGATCGCGGAGCGGACGCTCGTGCTGCTCTGGCAGCAGGACCTGCCCCTCGACCTGTCGGTGGCGGCCCTGTCGCGCCCGGCGCCGGCACGAGGCGGCGCGGCGCGCGCGGCGGCGCGCGGTGCGCGGGCCCGCGCGGCCTCGCCGCGGGCGAAGTCCGCGGCTGCGAGGGCCGGTGGGAAGCAGGGCGGCGCGAAGAAGGCCGGTGCGAAGAAGACGGGTGCGAAGAAGGCCAGCGCCCGGAAGACCGGCGGCGGGACGCGCAAGCGCGCGCGTTAGGTCGGGCCGGGTTCCGGCGCTCCGCGACCCGCTCGCGCCCGCCGCGCGGGCCCGCGCGGGCCCGCGCCGCGCCGGCGCGATCCGCGCGGGGGCGTCAGGCGAGCGCCGCGCCGTCCACCCGGATCTCCGTCCCCGTGATGAAGCGCGCCTCGTCCGAGGCGAGGAAGACGACGACGTCGGCGATCACCTCGGGCCCGGCCGCGCCCTGCAGCGACGAGAGGCGGTTCAGCAGCTCGAGCTTCGCCGCCCTGGGCAGCTTCGCCGTCCCGGACATGCCCGTCTGGATCGAGGCGGGGCAGATCGAGTTCGCGCGCAGCCCCTCGTCCGCATACTCGACCGCGATCGCCCGGGTGAACGCGTGGATCGCCCCCTTCGAGGCACTGTACGCGGAGCCGTAGGCGAGCCCCGAGAGCCCGGCCGTCGAGCCGAGGTTCACGATCGCGCCCTTCGTCGCGAGCAGGTGCGGAATCGCCTCCCGCGTCATCAGGAAGGTCCCGTCGAGGTTCACCGACAGGATCCGCCGCCAGAACGCGAGCGACATCTCGTGGACCCGCTCGTAGGCGATGATGCCCGCGTTGTTGCAGAGGACGTCGAGCCGCCCGAATCGCTCGACGCAGGCCGACACGCTCGCTCGGGCCTGCTGCTCGTCGCTGATGTCGGCCGCGCGCACCTCGACCTGGGCTCCCTGCTCCGCGACCCGCCTGGCCGTCTCCTCGAGGCCGGCCGCGGCGACGTCGGTCAGGAAGAGGCGAGCGCCTTCGCGCGCGGCGCGGATCGCCGAGGCGCGGCCGATGCCCGAGGCCGCACCGGTCAGGAGGAGCACCTTCTCGTCGAGTCGTCCCATCGTCGTTCCTTCGTCGTCCCTCGATCGCCCCCGGATCGGGGTCGCTATGCGCCGACCGAGTAGTAGTGCGGCCAGACGAGCGCGTCGAGGACCATCGTCTGGAGCCAGAAGAAGAAGAATGCGATCACCGCGATCCACGCGAGCGGCCGCCCGCGCACCGCGATCCGCACCAGCATCGCCCCGAGCAGCGTCGCCGCGCCCCCGACCGCGAGCAGCACGCCGCGGACGAGCAGCCAGACGATCGGCGACGGGCTCTTCACGTAGAGCGCCGTCAGCGGGAGCCAGAGCGAAGAGGCCATCAGGATCGTCGCGTAGGTGAGGAAGAGCGCTTCGACACCGAAGCCCGTCCGCTCGCGCAGCGCGCTCGCCGGCGTCGCGAAGACGAGCCACCAGGTCGCCGGAAAGAAGCCGAAGGCCGCGAGGAACATGTTGAGCGTGTAGAGGTCGCGGATCCGGCCTTCCGGGATCCCGCCCCAGAGCCCGCTGCTGATGGTCGGGTCGAGGGCGAGCAGGTAGCTTGCGAGCACGCCCGATCCCCCGATCGCGATGAGCCGGAGCAGCCCGCGCCGATAGGCCCCGTCGGCCGCTCCGCTGGAGTCGCCCGCCGTCATCGCCGATCCTCCCCGTCCGCCGGAGCCGCCGTCGCCGCGTCTGCGGCGGTCGCCGCTCCGGCCTCCGCAGCGGCGGACGACGCTTCGGGGGCCACTGCCGTTTCGGCTGCGTCGCTCGCCCGGCCTCTCTCCTCCGCGGCGCTCGCGGCGGCCGCCTCCCCGGCTGGTCCGGCGGCCTGGGGCGGCGTCGTCGCGGACGGGGCTGTCGGTGAAGACGCGGAGTCTCTCGCGGCCGGGGCGAGGGCATCGGTCCCTGCGCTGCTCGCCGCCGCCGGCGTGCAGGCCCGGGGATCCCCGGCCCAGGCGAGGGCGTTCTCGAGCAGCGTCGCGTAGGGCGGATTCTCGTAGGCTCGGCCCCAATGGCCCATCGTGACGTAGAGGGCGCGGCCCGGGCCGATGCAGCGCCACCACGCGACGGGATGGTCGCCCATGCGGATGTCGGTCTCGCTGCCGAAGATCCGGATCGAGGGGTCGTAGCTCGCCTCGTCGACGGTGAGCAGCACGTGGAAGCCGAGGGTGCGCGGGCTCTGGTCCCACGAATACCACTCCTCCTCGTGCTCGAACTCCGCCGGCAGCCCCTGGGTCACCGGATGCGCGCGGTCCTCGACGACGACGCGCGCCGTCTGCGTCTGCGGCCCCATGATGTGGCCGATGAAGTTGCCTCCGATCAGGTTCTCCCGATACCAGGTCCACCCCGCGTGGGAGAGGTCGCCTGCGGAGTGGATCCCGACCCAGCCGCCGCCCGCCGAGAGCCACGCCTCGAAGGCCCGTTCCTGCTCGTCGGAGAGCATGTCGCCCGAGGCATTGCTGAAGACGACGACGTCGAAGTTCGCGAGGCCGGGGGCACTGAAGAGCGCGCCGTTCTCGGAGTGGTAGAGGGCCCAGCCGCGGCGCTCGGCGATCGCGTCGAGGGCGAGACGGGCGCCGGCGATGCCGTCCTCGTGGCGGAAGGAGTTGGTCTTCGAGAAGACGAGGACCCGGAGCGACTTCCCGGCCCCGAAGTCGGCGGGGAGCTCGGGGGGCGTCGTGTCGTGGTGGTGGCTCGGGAAGAGGAGGAACCAGGCGCCCGAGCGATGGATCATCGCGAGGCCCACGCCGACGAGCAGGACGAGGGCGACGGCCGTGCCGACCAGGAGCTTCTTGAGGCGGGACATCGATCGGTCCTCCGTCCGGCGCGCACGGGCGCCGGGCGGAGGACACGATACGACAGATCAGGCCGCGCGCTCGGGGGTGAAGCGCACGTGCATGTGCCTCACGCTGCGGACCAGCGCCGACGAGCCGAACTCGGGGCCGCCCGCCGCATAGCGCATGTTCGGGAGCCGCCGCAGGATCTCGGTCAGCGCGACGCGCAGCTCCATGCGGGCGAGGTTGGCGCCCATGCAGAAGTGGTTGCCGATGCCGAAGGCGAGATGGTGGGGATTGCGCTCGATGTCGAGCGTGTCCGGATTCTCGAAGGCCCGCTCGTCGCGGTTCGCCGAGCCGTAGACCATCAGGACCTTCTGGCCCTTCGCGATCGGGACGCCGTGGAGCTCCGTGTCCCGGGTCGCCGTCCGGGCGAACGAGAGGACGGGCGAGGTCAGCCGCAGCATCTCCTCGATCGCGCCGGGGATGAGCGCCGGATTCTCGGCGAGGCGCTTCTGGACGTCGGGGTTCTCGATCAGCAGCTGCATCGCGCCCGAGAGGCCGTTGCGCGTCGTCTCGTTGCCGGCGACCAGCAGCAGCACGCACATCTTGATGAGCTCGTCGTTGCTCATCGCGCGCTGCTCCTCGGTCGTCTCGACGCCGGCCTCGGCTCCCATGTTGTCGCGGTAGCGCCCGACCTCGTGCTGGACGAGGACGCCGTCCTCCTTGGCGCGGACGAGGATGCTGATCAGGTCCTCCGTCGGGTTCTGGCGGCGGTCGGCGATGATGTCGACGAGATAGGTGTAGTACTCGAGGGCGGCCTTCCCGGCCGCGGCGGTGATCACCGGATTGTCGAGGTTGCCCTGGGCCGCGATCATCGCGTCCGACCACTGGTGGAAGCGCAGCCGGTCCTCCTTGCGGATGCCGATCATCTCGGCGATCAGGATGAGCGGGATCGGGACGGCGACGTCCTCCACGAAGTCGCACTCGCCCTTGGCGGCGATCTTGTCGAGGGTCTCGTCGGTCAGCCGCTTGAAGACCTCCTCCCAGCGCCGGACCATGCGCGGCGTGAAGCCGCGATTGATCAGGCCGCGCATCTCGCCGTGGTGCGGCTCGTCCTCGTCGATCATGCCGATCTTCGCGTTCATGCGGCCCGGCAGGACGCCCTCGCCCGAGCAGAACAGGTCGTGGTTCTTCGAGACGAAGACGACGTCGTCGTAGCGGGACAGGATGAAGGCCTGGGTCTTCTCGCTCCAGTAGACCGGAGCGTGCTCTCGGAGCCAGCGCATGCGCTCGGGCATCTCCTGGTTCCAGCTCGACGCGTGCGAGAAGTCGATGTCGATTTCCATCTGGGGGGTCCTTTCTGGGTTGGGCACCGCGTGCCCGGCTTTCATCGGGGCGTCCCGGGAGCGGGACGGAGAAGCTCTCGTGCTAGTCGGCGCCGTGCGCGGCCGGTCGCGCACGCAGGGTCTCGATCGCGAACTCGCCCGCGTCGGCGAGGCCGATCTCGACGGGATAGTCGCGGTCGGCGAGCCAGCTGGTGATCACGGAATTGAGCATGCCGACGGCCATCTGGGCGAGGAACGCGGCGGAGCGATCGGTCCGGAACTCGCCCCGCGCCTGGCCCTCGGCGACGACGGCGACGAAGGGCCCGATCACGCGGTCGAGGTAGGGATGCGGCTCGTCGGGCGTCGCGTCGCTGCGCAGGAACTCGAGGAAGACGTCGCGGGCGACGCCCCGGCTCGACGCGATCGACTCGCCGATCGACACGATGAAGCGACGCAGCTTGGCGATGCTCGAGCCCGGGCCGCCGAGATGCTGGGCGGTCATGGCGTGGAGCGTCTCGAAGACCTCGCCCGCCATCAGACCGAGCAGCGCCTGCTTGCTCTGGAAGTGATTGAAGAAGGTCGCCGGGGCGACGTCGGCGACCCGGGCGATCTCGTCGACCGTCGTCGCCTCGAACCCCTGCTTCGCGAAGAGCTCCCGGGCGGCCGAGAGGATCCGCTCGCGGACCTCCTGCTTGCGCCGTTCGCGGCGGCCGGGGGTCGGATTCGCAGGGGGGTGGAGTCCAGCGCTCATGGCATTCCTTGTCGGCACTTCATGTCTGGAGGGGACGACAAACTTGGAGGCTACTCCAAGAGTGAGGCTGACTCCAGGAAAGGTGACGTGGAATCTCGGAGTGCCCGAGGGGTAGTCGCGGTTGGTCGGAGGCCAGGACGGTCGCGCGCAGCGGGCCGACTGGGGCGCGGGCGAGCAGCCGGGCGGGAATGGCCTGGAATGCGATCGCGATCGCAGGTCTGCCCTGCCGGCGATCGGGCGGTGGGCGGATCCGGGTGGCCGGTGCGGGTTCGCCGGTCGCACCGGGCGGTCGGTGTCGTCGCTCGGGTCCGCCGGGTCCGCTGCGGCGGTCAGCGCCGGCGCGACTCCGGCACCCGCGGCACGTAGCTCTCGAGCGTGCGGCGGAAGTGGCGGATCCGGCTCTCCTGGTAGAGCGCGAGGGTCACCCCGGGCTTGCGCGCCGCCCGGAGCCCGCGCTGGACCCGGGGCATGATCTCCTGGTCCTCGTCGAGGACGGGACCGAAGAACGAGAGCTCCGGGACGTCGCTCCACTTTTCGTGGGGCTCGAGCCTGCGCTTCGAGTTGGGCGCCGGCTTCTCGGCGCCCGGGGCCACCGGCAGCAGCAGCATGACCTCGAAGAGGCACGACTCGGGATCGTTCCCGTCCGGCCGCGCGCGGTAGAAGAGCGGGGAGCCGAGCCCGCCGAAGAGCACGACGTTCGGGAACAGGCTGTACTGAATCACGTCCTGGACCTCGGCGTCGGAGAAGGCCCGGGTATCGAAGCCGAGGCCGTGCTCGAGCCGCGCGCGCGAGGCCTGGACGAGCGCCGCCCGCGCCGTCCCGCCCGGCTCGACCTTCGTCCCGGGGCGCGCCATGCCGAAGCGCGCGGCGACGTCGAGGACGCGCTGCTCGGACATCTCGTGGCGGACGTGGGGGCTCGGGACGCCCGAGGCGTTCAGCATCCGATTGACGTGGCGCCGTCCCGGCCAGACGTCGTACTGCGAGTTGGCGTCGCCGAAGAAGGGCAGGTTCGCCGGATGCACGCCGACGATGTGATAGGTCTCGATGAAGGCCTCGACGGCGATCTTCCAGTTGCAGGGCACGCGCCGCTCGACCCGCGCGGCGATCCAGCGCTCGTCGAGGGGCCAGCGCTCGAAGTGCCGCGGGAGATCCTCGAGATGGTCCTCGAGCGGTGCGCAGTCCGGGTCGAAGTTCACGAACACGAAGCCGCCCCAGGTCGCGACCTTCGCCTCCGGGAGGCGGAAGCGCGCGTCCTCGATCTGCGGGAAGTCCCAGCGGCAGGGCACGTCGGCCAGCTCGCCGTCGAGGCTCCAGGTGAAGCCGTGGAAGGGACACCGGATCCGGTCGAGGCGCCCCGGCTCCTCGCGCAGGCGCGTCCCGCGGTGGAGACAGGCGTTGTGATAGGCGCGCAGCTCGCCCGACTTCGTGCGCAGCACGACGAGGGAGTCGTCGGCGAGGTCGTAGACGAACGAGTCGCCGGGGCTCGCGACGTCCTCGACCCGACCCGCGATCTGCCAGACCCGGCGCCACAGCTCCTCGACTTCCCGGCGATGCTGCTCGGGCGAGAGGTAGACGTCGATCGGGAGGTCCTCGTCGCCGAGGGGCTCGGACGCGGTCTCGCGCAGGACCGCCGGCGGAGCGACCGCGTCGCGATCGAGGATCTCCTGGTACGACGGTCCGGGGCAGCGGTCGCGCATCCTTCGGCATCTCCTCGCGGTCACGCGTGCGGGCGGTCTCTCTTCACGGCGGGCTCTCCTTCTTCGAGCCCCTGGCGCGAGCGGGCCGATCAGGCGGGCGCTGCCACGGCGAGGACCTTCTCCGCGTACAGCTCCAGGCTACCCCACGCGCGCTCGACCGGAATGCCGCCGGCGAGGGGGTGGAGGCAGAGGGTGAGGCCGGGCCGGCTCGTCCGGATCCGCTCGAGGCACTGGTCCGGCGTCAGGACCTCGTAGCGACGCTGGGCGCGCAGCGCCGCGATCGTCTCGACCGGCTGCTCCCCGGGCCGGGGGACCCCCTCGCGTCGCCACGATGCGTACTCGCGCGACTCGCGCAGGAAGAAGGGCGCGAGCTCGTGCCAGGCGCGCTCCGGGTCTTCGTCGACGAAGATCATCGCGTTCGCCTCGTCGGGGTAGACGACGACGCCGCGCTTGCCGTGCTGCGCGAGCGCTTCGCGGTAGACGGGCTCGAGCTCGGGGAGGCCCATCGGCGGATAGAAGGGGAGGCCGAAGCGCGCGGCGCGCCGGGCGGCGCCCTTCGTCATGCCGCCGATCGCGAAGGGCGGATGGGGCTTCGTGAGCGGCGTCGGCGTCACGCGGATCATCGTCCCGTTGTAGAGGAAGGGCTCACCGCGCCAGGCCGTGAGCAGCGTCTCGAGGACGTGGTCCATGCGCGCGCCGCGCGTGCCCCAGTCCTTGTCGAGGGCCGCGAACTCGATCGGCCGGTAGCCCATCCCCGCGACGAAGCTGAAGCGCCCGCCGCTCGCGAGATCGAGGATCGCGATCTCCGCGGCGAGGCGGATCGGGTCGTAGAGCGGCACGAGCAGCGCCGTCACGTTGACCGCCACCCGCTGCGTGCGCGCCACGATCATGCCCGCGAGCAGAAGCGGCGCCGGGAGCCAGCCGTTCTCGGCGCAGTGGTGCTCCTCGACGCTGACGACGGAGAAGCCCCGGGCGTCGGCGAAGGCCGCCATCTCGATCGCCGCGCGGTAGCGCTTCGACTCCTCGCGCGGATCCGCGGCGAGCCCGGTCATGTTGAGGCGCAGCGCCGTCGAGAACGTCACGGGATCTCCTGGTCGTTCGTTCGCCCGGCCGCGCGGCCGAGCGGTCGCTTCGCGGCCATGCGTGCTAGGTGAAGAAGCGCCGGATCACCTCGAGGCGCCGCTCGAGCACGCGCGCAGCGAGCGGGCTCCCCGGTGTCAGGTCGTAGCCGTGGATCCCGCCTTCCACGACGTGGAGCGCGACGGGGACACCGGCCCCTTCGAGGGCGCGCGCGTAGGCGATGCCCTCGTCGCGGAGCGGATCGAACTCGGCGACCTCGACGAAGGCGGGCGGGAGGCCGGTGAAGTCCTTGCGGTGGAGCGGTGCGGCGTAGGGCGGCGGGGCGGCGGCGCCGCCGCTGCGCGCGAAGGCGGTGTCCCGCAGATAGAGCTTCCACATGTTGACGTTCGAGCCGCCGGTCCAGCCCGGCGTGTCGGTGAAGGCACGGACGGACTCCGTCTTCGATTCGTGGTCGGTGACGGGATAGACGAGGACCTGGGCGCGGATCGCCGGGCCGCCCTGGTCGAGGGCGCGCTGGGCGACACCGGCGGCGAGCGCGCCGCCCGCGCTGTCGCCGATCAGGACGACGCGCTCGCGGTCGACGCCGAGGGAGGCGGCGTTCGCGTGGACCCATTCGAGGGTCGAGAAGGCGTCGTCGAAGCCGGCGGGGAAGGGGTGGTCGATCGAGAGGCGGTACTCGGGGACGAAGACGCGGCAGCCCGCGCCGACGGCATAGCGCTCGGCGTAGTCGAGATGGCCGCGCATGGTCGAGAGGAAGAAGGCGCCGCCGTGGTAGTCGACGAGGGTCGGCGTCGCGCCCGTCGCGTCCTTCGGCGAGACCTCGAGGACTTCGATCGTTCGCCCGCCGGCGGTCGGCATGCGGTGGCGGCGGACGGCGACCGCGTCGCTCCACGGGAAGCCGCGCCGCTGAAAGCGGAATGCGGCGTCGACCAGCCTCAGGAAGAGGCGGTTCGACGGCAGCGTGAAGCCCTTCTGTCCTTCGAACTCGGGCGCGAGGGCGTATTTCGGGCTCATCGTCGTCTCCTTCTCCGGACCGCTCGATCGAGCTCAGGCGCCGCGACTCAGGCGCGGCAGGACCTCGCGCTCGAAGAGCCGGAGCCCCTCCCAGGCGAGCGCCGGCTCGATGCCACCCATCAGGGGATGCAGCATGAGCGAGCCGTCGCGGGCCGCGAGGGCGAGACACTCCTCCGGCGTCACGACCGCGAACTGTCCGCTCGCGCGCAGGTCCTGCCAGGTCGCGGCGCCGGGGACGGCGGTGTCCGAGACGACGCCGTCCTCCTGCCAGGCGGCGTAGGTCACCGCGTCGTGGACGGCGAGGGGGCCGATCTCGCGCCAGGTCGCGTCGGGGTCCCGCGTGACCATCACGAAGCCGGGCGCGGCGGGGGCGTTCGCGGGGTGGCGCGCGCGATAGGCGTCGAAGCTCCGGCAGCCGAACACGTCCGCCTCGGCGAAGCCGATCGCAACGGCCTCCTCGAAGTAGGCGGCGACGACCTCGTGCTTCGCGACGGCGGGGCTGTAGCCGCAGCGCAGCCTCGCGGCGCGCCGCGCGCTGGCCACCGTCTTGCCTCCGACGAAGATCGCGGGCCCGCCCGGCGTCGCCGGCGGCGGCGTCGCGAGGACCTCGCGACCGCGAAAGGCGAAGGGCCGCCCCGAGAACGCGCCGCGCAGCACCGCGACGCACTCCTCGACGCGCGCCCCCCGCTCGCGCCGCTCGACGCCGGCCATCGCGAACTCGGCGCTGCGGTAGCCCGCGCCGACGACGACCTCGAGTCGACCGGGCGCGAGGCAGTCGATCGTCGTGATCTGCTCCGCCAGGCGGACGGGGTCGTGGAGCGGGACGAGGGCCGCGGCGACCGAGACGTGGATCCGCTCGGTCCGCGCGAGCACCGCCGCGGCGAGGGTCAGCGGCGCCGAGGTGAAGCCGGATGGATCGCCGTGGTGCTCGGAGAGGCAGACGGCGTCGAAGCGGAGGCGATCGGCCCAGGAGACCATCTCGAGCATCGCGCGGTGCTGGCTGGCGAAGGTCGTCTTCGCGAACGCGGGGACGCGCAGGTCGAAGCGGATCGAGAGCCGGGTCAACGACGGCTCCCCGGGCTTCGCGACCCGCGCGCCTTCGACGCGTCGTTCATGCACGGGCTCCGGCGGTCCGTTCGGGCAGGGGAGCAATGGCGGAGAGGGTGGGATTTGAACCCACGGTACCCTTACGGGTACGCCTGATTTCGAGTCAGGTACGTTCAGCCGGACTCCGCCACCTCTCCGCGGGCGGGCAGGCTAGCAAGCCCCGGCGTTCTTTGGGAGGCGAGGGGGTCACCGATTCGTTCGCCCGTCCCGGACCCCCGTGCTAGCCTGCGCCCGCCCCAGAACCCGAGTGCATTGTCCTGCGTGTTCCGGCGACGGCGATGGGCCGGCGCCGTCGGCGTGGCTCGACTCGGGAATCATCCCGGACCGGGGCGGGCTCGCCCGGTCCGTGGGCGGAAGGATCGATCCGATTTGGCGCGAGACGACCTGATTCAAGCGACGGGAAGCGTCGACAAGATCCTCGGCGGCGGTCGCTATCAGATCACGCTCGAAAACGGGCAGCAGGTGACGGCGCAGCTCTCCGGGCGCATGCGCCGCTTCCGCATCCGCGTGATCCCGGGCGATCGCGTGACGGTCGGCCTCTCGCCCTACGACCCGACCCATGGATTCATCACGTTCCGTCTGAAGGACGGTCCGGGTGGACCCGGCGGCCCGGGCGGACCGGGCTGAGCCGGCCTTCCGGACGGTGTCTCGCGCCCCGCGACCTTCCGGCCCGCGCCTCCTGACCCGCGCTGTGCTCACGGCCATCCAGGCCTGGGACTGCGCGTGCCTTCGCCGGCGGATGGCTCGTCATCCCGGTCTGTCGATCGACCCCGACGCGAGCACGAATCTCGCCTCGTCGCATTTCGCGCTGGCCCCGGGCGCCGAGCTCGTGATCGGTCCGCGCGTCCACACCGAGCGCCGCGCCGGCGGCGTCCACGTCTCGGTCGCCGAGGGCGCGCGGGTCGAGATCGGCGCCGGGACCTGGCTGCGCTCCGACCTCGGCCCGGTCCTCATCTTCGCCTTCCCCGGCGCGCGCATCACGATCGGGCGCGACGGCTTCCTGAACGGCTGCCACCTCTCGAGCAAGCGCTCGCTCTCGATCGGCGAGCGCGTCTGGATCGGTCCCGGCTCGCGGGTCTTCGACGCCGATCAGCACGATCTCGACGATCGCCAGCGCGAGCGGATCGCGCCGGTCGTGATCGGCGACCACTGCTGGATCGCCGCCGACGTCACCATCCTGCGCGGCGTCGAGATCGGCGAGCAGTCCGTCGTCGGGGCCCGCTCCCTCGTCGCGCGCTCGATCCCGCCCCACGCGCTGGCCTACGGCCATCCCGCCGAGGTGCACGGCGAGATCGGCGATCGCAGCCGGGTCCCGATCTAGCGACTCGGACGCGGGAGCCCGGGGACGCGCCGCGCGCCCGGCGCCCGACCGCATCGTGTTATGGTGGCCGCATGTCGCTGCGCATCGCCGTCTTCGGGCAGGCTCCGTTCGGACGCGACGTCGCCGTGCGCCTCGCCGAGGCGGGCCACGCGATCGTCGGCGTCCACGTGCCGCCGGAGGCCGGGGGCCGCCCCGACCCCCTCGCCGAGGAGGCCCGGACGCGGGGCTGGCCGCTCTTCCGCTACAAGGGCTACCGCCGCGGCGGGCGCGCGATCGAGGAGCGCGTGCGGGAGTACCGCGCGCTCGGCGCGGACCTGAACGTGCTGCCGTTCACGACGGTGATCCTGCCGCCGGAGATCGCGGATCATCCGCGACACCGCTCGGTGTGCTTCCACCCCTCGGTCCTGCCGGCCTGGCGCGGCGGGAGCGCGCTCGCCTGGCAGATCATCGAGGGCGCCCCGGAGTCGGGGATCTCGATCTTCCAGCCCGACGCGGGCGTCGACACCGGTCCGCTCTACCACCAGCAGCGCGGCGTCCCGATCGGCCCCGGGGACACCGCAGCCTCCCTCTACTTCGACAAGCTCTACCCGCTCGGGGTCGAGGCGATGGTCGCGACCGTCGCCGCGATCGCCGCCGGCACGGCCCGGCTGACGCCCCAGGCGGGCGAGGGGGCGAGCTTCCAGGGGCTCCTCGACGAGGCCGGGGCCCGACTCGACTTCGCCCGCGACGACGCCTTCGCCCTCGATCGGCGGATCCGCGGCTGCGATCCCCAGCCGGGGGCCTGGGCGCGGCTCGGGGCGGAGGTCGTCCGGCTCTTCGGCAGCCGGCTCGAGGCGGGCGGAGCGGGGCGGGTCGGCGGGGCCGGGGACGTTGGCGGAGCGCCCGGGACGGTGATCGCGGTCGACGGCTCGGGTCTTTGCCTGGCGGCGCGGGGCGGGCGGCTGCGGATCGCGAAGGTCCGACGGGGCGAGGCGAAGCGACCGGCCCACGAAGCGGGTCTGCAGGTCGGGGATCGCCTGGCCTGAGCCCGCCGCGCCCCCGTTCCTGCGGGGCCGCCACCGGCCTGGAACACGATCGTGCGATCCGGGGCTCGATTTTCCTCCGCCATCCCGCTAATTTGCGCGCCCTGAACGGGACCGCCCCCCTCCATCGCCGGGTTCGAGAACGTGGAGCCATGCGCTCGCGAGCGCTTCGATTCCGCGTCGCGGTGGAGATTGCTAGTCGAGCGCCGGACGGGGGCGGCCGAAGAAGGGCCGGGCGAAGGCCCATCGGATCTCGACGTCCGATTCGGTAGGGATTCAGGAGAGGAGCGGCCGCACGTCGCGTGCGGAGCCCGCTCGATCAGAACGAGACACTGCAGCCAGGGGACAAGACGATGCTCGGTGACATCACCAAGGTCCGGAATATCGGAATCAGCGCGCACATCGACTCGGGGAAGACGACCCTGACCGAGCGCATCCTCTATTACACCGGGCGCATCCACGCGATCCACGAGGTCCGCGGCAAGGACGAAGTCGGCGCGACGATGGACTCGATGGACCTCGAGCGCGAGCGCGGCATCACGATCGCCTCGGCGGCGACCTACTGCCAGTGGGGCGAGAACCAGATCAACATCATCGACACCCCCGGCCACGTCGACTTCACCGTCGAGGTCGAGCGCTCGCTGCGCGTCCTCGACGGCGCGATCCTGGTCCTCTGCGGCGTCGCCGGCGTCCAGTCCCAGTCGATGACCGTCGACCGCCAGATGAAGCGCTACAAGGTCCCGCGCGTGGCCTTCATCAACAAGCTCGACCGCTCGGGCGCCGACCCGTTCAAGGTCACGCGCCAGCTGCGCGAGAAGCTCGGCCACAACGCCGTCATGATCCAGATCCCGATCGGCCTCGAGAACGACCTCCAGGGCGTCGTCGATCTCGTCAAGATGAAGGCCTACTACTTCGACGGCAGCAACGGCGAGAAGGTCCGCGAGGAGGAGATCCCGGAGAACCTGGCCGACCAGGCCCAGGAATACCGCGAGATCATGCTCGACGCGGTCTCGATGTTCTCCGACGAGCTCATGGAGGCCATGCTCGAGGAGAACGTGACCGTCCCGATGATCAAGAAGGCGATCCGCGCGGGCACGCTCACGATGGAGCTGACGCCTGTGATGCTCGGCTCGGCCTACAAGAACAAGGGCGTCCAGCTGCTGCTCGACGGCGTCAACGACTACCTCCCGAACCCGACGGAGGTCGTCAACACGGCCGTCGATCTCGGCAACGACGAGGCCGAGGTCGTGATCCCGACCGATCGGACGAAGCCGCTCGTCGCCCTCGCGTTCAAGCTCGAGGACGGCCGCTACGGCCAGCTGACCTACATCCGCGTGTACGAGGGGACGCTCAAGAAGGGCGACACCATCTACAACATGCGGACCAACAAGAAGCACAAGGTCGGCCGTCTGATCCGCATGCACGCCTCCGAGATGCAGGACATCGAGGACACCTGCGCGGGCGACATCGTCGCGCTGTTCGGCGTCGAGTGCGCCTCGGGCGACACGTTCACCGACGGCAACATCAACGTCGCCATGACGTCGATGCACATCCCCGAGCCGGTGATCTCGCTCTCGATCAAGCCGAAGGACCAGAAGTCGTCGGACAACATGGGCAAGGCGCTCGGCCGCTTCGTCCGCGAGGACCCGACCTTCCGCTCCGAGGTCGATCAGGAGAGCAACGAGACCGTCATCTCGGGCATGGGCGAGCTCCATCTCGAGGTCTACGTCGAGCGCATGAAGCGCGAGTACAACTGCGAGGTCGAGACCGGCCAGCCGCAGGTCGCGTACCGCGAGACGGTGACCCAGAAGGTCGACTTCACCTACACGCACAAGAAGCAGACCGGCGGCTCGGGCCAGTACGGCAAGGTCGGTGGCTACGTCGAGCCGATTCCGGCCGACGATCCGGACGACAAGGACTTCCAGTTCGTCAACGCGGTGCGCGGTGGCTCGATCCCGACCGAGTACATCCCGGCGGTCGAGAAGGGCTTCCGCAGTTGCCTGCCGAAGGGGCGCCTGATCGGCTTCCCGGTGATCGGCATGCGGATCGTCGTCAACGACGGTGCGGCCCACAGCGTCGACTCGTCGGAAATGGCGTTCCAGGCGGCGGCCCGCGGTGCGTTCCGCGAGTTCTATCCCAGGGCCAAGCCTCAAATTCTCGAGCCGATCATGAAGCTCTCGGTCGAAGGGCCGTCCGAGTTCCAGGGCGCGATCCTGAAGACCATCATGCAGCGCCGCGGCCAGATCATCGGCTCCTCGGAGGAGGCCGGGTTCTCGACCGTCGACGCCGAGGTCCCGCTCTCGGAGATGTTCGGCTACGCGACCGATCTGCGCTCGATGACCCAGGGCAAGGCGGAGTTCTCGATGGAGTTCGCCAAGTACCTCCCGGTCCCGGGCGACAAGCAGACCGAGCTCAAGAAGAAGTACGAGTCGAAGATCGCGGACGACGAGGAATAGTCGGGACGGGCGGGACGCCAGTCGCGGCCGGCGCGATGCGCGGGGCGCGAATGGCTCGCCCGTTCGCGCGGTCGCTCCGGCCTGACGGATGTCGTCGCCCGGGCGACTGCTTCGCTGAGGCGGCTTCCGGCTGCGCTTGACTTCGCGCCCCGCGCACCGCGCCGGCCGCTCGCAGTGTGCCGCTCGATCCGAGGCTGGATGGGGTGCGCCGGCTGCTTGCGCGGCGGCGTCTCGTCGCTGCTGTGGCCGCGGCCGCGACGGCCACCGCTTTGGGATCGTCTGTCTCGTCTCGCCGTCGCGGTCAGGCCGCGATTTCCACGTAGCTCGAGCGCGTCGTCGGACGCGGGATCTCGAAGCCTTCGGCGCGGAGGCCCTCGAGATGGAGCTCGACCGCCTGCCGCATGTTGCGTTCCGTCTCCTCGACGCTCGTCCCCGCGGCAGCACAACCCGGGAGGTCGGGCGAATAGGCGGAATAGCCGTTCACGGTCTCTTCGATGACGATCAGATACTTCATGGCTCGATCCCCGCTTGTTTCAGAATACTCCGCATCGTTCCAACGGCCAGGTCGGCGTTCTGGTTTCCAGGGATCGTCACGAGGCCGCGCCGCGTTGGATGCTTGTATTGCCGGTGACTTCCGCGGGTTCTGACGAGAACCCATCCCGCTCGTTCGACGATCCGGACGATTTCCCTGACCTTCATCATCGACTCCGCGCGATCGTTGCGGAGGTCGTATGAGCAAGGATCGGGCCGTCAGGCGGCGGGGAGGTCGGATGGGCACCCAGCTTCGACGCGTCTCTCTGATCAGGCTTTCAGAGCCCCTCAGCGGGCTCTTTGATCGGGGGGTAGGAAGAGCAAGTGGTGTTTTTTCGATCACAGGTAATGTCAATCGGTTGAACCGGCCCCGCTCCGGGGGTGGCAAGTGTCTGGGACGTATCATGCTGAAGTGACCGATGAAAACTTTGCGGGTCGTGATATGCCACTGGCAAAAGATCAGAGGGAAGCGAATGAGGCTGTGGCGCAAGAACGCAGCCTGGGGTGGCAAAATAGGCCATTCTCAAATCCTGGTGATGGGCAATGAGTGAGGATCAGCGATCGCCGGACGTGATTGCTCGAGGCGATACATTCGTTATTCGGCTTGAGAATGGTCTGTATGGGGCGGTCAGAGTAGAGGATGTGTGTGTTCAGAATGGGACGACGTTAGTCGCAATCGCACCGTGGTACGGTGAACGCCCAGAGATCAATGAGCCGATTCTCCGAGAGGTTTTGAGGCAAAATCGCGGCTTTTATCGAAATGAGCCCGCGTTGTCGTGGTATGAGGGCGGGCCGTCGGCTGACTTTGAGTATTTGGGGCGAATCTCCTCACCTGTATTCGATGCCTCACTGGACGTAAAGGGCAGATTCTCGGGTGCATGGGATCAGTCCGTGATGAACTGCCTCCTGGGAGAGATGGCGGTTGCCGCACCCGACTGCTCTGTTTCCGTAGTTCGGGAGGCTGGATCCGGTCTCGAGCCAGATTGGGGAAGGATGTTGGAGGAAGACCAATTCTGGGATGTGATCGAAAGTGCGGCATGCGGCGATTTGTTTGATGAAGAAATGCTTGAGCCCGCGATCGCAAAATTGGCAGAGCTCCCCGTGGGGTTGATTACAGCATTTGCTGCGACGCTCTCCAGAAAGCTCTATCTGCTGGATGGGGAAAAGTTCGCCAAGGAGATCGGTCGCGGAGCGTACGGTTCTGGCTTCTTCTCATCAGACCATTTTCTACATGCTCGATGTGCGGCTGTGGCGATGGGGAGGTTGGCCTATGGGCGCATCTTGGAAGACCCATTGCTCATGCCTAAAGACGCAGAGTTCGAATCACTGCTAGTGCTTGCCGACCATGCCTACCGTCGGAAGACAGGCCAGGCGTCTCACATCTCCCTTCCTCGAGAGATTGAGACATTCAGCAATCGGGCTGGGTGGGCCTAAGTGACGGCGCCAAGCAAGTTGTTGGGGTCAAGAAGGCGACTTATGAGCGGCGGGGCCGCGGTGGTGGGTGGCGCTCGCCTCCCGCCCCGAGAAATCAGGAAAAGATCAGAACTCACGCCCGCCGCCCCTGCCAAGCTGGTGCATCGAACCAGACCGGCAGGCCGAGGGCGCACCGCCCCCGTCCGGCCCGAATCGGAGGTGGCGCGTGCGGAACCGGACGACAGGCAATGGCGTGGCGATCGGGCTGGTGCTTTCGCTATCGGCCCTGCTGGGGTGCGGCGTAGTCAGTCACTCCGCGGACGGCGGCGACCCCTCGCAAGTTGGTCGACCGGGTCCGGTCGCTCCCTCCGCCGTGCCCTCGTCTGCTGCCGATGCAACCTTTCTCGAGCGGGCTCAGGCGCAGCTCGCCTCCCGTGAATACTGGGCGAGCGCGACCGAGCAGGGCCTGCAGGCCCCGAACCGGGCCCACGACTTCCGGACGTACTTCGACGGCGAGGGCGTGCGGGTCGAGGATCGGGATGCGGCGGAGCAGTCGAAGCTGGTCGCCATCTCGCTGGCGCGGATCGGTCGGGCGGGTTCGCTCGCGGTCGTCCCGGAAGGGGAAGTCGTCGATCGAGGCGAGGGCCGGGTCGAGATCCGACGCGAGTCGCAGGGTGTCGTCGAGTGGTTCGAGAACTCGAGCGCCGGCCTGGAGCAGGGGTTCACCCTGGCCGTCCGGCCGCCGTCGGCGAAGGCCGCAGCGGATCTCGTCCTCGATCTCGCGATCCTAGGTGCCAGAGCGAGTCTGGCGGGCGATCGGGTCCGGCTCGCAACGTCGGCCGGGCGTTTGCTGGAGTACGGGAAGCTCGAGGTCGTCGATGCCGACGGCAGGAAGCTCGCGTCTCACTTCGAAGTCCCGTCGCCGGATCGCATCCGGCTCGTCGTCGACGACGCCGACGCCACCTATCCGATCGTGATCGATCCGCTGTTGACGGGCGCATTCGACGCGGTCGTCGAGAGCAATCAAGTGACCACCGAATTCGGCGTGAGCGTTGCGTCGGCGGGCGACGTCAACCGGGACGGCTACGACGACGTGCTCGTCGGCGCCGACCTCTACGACGCGGGCCAGGTCGACGAAGGCGCCGCCTTCCTCTTCCTGGGCGGACCGGCCGGCATCGGGAACGGCAACCCGTTGACGGCGGCCGCCGTGCTCGAAGGCAACCAGGCCAGTGCCAGCTTCGGTGCCGGCGTCGCCTCCGCAGGCGACGTCAACGGGGACGGTTATGCCGACATCGTCATCGGCTCCTTCCTTTACGACGCAGGCCAGGCGAACGAAGGCGCAGCCTTCGTCTTTCACGGATCGGCCACGGGAATCGCGAGCGGAGGTCCTGCGAACGCCAATGGCACGGTGGAGAGCAACCAGACCGACGCGAGGCTGGGGCTCAGCGTCGCCTCGGCCGGGGACGTGAATGGGGACGGATTCTCGGACGTTCTCGCTGGAGCGTACCTCTACGACGCCGGCCAGATTGACGAAGGCGCCGCATTCCTCCTTCTCGGTAGCGCGACGGGCATCGGGAGCCGGAATCCGACGAACGCGCATGCGCGATTCGAGGCGGATCAAGCCGGTCCCCAGCTAGGACAGGCCGTCGCTTCCGCGGGCGACGTGAACGGAGATGGCTACTCGGACGTGATCATCGGCGCACCGTACTACGATTTCCTGCAGTTCGATCAAGGTGGGGCATTCGTCTATCTCGGCAGCCCGGCCGGTATCGCATCCGGAAGTCCCAATTCGGCGCACACGCACGCTCGCTTCTATGGCGACGGCTCGTCTCGTTTCGGCAATGCAGTCGGTGGCGCAGGCGACGTGAACGGAGACGGATTCGGGGACGTGATCATCGGCGCGCCGTTTCACACGAACGGGCAGACCAACGAAGGGGCCGCTTTCGTGTACCACGGGAGCAATCTCGGCTTCGTCGGCGGCATATCCGGCTCGTTCTTTCCGTTCCACGCCAACCGCATCCTCGAGAGCGATCAGTCGGACTCCCGGTTCGGCGCCAGCGTGGCGTCGGCCGGCGACGTCAACGGCGATGGCTACGCGGACGTGATCGTCGGGGCCTACGCCTTCGACTCGGGGCAGAACAACGAAGGGGTCGCTTTCGTCTATGTCGGGAGTGCCAGTGGGGTCGGCGGACTACTTCACGACATTCAGTACAACCAGGCGGGCGCCTTCCTGGGTTATTCGGTGGCATCGGCCGGGGACGTGAACGGAGACGGTTTCGACGACGTGATCGCCGGCGCATATCTGGTCGATGGCGGACAGCTCGATGAAGGCGCGGCCTTCGTCTATCGCGGCGGGTCGCGGCAGTTCGAACGGACGGCACAGGAGCCTTCCGATGTTTCGGGTGCGGGCATCGGCTTGAATCCTCCGATCAGCGACGGGGGGCTCATTGCGGACACCCAGGGCCTCGTCCCTTCCCTTGGCGTCGCGGGCGACGTGAATGGAGACGGATTCGAGGACCTGATTTTCGGGGCCCCCGCCTTCGACAACTCCGGCGTGGTCGACTCGGGCATCGCGCTCGTGTTCCACGGCTCCGAGCATGGCATCGACGGAAACCAGCTGACGGCGAACACCGTGTTGCAAGCGTCGCCGCCACAGTTTTCCGGACTCTACGGATTCGTATCCGACGCCGGGGACGTGAACGGCGATGGCTATGCGGATGTTCTCGTCGCAGACCCGAGCACGCGCTCCATCTATCTTCATCTCGGCTCGCCGACGGGAATTCCGAGCGGCGGTCCGGCGACGGCCAATGCGAGCTTCGACGTCACTCAGCCGGGCAGCGCCGCCGCCTCGTCAGCAGCCTCGGCAGGCGACGTCAATGGCGATGGCTACGGCGACATCGTGATCGGCGTCCAGGACTACGATTCAGGCGAGGTCGACGAGGGGGCGGTCTTTCTCTTCCTCGGCGGTCCGATCGTGGCCAACGGAAACGCGTCGAACGCCCATGCGCGCTTCGAAGGGAATCAGGCGGGCGCGCGTCTCGGCCAGTTCGTCTCCTCCGCGGGCGACGTCAACGGAGACGGTTTCGACGACCTCCTGGTCACTGCGCCCGGATCCGACTCGGGGCAGAATCAAGAGGGAGCGGCCTTCCTCTTCCTTGGATCGGCGGCCGGAATTCCCAGCGGAAGCCCCGCGACCGCTCACGTTCGCTTCGAATCGGATCAGACGTTCACCTTTGTTTCGCAGGTCGCCGTCTCCGCGGGCGACGTGAACGGAGACGGGTTCGGCGACGTCGCGCTCGGCGTGCCGGAATACACCACGAGCGTGCAGGGGGGCGGCGCCGTCTTCGTCTTCCACGGCTCCGCAACGGGGATCGCCAACGGCCATGCGGCCGCCGCAAACGCCTCCATCTCGTCGAACGCCACCAGCCCGATCTACGGCAGCGAATTGCTCGGCTGGTCGATCTCGTCGTTGGGCGACATCGACGGCGACGGCTTCGACGAGCTCGGCGTGGGCGGGAATATCGAGTCGTACGTTTTCGGAGGCTCCCCCCTCGGTGTTCCGACTGGAGATGCGGCGCTCATCGCTCGCTCGACGTGGAACACATTCCTGAGTTATCCCGCGTTCAGCGGGGGACTGTTCGGCAAGACGGACGTCAACGGCGATGGGTATCCCGACCTGCTGCTCGGGTTCAACAGACCACGCGACTTGCTTTCTGGCATAACGGCATCGGCCTATGTTGCTTTGCATCCGAGCAATGGCAACGGTCGGCCGACTCTCCTGAAGCAGCGCCGCAACGAGCCGCCGACGACGCTCGTGTCGCCGGGTGGCACCATCGTGGCCGCGAGCGGATTCAGCGCCGAGCTCTTCGCCCGCAGCCCGCGCGGCCGCGAGCGGGCGAAGCTCGAGGTCGAGCTCTGCCCCGTTCCGGTGGCCTTCGGAAACGCGGCCTGCACGAAGAAGCAGACGCCGACCTGGGTCGACCTCGGGACGACGGGCGCCGCGCTCAGCACATCGTTCACGAATCTCGCGGTGAACGCGCGTTATGCGTGGCGCGCGCGAACGCTCTTTGCGGCCTCGAGCGCGACTCAGCCGGGGATCACCCCGATCGTTCGCTCGGGTCCGTGGTTCCGGCGGGTGCGACGCGATGGAGCCGAGGACTTCCGGACGATCGTGCCGGAGCCGACGGGGGTGACGGGCACGCTCGTCGGGATCTCGCTGCTCTGGGGGATGGGGCGGAGGCGAGAGGCGCGAAAGCGGTAGACGTTGGGTGACGATCCGCGCTCGATTTCGATGGCCCAGAGCCTGCCCTCGGGCAACTCGAGCAGCAGGTCGATTCCGTGACCCGCGCTCGTACGGCAGAAGAACGCCTTGCTCCATGCCGAGCGGGGGCAGTCGACCTGCATCAACCTATCGTCGATCAGAGAAAGGCCTCTTGAAGCGCCCATCCGCCACCGTGCTGCCCTGACCCTCACTCGTTGAGCCGTGGTGCGGCTCGCGGCGTGGGCGCATGCTCGCAAGGAGCAGCACGCCGGCCACCACCATCGTGGCTGCGTCCGGCTCCGGCGCGGCCACTGCGTAATCGGTTCCCGTCGACGAAAGCGCCGTCCAGTGTGCGATCGGCACTCCGTTCGCGTCGGTTATGGTCGAGATGCCGCCCCAGACGAGGGAGCTTCCGTACTCGGCGCCGGCCGTGGCGAGCGAGTCGACCCAGACCTGGGAGGTCGTGTCGAAGATCACGCGACGCGCAGACGAGCTGACACCCGCCGAGATCTTCGCCGACACGTCGATCGGCGTGCCAAACAGGAAGCTGGTCGTGAGCGTGATCGTGGCCGGTACTTCGCCGTCGAGGGTATGCGAATCCGGTTCGATGGTTCCCGATTCCGTGACATGATCGATCTGGGACGCGAGTCCGAGCCGAACCTGCGTCGCCACGTTGACGTTCGCGTAGCTGTCATTGTCGTTGATGGGAGAGCCGACACCGCCCGAGAGCGAGATGCCATGGACTCCCGCGAGCTTGAACGTTGCGGTGACGTATCCCAACGTGTTCGTCCGTCCGGGCGATTCGATCGTGAAACTGTCGCTGAACTGAGCGGCAGCGCCGCCGCCCGTCGTGTAAGAGATCGTCGATCCCGAGGCCCAGCCGTACTCGGAGGTCGTCGCAGACGCGACAGCGACGAGCTCGACTGCGCCGGTCTGGGCGCTGGCCGTGACCACGGTATTGGTCAAGCCGGTTCCACCCGAATCCGCCACGCCGCACATCGCGAAGCTGGCCGTCGTGACGGCGCCAGAGGTCCGACTACACAGCTGGCCGGGATCGTAACTCCCGCTCTCCGAAGCATCGACGGTCGAGAACGTGACGAGCGAATGCGCCGGAGAAGTCGTCGACAAGAGGGCGATTGCGACAAGGAGCAGAATGCGAAGGGACGGGCAGCAATTCATCTGGGCGATCTCCGTGACAGGCGCGCAGGCTCCCCAAACCCCGCTCGCGATAGGTCATATCCAAAAAATCGTAGCTGCACTACCGCCGGCTTGCTCATGCCGTCGCCCGTTCCGGTCGAGTGACGTTCGGATGGCACTCGATCAGCGTCGACGGGTCGATTGGCAATGGGGACGGGCGGATGCCGAGAACGTGTCGCGGGGCGGTAGAGTGTATGTCCAGCTCCAGCGCCAAGGTTGAAGCGGTGCCGCTGAATAACGTCGAGCAGGTCGGCCCGCAGACAGACCCGGAACAGGGACATTTTCTTGATTCCGGCATCGGCGGTGGGGAAAAGTTGGCCTGAATCGCCCATCTCCAGCGCTGGCGAGCCGAACGCCGCGACTGCGCGGCACGTCCTCGACGAGGTCTGGACCCGGATGGACGAGGAATGGGTCGCCTGATCCGAGCCCGAGCCTCCTTCGCGGCGACGGCCGCGCCGTCTTCGAGCTTTTCTCGCCCCGAATGACGCCAGCCTACGGAGCGATCCCAACGGGGACGCGAGATGAGGGGGCTTGGAGCGCGTATCGCGCCCCGCCCCTGCCCCAGCGGGGAGATCGCGTTCGGATCGGACGGCGAACGGCGCGGGTGATTTCGCGCCGCTGCCTCGAAAAGTCATTCGAGGAGTGGACCGAAACATCTTGCCCCGGCGATATTCATGCAGGGAGGGCCCGTTTGCGATGACCGCTCGTCGGAGATCGGGATCGACGGATTCATCCTCGTGAATCGTGCGGTTCCCCTGTCGTTTGGTCGTCGCGGGCGTCCCTGTCTGGGGAAGGAGCCCCCCGGCTGGGTCGCTGAACAATCCTGGGGGCCCCGAGTGATCATCGACTGGTGCGTCGAAGCGAGTGAAGGGCGACACACATGAAGGATCGAAAATCCATGGTGCATCGTGGAATCGAGACCTTGAACGGCCCCTTCGTTTCTTCGTGTCTGGCTTCGCTCGTCGTGATGTTCTTGCCTGGAGACGCCGCGCACGCCGCGTGTTCGGCCCCCGGCTTCACGGCGATGCCCCCGATCTCTCTCCCCGTCGCCGGGACGCCGCGAGCCATTGCCCCGGCGGACTTCAACGGCGATGGCCTCGACGACCTCGTGGTCGCGGTCGATGGCGGCGCAGGGAGCGCAATCGTCCAGCTGCGCGCGGTCGGGGACGGAACATTCGCATCCAACATCGGACCGGGAGCGCCGGTCATGACCACGCCGGTCGGGAGCTCCCCGAGAGCGGTAGCAGTCGGATTGTTGAACCGGGATGGCTGGCCGGATCTCGCGGTTGCGACGGATACCGGCGTCGGAGTGTGGATCGGAAGTGGTCCGTCCGGCAGTTATTCCCCCGGTGGCGGACGTCTGTTTGGCGCCCTGGCGGCTCTCGACGTGGCGATCGCCGACTGGAACCGCGATGAACACCCTGACATTTTTGCGACCTTCGCGGACGGATTCCAGCGCGTCTTCCAGAACCTCAATGACCAGGGCTCCTTCAGCGACACCATTCGTCTCGACGAGGGGACGATCGGAGCGGAGGGCGGCCATGTCGGCCGCATCGCCGTCGGCGATCTACGGGGCGGAGGCGAGATCCATACCGTCGGCGCGAGCCTTCTCGACGGCACGCTTCAATTCACTCGACGCCTCAGTCCGAGGAGCACGACCCACGTCGCGACCTACCCCGCCCCCTGGCAGCCCGTCGTCGTCGATTTCGACCTCGACGGCAACCTCGACCTGGCGACCACCTATCCCAACGACCACCTCGTGCGCCTTTGGCGCGGCGGCTATAGCCCGAGATCTCTTGAATTCCCGGCACCAAACCTCCTGACCGAGCTCCCGGCCGTGGACCTTGCGGCATTGTCGGGGGAGCCCGGTGCGTTCCCGTACGACCTCGATCTGGCCGATGTGACGGCTGATCATCGCCTCGATCTCATCGTGACCGACGTCGCCGGCGACGCGGTCTGGGCCCTCGTCGGCGATGGCGGAGGCGGCTTTCTCACGCCGCTGCGTCTCTCGGCGGGGCCGACCCCGGTGGCTGTCGCGATCGGCCGCTTCGATCTGGGTGCAGCAACCGACATCGCAGTCATCGACGAGACCGACGCCAGGCTGCGCATCTACCGCAACACCTGCCCGACGCCGGAGACCAATCTCACCGTCGCGGCGATGGAAGTCACCCAGACCGTGCAGGATCTCCCGAACACGACGATGCTCGTCGCCGGGCGCCGCACATTCGTGCGCGCCTATCCTCTGGCCTCGGCCGGCTCCCACCTCGTGACGGCAACCCTGCAGGCCGCAGACGGCAACGGGGTTCCGCTGCCCGGCACCTTGCGACCGTCATCGCCGGGTCTCGTCAGCCTGGCCACCGGCGTCCTTCTGCGGCGAAATCTCTCGGTCGACGGCCTCTACTTCGAGCTTCCGCCCGAATGGACGGTCGCCGGCGATCTCGAGTTGACACTGACCCTGAACCCGGATCGCCGCGTGTCCGAGTCGAGCTATGCCGACAATGTGCGGAAGGAGGTCGTCCGGTTCCAGGCCATGCCGCCCATCAAGATCGAGATGGTGCGGTTCGGGTTCAAGAAGAGCGATGGCACGGAGATTCTGCCGCCCGAGGATTGGGCGGTGGAGTCCGTCTCGCAGCTTCAGCGCATGCTGCCCGCGGATCGACTCGTCGTCACGAGCTCGACGTTCCATAGCGACAGCCATTTCTTCTTCGCCGACGAAACCGACAGCTACTACAACGATGTTGGCGACATCATAGCGGTCCTGCATGACTACATGCGTGCGACGATGGGCGTCCGTCGTTCGGGGGTCGTCTACATGCTGGCCACTGGTCGTCGAAAAACCGGCGGCGTTGCGGATAACCTCGACGGGTGGGTCGCGGTCACTCACCCAAAGGCCCCTCTTGTAACCGTTCACGAGTTCGGACACCTGATGGGGCAGCAGCATGTCGAATGCACATTCTATTCCGGTGACGAAGTCGGCTCGAATCCTTCCTACCCATACCCGGGCGGTACGATCGGCGGCCCCGACCTCGCGAACCCGAGCTTCGTGGGGTTCGACGGCGGCGATGCATCGCTCAATCCGCCTGCCCCGACGGTTGCACTCTGGCCCGATCTGGGCGTCAGCTCGATTCCGATCGAACCACTGGGCGACATCATGAGCTACTGCGATCCGAAATGGATGTCCGACTATACGTACGAGAGGATCGCGCAACGCTTCCTGCAGATCTTCCCGATGGCGGACCCATTGGGAGACTTCCTCGCGGTACGCGGAGTGCTCGGTACCGACGGCCGTATGCGTCGATTGGACGCGCAACGAATCGACCAGGCGAGCTACATCCCGACGCTGGAGGAGGGCGACCATGCCATCCGTCTCGAGGACGCGAGCAACGCGCTCCTTGCGGAATACCGCTTCACGGCCAGGGCGGGACAAGAGACCGATGAGTACCTCAGCTTCGAGCAGATCGTGGCGTTCGTGCCGGGTACGCGATGGATCGCGATCACGGCCCGCGGCGAGAAGATCGCGACCATCGCAGTGAGCGAGAATGCGCCCGCGGTGGAGGCGACACTCGAGCCGGATCTCCGTGAGCTCGGCGAACGCCCCATGACCGTCAGGATCACCGCCGCAGACGCCGATGGGGACCCGATTGCGACGGATATTCTGTGGAGTGCGGACAGGGGCGCGACCTGGCGGGTCGTCTCGGCGAACGTGCGCGAGCGGAGCGTCGCCCTCGACCCGGGTGACCTTGCGAGCACCCACGGCGAGCCCACTGGAATCCTTCGGGTAAGGGTCAGCGACGGCGTGCTCACCGGCTATACGGACATGGCCGGATTCTCCACCCTCGGCACGTCGCCGACTGTCCGCATCAACCATCCATTTCCCCGCGCGATCTTCACGCAGAACCAGACATTGGTATTGGCGGCGACGCCTGACGATGCCGACGACGGAACCCCGCCGAGCGACGCGGTCGCCTGGTACTCCGATCTCGACGGCTACCTGGGAAAGGGAATCCACCTGGCGCCGGTGCTCAGCGAGGGATCACACAACCTGACTGTACAAGTGACCGACAGTGACGGTCGTGTGGGCAGTGCCACGACCCCGGTCCAGATCGTCCGTGCCATGCCTCGTCTCGCGCCGCCCAAGGCCATCATCGTGGCTGCCCGTACGGCGCTTCTGGGCGATCGAGTCGGGCTCGACGCATCGGAGAGTTCCGGAGAGGGCGACGAGCCCCTTCGGCTCTTCTGGCAGATGGTCAGCTCGCCAGGTAGAGGAATGCTCAGGCCGGTGATCGACCCGATCGACCCGACCCATGCCAGCTTCGAGGCGACGGATCCGGGTCGATATGGAATTCGATTGTATGCGTCCAATAGCATGGGGACGAGCACCGCGGACGTCTTCGTAGACGTCGAAGCGGTTCCAGAGCCGAGTGGAGGGCTCGCGTTCGGCGTGGCAGGACTGCTCGGACTGGCCGGACTGCGGCGTCGTTCCCGAATCGCCCTCGAAAGACTCACAGAACTCGCTTAGCTGCATGTCCACCGGAACGGATCGACTCCGCTTTCATTCATTCCACAGAAAGGATCTCTTCATGCGCAATTCGTTCGATGTGAGGATCGTGCTCGCTTGCCTGCTGAGCGCAGTGTGCGGGGAGATTGCGAGCGCCGATGTGGTGCTCTTGCCCAAAGAGCTGAGAGTAACCATCGCCAACGTGGCAGCAGATGGAGATCATGTGGGCCAGGAGTCGACCCCGATCGCGCCGGGCCTCCTGTCCTATGAATCCGATGTATACAACTACATCCTGCACGAGAATCGCACGAACGCGATCGCCGACGCGCGTCTCTCTTCGTTCCGCTCGACCTCGTCGATGTCCGGTCAGGGTGGGGCGTTCGGCCAGATCTACGGGATCGTCACGAACGGCACCATCGATGCCTCGTCCGTCACCGAGTTTCACTTCGCGGTCCCAGACTGCATCGGGTACGCATATTCCTCGGCACTGGGTGTCAACCCTGATCGAAACATCGGCAAGGGATTGTTTCAGTTCGTGATCTACGACGGGGCGACTCTGCACAGGGAAAGCCTGGTCGAGCAGTTCGCGTCCGGAGGCGGGGCCGGTGAGTTCGTGAGCGGGGATGGTCAACTCTCGCCGGGCAACTATCTCGTTCGCGGCCGTTCGGAAACGGGCATTGTCTTCCTTCCAGGGACCTCCACGGCGCCCGCATATTCGTGGGCGCTGTATTTCCATCCGTGCGTCAGCAACGTGATCTCCCAGCATCCGGTCGGCGGCCCGGTGGATCTCGGCGCCACGGCTGTCTTGTCGGTGACGGCCGGATCGGGCGCTGCCGCGGTTGGGAGTGGAGCAGGGCGCGGTGGCGTGAGCTCGGCCAGCTCGCCGGGCTTGACCTACCAGTGGCGCCACGCTGGCGTGGACCTGGTCGACGACGGGCGGATCACGGGGGCGACGACCGCGACGCTCTCGATCGCCAATGTTCAGGTCGACGACGCCGGAGGATACGTTGTACGGGTCAGCGACGGCATCACGGAGCAGACCTCGAGCCTCGCCACCTTGACGCTTCCTGAGCCGGACGCCGCGGCTCTGCTCACGGCGGGCGTGGTCGCGCTCGTTGCGCTGGGACGCAGGAGACGGAGTCCGGTTGCGGTTCTGTGATTCGCTGAGGGCCCGACAGGAGACGAAATTCGGCTGATCGATTACGTCCGGGAGGACCACGCGTCGTGGCGATGCATCCCGCAAGCTCGAAGGGGACAGGCGATTCCCGATCACGGCGAGTTGGCTGAATGACTCCCATCGGCGATGAGGAAAAGGCCTGTTGAAGCGCCGATCCGCTCCGCGACCTCCGGTCGGAGAGCGCCCCCGAGCCGGAGATCATCGAGCCATTCGGCCCGCAGCTCGATCGAGGCACGGTTGGGCCGTGAGTCGGCTCCCGGGACTGGGCACCGAGGCGCCCAGTCCCGGCCGTTCAGCCGAGCAGCCGCTTCAGCGATCTCTCGAAGCGCGGCGAGGGCTGCGTGACCGCCATGGACCGCGGAGCGCCGGGCCGCACGGAGATCGTCGCAGGCGACATGGAGCGCCGCGTCGACCTTGGGTGACGATCCGCGCTCGATTTCGATGGCCGAGAGCCTGCCCTCGGGCAGCTCGAGCAGCAGGTCGATTCCGTGACTCGCGCTCGTACGGCAGAAGAACGCCTTGCTCCATTCGGGGCACAGGCGATGGGCGTCTCGATGACGAAGCCTTCCCAGGTCGCCCCGACGACGGGGGCCCGGCAACGCTCGCGATCGGAGCGGGTCAACAGGACCGGCTTCGCGGCGTTGACGGACGTTCCCTGCGCGTGCGCGAGCCTGGTCCACAGTCGCCGCAGCAAGAGGCCATCTGGTTCGAACGGCTAGCGGCTGGATGCTCAGGCCGCGGATCGCCCCTTGAGATACCGGACCCCCCGCAACAGCAATGCGCACACGGCGGTGCTCACCGCAGCGAAGGTCACCAGCCAAACCGGTGACGCCAGCAACAGCGGCGCAGCGCTGTCATGATTGTCATAGGAGTCGATCGCATGCCGGAAGGCGACCGACGCGGCCTTCCAACCCACCAGTGCGCCGGCGGTTGCGCAGACGCACCACGCCAACGCGCCGCTGCGCGGCGGGAGGGCTTCCCGCTTCAGGCGCCGGTTCATGCGCCACAGGGTCCACAGCAGCACGACGCCTGCCAGACCGCAGATCAACGATGTAGTCAGCCAGCGTTCTACACCCGCCGTGGCGGACGGATGAGCGGCCGGGCTTTGGCTCTCTGCGGGAGGTGGCGCGTAGGCTGGGATGGCCGGAGTGGAGGTCCTGAAAACGCCGCATTCCTCGGCACCCTGCGGCTTCAGCGTCTCAGAGCCCGGCGGACAGGGACCTGGCTGCGTGGTCCGCACGCCCGATGGAAACTGGCAAACCGCCAGGTTTCGCTGCACGCATTCCTGCTGCGCAGTGGGCACGTCCGCATAACCCGAGCCGGCCCACAGGGAGAGCGCTGCGATACCCAGGGTGCGCAAGATTTTCGTCATTGCGCGAGGGCCATGGAGGAGGAGCGCTGGCCCGACAGGGACGTTGCGCCTCCTCGCGTCAATGCACTGCTCGTCTGGTCCGGAACATGTTCGTTCACGCTACGACTGGTGACTCCGACGACGAGAACATGGGGTTCGATCGGAGTCGGCCCGCAGCTCGATCGAGGCCCGGTTGGGCCGTGAATCGGCTCCCGGGACTGGGCACCGAGGCGCCCAG
>JAXLZA010000002.1:0-514155 GCA_046351135.1 Myxococcota bacterium | reverse complement strand
CCTGGTCTCCCACTGATCTCGCCCTCTCTCGTTTCGGATGTGTTTCGGATGCACGACGGAAACGTTCCGAACGCACTCCGGTGCGCTCCGACTCGTCCGTCGTCGACTACCCCGGGCCCCGTCTCACCGCGCGACGTACCAGATCGGCGACGTGTAGGCGCGCTCCTGGGTCGTGCCCGGATGGCCCGCCGGGCGCGGTGTCCCGAAGCGGACGGCATCATAGGTCGTCCAGTGGGGCGTCGGGATCTCGAGCACGCGCACGTAGTAGACGGCGGAGCGACGGGCATCGAAGTCCGGGTCGCGCCAGACGGTGGACAGCAGGCTCGCACCGATCGTATTCGAGTAGGTCGCCTTCTCGAGGTCGACGGTCTCGCCCACCGACTCCCGCGAGCGCCCCGTCTGGTCGACCCGGCGCCCGCCGGAGAGCGCGACGTCGAAGATCCGCTCCCGACGCCGCCCGCCGTCGTCGATCCACTGCTTGACGACCTGGATGCGATCGAGATTTGCGCCTTCGGGATCCCGCAGCGCCGAGATCAGGAAGCTCGGGGCGGCCGCGCCGGGCTTCGGCGCCGCGCCCGCGGTCGCCGTCTGCGGAGGCAGCACCGCCCCCATCGGCACGCCCTTCGCATAACCGATCGCCGCGAGATCGGGCACGTCGGCGTCCCCGGGCGCGAAGGACCAGCCCCCGAAGAAGCGCACCACCATGCGGGGCCCCGTCGTCGCGTAGGTCTCCCGCCGCCGCATCGCGTCGAAGATCTCGGCCCGCGTATTGTCCCGCGCCCAGACCGCCGCGAAGCCCGACGCGACGAGGCGCCAGGTCATCGACTGCGTCGGCCGCTCGCGATCGGCGAAGCCCGCGGCCTGGAACTGGCGATGCGCCTCGCTGCCCGGCGGCGGCAGGAAGTTCTTCGCCCAGGGCTCGGAGGCGCGATCCGCATGGGGCTCGTTGCTGTTGAACTTGCCCCAGAAGTCGGCGTCGTCGGCGGTCGCGAGTCCGGTGTGGGCGTCGGTGCTCCCGATCAGGCCGAAGGCGAAGGGGTTCACGCCGAGGCGCTTCTCCTCGACGAGCCCGAGGCCGAGCGCGGAGCGGACGTACTCGGCCTCGTACATCCAGTCCTCGTGGGGGGCCGGGGTCATGCCGGCCTCGGCGTCCCAGGTCCCATAGTCGGCGAACTCGTCGTCGGGCGAGAGACGGGGCGCCGTCTCGCTGTCGCCCTTGATCTGGGTCGCCTCGACGATCGGCTCCCAGCGCGCCCGCTCCCGGGCATAGGCCTTCGAGAACGGCTGGCCGCCCATGTCGACGAGCTCGAACATGCGGCCGGCGCTCAGGTTGCTGTTGTGGGGGATCGCGAGGGCCCGGCCGCCCGTCTTGCGCTCGTAGTCGGCGAGATAGCGCCAGAGAGCCTCGGGGTCGGTGGAGTCGATCGATCGGAACGGCACGACCTGGGAGACCTTCTCCGCCCCGTCCGCGAAGAGCACGATGCGGTGGAGATTCGCGCCTCGGGGCATCGAGCTCCACTCGTAGCCGATGAAGGCGGTGAAGCGACCCGGATCGTCGTGGCGCTCGGCGTTCTCGATGACGCGCTTCCAGACCGAGCGCTGGAACGCCGGGCTCTTGATCAGGTCCTGGCCCGAGGGCAGCCCCATCGCGAACTCGCTGCCGACCTGGGCGCGCTTGCCTTCGGCGATCAGCGCCGCCCAGCGCGCACCCGTCGCGTTCGCGAGCAGGTCGGGATCCTTCGCCTCGAGCATCGGGTAGAGGCCCATGTACTCGCTGTGGTCCGCGACGACGAGGAAGTCGAGGGGCCGGCGCAGGCGGACGGGCTCACCGTTGTGGCCGGTGACCGTCTCGCCCTTCGCGAAGCGGAAGGCCGTATCCGGGTCGATGCGGGTATTGCCCCCGGCGTTCGCGTCGGGGGACCAGCTGCTGTGGAGATGGGTGTCGCCCCAGAGGACCTCGGTCGGGAAGTCGCGGGCGACGAAGGGCGAGTAGGGCGCGGTCCCGGCGGCCGAGGCGACACCGGCGGCCGAGCAGGCGACGAGCGCGACGACGAGCGCCGAGCGCCGGGCGAGGTGCGGGCCCGGTGCGAATCGCCGGCTCCGATCGAACGCTGCGCGCAGGCTCATGGCGGTCCCCGTCCTCTCCGATCGCGCCGGACCGCCCCATCGTCGGGCCGGGCCTGCGGCGCGCGGATGCTAGCTCTCGAACCGCGCCGCGAGTCGGGCCGACCGGAAAGTTTTCCGATCGCCTCCGCAGCGGCTCGACGCACACCGCTTTCCTCTATAGTGATCGGGCCCGCTGCCCGGCCGCAGCGGCGACGCGCGGGAGGCCCTCATGTCCTGGTCGCTCGAACGGCTGCGCGATCCCGCCCGCGAGACCTTCCCCCATCCGGAGCGCCACGCATGAGCCATCTCGACGTGCTCCGGAGCGCCTTCTCCGCCATGGCCCGAGGCGACGCCGACGCGACCGTCGCCCACTACACGACGGACTACGTGATCGAGTTTCCGTATCCCGTCGCTCGCGGCGCCTTCAAGGTCGAAGGGCGGGACACGGTGCGCGACTATCTGGCGAGGGCCTTCCGCGTCTTCCGCTTCGAGCTCACGATCGACGTCGTCCATCCTTCGGGCGACCCCGATCTCGTGATCGCCGAATACCACGGCCGGGGCCGCGCGCTCGCGACCGGGAAGCCCTACGACAACCGCTACGTCGGATTCTGGTGGTTCCGGGGCGACGCTGTCTGCCGCACGCGGGAGTACTACGATCAGGGCGTCGCCGACGCCGCCCTCGCGCCCTGAGACGCGCCTCCTCGACCGGCGGGCGAGCGCGCCGGCCGTCCGAGGCGCCGTGCACGAGGATCGCCGAGCGAGCCCACGGGAGGAACCGACCGGATGGAACGAGGCCACGCCAGCATGACCGCACAGCTCGTCGCGGGGCTGCGCGCCGCCCATCATCAGTCGGGGGAGCGCCCGCTCGTCTTCGACGATCCCTTCGCCGCCCACTTCACCGGCGGCGTCTTCCAGGAGCCCCTCGAGCGCGGCGAGCTGCAGGCCTACCTCGACCGCATGAAGCTCCAGCCGATCCAGGGCGGGATCGTCGGCCGAGCACGTTATGCCGAGGACGCGCTTCTGGATGCGATCGACGCGTCGGGCGTCCGGCAGCTCGTCCTGCTCGGTGCCGGCAACGACTCCTTCCTGCTCCGGCGCGCGGATCTGCTCGATCGGATCCGGGTCTTCGAGGTCGACCATCCCGACTCCCAGGCCGAGAAGCGCGCGAAGCTCTCCGGCCTCGGCTTCGGGGACCACCCGAGCGCGCGCTTCGTCCCGGTCGACTTCGAGCAGGAGGCCGCCGGCACCGCCCTCGCCCGCCACGGCTTCGATCCCGCCGTGCCCGCCTTCTTCAACTGGCTGGGCGTCGTCGCCTACCTGACCCGGGACGCGATCCACGCGACGCTGCGCTCGCTCCGGGCCGTCTCCTCGGCAGGGAGCCGGATCGTGTTCGACTACCCGATCGCGCCCCATCTGATCGAGCGCGAGGAGGACCGTCTCCGCTCGATCGAGGTCAGCCGCAGCACCGCCGCCGTCGGGGAGCCCCGCCAGGCCCGCCACGTCCCGGAGGAGCTGGCGCGCGACGCCTTCGCCCTGGGCTATTCGGTCGTCGAGGACCTGTCGCCGGAGGCGATCTTCGCGCGCTATTTCTCCGGACGCCGGGACGGACTGCGACCGAATCCCGAGAATCGCCTGATCCAGCTCCGCATGATCTGAGGAGGAGCCCCGTGAAGTCCCTCGATTTCGTCCCGGTCGACGCCGACAACCACTACTACGAGCCCCACGACTGCTGCACGCGCCACCTCGAGGCGAAGTTCCGCAATGGCCGCGCCTGCCACGTCGCGAAGAACGCCGACGGGCAGGACGAGTGGCGGTTCGGCGACCGCCCGATGGGCTTCCACCGACCGACCCGCGACTGGGTCCTCCCGCCCGGCGCCTACCGTCCGTTCATGTCGGGCAAGGGCGACACGACGAAGGTCCCGCGCGCCATCAGCTCGGAGACGGCCTCGTTCCGCGACCGCGACGCCCGCCTCGCCACCCTCGACAAGCAGGGCCTGCAGGCGACGATCATGCTGCCCTCCTTCGGCGTCGCCTTCGAGGACGACATCCACGCCGATCGCGAGGCGCTGCTCGCCAACATGCGTGCCTTCAACCGATTCATCGAGGACGATTGGGGCTACGCCTACCAGAGCCGCATCTTCGCGCTTCCCCTGATCACGCTGGTCGACCTCGACTGGGCCGTCGAGGAGATCGAGCGCGTGGCGCGCCTCGGCGCCCGGGGCTTCATCCTGCGACCGGGCCCCGTCTACGGGCGCTCGCCGGCGGATCCCTGCTTCGATCCCTTCTGGGCCCGGGTCGAGGAGGCGGGGCTGCTCGGTGCGGTGCACATCGGTGTCAGCGGCTACGTCGACTTCTTCGGCCGGGCCTGGGGCGAGGACCCGAACGTCACCGAGCAGACGATGTCGGCCTTCCAGTTCCTGACCTGCTTCGGAGCGCGCCCGGCCCAGGACACGCTGGCGGCCCTCGTGCTCCACGGCCTGTTCGACCGCTTCCCGAGGCTGCGGGTCGCGTCGATCGAGAACGGCAGCGACTGGGTCCCGGCCCTGCTCAAGAACCTCGAGAAGGTCGGGCGAGTCGCCATCACGTCCCAGGGCGGCGCCAAGTCCACGCGCGCGACCCGCCCGCCCCACGAGGTCTTCCGGGAGCACGTCTACGTCGCCCCCTTCTTCGAGGACGACGTCTACCAGCTCGTCGACGCGATCGGGGCCGAGCGGGTGTTATTCGGATCCGACTGGCCGCATCCGGAGGGCGTCGCGGCGCCCCTCGACTTCCTCGACGAGGTCGCGGACCTGCCCCCCGCCGCGCTGCGGCGCGTCATGCGGGACAACACCGCCGGGATCCTCGGGCTCTAGGCCTCCGCAGACCTCCGCCCCGGCCGGCTCCGGCCCCTCCGACCGCCCCCGCCGACCGCCCCCACTCCGCGCCGCCCGAGGGCGGAAAGACCCGCGGGGCTCGAAAAACATCGCCTACCGGGCCGGCTCCGTCGTTTTTTCTGCTCGGATGACCGCGTTCCGTTTATGCTAGGCGTTATGCCGGGTCCGATGGGCGGTTCACGCGTCCACTCGCCGATCGGGACGGGCAGGAGCCGGGAGCTCGCGCAGGGGATCGACGAACGGAGAGCGTGGCCCGCCGCGCTCTTCGGCTTCGCCGTGTTCGCCGCCGCGTTCCTGATCTTCCTCGTCCAGCCGATGGTGGGCAAGCGCATTCTCCCCTGGTTCGGCGGCGTCCCCGCCGTCTGGACCGTCTGTCTCGCCTTCTATCAGACCGTCCTCTTCGCGGGCTATGCGTATGCCCACCTCCTGATCCGCTGCTTCGGCCCGCCGCTCCAGCTCGCCGTCCATCTGGCGGCGGTCGCCGCGGCCTTCCTCGCCCTGCCCGTCCTGCCCGATGCCCCGCCCGACGTCGCGCCGGGCGACGCCGATCCGACCTGGTCCGTCCTCGCGATGCTCGCCCGGAAGGTCGCGCTGCCCTTCCTCGTCCTCGCCTCGACGGGCCCCCTCGTCCAGGTCTGGCTCGCACGCGCCCATCCGACGGTGTCGCCCTACTCGCTCTACGCGGTCTCGAACGTCGGCTCGTTCCTCGCGCTCTTCGCCTATCCCTTCGCGATCGAGCCCCGCCTGTCCGTCTCGGGATCGGGCGTGCTCTGGACCTGGGCCTTCGCGGCCACCGGGCTGCTCGTGCTCGCCTGCGGATGGGCCGCCTTCCGCTCGCGGCGCGAGCCGGAGAGCGCGCCCATCCCCCCCGACGAGACCCGGGAGCCCGTCGCGCCCGTCGCTTCCGCCACGACCGACGCGCGTCCGGTGACCGGGCCGGGCTGGCGGGACGCGCTGCTCTGGATCGCGCTCTCGGCGACGGCGGTCGTCGTGCTGATGGGGGTGACCAACAAGCTCTGCCTCGACGTCGCGAGCATCCCGTTCCTCTGGATCGTGCCGCTCGCGACGTATCTGCTCACCTTCGTGATCGCCTTCGGCTCCGAGCGCGCCTATCGTCGCGCGCCCTACGGTGCGCTGGCCGTCGTCTCGTTCCTCCTCACGCGCACGATCGAGATCGACGACCTGATCGTCTTCCAGGCGGTGGCCTACTGTGCCCTGCTGTTCTCGTCGTGCATGATCCTCCACGGAGAGCTCCATCGATCGCGGCCCCCCGCCGCGGCGCTCACTCGATTCTACCTCTGCACGTCGGCGGGCGGTGCGCTGGGCGGGCTCGCGGTCGGGCTCGTGGCCCCCGCGCTGTTCGACGACTACCACGAGCTCCCGCTCGGCCTGCTGATGACGCTGGGGCTCGTGCTCTCGATCGGCCTGCGCGATCCCGGGAGCTTCCTCTCCGCGCGCGGGCCCCGCTGGCACTGGCTCGTCGCGGGCCCCGGCGTCCTCGCCTTCGTGGCCTGGTTCCTCTGGCTCGACCTGCGACCGGATCCCCACGCGATCCACAAGGAGCGGTCGTTCTTCGGCGTGCTCTCGGTCGACGAGATCCCGAGCGAGGAGGGCCCCCAGCGCACCCTGACCAACGGCTCGACCGTCCACGGTACCCAGCTCCTCGCCCCGGACCGACGACACCTGCCCACCTCCTACTACGGTCGGGCCGCCGGCCTCGGCCTCGCGCTGACGAGCCGGACCCGCGAGGAGGGCGCGAGGATCGGCGTCGTCGGCCTCGGGGTCGGCACGATCGCCGCCTACGGTCGCGAGGGGGACCGCCTGCGCTTCTACGAGGTCGATCCCGTGGTCGCCCGGCTCGCGGGCCCCGGCGGCGCCTTCACCTACCTCGCGGACTCGAAGTCGACGGTCGAGGTCGTGGTCGGCGACGGCCGCCGGGCGATCGAGGACGAGCAGCGCCTGGGAAGGGAGCAGGACTTCGACGTCCTCGTGCTCGATGCGTTCACGAGCGACGCCATCCCGGTCCACCTGATGACCCGGGAGGCTTTCGAATGCTATTTCCGGGCGCTCGCCCCGGAAGGCCTGCTCGCGGTCCACGTCTCGAACCGCCACTTCCGTCTCATGGATCTCGTCTCCCGCCTCGGGCAGGAGCTCGGTGGACACAGCCTGCAGATCAAGACCGCGCCCATCCCCCGGCTCCAGACGGGCGCCGCGGACTGGGTGATCCTCGCGCGGGAGCCGGATCGGCTCGCGCGACTGCGCATCCGGATCGAGAAGCGCCTCCGGGCGCTCCGGCTCCTCCCGGGCTCGATCCTGATCCGACGCGGGTCCGACCTCGCTCTCGACCGGGTCCCGGTCTGGACCGACGACTACAGCGATCTGTCGTCCGTGGTCCGCTGGCGCTGAGCCCGCTGGCCCCGCGGCAGGGGCTTCTCAAAGCGGAAGCTCGAATCTATCGTTGCGCGCCATGCACGATCCCGAGCGCGCTTCGGCCGCTTCTCCGCCGAACAGCGGCCCGTCGAGCTCGCAGGAAGGTCGCGCGCCGGGCCCCCTCGCGTCCCGATCGGACGCCCCGAGCGGGACCGTGCTCCATGCCGCGGCGATCTTCGCGTCGGCGTTCCTGATCTTCCTGGTCCAGCCGATGGTGGGCAAGCGGATCCTGCCCTGGTTCGGCGGGGTGCCCGCGGTCTGGACCCTCTGTCTCGCCTTCTACCAGACGGCGCTCTTCCTCGGTTACGCCTACGCCCATTGCTCGATCCGGTTCCTGAAGCCGCGCGCCCAGCTCGCGGTCCATGGGCTCGCGGTCGCGGCGGCGTTCGCATCGCTCCCGGTGCTCCCCGAGACGCCTCCGGACGGGCAGCTCCTCGACGCGAACCCGACGATGGCGGTGCTCCAGCTGCTGGCCGGGAACGTCGCGCTGCCCTTCCTCGTGCTCGCTTCGACGAGCCCGCTGGTTCAGGCGTGGTTCGCCCGCGCGCATCCCTCGCTCTCGCCCTATCCCCTCTACGCGGTCTCGAATCTGGGCTCGTTTCTCGCGCTGTTCGTCTTCCCCTTCGTCCTCGAGCCGCACCTGGCGCTGAGCGAGACGGGGCGGCTCTGGACCTGGGGCTTCGTCGCGACCGGCCTCGCGGTCCTGGCCTGTGCCGTGTCGGCGAGCGCGACGCGCGCGGCGGACGGGGCGGTGGCGGGGGCTGCGGCCGGTGCGCCAGGGGGCGGGGCGACGGATGCCGGTGCGGGCTCCGCCGCCGGCGGCGAGGTTGCCGGGGCGGCGAACGGAGCGGGGGGGCACTTCCGGTCCCTGCTCTGGCTCGGGCTCTCGGGGTCGGCCGTCGTGCTGCTCACGGGCGTGACGAACAAGCTCTGCCTCGACGTCGCGAGCATCCCCTTCCTCTGGATCGTGCCCCTCGCGATCTATCTCCTGACGTTCGTCCTCTGCTTCTCCTCCGAGCGGATCTACCGGCGCGGGCTCTTCGTGATCCTCGCGCTGGCCGCCTTCGCCCTGACCCGGACGATCGATCCGCGCGAGTTCATCGGCCATCAGATCCTCGCCTACTGTGCGCTGCTGGCCAGCGTCTGCATGTGTCTGCACGGCGAGCTGTACCGCGTGCGGCCGGCCGCCTCGGGGCTGACGGGCTTCTACCTGATCGTTTCGCTCGGCGGCGCACTGGGCGGGCTGATCGTGGGCATCGTCGCGCCGCTCGTCTTCGACGACTACTACGAGCTTCCGCTCGGCCTGCTGCTCGCCGCCGTGACGATGCTCGCGGTCTGCGCACGGGATCCCGGGAGCAGCCTTCGCTGGGACGGGCTCCGCGGGCGCTGGCGGTTCGTCGCCCCGGCCGCCCTCGCCGCGGTGGTCGCCTTCGTCGCGAGCGAGCTGCGGACGGATCCGCACATCCTCCACAAGGAGCGCTCGTTCTTCGGCGTGCTCACGATCCACGAGCTCGACGACGAGAGCTCGATCCGGCGCTCGCTGACGAACGGAACGACGGTGCATGGGCTGCAGTTCCTCGGGCGCACCGCCCGCCGCCTCCCGACCTCGTACTACGGCCGCGCGACGGGGCTCGGGCTCGCGCTCACCAGCCGCCCCGCCCGGAGCGGGGGATCGAAGTTCGGCGTCATCGGCCTCGGCGTCGGCACCCTCGCCGCCTACGGCCGCGCCGGCGACACGATGCGGTTCTACGAGATCGATCCCGTCGTGATCGAGCTCGCCGGCAAGGGCGGTTATTTCAGCTTCCTCGAGGACTCGAAGGCCGACGTCGAGGTGGTGCTCGGCGACGCGCGGCGGTCGATGGAGGACGAGCAGCGGCGCACCGGCCCGCAGGCCTACGACGTGCTGGTGCTCGACGCGTTCTCGAGCGACGCGATTCCCGTCCACCTGATGACGCGCGAAGCCTTCGAGATCTACTTCCGCGCGCTCGCGCCCGACGGCCTGATGGCCGTGCACGTCTCGAACCGACACTTCCAGCTGATGAATCTCGTCTCGCGCGCCGTCGACGCGCTGGGCGCCCACAGCCTCCAGGTCAAGACGCGTCCCGCTCCGACCCTCCAGAGCGGCCTGACCGACTGGGTCCTCGTCACGCGCGATCCGGACCAGCTCACCCGGCTCCAGATCCGCATGGAGAGCCGCCACCGCGCGCTCGAGCTCCCCCTCCAGAGCCTGCTGGTCCGGCGCGGCAAGGAGGCCAACCTCGAGGCCTTTCCGCTCTGGACCGACGACTACAGCGATCTCTTGAGCGTGATGCGTTGGCGTTGAGTGGAGCAGACGGCCGACCGACGAAGCCCTGGCGGCCCGTCGGGGCCGCACACGGGAGCGCGGCATGAGTCGTTGGAGCTGGATCACCCCCGTCGCGACGGCGGCCGTCGCGTTCTACGTCGGGCGCAGCCTGGGACCGGGCTCGGTCGCGTTTCCCGACCCGGCGAGCGCGCGCAGCGCCGACGAGATGGAGCGGGCCGTGGCCGAGGCCCTCGCCGAGCCCCGCGCCTTTCCGCGCACCAGCGCGCTGATCCGCCTGTTCGAGGGACTGTCGACCGGAAACGTCGAAGGCGCCGCGCGCGCCATCGACGCGCGGGCGGGCGAGTACGACCCGGTCGATCTCCAGCTCTTCCTCACGGCCTGGACCCACCTCGATCCGACCGCGGCGATCCGCGCGGTCCAGGCCTGGCCGATCCGGTCCCGGCGCGAGCTCGGCATCCGCCTCGTGATGCGGGAGTGGGCGGCCAGCGGCAAGCCGATCGAGGCGGGGGCCTACTTCGACACGATGACGGACCCGGCCCAGCGCGACCTCGCGGCGGGGCCCCTGGTCCGCGGCTGGGCGCTCTCGGGCGATGCGGAAGGGGCCCTCGACCTGGCCAGGCGATTCTGGCAGGCGGACGGTCGGCGCGACGTCGTCGACGCCTGGGTTCGCGGCGTGCTGCACGTCCGGGGACCGGCCGGGACGTTCGAGCTCGCGAGTCGGGTGGATCCGGGCATCGAAGGCGAGTTCGCGACCCGCGTGATCCAGACCGCCCTGAACCTCGCCGGTCGTTCGGATCCCGAGGCCGCGGCCGCCTTCTTCGATGGGGCTGCGGCGAAGCCGACGGCGGGCCCCTGGCTGACGGCCGAGCTGCCCCGGATCGCAGGTCTGCTGCGCAATCAGAGCCCGCAGAACGCCCTGGCCTGGACGCTTCGACAGGCGGAGAGCCCGGAGCGGACGCGAGCCCTGCGCGAGACGGCAGCCACCTGGGCGAAGCTCGACTTCGACGCGGCGTGGAGCTGGTTCGAGGCGAACGCGACCTCGGCCCGCAACCCGAGCCAGGAGCTCTCGCCGACGGACGCCACGGTCCTCACCGGCCTCGTGGGCCGCATGGCGCGGATCCGACCGGCGGAGGCCGCGCCCTGGGCGCTGCGGCTGCGGGTGGGCCCCGAGCGAGTCGAGATGATCCGGCGCGTGGCGTACTTCTGGTCGGCCCAGGACGCCGGAGCCGCCGACGCCTGGATCGAGGGGCTCACCCTCTCCCCCGAAGATCTGGCCCGGGTCCGCGAGGCGGCCACCTGGGGTCGCTCGCAGGAGCCGGCCGGGGAAGAGCTCGACGCGGCGGCCGAGGGCGAGTCGCCGGCGGCCGCCGAAGGCCACTGAGCCGAAGCGCCGTGTCGAAAAGGAAAGGGCCGCAGCCGGTTTCCCGACTGCGGCCCTTCGTTCTGTCCTCGAACCGATGCGCCTAGGCGCGGCGGCGGTAGGCCAGCAGACCGAGCAGCGAGAGGCCGCTGGCCAGCGCAGCCGTCGCACCCGGCTCCGGCGTGAACTTGAGGTTCAGGCCGAGGAGCTGGGTGTTCAGCTGGATGTCCGTCGAGACGCGGACCGTGTAGGAGCCGGCGACGAGACCGACGTTGCGCTGGACACCGCCCATCGCCGAGACGCCGACCGTGTCGTAGCCCATGCCGGTGATCGTGTCGCTGAAGTGGATGCCGTTGCGCAGCGCCACGCGAACGATCGAGACCGTGCCCGTCGTGAGGGCGTACATGTGCTTGACCGAGGTCGCCTTGGCGAGCAGCTGGAGCGTGCCGCCCGGCGGGAGCGGCGCCATGCCGCTCATGTAGGTGTCGAAGCCGTTGATCTCGTTGCAGCCCTTGGGCAGGAGGTTCAGCGGGTCCGCGGTCTGGGTGCAGACCGGGGCGACGCGCGGGTCACCCATGGGCGTGTTCTGGTTGCCCTGGAAGGCCTTGAACTTGCCCGGGGCCTGGAAGCCCGGAGCGGTCAGGTCCCAGCCACCCGCGTTGCGGATGCGGTAGCCCGGATCGCCGTCACCGACCGGCTGGGTCGCCGCGGCGGGCTTGAACGAAGCCGGGAGCATGCCCGTCAGCTGGGGACCAGCGAGGTTCAGGCGACCCTTGCCGTCGAGCAGCAGCGCCATCGTGCCGCCGAACTGGCGCGGACCGGCGACGTAGCGCATGCGGAACTTCTCGTTGCCGCCGGCCGCCGTCGCGAGGATCGTGGTGTTGGCGTTGGCGCGGGCCACGAGACCGACCGCACGACCGTTGTTCTGGCCGTTGCCCGGGTTCTGCCAGTTCATCTGGGAGAACTTGCGGGTCAGGGCCGGAACCGGCGCGAGCTGGGCGGCCGTCTTGAGGGTGTACGAGCCAGCCGGGAGCGGGCCCGGGTTCGGACCGATGCGGTTGATGCCCGGCATCGCCGCGATGAAGGTCGTGTCGAGCTGGCGGGTGATGTTGTTCAGCACGATGCCGATCTGCGGGCCGAGCTGCTGCTGGAACGCGAAGGGCGGGATCGTGAAGGGATCGCCGACGTTGAGGCCGCCGCCCGGGTTCACGATGTTGCGGGCACCCTTGTTGCCGACGCGGGGCTTGTTGAAGACGCCCATCGCCGTCGTGTTGAAGGCGATGTGCTGCTCGCGATCGTGGCAGCGCGCGTCGTTCGGGCCGGTCGGCCGCAGGTCGAGGTGCTGGAAGGACTGGTTTCCACCCACGGTGAGATGGGAGGGCGGCGCCACGAGCAGCTTCGGCGGCACGCAGTTGAGCGTCGGCGGGTTCTGCGGGATGTTGACGATGATCCCGTTGCTCTCGTGATACTCGCCGTACATGGCGACCGTCTGCGCCTGGCTGGCGGCCGCTGCCATGGCGACCGTCCCGACCACGAAGACGGTTCGGAAGATATTGGACATCAAGGACTCCTTTGTATTACAGACCGGGCTGGAAGACTCGACTCGGAAACGGGCTCTAGAACCTGTCTCTCCGGTGCGAGACCGGAGACTTGCGAAGGACCATCGGAACCCGCGCCCCGACCGCCCCTGAAGAGCGGCCACGGCGTCTCCGAGCCAGGAATGGTGGGGAGTCCCTATGGACAAGCCCACCCGCCGACGGAGAAGGTCTCCAACGCGGCCACCTTATCATGATTGCAATTGAAGATGGGAATCTTTTTGGGGCCGAATTCGCCCTGATGGCGGCTCAGAATCCCCCACGGGTAGGCTGAGAACGGCCCGACCCGGCCGAGGTCCCCGGCGCCGGGCCGGACTCCCCGGCGCCCGGTGACGCGGACCCGAGGACGAGCTACGGACGGCGGGGCCGCGGGCCGAGGAGACGTTGCCGGGAACGGCCCCGGCCCGATGGGCATCGGTGCAAAGTCAAGGAGAGACAGGACCATGGGACTCAAGGGATCTTCGTCGAATCGCCGCGCCGGGCGGGTGGTGCCCGTCGTCGCCCTCGTCGGAGCGATCGGCTTCTGGGCAGCGGGCTGTGGAGACTCGGGGACCGGTGGAAAGGACTCCACCGCGAGCGCCCCGTCGGCCGGGTCCGCAACGAACGGCCTCCTGATCGCACCGCCCCTCGCCGCCGATGCCCCGCTCGCCACCGCCCTCGCCCATCCGGACCCCCTCGAGCGGACGAAGCGGGTGGCCGCCATCCTCGAGGCGTCCGGTCCGGAAGACCTCCGTGAGCTGACGGCCGCCTTCGAAGCGGCCCCGCTGCCGTGGGGCGACCTGGACTATTCGCTGTTCGCCGGCTGGTGGGCGCGCTTCGACCCGATCGCCGCGATGTCGTACTGCCACGACGACGAGATCCGCATGCGCCATCCGAGCGCCCCGCGCGAGGTGATGCGGATGTGGGCGCGCATGGATCCGCAGGCGGTGATCACCTCGGGCTGGCTCAACAGCGTCAGCCTCGAGATGGCCGGGCTGAATCCCGAGTACGTCGATCCCTTCGTGATCGGCTGGTTCGAGTCGGGCCGCCCGGGGCTCGTCGAGTGGATCCAGGGGGTCGATGGTTCGTCGAAGCCCATGGCGATGGCCTCCTACATGCGGATGCTCGTGGTCCGGGACGGCTCCGCGAAGGCGCTCGAATGGGCTCGGACCGCGCCGGTCGATCCCGCGACGCAGCGGCTCTTCCTCGCGACCGGTCTGAACGTCGTCTCGCGCCAGGATCCCAAGATCGCGATCGAATGGCTGGACATCGCCGAGAAGGACGGGATCGACGTCCGGACCTTCGTGGCGCGCATCGGCCGCGGCTGGGCGACCCACGATCCGAAGGCGGCGATGGAATGGGTGACCTCGCGGGACGTCGACCCGAACGAGCGCTGGCGCGTCGTCCACGACATCGCCGACGTCTGGCTCCACAAGGACGAGGCGGCCGTCACGGAATGGCTCAAGGGGCGGGAGCACGAGGAGTGGACGGACCAGATCCGGCGACAGTGGATCTTCCAGCACGTGAAGAAGAACCGCTACAAGGTCGACTGGCTCGACCTGATGGAGCGCGCCGGCCGGTTCGTCAACGCGGATTCCCAGCGCGCCGAGCGCCTCTGGATCTTCCAGCGGTGGAACGTCGTCGATCCCGCACCGGCAGCCGCGTGGCTGGAGAAGAACGAGGCGCTGCTCGGAGACAAGCTCCAGTACGCCCACCAGCTCTACACCGACGACCGCAAGGAGATCGAGAAGATCCTGGCCGAGGACAAGGCGGCGCGAGAGGGGACCGCCCCGCCCAGCGCCGAGACGCCGCCGGCCGAGCCCGCGAAGGCGGGCTGAGCCCGGTCGCCCGGGCCAGCGACGCCCTCGGTCGTCGCAGGGCCCGGCGCGACTAGGAGCGCGCCGCCGCCTTCTTCTCTGCACCCGCCTTCACGCCGCCCTCGGGCGACGCGGCCGGCGACGCGCCGGACGGCGGTGCACCGGCCGACGCGGGCTCGACCGAGGCCTTCGCGGCCGCGGCGGGATCGGCCGCGGGCTTCCCCGGCTCGATGACCTCGTAGTCGGCGGCCGCCTCGGGATCGATCGAGGCGAGGAACTCGATCCCCGCCGTCCCCGCATCGAAGCGGATCGCGCGCCGCGCGAGCTTCACGCGGGCTTCCTTGTTCGCCTCGTCCGGCGCCATCCGTCGCGCGAGCTCGAGCGCGCCCCGCCCGTCGTAGGGGGCGTCGCGATTGACGAAGGTCTCGAGCCGCGCGAGCGCCGTGTTGCCCTGTCCCTCCTTCACGAGATGATCGACGAGGGGCGCGAGCGCGTCCCAGTGATCCGGTGCGATCGCGAGGGCCCGCTCGTAGAAGCCGTCGGCGGCCACGAGATCGCCCCGCTTTCCGGCGAGATCCCCGAGCGTCGTCAGCACGTCCACCTCGTTCGGGAACTTCTCGAGCACCGCCTTCAGGACCTTCTCCGCCTCGTCGAGCGCGCTCCCCTGCCGGGCGAGCGCCCGCCCGAGGGCGATCTGCGAGTCGCGGTCGTCGGGGCGCGCCTTGATTCCGGCGCGGGCCGCCTTGACCGCCGCGTCGAGGTCCTCGCTCGCGGCCATGAGCTCCACCCGCTCGCGCAGGAAGGCGCCCCGGATGGCCGGGACCGACTCCTTCTCGAACTCGGCGAGCACGCCCTCCGCGGCGCGCGGCCCGACCCGATGGGCGAGCCCGCGCGAGAGCGCCCGGATCGTCTCTCGGCGGACCACGTCGTTCGAATGGGTCGCGTCGGCGGGGATGTCGAGGTCGGGCTCGGTGCCCCGTCGGGTCTCGACCTCGACCATGAGGATCCGCATCTCCGTCGACGGATCCGACGGCTCGCGCGGCGACTGGAACGTCAGGATCGACGACGCCTCGCGGAAGTTGCCCTCGGAAAGATGCAGCCGCGCCAGGCGCTCCCGCGCCGCGGAGAGCTTCGGATCCGAACGCACCGCATGGCGGTATTCCTCGACGGCGAGATCGAGATCGCCCGCGCCCTCGGCAGCGCGCGCGCGGTAGTACCGGATCGGCGCGTTGTCGGGCCACTGCAGCGCCGCCTTGCCGAGCTCGTCCATGGCCTTCTGGAACTCGCCCCGCTCGAAGGCGATGCGGCCGCGCAGCATCTGCTGATGCACCTCGACCGGCGTCTTGTCCGCCATCTTCAGCGCTTCGTCGTACTCCTTCGCGCGGATCAGCGCCTCGGCCTCGCGCAGCAGGAGATCGGGGGAAGCGTTGTCGCCGACGATCTGGTTGACCTTGTCGAAGGCGACGAGGGCTTCGCCGACCCGATCGTGGGACATCAGGAAGCCGGCGAGATCGACCCAGAGACGGGCGGCGTCGACGGAGCCGGCCTGGCCCGCCTTCTCGGCGTCGGCGATCGCCTTGCGCAGGATCGCCTCGACCTCCTTGCTCCGATCGACCCGCGACAGGAACTGGACCAGCGCGTCGCGGATCTCGGCGTTCTCGGGGCTCGCCGCGTACGCCTTCTGGAGGATCTCTTCGACGCGGTCGAAGCGGCCCCGCTCGGAGTAGAGCTTGATCGCCTCGGTCATCAGCTCGGTCGCATCGGGATGCTTGGCGAGACACTCGTCGACGATCTTCGCGGCCTCGTCCTGCTCGCCCGCTTCGCGCTTGAAGGAGGCGCGCACGGTGCACCAGTAGGCCTCGCGCGAATCGTCCTCGATCTCGAGATAGAGGCCGGCGTCGTCCTCGTCGTCGGACGGATCGGCGGCCGCCTCGCCCCCGCCCTCGGTCGCCGCGGCGAGGGCCTCGTCGCCGGGCTCCCCCGGCTTCCCACCGGCACCCGCGGCGCCCGCCTTCGCCTTCTTCTTGCCGCCCTCGGCCTTCGCGTTCTGGCCGCCTTCGGCCTTCGCCTCGTCGCCGTCGCCCTCGTCCGGACGCACGCCGGCGCTCCGAAGCAGCTCGTAGGCCTCGTCCGGCCGCTTCAGGCCGAGCAGCGCGACCGCCTTCATCCGGATGGCGGTCTCCTCCTCGGGGAACCGCTCGATCACCGAATCGACCAGCTCGAGGGCCTCCTCGAAGTGGTTCTGCGTGTCGAGCAGGACGCGGGTCTCCAGCAGGAGCGCGAAGGGATCGTCCTCGATCGCCTCGGGCGCCTCCTCGTGGAGCCGCTTGAAGACCTCGAGGGCGAAGTCGTAGTTGCCGCCCATCTGCGCGTCGACGGCGAGCTGCTGGCTCGCGCGCACGAACCACTCCGGGTCTTCGCGCGCCGCATCGAGGGCCCAGATCGAGCGCTCCGGCTTTCCACTGAGCGAGAGCGCCCGTCCGTAGCGATAGAAGATCTCGCCCTCGCGGCTGCCCGACTCGATCAGCTCGATCAGGATCGGGATCGACTCCTCCATCCGATTGCTCGCCTGCAGCTCGCGCACCTCGGCGAGGCGATCCTCGGGCGACGGCGCACAGCCCGCCGCAGCGAGCAGGAGCGCCATCGAACCCACGATCAGGACCGCGCCGGGGCGTGCGGTCGACGAGCCGCGTGCACCGGAAGAACCGGTGAAGCGGGCGCGGGCGGGACGGGAAGAACGTTGGCGGAGCAGGCGGTCGGCTAGCATGGCGCAGACCTTAGCAGGACGCGTCGCGGCCGGTGCCCGCGATGGGAAGCGGAGCCGTCGGGCCTGTGGCGCGAAGGCCTCCAGGTTTCCGCGCAGGCGGGGATTCGATAGCGTCGCGCCGCGATGACCACCGACACCAAGCGACGCATCTGGCCCATCCTCCTGGCAGGAGCGGGCGCCCTCGCCCTCTACGCCTATTCGACGATCCACGTCGAGGCCGAGCCGACCGACGACCGTCCGAAGGGCGGCGCGGCCGAGATCGAGGCGCTGGCGGACCGCGAGGACACCAACGTCCTGTTCATCGTGGTCGATACCCTGCGCGCCCAGCGCATGAGCGCCTACGGCTACGAGCGGGACACGACGCCGTTCCTCTCGAAGCTCGCGGCCAGCGGCATCCGCTTCGAGCGCAACATCGCGCAGTCGTCCTGGACGAAGAGCTCGATGGCCTCGATGTGGTCGGCGCGCACCCCCCTCCACGTCGGCGTCACGCGCTTCAACCACACGATTTCCGATCAGGTCGAGATGCCGGCGGAGATCCTGTCCGAGGCGGGCTTCAAGACCGTCGGGCTCTACCGCAACGGCTGGGTCAACCCCTCGTTCGGCTTCGCCCAGGGCTTCGAGAAGTACTACAAGCCCCTCGGCGGCTACGGTGATCCCCAGATCCGCCGCATGCGGCCGAACGCGGACCTCGCGGGCACGGACGAGAGCGTGGTGGCGGACGCGATCGAGTTCCTGCGCATCCACGGCAAGTCGTCGCGCTGGTTCCTCTATCTCCACCTCATGGACGTCCACGAGTACACCTACGACCAGGAATCGGCCCTCTTCGGCAACGCCGTCTCGGACATCTACGACAACTCGATCCTGCGCGAGGACTGGGTCATCTCGACGCTGTACGACTACCTCGTCAAGCGCGGCCTGCTGACGAACACGATCGTGGTCCTCATCTCGGACCACGGCGAGGCGTTCGGCGAGCGCGGCTTCGAAGGCCATGCGCGCGAGGTCTTCCCCGAGACCACGGAGACGCCGGTCATCCTCTCCCTGCCCGTCAAGCTCTCGCCCGGGCTCGTCGTGAAGTCGCGGACGAGCAACCTCGACATCTGGCCCACGCTGCTCGACCTGCTCGGCCTGCCCGGCCAGGGCCCCGATCTCGACGGTCGTTCCCGCAAGCCCGAGATCCTCGCGGCGGCGGGCGGCGCCCCGGTCGCCCCGGCCGACGCCGAGGCCGAGACCTCCGTCGCCTTCCTCGACGAGAACTGGGGCACGCCCGGCGGCAATCGCCTCGCCTCCGTCAGCATCGTCGAGGACGAGTACCGCTACGTCTCGGGCTCCGCCCTGAACGGCCGTCCCTACGAGGTCCTGCTCTCGACCACCGACGGCCAGCGCTCGAACCAGATCCTGGCCCACAAGGAAGAAGCGGATCGGCTGCGCGAGAAGGCGAAGGAGGTGCTGGACCAGCGCTCCGCCTTCGAGTCGAAGGAGATCAAGCTGGACCAGATGCAGCTCGATCAGCTCCGAGCGCTCGGCTACCAGCTGCCCTAGCTGCCCTGAGCCTCCGGGCCTGCCCGGAGACTCCGAAGCGACGAAGGCGCGCCGTGTGGACGGCGCGGCTCGCGTCGCCGCTTCGGCCGGATCGCCCGCGTGATCCCAGTCCGGATCGCCCACCCGATCGCAGGCGTGGCCACCCGCCTGGCTGCCCGCCCGGCCGCATGCGCCGTGCCCGGTCGCTTGCGTGACCGCCCGCCCGGGGCCGTCTGCGTCGTCCCGCCCGCATGGCTCATCGCCACGCGGCGGGCGCCGGCCCCCCTACCAGGTGAAGCGGAAGTCGGCGCCGCAGACCCGCGGATCGGCCATGTACCAGAGCTGCTGACCGCTGAAGGTCGAGAGATCGACGGCGAAGGTCTTGTAGCGCTGATCGGTCAGGTTCCGACACCAGCCCGCCACCGTCACGCCCGAGTCGCCCGGCGGCGTCCACGAGACGCGGAGGTTGTGGAGGATGTAGGCGCGGTTGCCGAGGAGATAGGGCTGGAAGCGATTGTTGCCGACCACGTCGGGCTCGCCGCGACCGTTGTTCGGATCGTAGGGCGTGTCGTCGGTCCAGGTGAAGTCGTACTGGGGCGTGATCGTGCCGAAGCTGCGGGTGACGACCGGCCAGTTGAAGATCGCCGAGGCCTGCAGGTTGGCCGCATTCAGCAGCGAGTTGCCCGAGTAGTCGATCGGAACACCGAGGCTGCCACCCGCGAAGAAGCGCTGCTCGACGACGGTGAACTCGACGAACTGGGCCTCGAGCCAGCCGCCGCGCAGCGTGACGGTCAGCCCCTCGATCTCCTCGGGCACGTAGCCCTCGAGCGGCCGCACGATGAACTCGAGCTCGGCGCCGTAGTTGCGCGCCTGCGCGGCGTTCTGGACGACGCGCGAGACGCCCTGGAAGTTCGTCGTGAGCCGGAACACCTGGTAGTTGCGGTAGTTGTAATAGAAGAAGGAGCCGTTCGACGTGACCCGGTCCGCCCAGAAGCTGGCATTGACGCCCCACTCGACCGCGTCGATCTGCTCCGGGTCGGCGTAGCCTCGCCCGGGGATCTTGGCGGCGGTCGCGTCGCTCGGGTTGAAATGGCCCGCCTTGAATCCGCGCGAGTACTTCAGATAGGTCGAGACGTCCTCGGTGAAGGCGTACTCGAGGTTCACGAAGCCCGTGAACGCGTCCCAGGTCCGCTGATTGTCGGACTGGTTGATGCTGCGGACCTGGAAGCCCGGGAACGGCTCCGTGATCTGGGTGTTCTTGACTTCGAAGTCCTTGCGCTCCCAGTTGTAGCGGGCGCCCGCCGAGAGGGTGAAGGACTCGAGGAACTCGTAGTCGATGTTCAGATAGGCGCCGCCGCTGAAGATCTCCTGGGTGAACTCGTTCTGCTGCTGCGTGTCGCCGAAGAGGGACTGGTCGTTGAAGGCCTCGACCTGCTCGAGCATCGTGTACGCGCCGAAGTCCCAGGAGACCGGAAGCTCACCGACCGCGTCGCCCTTCAGGCTGAAGTCGCCGTAGTACTCCCAGGCCTGGTCGTCGCCCGCCGCGGAGAACCGGACGTTCGGCGTGAGATCCGTGTCGCGCGACTCCGACTTGCGATAGTCGATGAAGCCGAAGTTGACCGTCGCCTCGGCGAAGTCGAGGTCGATGACGCCGGTCGTCGAGACCGAGTGGGTCTCGAGCAGGGTCTTGCCCGGCTGATCGAGGTCGCCCGCGTAGGGATGGCGGTCGCCCGGAGTCTTGTAGACCTCCTTGGCGAGGCGCAGCGCGGCGAGGCGATTGATCTCGGTCGTCGACAGCGTCGGATTCTTGGCGCGGAAATCCGAGCGCAGGAAGTTCTCGCGGTTCGTCAGGTCCCGGTCCCGATAGCCGAGGATGTCGCCCTGACCGACCCGATTGCCACCGGTCCCGAGCGCCTGGCCCGCCGTCGAGTCGCGATTGAGGTTCGAGAACTCGACCCGGACGGTCCATTCCATCGGAAGCTCGGGCGGCTTGATCCGGAGCTGGCCGCGGATCGCGTAGTCGTCGATCTCGCCGATGTACCGGTTGAGGAAGGGCTGGACCTGGCTCTTCTCGCCGTTTCGGACCTGCTCCCCGCAGATGCCGACCGAGGCCGACGGCGGCCCGCCCTGCACCGGTCGGTCGGCGATCGGCGTCCGGTTGGCGCAGCGATTCTCCCAGAACGGGTTCTCGTGGCTGTAGCGCGCCGAGATGCGCGCCGTGACGATGTCCTCGTAGATGGGCGAGTTGACGGCGGTCTCGAACTGGTATCGGTTGGCGTCGCGGGCATCGACGGAGGCGATCCGCGCGAGCGTCATGCGCGCATAACCGCCGAATTCGTCGCTCGGCGCCTGGGTCTTCACGATGAAGGCGCCGGCCGACGCGTTCCGGAAGTTCCCGGAGCCCTGCGGCCCCTTCAGGACCGAGAGTCCGCCGATGTCGAAGAGGCCCGTGAGCTGCGTCGCGGACGGATTGCGCGGCACGCCGTCCTGGAAGATCGGCACCGAGCTCGACGCATTGGCGCCGAAGTCCTGGAGGCCGACGCCGCGGACGAAGAACGACGCGTTCGTCGCGTTGACCGACGCGATCTCGAGATTCGGGACGTAGGCGTCGAGATCCCCGACGTCCTCGACGCCGATGTTCGCGAGGTCCTTCGTGTCGAAGGCGATCGCGGAGGTGCTCGACGGATTCAGCAGCTCCGCGTTCCCGGTTCCCGTGACGACCATCTCTTCGACGCCGGCGAACGGGTCTGCAGCGCCGCTCTGCTGCGCGGCGACGGGCGTCGCGAGCCCGAACGCGGCGGACGCCCAGACCCACAGCGAGGCACCGCGTGCGAGGCGCCGGCCCCACGCGACGGTCGCTCCTGTACTTCGATCGGCTCTCGCTGCAACCATCGTGGCTTCATTCCCCGGAATCGGAAACCGACCCATCGATCCACTCCACGCGCGCGACCGGCGGGTCTTCCGCACGATGCGCAGTCGGCGAGGACGACCGCGGCGGATTCATTTCCACGCGATCCCTGGCAGACTCCGCCCCGCTTCGGCGAACGGTCCGAGACACGACTGCGGTCCTGGGCAATCTGAATCGACCTGGCTCCGACGATGGAGCCGGCGCAGAAACACGGGCGCACCGAGACTACTCGGGTTGCATTGCGGGATCAATGATCGTGATGAATACTGCGCGGCCTTTCGAGCTCGGGGGTGCGCCCCATCGCCCGTCTCCGGGATGACGGAACATCAGCGGGAGACGGGACGCTCGAATCGAGCCCGGGCTGCGGACGGGGATCGCCTCCGCAGGGCCGTCGTCGGAATACCATGGCTGGGCGGAACCCGCCGCGGTGGGAACGTCGAGCGGGGCCATCGCCCGTGCCCCCATTCCAATGGAGGCGGCCGTTGCTCGCGGGACGACTCCGCTGGGACCTGACGTGCCATCACAGTCCGGTGACGTCGGGCAGGCTCGCAAATCTCGCACGGCATCCTTGCGCGGAGCCGTCGACTCGGGTCTAGTTATGCCTCCAGACGGAGCCCCGCCGGCCGCGTGAAGCACGGCCGCTCGAGATGAAGCCAAACATGCGCGCCCCCTGCCCGAACGACTCCTCGAATCCCCGTGCGATCTCCCGAATGCGACGAGCGCGAGCCTGCGCCCGGATTGCGGCCTTGTCCGGCGCGCTGGTCTCGGCCCTGGCGTCTTCGATCGCCTCGGCCCAGTCCGGGCTCGACGGCGGCGTCGCCGGCATCCCGTCGATCCAGGACTGGGTGATCTACGGGAACCCGGAGATCGGGATCTTCGGTCATTCCGCGAAGGGCTCGTCGACCTCGACCCAGATCACCGGCCCCCGCGTGCGTCCTCCGAACTCCCAGTACGGCGACGAAGGAACGCAGGTCTCGGCGCCCGAGCGATCGCGCGAGCTCGTGATGTCCTTCCTCGTGGGCGGAACCTTCGGTGCGTTGACGCCCGGGCTCGACGTGCCGGGCCGTCCCCGGCTGTTCATGGAGGTCAACCTCTCCGCGCCGTTCGGCACCGAGACGCAGCTCGCCCGGCGCGGCAATCCGGGCAAGATCGAGTTTCCCGTGCTCCCGCCCGGCTCCGAGAGCACGACGCCCTTCGGCGAGCGGACCCTCTCCGGTGTCGGCACCCAGATCACGGCCCAGCAGCAGGGCCCGCAGGTCCATGCCGGGCTGGGCGCCTCCTTCGAGTTTCCGATCCCCGGGGACCAGCTCATCCGGATCAAGCCGGCCGTGATGTACAGCCGGACCATCGTCGACGTCTTCGCGCAGACCCGCCGTGCGGTGCGCCTCAACGGCGATACCGGCGCGCGCCAGGGCCTCGAGGACTTCCGGTTCATCCTGCTCGACGAGAGCCGACGGGAGGTCTTCCATTCGGCCGGCCCGTCGGTCGAGATCGAATACGTCCCCGGCCTGCAGTGGGGCCCGTTCTCGATCTCGCTGTACGCGCGCGGCCACGCGGCCTACTCGTTCACCTCGGTCAAGACCAAGATGCAGCAGTGCAACGTCTCGGGCGGGCAGCCCAACGAATGCGCCACCTGGAAGTACACCCAGGATCCCTGGGCCTACCGCGCGACCGCCGGGGTCCACCTCAACTGGATCCCCAAGCGCTTCTGGTGATCGGACCTACGGACGCCGGCTCGCGCGACGGAGAGGACGGCGTCCCGCCGGCGCGGGGACTGCCCGATCGGCTCGAGACCGGCCTGACCCATCTCGTCGCCCTGGCCACGGTCGCGGCCACCGTCGTGCTCGCCGGCCAGCCCCTCTACGCGAACGACACCTGGATCCACCTCTCGCTCGGCGAGGTCTTCGCGCGCAGCGGCCCCTGGCTCGAACGCGACCCCTTCCTGTTCGCGGCCCCCGGCCCGCCGGAGCCGAGCTCCTGGCTCGGCTCGGTCGCGATCTTCGAGGGCTACGCGCTCACGGGCTTCGATGGGCTCCGCGCGCTGCACGCGCTCGCGGTGCTCGGCATCCTCGTCCTCGCCTGGCGGACGCTCCGGCGAACGGGCTCGAGCCCGGCGATCGCGAGCGCCGGAACCCTGGGCTTCGTCGCGCTCTCGACCTATCGGGTCGTGCAGCTGCGCCCCGAGCTCTTCTCGATCGCCGCGACCCTCGCGCTCGTGCTGCTGCTGCTCGTTCCGCGCACCGGCCCGGGCCCGCGCCGGATCGCCGTCGCCGCGCTGATCACCGCCGTCTGGGCGAACGTCCACGCCGCCTTCCTGCTCGGTCCCGTGCTCGTGCTCGCGGCCGCGACGGGCGCCGGGATCGCCGCCCTGGCGTCGCGACTCGGGGGGCGCGCGTCCGACGAGGCCACGCCCCGCGACGCCGACGGCGAAGGGGCGCGCGCCCGCCGGCTGGCGGTCGCCGCGCTCGCGATGGGCATCGCGAGCCTCGCCAATCCGCAGGGACCGGCGGCCCACCTCGCCTACTTCCGCTCGGGCGAGCGGACGCTCGACCTCGGCGCGATCGCGGACGAGTGGAATCCGACGAATCTGATGGCCTGGCCGGTCCCCTTCCTGCCGCCGACGGTCGCCGCCTGGAGCCTCTGCTGGCTGGCCATCGCGGCCACCGCCCTGGCGATCGTCGTCCTCCTGCGCGAGCGCACGCGGCGCACCGCGCCCCGCGTCGATCCGGCCCTGCTCGCCCTCGCCGGCGCGGGACTCGTCGCCGCCGCGAGCGCCTCGCGGTTCCTGTGGCTGGCCTTCTTCGCGCTCGCGGTGCTCGGAGCGCTGGCGAGCCGCGTGCGCCGCCCCGGGCTCGCCGCGGGATTCGCGGTCGCGGTCGCGCTGCTCCACTTCCGCCAGGGCGACTGGCCGCTCGTCTCCCGGGCCCTGCTCGCCGACGGTGGGGACTACTCGGTGCCCTATTCGGCGGAGCGGTACAACACCGAGGCGATCTGGTTCCTCGCCGATACCGGCGTCGAGGGCCGGATCTTCAACGACTATCCCCTCGGCGGCTTCATGTCCTTCTGGCTGGCCCCGAAGCTCCAGATGGCGTCGAGCGGCACGATGAACGTCGCGAAGGACGCGATGGAGGCCAACCTGGCGATCGGCGCCCGCCAGCGCCTGCGGGCGGACGAGGACTACTCGGCGCTCCTCGATCGCATGGGCTTCGACCTCTTCCTCGGCCTCGGCTTTCCGATCGAGGCGACGCCGGGACGCCCGGTCCCGTGCAGCGTGCGCCACCTCGAACACGAGCCCGGCTGGATCCTCGTCTTCCGCAATCTGCGAAACGCCGTGTATCTGCGCCGCGGCGAGCGGAACGCGGCGAACCTCGAGCGCATCGCCCGCTACTACGAGCGCGCGGGGGTGCCCTTCGACCGGGAACGCGGATTCGAGCCGGAGCGGGTCGTCCGCTCGGCGACGGGCTGGGCCCTGTCCCATGGCCTGATCCCCTTCGACTTCGAGGCGCTGATCGATTCGGTGCGACAGGCGCGACGCGAGGGCCGCATGGATCCCCAGGCCCACCGTCTCGCGCTGATCTACGCCGTGCTCGGCCTGTACGACCGCGCCCTCTCGATCGACCGCGCGATCCTCCGCGACTACCCCTCGGATCCGCTGGCCGCCTGGCGGATCGTCTGGAGCCTCGCCCAGCTTGGCCGCCTCGACGAAGCCCTCGAGGTCGCCCGCGCGTTCGAGCAGCGCAGCCTCTCCGGGGGCGGCGAGGCGACGGGCTGGAGCGCGACCCTCGAGAAGCTGAAGGGCGCCGACACGGAGGCCCGGGCGACGCTGCTGGCCCACCTCCCCGTCGTGCGCCCCGAGCAGCTCGATTGGCTGCGGCACGGGATCGCGATCGCCCCGCCCCGGCGCGAGCGACCGGCGACCGATTCCTGAGCGCCCACCGGCGTCTCGGTCCCCGGATTGCCTCTCGGCGCCGACTGGCAGGAGTCTTCGGCCGACTCCGACCCGACTTCCCTTCGGGTCGACCGACTCGCAAAAATCGATCGGATCCTAAAAAATCCCCACACTTTTCCCGGTGCCCATAGTAGGATCGACCTCGATCTGGGAAGGTCACTCGCCGGGACATCCGTCCCGACGCGTGAAGGGATATTCGGCTGGGCGGGCTTCTCTCTCCTCGTTCGCGAGGAATGCGAGAAGAAGCCTTCATCGATCGGGATCGCTCGGGCTCGAGGTGCTGGGAAACACCTCGAATCAAGCCAGGGCGCAGGCAGACGGGTCACCGACCCGGGCCTGGACTTCGGATCGACGCTCGTTCTCCTCCTCCTCCAGATCACGACATCGCACGAACGGACCGTCGCATGGTGCGGCGGCGTGCTCGTGCCGACGTCCCCGCTCGAGCGGGGTCGTGACGCTATCGGCGTTCGCGCTGTGGCAGGAAAAGAGGAAGAAGCAAATGATTCGATTCAACAAGGCCATCGCGGCGGCGGCGCTCTTGTTCGCCATGCCGACGGGTGCGAGCGCGCTCGGCATCTCGATCGTGAACGTCTCGTCGACCGGTGCGAGCACGAGCTTCCTGCAGAACGGCGACACCATCACCTTCGACCTCCGGCTCGACAACCCGACCCACGTCGGCGTCTTCGGCCTCGGCGTCTCCGTCAGCGGCTTCGACACCCCCGGAAACACGGCGGCCATCAGCAGCGGTCTCCAGCTGCAGGCCGGCGGCCTCGTGGCGGCCAACGCCTTCAGCACCGGTTTCGACGCCGACCCGAACAACACCGACGGTCTGCCGAATACGCGCACCGCGCCGACCAACGTGTGGGCCCTGAACCTGCTGAACCCCCAGGCCGTGACGACCTCGCTGTTCAACGGCGTCGACACCGGCGCCCACAACGGCGACGGCACCCTCGACAACGGCCCGCTCGGCGAGACGGGCGCGAACGGCATCCACTTCCGCGTGTCGTACAAGCTCCTGGTCAACAACTCCGGCCCGACCCAGAACCTGAACCTCGTGTTCGGCACCGACGCGGCCAGCGGCGCCCTGGCGATCGGCGCGGGCGGCAACGAGCTCCCGTTCACGAACGCGACCTACGCCCTGAGCGTGATCCCGGAGCCGGGCACCGCGCTGCTGATGGGCCTCGGCCTCGCGGCGCTGGCCTCGCGCCGACGCTAGTCGACACCCGCCGGAGGCGGGCCGGCGACGACCGGCACGCCTCCTCGGCGGGACTCGACTCGCGAGCACGCGCACGCACTCGGGCGATCGGCCCGAGTCGAGCCTGAAATCGGCCGCCCTCCTCCCGGAGGGCGGCCGTCGTCTTTTCGGCCCTCGACGACGATCGACCGATCGCATCGCGGAAACGTCTCCAGACGACGGAGCCACGCGACGGTCGAGCCGCGCTCCAGCGGGCACTCCGGCGTTCGCCCCTTCGTCGCCGCACCGATTCGTGCTCCCGAGCTCCCCGGTCCGTCCGACGAGATCGCGACGAGGCCTCCAGCCTCACGCGACACCCGGGCACCACGGCACCGAATCGACGTCACGCCGTTACGCCGGCGCGACCCGGCGTGAATGCGAATTGCCCGGGCGGTGCATTTTTCCCTCCACATTTCGGCCCGGCCGTAGTAGGATGATCGCGATCTGGGAAGATCTCCCGCGCGCGACATGCGTCGCGATCGGGGGTTGGGAATTCGGCTGAGCAGGCTCGCGAGAGCCGTCTCGATGGATGCATGGTTCGAAGCCGGGGCGCTGGGAAACGCCCCGAAACCGCTTCGAACGCGGATTGCGCAAGGTTCGCTTCAGGTGCCCGACGCTCGAATAACAGTGTCAGGTTTCTGATCGACGCGAACGGAGCGGGATCCGGCGGATCCGATCGAGGCTCTTCTCCTCCTTCCAGATCGACAGGTCGCGAGACCTCGGACCGGTGCGCGGTGCACCGGGCTCGGCGTTTCGCGTCGTCGCCTTCCGCACGCGCGGATCGCGGCGACCTCCGCGTTCACGCTGTGGCACGGAAATGAGGGAGAAGCAGATGATTCGATTCAACCAGGCACTGGCAGCGGCGGCGGTCCTCTTCGCCGTTCCGACGGCGGCGAGCGCCCTCGGCATCCAGCTCGTCAACGTCTCGTCGACGGGCGCGAGCACGACGTTCCTCAACAACGGCGACCAGATCACCTTCGATCTCCGCCTCGAGAACCCGACCAACCTCGGCATCGCGGGTCTCGACGTCGTCGTCTCCGGGTACGACATCCCGAACACGACGGACAACAACAGCAGCGGTCTCGAGCTCGTCGGCGGCTCGGTCACCGGCGGCGCCTTCAACACCGTCCAGGTCCCTTCCGGCGATCCCAACTTCAACGGCCTCGAGAACCTCGTGACCGCTCCGGTCAACATCTGGGCCCCGAACGCGCAGAACCCGCAGCCGGTGCGCACCCAGCTCTTCGGCGGCATCGACCTCACGGGCCACAGCGGCAACGGCCTGCTCGACAACGGCATCGCCGGCAACAGCACCGGCGCCGGCGACGTCCACTTCCGCGTGACCTACCGCCTGAACACCCTCGGCATCGGTGCGGCGCCCCAGAACCTGACCCTCAGCTTCGGCACGCTCGCCCAGTACGGCCACGTCGCCCTGGACCGCTTCGGAAACGAGCTCCCGTTCACGAACGCGACCTTCGCCCTGACGATCGTCCCGGAGCCGGGCACCGCGCTCCTCATGGGCCTCGGCCTCGTGGCGCTGGCCTCGCGCCGCCGCTAGTCGACGCGGCCGGAGTCTCCGGGCTCCCGGCCGGCTCGCAAGCAAGAAAGGCCGTCCTCCGTGAGGAGGACGGCCTTTTCGTTTGGTCGTTGCGTCGTTTCGTGGTTTCCGGCGTTTCGTCGTTTCCGGCGTCGCGCGTGAGCGAAGAATGTCGGGCCGCGCTCCGTCGCCGCAGACGACGAAGCGCGGCGGGTCCGGCTACTCCCGGCGGAGATGGACGCTGCCGACCTCGTCGACGCTGGCCGACCAGCCGGGCGGGACGACGACGGTGTCGACGTCGGACTCGACGAGCAGCGGGCCCGAGAGCGCCCCCGTCTGGGCGAGATCGGCTCGGGAGAGGATCCGCGTGCGCGAGGCCTTGTCGGGACCGAACCAGACGTCGCGCCACTCCGCGGCCGGTGCGGCCGCGCCCTCGCGCGCGCTCCGCCGGAGCGGCGGTCGCTCGACGGGGATGCGGAGACGGACGCGGAAGGCGGCGTACTCGACGGTGCCGCTCCCCTCGATGCCGTAGAGCTCGCGGTAGCGCGCCCGGAAGCGGGCGGGCAGCGCGGCCAGCTCGGCCTGCTCCTGGCCGGGCGCGGGGGCGTACGGGATCGACAGCTCGTGGGACTGGCCGACGAAGCGGGCGTCGACCAGACGCTCGACCTCGAGCGCGCCGGCCAGCGCGGCCTCGGCGTCGTCGAGCCCCATCTTCGCGCGGGCGACGTCGAGCGCCCGGGCGAACTGACGATCGAGCTCGGCGACCGTGAGATCGGCGGCCTGCACCCAATGGGTATGGCCGTGCTCCGCCGTCAGGTCGGTCGCCTGCATGCCGATCGCCGAGGCGACGCCCGCCTCCGGCGGCGCCACGATGTGAGCGAGGCCGAAGCGCGAGGCGAGGCCCGCGGCGTGCATCGGGCCCGCCCCGCCGAAGCAGACGAGGACGTGATCCCGGGGATCGATGCCCTGCTGGACGGTGACGACGTGGACCGCCGAGGCCATGTTCGCGTTGGCCATCTCGTGGATCGACCAGGCGGCGCGCACGACGCTCGTGCCGAGGGGCACGGCGATCGTCTTCTCGATCGCCGCATGCGCACGCGCCGGGTCGAGGGCCATCGTCCCCCCGGCGAAGCGCTCGGGGGTCAGGTAGCCGAGCACGAGGTTCGCGTCGGTGACGGTGGGCGCGGTGCCGCCCCGGGCGTAGCAGGCGGGGCCGGGATCGGCGCCGGAGGAGCGCGGCCCGACCTGCAGGACACCTTCGGGATCGAGCCACGCGATCGAGCCGCCGCCGGCGCCGACCTCGGCGAGGTCGATCGTCGGCGTCTTGATCGGCATGCCGGTCCCGGCGCGGCGTCCGCCGTAGCTGCCGCGCCCGCCGACGTGGAGCTCGCGCACGACCCGCGGCCGGCCGTCGTGGACGACGCCCGCCTTGGCGGTCGTGCCGCCCATGTCGAAGGAGATGACGCGCTTCTCGCCGTAGTGGTTGGCGAAGCGCGCCGCGGCCATCACGCCGGCGGCGCCCCCCGACTCGAGGGTCGCGACCGCACGCTCGGCGGCGACCGCCGCCGACATGACGCCGCCCGAGGACTCCATGATGTGGAGCGGTCCGCGGATGCCGAGGCGGCCGAGCCCTGCCTGAAGGCGAGCCAGATAGCGGGCCATCAGGGGCGCGACCTGCGCCGTGTGGAGCGTCGTGCTGGCGCGATCGAACTCGCGCATCTCGGCGTGGACCCGCGACGAGAGGATGACGCGCACGTCGGGCATCTCGGCCTGTAGGATCGCCCCCATCGTTTCTTCGTGGTCCGGCCGCGCATACGCATGCAGGAAGCAGACGGCGACCGCCTCGGGCGCGTAGCGCGCGATGCGCGCGGCTTCCGCCCGGGCCTGCTCCGCGTCGAAGCCGACCAGCACCTCGCCGCGCGCATCGCAGCGCTCGACGATCTCGAACACCGCATCCCGCCCGATCACCGGGGGCGACGGCTCGAAGAACAGGTCGTAGCGATCGTCCTCGACCCGGGCCTCGCGGCTGATCCGCAGCAGGTCGCCGAAGCCCTTCGTCGTCACGAAGGCCACGCGGGCGCCCTTGTGCTCGATCACGGCGTTGGTCGCGAGCGTCGTCCCATGGACCACGCGCTCGATCGAGGCCGGGTCGATGCCGGTCGTCTCGAGCAGCCGGCGGATGCCGCCGAGCACGCTCTCCTCGGGCGCGCCCGGCGTCGTCAGCTGCTTCACGACGTGGAGCCGGCCGTCGCCCCGCGTGAGCACGATGTCGGTGAAGGTCCCGCCGATGTCGGCCCCGAGTACGCATCGCTCGCTCATCGTCCCGCCTCCCGGCCCGTCGCCGCGGGCTTCGGACCGGCCAGCGCCGCCCCGCCCTTTCCGCTCCCGGAGCCCGCGTAGGCGTAATCGCGTCGCGCCCCCTCCGGGCTGACCCAACCCTCCGCGAGATCCGCCTCGACCTGCGCCGGGTCGCGCTCCTCGGGACGGCCGAGCCCGCCGCCGCCCGACGTGCGCAGCACGAAGGTCTCGCCCGCGTACATCAGCTGGTTCGCCGCCTTCGGCAGCAGCGGCCGCGTCCCACCGCCCGGCAGCACGGCGAACTGCTCGCCCGCCCGCCCCGGCCGCCCGCCGTCGCGCCCGGGCGGCGCGTAACGGACGCGCTCGCTGCGGATCGCGACCTCGCAGTCCTTGAGCACCCGGATCCGCGTCTCGACCCCGAGCCCGCCGCGATGGCGTCCGGGCCCGCCGGAGTCGGGGATCATCGACTGGGACTCGAAGACGAGGGGCAGCCGCGCCTCGAGCGGCTCGACCTGGGGCACCACGTTGCGCCCGCCCAGGAAGAACGAGCCCGAGGCGCTCGGCCCGTCCGAGGTCGCCCGGGCGCCGAGGCCGCCGTACTCGTAGGAGAGCAGCAGCCAGGGATTGCCGCCGGTGGCCGCCGCGAGCGTGAAGGGATGGATGATCGCCGAGGCCGCCGTCGCCCGATCCGGCCGCGCCTTCGACAGCGCATCGACGACCGCCTCGCAGACCGCGGTCACCGAGACGACGCGCCCGCCGCAGGCCGCCGGCCACTTCGGATCGAGCAGCGAACCCTTGCGGAACACGACCTCGATCGGCGCATAACATCCCTCGTTCATCGGAATGGTCGGATCGACGTAGCAGCGAACCGCGTAGGTCGCGCCGGTCAGGGCCTGCGAGAAGCCGGCGTTGATCGCACCGCGCGCCTGGTCGTCGGTCGCCGAGAAGTCGAGGCGCACCGGCGCTCCCGCGCCGCCGACGGTGACCTCGACGCGCACGACCGGCGAGCGATCGAGGTCGAGGCCGTCGTCGTCGATCGTGTACTCACCGCGGTAGACGCCGGGCGTGAGCGCCGCGAGCTCGTCGCGCATGCGGCGCTCGGTGCCCGCGATGTAGTTCGCGACGCCGCGATCGAGGGCCTCGGGGCCGTACTCGCCGGCCAGGGCCTCGAGCCGCCGCGCGGCGACGTGGGCCCCGGCGACGAGCGCCTTGAGGTCGCCCATCACGCGATCCGGGGTCCGGCTGTTGAGGGCGAGCAGGCGGTGGAGATCGGAGACCTCGCGGCCCTCGGCGTAGAGCTTGACCGGCGGGAGCTGGAGGCCCTCGGCGAAGACGTCGGTCGCGCCCGGGACGATGCCGCCGGCGGAGGATCCGCCGAGGTCGGAGACGTGGATCAACGTGCCGGTGAAGAAGCGCACGCGACCGGCGATGAAGACCGGGCGGAAGACGAGCAGGTCGTTCGCGTGGATGCCGCCGCGGAAGCAGTCGTTCATGACGAAGACGTCGCCTTCGCGCATCGTCTCGAGCGGATGATCCTCGAGCACCGCCGGCAGCGAGCAGCGCAGGCTCGAGGCGTGCATCAGGTTCGTCGCGGTCGAGAGCGACACGAGGCGGCCCGTCGCGTCGAGGATGCCGGCGCAGGCGTCGGCGCCCTCGACGATCATCGCCGAGTGCGCGGATTTGACGACGACGATGCTGGCCTCCTCGGCGGCGATCCGCAGGGCGTGGCGCAGCACTTCCGCCTCGAGCCGCGAGGCGGCATCGATCTCGTTCTCGCTCATGGGAAGGATTCTCCGGTTGGGGTCGCGGCCGAGTCTAACGCGCTCGCGCGCCGCTTTCGCCGGCCCCGATTCAAGGGGACTTGCGGACCTCGGCGAGATCCGCACGCACCGTCCGGGCGGCCAGCAGCGAGAACAGCACCGCGCCGACGGTGGTCGCCCCGGTCGCCAGCAGCGAGTAGCGGATCGCCTCTGCCCCGAAGCGGGCCGCGAGGGCGTCGTTGAGCATGCCGACGACGAGCGGCGCGATGCCGAGCCCGATCAGGTTGATCGCGAAGAGCAGCAGCGCCGCGGCCTGGGCGCGCATCCGCACGCGGGCGAGGGACTGCGCCAGCCCGTACGAGGGGCCGACGAAGAAGACCGAGAAGACCATCGCCACCGCGTAGCCCATGAGCGCGCCGACGCGGTCCGGCCAGAGCAGGAAGAGCGCGAGGAAGGGAAGCGCCATCGCCCCGCCCACGGCGGAGACGAGGACCGCGGCGCGCTCGTCGCGCCGGGCGTAGCGGTCGCTGAGGCGTCCGCCGGCGTAGGTTCCGATCCCGCCCCCGATGCCCTGGACCAGCCCCATCGCGAGCCCGGTCTCCGAGAGCGTCATGTGGTGGACGCGGATCAGGAAGCTCGAGCCCCAGATCGTGAAGCCGTAGGCGGCGAAGGCGTAGAGGGCACTCGCGAGGGAGAGCCATCGGAACGTCGGTCGGCCGAGCATGTAGGCGAGCACCTCGCGGGTCGAGGCGATGCCGTCCTCGACCGCGATCCCCTCCGCCGATCCCCGCGGCGGCTCGTTCAGCACGAAGCGCGCGGCGACCGCGGCGGCGAGGCCCGGCAGCCCGACGACGAAGAAGGCCTGACGCCACCCCACGCTCTCGCCGATCCAGCCCCCGAGCACGAAGCCGGTCATGATCCCGAGGTTGCCGCCGACGTTGTAGAGCGCGAGGGCCGTCGCGCGCTTCGCCGGCGGGAACCAGTCGGAGAGCAGCGAGTGGGCCGCGGGATTGAGCGTCGCCTCGCCGACCCCGACGCCGACCCGCGCGAGCGCGAGCGTCGCGAAGCTCCGCGCGAGGCCGCAGCTCGCGGTCATCAGGCTCCAGACCGCGACGCCCCAGACGATCACGTTCTTGCGCACGCCGCCGTCCGCGAGCCGCGCGATCGGGATCGCCGCGAGCGTGTAGAAGAGCGCGAAGGCGAGCCCGGTCAGCAGACCCATCTGCGTGTCCGACGCGCCGAGATCCCGCTTGATCGGCTCCAGCAGGACCGAGAGGATCTGCCGATCGACGTAGTTGATGACGTAGAGGAAGACGAGGAACGCGAGCATGAAGTACGCACGCGGATGCTGCCCCGCCCCCGTGCCCGCGCCGTCGCTCGCCGCCCCGCTCATGCGCATCCCCTCTCGAGGCGGCCGAAGCTAGCGCGCGTCCGTGCGCGTCCACTCCCTCTCCTGCCCCGATCCCGTCCTCGGCGCCCGCTTGCGCGCCCCCCGCCTCTGGTATGGTTGGCCGCACCCGATGACCGCGCCCGCCGCCTCTCCCGCCGCAGACCGATCTCCGTCCGCCCCGCCGGCCCCCGCGCCCGTGCGCAGTCGCTACCCGTACTACGTGCTGCTCATGTTGGGCCTCGTCAACATGATGAACTACGTCGATCGCAACATCCTCTCGGTGCTGATCACGCCGATCAAGACGGAGTTCGGGGTCAGCGACGAGGCGATGGGGCTCCTGACGGGCTTCGCCTTCATCGTCGTCCACTCGCTCTTCGGGCTGCCGCTCGCGCGCCTCGCGGACCGCACCTCGCGGCGGACCGTGATCGCCGCCGGCGTCGCGGTCTGGAGCGCGATGACGGCGTTCATGGGGATGGCCGGCTCCTTCGTCCAGCTCGCGTTCCTGCGCATGGGCGTCGGCATCGGCGAGGCGGCCGGCGCGCCCCCGTCGCACTCCCTGCTCTCCGACTACTTCCCGGCGGAGAAGCGCGCGACGGCACTCTCGCTCTTCGGCATGGGCGTCTACGCGGGGACGATGTTCGGCTACTTCGCGGCCGGCTGGATCGGACAGGAGTTCGGCTGGCGGCTCACCTTCGTCGCCGTCGGTCTGCCGGGGCTGCTGCTCGCGCTGCTCGTCGGGGGGACGGTGCGCGAGCCCGTCCGCGCGGCGCCGGCGGCGGACGAGTCGATCGGATATGTCTTCCGCTACCTGGCCTCGAAGCCGTCCTTCGTCTTCCTGATGCTGGCCGCCTCCTGCCATGCGATCGCGGCCTACGCGGCGATCGTGTGGACGCCGACCTTCTACGTGCGGGCCCACGGCATGAGCCTCGCGCAGGTGGGCCTCTGGCTCGGCCTCGTCTCCGGCGTCGGCGGTGCGATCGGCTCGCTCTCGGGCGGGCTGCTCGCCGATCGGCTCGGGCGCAATGACAAGCGCTGGTACGCGTGGGTCGCGACGGCGGTCGCCTTCCTCGCGGCCCCGGCGGGCCTGCTCGCCTACCTCGTCGCCGACGACGCGCGGACCTCGCTGCTGTTCTACTTCGCCTTCATCCTGACGATCGGCGCCTACAACGGCCCGCTCCACGCGATGAACCAGTTCCTGGCGAAGCCCCGCATGCGCTCGACCTCGGTGGCGATCCAGCTGCTCATCGTGAACCTGATCGGCGGGATCATCGGCCCCTGGGCCGTCGGACGCGCGTCGGACGCGTTGCGGCCGGAGTACGGCGAGGCCGGCATCCGCCACGCGATGTGGGCGACGGTCGTCGTCGGGGCCTGCCTCGCGAGCGCCTTCTACTTCGCGACGAGCATCCAGCTGCGACGCAACATCGCCGAGGCGAACGAGCCGTGACGTCCGGCGCGAGGCCCGCCGTCCCGGAGTCCTTCCTCGCCGCGATCGACCGCCTCCACGAAGAGGCGATCGCGACGACCGGGCTCGCCGACTTCGGCGACCCGACCTACCTCGAGGCCCTGCGCCGCCTGCTCGGGTGCTACGACCGGGAGTCTCGCCTCGGGCCCGAAGGCCGCGCGTCGACCTGGGAGGCGCTGGGGCAGCAGCTCGCGAGCCGCCTGCGCTCGAACGCGCGCTTCGCGCTCCACGCCGATCGCCTGCGCTACGCGATCGATCGCCCGATCGTGATCACCGGCATGTCGCGAACCGGCACGACCGCGCTCCACAAGCTGCTCGCCGCCGACCCCGACGCCCAGTCCCTCGAGTACTGGCTGGGCTGCGATCCCGACGTCCGCCCGCCGCGCGCGAGCTGGCCGACCCATCCGGGCTACCGCGCCGCCGAGGACGCCCTCCGCCGCATCTATGCCCACACGCCCGAGATCGAGAAGATCCACTCGATGCAGCCCGACGAGGCGGACGAGTGCCGGCTGCTCTTCCTGCAGGACTTCCTCGGCTTCACCTACTCGATGAACGCCACGCTGCCGAGCTACGAGGCCTGGCTGCTGAAGCAGGACATGGGCGCGCCCTACCTGCGCTACCGCGACAACCTGAAGCTGATCGGCGCGGCGGAGCCGCAGAAGCGCTGGGTGCTCAAGAACTCGAGCCATCTCTGGGCCCTCGAGGAGCTCTTCGCGGCGCTCCCCGGCGCCTGCGTCGTGCATACCCATCGTCATCCCGGCGCGCTGATCCCCTCCCTCTCGAGCCTGGTCCACCGCATGCGGAGCATCTACGAGCCCGGCGCCCCGAAGCAGGCCGTCGGCCCGCAGATGCTCGAGCTCTGGCGCCGCGTGCTCGAGATGAACATGGCCTCGCGCAGGAGCCTCGGCGTCCGCGTCTTCGACCTCCACTTCGAGAACTTCACGCGCGACCCGATCGGCTCGGTCCGCGCGGTCTACGCCTTCTTCGACTTCCCGTGGACCGAGCGCGCCGAGCGCGACGTGCGGGCCTGGGCCGAAGAGAATCGCCGCGGCGAGCCCGGTGAGCACCGCTACAGCGCGGAGGAGTACGGTCTGTCCGACGCCCTGATCGACGAGCGCTTCGCCGACTACATCGCGTGGCAGGACCGGATCCTGAAGGAGAAGCCATGAGCAACGAGCCCCGAACGAAGGTCCCCTCGCAGGACGCCACCGAGCGCGTCCTCTCCGGCCAGGTCTGGTCGGATTTCTGCGACGCGCTGAAGAAGGCGGGCGAGATCGTCCTGCGCGAGAAGTCGCCGAAGGACCTGCTCGATCGCGCCGAGGGCTGGCGCTACCTCTCGCGCCTCACCCGCGCGGCGCTCGAGCAGTCGGTCGAGTCCGGCGACCCGGCGGCGCCCCAGCTCTACCGCCTCTCCCACGAGACGGTGAAGATCGGCGCCGACAACCCGGACGCCTTCTACCAGAACGCGATCATCGACGGCCGCTACGACTACGTCCTCACCGGGACCCGCGGCACGGTCGCCTACATCGGCATCGGCACCTACAGCGGCGTCTACGGCATCGACCAGAAGATCCAGCAGACGGGCTTCCTCGACCTCCACGGCGTCCCGGGCGACGAGAACGGGCGGATCACGATCCACCTCTCGAAGGAGCGCAAGCCCGGCCTCTGGCTCCCGATGCGCGACGACACGCGGCTCCTCATCATCCGCCAGTTCCGCATGGACTGGGAGAAGGACGAGGTCGCGAAGCTCCGGATCGAATGCGTGAACGCGCCCGGCCGCGCGCTCCCGGCGAACGTGCCCGACGTGCTGTCCGCGGAGCAGATCGCGAAGGGCCTCGACGACGCCGCGAAGTTCGTCTACGCGACGGCCGAGATCTTCGTCGGGTGGTGTGACGACTTCGAGAAGAATCCGAACGACGTCCAGCAGAAGTTCACCGGCCTGGGCGACCCCAACAACCAGTTCTGGCACGGCTACTGGACCCTCGAGCCCGGACAGGCGCTGGTCCTCGAGGCGATGCCCCCGGTCTGCGATGCGTGGAACTTCCAGCTCAACAACTACTGGGAGGAGTCCCTCGACTACCGCTACTTCCCGTGCCACGTCAACAAGCACACGGCGAAGTACGAGGACGATGGCAAGCTCCTGATCGTCGTCTCCGCCGAGGACCCCGGCATCGGCAACTGGATGAACACCTGCGGCCACCGCCACGGCACCCTCGGCCTGCGCTGGACCCGCGCGGTGAACCCGCAGAAGCCGAAGCTGCGCGTCGTCCCGATCGCCGAGCTGAAGGCCGAGGCGGCGCGTCGGCGCTAGTCCGGATCCGCCGCCGGCAGGGCGAACGCGACGTACTTCGTCCCGGACGGGCGGCCCAGCTTGCCGCCGCCGGCGGCGACGACGACGAACTGGCGGCCGGCGACCGAATAGGTCGCCGGCGTCGCGAAGCCCGCGGCGGGCAGGTCGGCCTGCCAGAGCTCCTCGCCGGTCGCCTTGTCGAAGGCGCGGATCTTCGCGTCCGGGGTCGCGGCGATGAAGAGGAGCCCGCCGTCGGTGACGACGGGGCCCCCGTAGTTCTCGCTGCCCTTGCCGCGTCCCTTCCCCTCGAGCTGCGGATACTCGCCGAACGGAATCCGCCAGCGGATCGTGCCGGCGGACAGGTCGAGGGCGGTCAGCGTGCCCCAGGGCGGCTCGTTGATCGGGATGCCCTGGTCGTCGCGCAGATAGACGTAGCCCGCGCTGACGTAGCGCGAGTCGCTGCCGGGGCGCGCGTCGAGCTGGGCCATCGCCTTCTCGACGTCGTCGGGCTCGAGCACGTAGGCCGCGAGGCGCTCCATCAGCGGCATCGGCATGTCGACGAACGACGGCATGCGCCCGCCGCCCAGCGCGATCACCGTCATGACGCCGACGTGGTTGCGGCGCTGCGCGAGGCCGATCAGCGAGGGGCCGACGCCGGTGCCCTCGAGGTTCGGGCCGTGGCAGACGCCGCACTTCTCGAGGTAGAGCGAGCGCGGATTGACGCCCTTCGGCCGCTCCATCAGGCGCAGGAGAGCAGGGAGCTCGTTGGCGTTGACGTAGAGCAGGCCGGTCTTCGGGTCGAACGCGCTCCCGCCCCACTCGGCGCCGCCGTCGAAGGCCGGGAACATGACCGAGCCCTCGAGGCTCGGCGGGATGTAGTCCTGGCCCATGCGCGCGCCCGCGAGGCGCGCCTCCTGCTGCTTGCGCCACTCGGGGCCGCGGTCGTCGAGCCACGAGAGGTCGAAGCGCTGGCGCGTGTACGGCGGCGGCGCCGTCGGAAAGGGCTGGGTCTTCGCGACGTACTGGCCTTCGACGAGCGACCCGGGCACCGGCCGCTCCTCGATCTCGTAGATCGGCTTGCCCGTCTCGCGCTCGAAGAGATAGAGGTATCCGGCCTTCGTCGCCTGGGCGACGGCATCGATGGTCCGACCGTCGCGCACGACCGTCACGAGGCTGGGCGGCGACGGCAGGTCGCGATCCCAGAGGTCGTGGTGGACGATCTGGAAATGCCAGACGCGCTTGCCCGTCGCCGCCTCGAGGGCGATCACGCTGTTCGCGAAGAGGTTCTCGCCCGCGCGATCACCGCCCCAGAAGTCCGGCGTCGCCGAGCCCGTCGCGAGGAAGACGAGCCCGCGCTCCCGGTCGAGGGTCACCCCGGACCAGGAGTTCGCGCCGCCGCGCGACTTCCACGCCTCCTTCGGCCAGGTGTCGGCGCCGAGCTCGCCGTCGCGGGGGATGGTGTGGAAGATCCAGCGCATCGCGCCGGTCCGCAGATCGTAGGCGCGGATGTCGCCGGGTGCGGCGCCCTCGCTCTCGCCGACCTTCGTACCGACGATCAGCAGGTCGCCGTAGATCGCGCCCGGAGTCGGCGACGTCACGTCGCCGCCGGCCTGACCGTGGGCGAGGCCGGCGCGGAGGTCGGTGCGCCCGCCCTGACCGAAGCTCTCGACCGGGCGGCCCGTCTTCGCGTCGAGAGCCCAGAGGTCCTGACCGCAGGCGGCGAGGATGCGTCCACCGGCCGAGGCGTCGCCCTCCGGCCCTTCCCAGTAGACGACGCCGCGGTTGTGGCCCTGGGAGGCGCTGCCGTTCGCGATCGGATCGAAGCGCCAGCGCTCCTCGCCCGTCGCCGCGTCGAGCGCGAAGACCGCCGCGCGCCCGGTCGTCCCGTACAGCACGCCGTCGACGACGATCGGATTCGACTGGATCTGCGAGAGCGCGCCCTCGGCCGCGCCGGTGTCGTAGGTCCAGGCGACCTCGAGCCGGGCGACGTTCTCGCGATCGATCTGCGCGAGCGGCGAGTGATGGGAGCGGCCGACGTCGCCGAGATACTCGCGCCACTCCCAGTCGGGCGTCCGCGCGGCGGCGTTAGATGAGGAGGAGGCGCCCTCCGGCCCGCTCTCGCGGCCGAGGCAGGCGAACGAGAGCGCCGCGGCGGCGCAGGAGAAGACGAGAGCGATCACGAGCCCGGACGCAGGACGCAAGACGGATCTCCTCGGAGGCGGCGCGCGACCGGCTAGCGGATCGGCGCGGGGGCGGGAACGGAGGTGGGGGCCGAGGCCGGGGCCAGGGAAGTCGGCTTCGCGGGCGCGCCCCCCGGTGCGGAGGCCGGGGGCGGCGTTTGCGGCGGTGCGGCCCAGGCGCGATCGGCGAGATAGAGCGAGATCGCCGCGAGGTCCCGCGGTGCGAGCTGGCCGGCGAAGGCCGGCATGCCCTTCTCGGCGAGCTCACCGCCGTTCACGATGCGCGCGAAGCTCTCGCGCACCGCCGGCGCGCTGAAGCGCAGATCCGGCGTGATCCCGCCGCCCACCGCGCCCACGCCGTGGCATGCCGCGCAGTACTCGGAGAAGAGCGCCGCCCCGCGTTCGATCTCGGGCGCGTCTTCGAGGGCCGGACGAACCGGGTAGTGGCGCGGGGGGGCGGGCGGCGGATCCGGCAGGCGCTTCGCCCGACCGCCGAGCTTGAAGACGAGCAGCCGGTCGCTGCCGCGCACCCCGGCCGCCGCCGCCGCGTCGCCGCCGTTCAGCGCGAACCCGCCGCCCCAGCCCGCCGCGATCGCGACGTACTGCTCGCCGTCGATCTCGTAGCTGACGGGCGCCGCGATGACGCCCGTGCCCGCGTCGTACTCCCACAGGAGCTTGCCCGAGCGGGCATGGTGGGCGGTGAAGCGGCCGGTCGCGGTGCCCTGGAAGACCAGCAGGCCGGCGGTCGAGAGCACGCCGCCGTTGCCGATCGTCTCGCGCGAGACGCCCCAGACCTTCTTCTGCGCGACGGGATCCCACGCAATCAGCTCTCCCGCCGCGGCGTCCGCCGGGAACTGGCGCGCCTTCGTCAGGTCGATGCCGGTGTTGCGCGGCGAGCCGTTCACGACCGTGAAGGGCTCGCGCGCGGGCGCGTAGTAGCCGGCGACGTGCTGCGCCGGGATGTAGGCCAGGCCGGTCTTCGGGCTGTAGGCCATCGGATGCCAGGTGTGTGCACCGATCGGCCCAGGCTCGATCGTCGCGGGCTGCTTCGAGTAGTCGCCCTTGCCCGTCTCGACCGGTCGCCCCGTCTTGCGGTCGACATGGCTCGCCCAGGTCACCCGGACGAAGGGCTCCGCCGATAGGAGCTCACCGGTCGCGGCGTCGAGCACGTAGAAGAACCCGTTCTTCGGCGCCTGCATGACGACGCGTCGCTTCCGGCCGGGCTCGAGCTCGAGGTCCGCGACGATCAGGCTCTGGGTCGCGGTGAAGTCCCAGTTGTCGCCGGGCGTCGTCTGGTAGTGCCACACGAGCTCGCCCGTCTCGGGGCGCAGCGCGAGGATCGAGGAGAGGTAGAGATTGTCGCCGCCGCCGGGGCTGCGCAGGTGGCGGGCCCAGGGCGAGCCGTTCCCCGTCCCGACGTAGAGCAGGTCGAGCTCCCGGTCGTAGGCCATCGCGTCCCACACGGTCCCGCCGCCGCCGACCTTCCACCAGAGGTCGCCCTTCCAGGTCTTGAGCGCGCGGACCAGCGCGTCGGATTCCTGCGGCTGGTCGGGAGGCCCGGGGACGGTGTAGAAGCGCCAGACCAGCTTGCCGGTGTCGCGATCGTAGGCCGACACATAGCCGCGTACGCCGAGATCCGCGCCGGCGTTGCCGATCAGGACGTAGCCGCGCACGACGCGCGGCGCGCCGGTGATCGAGTAGGCCTTCTGCGGGTCGACCGTCTGCGTCTCCCAGAGCAGGCGACCGGTCTTCGCGTCGAGGGCCACGAGCCGTCCGTCGAGGGTCGCGAAGAAGATGCGGCCGCGATGGTGGGCGACGCCGCGGTTGACGACGCCGCAGCAGAAGAGCTTCACCCGCGAGCGCGGCACCTTCGGGTCGTAGCGCCAGAGGGGCTCGCCGCTCGCGGCGTCGAAGGCGTGGACGACGCTCCAGGACGCCGTGACGTAGAGGATCCCGTCGACGACGATCGGGGTCGCCTCGAGCCCGCGGTCGCTCCCGAGCAGGGCGCCCCAGGCGAGGCCGAGCCGGTCGACGTTCAGGGAGTTGATCTGGTCGAGGGGGCTGTAGCGCTGCTCCCAGGCGTCGCGACCGTGCATCGGCCAGCCCGATCGGCGATCCGAGGTGCCGGTCGAGCCCCCGTCGAACGCGGGAACGCGGCCGAGGGCTTCCCCGTCGGCCCCGGCCGGCGCCCCGGAATCGTCGGACCCGGACCCGCCCTCCGGTCCGACGGTCGCGGCCGCGACGGCCGCCCGCCCGCCGTCACTCGTCCGCGCGGCCTCGCAGGCGACGGCGAGCAGCGCGAGGACGAGCGCGCAGGCGAGCGCCCTCACTCTTCCGGCGACCAGAGGATTCGGAGCCCCATGCCGAACCGGTAGTGCCAGGGCTCGCGCTCGTAGCGGGTGATGAAGGTCGTGTCGGGCCGGGTGCTGGGCTGTCCGTTGTCGGTGCGGTTCCACGAGCCGGTGCTGCGCAGGTTCGCCTTCCGATCACCCACGAGATAGTAGGCGCGGAAGGAGCCGTAGAAGCCGATCAGGAACTGGCCCGCGCGACCGACGTCCGCTTCGAGCTCGATGCCGGGGCCGAGGCTGTGGAAGCCCTTCTCCGTCTGGGACTTGATGAAGAGCGTCCGGCACGGCGCGCACGTCGAGGTCGCGCCCTCCGATTCACCGCCGCCGAGCACGTTCTTCATCGTGTCGCGCTGGTACATCCACTCGAGGGTCGGGCGCACGCGGAATCCGCGATCGAAGGCCTCGAAGGAGAAGACGCTGCCGATGCCGCCCGAGAACACGAGCGGCTTCGCCTCGGCGCGCACCGCCGCACCCACGTTCTCGATGGCGACGCTGCTCGTCGAGCCCGGCGGCAGCACCGGCGGCGACCCCGGATCGCCGCGGGTCACGACGGGATCCTCGAGGTCGTAGTTGTATCCGACGTCGGCATGGGAGAAGAGCCGGGGCTTGCCGGGCACGTCGAGGATCACGGGCGACGCGATGTCGAGCGTGCCGCCGATGGACCAGGGCACGCCGAGCGTCTGACCGTCCTTGTTGAGGTTCGTGTCGCCCTGCTTGACCTTGGTATCGGCGGCCATCTGCGCAGAGCGCTGATTGATGTTCCCGAACGTGTAGAAGGAGGCGCTCGGGATCCACCGCCGGTCGAGATCCGACGGTCCGTCGGACGACGATTCGGCCCGCACCACCCCATCCATCATCACCAGCCCGGCGACCGTACAGCCCATCGCCCAGCCCAATCGCATCCACTGTCTTGCCTTCATGACCGATCTGGGTAGCACGCGCATTTTCAATCCCCAACCCACTCCAAAATAGGATGTTGACTCGCGATCCCGGATCGTGAACGATGCGGGCATGCAATTCCAGTCCACCGCCCCCTCCCGAGAGCGGACTCCGCTGCTCGGCCGTCGCGATCCGCTACCGCGGGTCGCCTGGCTCTCCTCTTTATGCGCCCTTCGCGACGCCGTCGTCGTCGGTTCCGCGTTGCTGTTCGCCGCGCTTCCGGCCTCGGCCCAGTCGAGCGACGCGGCGTCCGGCCAGAGCGCCGCGAGCGATCCGTTCGCCGGCGTCGAGGAGATGGTCGTCGTCGGCTCCGGCCAGACCGAGGCGCTCACCACGTCGAGCACGTCCGTGACTTCGTTCGACGCGATGAAGCTCGAGTCTCTCGGCGTCTCGAACGTCTCCGACGTCGCGGCGTACACGCCGAACCTCGAGATCCGCTCCGCGAGCGCGACGACGGCGACCTTCTTCATCCGCGGCGTCGGCCTCAACGACTTCACCGCGAACGCCTCCAGCGCCGTCGCCGTCTACGTCGACGACGCGCCGCGCAATCTGCCCGCGATCCAGCTCGGTCTGCTCTACGACATGCAGAACATCGAGATCCAGAAGGGCCCGCAGGGCTCGGGTCCGGGCCGCAACGCGTCCGCCGGCGCGATCCGGATGTACACGAAGAAGCCGACCGGGGAATATGACGCCTTCCTCAACGTCGACTACGGCAACTACAACCTCGTCGACATCGAAGGCGGGCTCGAGGTCCCGATCATCGAGGACATGCTCGCCATGCGGACCGCGTTCAAGATGCGGACCCGCGACGGCATCGTGACCAACCGCTGCGGCGGCAAGTCCCTCGCCGAGGTCTCGGTCGTCGGTCAGTCGATCTGCGGCGAGGTCCCTCGCTCGAACCTGAGCACGCCGCCCCAGATCCGGCCCAACCTCGAGAAGGACCTGAACAACACGGACGCCTGGTCGGCGCGCACCAGCTTCCGCTTCCTCCCGCCGGTCGACGACATGGAGTGGAACGTGGTCGGCCACATCGACCGGGTCGACCAGCTCGGCATCGTCGGCCAGCACCTCGGCACCAACCAGCCGTCCCTCGGCGGCGGCGACGTCAACTCCTACCAGGCCCGCGAGGTCAGCCGCGAGCTCGACCAGATCCGTGCCGGTCTGAACATCCCGACCGTCGGCGATTGCCGCCTCCTGCCGAGACCCGCCCGCGACCAGTGTCTGGCGAACCGTCAGACGCTGCTCAACCAGGCCGACAAGAAGCTCGGGAAGAACCTGGCGAACCGCCCCCTCGACAAGCTGCCCTTCACGGGCGACTACAACACGCCGGGCTACGAGCGCCAGACGACCGGCGGCTTCACGCTGCAGGGCGAGTGGCAGATCGGCGACATCCTCCTCAAGAACATCACCGGCTTCGAGCGCTACGACCGCGAGCGCCTGATCGACGCCGACTACTCGCCGAACACCCTCTTCGAGTTCCACATCGACGACGACGCCTGGCAGGTCACGGAAGACCTGCGCCTCGGCTCCGAGCTCGACGTCCTTCCGATCTCCTGGAACGCCGGCGCCTTCTACCTCCAGGAAGAGCTCGACTACCTCCAGGAGACGATCGCCGCGCGCGGCTTCATCGATCCGGTCCGCCAGGAGTACGTCCAGAAGACGAAGAGCTTCGGCGTCTTCTTCGACTTCTCCTGGGCCCTCCTCGACGATCTGACCCTCGACGCCGGCGTCCGGTACAACTGGGAGCAGAAGCGCTTCGAGGCCCAGATCTTCCGCGGCGCCGGCCTGACCCCCGCCTGCGGAACCTTCGATCCCCAGCTGAACGCGTTCCCGCCCTGCCAGCGGATGGAGACCGTCGACCACCCGACCGGGACGGTCGCCCTGACCTACGACTTCGACGAGCTGCGCGAGGTCTTCTTCAAGTACAGCCACGGCTGGAAGGGCCTGCAGTACAACGCCCGCGATGGATCGGTGGCGAGCGAGGTGACGGACGTCGCGAATCCCGAGGTCATCGATGCCTTCGAGCTCGGCGGCAAGGGTTCCTGGCTCGACGATCGCATCACGGTGGATGGCGCCCTGTTCTGGTACGCCTACCAGAACTACCAGGTCTTCACGTTCACGAACAATCCGCGCTCGGCTCCGGTGCGCGTCGTGATCAACGCCGACAACGCCCTCAACTTCGGCGCCGAGCTCGCGACGACCATCAAGCCGATCGAGGGCCTGACCGCCGACGTCCGGTTCGGCTGGCTCGAGACGAAGTTCCTCGACTTCACCTCCAGCGCCGCGCGCGCGGTGCCGGGCAGCACCGAGTTCTTCCGGCTGGTCTTCGACTACAACAAGAACCAGCTGCCGAACGCGCCGCGCTTCAAGGCGTCGGGCGGCATCGAATACGCGATCGACCTGAACCGCTACGGCCGGATCACGCCGCGCTACGACGTGAACTGGACCGACGACGTCAACTTCGATCCGTCGAACGGCCTCGGTGCGCCGGATGCCTCGGGCAACCAGACGAAGCCCGACCACACGATCGGGCAGAAGGCCTTCTTCATGCACAACCTGAGCCTCCGGTACGTGACCCCGTCGGAGCAGCTCGAGGTCGCGGTCTGGGCGCGCAATCTGACGAACGAGGTCTACAAGACCCTCGCCTTCGACGCGTCGGGTGGCCCGGGCTTCGTCGGGAACCTGGTGGGCGATCCGCGGACCTACGGCTTGACCTTCAAGATCTCGTACTAGCCGGCCGGCGGTCGCGCTCGGGGCCCCACCCCGAGCGCACGCGGGCCGAAGCCCGGTGAGGCGTCCGGGGAGCGGGCGAGGCCCGGCGGACGAGCGGGACGAACCGGACCAGGCGGACCGGTCGGGTGAAACGGATCGATCGGGTTGGTTCGGGGAGCGGTGGGATCAGTCCAGCGGGGCGCTCGGTGACGAGCGCCCCCCCTGCGTTTGGGCGATCCGGTCTTCAGGGGACCGCGTAGCCGAGAGCACGGAGCTCCTCGGCCTCCTTCTCGTCGAGATCGACGTTCGTCGGCGTGCCGACCCAGGGCGGCGGCGACTGGAGCAGGTACGCGTCGGCGAGCTTGCGGAGCTCCTCCGCGATCTCCGGCTTCTCCGCGATGACGTTCACGCGCTCCTGGGGATCGTTGGTCGCGTCGTAAAGCGTCTCGACGCGCTGGTCCCGCGGCGCGTCGGGGGCGAGCTGCAGGATGAACCGGTAGGGCCCCTTCGTCACGGCCACCGTCGGCCGCGACGGCAGCTCCGGCCGACCCCAGCCCCGATCGAGATGAGCGATCCCGGGCACGTCGTCGGGAATCGGCGCGTTGCGCGCGGAGGCCTTGATCGTCGCGACCAGCGAACGCCCGTCCGGCTCGAGCAGCCGGGGCAGCCCCAGCAGATCGAGCACCGTCGGCCAGATGTCGACGTTCCGCGTGCGGGTCGTGACGACGACGCCCGGCTCGAGGCGGAACGGGAAGCCGAGGATGAGCGGAATGTCGGTCTCCTCGAGATCGACCTCGCGCGCGTGCCCTTCGATGCCGCGCTCACCGAAGGCCTCGCCGTGGTCCGCCGCCATCACGACGAGCGTCTTCTGGAGCAGTCCCTGGTCGGCGAAGAGCGTCAGCAGTCGCCCGATCACCCCATCCGTGTGGAGGACGGAGTTGTCGTAGATGTCGGAGTAGGTCGAGCCGAAGACCGCGCTCTTCGTGTCGTACAGATACTGATGCACGTCCATGAGATGGACGTAGAGGAAGAAGCGCTCGCGACCGTGGACCCGGAGGAACTCCTCCGCGGCGTCGATCACGTCGTTGTCCGTGCCCTCGAGCGTGATGTTGGGATTCTCGGCGCGCATGTTGCGCGACATCGCCTTCGGCGTGGGGCGCTCGTAGACCTCGAAGCCCTGGGAGAAGCCGAAGGTCGGTGCGACCCAGCCGTTGCGCCAGAGCCCGGCGGTCCGGAAGCCGGCCTCCCGCAGGATCTCCGCCGGCATCTTCGCGCCCTCGGGCGCCGCATGGGGCGTTCGGAGCACCCCCGTCCGCTGGGGGTACATCCCCGTCCAGAGCGAGGCCATCGAGCATTTCGTCCAGGACGACTGGGCGAGATGCCTGGCGAACCGCACGCCGGTCTGCGCCATGTAGTCGAACGTCGGGCTCGTCTCCCGCGCATAACCGTAGGCGTGCAGGCGACCGGCGCGCAGGGTGTCGGTCAGGATGAACAGGACGTTCAGGTCCTTGCGCTCGCGCAGGGAGTCGATCTGATCGATCGTCCCGACCGGGCGGGGATCCTGGTTCGTCACTTCGATCCGGAGAATGCCACTCAGATAGAGTGCCCCGGCGCCGGCGATCAGGACGCCGGCGGCGATGGCCAAGCCGCGTAGAACCTTCATGCAGAGGGTCTAGCGCAGGCGGACATTCGATTCTAGGCGAGCCGCGCTCGCGCCGGGCGCCGCAGCGGACAGCGGAGTGATACGATCGAACCATGACGAACCGAAACGATTCCGACCGTGGCCTCCCGTCCTGCCTTCGTCCTGCGCGTGGCCTGCGCGAGACCCTGCGAGGTGTCGCCCTCTGCGCGCTCGCGGGCGCGGGCCTCCTCGCCGCGTTCCCGGGCTGCAATCGGACCCAGTCGCTCGAAGAGATCAAGGCGATGCAGGAGGCCGGGCGCTACGAGGAGTCGATCGAGCCGCTGCGCAAGCGCCTCGAGTCCACCCCCGACGATCCCGAGACCCATCTGCTCTACGGCGCCGCCCTGTCGCGAACGGGCGCGGGCCGCGTCGCCGTCTGGTCGCTGCGCAAGGCGGCGGAGGCCCCGGAGTTCGAGCTGCAGGCGAACCTCGAGCTCGCCGGCGCCCAGGCGCGGGTCGGCAACTGGAAGGAGACGATCGCGGCCGCCGAGACGGTGCTCGAGCTCGAGCCCGAGAACCTGACCGCCCGCATCCTGCGCGGCGAGGCGTACATCAACGACGGCCAGAAGCCCGAGAAGGCGATCGAGGACTTCGATCACGTGATCGACGAGGACCCGACGAACCTGCAGGCCCTGACCGCCCGCGCCGCCGCGCTGCTGATGTTGAATCGCGTGGACGAGGCCGCGGAGACGATCGACCAGATCGACGAGGTCACGGCGAAGGGTCCGGGCTCGGAGTCGACCGCGGCCCAGCTCTGCGCGGTGCACGCGGTGCTGACGCAGGAGCGGGGGAAGCTCGACGAGGCCGAGAAGATGTTCGACGACTGCCTCGAGCAGTACCCCTCCGACGCGTCCGTCGTCGACGCCGCGATCACGTTCTTCGACGGCCGCGGCGAGCCGAAGCGGAGCGACGAGCTGCTCGCGAAGGCCCTCGAGCTCGCCCCCCACTCGATCTCGTACCGGCGCGCCCTCGCCCTGCGCAAGGAGAATGCAGGCGAATCAAAGCAGGCGCTCGAGATCTTCGAGGCGGGGCTCGAGACCGACGATCAGAACCTGAAGGTCGCCGTCCTGACCGATCTCACGAACTATCATCTCGACCGCGACGAGATCCCCGAGGCCCTCGCGGCCTGGGAGAAGGCGCTCGAGCTCGTCGACACGCCGACCCAGACGGCGATCCTCTCCCACGCGGACCTGCTGGCCCGGGCGGGCCGACACGAGGACGCCAGGCGCGTCGCGAAGAAGCTCGAGAAGCAGGAGTTCGGCCATCTGATCGAAGCGCGGATCGCCCTCGACGAAGGCGACCCCAAGCGCGCGCTCGAGCATCTCGACCAGGTCTTCCCGTCCTGGCCCAACAACGCCGGCGCCCGCTACTACGCGGCGCGGGCCGCCGAGCAGCTCGGCGACTTCGCGCGCGCGGTCGAGGAGTACCGCCAGTCGATCCGCTCGGCGCCCGAGCAGACCGAGGCGGCCCTGCGCCTCGCCAAGCTCTACCGCGCCGGCGGCGCGCTCGCCGAGTGCTGGAGCAATGCCTGGCAGTACGCCACGACCTACACCGACGATCCGGAGGGCGCGCGAACGCTCATCTCGTGCGCGACACGGGACGAGAAGGCGACGCTCCAGGGCGTCTTCCGACAGCTCTGGGGCTCGAAGCTCTGGCCCGCGGCGGTGGCGACGCGGCTCCACGCGCTGACCGAGCAGAAGGGCCCGGAGCGGGGTCTCGAGTGGCTCGCGGAGATGCTCGGGCCGAAGGCGGATCTGACGAACCCGTTCTTCGCGGAGCTGCTGCGGGAGCAGACGCGCGTCCAGCTCGCCGCCGGACGACGGGCCGACGCCGAGAAGAGCGTCGCGGCGGCGGTGGCGGCCCATCCCGAAGACGGCGCGCTGCTCGAGATCCGGGCGATGCTGCTCGAATCGACGGATGCGGCGCCCGACGCGGTTCGCGCCGCATTCGAAGAGGCGGTCGCGAAGGACGCGAAGAGCTGGCTCGCGATCGAGGGCGTCGCCCGGGCCCGCGAGCGTGCGGGCGATCTCGCCGGTGCGATCGAGGCCTACGATCGCTCGACGAAGCTCCATCCCGAGTCGCCCGAGGCCGCGCGTCAGGCGGCGCTCCTCGCGGCGAAGGCCGGGGCGAAGCCCGAAGAGGTCGAGAAGCGCTGGCTGGATCTCCTGAAGGAGCATCCGTGGGACGGCCCCGCCGCCGCGGTGTATGCCCGCCTGCTGCTCGAACGCGGCCAGTCCGACGCGAGGACGCTGGATTATGCGGAGCGCGGCGTGCTGTTCGGCGGGGGCAAGGACGCCGAGAAGCTCCTGATCGCGGTCCACGAGGCGCGCGGCGAGAAGGAGCGCGCCGCGCAGGTCGCCAAGGCCTTCGCGGAGGGCAAGCCGATTCCGCCGCGCCGGGCCGGCGGCTCGGCGCTCTCGGGCGCGAAGGCGGCGGCAGGTCAGGCAAAGGGTGCGGCCCAGGGCGCTCCCGGACCGGCGGCGCCGTCCCGCTCGTGACCGGTCGGATCGCCCTCCTCCGCGGCCCCTCGTCGGCCGCGGAGGAGGCGGTCGGAGCTCGCCGCTCCGGACCTCCGCGCCCCGCTCTCCCCTAGGGACCGAGCCACCCGGGACGCCGTGCCCCACCTCTGCCGCCCCCCTGCAGACGGGCTGCCTCCGGCCCTCCGGACCCCACCCGCCGAGTCGCCTCTCGGACGCGTCCGACCGCCCGAACTCGCAAGAATTTCATAGACATCCGAGCGGGAGGGGTGTAGGGTGATCGTCGCAGCGATCCTGCTTTGAGCCGTTTTTAGTGGCGTTGGCCACACACTGCTCGAAGCTCGAGGAGGACTGTCCTGGCGACGCTCGACCATCGATCGCTCCGCCAGTCGACGAGGGCCCTTCGGACCCTCGATTGAGATTCGGCTCCAGGCCCGGCTCGCCGGAACCTGGAGAAGAGAAGTCCAGGTCAGGAACGAACAAAGGGAAAACTACCATGCAGCAGAACATGAAATGGATCCGGAAGACGGTCGCAGCCGGTGCGATCGCGCTCCTGTTCGGAGCGGGCAGCGCCGAAGCCGCGACGCGCAACATGACCGGCTCCCTCGGCGTCCAGAACCCGTCGACCTCGGCGCCCTTCCTCTGGGAAGGCGGGCCCGCGGTCCTCGGCAAGAAGCAGGGCGTCTATCCGCCGACCGCCGGCTTCGCGACCGTGCAGGTCGCGGGCGCGACGGCCGGGACCTTCGTCGGCCGCCAGGTCACCCTCGCCGCCAACAAGATGAACTTCAATGGCGGTCGCTTCCGCGACTTCACGGCGTTCCCGAACGTCGGCCAGACGACCAAGACCGTCATGTCCGTCCAGAACGCGGCGACGTTCATGGCGGGCGCGGGCGCCCTCGCGGCGTGCCCCGGCCCCGGCTGCGTGAACAACGGCGCCGGCACCGCGATCAGCTGGTGCCCGCCGCTGGCCCACAACCCGGCGAACCCGGCTCCGGGTACCGTCGGCAACAAGGTCGGCAACTGGAACTGCACGAGCTACGGCAATCCCGGCGCGGGCAATCGCCGCGGCATCATCCGCATCAGCAACGATCCGGGTGCCCAGCACTACGGCGGCACGATGAACCTGCTGCGCAACTTCACCCAGAACGTCTGGCGCGTGCCGGTCCAGCCGTCCACCCCGATGGCCAACAACGCCCAGGTGCTGCGCTTCTGGGGTACCAAGATGAACTTCGCCTGGACCCCGGGCCAGAACAACTTCCAGTTCGTCCCGCTGCAGGCGAACGCCGGTCCCCGCATCCTCGCCCGCCTGAACAACCGGGGCGCCGTCGAAGCGACCTTCGGCTGCGCGAACGGCGTCGGAACCGTCGGTGGCGCTTTCGCCGGCATCCCGCCGAAGATCGGCCCCTTCAACCCGATCATCGGCTTCGGCAACAACTGCGGCACCACGCCGACCCCGCCGGCTCCGGGCCAGGGCTGGGCGTTCAAGATGACGACCGGCACGATCTCGGGCTCGGACGACTTCCCGTTCTCCGACGAGACGACCGCCCTCGGCACGCCCTTCCTCCCGAACCGCATCCAGCGGACGGCGGCCCAGGGCTTCTTCTTCACCCGCATGGGTGACGACTCGGTCGTCGGGACCGTCCGCAACCTCGTGCTCCTCGGCGGCTCGATCACGGTCGACCCCGCCAGCGGCAACGTCTTCAACCGGGTCACGAGCCTGCGCATGCGCCTGCAGGTTCCGGAGCCGGCTGGGGCGGCGGGTCTGCTGGTCGGCGCGGGGGCTCTCCTCGCGATCGCCCGGCGCCGACGCTAACCGTCGCGCTACAGTCCGACCGTAGGACGAACGAAAATGGGACGGGTGATCTTCGGATCACCCGTCCTATTTCATTGAGAGACACCCGGCGAGGAACGTTTTCGATGAACGCACGCGCGATCGTGACCCACATCGGGGTGGCCGTTCTGGCCTTTGCCCTGGGCTATGCCGTGTTCGCCGAGAGGAAGGGCGCCGACGCCGTCGTCAGCCCGTCGGACGATCCGATCGCCGCCTTCGCCGAGATCGTGCAGATCCCGGACGCCCACTCCCGGGCGAAAGCCCTGCTCGACTTCTTCGCTTCGGCCGATCCCGCCTGGGCGGAGCGCCTGCGCGCGGAGGTCGATCCGCAGAACTCCCAGATCGTCATGGACGAGATCGGCGAGATCCTCTTCGCGTCCTGGTGGGCGCGCTCGAATCCCGAAGCCGCCTTCGAGCACCGCCTCGACCCCGCCTGGCGCAATCGCAATCCGTGGCTCCGCGAGGTCATGATCGCCTGGTCCGCGACCGACCCGGCCCAGGCCGCCAAGGCCGCGAATACTCTGCCTCCGAACCCGGATCGCGGGGTCGTGGAGGCCGTCCGCATCCTCGTCGACCACTGGTGGGACAAGCCGGAGACCGCCGACCCGACGCCCCTGGTCGATCTCATCCGCAAGCTCGAGGTCGTGCCCCGCGCCGGGGCCATCCAGCGCCTGATCGAGCTCTCGATGAAGCATCGCGGCGTCGAGGCCACCGAGAAGTTCGTCGAGTCCCTCCCCGAGGAGGAGGACATCGGCGTCAGCGTCCAGTCCGAGATGCTCGCCCGCTTCGGGCAGTCGCTCCTCGAGTACGACAAGGAGCACGCCGTCCGCTGGGCGAACAAGCACGGCCGCGGCCGGAAGGGCTCGGGCGTGCTGCGCCACCTCGCCTTCTCGTGGGGCAAGGCGAACGGCCCGGAGGCGATGGAGTGGGCGATGAATCTCGAGGAGGAGGCCCAGCGCCCGGCGATCATCTACCGCGTCTGGCTGAGCTTCCGGCAGGAGAAGCCCGAGGAGGCCGCCCAGTGGCTGCTTGCCCAGGGACCGAAGCCCGTGCTCGAAGGCGTCTACGCGCGCTATCTGACGGGCCTCGGCATGGAGAAGAAGCAGGACGAGGCCTTCGAGATCGCCGGCCGCGCCGAGGACGCGCTGCTGCGCGAACGGCTTCTGGCCGCCGTCGCGATGGGCTGGGCCCAGTCCGATCCCGAGGCCACGAAGAAGTGGCTCGAGACCGCGAAGCTCGCCCCCGACCTCGAGGCGCGCGTGCGCAAGGCGATGCAGGCGGCGCCCGCCCAGCCGATGGTGCTGTCGAATCCGAGCGCGAGCTGAGCCGGCGGTGACGACCGCCGCCGGCGCCCTCGCCGGGCTGCGCGTGCTCGACCTGACGACGCTGCTCGCCGCGCCCCAGATCGCGGCGATGCTCGGCGACTTCGGGGCGGACGTGGTCAAGCTCGAGCCGAGGGCCGGCGACCCGCTGCGCCAGATCGGCGTGCGCCGGGGCGAGGGCTCGCCGGCCTGGGCCTGGGTCTCGCGCAACAAGCGCGCGATCACCCTCGACCTCGACCAGGCGGACGGCCGCCGGGTCTTCGAGCGCCTCGTCGACACCGCCGACGTCCTCGTCGAGAACCTGACGCCCTCGCTGCGCACGCGCTGGGGCTGCGACTACGCGACCCTCGCCGCCCGCAACCCGCGGCTCGTCGTCGTGAGCGTCAGCTGCTTCGGCCAGAGCGGTCCGCTCGCGGCGGAGCCCGGCGCAGGCGCCCTCGCCGAGGCCTTCGCCGGCTTCGCCCACATGACCGGCGAGGCGAACGGACCTCCGCTGCTCCCCTCGCTGCCGCTCGGCGACGCGATGACGGGCTTCTCTGGGGCGATCGGCGTGCTGCTCGCCTGTTATGCAAGGGACCGGCAGACGGGCGGCAGCGGCCGCGGACAGCACGTCGACGTCAGCATGTTCGAGCCGATCCTGCAGCTGCTCGGGCTCCCGATCGCGACCTGGGACGGCGTCTCCGCCGGGCCGAAGCGCAACGGGAGCCGCGTCGAGGGCGGTGTCCCGCGCAATCTCTACCGCTGTCGGGACGGGGCCTGGATCGCGCTCTCGGGGACGACCGACGCGCAGGTCGCCCGGGTGCTGCACGTCCTCGGCCGCGAAGGGCCCGAGGATCGCGCGCGCTACGGCACCTCGCGCGCCCGCCTCGCGGTCGCCGACGAGCTCGACGGCCTCGTCGCGGACTGGATCGCGGGACGCGATCGCGAGGCCGTGCTCGCTGCGTTTCGCGCGGAGCGGGTGCCGGTCGCGCCGGTCAACGACGTCGCGGACCTGCTCGGCGACGCCCACGTCCGCGCCCGCGAGAGCGTCGCGCGCTTCGCCGACCCGGAGCTCGGCGAGGTCGCGCTCGTCGCCCCGACCCCGAAGCTCGGCTCGACGCCCGGCCGCCACGTCCGGCCCGGCCCGGCGCTGTCGGCCCATACCGACGAGGTCCTGCGCGAGTGGCTCGCCGTCGACGACGCCGAGCTCGCGCGGCTGCGCGCAGCGAACGCGATCTAGGCCCGGCTCCGGCTCCGGCTCCGACGCGGTCGCGGCCCGCGCCGCCGCGGCGATCCATCGCCGCCGGCGGCGCGAGACGCGTTCAGCACATCACCTGGCCGCCGTTCACGTCGAGGGATTGCCCCGTGATGCACGACGCGAGATCCGACGCGAAGAAGACCACGGCGCCCGAGATCTCGTGGGAGTCCGGGATCCGCCCGAGCGGGATCACGCGCGTCGCCTCCGCGAGGATCTCCTCGTAGGTCCGGCCTTCCTTCTTCGCCCGCGCCTCGAAATAGCCCTTGACCGAAGGCCCCCAGATGAAGCCCGGCATGACCGAGTTCACGCGGATCCCGTACTGCCCCACCTCCCGCGCGATGCCCCGCGTCGCCGCCTCGAGCGCGCCCTTCGAGCTCGCATAGGACGAGAAGCCCGGGTTCACGACGCGGATCGTCATCGTGTTGATCATGACGATCGAGCCGCTCTTCTGCTGCTTCATGATCGGGAGCACCGCCTGCGTCATGCGCAGCGTGCCCCAGAGGTTGACCTCGTGGGTGTCGCGCCAACCGGTCTCGAGATCGTCGGATTCGAAGGGCGTCATCGTGCCGGTGTGGAAAGCGTTGTTGACGAGGATGTCGATCTTGCCGAACGCGTCGACCGCCTTCGCGGCGAGGCGCTTGCCCGCGTCCTTGTCGGTCAGGTCCGTCTCGAGCCAGACGGCGCGGCGGCCGAGGGCCTCGACCTCCTTGGCGACGGACTCGAGGCTGCCGCGACTGCGGGCGCCCATCACGATGTCGGCGCCCTCCCGGGCGAGGCGAAGGGAGATGTCGCGACCCATCCCGGGTCCGATGCCGGAGACGATGGCGGTACGACCTGCGAGCAGCATGCTGAAGAGCCTCCTCGAATGGGGAAAACGGATGGAAGAGCCTGCGTTACGATAGATCGAAGCCCGCCGTCCGCCGACCCGGTCCGCGGGTCGACCTCGACCAGGAGCGCCCATGACGACCTCGACCGCCCGCGCGATTCGAGCCCGACTCGACCATCCCATCCTCGACGCCGACGGCCATACGGTCGAGTATCTGCCGGCGCTCATCCCCTACTTCCAGAAGGCGGGCGTCGCCGACGACCTGAACCGCTTCTTCGGCCGGCTCTTCGATCCGGGCTCGGGCATGTGGGGCGCGCTCTCGCCGGCGGAGCGCCTCGCGCGTCGCGCGATCCGGCCGTCGTGGTGGGCCGTGCCCGCGCGCAACACCCTCGACTTCGCGACCGCGACGATGCCTTCGCTGATGGCCGAGCGGATGGACGAGCTCGGTCTCGACTTCAGCGTCGTCTACACGTCGCTCGGCCTCCCGATCCTCGACATCCCCGACGCGAGCCTGCGACGCGCCTGCGCCCGCGCGCTCAACCAGTTCAATGCCGACGTCTTCGCCGGCACCGAGCGCCGATTGTGCCCCGTCGCCGTCGTCCCGATGACGACGCCCGAGGAGGCGATCGGCGAGCTCGAGTACGCGGTCCAGACCCTCGGCTTCAAGGCCGTGCTGATCGCGAGCTACGTCCGCCGACCGATCCCCGCCTTCGCGAACCACCCCGGCGACGTCCCGCTCGAGGCGACCTGGGTCGACAGCTTCGGCCTCGACTCGTTCTACGACTACGATCCCTTCTGGCAGCGCTGCCTCGACCTCGGCATCTCGCCCGCGGCCCACTCCGGTGCGAACGGCTGGGACGGCCACCGCTCCCCCTCGAGCTACATGTTCAACCACGTCGGCTTCTTCGCGCAGCCCGCCGAGACGCTCTGCCGCTCGCTCTTCTTCGGCGGCGTGACGAAGCGCTTCCCGCGGCTGCGCCTCGCGCTGCTCGAGGGGGGCGCGTCCTGGGCCGTCCGCCTGCTCCACGACCTCGTCGGCCACTACGAGAAGCGCAACCCGACCGCGATCGAGCACTACAACCCCGCGAACTTCGACCGCCGTCTCTTCGCCGAGCTCTTCGAGCGCCACGGCCGCCGGCTCGCCGCGATGGCGTCCTCGGGGCCGGACATCCAGGAGCTCGGCTTCGGCGCGAACGATCGCAGCGCCCCGACCGTCGACGAGTTCGCCGCCTGCGGCCTCGAGTCGGAGGCCGACCTGCCGAAGCGCTTCGTGCCGAACTTCTTCTTCGGCTGCGAGGCCGACGATCCGCTCGTCCACCACGCCTTCGACTCGGCCTCGATCCCGGGCGGCCAGCCGCTGCGCGCGATCTTCGGCTCCGACGTCGGCCACTGGGACGTCCCCGACATGCGCGAGGTCCTCCACGAGGCCTTCGAGCTCGTCGAGGAGGAGCGCCTCGACGCGGCTCAGTTCCGCGCCTTCACCTTCGACAACGCCGCCCGCTTCTACACCGACACGAATCCCCGCTTCTTCGAGGGGACCGCGATCGAAGCGGACGTCGCGAAGTGGCTGGCCGAGCCGAAGTGAAGCCCCGCCTCCGGACACCGCGCCGCGCCGCGAGCACGCTCGCGTCGCTGTGCCTGCTCGGAGCGGTCGGCCCCGCAGCGGCGGTGACCCGCACGATGGTCGGGAGCCTGGGCGTCCTGTATCCGGACGTCGCGCAACCGAGCTTCTTCGACGCGGGCCCCGGCGCCTTCGGCAAGAAGTTCGGGCCCCATCCGCCGACCGCCGGCGTGCGCACGATCGCCGCCACGGGGACGGCCGGGCAGACGGCCGTCGGCCGGAAGCTCACCCTCGGGCCGAATCGCCTTAACTTCCAGGGTGGGCTGTTTCGCGACTTTCCCGACTTCCCGGGCATCGCGCAGTCGACGAAGACCCATCAATCGGTCCAGCCCGCGGCGACGTTCATGAACGGAGGCGGCGCCCTCGCCTTCTGTCCGGGCCCCGGCTGCAATGCGACGGGCATGGGCACGGCGATCAGCTTCTGCCCGCCGCTCTCCCCGTCTCCGCTCGTCCCGTTGCCCGGCACGGCGATGGCGCCCGTCGGCAACTGGAGCTGCACCCGCTACACCGCCGCCGGCCCCGGCCGTCGCGGCATCCGGCTCTCGATCCAGAACGAGTCCCATTCGCACTTCGGCGGAACCCTGCGCCTGCTGCGCAATCAGCGTTCGACGATCTGGCGCGTGCTGGAGCCCCCCGCGACGCCGATGGCCTTTGCGGTCGTCGAGCGCGCGTGGCGGACGGGCATGTTCGACGAGCCGGCGGGCGGCGCGAACTTCGTCCTGCAGAGCCTCGCGGAGCAGAACGGACCGCGGATCTTCGCGCGCCTGAATGCGCGGGGGGCGGTGACCGCGACCGCGGGCTGCACGAACGGAGTCGGGACGGTCGGACCGGGCAGGACGTTCATGGGCCTGCCGGGCTTCCGCGGCCCCTTCGTTCCGATCACCGGCCCGGGCAACGCCTGCGGGACCGATCCCGTCCCCGCACCGCCGGAGAAGATCATCGGATTCCGAATGACGACGGGGACGCTCTCGGGCTCGGACTTCTTCCCCTTCCTCGACGCCACGACCGCCCTCGGCACGCCCTTCGCCCCGAACGTCCAGCCGCGCAGCTTCGCGCAGGGCATGTTCTTCACGCGCATGGGCGGCGACGTGGCTTCCTCCGGATTCCTGCGCAACGTCGTCCTGCTGGGCGGCGGCATCGCCCACGACCCGAAGAGCGCGAACGCCTTCTTCCGCGTGACGGAGCTCCGCATGCGGATCATCGTCCCGGACCCGGCGGTCGCCCCGGGTCTGGCCGCCGGCACTGCCCTGCTCGCCGCCTGGTCGGCTCGAGCGGCTCGCGCGGGCCGTGCCAGTCGACCCGGCCCAACCGCTCGATCCGGCCGACTCGAACGAGCCGAACGAGCCGGATGAGCCGGATGAGCCGGATGCACCGCGCGCCCTCGATCAGGACGTCCCAGGAGAAGCCATGACGAGCCCGAAGACGAGCCGATTCCCGGTCCTCGACGTCCACCACCACGTCGGCAGCGCGTTCCTCGCCCTCGGCGGCGAGATCGACTCGGCGAAGAGCGGAGGACCGAAGGCCTCCGCCGCGAAGCCGTCGCCCGCCGACGTCGAGCTCGAGAGCCGCCTCGCGATCATGGACGGAGCCGGCGTCGATCAGGCCGTCGTCATCCCGGGCCACGGCTACCTGCGCCCGCGCGGGCTCCCCGACACGATGGCCGAGAACGACCTGATCGCGCGCTACCGCGACCGCCTGCCTGCGCGCTTCCCCGCGGCGGTCGGCATCGTCGAGCCCGCCTACGGCGACGCGTGTTTCGCCGAGCTCGAGCGCTGCAAGCGCGAGCTGCGCCTCGCCGGCATCAGCTTCCACACCCGCTTCCAGGGCGTGTCGCTCGACAGCCGCTTCATCCTCGCGTACGTGGCGAAGATGGCGGAGCTCGGGCTGCTGCCGGTGATCCATGCCATGAACGAGACGCCGGAGGAGGCGCTCTGGAAGCTCGCCGTCGTGGCGCGCTCGGTCCCGGACACGCCGATCCTCGCCCTCGACGCGTTCGGCTCGTACGAGGCGACCCGCGAGTGCTTCTTCATCGCGGAGGTCGCACCGAACCTCCACTTCGACACGAGCCTGTCCTACAACTTCGACTTCATCGAGGACTTCGCGCGCCAGTTCGGCGCCGAGCGCGTCGTCTTCGGGACGGACCTCTACTCCCATCCCGTCGGGCGGCGCATCAGCCACCTGCTGCCGCAGATCCTCGAGTCGAAGCTCTCCGACGACGCGAAGCGCGCGATCCTCGCCGGCAACGCGCGCCGGCTCTTCGGCGTGGCCTGAGGCCGCGCGCGCGATCCGGTCCGGGCTTCACACCGAGGCCGGCCCTCAGGCCTGCTCGGCGAGCGCCTCGGCGTAGGGGTTGTTCGTCTGCTTCCCAGCTTCCGTGTAGCTCGCGAGGCCCTGGCGGATGTTGAGGAAGCGGACGCCCTCGTCCCAGACCTTGAAGCCGTACTGGGTTCCGGCCTCGATGTAGACGACGGTCCCCGGGCCGCATTGCCGCTTGCCCATCGAGAAGCCGCCCTCGACGACGTACATGACCTGGTCGAAGTCGTGGCTATGGGGCGGCGCGACCTTGCCGCCGGGCAGCCAGTTGACGTGGACCCAGGGCCCCTTCACGAGGTCGCCGACGAGCTGGCCTCCGCCGTCGGGATGATCGCCCTCGCCGCGCTTCCCGCCGCGGACCCAGGGCGCGTCGTCGATGTGCATGATGACCGCTCGACCCATCGCTCTTCTCCTCCGCCGTCCGGTCGAAGTCCGGCCCCGGGCCGCGCCTAACGCCGCGCCAGGGTCACCGTCTCGGTATCCCGCCCCGAGCGCACGATCCGCCCCGGCCGCGCATCCGTCGCCTTGCCGTCGCGCACGATCGCCTGGCCCGACACGTAGACGCGGACGACGCCCGTCGACTCCGCGTAGAGCCGCGAGGTCCCGCCCGGCAGATCCGAGCGCTCGTGGATCTCGCTCGAGCCTACGGTCTTCGGATCGAAGACCACGAGATCGGCGTGCATCCCGGCCGCGACTCGGCCGCGATCGCGCAGGCCGAAGAGCCGCGCCGGTGCGTCGGACAAGGCCTGGATCGCCTTCTCGACGGGCCAGAGCTTCTTGCCGCGCAGGCAGTCCGCGATGAAGTCCGTCGTGTACGGCGCGCCGCACATGCGGTCGAGATGCGCCCCCGCGTCGGACCCGCCGAGCAGGCAGTGCGGGCTCTCCCAGGCCGCCTTGCGCATCTTCCAGCTCTCCTCGTCTCCGTCCGGCGGCGCCGGCCAGAGGACGGTGCGCAGCTCGTCGGCCAGCACGATGTCGACGAGGGTGTCGAAATCGGCCTTCCCGCGCTCCTTCGCGATGTCCTTCACGAAGCGGCCCGTGAGCCCGCGATTCGCGCTCGAGAAGGTCTGTCCGATCTTGAAGTTCGCGAAGTCGGCGACCCGGGCGAAGACACCGGCCTCCGGCGACTTCGAGCCCGCGAGCATCTTCGCGCGGACCTCCGGCTTGCGGAGCTCGGCCATGCGCTCGGGCAGCGGCAGCGCGAGGATCGCCTTCCAGCCCGGGAGCTGGTGGATCGGCGAGTAGGTCAGGAAGCTCATCGTCATGCCGACGAGGGTCGGCATCGTCAGCGCGACGACCCGCGCTCCCTTCTCGGCGGCGCGCGTCGAGGCGAGCAGCTGGTTCGCGTAGCGATCCTTCTCCTTCGAGTCGATCGTGAAGACGTTCCAGTTGACGGGCCGATCGGCGGTCAGCGACATGCGGGCCATCAGGTCCATCTCGTCGTCGTTGAAGCCGCGCAGACAGCCGTCGGTGATGAACTCGAGGGCCGTTCCCTCGAAGGAGCCGGCGACGCGGCAGAGATCGAGGAGCTCCTCCTCCGACGCGAAGCGGGAGGGGACGGGCTGGCCGTTGCCGTCGCTGTGGGTGAAGGAGCGCGTCGTCGAGAGGCCGAGACCGCCCGCAGAGAGCGAGGCGCGCAGCAGCGTCTTCATCTGCTCGACCTCGGCGGGACTCGCCGCGTGGCCGACGGAGCGCTCGCCCATCACGGTGCGGCGCAGGGCGCAGTGGCCGACGAGGAAGCCGGCGTTCACCGCCATGTTGCCTTCGAAGCGATCGAGCCAGTCGCCGAAGCCGCGCCACGCCCAGTCGAGGCCCTTCTCCAGGGCCTCGAGCGGCATGCCCTCGACGACGGCCATCATGCGACGGATGTAGTCGCCGTCCTGCGCGCCGATCGGCGCGATCGTGAAGCCGCAGTTGCCGCCGATCACGGTCGTCACGCCATGGAGGTTCGAGGGCGAGGCGCTGCCGTCCCAGAGCAGCTGGGCGTCGTAGTGGGTATGCGGGTCGATGAAGCCCGGCGAGACGACGAGCCCGTCGGCGTCGAGGACCTCGCGCGCCGCGTCGCTCTTCCCGCCTCCTGCACCGCCCTCACGCACGAACTCGACGCGCCCCCCGCGCACGCCGACGTCCGCGCGCACCGCCGGCCGCCCCGTCCCGTCGATCACCTCGGCCCCACGAATCAAGAGATCCAGCTCGCTCATCGCGACCTCCGTTCGACGCCCGCGACGTCGTTCTCCAACAATTCGATCAAGCGATCCAGGCTCGCCATGGTCGCACGAACCTCGCTCTCCGAAAGCCTCTCGAGCACCCGCTCCCGGGCCGCCGTGTAGGCGCGGCTCGCGCTGGTCGCGAGGCGCGCCCCGGCCGCCGTCAGCTGGACCTGCACCGCGCGGCCATCGCTGTCGTCGGGGCGGCGCTCGACGAGCCCTGCCCCCGCGAGGCGATCGACGAGCTTGGTCACGGCGCCCGTCGTCCGGACGATGCGCTCGGCGAGCCGCGAAGGCGAGAGCCGCCGCCGCGGCTCCCCCTGCAGGATCCGCAGGACCGAGTACTCCGCGAAGGCGAGCCCGTGGGGCTCGAGACATTCGCGCTGCAGTGCGTCGAGGAGCAGGCCCGTGCGGGCGAGCTTCGTGAAGAGATCGTTCGGGCGGGCCGGCGCCGCATCGTCCTCGACGGCGGCCGCCGCGCGCACGATGCGCTGGGCGGTCGCGGAGACCGGGGCCTCGGCGAGCTTGCGCGCGGGCTTCACCGCCGACCGCGTCGACATCCGACCCTCCCCCTCTCTCCGCGAGCCCTCGGTCTCCGAGAGCCTTCGGTCCCGGGCCATGGGCGCTGAGCCGTCGGCCGTCGGCCATCGGCCACCGGCCACCGGCCACCGGCCACCGGCCATGGGGCCTCGACCGGGCCCGACCGGAATGTATCTTACCAGGAAGCAATCGGAGCGCCCCCCGCATGCAGGCTTCCGCGATCATCGATGCCGACGGCCACGTCGTCGAGCCGGACTCCGTCTTCAGCGAGCGACTGCCCGCGCGCCATCGGGACCTCGCACCGCGTGCGGTGCGCGAAGGCGACCGGTTCCACTTCCGCAGCGGCGAGACCACGAGCTTCACGCTGCAGGCGAAGCCCGAGAGCCTCGCGGCGCCCCGCCAGCACGGCGAGCGCAGCGGCGCGGGCGAGGCGCGGTCCGGTGCCTTCGATCCCGCCGGGCGCCTCGCGGACATGGACCTCGACCAGATCGCGCAGGCCGTGATCTTCCCGACCTACGGGCTGATGATCCAGCAGGTCGCGGACGCCGAGGCGCAGATCGCCCTGTGCCGCGCGATCAACGACTGGCTCGCCGACTACTGTCGCCACGCGCCGAAGCGGCTCTTCGGCGTCGGCGTGCTGCCGCAGACGAGCGCCGACGCGGCGTTCGCCGAGGCGAAGCGCTGCCTCGAGACCCTCGGGTTCCGCGGCGTCTGGCGGCGGCCCGAGCGGATCCCGGGGACGCCGGCCCTCCACGACGCGAGCTACGAGCCCCTCTGGTCGTACCTCGAGGAGGCCGACCGGCCCCTCGCGCTCCATCCCGGCCTGAACGGCCTCGTCCCCTGCGCCGAGCTGCGCCACCGCTTCGCCGACGACTACTCCGCCATGCACGCGGTCCACTTCCCGATGGAGCAGATGATGGGGCTGACGGAGCTCGTCGCCTTCGGCGTGCTCGATCGCCATCCCCGCCTGCGCGTCGCGTTCCTCGAGTCGGGCGCGGTCTGGGCCCTCGCCCATCTCCATCGCCTCGACGAGCACCTCGAGCTCTTCGGCTTTCCGCAGCGTCCGAAGGAGAAGCCCTCGGACCAGTTCCGCCGCCAGGGCTTCGTCAGCGTCGAGGAGGTGGAGCCCGGGCTCGGCGCGATGCTCGAGAGCTATCCCGAGAGCGTGACCTTCGCCTCGGACTACCCCCATGGCGACGGCGTCTTCCCCGGCGCGACGGACGAGCTGCGGGAGACCTCGGCGCTCTCCGAGCGACAGCGCGAAGCCGTCCTGACCGGCAACGCACGTCGCCTCTACGGCCTCTAGCGCCCTCGGTCCGGCCTCGCCGAGGAGCGAGGCCGGCCGGGACGCGCGCCCCGATCGGATCCCTCAACCCCAGAAGAGCCGGCCCTCACGACCCGGACCACGAAGGACCCTGCATGTCGGACATGTCCGTTTTCGACGCGATCTACGGCCTGCGCGCGACGCGCATCTTCGAGGACCGCGAGGTTCCGAAGCCGATCCTCGACCACGTGCTCGAGGCGGCGACGATGGCCTGCAGCTCGGGCAATACCCAGCCCTGGGAGTTCATCGTCGTGACCGATCGCGACGTGCGCAAGCGGATCCAGGCCGAGATGATCGAGGCGTTCAAGGTCATCGATCAGGAGCGCGCCCAGACGAAGGAGCAGCTGACCGACGGCGCGGGGCGCTCGGTGACCGGGCGGGCGGCGGTCGAGAACCTCGACAAGGTGCCGGTGATCGTGGTCGTCTGCTGGAACCCGGATCGCGGCATCCGCATGAAGGGCGAGTACGCCGAGAACCCGGACGGGTCGCTGCGCGAGACGCGCGAAATCCCGGGCGGGCGCGGCGTCAGCCTCTTCCAGGCCTCGCAGAACCTGATGCTCGCGGCGCGGGCCCACGGCCTCTCGTCGCTCTTCACGACCTTCTTCTTCCTGCGGCGCGAGCAGATCCGGGAGATCCTCGGGATCCCGCCGCGGATCTTCATGGAGTGCGCGGTCTTCCTCGGTTACGGCGCCGAGAAGCTCGGCCCGCCGCGGCGGCTGCCGGTCGAGAAGGTCAGCCATCTGAATCGCTGGGGAAACGTCTATCAACCCGACGCTCGCCCGATCGAGCGGTCGGGGCGTTAGGGGGCGTGACATGGGATTCGAGGTCAAGCGTCTGACGAGCGCGATCGGCGGGCTCGTCTCGGGGATCGATCTCCGAAAGCCCCTCTCCGAGGGGGAGCTCGACACGCTGTACCGGGCGCTGCTCGAGTACCACGTGCTCTTCTTCCGCAAGCAGGCGATCAGCCCCGACGAGCAGGTCGCGCTGGCGAAGCGCTTCGGCGCGATCGACATCCATCCCTTCGGCCGCCACATGGAGACCCATCCCGAGGTCGGCCTGCTCGATCAGACCCAGCCCAAGCGCGACGGCGCGAACCGGTGGCACACCGACTCGACCTTCATGCGCAAGCCGCCGAAGCTCGCGATCCTGCACGCGGTGAAGCTCCCGGACTGCGGGGGCGACACGAGCTGGTCCTCGATGATCCGCGCCTGGGAGCTGCTCTCGCCGGCGATGCAGCGCTGCCTCGACGGCCTCGAGGCGGCCCACGACATCACGGGCCCCCTGCGCCGCGCCATCGCCGGCGGCCACTCGGTCGGCGATCTCGAGAGCGTGCGGGCGGCCTGGCCCGACGAGATCCATCCCGTCGTCTGCCGCCATCCCGACACGGGGAAGAAGTTCCTCTACGTGAACTCGAACTTCACGTCCTACTTCCTCGGCATGAGCGACGCCGAGAGCAAGGCGCTCCTCGACTTCCTCCTCGACTGGGTCCGCTCACCGGAGATCCAGGTCCGCTTCCAGTGGGAGGAGGACTCGGTCGCGATCTGGGACAACCGGTGCACCCAGCATTATGCGACCTCCGACTACTCGGAGCGCCGCATCATGCACCGCGTCTCCGTCGCCGGGGACTGGATCCCGTCCTGAACGAGCCGCCGACCCGGGCAGCCCGGGTCGGCAGCGAGCCGCGAAAGGGATGCCATGCGCCGAGGGGCCCGCTCAGAGCTGGATCACCGTGCGCGCGCCCTGCCCGCTCTCGAGGGCCGCGAAGGCCTCGTCGACGCGTTCGAGGGGCAGCCGCTGGGACACGAGCCGCTCGAGGTCGAGGCGCCCCTGCTGGTAGAGCTGCATGAGGCGCGGGATGTCCCGCGCCGGGATGTTGCCGCCGCCCGTCGTGCCGACGAGCTTGCGATCCGAGAAGAGCATGCGCCCGTCGACCGAGATCTCGCTGCCGGGCGCGGGCGAGCCGACCATCACCGTCGTCCCGCCGATCCGCGTCGCCATGAACGCCGTCCGCACGACCTCGGGCCGGCCGATCACCTCGAAGGCGTAGTCGACCCCGCCCGGGACGAGCGCCTTGATCGCCGCCACGAGGTCCTCGCCCTCGCGCACGATGAGCCCGTCGGTCGCGCCGAGATCCGAGGCGAGGTCGAGCTTGTCGCTCTGGGTATCGCAGGCGACGATGCGCGACGCGCCGGCGATCCGCGCCCCCTGGATGACGTTGAGGCCGACGCCGCCGCAGCCGATCACGACGACGCTCGAGCCGATGTGGACCTGCGCGACGTTGAGGGCGGCACCGACCCCGGTCGTCACGCCGCAGCCTGCGAGGCAGGCGAGCTCGAGGGGGATGTCGCGGTCGATCTTCACGACCTGCGCCTCGCGGACCACCGCGAGCTCGGCGAGGGTCCCCGCGCCGACCATCGGCGTCACGACCTGCCCGCGCAGCGAGAGCCGCGTCGTCCCGTCGGCCATGCGGCCGTGCATGTTGTGGACGCGGATCTCGCTCCAGCAGCGGGTGACGTCGCCGACCCGACACTCGCCGCACTGACCGCAAGGCCCGTAGAGCGCGATCACGACCGGATCGCCCGGGGCCACGCTCGTCACCCCCGGCCCGACCTCGACGATCGTCCCCGCGCCTTCGTGGCCGAGCACGACGGGCGGCTTGATGAAGGCCGTGCGACCGTGCCAGGCATGGAGATCCGAGCGGCAGACGCCCGAGGCCGCGATGCGGACGACGACCTCGCCCGCCTTCGGGCTCTCGACCGAGACGTCCTCGATCGTGAGCGGTCGGTTCGGCTCGTGCATCACGGCGGCGCGCATGTTCGGCTCCTCGCGGCGCGCGGGGCGCGCATTCGGATGATCGCAATTCGAGTCCGATCCGGGCGGAGGGCCGGATCGGCGCTCGACGGAACGGGACTTCAGGATAGGAGGACGGGATGAGCACGCTACTGCCGCAGGGCCGGATCGACAATTGGATCGACGGACGCCGGGTCGCCCCGGTCTCGGGTCGCTACCTCCCGAGCATCGACCCGTCGCTCGGGAAGGAGTGGCTGCAGGTCCCGGCCGGGGATGCCGACGACGTCGCCCTCGCGGTCGAGGCCGCGAAGCGCGCCTTCGCGGGCCCCTGGCGCGCGCTGCCCGCGATGGGCCGCGCCGCCCTCCTGCGCGCCGCCGCCCGCAAGATCGCGGAGCATGCGGAAGAGCTCGCGACGATCGAGTGCCGCGACAACGGCAAGCCGATCGGCGAGGCGCGCCCCGGCGACCTGCCCTCCGTCTCCGAGATGATGAACTACTGGGCCGGCGCCGCCGACAAGGTCCACGGCGAGACGATCGAGGTCTCGCGCACGAGCTTCAACTTCACCCTCCACGAGCCCCTCGGCGTCGTCGGCCTGATCGTCCCCTGGAATTCGCCGCTCGCGATCCTCGCAGCGAAGGTCGGCGCGGCGCTGGCGGCGGGCAACACCGTCGTCCTCAAGCCCGCCGAGCAGGCGGCGGCCTCGATCCTGACGATCGCCGAGCTCTTCGACGCCGCAGGCTTCCCGAAAGGCGTCGTCAACGCCGTCTGCGGAACGGGCGAGATCGCCGGCGACGCGCTCGTCCGCCATCCCGACGTCCGCAAGATCGCCTTCACCGGCTCGACCGCGACCGCCCGCCGCATCACCGAGCGCTCGGCCCCCGGACTCAAGCCCCTCGCCTTCGAGCTCGGCGGCAAGAGCCCGAACATCGTCTTCGCCGACGCCGACCTCGACAAGGCGACGATCGGCGCGAGCACGGCGGCCGTCTTCACCGGCGGCGCGGGCCAGACCTGCGTCGCCGGCTCGCGGCTGCTGATCCAGGACACCATCTACGACGAATTCATCGAGCGGATCGCGAAGCACGTGCAGCAGCACGTCCGGCTCGGCAACGCCCTCGACCCGACGACGACGATGGGCCCGATCGCCTTCGCCGAGCAGTTCGAGAAGGTCAAGTCCTACATCGAGCTCGGCCGCAAGGAGGGCGCGGAGCTCGCCTTCGGCGGCCGCTTCGGCCCGGAGAACTTCGAGGCCGGCTCGCCGCTGGGCGGCGGCTACTTCGTCGCGCCGACGCTCTTCCGCGGGGCGAAGAACGAGATGCGCGTGTGCCAGGAGGAGATCTTCGGGCCGGTGACCTGTGCGATCCCCTTCCACGACGACGACGAGGCGCTGGCGATCGCGAACGCGACGACCTACGGCCTCGCCTCGGGCGTCTGGACGCGCAACCTGAACCGCGCCCACCGCTTCGTCCGCGACATCCAGGCCGGCGCCGTCTGGGTCAACGCCTATCGCCGGATCCACTGGGCCGTCCCCTTCGGCGGCTACAAGGACTCGGGCTACGGCCGCGACTCCGGCCTCGAGAGCCTGCGCGGCTACCAGCAGACGAAGAGCGCCTGGATCGAGCTCGGCTGACGGAGCAACGCAGACGTCGGAGGCGAAGGAGGCCCCGCGATGGAGTTCGATCCGCTGATCCAGACGACGAGCGACGATCCGCATCCGGTCTACGCCTGGCTGCGGGACGAGGACCCGCTCCACTTCTGCGCGAAGCGGGACATGTTCGTCCTCTCGCGCCACGCGGACGTCGTCGCGGCGGTAAAGGATCCCGAGACCTTCGCCTCGGGCGAGGGCATCGTCCCCTCCGGCTTCAAGCCCGACGAGCCGACGATCATCGTGATGGATCCGCCCGCGCACACCGCGATGCGCAAGCACGTCATGCGCGCGTTCACGCCCCGGCGAATGGAGGGCATGATCCCGCGCGTCCGCCAGATCGCCCGCGAGCTCGTCGCCGACTGGCCCGAAGAGGGCGTCCTCGACGCCTTCGAGCGCTTCACCGACCCGCTCCCCATCGCCGTGATGGCCGAGCTGCTCGGCGTCGACGCGAGCGAGCGGCCGCTCTTCAAGCGCTGCGGGGACGCCATCGTCTACTCGAGCGGCGCCGATCCCGGGACGATCCACGCCGCCCAGCGCGAGCTCGAGGCCTATCTCGAGGACGTCTTCGAGCGGCGCCGGCGCGCGCCCGGCGGCGATCTGATCAGCCTGCTGCTCTTCCCGTCGGAGGACGGCGCCGCGCTCTCCCAGCGCGAGCTGCTCGGCCTCTGCTTCACGCTCCTCGTCGCCGGGACCGAGACGACGACGAGCGCGCTCGGCAATGCGCTGTGGCTCCTCGAGCGGCATCCCGAGCTCAAGCGCTGGCTGGCGGAGGATCCGGCGCGGATCCCGGCGGCCGTCGAGGAGATCCTCCGCTACGAGTCGCCGGTCCAGGGCCTCTCGCGCGTCGTGCGCCGGGACGTGACCCTCCACGGTCGGACGATTCCGAAGGGCGCGCGGGTCCATCTGCTCTGGGCCTCCGCCAATCGCGATCCCCGGGCCTTCCCCGACGCCGACCGCTTCGATCCGACGCGCTCGCCCAACAACCACGTCGCCTTCGGCTTCGGGATCCACTTCTGTCTCGGCGCGAGCCTCGCGCGCACCGAGCTCCGCATCGGCCTCGAGGAGCTGCTCGCCCGCGCCCCCGACTTCCGCCTCGACACGGCGGGCCTGCGCCGGCTGCCCTCCGACACGAACCGCGGCTTCGGTCGGCTTCCGATCGAGGTCGGAGTGGATCCCCGGGCCGGTGCGAACCGAAGCCTCCGGTCCCAGCCTTCGAAGATGAGGAGAACCGCATGACCATCGAGATCCGTCCCGTGACTCCCCAGATCGGCGCCGAGGTCCGCGGCATCGACCTCGCGAAGCCCCTCGGGCCCGAGGCGGTCGAGCGCCTGCGCGACGCGCTCCACGCGCATCTCGTCCTCTTCTTCCGCAACCAGACGCTCACCGAAGCGGACCACATCGCGTTCTCGCGCCACTTCGGCGAGATCCAGGTCCCGCCGATCAAGACGAAGTACCACGCGAATCCGGAGCTCCACGTCCTCGACCAGGTCTCGCCCCGGGGCGACGGCGCCGACAACTGGCACGCCGACCACACCTACACGAAGCGCCCGGCGATGGGCTCGATCCTGCGCGCCGTGAAGGTCCCGCGCTACGGGGGCGACACGATGTTCGCGAGCATGTACGCGGCCTACGACGCGCTCTCCGAGCCGATGAAGAAGATGCTCGACGGGCTGCAGGCGGTGCACGACATCACGCTCTCCGCGACCCGCGGCATCCGCGCCGGCCACGTCACGCAATCCCTCGGCGAGATCCAGAAGCGGCTCCCGCCCGTCGTCCACCCGGTCATCCGGACCCATCCGGTCACGAAGAAGAAGCTGATCTTCGTGAACAGCAACTCGACGACGCGCATCGTCGGCCTGCCCGACGCCGAGAGCGAGGCGATCCTGCGATTCCTCTACGAGCACGTGAAGACGCCGGAGTTCCAGGTCCGCTTCGCCTGGGACGAGCGCTCGCTCGCGTTCCTCGACAACCGCTGCGCCCAGCACTACGCGGTGCCGGACTACGACGAGCGGCGCATCCTCCACCGCGTCACGATCGCGGGGGACGAGCCGTACTAGGCGGTCAGGGCTCCCGCGGCGCCCAGTCGAGGACCACCGTCCCGCTGGCCCGCCGCACGTAGCGCGGCACGACGGCCTCCCGGTAGACGGGATCCCGATCGCCCTGCCAACCGCCGATCAGGCGGATGTCGGGCTGGGCGTCGAGGACGACCTGCACGACAACGTAGGGCACGCGGTCGCGGTACGCCGGGGCGAAGACCTGATGGGTCCGGATCCAGCTCGCGATGCGCGCGTCCTCGCGGCAAGCGACCCACTCGGCCGCGAACGAGCTGCAGCGATTGCAGATCGCCCGAGCCGGCCAGCGCAGGGCCCCGCACGCGCCGCACTTCTGCAGGCGCAGCTCGTTCGCCTTGAGCCCCTCCCAGAAGGGCAGCGAATCGAGATCGGGCATCGGCTCCGGCAGCTCGTCGATCATCTCACGCCCTTCTTCATGCGCTTCTTCATGCGGTCATCCATGCGCTTCTTCATGCGCCCCTCCGCAGCACGATCGCCGCCGTCGAGCCCGCGACGTAGCCGGGCTGGGCGGTGCTGAGGGCGAGCTCGGCGTTCGGAACCTGGCGCGCGCCGGCGGTGTGGCGCAGCTGGGAGACGGCCTCGGCGACGTGGTTCAGGCCGTGGACGTAGGCCTCGGAGAGGAAGCCGCCGTGGGTGTTGACGGGCATCGAGCCGCCCCGGGCCGTCGCGCCGCTCGCGACGAAGGGGCCGCCCTCGCCCTTCTTGCAGAAGCCGTAGTCCTCGAGCTGGACGAGGACGCTGTAGGTGAAGCAGTCGTAGAGCTCGGCGAGATCGAAGTCCGAGGGCCCGACGCCGGCCATCGCGTAGAGCCGCGGCGCCATGTCGGCGGCGGCCGTCCGGTTCGTGTCCTCGATCCGATTCGAATAGAGCGTCTGGCCCCCTCCCCAGGCCGCGCCGCGAATCAGCACCGGCGTCTGCCGCAGATCCCGCGCCCGCTCCGCCCGCGTCAGCACGAGGGCGACGGCACCGTCGGTCTCGAGGCAGCAGTCGAAGAGCCGGAACGGCTCGACGACGTAGCGCGCCGCGAGGTAGTCGCTCATCGTCATCGGCGCGCGCATCATCGCGCGCTCGTTGTCCCGGGCGAAGGCGCGCTGCTGGACTGCGATCTGGCCGAGATGCTCGGGCTTCGTCCCGTAGCGGTCCATGTGGGCGCGAGCGGCCATCGCGAACTGCTGGGGCGGTGTGAAGTAGCCGTAGGGCGCCTGGAACTGGGTCTCGACGGCGTCGACGAGGGGCCGCCCGGTGCCGCCCATGCGGAAGCCCGAGCGCGCGTTGAGCGCGCGGTAGACGACGATCGTCTCGGCGACGCCGGCGTGGAGCGCGAGGGCGGCCTGGCCGACGAGCGCATGCGAGACGCTGCCGCCGCCGAACTGGTCGAGATGGAAGCGCAGATCGCGGATGCCGAGACTCTGGGCGACGACCATCGGGAGCACCGAGTCCCCGACCCGGAACGTCGCGAGCCCGTCGACGTCCTTCGCGGCGAGCCCCGCGTCCTCGAGGGCCGCGGCGATCGCGCGCAGGGCGAGGGTCAGGGTCGTGACGCCGGAATTCTTCGAGAAGGGCGTGTAGCCGACGCCGACGATCGCGGTCTGGTCCCGAAGCGAGCTCATATCGCGCCTTCCGCCCGGAGCTGGCCGATGCGATCCCAGTCGAAGCCGAGCTCGAGCAGGATCTCCTCGGTGTTCTCCCCGGCCTCCGGGGCCCGCGTCGTCGACGGCGGCTGCTCCCCGAACTGGACGGGGCTGCCGACGAGCCGGAAGGTCGAGCCGTCGCCCGCCTCGATCGTGGACAGGAAGCCGTTCGCGGCGACCTGCGGATCCCGGGTCACCTCGAGCGTATCCTGCATGACTTCCCAGACGCCACTGAAGGGCGCGAGCACCTTCTGCCAATGGACGAGCGGCTGGCTCGCGAAGAGCGCGTCGAGCAGCGCCATGCAGGCCGCGCTGTTCGCCTGGAGCAGCTCCGCCGTCGCGAAGCGCGGATCCTGCGTCCACTCGGGATGACCGACGATCCGACACAGCTCCGGCCAGTAGCGGAACGCCTGGAGGCAGACGAGGGCGAGCCAGCGCCCGTCCTTCGTCCGGTAGGTCCCGGCGAGGGCGTTCGTCTCGGGGACCCGGGGGAGCGGGGTCCACGGCGTGCCCTGCGCGAGCGAGCCCGCGATCGCCATGCCCATCGCCCACATCCCCATGCCGAGGAGCGAGAGATCGACGACGGGCGCCTCGCCCGTCCGCTCCCGGGCGAAGAGCGCGGCCGAGATCCCGCCGGCCAGGGTGAGGCCCGCGAGCGAGTCACCGTAGGAGCCGCCGGGCATCGGCGACGGGCGCGGCGCACCAGGCGGCGTCGCGCCGAAGGCGCTGCCGGCCCGGGCCCAGAAGGTCGCGTAGTCGAAGCCGCCGCGATTCTTCTCGGCGCCGCGCTCGCCCATGCCGGTGCCCCGGGCGTAGACGATCCGCGGATTCCAGGCCCGCACGTCCTCGAGCTCGACCTTCAGGCGCTCGCGCGACTCGGGCAGCAGGTTCGTCAGGAACACGTCCGCCGTCCGGACCAGCTCGGCGAGGACCTCGCGCCCCGACGGCTTCGAGAGGTCGAGGCCGATGCTGCGCTTGCCGCGGTTGGCGTGCTCGATGGCGAAGTTGACCGGGCCCTCGACCGCGAGGGCACCGGTCCGCCGCAGACCACGATAGGCGTCGCCCGCCCCGGGCGGCTCGACCTTGATCGTCTCGGCGCCCCACTCCGCGAGCACGCTGCCCGCGACCGGGACGTAGACGTACTGCGCGACCTCGACCACCCGGATGCCCTCGAGAACCCGCACCCTACGCCCTCCCACCGGCATGCGTCCCGAAGGACCGGCGCGCCGCGAAGACCTGCCCGATCAGGGCCAGCCCCAGGAATCCGAGACACACGGCGAATCCCGCCTCGTAGCTCCCCATCAGATCGTAGGCCCGGGCCAGGACGATCGGCCCGAGCCCGCCGCCGGGGAAGTACGCGAGCATCATCATCCCATAGATCGCCGCGAAATGGCGCGCCCCGAAGAACTCGGCCGCGGCCAGCGGGATCAGGACGTCCCGCGCGGAGGTCGCGATGCCGAAGGCGATGCCCGAGGCGCCGAGGATGCGGGGATCGGCGGCGAGGGGCAGGAGGGCCACGCCGAGGGCGAGCAGCGCGGTGTTCGCGACGAGCAGATGGCGGGTCGCGAAGCGCAGCGCGATCGCTCCGGCCGAGAGCTTGGCGAGGATCCCTGCGCCGACCGTCAGCTCGAGGGCGTTGCCCGCCTCCTCGCGGTCGTAGCCGAGGTCGACGAGGTAGAGGACGAGGTGGTCCAGCATGCCGAGCTGGGCGACGGCATAACAGAAGATGGTGAAGAAGAGGACCCAGAAGGCGGGGGTTCGGAGCGAGCGGCGCAGATCGACGTCGGTCGCGGCCTCCGGAGCGCGGCCCGCTCCCGTCCCGTCCGGCGACGCCGCGCCCGACGCCGACATCGACGCCGTGGCCGCAGTCGAACCCGCGACCAGGGCGTCGACCGAAGGACTCGACTCCGCCTCCTCGCCCTCCCCCGGCCGCGGATCGCGGACGACGAAGAGCGCGAAGGGCAGCATCACCGCCATCGAGACCAGCCCGAGCCCGAGCGACGCCCCCCGCCAGCCGTAGAGGCCGGTCCACTCGGTGACCGCGTGGACGAAGAAGACGGCGCCGATGTTCGAGCCCGCGAACGCGAAGCCCAGCGCGACGCCGCGCGAGCGATCGAACCAGCGCGTGATCACCGCGCCGACCGACACGTCGCCGATCCCCGCGTTGCCGACGGCGAGGAACATCGTCGCGAGATAGAAGACCGGCAGCGTGTGCATGCCGGCGAGCACGAGGAAGGTCACGCCCAGGGAGAGGACGGCGACGACGAGCACCGGCCGGATCCCGTAGCGGACGCAGGCCGCCCCGATCACCGCCTGGCAGACCGAGGTCACGAAGATCATCGGCGCCATCGCCGAGGACCACATCGTCCGGGTCCAGCCGAGCTCGCCGATCACGTCCGGGGCCAGCGCCCGGCTCGCGTAGAAGAGCCCCGCGCCCGCCTGGCAGACGAGGCAGCCCAGCACGATCCAGAGCGCCCGGCGCGAGAACAGATAGGAATTCGCCACGCGGCTCCCGTCCGCCCTCAGATGAAGACGCCGAGGCCGGCGCCCCCGCTCGCCGCGATGACCTCGCCCGAGATGCTCGAGGCGCGCGGAGACGCGACGAAGGTCACGACGTCGGCGACCTCCTCCGCGTCGACCCAGCGGCCGATCGCGTTCATGCTCGAGGTCTCCTGGCGCAGCGCGTCGAGGGTCTTGCCCTCCCGCGCCGAGCGGCGGCCGAGCATCGCGTCGAGGTCGACGGTGCGGGTCGCCCCGGGCAGGACGGCGTTGGCGGTGATGCCGGAGGGGCCGAGCTCGTGGGACAGCGTCCGCATGAGATGGATCACGGCGAGATTGCGCGGGCCGCCGGAGTAGTTGTAGTTGCCGTCGGGATTGCGATCGCCGACGTAGCGGCTCGAATAGCGCGCCGACAGCCCGACGATGCCGATGATGCGCCCCCAGCCCTGCCGCTTCATGTGGGGCACCACCGCCCGCGCCGCCCGCAGCGTGCCCAGGAACTTGGTCTCGACGTCCTTCATGACGTTCGCGTCTTCGATCCGGTCGATCGGCCCGAAGCCGATGCCGCCGGGCACGCCCGCGTTGCTGACCAGGATGTCGATCCCGCCGAAGCGGTGGGACGCCTCCTCGACGACGCGCTCGATGTCCTCGCGGCGGGTCACGTCGCCGGTCAGGCCCAGCGTCTCGGTGCCCGTCCCGTCCGCGATCGTCTTCGCCGTCCGCTCGACCTCGGCCGTCGTCCGCGCGCACAGCACGACCCGCACCCCCTCGCGCGCGAGCGAAGCGCCGATCGCCGCGCCGATGCCCTTGCTGCCGCCCGTCACGAGGGCCGTCTTGCCCGCCAGTCCCAGATCCATGCGCACTCCTCTCCGCGGTCCCCGCCGCCCTCGTCCGTTCAGCTCCGCGTCTCGATCCGCCGGCGCAGCTCGGCCGGAGTGAACGGCGTCGACCGGCGCTTCGCCGCGAGCTCGTTCGCCGACCGGACGATCGCCTCGTTGACCGGCGTCGCCACCCCGAACGTGCGCCCGAGCAGCACGATCTCGCCGTTCACGTAGTCCGTCTCGATCGACGAGAGGCCGCGGGCGAGGCTCTGCGTGCTCGAGCCGCCGGTGCGCGGGAAGCCGTCGATCTCGCCCATCGCGGCGACGGCGAAGGCGACCCGCGCCTCGTACTCCGCCGCCGGCACGGTCTCGATCCCCGCCGCTCCATAGCAGGCCATCCCCTCCGCCTTCACCGCCGCACACACGTCGTCGAGCCCGGCACGCGAGCCGCAGACCGCATCGAGGGTCGATACCGCGTTGGTCAGGAGCTTCGCATGCTTCCACGCGAGCACGTTCGCCCGCGCCTGCGCCGCGAAGCCCGCGCGCCGCAGATCGGCCGCGACCGACTCGACGAAGGCATCGACGCCGGCGGGATGACGCCCGAGCTCGATCGGCGCGTGAGGCGCGTAGTTCCGCACGACCCCCGGATCGACGAAGGTCGCCGGGATCCAGACCGCGAGCCCGACGACGGAACGGAAGCGCCGCAGCGCGAGCCGCTCGTTCTCGACGCCGTTCTGCGCGCACAGCACCGGCAGCTCCGGCCCCGCCGCGCGGGCGAGCGCCTCGATCGCCGGCAGCGAGTCCTGGGTCTTCGTCGCGAGCAGGACGGCGTCCCCGTCCCGGAATCCGACCTCGTCCGGATGACCGAGGACGCGCACGGCGATCCGCTCGCGGCCCTCGGGCGTCGCGTAGTCGAGTCCCTTCGTCCGGAGCGCCTCGAGCTGGGCACCGCGCGCGATGTAGATCGTCTCGCAGCCCGCGCGCTGGAGCTGGGCCCCGAGGCTCGCCCCGATTCCCCCGGCGCCGTAGACGATGTACCGCGCCACGCGCATCCCGCCTCTTCAAGTCGTCGTGGTCGTCCCGTTATGGGCGTCCCGTCGTGGGCGCTAGCCGTTGGCGACGAGGCGGTGCTCCGCCTGGATCTCCCGGGCGCGCTTCTCGAGGGCGTCGACGACGGGCGCGACCCGGCGGCGGTCGACCTTCGCGGCGAGCTCGCGGCCGCCGGCGTAGCCGAGCATCGACTCGAGGCGATCGCGCAGGCAGGACAGCGCGAACTCGAACATGTCGCCCCCCGCGATCGGATCGAAGGGGACCCAGTGGTTGCGGTCGCCGGTGGGATGGACGTAGTGGTAGTGCGGGTCGTCCTTGAAGACGTCGAAGCGCAGGTACTCGTGGCCGTCCTGGGTCCCGAGGACGTGGATCGAGAGGCCGGTGTCCGTGAACCCGCCCTCGGGCGAGAACTTGCGGATCTCGGCCAGATCCTCCGGCCGACCGGCGTAGGCGCGCTCGAGCCGCTCGGGGTCGACGCTGCGGTACTCGAGCACGAAGGTCACCGCCCCGGCCTCGAAGCGGGTGCACGCCTCGGGATCCATCGGCTCGGGCTGGACCTTGTAGACGACGCCGTACTTGGGCTGATCCATGATGCGGTCTCCTAGATGCCGTAGACGCGGGCGGCGTTGCCGAACGCGATCTTGTCGAGCTGGTCCTGGCGGAGGTCCTTGCCGAGCTCGGCGAGGATCTGCCGCGAGCGCGGCCAGAGCGTCACGCTGTGGGGATAGTCCGAGGACCACATCGCGCACTCGGCGAGCCACGGCTGGCTCGCGATCAGTCCGAAGCCGACGGCGTCGTCGAGGATCGTCACGAACAGATTCGTCCCCATGTGGTCCACCAGGGCGCGGTCCGAGAGGATCGTCTCGTCCTTCAGCGCGGAGCGGACGTCGTAGTTCTGCTCCATGGTCTGCATCCAGAACGGCATCCAGCCCATGTTGACCTCGGCCGCCACGATCTTGAGGTTCGGATGGCGGTCGAAGACGCCGGCATAGAGCAGGTACGTGAAGATCCGGGTCGCCGAGAAGAAGCGCCAGACGGTCCCGCCGGCGCTGATCTTGAGATCGGCGATGCCGTCCCAGTCCGCCTCCTGGGGCTTGCCGCCGAAGGTCCGGTGGAAGGTCAGCGGGATGCCCGTCTCCGAGGCGCGGGCGAAGAGGCGATCGTAGTAGCGGTCGTGGTACGGACGCTCCGGCAGCCCGGGGATCAGGAGCCCCTTCGCCCCGGCCTTCACGCAGCGGTCGAACTCGGCGAGGCAGACGTCCATGCCGTCGTCGACCGGCAGCAGCGGGAGCCCGATGATGCGCGAGGGCGAAGCGCCCTGGAACTCGCCGACGATCCAGTCGTTGTAGGAGCGCATGCAGGCGACGCCGAGCTCGCGGTCCGGCATGACGTAGGCCTGGGCGGCGTAGGCGGGATACACGATCGAGACGTCGATCCCGTCCTTGTCCATGTCGTCGACGTGGGCCTTGCCCTGATAGTTTCCGGGCAGGATCTCGTCGAAGCGCAGGCCCGAGATCTTCTTGTCGCCGGCCGCGCGACCCGCGGTCGCCTCGATGCCGAAGGTCCGCTTCGGCGTCTTGCCGTCGAAGCTCCAGCCGTCCCCACCGTCGCTGCCGCGCAGCATCTTCGGCGCGCGGTCCTTCAGCTTCGCGGGCACGCCGTCGAACACGTGGGGCGGCTCGTTGATGTGGCAGTCGGCGGAGATGATCCGCTTGGGCAGGGCGATGGCCATGGCTGTTCTCCTCTCGTCATCGGCCGGCATCGGGCTTCGCCGGGCATCGTCGCCGGTCCCCGGTCGCTCGCGGTCTTCCGCGATCGGCTGCGGAGGTGAGCGGCGCGTCTCCCGGACGGCCGGCCCCGTCCGGGGACCCGATCCACTCTATCGCGTGGATTCGCGATCGGCCTCAGCGGGAGGCGAGCCGGGCGAGGACCTCGTCGCTCCCCGCCAGGACCAGGGAATCCGAGGGCTTGACGACCGCCCCGGGGTCCGGCGGCAACCGGAAGTCCCCGGTCAGGGCGTCCCGAATGGCGATGACCTGGACCCCGAGCGTCGTGCGGGGATCGATCTGGAGGATCGTCTTCCCGACCCAGTCGTCGGGGCAGGCCATCTCCTGGACCGAGTAGCCGGGGGCGATCGGCGTGTACTGGAGGACCGACGAGGTCGCGATGCGGTGGGCCAGGCGGAAGGCCGCCTCGCGCTCCGGAAAGATGGCCTCGGTGATGTCGAGGCCCTCGAGCGCCCGCGCCTCGTTCTCGCTCCGGACCTTCGCGTAGATCTGCCGGACGCCGAGATCCCGCAGCGCCACCGTCGCGAGGATCGTCGTCGACAGCGCCTCCGCCGTCCCGATCACCGCCGCGTCGACGTCGCGCGCCCCCGCCCGCTCGAGCAGGACCGGATCCGTCGCGTCGCCCACGAGGACCCGGCTCGCCCAGTCCGCATGCCGATCGACGATGTCGCCGTCGCGCTCGATCGCCACGACCTCGTGGCCGAGCTCGCACATCGTCCTCGCGAACCAGAGACCGAAGGCTCCGAAGCCGACCAGCAGGACTCGCATGTTCCCTCCTCCCGCGTGTTTCAACCGATCAGGACGTCTTCGTGCGGATACCGGAAGTCCCCGTGATGCGTGCGGACCACCATCGCCCCGAGCACCGCCAGCGGCCCGACCCGCCCGAGCAGCATCACGAGCACGAGCGCGAGCTTGCTCCCGTCCGCGAGCGTCGGCGTCAGGTTCATCGAGAGGCCGACGGTGCTGAGCGCGCTCTGGACCTCGAAGACGGACTGCACCATCCGGGTCCGCTCCGCGTCGGGCGCGAGGCCCGCGGGCTCGAAGGCGAGCAGGGCCAGGGTGAAGACGAAGAGCAGCAGCACCATGCCCGTCGCCAGACCGGTCGCGCGATTGACCGTCTCGTCGGGCACGGTGCGACCGCCGACCGAGACGTGGCGATCCCCGCGCAGGCGCGCGAAGACCAGCAGCGCCAGCAGGGCGACGGTCGTGACCTTGGCGCCACCGGCCGTCGAGCCGGGCGCGCCGCCGATCCACATGAGCGCGATCGTGAGCAGGACGGAGTCGTTCGAGACCGCGCCGTAGTCGACGGTGTTGAAGCCGGCGGTGCGCGGCGTGATCGACATGAAGAGCGCGTTCACGATCCGATCGGCGAGCCCCAGGCCGGCGAGCTGGCGGTCCCACTCGAGGGCGAGGAACACGACGGCCCCCATCAGGATCAGGAAGCCCGTCAGCGAGAGCGTCAGCCGCGTATGGGTCGAAAGCCGCCGCTTGCCGCGCGCGCGCGAGCGCAGATCGTGGAGGACCGGGAATCCGATGCCGCCCAGCACGATCAGGCCGGCGACCAGGAGCAGGATCGGCGCGTTGCGCTGCTGACCGATCAGGCTGTCCGAGAAGAGCGAGAAGCCCGCGTTGCAGAAGGCGGAGACCGAGTGGAAGACCGAGAGCCAGACGGCGCGGCCGAGCTCGTGGTCGCCGCCCCAGACGATGAGCAGGCCGAGGGCACCGACGGCCTCGCACGCGAGGGTGACGCCGAGGATGGTGCGCATCAGCGAGCCCGGCGTGCCGAGGGCCATCACCGACGTGAAGGTCCCGGAGGCCTCCTCCACGTCGAGGCCGGCGCGGCGGCCGGTGACGCGGGCGACCATCGCGGCGAAGGTCAGGATCCCGAGGCCCCCGGCCTGGATCAACAGCAGCAGCCAGAGCTCGCCCCAGAACGAGAGCACCGCGGGTACGTCGATCGTCGAGAGGCCCGTCACGCAGACCGCGCTCGCCGAGATGAAGAGCGCATCGATCCAGCCCATCGGCGCGCCTTCGTAGAGCCCCGGAAGCCCGAGGAAGCCGAGCCAGCCGAGGACGATCAGCCCGACGAAGGAGACGACGAGGAGCTGCGGCGCCGAGAGATGCGCCAGCGGCATGCGTTGCACGGAGGAATCACGGGGGCGACTGGCGTCGGGCTTCACGGGGCCGCAGCATACCGCCGGTCCGCCTCGCGGCCCCGTCCGAACCTGCACGGCCCGCCCCGCCCATGAAAGGAGCGCCCATGCCCCGCCTTCCCCTCCTCGACCTCGCCACGGCACCCGAGTCGATCCGGCAGCTGCTCGCCCCGGATCGGCCGAACGAGATCGCCCTGCTCTTCGGCCATGCCGAGACGAACTGGCCCCGACTGGCGGACCTGCTGCTCAGCATCCTGTCCCAGCAGCAGCTCGACCCGAAGCTCCGGGAGCTCGCCATCCTGCGCGTCGCGAACCTGCGGCGGGCCGCGTACGAATGGGACCAGCACGTCGGCATCTCCCAGGCCGCGGGCATCACGCCGGAGCAGATCCGGGCGATCGAGGCCGGGCGGATCGATGCGCCCTGCTTCGACGCCCTGCAGCGCCTCGTGCTCGAGGCGACGACCGAGCTCGCCGGGACGAGCACCCTCTCGAAGGCGACCTTCGATCGGCTCGCGGCCCGGCTGTCACCCCGGGAGGCCGTCGAGCTGCTGCTCGCAGCGGGCATCTACGAGGCGCTCGCGAAGCTGATGAACGCCCTCGAGCTCGAGAGCAAGGGGCCGATCGACCCCGACTTCGCCGCGGCAGTCAATCGCGGGACGGTCGAGCGGGTCCCGACGAAGGGCGATCGCTAGTCTCCCGCCCCGGGATCGGGCGGGCCCGCCGAGGGACGATGCGGGGCGCGAGGGACCAACTCCCTGGTTCAGCCAGGACCCGCCCCCGTCGATACCCGGACCGACCGCTGGAGCCCGAGCCTGCCCATGCCCGATCGCGTCCCCGAATCGACCCCCGCCCAGGACACCGCCGGGCCGGCCCTCCGGTCGGCCGCCGGCCCCGCCTCGGGTCGCGCGGGAGCCACCGTCCCGGCGAACCCGCTGCGGCGCCTCTACGCCTGGGTGCTCCACTGGGCCGAGACGCGCTGGGGGACCCAGGCGCTGGCCCTGATCTCCTTCGCCGAGAGCAGCTTCTTCCCGATCCCGCCCGACGTGCTGCAGATCGCCCTCTCGGTCTCCCAGCCCCGGCGCGCCTACTTCTTCGCGACGGTCTCCCTCGTCGCCTCGGTGGTCGGCGGCGCCTTCGGCTGGCTGATCGGCTCCTTCGCCTGGGAGCTCGTCCGCCACGCGTTCTTCACCTACGTCCCCGGCGTCTCGCCCGAGCTCTTCGAGCACGTGCGCGGGCTCTATCTCGAGAACGCGTTCCTCGCGATCCTCGCCGCCGCCTTCACGCCGATCCCCTACAAGATCTTCACCGTCGCCTCCGGCGTCTTCGGCGTCGCGCTCCCGATCGTGCTGGTCGCGAGCCTCCTCGGCCGCGGGGGCCGTTTCTTCCTCGTGGCCACCGTCTTCCACTTCGCGGGCCCGGCGGCGAAGCGCCTGCTCGACCAGTACCTCGAGCTCGCGACGATCGGCCTCTTCGTGCTCTTCGTCCTCGGGATCGCCGCGATCTCGTATCTGCATTAGGCGGGGCGGTGGGCGCGCTCGCCGTCTATCGCAACCCCCGCCTGCTCGCGGTCTTCGGCCAGGGCTTCTCGAGCGGCCTCCCGCTGCCGCTCACGACGACGACGCTGACCTACTGGCTCGCCCGCGACGGCGTCGACAAGACCTCGATCGGGCTCTTCGCCCTCTTCGGCATGCCCTACGCGTTCAAGTTCGTCTGGGCCCCACTGCTCGACCACTGGACGCTGCCGGGCACGGCCGCCCTCGGCCGCCGTCGCGGCTGGATCCTCGCCCTGCAGGCCGGGCTCGTCGCGGCGATCGCGAGTCTCGGCCTCGTCGACCCGACGACGGCGCCCCTCGCGACGGGGCTCGTCGTCCTCGCCCTCGCCTTCCTCTCCGCGAGCCAGGACATCGCCGTCGACGCCTATCGAATCGAGATCCTCGCGGACCACGAGCAGGGCGCCGGCGCCGCGGCGACCCAGGCGGGCTACCGCGCCGGCATGCTCGCCTCGGGCGCGGGTGCGATCGCGCTCGCCGACTACGCGAGCTGGCCCGAAACGTTCTCGGCCCTCGCCTTCGCCCTCGCGCTCTCGATGCTCTGCGTCGTCTTCGCCCGGGAGCCGGTGCGCGCGGGCCCCGGCGCGCCGGGTGCACCCGCGCGCCCGTCGCTCGCGACGACGCTGCGGCACGCGTTCCTCGACCCGCTCGCCGACCTCGCGACCCGGCCGCGCTGGCCGCTCGTGCTCGCCTTCGCGCTGCTCTACAAGCTCGGCGAGTCGGTGGCCCTGGCGATGTCGAATCCGTTCTTCGTCGAGCAGGGCTTCAGCGGCGTCGAGATCGCGAGCCTGACGAAGGTCGTCGGCCTCGCCGCCAGCGTCGTCGGAATCGTCGTCGGCGGCGCGCTCGTCGCCCGGGCCCGGGTCCGACCCGCGCTGATCCTGGGCGGCCTGCTCCAGGCGGCGACGAACCTGCTCTACGTCTGGCTTGCCTACGCGGGCCACGACCTCGGCGTGCTGGCCGTCGCCGTCGTCGCCGACAACTTCACCGGCGGCCTCGCCTCGGCCGCGTTCGTCGCCTACTTCTCCTCGCTCTCCCGCGGCGCCTACAGCGGCACCCAGTTCGCCGTCCTGACTTCGCTGATGGCGATGGGCCGGACCCTCTTCGGCGGCGTCTCGGGCTGGCTCGCGACCCGGACCGACTGGCCCGAGTTCTGGATCTGCACCGCGCTGCTGGCCCTCCCGGGCCTGCTCCTCCTGCGCGCGCTCCCCGACCCGGGGCGCGCTACTCCGCCTCCGACGGATCATTGAACAGCGCACCGAGCTCGGTAGACCGCCCGCGAGCCGCGGCCCGAAGGTCGACGACCGAGGCTCGAGGGCCGAGGGTCGAGGGCCGCGAACGGCGGGCACGCCCGATCTCCTCGACGCCATCGAATGCGCTGGGACAAGGGCCGATCGGCCGTCGTATTTGCCGGCTCAGTCGCTACCGTACCGCGCGCATGGGATGGGAAGCCTGGCTCACTCTCGCCGTCTCGATCGCGATGTTCGCCGTGATGGCGAGGGGCACCGTCTCGCCCGCGACCGCGATCCTCTCCGCCGTCATCAGCCTGCTCGCCGCCGGCGTGATCGAGCCGGCCCAGGCCTTCGCCGGCTTCTCGAACTCGGCCCCGATCACCGTCGCCGCCCTCTACGTCGTGGCCCGGGCCGTCGAGGACTCGGGCGCGCTGCGGCCGCTCGTCCGCGGCGCCCTCGGCGGCGGCTCGAACGACGCGGTCCGGATCCTGCGCCTGTGCATCCCGTCGGCGGCGGCCTCGGCCTTCCTCAACAACACGCCGATCGTCGCGATGCTGATCCGCCCGGTCTCGGAGTGGGCCGCGCGCAATGGTCTACCGGCCTCCCGCTACCTGATGCCGCTCTCGTTCGCCGTCATCCTCGGCGGCGTCGTCACGACGATCGGGACCTCGACGAATCTCGTCGTTTCGGGCCTGCTCGAAGCCTCGGGCCGCGAGCCCCTCGGCCTCTTCGAGATGACCCACGTCGGCCTGCCCGTCGCCATCGCCGGCATCCTGGTCCTCGCGCTCACGGCGAGCCGCGTCCTCCCCGATCGCACACCGCCGCGTGGCGGGCTCGACGATCCCGGGCGGGACTTCGTCGTGCGCATGGTCGTCGAGACCGGTGGTCCCCTCGACGGCCGGACCGTCGAGGAGGCCGGTCTGCGCCACCTCGAAGGGGTGTTCCTCGTCGAGATCGAGCGCGACGGCGAGCCGATCGCACCGGTCGCCCCGACGACGACGCTGCGTGAAGGCGACCACCTGCTCTTCGTCGGCCAGGCGCGCCTGATCCTCGACCTCCAGAACATCGACGGACTCGACTCCGCCGAGCGCATCCACATGGCGAGCGTGGAGGCGCCGACGCGCCACGTGATCGAGGTCGTGATCGGCCGCGAGTCGCCGCTCCTCGGCCAGACGCCGAAGGAGGCGAACTTCCGCGAGCGCTACCAGGCGGCGATCATCGCGATCCACCGCGAGGGCCAGCCCCTCGTCGCGAAGCTCGGCCAGGTCAAGCTCCGGACCGGCGACACGCTGCTGCTGCTGACGGATCCCGGCTTCCGCGAGCGCTGGCGGGGTCGGCCGGACTTCCTCGTCATCAATCCCCTGGACGGCGAGGAGGCGACGCCGCTCCACGTCGGGCGCGCAGCCTGGGTCGGGCTCGTCACCTTCACGATCGTCGCCGTCGCCGGCAGCGGGACGCTCCCCATCCTCGAGGCCTCGCTGATCGGTGCCGTCGTGCTGGTCGCGACGCGGGTCCTGTCGGCGCAGACCGCGCGGGACGCCATCGAGATCGACGTCCTGATCGTGATCGCCGCCTCCTTCGGCATCGGCGCGGCGATCGAGGAGTCGGGCCTCGCCGCCGCGATGGGTCACGGCATCGTCGAGGGCTTCTCGGCCTACGGGACCCGCATCGTGCTGCTCGGAATCGTGCTCGCGACCGTGCTGCTGACGGAGTTCATCAGCAACAACGCCGCCGCCGCTCTGATGTTCCCGATCGGCATGGCGACCGCCGAGCAGCTCGGGGCCGACGAACGGACCTTCGCGATCGCGATCGCGGTGGCCGCCTCGAACTCGTTCCTGACGCCGATCGGCTACCAGACCAACACGATGGTCTACGGCCCGGGCGGCTACCGCTTCGGGGACTACATCCGCCTCGGCGCGCCGCTCACCGCCGCGACGATCGCGGCCTGCGTGCTCTCGGCCTAGCGCCGCCCCCTGCGCCCGTCGCCGTCCCGTGGGCCTGTCGCCGGCGGGGCCGCTTCAGCGCGTGCATGCGATGCAGCGATCCGCCTCGGGCTCGGCCCGCAGCCGGGCTTCGGCGATCGGCGAGCCGCAGGCGACGCACCAGCCGTAATTGCCCGACTCGATGCGCGAGAGCGCGGCGCGGATCGCCTGGAGCGCCGCCCGCCCCCGGTCGTCGAGGGCGTCGAGGGTCGGATCGTTCTCGCGCTGGATCGACTGCTCCTCGAAGTCCGGGTCGAGGGGACCGCGAGCCCGCTTGCGGTCCCGCCCGATCGCCTCGAGGCGGCGATTCCACTCCGACTGGCTCTCGAGCAGTCGGGTCCGGTTCTCCTCGTACAAGGCGGCGAGCTCCGGCGACGGATGCGACGCGTTCATGCCCATGGCGATGCCCTCCTCTCCTGATCGGCCCACTCGATTGAGCAAGCGGCGTGCCAGTCGACGGCGCCCGAGCGCTCACCCACGCCACCGCGAGCGAGGTGAACGGGCGCAGTCGGGACGGAATGCCCCGCTGGCGTCGTTCGGTGCCTCAAGCCGGCATCCGGTCGTTCCGCTGTATCTTCAGTCGAAGACGGGACGATGACCACGCACGGAGGGGTCCACGATGCGCATCGGTGTTCCGACCGAGATCAAGACCCACGAGTACCGGGTCGGCATGACGCCGAGCGGTGTCCGGGAGCTCTGCCGGGCCGGCCATCCGGTCGTCGTCCAGGCCGGCGCCGGCGCGGGCGCCGGCATCAGCGACTCGGAGTACGCCGCGGCGGGGGCGACCCTCGAGCCCGACGTCGACGCGCTCTTCGCGCGCTCGGACCTGATCGTCAAGGTCAAGGAGCCCCAGCCGGTCGAGTGCGCCCGGCTCCGCGAGGGCCAGATCCTCTTCACCTTCCTCCACCTCGCCGCCGACGCCGCCCAGGCGCGCGGGCTGATCGCGTCCGGCGCGACGGCGATCGCCTACGAGACGGTGACCGCCCCCGACGGCTCGCTTCCCCTGCTCACGCCGATGAGCGAGGTCGCGGGCCGGATGTCGATCCAGGTCGGCGCCCACTGTCTCGAGCGCGCCGCCGGCGGCCGGGGCGTCCTGCTCGGGGGCGTCCCGGGGACGCTGCCGGCCCGCGTCGTCGTGATCGGCGGCGGCATCGCCGGCTCGCATGCGGCGGAGATGGCGATCGGCTTCGGCGCCGACGTCACGATCGTCGACCGCGCGCTGCCGCGCCTGCGCGAGCTCGCCGCCCGCTTCCACGGCCGCGCGAAGACCGTCTACTCGACCCGCGACGCCATCGGAGAGCTCGTCACGAAGGCGGATCTCGTCGTCGGGACCGTGCTCGTCCCGGGCGCCGCGACGCCGAAGCTCGTCGATCGCGCCATGGTCCGCGAGATGCCGAACGGCTCGGTCGTCGTCGACGTCGCGATCGACCAGGGCGGCTGCTTCGAGACGAGCCGGCCGACGACCCACGCGGCGCCGACCTTCGTCGAGGAGGGCGTCGTCCACTACTGCGTGACGAACATGCCGGGCGCCGTGCCCCGGACCTCGACCTTCGCGCTGACCAACGCGACGCTGCCCTTCGTCCGGCGGATCGCGATGATGGGCGTCGACGCCGCCCTCGAGCGCGAGCCAGGCCTCTCGAACGGCCTCACCGTCCGCCGCGGCGAGATCGTCCATCCCGTCGTCGCCGAGGCGCTCGGCTTCTCGCGCTGAGCGCCGACGCGGCGCGCGCTCGGGCGGACTCGAGCGCGCTCCGGCGGGCTCGGCCGGCGCGCTCGCTCAAGCCGCCTCGCGCACCGCCTCCGACGGCGCCTCCGTGCGGCGCTCCTGCTCGGGCCCGAAGGGCTTGAGCCAGAGGACGAGCGGCGGCAGCAGGAAGAGGTCGGCGATCAGCGCCGTCGCGAGCGAAGCCGAGAGCAGGATTCCGTAGTACGCCTGGGAGCGGAGCTCCGACAAGCAGAGCACGAGGAAGCCCAGCACCAGGGCGACCGAGGTGTGGACGACGGCGCGCCCCACGTCCTGCATCGCCGCGCGCAGGGCGACCTCGTAGCTGCGGTGGATCCCGAACTCGAGCCGGAAGCGCGACATGAGGTGGATCGTGTCGTCGACGGCGATGCCGATCGCGATCGAGGCGATCGTCGCCTTGTTGTAGTCGAGGGTGATGTCGAAGAAGCCCATCGCCCCGAGCGCGAGCAGGACCGGGACGATGTTCGGGATCATCGCGATCAGCCCGATCGGCACGGATCGGAACAGCACGATCATCACGAGCGTGATCGAGACGAGCGCGAGCCCGAGGCCCTCGACCTGGCTCGAGACGATGTAGTTGGTCAGCTTGAGCCAGAGCGCGCCGATGCCCGTCAGCGTGAGCTCGGTCTTCTCGAGGGGCTTCTCGGCGAGGGCCGCGTCGAGGCGATCGATCAGGGCCGCCATGTGGACGATGCGGCCGACGCGGATGCGCAGCTCGAGGCTCGCCACCCGGTAGTCCGGCGAGACGAGCTCCGCCGCCTCCTCGCCGCCCGAGGACTCGTAGAGCAGGAGGTACTGGGCGACCTCTTCGCGGGTCTCGGGGATGCGGTGGTAGGCGGGATCGTCCGAATGGAAGGACTGGTTCAGGTCCTTCACGATGTCGACGATCGAGTAGGTCTTGCGGACGAGCCAGTCGTCCTCGAGGGCGAGGTCCTGGAGGCGCTCGATCTCGCGCAGGACCGCCGGCTCCTTGATCGACTCCTCGTGGCCGCCGTCGAACAGGTAGATGATGTTGCTCATCCCGCCCATCTCGTCGTCGACCTTGACGACGTTGATGCGCACCGGCGAGTCGTCCCAGAAGTCGGCGAGCCAGTTCGAATCGACGACGACGCGGGTCGACCCGACGAGACAGGCGACGGTGAAGAGCGCGAAGCCGACGAGCAGGGCAGTGCGATGCTCGAGGTTGAAGCGGGCGATGCCGTCGAGGGCGCGGGTCGCGAGGCCCGTCTCGGCGCTCGACGCGATGTCGCTCGAGCTCGCCGCCGCGCGCTCCACCCATTTCGGCCGCCGCGCGCCGAAGGAGAGCGCAGCGAGCAGGACCGTCACCGAGAAGAAATAGGCGGCCATCACGCCGAAGGCCTGGTAGACGGCGCCCTCGGCCATCGTCCGGATCGGCACGAAGGCCATCGAGGCGAAGCCCACCGCGGTCGTGACCGCCGTCAGGAGCGAGGGCAGCCCGACGAGGCTCATCGTCCGGACCAGCGCCTCGCGCCGTTCGCCGACGGCGACCATCTGGGTCCGGAACTCGGAGAGCACGTGGACGCAGTAGGCGACGCCGATGACCATCAGCAGGGTCGGGGTCGCCGAGAACGAGATGCCCATCTTGTATCCGACGACGACCATGAACGCGACCGTCATGAGCGCCGTCAGGACGAGCACGACGAGGGGGGCGACGACACCGACGACGCTGCGGAAGGCGATCAGCTGGAGCGCGCTGATCAGGGCCAGCGAGATCAGCATCAGATAGGCGGGCTCGGAGACGAGCACGCGATTGAAGAAGGCGTTGAGGGCGACGTCCCCCGACGGATAGAAGTGGAAGGCCGAGAACTCCGGTCGCGCGAGGATCTCGGTGATCTTCGCGTCGGAGACCTGGGGATACATGTTCTCGAGATCCTCGGCCTTCTCGGGCGCGGGATCCCAGACGATCTCCTCGGGCGGGTCGGTGCTCGTCCGATCCATCTCGATCAGGATCGCGGCGAAGGAGGCGTCCTGGTTGACGATGCCCCCGACAAGCAGCGGCTTCTTCAGGTAGGCCTGGCGGCGCTCGAGCAGCTCCTCCTGGGTGAGGGGCCACTCGTCGCGGATCTTCGTGATCTCGAGGCCTTCGTCGGTCCCGACCGTCAGCTCGGCGTTGGCGAGGCTCGTCACCTCGTAGACGAAGGGGACCTCGTCCTCGAGCGCCTCGGTCAGCGAGATCAGGGCCGCCATCGCGTCGACGTTCCAGACCCCGTGCGGGAGGTCCGGAATCTCGTAGCCGATGTAGGAGACCTCGTCCGAGCCGAAGTCGTCGAGGTACTTCTGATAGGCCTCGTAGGTATGGTCGCCTTCGTTGAAGTAGGACTCGTAGCTCGCGTCCTGCTGGATCTTCGCGGCGAGCGTCAGGCTGCCGGCGAAGGCGAGGAGGCAGACGAGGACGACGACGAAGCGATGATCGAAGCACCAGCCCGCCAGGCCCGCGAAGCGCTGGTTCAGGCGCTCGATCCGCTCGTGGGCCGGGTCCCGCTCGTCCGCCATGCCGTGGCCTCCCGCCGCATGCGATCGCGGCTCGAAGCCACATTACGCCAGCCTCGGCGCGACCCGCCATCGCGGAAGCACGCCCGGCCGAATCGGAGCCTCACGGGTAGAAGGGCGTGGCGTCCCAGAGATTCTGCGGCTCGAGCGTGAATCCCACCCACTTCACCGGGACCGTGTCGCGATCCTCGTCGCGCATGTCCGATTCGTGGTCGTGGTGGGCGACGTACCAGAGGGCGACGTCGGTGTCGCGCAGGTCTTCGCGGTTCGCGTAGTCGAGCAGATCGCGGGCCCGCAGCTCCGGGGTCGCGGGATCGTTCCGGGTCACCCAGATCGGATAGCGCGTCCAGCCCTCGCTGAAGCGGGCGACGCCCTCCCGCCGCCTGGCGAGCAGGACGCCGACGATCCGAACGAGCTCGGCGTTCGCGCCCGGGCGGAACTCCGCCTGGGTGATCACGAGCGTCTCGGAGGCGAGCTCGCTGCCCGACTCGTCCGGCATGCGCCGGATCGCCCAGCAGAGCTCCCAGCGCGCGACGGCGGCCCCCGTGGAGGGGAAGTCCTGCGCGAGCAGGGTCCCCTCGTCGCACACGGCGGCCGACGCGTCCACCGCCGGCAGCATCACCGCCCCGAGCGCCACCGCCATCCCGGCGAGCGAAGACCGCAGCCGCATCCGCACGGAACCCTCCGACTCGGCCGCGAGCCGCCGAGGCTGGCCGGCGCCCCCCAGGCCGCGTGAAGCCCCCGAGACTGCCTGGAGCCCGCCTGGACTTCCTAGAGCCCGCCGAGATAGTCGGCCTTGCCGAGCTCGACGCCGCCGTGGCGCAGGAGCGCGTAGACCATCGTCACGTGGAAGAAGAAGTTCGGGATCGAGAAGCTCTCGAGGAAGGCCTCGCCCGTCATGCGGAGCGTCCGGTCGGGGCCGGCGGGCATCACGATGTCGCGCTTGTCGGCGCCCTCGAGCCGGTGGGCCGGCATCGCCTCGACGAACTCGATCGTCTTGCGGATGCGCGCGCGCAGCTCGTCGAAGGTCTTCTCCTCGTCGGCCCACTTGGGCGGCTCGTCGCCGGCGAGGCGGGCGACGGCGCCCTTGGCCGCGTCGCTCGCGATCTGGATCTGGCGCGCGAAGGGCAGCATGTCGGGCGCGAGGCGCATCCCGACGAAGTTGTTGACGTCGAACTTGCGCGCCTTCGCGTGGGCCTCGGCCTTGTCGAGCCAGACGAGCATGTTCTTCGAGTACTTCGCGAAGACGGGGACGCTCGCGGCGTGCATGGAGAGGGACATGGGGACCTCCGATCCGGGGCGTGGGAATGACTCGTCGAGGACGTCCGCGACGAGGACGGGACGATGGCGCAGAAATCCGCGCGCGACCGCCCTTCGCTCAGGAGGATCTCTCGCGCAGGAAATTCCAGAGCGGCAGGTCCCGCCAGCTGCCGGCGCTGAACGCGTCCTTGAACGGCGCGAAGCGGCTCGGCACCGCGGCCTTCGGCGCATCGCCCATGACGGTGACGCGCTGGATCACGCGCTCGCCCTCGAAGTCGTCGAGGACGTGGTGTTGCGTGCAGCGGTTGTCCCAGAAGGCGATCGTGCCCTCGGTCCAGTGGTAGCGGACGGTGAAGCGCGGGCTCGCCACCCAGTGGCGCAGGTGGGCCAGCAGCATGTCGCTCTCGTCCTGGGACAGCTCGACGATGCGGCGCGTGAAGTGGTGGTTCACGAAGAGCGACTTGCGGCCGGTCTCGGGATGGACGCGGACGACGGGATGGATCGCCTTGCGCTCGGGATGACCGTGGGAGCTCGCGTCGTGGAGCGCGGTCAAGCCCTCGCAGAAGGCCTGCATCGGTGGCGAGAGCGCCTCGAAGGCCTTGTACATGCTCGCCCACATCGTGTCTCCGCCGACCGCGGGGCACTTCTTCATCTGCAGGATCGCGAGCTGGGACGGGCTCGCCTGACAGGTCAGGTCGCTGTGCCATTCGTCGGCGATCGCCCCGGAGCCGTCGACGGCGCGCAGCTCGAAGAACTCGGGGCGCTCGCCCGCGATCGCGAGGTTCGGATGGGCCTCGAGCGTCCCGAAGAGCCGACCGAAGGCGACGTGCTCGTCGGGGGACAGGTGCTGGTCGGGGAAGAAGAGGACGAGGTGCTCGAGCAGGAGCGCCTTCAAGCGGTCGGCCTCGCCCGGCCCGGCCTCCGCGAGCCGAAGCCCGCGCACCTCCGCGCCCAGCGAGCCCGAGAGTCGGCGAACGTCGAGAGTCGGCGCGGTCCGGGACATGGATCCTCCGCGGGCGCTCACCGGCCCGATCGCCGGCGGGCGCAGCACACCCGCCCTGCTCGGCCGACCTGCACGAGGACGGTCGATGGAGGGCGTGTGCCGAGCCTGGCCCGACCCCGAGCATGGCGCGAAGAAAGAGGGCCGACCAGCGGGGAGCTGGCCGGCCCTTTCGATCCGTCGGTCCGATCGGGTGCCCCGATCAGGCCTGCCGTTCAGCCGTTTCGCTCAGCCGAGCACGCCGTCCTTGTGGAGCTTCTCGAGGTCGGCCGCGCTCTTGCCGAGCACGCGAGCGAGCACCTCGTCCGTGTGCTGCCCGACCTCCGGCGCCATCGTCGGACAGGGCGGGAGCTCGCCGTTCACGAAGACCGGCAGCGGCAGCTGCTCGGCCCCGACCTTGTCCGCCGGGTAGAAGCCCATGCGGACCTTGAACTGCGGGTCGTCGGCGAGCGACGCCTGGGTATTGCAGGGGGCGATCGTCGTGTTGTGCTCGCTGGCGAAGGCGATCCACTCGGCGACCGTCCGGGTCTTGTAGATGTCGCGCAGGATCGCCTGCAGCTCGAGGTTGTTGCGGGCGTGGTCCGCGTACTTCGAGCCCGGCCACTTCTCGAAGAGATCCATGCGGCCGATGCCGGCGCAGAAGTTCTTCCAGAAGGCCTGCTCGCTGGCCATGAACAGGATGTGGCCGTCCTTCGCCTCGTAGATCTGGTAGCGGACGCCGCCCCACATGCCGCCGAGCCCCGGCGGTCGCCGCTCGTAGTTGTCCGACGGATTGCCGGTCACCTCGCTCTGCGGCCGCAGGTACGCGCGCTCGGTCTCGATCCGATACCAGTCCATGTAGGCCGAGGCGTCGGACTGGGCGAGCTCCATCTCGCAGCCCTCGCCGGTCTCGCGCGCCTTGATGACGCCGGCGAGCACCGCGATCGCGCCCACCATCGGTCCGACGTTGATGCCCACGTTGGGCAGCATCGGCGGGATCCGCTTGAAGCCCTTGTCGTCCTCCATCGGCTGCACGATGCCCGACCAGGTGTCGAAGGCGATGCCGTGGCTCGGCAGATCCTTGTAGGGGCCGGTCGCGCCGTAGCCCGAGATGGTGCAGAAGACGATCTTCGGATTGACCTTCTTGAGGTCCTTGTAGCCGATGCCGAGCTTGTCGAGGGCGCCCGGTCGCATCGCCTCGACGACGACGTCGGCGGTCGCGACGAGGTCCTTGTAGAGCTGGATGCCCTCCGGCGACTTCAGGTTGAGGCAGATGCTCTTCTTGCCGCGATGGGTATGGAGATGGAGGAGCGAGACGCCGTTCACGATGGGCCAGGTCATCTGGCGGATGTAGTCGCCGGAGGGCGGCTCGACCTTGATGACGTCGGCGCCGAGATCGGAGAGGAAGGTCGCGACGAAGCCGGGGCCGAGGAGGCTCGACTCGATCACGCGGACGCCGGAGAGGAGACCGGAGGGTTTGCTCATGGGGCTTGCTTTCCTGCTTTGCTGGGCTTGGCTTGCCGGACCGGCAGTCGGCCCGGCCTCCCGACAGGGGTCGACCTGCAGGGGAGGTTCGGGGGATCGGGGCTGGGGGCGACCCAGCGCGGCTCTGGACTCTAACGGCTCCGCCGACCCTTGGCACCGCCGGACGCGGCCCGACCCGAGCCGGGGCCGGGCCCACGGCCGGGCCGGCGAGGGGTCGCGGGCCTGGCTCCGACCGGGGCGCGGGGCGGGGCGTCAGTCGAGCTCGATGGTCCCGTCGACGGTGACCGAGAGCTCGCTCTTGCCGGCCTCGAAGGCGGGGGCCGCCATGGTCTTCATGGCCATGTCCGCCTCGGCGCGCATCGCGTGGAAGTAGGGCTGGCCCCCGCCCTGTCCGACCGACAGCGCGATCAGGGACCAGCCGCTCCCGGCCATCCCCTTGGTCACCAGGTCGGCGCGCGCCCGGAACTTGCGCAGCGCCTCGAGGGTCAGCTCGTCCTGGAGCCCCTCGCGCGTCTCGCGCTTGACCGAGAACTCGATGCCGGAGAGCAGCAGCTGCTCCTCCTGCAGCACACCGATCAGCTTCGAGAGCCGATCGACGTCGGCCGAGGCGATGCGGAGCTCCTGCCAGGCCTGCCAGCGCACGATGCGGCTCTCGTCGTAGACGGGCTGGGTCGTGTAGCCGCCGCTCTCGACCTCGACCCCCTTCTCCTTCTTCGCCCGGGCGAGGGCGCGCTGGATCCGCGCGTTGACCTCGCTCGCGACCTGCGCCGGATCCTTGCCCTCCGCGTTCGCCGAGAGGCGGGCCGTCGCCCAGTCGTTCCGGACCTCGCGCGTCACGACGACCTGGAAGGAAGCCCGGTTGCGCGGATCGGGCGCCGCGTCCGCGGCCACCGACCCCGCCCACGCGAGCACCGCCGCCGCGACCCCCAGAGAACCCCACCCGCTCCGCATCGCATCCCGCAGCCCCATCGATCGTCGCCTCCCCTCTGCCTCTCGTGTTTCGCGTTCCCTGCGCCGCCCGGGCCCCGGCGCGATTGCCGGACCCGCCCGGTCGCAGCCCCGCCGCGCCCGCCCGGTTCCCCTCAGCTCGCCACCGCGACGAGCAGCGCCACCAGCTCCTCGTCGACCCCCGCCTCGCGCAGCACCGCGCCCGTGTCCGCCGAGAGCGCCGGCGCGACCGCCGAGCCCGGCATCGGGTGCGCCGAGAGCGTGAACGGAGGCGCGACGGTTCGAAAGCGCCCGAGCTGCGGATGTTCCACCGTCGCGAAGCAGCCCGTCGCCTCGGCGTTCGCGTCGTGGATCGCGTCGTGGAGCGTCCGCATCGGGGCCCAGATCAGCCGCTCCCGCGACAGGTCCTCGGCCCACTCCTCGAGCGAGCGCCCCGAGAAGAGCTCGTCGAGCAGGGCGACGAGCTCGCGCGAATGACGGAAGCGCTCGCTCGCGTCGACGAAGCGCGGATCGCTCGCGAGCGCCTCGCGGCCGAGGGCGCGACAGAGCGCGGGCCAGTAGCGATCGGAGTCGATCATGACGAGGAAGAGCCAGCGATCGCCTCGACAGGGATAGTGGTTCCAGAGCGGATTGCGCGGCGCGTGGCGGTCGTGGCGCGGCGGCAGCTCGTCGGTCGCGAGGGCGTAGGCGGTGTCGTGGCCGTTGATGTAGTAGCCCATCCGCTGCAGCGTGACGTCGACGATCTGGCCCGCCCCCGTCGCGTCGCGGGTGCGGAGCGCGGCGAGGATGCCGGTCACGAGGGCGAGGGACGCGGCGTGGTCGCCGACACCGGGGCGCATCCAGGCGGGCGGAGCCGCCGGATCGCGCATGCTGTCCATCAGGCCCGAGAGCGCCCAGAACGCGGTGTAGTCGAAGGCGGGATCGTCGGCGCGCGGTCCCTCGGCGCCGTAGCCCGAGACACGACCGAAGATCAGCTCGGGCCGGGCCGCCCGCAGACGCTCGGGATCGAGCCGGTACTTCGCGAGGCGCTCGGGGAGCACGTTCGTGATCAGCACGTCGGCGCGGTCGATCACCTTCGCGAGCGCCTCGCGCGCCTGTGGCAGGGCGAGATCGATCGCGATCGAGCGCTTGCCCCGATTGTCCATCTGGAACGGCGGGCCGGCCGCGAAGTCGCTCGCGTAGCCCGCGAGCTTCGGCCGGGCATGGCGGAAGATCTCGCCCCACGGCACCTCGACCTTGATCACCTCCGCCCCGAGATCCGCGAGCAGCGCCCCGGCCGCCGGCACCGCGACGTAGCTCGCGATCTCGACGACCCGGATTCCGGCGAGCGGGAGCGTCATGACGAATCCCTCCGAGCGCGGCGCCGATGCCGTGCGCGGAAGCTAGCGTCTCTCGCCTCGCGGGGGATAGAATCGCCGCGATGAAGCGAATCCGTCGTCTCCTCGCCTCCCCTTCCGATGACCGACGGCCGCCGAGGCTCTCCCCGAGCCGCTCCCCCGTCGTCTCCCCGAGCCGCGGCCCTCTCCGCCGCGCGGCGTCGGGCCGGGTGCTGCTCGGCGCGCTCGGACTGGTCGGCGCCCTCGCCGGATGTGAGGCCGAAGCCCCCGAGCTGCGGAATTTCGCGCTCGCGCGCGCCGGGACGGTGGATCCGCGCGAGCCCTGTGCCGAGCGAACCCCGCTGCGCCGCGCGCTCTGGGGCGACCTCCACGTCCACACGACGCTCTCGAGCGACGCCTGGAACTACGGTCTCGAGGTCCGACCGGCGGACTCGTACGGCTATGCCTTCGGCGAGCCGATCCGCCTGCCGCCCAACGACGCCTCGGGGCGGGGGACCCGCGAGGTGCGCATCGACCGGCCCCTCGACTTCGCCGCGGTGACGGACCACTCGGAGTTCCTCGGCGAGCTCGCGTTATGCCGCGACCCGGGCTCGGAGGTCTACGACGGGGAGGGCTGCGTCGCCCTGCGCGCGTCGACCGTCCCCGCCGACAATCCCCACGCCCTGACGATCATGACGCCCTGGCCGAAGCGCGAGGCGGAGGTCTGCGGCGAGGACGGCGCGCGCTGCGATCGCGCGATGCTGGGCGCGTGGCAGGAGATCCTCGCCGCCGCCGAGCGGTGGAACGATCGGACCGCGGCCTGTGCGCGGACGACCTTCATCGGCTGGGAGTACACCGACCACCGCCTCGGCTCGAACCTCCACCGCAACGTGATCTTCAAGACGAACCTCGTCCCCTCGCGCCCGATCAGCTATCTCGACGCACCGCGCGAGTGGAAGCTCTGGGAGATGCTGCGCTCGGTCTGCCTCGAAGGCGAGCCGGGCTGCGACGTGATCGCGATCCCCCACAACTCGAACATCAGCAACGGGCGCATGTTCTCCATCGACTACGCCGACGCCAACGGCCGCGCCGCCGAGCGCGAGCGGGCGAAGCTGCGCGCGCGGATGGAGCCGGTCGTCGAGGTGATGCAGCACAAGGGCGACTCGGAGTGCCGGCCCGAGATGGCGGGCGTGATCGGGAGCGCCGACGAGCTGTGCGCGTTCGAGAAGTTCGAGCAGGCGACCTGGAAGGATGGCGAGGAGCCCGGCGCCTGCGGCGAGCTCTTCGACGACTGGCGCATCCGCCTCGGCCCCTCGTGCCTGAGCCGTCGCAGCTACGTGCGCTACGTGCTGACGGAGGGGCTCGCCGAGGAGCGGCGGATCGGCGTGAACCCCTTCAAGCTCGGCCTGATCGGGAGCACCGACACCCACAACGGCCTGGCCGGCGGCGTCGCCGAGAAGAGCTGGCCCGGCCATCTCGGGATCGCCGACGCGGACCCGAAGCGGATGCTGTCCGAGGAGCCCGGGCTGATGGGCAACATGGCGAACGGTCCGGGCGGGCTCGCCGGCGTCTACGCCGAGGAGAACTCGCGCGAGGCGATCTTCGAGGCACTGCGCCGACGCGAGGTCTTCGGGACGAGCGGGCCGCGCATCGAGCCGCGCTTCTTCGCGGCGGCGGAGCTGCCGGAAGACCTGTGCGACCGGCCCGATCGGCTCGAGGTCGCCGACGCGGCGGGCGTCCCGATGGGCGGGGATCTCGTGCTCGGGCGGGGCGACGTCGGGCCGGTCTTCGCGGCGTTCGCGACCGCGGATCCCGGGACCGAGGCGGCGCCGGGGGGCGATCTCCAGCGCATCCAGATCATCAAAGGCTGGGTCGACGACGAAGGCGCGCTCCACGAGGAGGTCGTCGACGTGGCCGGCGGCCCGAACGACGCCTCGGTCGATCCGGCGACCTGCGCACCGACGGGGACGGGAGCGCGGGAGCTGTGCGGCGTCTGGCGCGATCCGGCCTTCGATGCCGAGCTCGCTGCGGTGTATTATGCGCGGGTCGTCGAGAACCCGAGCTGCCGTTATTCCGCCTGGCGCTGCAGCGCGCTCCCGGAGGCCGAGCGGCCCGCCGGCTGCCGGCACGAGCGCATGTCGCCGGTCCAGCAGGAGCGCGCCTGGACCTCGCCGATCTGGGTCCGTCGCGGGAGCGACGACGAGCCCGAGCGCGCTCCGCGTGCGTCGAAGCGGAAGAAGAACCGCGCGAAGCGCAAGCCCCCGAGCGAAGAGGGAGGTCCGTCATGAGCGTCGAGACCCGCATCACCTTCTGCCGCATCTGCGAAGCGACCTGCGGCCTCGAGGTCGACGTCGAGGCGAACCGCGTCGTCGCGATCCGGCCCGACCCGAAGCACGTCGTCAGCAAGGGCTACGCCTGCGTGAAGGGCACGCGCTGGGGTGCGACGCAGCACAGCCCCGACCGCATCCTCCATCCCCAGAAGCGCGTCGGCGACCGCTTCGTCGACATCTCGTGGGAGCAGGCGATCTCGGAGATCGGCGCGAAGCTGCGCAGCCTGATCGATCGCCACGGCCCCCAGGTCCTCGCCCATTTCGTGGGCTCCGCCGGCGGCGCGATCGTGCTCTCGCCGATGTTCCGGGTCGCGCTCTTCAACGCGATCGGGTCCCGCCGCATGTACGGCACGGGGACCTGCGACACGATGAACAAGTTCCGCGTGAACGGCGAGATGTACGGCGCCGCGATGCGCCTCATGTATCCCGACGTCGATCGGACGCATTTCATGCTGATCCTCGGCGCGAACCCCGCCGTCTCGGGCAATACGCTCTACCACCTCCCGCGTCCGATCGAGCGCTTCTCGGCGATCGTGAAGCGCGGCGGCCGCGTCGTCTTCCTGAACCCGCGCCGGATCGAGACCGCCGCCGCCGGCGAGCACGTCTTCATCCGCCCCGACACCGACGTCTTCTTCCTCGCCGCCTTCCTGAACGAGACGATCCGGAACGGCCACGTCGATCGCGAGCGCGTCGACCGCTACATGGTCGGCTTCGAGCGCCTCGCGAAGTCCGTCGAAGCCTGGACCCCCGAGCGCCAGGAGCGGGTCACCGGCGTCCCCGCCGAGACCCTGCGCGATCTCGTCCGCGCCCACTCCGAGGCGAGCCGGAGCGGCCGCGGCGCCGCGCTCTCGATGGCGACCGGCGTCAACCAGGGCCGCAGCGGCTCGCCCTGCTTCTGGCTGCTCGAGGCGATCAACGCGGTCAGCGGCAACCTCGACCGCAAGGGCGGGACGCTGCTCGGCTCCGGCCTGATCGACATGGGCGACGCGCTGAAGGAGCTCGCGCTGCGCTTCGATCGCGAGGACGGGCTCCCGACGGTGTCGGGCCTCCAGCCCTCGGGCATGCTCGCCGACGACATCCTCGGCGACCCGAACGTCCCGGACGATCCGAAGCGGATCCGCGCGATGATCGTCGAGGCGAGCAATCCGCTGCTCGCCTGCAGCAATCCCGACGGCCGCCTCGACGAGGCCTTCGCGAGCCTCGAGCTGCTCGTCACGATCGACCTCTTCCGCAACGAGGTCGGCTCCCTCGCCCACTACGTGCTCCCGGCGACGACCTGGATGGAGCGACCCGAGATCCCGTACGCGCTGCAGAGCTTCGCGGGAACCTGCTCGACGCCCTACATCATCTACGCCGATCCGGTCCTCGAGGCACCGCCCGACGTGCGGCCGGAGTGGTGGATCTACCTGCGCCTCGCCGACGCCCTGGGCGTCACGCTCTTCGACAATCGCCTCGCCTCGCTGGCGGCGAAGCTCTACGCGCGGCTGCACTTCGGACCGATCGGGCGCCTGCTCCCGGGCCCGGAGAAGATCCTCGACGGCATGTTCAAGAAGGCGGGGCTCCCCGGCATTCGGGAGATGGCCGAGAAGCATCCCCACGGCCTGCTGCTCCCCGAGAACGAGGGCGGCAACTTCCTCGGGACCGATCGCGTGCTGACGCCCCACAAGAAGGTCGACCTCGCCCCCGACCCGATCGTCGCCGCCTTCGAAGCGACGGCCGAGCGCCTCTACGCCGAGGAGCTCGAGACCCGCGACCGCCTGAAGCTGATCGGCATGCGCCAGATCAAGCGCATGAACACCGCCTCGTCGAACAGCGCTGCGCTCGTCCGCGAGAAGACGAACCACGCCTATCTGCATCCCGAGGACGCGGCGCGGATCGGCGTGTCGAACGGCGACCCGGTCGACGTCGAGTCGGCCCATGGTCGGATCCGGATCCCCGTCCGCGTCTCGGACGAGATGATGCCGCGCACCGTCGCGATCCCGCAGTGCTGGGGTCACTCGAAGGCCGACGGCCTCTCCCACGCCCGGACGCATCCGGGCGTCAACTCGAATCGGCTCGCGGGCGACGGCCCGGCGAACATCGAGCCGCTCTCGGGGATGTCCCACCTCTCGGGCATCCTGATCGACGTCCGGCGCGTGGTTGACGCCTAACGCCCGGCGCCCCCGACCGACTCGATCAGCGCCCGGGCGGCGTCCTCCTGGTCGAGGTCGTGGGTCCGGGAGACGACGTTGCGCAGCCGCACGCGCGCGAGCCGCGATTCACCCATCCCGATCTCGGCCCGGGCCTGCCAGAGCTCGAGCTCGAGGGAGCCCGGCCGCGTCTTGCGGGCCGCGTCGATCCAGGCGATCGCCTCGCCGGCATTCTCGCCCTCGACCTCGACGTAGGTTCGGGCCATGCCGAGCTGGGCGCGCGCCGAAGGCGTCGGCCCCCGCGCGCCCTGCTCGAAGCTCTCCCGCGCCAGCGCGAGCGCATCGCGTCGCGCGCGCACCGAGTCGGTCGCCCGGGCGAGCGCGAGGTGGGCGTCGCCCGCCGCGGCGTGATATTCGGCGGGGGCGTCCGCGAGGAGCTCGAGGCTCCGGAACGTGGCCTCGACGACGTCGGCATCGCCCGAGCGCGCCGCGACGACGGCCCGGCCGATTCGAGCGCGCGGGTTCTTCGGGTCGGCCTTCAGGGCGAGCTCGAAGTGCTCCTCGGCGAGATCGACCTTGTCGATCAGGAGGGCGAGCTCCCCGAGCCGGGCCTTCGACTCCGCGCTCGAGAGCGGGACGGCCTTCAACCGATCGAAGTCGAAGCCGCGCAGCTCGACGAGGCGGACCTTGGGGCGACGCGCCTCGAGATGCTTGTAGATCTCCTTCTGCAGCGCCTCGGGATCGAGCCCGGTCGCCTCGAGGGCCCGATCCAGCTGGTCGGGGCCGCTCGAGTCGAGCGCGCGGCGATAGGCGTCGAGGCGGGTCTGGGTCGCCGAAGCCGGGCTGCCGGCGAACTCGAGGGTATGGGCGATCGCCCAGCAGCGCGCCGAGTAGCGCTCGCGCTCCGGTCGCGTTTCTTCGCTCAGATCGGCGCGGTTCAGGCTCGCGAGGAGCTCCGCGTTCTTCCAGGTGAGCACCGCGAGCTTGAACTCCGGCACGATCCCGCCGACGCGGCTGCCCTTCGGCGTCTCGTCCATCGTGCGCGCGAGCTGGGAGACGCCCTCCTCGTACCAGAGCGGACGCTCGACCGGCGCGCGATCCCGAAGCATGCGCTGCGCATAGCGCTGGCGCAGCTCCGGCGTCGCCCGCGCCGCGAAGTCGCGTCCGCCCCGGAAGACGAGCACGGGGGCCTCGACCGCGTCGACGAGATAGGCGGTCTGGGTGCGGACGGCGAAGGGCCGACCGAAGCTGCGGTCGTCGAAGACGTAGACCGGCGTCGGCGCGAGCCGGACGATCTCGTGCTCCTGGCCGAGGAGCGCCCGCAGGCCGGCATGGAAGAACTCGAGGTTGCGAACGAACTCGAGCGTCTCGTCGGGCTCGAGGCTGCTCGTCACGACGAAGTTCTCGGTCCGGACCTCGACGTACTCCTGACGCGCCGGCGAGCGCGTCGCACAGCCCGCCAGCCAGGCGGCCGCGAGCCCCGCAAGCAGGGCCAGGGCGAGTGAGCCGGTCCGCATCGCGGACCCGAGCCGGGACCCGGCGACGAGGAAGGGGGGACGCGACGAGGCTCGATCGGGCGTGGGGCGCATGCGGATCTCCTACGGGTCGAAGCGGGCGAGAGGATCGGCGACGCGATGGCCGGCGTCGAGATGCCGGCGGACGGAACGATCGACTCCCGGGGCCTCCGCGCCCGATGCGCTCGATCCCCCCTCGCCCATCTGCTAGCCCTCTCGGACACCGCCGGGCCGCGCCGCCCGACCGTGCCACCGGCCGACGCGAGGGAGCCCAACGATGGAGCGCACGGCCGAGCTCTCCCTGATCCGGCGCATGCTCGCCCATCTCGCCGCCGGCACGACCGACGCCGCGCCCACCCCGCTGCGCATCCCCGCCGCCCACCACGCGAGCCCCGACCATCTCGCGCGCGAGCGCGACCGGCTCTTTCGCGGGGCCCCGGTCGCCGCGGCCCTCTCGGCCGACCTGCCCGAGACCGGGAGCTTCCTCGCCCTCGAGCTCGGCGGCGTCCCGATCCTCCTCGTCCGCGACGGTGAGCGACGCGTCCGGGCCTTCGCCAACGCCTGCCGCCACCGCGGCGCTCCGGTCGCCGAGGGCACGGGCCGCGCCGCGGGCGGGCGCCTCGCCTGCCCGTTCCATGCCTGGACCTACGACCTGAACGGCGCCCTCGCCGCGATCCCCCTCGGCGAAGCAGGCCACGCCGCCTGCGATCGGGCAAAGCTCGGCCTGCGACCGCGGCCATGCGCGGAAGCGAACGGCCTCGTCCTGGTCCGCGCCGAGGGCGACGCTCCGATCGAGGCCACGGCCTGGCTCGGCGCCGTCGCGCCCGATCTCGACGCCCTCGGTCTCGCGGGCTTCCACTTCTTCGACGCGCGAACCACGACCTGGAACGCCAACTGGAAGCTCCTGCTCGAGACCTTCCTCGAGTCGCTCCACGTCTTCTCGCTCCACCGCGATACGGTGCATCCGCATTATTTCTCGCTGCCGATGGTCGCGGACCCGATCGGACCCCACCTGCGCTTCCCCGTCGCGCGCCGCAGCCTGGCCGGCCTGCGCGACGCGCCCGAGAGCGGCTGGCGGCTCGTCGACCACGCGACGGTCCAGTGGTACCTCGCGCCGAACGCGCTCCTCTCGGCGACCCGGGACTACGCGCTCCTCTGGCGCTTCGAGTCCCCCGAGCCGAACCGCGCCCGCGTCGAGACCCGCTTCTACACCGCCCGCCCGGTCGCCGACGAGCGCGAGCGCAAGCGCTTCGACGACGCCTTCGCGCTGCAGCTGCGGGTCACGGGGGCGGAGGATTTTCCGATGCAGGAGAAGATCCAGCGCGGGCTCGACGCCGGCGCGGCCGAGGAGCTCGTCGTCGGGACGAACGAGATCGGCGTCGTGCACCTTCACGCGACGCTGGCTCGGCTGATCGCGGGCGACGCGATCCCCCAGCGAGGCCCCGCATGAATCGCCGCCCCACCCTCTCCGTCACCCTCACGACCTACGGCCCCGGCCTCGGCGAGCCCGCCGCCGTCGCACAGCTCCTCGAGCAGGCGCGGATGGCCGAGGCCGCCGGCGTCGATCGTCTGCTCTTGACCGACCACGTCGTGATGAGCGAGCGGACGGACCTCTATCCGTGGGGGCCGTTTCCGTTTCCGCCGGACACGCCCTGGCTCGAGCCGCTGTCGCTGATCGCGGCGCTCTCGGCGGTGACCCGCCGGATCCGCTTCTCGACGAAGATCCTGATCGCCCCGCTGCGCCCCGCCCCGCTCCTCGCGAAGACGCTCGCGACCCTCGACGTCCTCTCGAACGGGCGCATGGAGATCGGCGTCGCGACGGGCTGGCAGCGCGAAGAGTTCGATGCCTCGAACGTCGACTGGGCGAAGCGCGGCCGGATCCTGACGGATACGATGGCCGCCTGTCGCGTGCTCTGGCGCGATGCCCCGGCGTCCTTCGCGTCGGAGAGCTTCTCGTTCGATCGGATCTGGTGTCGGCCGAGGCCGGTGCAGCCGGAGGGCATCCCGATCTGGTTCGCGGGCTCGCTGCATGCACGCAACCTCGAGCGGATCACGGGCCTCGGCGACGGCTGGATCCCCGCGCCCTACTCCGCCCTCGAGCCCTTCCGCGGCGACGTCGTGCGCGTCCGCGAGGCCTTCGCCCGGGCGGGGCGCGATCCGGATCGGCTCGGGATCCAGGGCGATCTCGACGCGGTGGCCGGTGCGGACGGCCGGCCGGATCTGCGGGCGAGCCTCGCAGCGGTGCCGGACTGGGCGCGGGCGGGGGCGACGACGGTGAACGTCGTGCTGTCCTTGTTCGGCGGGGCGAAGCGCGCGGAGAAATGCTTCGCGATCCTCGCCGAGGAGTGGCCGCGGCAGCTCGCGCGGCTCTGATCGCGAACGGACGAGCGTCGCTCCGTCGCGGCAGGAGAATCCCGATGCAGACCGAAGGCCTCCGGACCGAGCTCGCCGAGCGCGTCCTCGTCGTCACCCTCGACCGCGCCGAGAAGAAGAACGCGCTCACCGTCGCCATGCGCCTCGCCCTCGAGGAGATCTGCGCCCGCGTCGACGCGGATCCCGAGGTCGACGTGATGCTGCTGACGGCGACCGATCCGGTCTTCTCGGCGGGCGTCGACATCCGCGAGGTCGGGGCCCAGGGGACGGCGATGCGCCCGACGGATCCGGGGCGCGCGCTGCGGAGCGTGCGCAAGCCGGTGGTCGCCGCGGTGAACGGGGCCTGCGTCTCGGGGGCGCTCGAGATCGCGCTCTCCTGCGACTTCATCCTCGCGTCGGAGCGCGCCCGCTTCGCCGACACCCACGCGCGCCTCGGCGCGCTCCCGCGCTGGGGGCTGTCGGCGCTCCTGCCCCGGGCCGTCGGCCTCGCGAAGGCGAAGGAGATGACGCTGACGGGGAACTTCGTCGACGCGGCGGAGGCGCTGCGGATCGGGCTCGTGAACCGCGTGGTCGCCCACGAACGCCTGCGCGAGGACGCGCTCGCCCTCGCCGCCGACATCGTCTCGAGCGACGCCCGCGCCGTCGCGGGCTCGCTCGATCTCTACGATCGCGGTGCCGGACTTTCGCTCGCCGAGGCGCTCGCCCTCGAGGAGAAGGTCTCCCTCGCCTGGCAGGTCGACACGACCGAGTTCGCCGCGCGCCGCGGCGCGGTGACGGCACGGGGCAGCGCGCAGCAGGGAGGCGACACGGCCGACGGTGCGTCGACCGCGGGACCGGGGAAGCCGGGCGCGTGAGAAAGCACGACGGGCCCACCCGCCCGACACCGCCCCGACGCCCGCTTCGCCCCGGCCTCGGACGGGGCGCCCCAGGCGCCTCAGGCTCCGCCCGCGCCGCCGCCCCGGCGCGCGCCGAGCGCGATCGCGACGCCCGCCACGAGGACGAGCAGCGCGCCGAGCGGTGCGAGCAGGACGGCGAGCCCGGGATCGCCGTCGTAGACGAAGAGCCCGCCGAGGAAGAAGCCCGCCGGCAGCAGCAGCGTCCCGGCCACGAGCGTCCGCGACGCGAGCGCGCGGCTCCCCGGCCCGAGGGACGGGAGCTTCGGGAGGCTCGTCGCGAAGGCGACGTTCACGAGGCCGAGCAGGGCGCCGTGCGCATGAGCGAGGGTCCAGAGGAGCCGCCGCGTCTCGTTCGCGACGTCGAGATAGAGACCGAGCTTGAAGGCGTGCAGACCCTCGAGCAGCGTCCCGAGCGCGATCGACGCGACGATCGCTCCCCAGCCGAAGGCGAGATGCCTCGCCGCCGTCTCCTCGAGCCCGGGATCCGATCCAGTCATCGCCTCGCCCCCCGTCATTCCCGCAGATCCATCGCGCGATCGTCCCGCGCCTTCGCGAGGCGCTCGATCTCGGCCTCGTCGAGGCGTCCGTCGGCGGCGATCAGGCGCGCCCGACGATCTTCCCCCGGTCCCCGCAGCTTCTCGGCGCCCGCGCGCCAGTAGGCCATCGCCTCGCGCCGAATCCGCGCCCGCTCGGCGGGGGCATCGAGGAAATCGTAGGCGAGCGGCTTCTCCGCCGAGAGCTTGGCCAGGGAGTGGCCCGCGCGGTAGCGGACCGCGGGATAGGGATCATCGAGCAGGTGGCCGAGGAAATAACCCATCCAGGCGTCGCCCGACGCCTGCTTCGGCTCGGGCTCGCCCATGTGCCAGGCCATCATCGCGCGCTGCTGGGCGTCGCCCGAGAGCGTCCACCGGATGCCCTCGCCGATCTCCTCCTCGTCGCGGGAGAGCTCGGGCCGCGGCTGCCCGTACCAGGCCGTCAGCCGATCCGCCGACCAGCCGAGGCTCTTGTCGAGGTGGCAGAGATTGCAGGCGTTCGCCCGGCCGGTGGCGCGGGTCGTGGCCGCGCTCGGGCTGTCGATCCAGTGGCTGCGGATCGACTTCAGCAGCCCGTAGACCGTATGCGGCATGTGGCAATTCTGGCACCGGCTGCCGGCGGACTCGCGGGGGTGGTGGCTATGCGACTCGACGTCTTCGCCGAAGGTCGGATGGCACTGCAGGCAGGCGCGATCCTGCAGGCGGTCCTTCGCGAGCTGGTCGTCGAGGGACTCGCTCGCGTGCATCGAATGACAGGAGAGGCACGAGAGCTTCCCGCCGTCGAAGCACTTCGACTCGATCATGCCGTTGTGCTCGCGGCCGGAGACGCGGACCATGCCGTCGGGCCAGAAGCGCTCCTCGAGCAGGGTCGGATTGTCGACCATCGCCTGCTCGAGCTGCTGCATGAGCGCGGGCCAGTCCCGCTGCTCGAGGGGATCCGTCGACTTCTCCGCCTTCGCGCTCGCGCGCAGGACCACGCGCGTCTCGCGCAGATCGTCCCCCGGATGGAAGCGGACGCCGTTCTCGAGCGGAACGGGCTTCCACATGTTCATGCCGTGGCAGTAGCCACAGACCTGCGACGAGGCCTTCGCGTCGAGGCGCGCCGGATTGACGATCGTCGGATCGGGCTCGTCCGAGAGCCGCAGGCGGTAGCGCCGCGCCGGGTCCTGGTTGACGCGCACGTGCTCCTCCGCGGGGCCGTGGCAGCCCTCGCAGGCGATCCCCAGCTCGGCGGCCCGGGGACGCCAGCCCGCGAGCGGCGCCCGCTCCTTCTCGCCCCCGATGGCATGACACTCGATGCAGCTGTCGTGCCACACGTCGAAGGTCCGGGCGCCGTCCGGAGGCCGGATGAAGCCGTCTTCCCGCGGAATCCAGCGCTGGTCCTCGACGAGCCAGAGCCACGGAAAGTTGAAGAGCCGACCGTCGCGGCTGCTCGCGACCCAGTAGGTCTGCATGTGATGCGAGCCGGTCGTCAGGACGACCCGCTTCCAGCGGCGCGGGGCGCGCCGGTCGGGGACGGAGTCCGGTCGGACGCCGCGCGCCATCAGCTCGGCCTCCCAGTCGGGATCGGCCATCTCGACCCAGTACTCGTCGCCGCGTCGCTCGAGGCGGTAGCTGCGTCCCTTCGCTTCGAGGGTCTGCCCCGAGAAGGCGCCGAGGACGGCGGCGGGGGTCGCGCGCTGGGTCATCGTCCGGTGGTAGCTGCGGTGCCAGGAGTCGTAGTTGCCGGGATGACAGGCGCGGCAGCGGTCCGACGAGACGTAGGCCGCGAGCGGATCCGGCCGGGCCCCGCCCGCCATCCGATCCGCGGCTGCGCCCCCGACACCGCCCGGAGACGCCGCGTGCTCGCGCGCGGGCAGCTCCGCCTCGAGCGCCGCGATCGAGGCGAGACGGGCATCCTGGCCCGTCTGGTAGGCGATCGCCGCGAGGACGATCCCGGCCACGAGCGCGAGGGCGACGATCCATCGCAGGCCCGACCGCGCCCCCTCCCGACGCAGGAGCGCGAGCCCGCCGAGACCGAGCCCCAGCGCGAGCAGCGCGATCTGGAGCAGGAGTCGGGTGTCGAAGGCCGGTACGACCATGGAAGAAGCTTAGTCGGGCGGGGCTTGGAAAGGAAAACGCCCCGCCGAATCCGGAGATTCGACGGGGCGCTCTTTCGATCGAGATCGATCCGGCCTGCCTCGCTTCGGACGATCCAGCGATCGTCTCGCGAGGCCTGCCCGATCAGATCTGGCTGCGGCGTCGGTCGCGAACGATCAGGCCGATCAGGCCGAGGGCGCCCGCACCGATCAGGGCCGCCGAGGTCGGCTCCGGCGTGAACGTGATCCGGGTCATGTTCGTGCCGCCCAGGTTGGTGTTGATGCCGCCGCGGGACTGCAGCAGGTGGGCCGAGACGAGCTGGAGCTGGCCGGTGATGCCGCCCATGCCGGTCACGTTCAGGTTCTTGAAGCCCGTGTCCGTGCGGTGGGTGTAGTCCATGACCGGGGTGCCGATCGTCGACGCGATCACCTGCACCATGCCCGTCGTGTAGGGCAGGATCGTGAACCAGCCGGTGCCGAGGCCCTGGAAGATCAGGGGGCCCGAGGTCGCCATCGTCGACGGGATCGACACGCGCGCGAAGGTCGCACTGCCGGTCTCACGCCGCACGACGTTCATCGCCGTGAAGGGCAGGCCGGGTCCGTTCCGAACCGGGAAGTTGAAGCGGTTCGCAAACCCCGGGACGCTGCCGTTGTCGACGCCCGCCGAGTTCTGGATGTGCGCGATGGCGCGCGTCCCGCCGAAGCGGTTCGGACCGGCGACGACGTGGAGCTGGCCCGCCATCGACGGATACGGGGTCCAGCAGGCCGGCGCGCCGACGGGGCAGTTCGGCAGGTTGTTGCGGAAGGCGGGCTTGCCCGGGGTATGGCCTGCTCCGAAGTAGTCGAAGTTGCCGGGGCCATTGTTCGGCTTCATGACGAGGTCCATCACGGTCCGATCGACCATCGTCGAGAGCCGGCGGAGGTTGCCGCCGGGGAAGATCAGCATCAGCGACTTGTGAGTCGTGTAGCGACCGTGGCGGATCGTGACGCCGCCCGTCCCCGGGTTGTAGATGCCGTACCACTGCGGGCCCTTGCCGTTGAGCACGGCCGGGGTGCCGAAGCCGAACAGGTTGCCCACCATCGCCGTCTTGTTCTTGAACTCGGCGAAGTAGGCACCCATGTTCTGGCCGATCGTGCGCGCGTCGATCGTCGGCACGGGATTCATGGGCGTGATGAAGCAGCAGGGCACCGAATCCGGCCCCGTCGAGCCGTCGCCGTACTTCTCGAACAGGCGCTGCTGCAGACCGACGACCACTGCGGACGCCGTGGACGCGGCGAGCAGGAGGCTCGTCGTCAGACCCAGAACGAACAACTTCTTCCCGGACTTCATAATCGTCCCTACTCCTCGTTGATCCGACCCGATGCGGCCCGTCCCCAGTACTCGGACCGGACGGCCATTCCTTCGACTTCGCGCCATCCTAAACGAAAGCACTCGGAAAACTCAAGAAAAATCGGCGCAAGAAGGGATCTCCTCCCACGGGAAAGCAGGGAGCGCGCAAGCGGCCTGCAGCGGACGACAGGATGGCGCGGAATACCCCGGACGGCTTCGAGGCGCGGCTCGCCGAGGCGATGCCCCTCAGGGCCAGCGGATCTGGATGCCGGACCCGACCTGGATGAGGCCCGACCCCGTCTCCCAGGTGAACTTCGCGCGATCCCCGTTGCCAGGATCTCGCACGGTCTGGGCGCGATGGGTTCCCGCGACGTCGAGCAGCAGGCTGGCATCGAGGTAGAAATCGATCGCGAATCCCCGAACGACCGCCGTCGGCGTTCCGATCCGAATCGCGGGACCGACGAACGACTGCACGATGTCCGTGTTGTGCTTGATGAAATGGGCGGCCACGTTCTGCTGCGAGAAGACCGACTTCGCCCGACCCGTATACCGCGAAGGAAGGGTGAGGCTCTCGATCGCGGGCGTGATCGAAATCGAGCCATCGAGAACCGGGACCTCGAACTCGAGGCCGAGCGCGACCAACCCCCCCGTCTGGTATTCGACGGTGAACTTCGAGCTGTCGACCCTCTGGCTGGACGGAACCGTGCCCTGGACGAACTTGGCCCCGATGGTGCTCGCGCCGTTCAAGGGAACCAGCGCAGCCGCCCAGGCGACGGGACGGGGACGCCCCCAGATCGAGGTGAGCTCCGGCCCCCGGATGCCGCCTCCCAGGCGGAAGGTCATGTTCGTGAGAATGTTCGCCTTGTCGTGATCGATTCCGAAGTTCGTGGCGACGCGGCCCTTGGCCTTCTGAACGATGACGTGGGGCCCCGCATCGAAGAAGATTCCGAACTTGTCCCGGACGTCGTCTCCGCCCTCGCTCGCGCCTGCGGCGGACGCCATCAGCGCGCAGACCGCAGACGCAGAACAGATCCGCACGAGGGCACGCACTCGATGCGCGACCTTGACCTGGTCCCGGGCTCGCGAAGTCGGCCGCCTGTTTTCCGTCATCGGGCCCGTCCTCGACTCAGTAGCGATAGGTCAGCGTCACGCCGAAGGTTCGGGGCGAGGACGGGACGTAGACGATCGCGCCCACCGTCTTCTTCCGATCGTAGGCGGTCACCGCGTAGAACTGGTCCAACATGTTCTGGATCCAGGCGCCGATCTCGATGCTTCCGTCCGGCGACTTGTAGTCGAGGCGAGCGTCGAAGATCCAGTAGGGATCGTTCCCGATCCGCGAATCGCCCTCGGGCGTGAAGAAGACCTGACCCTTGTAGCGGTAATCGAAGCGCGGCGTGAAGGTCCCGACGTTCGACACGTCCCACGTGTACGAGAGCGAGCTGACGAGAGTGAGCGGAGGAGCGTTGACGAGGGCGTTCCCCGAATAGTCCTTCGTCTCGTACGTCAACGTGATGTTGCCGGTCGTCTGGTCGACGCTCTTGAGGATATTCTGGACCTTGAAATCGCTGTACTCGCTGTAGATCACGCCGATCGAGTTCGACCAACGGATCCCCTCCCACGAGAACGTGAGGTCGCTCTCGAGCCCGATCAACCGGGAATCCTTCGCGTTGAGCAGAGTCGGGACCGGGAAGCCACCGCCGGACGTCGTCTTGGCATCGAGCAGCTGATAGACCTGCTGGTTCTCGTAGTCGTAGAAGAACCCCGCGCCCGTCCACTGCACGATGCCGTCCATCCAGTTGGTGTCCCAACCGACCTCGAACGCGTTGACGTGCTCGGCACTGACGGGAGAAATCTCCTGATACTTCGTGAGCGTATTGCCGTTGAAATGCTGCCCCTTGAGGCCCCGCGTGAAACGAGCGTAGAACTTGACGTCATCCGTCGGCTCGTACCGCATGATGATTTCGCCCGAAGGTTGCGCGATCGCCGAACGCACACCGGTGTCTTCGTAGCCGGTGGACTTGTCGGTCACGAACTGATCCCCGACGTAGGGCGCATAGGACGACGAGATCTTGAAGTGCTTGCGCTCGTAGTTGATTCGCGCACCGCCCTCGAACGCGAGGGTCTCGGTCAGCTCCCACTTGACGTAGCCGAAAGCGGCCAGAGCGAGAGTTCCCTGGGTGACGTCCTGGCGGAGATTGGAGCTCGGCGAATTCCAGATGCTATTGAGGGCGTTGAGCTCCTCCTGGAAGTACTGGGCACCGCCCGTCAGCGTGAGGCCCCTGTCGTCGTCCCAGGTGAGCTTCGCGTCGTCCAGGACCTGCCAGGACCGGTCGGTCAGGAACGCATCGGCCTGGACGTAGGGCGTCGCGTCGAAGTCGACCACGACCTCGCGGTCCGTCGTGTCGAAATTGGTGACGTTCGAGAAGGTCCAGGGCCCGTTCGACCAGTCCGTGTTCAGGGTCGCCCCGGCGAGCGTCAGGCGCTCCTTGCCCCCACGCCCCCAGTCGCCGCTGAAGGGATCGCCCGCGCCGGGGAAGCGATCGTTGCGCAAGCAGTCGCCGTTATCCAGAAAGGCATGACAGGTGTCGTAGTCGACGTAGTTCTTGGCCGTGGCGGTGATGTCGGGCAGGATCGAGAGACCGCTCCGCACGGGGTTGGTCCCGCGCAGCTGGAACTGGGGAGCCATGCTCAGATTCTGGCCCCCGTGCACGTTGAGGTTGAAGCTCAGGCCCTCGCTCGGTTCGACGAGCAGGCCCCAGCGCCCGTACCAGTTCTCCCGGTCGTTCGCCTGCTTCGGCGGAGTCGCGAGCGGCGAATTGGAGACGCGACGCGGCTCGCGAACCATGCCGTCGAAGCACTTCGTACCGATCCGGCGGGTGGCCTGGGTCGGGAAGTTGTTGTTGATGTCGTCGTGGCAGCGGTTCTCGCCGAGCGGGTCGCGTCGCACGTACTTGAAGGCCATCCGTGTCGCGACGACGTCCTGGACGACGGGGACGTTGATGAACCCCTCCACCTCGGCCTGATTGAAGCGGCCATAGGTCATCGTCGCGCCGGCCTTGACCTCGTGCACCGGCTTGTTCGTGACGACGCGCACCACGCCAGCCGCGGCGTTGCGTCCATACTTCGCGCCCTGAGGCCCGCGAAGGACCTCGACCGTCTCGATGTCGAGAAGGGCAGCGAGCTGACCGGCGGGCGAGTTCACGTAGACGTTGTCGACGACCACGGCCACGGCGGACGAGGCATTCGAATTGCTGTCCTGGAGCCCGACGCCGCGGATGAAGAGCTGGGGATTCGAAGCGGCGTACGGCGAGTTGATCTCGAGATTCGGCGTGTAGTCGGCGAGCTTCGTGATGTTGAGCGCGCCCATCGACTTGAGAGCATCACTGTCGAAAGCCACGACCGAGGTCGGCGCGGCGAGCAGCGTCCCGACTCCCCCGCCACCCGAGACGATCATCTCTTCGACGCCGGCCCAGGGGTCGGCGCTCGAGCCCGTCGCGGACGGAGCCGCCTGGGCCTGCAGGTCGCGCGGCATCGCCAGGAGGAGGAGAGACGCGGTGAGCAGGAGACGCGCAGCAGAGGCGTACGCAGCCCGGGTCGGGCTCCGTCGGATGAGGACGCGCATGCAGCACGCAGCCGCGTCGACGATCGACGAGCGGAAGCGACCGCGATCGGTGCGATGGCGGGCGAGCAACACCGACGGCATGATGGAGCACACGGGCAATGCGGACCACCAGACGCCCCAAGTCGACTTGAGGTCGCAGCTTCCTTCCTCGCCGAGATCCCGGACGTTCGAACGGGCGAGGTACGAGTCGGCGGCGATCCTAGCAAGGTGAAATCGCGCGCGTCCAGAGCAAATATCCGGCCGCGTGCGAGCCCAGAGGCATTCGCGGCGCCGATCTCCGGCGGTGCGGGCTTACGGGACCCGAACGATGCGCCGATGGGGAAGGTCGGAGGGGGACAGGATGAAGGGTTCGCGGGTTGCTCGTTCGTGGATCGGGCTCGCCGTCGCGGCGTCCCTCGGCCTGTTCCTGATTGGCTGTCAGCGGGATTCGAAGCCCGACGCGCAGGCCGTCTTCGAGCAGGCGCGCGACCTGATCAACGATGGGAAATATGAAGAAGGCCTCGCGAAGATGCGCGCCCTCGTCGATGCGAATCCCGGGGACCCCGACATCCAGCTGAAGTACGGGCAGACCCTGATGGCCTCGGGCCAGCCGAGCCTCGCCGTGTGGCCCCTCTCCCGCGCGATCGACGATCCGGCCTACCTCGTCGAGGCCGGCCTGCTCCTCGCCCGGGCCCAGACCGAGGCCGGGAGCGGCATCGACGCGATCAAGACCGCGACCCGGATCCTCGAGACCGAGCCGAACAACGAGGACGCGCTGCTGGCCCGCGCCGAGGCGAGCCTCCGGGAGAATCTGGAGGAGCGGGCCCTCGAGGATCTCGAGCGGGCCGAGGAGCTCGGAGCCGACGAGGCCCGAATCGACGTCCTGCGCCTCGACGCGCTGCTCGGCCTCGGCCGGGAGAAGGAAGCCGAGGCGCTGCTGACGGAGCTGGCCGAGCGAGCGGACGAGCTCCGCTCGGAGAATCCCGCCGATGCCGCGCGCCTGTGCGCAGCCATCGCGACCTTCACCTTCGAGCGCGGCGACGTCGAGGGCGCGAAGAAGCGCTTCGAAGACTGTCTCGAAGAGCACGGCATGGACAACGCGATCCTGGTGCAGGCCGCGATCCAGTTCTTCGACGAGCACGGCGAGGCCGATCGCGCGACGAAGATCTACCGGGAGCGCTTCGAGAAGAACGAAGACCGCCTCGATCTCCGGGTCGACTACGCGGATCGGCTGCAGAAGATGGGAAAGGCGAAGGAGGGCGAAGAGCTCCTGCTGGCGGTGACCGAGAAGCAGAAGGGCGTCTGGCTCGCCCTCGTCGACTTCTACGGCATGGCCGGCGACGTCCCGAAGGCGCTGAACGCGCTCGAGCAGGCGATCGCCGCCAGTCCCGTCGAGCGGGAGGACTGGCGCTTCACGCGCGCGGACTTCCTGCTCGAGCTCGGCCAGATCGACCGCGCCGAAGAGGCGCTCGCCGACATCGACGTGCCCGCGCACCGCGCGCTGATCGAGGCGCGCATCGCCCTCTCGCGGGGCGACCTCGACCGGGCCATCGAACGCTTCGAAGAGGGAATCCGGCTCTGGCCGGACAATCCCGACGCGCGCTACCTCGCGGCATTCGCCTACGAGCGGAAGGGGGACTGGACGAAGGCCGCGTCCCACTACCGCGAGGCCGCCCGGATGGAGCGGCCCCACTACTTGAGCTCCCTCGCCCTCGCCGGCCTGCAGCGCGACCTCGGCGACATGGAAGGCGTCCAGTTCCTGCTCCTGCGCCTCGCCGATCAGCGCCCGAACGATCCGCTCGTCGCCGAGAAGCTGATCCAGTACGCCGCGGACACCGGCTCGGGCGAGCTCGGCATGCGGATGCTGAACTACCTCGCCCGCATGCGCGGCCAGGCGCCCCACGCGGTCGCCCTCGCCGCCGCGCGTGTCGACCAGATCGAAGGACCGGAGGCGGCGCTCGCTGCGATCGACAAGAGCGGGCTCGACTTCCTCGAGCCGGCCCACGTCGAGGCGCTCGAGGCCCGGACCCGCTTGCTGCTCGAGCTCGACCGCGACGACGATGCCCTCGCCGACCTCGAGAAGGCGCGCGGCCGGACGAAGGACTCCGCGCGGCTGCTCGTGCTGCGCGCGACGGTCCGCCGCGCCCGCGGCGAGACCGAGCTCGCCCGGACTGATCTCGAGCAGGCGCTCGCGCTCGATGGAAAGGACGTCCCCGCGCTGCTCGAGCTCGCGAGCCTCGAGGTCGAGGCCGGCCAGAAGGACCGGGCCGTGAAGCACTACGCGGAGGCGATCCCGCTCGAGTCCGCGGCCGCGAAGCCCGAGCAACCGAATCAGGGCAAGGCCACCCTCGCCCTCGCCCGCCTCGAGATCGACGCGGGCGACCGCGAAGCGGCGCGGAAGCGCCTGCGCGCCCTGCTCGACGAGAATCCGCGTCAGGGCGAGGCCGCCTGGCTGATCCTGCAGACCTACGCCGAGGGAACGGACAGCGGGCTCGATGCGGCCGCGCGCCGGGACCTGGCGCTGCGCGCCTCGGTCTTCTTCCGGAGCCCGGCGGCGGTGGACTACTGGAAGAAGCTGAACGCCAGCGCGCCCTGAGCCCGACGGGAGCCGAGCGCGAACCGCGCCGGCTCCCTCGTCCCTACGAGGCCGACGGCGAAGCTGCCGCGGCCGACGGCGCCGCCGGCTCGACGGACGCGGAGGGTGCGGTGGGCGCCGCGGCGGGACCCGTGGGCCGCGGAATCGCCTCGAGCTTCGGCATGGCCCGATCGCGCACATCGGCCGCGACGCCGCGCCAGTGGTGGGCGACCATCTTGCGGGCCTTGTCGAAGGTGTCCGGCTCCTGGATGCGCGCGAGCATCTCGAGCGCGACGTCGGGATTGCGATCCATGAACTCGTAGACGAGCCGGGCCGCCCCGGGGTCGAGGCTCGGCGACGGGGCCTGCGTCCGGATCCAGGCGAGCGCACCGTCCCGATCGAAGCTCGCGTAGGTGCGCAGCGTCTCGCCGAGCACCTCGTCGCGCCCCTTCTCCGGCGGCAGCGCCTGGGCCCACTCGATCGCTCGGCGGGGATCCCGCTTGGCGAGATGGACGCCCATCGTGCGCCGCCCGGCCCCCGCGGCCCAGCGCGCGTCGCCGATCTCATCGATCCAGGACTCGAGGAAATCGAAGTGGTCGCGGCGCAGGAGCTCGGACTCCGCCGCGCGGAACGAGACGGCCTTCAGGTCGTTCGAGGTTCCGGGGCCATCGGGCAGCGACTCGACCCAGCGCCTGAGCTCCGCGGGCCCGTTGGCGGCGAGGATGCGACCGACGACGATCCCCGCGGCGAAATCGCGCTCGTCTCGCGAGTCGTAGGACTCGATCAAATCGATCAGGTTCACCGTTTCTCCCGACTCGATGTAGGCGAGCACGAGATAGGACAGCGCCGGATACCGCTGATCGCTCGGCATCTGATCGAAGAGCGCGCGGGCTGCGTCGTACCCTTCCTTCTTGAGGACCCAGTAGACCGCCTCGCCCGCCGCGATCCGATGCGACCGGACCTCGGGCCAGGTCTGGATCTCGGCCAACATCGCACGCGGGTCGTGCCTGGCCCAGTACCACATCAGCATCCGCAGATCGCTGTTGAAGACGTCCCGCTGGGAGTCCTTGAAGGCACGGATCGCGCCCGGAAGGGTCTCGGGCGTGAGGTGGCGGATCAGCCGCGAGAGCGTGTCGACGCGATCCATCGAGTCGGTGATCGTGAAGGCGAGCGCGAAACGCTCGTAGGCGTCGGTTTCGTCCCGGAACGCCGGCCCACGAACGACCTGCATCGCGGCGAACCAACCGATCGCACACGCGGCGATCACGCTCAGGAACCAGGCGGCCTTCGTCTTCGTGCTCATCACTCCGCTCCTCGTCGCCGCCCGGGGCCCGCGACTATTCGATGGAATAGCCGATCGCGCGCAGCTGACCCTTCTGAAGATCGTCGAGCTCGACGTGGCCGACGTTCTTGCGCCAGTCGGGCTCCGGAATCGCCTGATAGGCGTCGAGCAGGGCGTCGAACTCCCGGACGTCGACCGGCGGCCCCTGGCTCAGGAGATCCTTGCTCTCCCCGGGATCCGCGGTCGTGTCGTAGAGGGCCACGAGCGGCTTCGGATCGAGTCCCCGCATGAAGCGCCGCCCGGGCACCGTCACCGCCATCAGCGGCTCCGACGGGGCGTTGGCCTTGCCCCAGACGCGATCGAGCTGCGCATAGCTCGGACGCGGCGGCGTGACGGGCTCGCCGCCCTCGACGCCGGCGGCGACCAGGATCTCGGGAAGCCGCGACACGCCGTCGGCCTGATCCATCTCGCCCGCGCCCAGCAGATCGAGGATCGTCGGCCAGACGTCGACGTTCTCGGTCATCGCGTCCACGACGACGCCGTGATCGAGGGAGAACGGCAGACTCACGATCCACGGCGTGTAGATGACCTCGCGATGGAGATCCCGCGCGTGGCCCTCGTTGCCGTGCTCCTGGAACGCCTCGCCGTGGTCGGCCGCGATCACGACCAGCGTCTTTTCGCGCAGGCCCTGCTCGTCGAGGGCGCGGAGGATCGCGGCGACCTGGCGATCGGTCCAGAGGATCGAGTTGTCGTAGAGATCGCTGTACGACGTCCCGAAGATCGCCGACTCCTCGTCGGACATGTACTGGTGGACGTCCATGAAGTGGACGTAGAGGAAGAAGCGATCGCCCTTGTAGGTCCGCATGAACTCGATCGCACCGTCGGTCGCGTCGGCATCGGACCCGGCGAGCTTGGCGTAGGGATTCTTCGACTCGCGCCGCACGCTCTGGATCGGCAGCCCGACCTCCGGCCGGTGGTAGACCTCGAAGCCCTGCTCGAAGCCGAAGGTCGGTGCGACCCAGCCGTTGCGCCAGATGCCCGCCGTCCGGAAGCCCGCGTCCTGCAGGATCTCGGCCGGCAGGACCGCATCCGTCGGGATCGCGTGGTCGAAGCGGAAGATCCCCGTCCGATTCGGGTACATCGCCGTCCAGATCGAGGCCATCGAGGTCTTCGTCCAGGACGACTGGCTCAGATGGTTGGCGAAGCGGATGCCGGTCTTCGCGAGCTGGTCGATCGTCGGGCTGGTGGGCCGCTCGTAGCCGTAGGCGCCGAGGCGATCCGCCCGCAGCGTGTCGATCAGCAGGAAGACGACGTTCAGGTCGTCCCGCTGCGCGAGCCGCGCGATCTCCTCCGGCTTTCCGATCGGTCGCTCGTCCGGACGGATGCGGAACTGGGTCAGGAAGAAGCCGGCGATCAGGACCGCCGCCAGGGCGGCGTACAGAAGCCTTCGGCTCGTCATGTCGAGAATCACCCTCGCCTGCCCGATCCCCGTCTGCCTCGACCCGTCGGCATTCCGGGGAGCCGCCTTAACGCAGAACGCCTCCGCCATCGACGACGATGCCCTGTCCGTTCACGCGTCGGGCATGGTCCGAGCAGAGCCAGACCGCCGTCTCGGCCATCTCCTCGGGCTGGCACAGCTCGCCGCCGGGCACCGAGGCCTCGAGCTGCTTGCGGTACTCGGGGCCGTTCTCGGAGAACGAGGCCGCGAGCATGGCCGTCTCGGTGATGCCGGGAAGGATGGAGTTGCAGCGGATCCGCTGCATCGCGTACTCCGACGCGACGTTCTTCATCAGCCCGAGGACGCCGTGCTTGGCGGCGGTGTAGTGGGGCTGGCCCGGGGCGGGGACGATCCCGGCACCGGAGGACGTGTTGACGATCGCGCCCCGGCCCCAGCCCTGGATCGGCTGCTTCAGCATCTGGGCGATCTCGTGCTTGAGGCAGAGGAAGACCGAGGTCAGGTTGACCGCGATCATCTGGTTCCAGGCCTCGATCGTCATCGTGTGGAACGGGACCGGCCGATGGGAGATGCCGGCGTTGTTGTGGGCCGCGTCGAGTCGGCCGAAGCGCTCCACCGTCCGGCGCACCATGTCGGCGACCTGGGCCTCGTTCGTCACGTCGACCGCGATCGCGAAGGCCTCGCCCCCGGCGGCCTCGATCTGCGCGGCCGTCGCCTTCGCGCCGGCCTCGTTCAGGTCGGCGACCACGACCTTCGCGCCCTCGCGGGCGAAGATGAGGGCCGACGCGCGGCCGATGCCGCTGCCCGCTCCCGTGACCAGCGCGACGCGTCCCGTGTGCATGCCCATGCCGTCCCCTCCTCCGCGAGCGCGGCCGCGGGCGGCGCCCTGTATGCGACGCCCGCGCGACGCTTCTTCCGATCAGCCCGCCGCGAGCACCTTGTCGACGGCCTTCACGACCTCGGCCGGCAGGCTGCCCTTCGTCGACTTCGCGTTGGCCGCGACCTGCTCCGGCTTCGTCGCGCCGGCGATCACCGACGAGACGACTGCGTTGCGCGCGAGCCACGAGAGCGCCAGCTCGACCAGCGAGATCCCCGCCTGGCTGGCCACCTTCTCGAGCGCCTCGACCTTCGCGAGGGTCGCGTCGGCGACGAAGTGGCCGTAGTAGGTCTGGAACATGCCGCCCTTCGCGCCGTAGCGGCTGTCGGCGGAGGGCGCCTGGCCGCGCTTGTATTTGCCGGTCAGCGCGCCCGAGGCGAGCGGGAAGTAGGGCATCAGGCCGAGGCCGTGATGGAGGCAGGCCGGAACGACCTCCGCCTCGATCTTGCGCTCGAGCAGGCTCCACTCGTTCTGGGCCGTGACGAAGCCGCGCAGGCCGCGGGTCTCCGCCGTCCACTGGGCGTCGGAGATCTGCCAGCCCGCGAAGTTCGAACAGCCGATGTACCGGACCTTGCCCTGGTCGACGAGCGTGTTGAGCGCGTCGAGGGTCTCGCCGATCGGCGTCTCGGGATCCGGGATGTGGACGATGTAGACGTCGATGTAGTCGGTGCCGAGGCGCTTCAGGCTCGCTTCGGCCGCGGAGAGCACATAACGTCGCGAAGCGCCCTTCTGGTTCGGACCCGCGCCCGTCGGCACGCCGAACTTGGTCGAGATGACGACGTCGTGGCGCCGGCTGCCGAGCGCGCGACCGAGGTAGACCTCGGAGTTGCCCTCGCCGTAGATGTCGGCCGTGTCGAAGAAGTTGATGCCGGCGTCGAGCGAGGCGTCGACGACCTTCTGCGTGGCCGACGCGTCGAGCGACATGCCGAAGTTGTTGCAGCCGAGCCCCGCGAGCGAGACCTTGAGCCCCGACCGTCCGAGATTGCGCATCTCCATCGCCTGATCTCCTTCCATCCCCTGCGCCGGCCGACGGGCCGGGCGCGACGTCGTGGGGGTATAGCAAGTCGGAACCCCGACCGGGAAAGCCCCGAACGGTCGCGATTCGCCCCCGCGCGAGCCGCGCTTCAGCCGGTAACATGGGACCCAGTCTCGAAAGCGGGTCCCCTCGTCGCCCCGCACCGGAGCTCCCCCATGCTCGACCGCAACGCCACCTCCCTCGCCTCGAAGATCGCCCTCGTCACCGGCGGCGGGGGCGGCATCGGCCGCGCGATCGCCGAGACCTTCGCCGCCCACGGTGCCGCGGTCGTCGTCGTCGATCGGCGCGAGGCGGCCGCGAAGGAGGTCGCCGCCGCGATCGAGCAGCGCGGCGGCCAGGCGCTCGCGGTCGGCGTCGACGTGACCCGGGCCGAGAGCATCGAACGGATGAAGCAGGAGGCGGAGCGCCGCTTCGGCCGCGTCGACGTGCTCGTCAACAACGTCGGGAACTTCATGCCCGGCGCCGGTCCCTTCCTGCAGTCGAGCGAGGCCGACTGGGAAGGCCTCTACGACATCAACCTGAAGCACATCCTGCGCGCGACCCGCGCCTTCGCCCCGGGCATGGTCGAGCGCCGCTCGGGCTGCATCATCAGCGTGTCGACGATCGAGACGCTGCGCGGCATCCCCGGCAACGCCGTCTACTCGACCTTCAAGACCGGGATCACCGCCTTCACCCGCAGCTTCGCCCTCGAGGTCGCGCCCTACGGCGTGCGCGTCAACGCGATCGCGCCGGAGACGACCGACACGGACCAGGTCCCGGTCCACCGCTGGATCCCCGAGAAGTACGCCTCGAAGATCCCGCTGATGATCCCGATGGGCCGCTTCGGTCGCCCCGACGACCACGCGGGGGTCGCGCTCTTCCTCGCGTCGGATCTGTCGGCGTGGGTGACGGGGGTGACGGTGCCGGTCGACGGCGGCGCGATCGCGGCGGCGGGCTTCTACCGCTCGGCCGACGGCGCGTGGACCAACGCGCCGATCGTCGCCGACGCCGGGATCCAGCCGCGATGAGGCGCGCGGCGGGCGGCGGGCGCACGCGCTGGGCCCGGGGTCTCGCGGCGGCGGGCGCGATCGCCCGGGCGTCGGCTTCGGCCGCGCTCGTCGCGGGGGCGACGATGCTCGGGATGCTGGGCGACGCCGGCGCCGCGCGCGCCGTCGTGCTCTCGGTCGAGATCGCGAAGCGGACGCCGGTGCTCGAGGGGAAGGCCTTCGGCGAGGCGGGGGCCTACGAGCTGATCGAGGGCATCGTCCACTTCGGCTTCGATCCCCAGAACGAGGCGAACGCGCGGGTGACCGACATCGCCCTCGCTCCGCGCAATGAAAAGGGGCTCGTCGAAGCGGATGCCGACTTCGTCGTCGTGCAGCCCGTCGATCCCGCGAAGCGCCGGGGGATCGGGCTCTTCGACGTCCCCAATCGCGGCCGGCGCCTCGGCCTCGCGGCGATGAACCGCGTGCCCCTCGACTTCATGGCCGGTGCGGGCCTCGATCCGACGAAGGCCTCCGACTGGGGCGACGGCTTCCTGATGGAGCAGGGGCTCAGCATCCTCTGGGTCGGCTGGCAGGCCGACGTGCCGAAGGCGCCCGGGATGCTGGGGCTGCGGGTGCCCGTCGCGCGCCAGAAGGACGGCTCGAAGATCCGCGGCCTCGCGCGCTCCGACTGGGTCGTCGACGCGCCCGTCGACCGCCTCGCCCTCGCCGTCGACGGTCATCTCCCGATCCCGGCCGCCGATCCGGGCTCGTCGCAGAACGTGCTGACGCGGCGCCGCGCGCGCGAGGGCGAGCGCGAGGTCGTGCCGCGCCGCAGCTGGCAGTTCGACGCCACGCGGACCGGGATCGTCGCGAAGCCGCTGCTCTGGGGAAAGGCGAAGTTCGAGGCCGGCTTCATCTACGAGCTCGTCTACGTCGCCGAGGATCCGCCGCTCGTCGGCCTCGGCTTCGCCGCCTATCGCGACTTCGCGTCCTTCGCGCTCTTCGACGGGAAGAGCCCGTTCGCGGTGAAGCACGGCGTCGCCGACGGCTCGTCCCAGTCGGGCCGCTTCCTGCGCCACCTGCTCTACGAGGGCTTCCACGTCGACGAGGCCGGCCGCTCGGTCTTCGAGGGCGTGATCATCCGCATCGGCGGCGCCGGTCGCGGCGGCTTCAACCATCGCTTCGCCCAGCCCGGCCGCGTCGGCAATCCGTTCGCGAACTTCTTCTATCCGGGCGACGAGCTCCCGTTCACGAGCCGGACGAGCGAGTGGAAGGGTCGCCGCGGGGGGCTGCTCGATCGAGCGCGGGCGACCGGTGCGCTCCCGCGCATCTTCCAGATCAACGGCGGCTACGAGTACTGGGGCCGCGCGGCGGCGCTGATCCACATGACGGCGGACGGGAGCGCGGACGTCGACCCGCTCGAGAACGAGCGCCTCTACCACGTCGCCGGTGCACCGCACCTCGCGACGCCCTTCCCGCCGCCCCCGGAGACGGCCGTCGCGCCCGGGCTCTACCGCGGGAGCGCCGTCGACTCCGGCGGCATCCAGCGCGCGCTGCTCGTCCGCATGCTCGAGTGGATCGAGAGCGACGAGCCGCCGCCGCCGTCGAACGTGCCGACGATCGCGGCGGGAACCCTGGTCGACCCGGGCCAGGTCGCCTTTCCCCTGACGGAGCTCGTCCGCCCGCGCAGCCCCCACGTCGCCTATCCCCTCGACTTCGGGCCGAACTGGCCGTCGGGCATCATCGACTTCGAGCCGCCGAAGCTCGTCCCACCCTTCGCGATCCGCGTGCCCGGCGTCGACCGCTTCGGCAACGAGGCGACCGGCGTCCGGCCGGTCGAGCTGCGTGTGCCGATCGGGACACATGCCCCCTTCGCCCTGCGCACGGGCGCGCCCTTCGCGACCGACGAGATGGTCGGCTACCTCGGATCCTTCGCGCCCTTCGCCCGCCGCGACGTCGACCGGCGCCAGGGCGATCGACGTCCGTCCCTCGAGAGCCTCTACCCCTCGGCAGAGGCCTATCGGGAGGCGGTCGAGAAGGCGGTCGCGGCGCTGATCGAGGAGGGCTTCCTGCTCCCGCGCGATCGGGATGGGGCGGTCGAGGCCGCCCTCGCGCGCTGGAAGTGGGCCACCGCCGCCCCCTGATCCGGCGTGCCCCGAGCCGTCCTGAGACTTGCCTGCCCGCGGCGGCTAGGCTCCGCGCCTCGCGGGCCGGGTGATCGATGCGATGCACTCGCCGCGCCCGATCACCCCGACCGGTACCGGACGGGGCCAAGCAGGAGTTGCCGTGTCGTTCCCCCTCGACCGACGCCCCGTCCTCGTGGGCGTCGCCCAGATCACCCAGAAGCCCGAAGACCCCCGCCTCGCGAAGTCGCCGCTCGAGCTCATGGAGCAGGCGATCCGCGACGCCGCGCAGGATGCCGGTGCCCCGAAGCTCGTCGGCGCGCTCGACGTCGTCGCCGTCCCGAAGGGCCTCTGGCGCCATGCGGATCCCGGCCGCCTGCTCGCGGAACGTCTCGGCTCGCCGGGGGCGAAGACGATGCTCGGCGCCCTGTCGGGCCACATCGTCCAGGTCCTGATGGATCGCGCCTGCGCGGCGATCGCCGAGGGCCGGGCCGACGTCGTCGCGATCGTCGGCGGCGAGAGCGAGAACAGCCGCCGGCACCTCGCCCAGTCGGGCGTTCCGGAGCCCTGGAACGACGCGACCGGCGGCGAGCCCGACGAGCGCGTCGGTCGCTTCGACTACGTGCGCATGGACGAGGAGGCGCGCGCCGGCATCGTCCAGGCGACCTCGATGTTCGCGCTCTGTGAAACTTCCCTGCGTCGGGCCCGCGGTGAATCGCCCGCCGCCCACCGCGATCGCCTCGCTGCGCTCCAGGTCGGCATGAGCCGGATCGCTCGCGAGAATCCCCACGCCTGGATCCGCGAGGAGGTCGACGCCGCGCGCGTTCGCGAGCCCGGCCCCGGCAATCGCATGGTCCACTACCCCTACACGAAGCTGATGACCTCGAACATCGCCGTCGATCAGGCGGCGGCCCTGATCGTCTGCTCCGAGGAGGCGGCGCGTCGCTTCGGCGTGCCCGCCGAGAAGCGCGTCTACCTGCGCGCCGCGACGGAGATGGGCTACGGCGTCCGGCTCGGCGAGCGCGAGGTGCTCCATCGCCATCCGGGCCAGGTCCTCGCGGCGCAGCGCGTGCTCGAGCTCGCGGGCATCGGGCCCGGCGACCTCGACCACGTCGACGCCTACTCCTGCTTCCCCTTCGCGGTCCAGGCCGGTGCGGAGGCCCTAGGGCTCGGGCTCGATCCGCTGCCGAGCGTGACCGGCGGCATGACCTTCTTCGGCGGCCCGCTCGGCAGCTACGTCGTCCACAGCAAGGCGACGCTCTTCGAGCGCCTGCGCGCCGACCCCGGCTCGATCGGCGTCGTCGGCTCCCTCGGCGGCCACTACGCCCACTTCGGCTACGGGGTCTACTCGACCGACCCCGGCGATCGGGCGCGCCCGGTCGTCGCGGACGTCAGCGACGAGTTCGCCGCGATGCCCCGGCGCGCCCTGCGCCCGGACTCGCTCGACCATGCCGGCCCCGCCACCGTCGAGAGCTACACCGTCGAGGTCGACCACGACGGCCCGAAGCGCCTGATCGTGGCGGCGCTGACGCCCGAGGGCCACCGCCTCTTCGTCCGCTCCCACGACCCCGCCCTGATGCAGGCCGCCCTGGCCGACGAGGAGCTGGGGGGCCGATCGGGGCGCGTCGCCGAGGGGCTGATCGAGCTCGACTAGCATCTAGACCGGAGCTTCTCCCGAGCGAGCCTCGGGATTTCGCCGCAGCCCGACCGCACGATCCGGTGCGCGGCGCGAACGCGTTCGCGAAGCCGAGCCGCGTCGGCAATCGCCGCTCAATCCCCGTGCCCCGGCTTCCGAACCACCGGGGGAGATGTCCGCCGCCCTCCGACTCAGCCTGCGCCTCGAAGACGATGCCCTCGCGGCCTGGCTCCGCGTCGGCGAGGGCACGATCGGGTCGCGGGAGACGCTGCTCGACTTCCTCGCGGGCGAAGGGATCACCGCCGGCCTCGACGGCGAGGCCCTCGATCGCGTCGTCGCGCGTCTCGCCGTCGAAGCCGACGACGACACCGAGGAGTGCATCGCCCGCGGCCTCCCGGCGCAGGACGCGACCCCCGACACCCTCGAGCTCGTCGAGCCCCTCGGCCCCCTCGTCGGCCGCTTCCACGAGGACGGCCGCGTCGACTTCCGCGAGCGCCGCCTGATCGTCCCGGTCAAGAGCGGCGAGCGCCTCGGCCGGATCGTCCCGGGTCACGAAGGCGCCCCCGGCTTCGACGTGAAGGGCAACACCCTTCCGTGTCGACCGGCCCCACCCTTCGTCTTCCGCCACGGCGACGGCATCCAGGTCGACGACGACGGCCAGCTCGTCGCGACGCGCTCGGGCGCGCGCAGCGTCGACCGGCAGGGCCGCCTCGACGTCGTCGCGCTCCACGTCCATGCCGGCTCCGTCGATCTCGAGAGCGGCAACCTCGAGACCGAGGGCAGCCTCGAGATCAAGCGCGACGTCGCGTCGCGCATGCACGTGCGCGCCGGCGTCGACCTCGTCGTCCGCGGAACCGTCGACGCGGCCCGCGTGGAGTCCGGCGGCTCGATCGAGATCGGCGGCGGCATCATCGGCGGCGAAGGAGGCCTCGTCCGCGCCGGCGGTGACCTCTCGGTCGGCCACGTCCAGAGCGGGCGGATCTTCGCGGCGGGCACCCTCTCGGTCGCCCGCGGCGTCCTCAACTCCGAGCTGCACGCCGCCGAGATCGCGATCGGGGGCGCGATCCTCGGCGGCCGCGCCTGCGCCGAGACGAGCCTCGTCGCCCGCGAGGCGGGCAGCCCCGACGGCGGATCGTGTCAGCTGATCGCGGCCCATCCCTTCGGCCCGGGCGAGGACGAAGCCGGGATCCCGCGTTCGTCGGCGGCGGCGCGAGAGAGCGCGCGAGCGAAGCTGCGGGGCGGAGACGCGAGCGGGCGGCTCGCGGCGCGGAAGTCCCGGGACGGGCGCCCCGGCCGCGGCCCCCGGCCGACCGAGCAGCGCGCGGCTTCGCTCGTCGCGCAGCAGGGCTTCCGACATCGCCAACGCGAGCTGCAGGCGACGGCGCGCATCGTGATCCAGGGAACCGTCCACGCCGGCTGCCGGATCGACTTCGGTGGCCGCCCGCTCGTCCTCGAGAAATCGGCCCGGGCCCGTTGCTACCGCTTCGACGTCGAGAGCGGCCGGGTCGTGGCCGGGGAGATCTGACGCATGAAGCTCGACCTCGTCTGTGCCCGGGACTGGATGACGCGCAAGGTCGTGATGGCGGAGCCGCACGAGAGCCTGCGCACCGCCGTGGCCCGCATGGGCGAGCACCGCATCCACGGCCTGCTCGTCCGCCCCGAGACGCCCTCGCGCGGCTACTCGATCCTGACGGGCAAGGACTGCATCCGCGTCGTCTGCGATGCCGGCGAGGCGGCCCTCGACGATCTCTGCGTCGAGGACGCGATGACGCGGCCGGCGGTGACGGTGCCCGCGGACCTCTGCATCGCCGACTGCCTGCGCCTGATGCGCATGGCCGGCGTCCGGACGGCGCCCGTCCTCGAGCGGGGCGAGCTCGTCGGGATCCTGAGCTTCACCGACGTCCTGAACCACCTGAGCACGCGCTCGGACGGCTGAGCCCGCCACCGGACCGACGCCCGCTGCGCCCGACCGACGCCCGGCGCGCCCGTCCTCCGCGCCGAGCGCTTCGCTAGGCGTCTGCGTCGAATTCGTACGACAGCGACGGGAACGGTGTCCGCGTCTCGAGCGGATGCGTCCGGCACGCGCCGCTCGCGACCGTCGCATAGCCCTCCGGCGTCAGCGCCTCGCTCCACTGCACGAAGTTCCGGAAGATGCGACAGCGCTCGTCATCGCTCGCGAGGCGCGGATCGCGCTCGACCCGGGCGAGCACGAGGGCGGGATCGAGGCGGTCGGTGCCGACCTCGATGCCGCCGTCGCGATCGGAGTCGAGGATCAGGTACTTGGGCGCGCCCTCCTCGTTGCTCCAGGGCTCCCAGTCGGGCAGGTCGTCGTTGCGGCCGCGATCGGGATCGTGGGTGTAGGCGAAGTTCGCCCAGTACGAGCGCATGGCGTGGGAGAGCCGCTCGGCCGACTCGGGATCGTCGAAGACGAAGCGGTTCGCGAAGCCGAGATCGGTCTGGCCGAACACGAAGAGCAGGTCGAGGGCGTGGGCCGCGCCCAGCAGCTTCGCGAGATCGACGCCGAGCACCCGCGGCTCCTCGTCCCAGTCGAAACGATAGGCGAAGACCGGTGGCCCCGATCGCTGGGCCATCGCCGACACCGGCTCGTCGGCCCCCATCGCGCGCCACATCGCACCGCCGTACTCGCCCTCGAGGTCGTACAGACGCTCGTTCTTGAGCCCCGTCGGCAGGCCGAAGGTCCGCTCGACGTGCGGCGAGCTCATCAGGAAGAAGAGCTTGTGCTCGTCGCGGTTGGTGCCCGCGATGAAGGGGACGCGCTCGTGGCCACCGAGTCCGGCGAGGACCTCGAGGGGCGGCCGGGTGGGGATGACGACGCCGTCGCGCACGATGGCCGGCGCCATGTACATCGGCATGACCTCGTCGCCCATCACGTCGACGAAGGGCTGGAGCAGCTGCTCGGGCGAGAGCTCGCGCAGGAAGGCTTCGATCTCCCCCGCCTTCATGGCGGAGAGCGCCTGCACCGCCTCGGCGCGCGACCCGGCGCGCCCCTCCTGCCGAAGCAGCGAGAGGAGCAGCTCGCTCGAGCTCCCGGGCAGCCCCGGCTGCGACGCCGCGTCGGTCGCGTTCTCCGCCTGCGCCCGGGTCACCGTCGCCGGCATCCCGCTCTGGCTGATCGCCGCGTGGAAGAGCCCCGACGCGGCGGGCGAGATCAGGAGCGAGTAGACGTTCACCCCGCCGGCCGACTCCCCGAAGATCGTGACGTTGCCCGGATCGCCGCCGAACGCGGCGACGTTCTCCCGGACCCAGCGCAGGGCCTCGATCATGTCGAGCGTCCCGAAGTTGCCCGACGCGTCGAGCGGGCTCGTCGCGCTCGCACGCAGCGCCGGATGCGAGAGCCAGCCGAAGATTCCGAGGCGATAGTTGATCGTGACGACGACGACGTCGTGGTCGCGGACGAGCGCGGACGGGGGCACCTGATCCCCCCAGCCCATGCTGTTGCCCCCGCCGTGGATCCAGAAGAGGACGGGCCAGCGCTCGTCGCCCCGCGGCACCGCATCCCCGGCCACCGCCGGCGCGAACACGTCGAGATAGAGGCAGTCCTCGCTGCCCTGGACCGGATCGCCGCCGAGCTGGACGCAGTGGGCCCCGGATCGGGTCGCCGTGCGCACGCCCTCCCAGCCCGTCGCCGGCTGCGGTGCGCGCCAGCGGAGCGGACCGACCGGCGGCGCCGCATACGGGATGCCGCGCCGGGGCGTGCACGCGCCCGGCCTCGGTCGTGGCCCACGACCTCGCCCTGGGCCAGCCGCCGCTGGGAGGTCGGATCGGCCTCGGGCGCGGAACCGCCGCAGCCGAGCGCCCCCGCGATCCACGCGAGGCCGATGGCGAGGGAGAGGACGAGGCGCGGGCGGTGCTTCGGACGGGACGGCAGGAAGGCGGATGCGGGCAACGAATCCTCCAGACGGGCGCATTCGGACTGAACCCGCAAACGCGCGCCGGGTCAAGCGCGAGGGCTCCTCCCACCGCGCAGGGGCCGGTACTCTTGCCGCCGCCGAAGCCGATCGCCCGCAGAGGCCGAGCCCGAACGCATCCCCTTCACGACCGAGGAGCGCCATCCATGGCCTGGGACTTTTCCACCGACCCCGAGTTCGAGAAGACGCTCGCCTGGATCCGCGAGTTCGTGGACGAGACGATCATCCCCCTCGACCTGCTCTGCGAGGGCCTGAACCAGAAGCAGCTCGACGCCCTCTGGGCCCCCCTCAAGGAGGAGGTCAAGAAGAAGGGCCTCTGGGCCCCCCATCTCGGCCCCGAGCACGGCGGCCAGGGCATGGGCCAGGTCAAGCTCGCGCTGATCCACGAGATCCTCGGCCGCCATTCCCTCGCGCCCGAGATGTTCGGCTGCCAGGGGCCGGACTCGGGCAACGCCGAGCTGCTCGCCGTCGGTGCGAACGAGGCGCAGCGCGAGCGCTGGCTCTACCCGCTGATGCGGGGCGAGCTGCGCAGCACCTTCTCGATGACCGAGCCCTTCACCGCGAGCTCCGATCCGACCGAGATGACGACCCGCGCCGTGCGCGCTTCCGACGGGAAGGGCGACGACTGGATCCTGAACGGCCACAAGTGGTTCGCCTCGAACGCCTCGGTCTCCGACTTCACCGTGCTCTTTGCCGTCACGGATCCAACGGCCCCGCCCCACCAGCGCGCCTCGATGTTCGTCGTCGAGCGCGGGACGCCGGGGATGACCGTCGTGCGCGACGTCGGCAGCATGGCGCATCCCCACTTCTCGGAGCCCGGTCATCTCTACGATCGCATCGGCGGCCATTCGGAGGTCGTCTTCGAGAATTGCCGCATCCCGGCCGGGAACCTGATCGGAAAGGTCGGCGAGGGCTTCCTGCTCTCGCAGAAGCGCCTCGGCGGCGGGCGGATCCACCACGCGATGCGCTGCATCGGCCAGGCGCAACGCGCCTTCGAGATGATGCTCGAGCGCGCCGCGTCGCGGAAGACGAAGGGCAAGGCGCTCGGCCAGCAGCAGATGGTGCAGGACATGATCGCCGAGTCCTACGCGGATCTCGAGGCGGCGCGGCTGATCGTGCTCAAGGCGGCCTGGGCGATGGACCGGGGCGACGACCACGGCTCGAGCGCCCGCGGCGAGATCTCGCTCATCAAGTTCGCAGTCCCGCGCATGACCCTCGAGATCATCGACCGCGCGATCCAGATCCACGGCGCGCTCGGCTACACGACCGACATGCCGCTCGAGGAGATGTACCGCACCGGCCGCGCACTGCGGATCGCCGACGGCGCCGACGAGGTCCACAAGCAGACGCTCGCGAAGCAGCTGCTGAAGACCGTGAAGCCGGTCGAGCCCTGGCCGAGCGAGCACGTCCCGACGCGGCGGGCGGCGGCGATGAAGCGCTTCGGGGAGCGGATCGAGGCGGTCAGGCGGATGCGTTAGTCGACTGGCCGGGCGCGCGCCTTCGACTCAGGGCGCGGCCTTGGCCGGACAGGGCGGGCCCGGCTCGCCCGGAACGCATACGTAGCTCTGCTCGAAGCGCGCGAGCCAGGTCTCGACCTCGGCCTTCGGGACGTCGAGCTGCCAGATCTTCATCGCGAGATGCAGCCCTTCGCGACCGCGGATCGCGAGGTTGAGGAACGTGCCCTTCGAGCCGTCCTCCTTCGTGCAGTCGGTGCGCCAGATGAGGCGCGGATAGCCGTTCACCGGGCGATCCCGCAGCGTCATGGTGTCGAAGACCGCGCAGGTCGCCTTGCCCGGCGCATCGAGGGTCATGCGGATCTCGGCGAGGGATTCGGCGGCGCCGAGCAGGGTCTCGACCCGGAAGAGATCCTTCGCGTTCGACCGGCTCTTCCAGATGCGCGCGCCGGGCCGATTCGGATCGGGGACGGGCTCCCACTCGGAGGCCGGCGGATCGTAGGGCGAGACGAAGGTCTCGCCGGCGGCGCGCGCCGCTCCGGGCGCGACCACGACGAATGCCAGCGCCACGAACGACGCGAGCCCCTTCATCGACGATCGGAGGCGATCCATCGGTCTCGTTCCGGCCGCCCCTACCGCTTCACGATCCAGTCGGGATGCCGCGCCTCGACCATGCGCCGGATGCCGTCCTTCCAGGTCACCTTCGCGGGCCCGACGATCGCGCGCATCTTCGCGTTGTCGGTCATGACGCTCTCGAGGGTCTTCTCGGTGTACTCGAACTTCGGCTCGATTCCGATCAGCTCGCCGATGTAGGTGCACCACTCCTCGATCGCGACGTGCTCCTGGCCGCTCCAGTTGAGGATGCGGGCGGGCACCGTCGCCGACTCGACGATTCCGGCGACCGTGCGGTTGATGTCGTCCTGATGGAGCAGCGTGTACTGCGACGGCTTGTCCGTGTGGACCGGGATCGGGACGCCGTTCTTGATCATGAGCAGGTGGTAGTAGGGCCAGCCGCCGTTGTCGCCGTAGGGCGTGTTGAGGCGGGTGATGACGGTCGGCAGATTGAACTCGCGGGCCGCATAGCGCGCGACGATCTCGCCCGCGATCTTCGAGATGCTGTAGGTCGGCATCATGACGCGGTGGTTGTCGCCGAGGGGGCTCTCCTCGGTGAAGGGCGTGTGGCCGTTGGGCTGGTAGACGCCGGTCGTCGAACAGTGGAGGAAGCCCTTCGCCTTGCGGCAATGGCTCATCAGCAGGCCGACGCCCTCGCCGTTCGCCTTGAGGTCGGTCTCGAAGTCCGGCGTGCGGGCGACGGCGAAGTTGAGGACGTAGTCGAAGTCCTGCGGGATCTGCGAGAAGTCGCCCTTCTCGAGATCGGAGGGGACGCAGCGGATGCCCGCCTTCTCGAACGGCGCCTTCTTCGCGGGCTCGCTGAAGCGAGCGGTCGCCCAGACCTCGTTGTCCTTCGCGAGGGTGAGCGCGACGGGGCCGGCGACCTGGCCGGTGGGGCCGGTGACGAGGATCTTCTTGCCTTGCATGGGGGTCTCCTGGGTTCGGGTCGGGGTGCGTCGCGAGACGGGCGGAGGGTCCCCTACGGGCCGGTGAGCGTCAACTCGCCCGGTCGGGTCGGTCGGTCGCGCGGTCGCGTTCTCGGCGGCGACCTCGCGCCGCGAGTGCAAGGGTCCAGACCGCGGCGAGCAGCAGCCCGATCGCCTCGCGCGGCTCCTCGTGGCTCGCGGCGGTCATCTTGAAGGAGGTGAACGCCTCGAGCGGGGCGCCGGGCAGCGTCGCGGCGAGCGAGAGGAACCAGAGGCCGAAGGCCAAGCCGGCGAGCAGGTTCGGGAGGATCGGAAAGCGACCGAAGAAGCCGGCGAGGGAGAGGACCGCAGCGACGCCGTAGCCCGCCATCCAGAGGGCGGGATCGGGGTCGTTGTACTGGACGACCACCGCCACAAGGAAAAGAAGGAAGAAGAGTCCGTCTAGCCAGCGCATCCTTCGTCTCCAGCGCCCCACTCGCCCGGCCCCGACACGCATCGAAGCCGTGTGGGCCCGGGGCACGGCCCCCCTCAAACGATCTGCTTCAGGACCGCGATCACGACCAGCCCGGAGACCGAGCCCACGGCAATCCGATCGAAGATCGGCCAGAGCGGCCTCGCCCCCGCACACTCGTCCGAGCCCTCGACGCGGCGATGGAAGCGCCACTCCGCGAGATCGTCCATCCCCGCCAGCACCACCCAGACGAGCGGCAAGCTCGCGATCCAGAGGACGCCCCGGCTGATGCCGAAGGCGACGATCGCGCCCGCGAGCCCGGCATGGAGCGTGCCCCGCAGGCGGGGCTTCGACCTCAGCCGCGGCAGCAGCGCGACCGCGGCACACATCGCGACCAGCGAGACGGCGGTCGTCGCCGTACGCGGTGCCGCATCGACGAGCCGCGCCGACAGGTAGAGCCCGAGCACCAACGCGAAGGTCACGAGCCTTCGCGCCGCGGGCTCTTCGGTAAAGGGCAGCAACGCCGTCTGCGGGCTGCGGAACACCTCCGCCAGCGCGAGCTTCGCGACCCATGCGACTGGAACGAGCGTGACCAGCCCGAGCCCCGCCGTCTGCTCCGGCGCGAAGACGGCGAGCCCGTTTGCCCGGATCCAGGCCCAGGCGCAGATCGTCGCCGCCGCGACCCAGAAGCCCAGGATCCGCGCGTACTCGCCGCCCGCCGCGAGGGCGGGATTGGCGAGGGTGAACCGTCCCGTCGCGTCGCTCGCGGAAAGCCGGCGCCCCGTCGGAATCAGCCGTGGCACCGCCGAGACATAGCGCGCGAAGTCGCCCGGGAAGAGCTCGGCGAGCCGCGCCTCCTCTCGTCGGATCGTCTCGTGATAGGCGAGCCCCCAGAGCGCGAGATACGGCACCGCGACCCAGGCCCGCCCGATCAGGGCGCAGAGCCCGAGATCGATCAGGAGATTCGCGAGATAGAACGGATTGCGCGTGAAGCGATACGGGCCGGCGGTGACGAGGCGCTGGTTCTGCTCGAGACAGCCCTTCGACCAGAAATGGAGCACCGAGCCGGCGGCGAGGAGCACGAGGGCGGCGGCGAAGCGGGCGCGGCCGGCCGGTGAGCCCAGCGGATCCACGTCGGCGACGACGCAGCCGATCGCCACGAGCGCGTCGCGCAGGCGCCGGCGACGGATCCGCAAGCGCAGCCTACTTCGGGGGGATCCGGATGCCGCCGTCGACCCGGATGACCTCGGCGTTCATGTACGGATTCGTGATCAGCTCGAAGACCATGCTCGCGATCTCGGACGCGTCGCCGAGGCGCTTCGGGAAGAGCACGTCCTTCCCGAGATGGGCCTTGAACTTCTCCGAGCCCTCGCCCGTGCCGTAGATGGGCGTGTCGATCAGGCCGGGAGCGACGGTGTTGACCCGGACGCCGATCGCCGACAGGTCGCGGGCGACGGGCAGCGTGAGCCCGACGACGCCGCCCTTCGAAGCGGAGTAGGCAGCCTGGCCGATCTGGCCGTCGAAGGCGGCGACGGAGGCGATGTTGACGATCGCGCCCCGGGCGCCGTCGGCGTCGACCGGCGCCGTCTTCGACATCGCCGCCGCCGCGAGGCGGAGGCAGTTGAAGGTCCCGACGAGGTTGATGCGCAGGACGCGCTCGAAGGCCTTGAGGTCGAAGGGCTTGCCCTCGCGGTCGACGGTGCGCATGGCGTGGCCGACGCCGGCGGCGTTCACGAGCGAGCGCAGCGGGCCGAGCTTCGAGGCGGCCTCGACCGCCGCCTGGACCTGGGCCTCGTCCGACACGTCCGCCTTCGCGAAGACGCCGCCGAGCTGCTTCGCCTCGGCGGTCCCCTTCTCCTCGTTCATGTCGAGCAGGACGACCCGGGCGCCGTGGGCGGCGAGCCGCTTCGCGCAGGCGAGGCCGATGCCCGAGGCACCGCCGGTGACGATCGCCGAGGTTCCGTTGACGTCCATGAGGCTTCTCCAGCGCCGGGCGGGGCGGACCGACGCCGGGGGCGGCGCCGGGCGGGGCAAGGAGCGGGGCGGGCTGCCCGGGGCGTCCGCGCGGGACGCCCCGGGCGCGCGCGACTAGAGCTTCGCGATCAGCGGGGCGATGAGCAGCGAGACGACGCTCATGACCTTGATGAGGATCGCGACGCCGGGGCCCGAGGTGTCCTTGAAGGGATCGCCGACGGTGTCGCCGATGACGGCGGCCTTGTGGGCGTCGGAGCCCTTCTTGTGACCCGCGAGGCGACCGGCCTCGATGTACTTCTTGGCGTTGTCCCAGGCGCCGCCCGCATTCGCCATGAAGAGCGAGAGCGAAGCGCCCACGGCCACCGCGCCGGCGAGCATGCCCGCCAGCGCCGCCGGCCCGAGCACGAAGCCGACGCCGACCGGAGCGAGGATCGCGACGCAGCCCGGCAGCACCATCTGCCGCAGCGCCGCCTTGGTCGCGATGTCGACGATCACCGCGCCCTCCGGCTCGGCCTTGCCTTCGCGCAGGCCGGGGATCTCGTTGAACTGCCGGATGATCTCCTGGATGATGGCCTGGGCCGCCTTGCCGACGGCGATCATGGTCGACGCACCGACCGCGTAGGGCAGACAGGCGCCGATCAGGAGGCCGATCAGGATCGGTGCGTCGTCGAGCTTGAGGACCAGCTCGCCCATGCCCGAGTCCATGCGGACGTGATTGACCTCGAGGATGAAGGCCGAGAACAGCGAGAGGACGGTCAGCGTCGCCGAGCCGATCGCGAAGCCCTTGCCGATCGCGGCGGTCGTGTTGCCGACGGCGTCGAGCTCGTCGGTGATCGCGCGGACCTCGGGGCCGAGCTCGCTCATCTCCGAGATGCCGCCGGCGTTGTCCGAGATCGGGCCGTAGGCGTCGACGGTCATCACGATCGCGGTGCCCGCGAGCATGCCGACGGCGCTCATGGCGATGCCGTAGAGGCCCATGCCTTCGGGCATGACGGCGTTCGCGATGAAGCCGACGACGGCGATGATGAGCAGCGAGACGACGGTGCTCTCCATGCCGACGGCGAGACCCGAGATGACGCCCGTCCCGGCGCCCGTCTTCGAGGCTTCGGCGACGCGCTCGATGGGCGACCAGGCCGTGTAGAACTCGGTGATGAGGCCGATCAGGGCGCCACCGATGGCACCGGCCGCGAGCGCGCCCGTCACCGCCTGGCTGACGCCGAGCATCGGCATCAGCACCCACGCGACGACGCAGATGATGAGCGACGGGATCACGAGGGCCGCCCGCAGCACCATGGCCGGGGCACTCCCGCGCAGCGCGCGGGCGATGAAGATGCAGACGATCGAGACGAGCAGCCCGACGCCCGCCAGGAAGACCGGCAGGGTCACCGCCAGGAACTTCGCCTCGGACTCGGAGGGCGCGTTGGTGAAGAGGCTGCCGACGTACTCGGGCCGCGCGGTCAGCGCGATCGCCATGGCGGCGACGATCGCCGCGACGAGGGACTCGTAGATGTCGGCGCCCATGCCGGCCACGTCGCCGACGTTGTCGCCGACGTTGTCGGCGATGCCACCCGGATTGCGCGGATCGTCCTCGGGAATGCCTTCGACGACCTTGCCGGCGATGTCGGAGCCGACGTCGGCGGCCTTCGTGTAGATGCCGCCGCCGATGCGGGCGAAGAGCGCGATCGACGAGGCGCCGACGGCGAAACTGTGCAGCACGGTGTCGAGGTTCGGATCGTTCGCGTAGACGTAGTAGAGACCGCCGAGGCCCATGATCGCCGTCGCGGCGACCGAGAGGCCCATGACGGCGCCACCGTCGAGGGCGGTCAGCAGCGCGCGGGGCTTGCTGCCTTCGCGGGCCGCCTGGCTCGTGCGCACGTTGGCGTAGGTCGCGGCCTTCATGCCGATGAAGCCGGAGAGCAGCGACAGGAAGGCGCCGAGCAGGAAGCACGAGCCGGCGAGCAGCCCGGTTCCCTCGGAGCTGAAGGCCGCGAAGAGGCAGATGAAGACGACGATCGCGTAGACCGCCAGCACCTTGTACTCCCGGACGAGGAACGCCATGGCGCCCTCCCGGATGTACCGGCCGATCATGTTCATCGTGTCCGTGCCCTCGGGCAGCGACTTCACGCGGAAGTAGAAGAAGGCCGCCAGGGCGAGACCCAGCACGCTCGCACCGAGCGAGACCTGGGTCAGCTGTGCAATCAAATCCGTCATCGTCGATTCCATCCTGTCGATTGCTGTCGGGAGCGGTCGAAGCTTGAGCAAGCCGTCGTGGGCGCCGTCGAGAGCGGCCGATCCGTCGCGTCCAGGGACGCCGACCGCTCGAATGCCGTCCACGAGTCGAAACTCCGACCCGGACCGGGGCCGGAAGCGGGCGCCGGCCCGGGGTCCGGGACGGGGTCGCCCGGCCCGGTGATTAGCGACTCCGGGGGGCGCGAGCAAGCAAAATCTTCACAGGATTCGTGGCCTTGCGGGCCCAGCGACGCAATCCGATGCCGCTGACCGCGGCCGACTCGGACGACGCGTTCCCAAACCGCCCCGCCGGGCCCTGCCCGATCAGGCCCCGAGCGGGGGCCGCGCGAGGAGGGTCTGGCTCATCGGCTGGAGCAGCCGGTCCGCCAGCTCCGCCGAATAGCGCGCGAGGTCGGGCCCAGGATCCGGCCCCTCGTCGTCGCCCCCGACCATCGCCTGCCAGCTCCGCCGCATCGTCGTCGAGTCCGATTCGACCTCGAGGTGGCGGCGAAGGTGGAGGATCCGCCGCAGGTCGGCCTCGCAGACCGGCGCCCGCTCGATCGCCGACACCGACTCCTCGAACCAGGTCCGCGCGGGCTTCCAGCGGAGGGCGAAGGGATCGAAGAGCTCGGCCTCGAGCCCGTCGCGACAGGCCAGGAAGCGGCTGACCCGTTCGGCGGTCGGGGGCGGCGGGGTCGCCGGGAGGGCGAGCCCGCCCGCCAGGAGGCGGGCCGCCATCGCCCGGGTGAAGGCCGCGAGGCCCACCGCCTTGGCGACGGAAAGGGGTGTATCGAAGACCCGGACCTCGACCGTCCCGAACTCCGGCTTCGGCCGCACGTCCCAGTACACGTCGTTCAGCGACGAAGCCAGCGGGGTCGAGAAGATCTCGGCGGCCCGCTCCTCGAAGGTCCGCCAATCCGGAAGCCGGGGCATGGGACCGCCGTGGGGATAGACGAGCGGCTCGAGCGGCCGCGACGCACAGAAGCCCGTATCGGCCATCTGGAGGAAGGGCGACGCCGCCGACAGCGCGATGAACAGGGGCGCGCACGCCTGCAGGCCGTTGCCGACGCGGATCGCCTCGTCCCCGTCGGGCATCCCGACGTGGACGTGCATGCCGTAGGTCGAGAAGCGCTTGGGCAGATAGCCGAAGCGGCTCTTCAGCAGACGCGCACGCTCCGTCGGGGCCATGATGCGCTCGTTCCAGAACTGCGTCCGCTGCGTTCCCCCGCCCCGGATCAGGAGGCTCCGCGAGGCGGCGAGGTCGCACAACGTCCGAGTCAGCCGCAGCGCCTCGCTCGCCATGGCGTCGGCGTCGGTATGGACCGAGGTGTTGAGCTCGATCGTCGAGAGGGTCGCCTCGAGCGAATAGCGAGGCGCGTCGCGCGAATCTTTCACGCTCTCCCAGAACGCGAGGCTCGACGGCGAGAGCGCGCCCGTCTCGCTGGACACGATCTGGAGCTCGAGCTCCATGCCGAAGGTCAACGCGCTCGAGCTTCGGAACTCCATCATGCCCTCCCTCGCTCCGGGGACGCGACGATCTCCCATCCGAGCTCGCGGAGTCGGGTCGTCGCGGCCTCGGCCTCTTCGCGGTGGAGCAGCGCGATCGCCTCGTCGCCCGCGCGCGCGACGCGATCCGCTTCCATCGGCCGCCACCCGTCGCGCTGGACCGCGAGGATCACGAACGGATCCGGCGAGCCCGCCGACGCGATGGCGCGGCCCGCCCGCTCCGTCGCGTCGAGCGCATCGCCCCTGGCTGCCCTCAGGCGGACCCGATCGACCGCCTGGTGGCGGATGCGGACGTTCCAGCGCTCCACGTCCTTCGGCCGATCGAAGAGGACGTGCGCCGACTGACGCCGCGCGAGGAGCGCCGCCTCGCTCCCGACGGTCGGGTCGATCGCGACGTAGCCGTCCGGCACGTCGAACTCCTCCATCGCCTCGAGCACGAAGAGCTGATTCAACGAGGGATTCGTCGTCAGTCCGACCGCTGCACGCGCGCGCTCGAGCCGCAGGCGCGCGAGGGTCGTCGGCCCGAGGACGTCGCCGAAGACGACGGCGAAGCCGCGCTCCTCGGCCGCACGACAGCTCGCGGGATTGCGATCCACGAACACGACCGACGCACCGCCTTCGCGGAGCGCCTCGCCGAGGGCGAGCGCGAGCTCCTCGCTGCCGAGCACGACGGTGACGTCGCGACCGGGTGCGCGGACGCCGAGCGCCCAGGCCGCGATCGGCGCGAGCCCGCCGAGCACGACGACCGTCAGGGCGATCGTCAGGAAGACGAGGGCCCGCAGCTCGGCCCCTCCTTCCACGCCGACCGCGTCGAGCGCCGGCGCCGGCACCGACGCGATCGCCGCCGCGACGACGCCGCGCGGTCCGAGCCAGGCCACGAAGAGCCGCTCGCGGATCGTCAGATCGGATCCGCGCGTACACCACAGGACCCCGATCGGCCGCACGACGAAGGCGAGCGTCGCCACCGTCGCGACCCCCGGCCAGCCGAGGGCCGACACCGTCTCGAGTCGAACGTCCGCGGCGAGCAGGACGAAGAGCATGCCGATCAGCCCGAGCGTCAGATGCTCCTGGAACTCTCCGACGACCTGCGCGCGCTCGCGGGCGGCGTGACCGACGACGGCCGCCGCCACGATGACCGCGAGGATCCCGCTCTCGGGCAGCCAGGCCTCGCACGCGGCGAATCCCGCCAGGCTCCCCCCGAGCACCGCGAGGTTCTCGAGGCCGACGGGCACGAGCCGGGGAATCCGCAGCAGGAGAGCCAGCAGCCCCCCGATCCCGACGCCCGCCCCCGCGCCGAAGGACAGCCGGGCGATCAGTCCGATCGCCCCGTTGGCGACGCTCCCCATCGTCCGCTCGAGCACGATCTCGAGCGCGATCGCCGCCACGATCGCGCCGACCGGATCGATCAGGAGCCCCTCGGCCTCGAGGACGGTCGCCAGTCGATTGCGCACCGGCACGAGCCGCAGGATCGGACGGACCACCGTCGGTCCCGTCACGATCACGAGCGCGCCGTAGAGCAGGGCTCGATCGGCGGGCCACCCCATGAGGCGAGCGGCGGCGATCCCCGCGCCGATCAGCGTGACGAGGGCACCCGAGGTCACGAGCCTGCGGATCGGGGCCGCCGCCGCGCGAAGGCGCCGCAGATCGAGACCGAGCCCGCCCTCGAACAGGATCACCGCGACCGCGAGCGAGACGAACGTCGAGAGTCCGCCCCCGAGCGAATCGGGTCGGATCCAGCCGAGTCCGTCGGGGCCGAGCAGCGCGCCCGAGAACAACAGCAGCACGATGCCCGGCAGGCGCAGATGACGCGCGATGATCTGCGCGGCGACGCCCGCGAGCAGCGCGAGTGTGAAGGTCAGGTCGGCGTTGGCAGCGCTCATGGCCCTCCCGGATCGCCGACGAGCGGCACGCGTTCCGCTCGTCGATCGACTCCCTAGCACACCCCGCACCGCGCCCGACCGCCGTGACGCCGCACACCGAACCCGCCCTGCCGCGTCGACCCGATTCCGGTCGGGTCGGCTAACATCGCGCGGGCTCGACCGCGCGGGCATGCGCGGGTGGACACGAGAGCACGAGCCGAGTGCGAGCCGAGCGAGCGAGAGAGAGAGAGAGAGAGAGGAGCCCGCCATGCGACGAATCCAGGCCTGCCGTGCGGACGGGGCGCGCGGTTGAGCGGGGATTCCGACGCGCGAGGTCGGCGGCCGTGGTCGATCCGGGATCGGAAGCTCCTCCCCGGCGTGCTGACGGACGAGGGTCCGCTCGATCTCCAGATCGTCGGCCGGATGCTCTTCCACACCACGCTCGTCGGTGTCGCAGCCGGACTGGTCGGCGCCTTCTTCTTCGCGGTGGTCGAAGTCCTCCAGTCCTTCCTGCTCGAGCGCCTCGCCGGCTACTCGGTCCTGCGCGCCAACGGCGAGACGCTCTGGAGCGGCGTCGAGCCGGCCGCGGACGCGTTCCGTCCCTGGCTGCTGGTCCTGCTGCCCGCCCTGGGCGGGCTCGCCTGCGGCGCGCTGACGCGACTCGCGCCGGAGGCCCGGGGCGGCGGCGGAAACGCGACGATCGACTCGTTCCACCGCCGCGACGGCATCATTCCGACACGCGTCATCTGGGTCCGCCTGCTCGCGTCGTTCTCGACCCTCGGAACCGGCGGCGCCGGCGGGCGCGAAGGACCGACGATGCAGATCGGCGGCGCGCTCGGGTCGCTCGTCGCGCGTCTGCTGCGCGTGGGCCCCCGGGAGCGGCGGATCCTGCTCCTCGCCGGCGTCGCCGCGGGCATCTCGGCGGTCTTCCGGACGCCGCTCGGTGCCGCGCTGCTCGCGGTCGAATTCCTGTACCGGGACGGCTTCGAGGCCGATGCCCTGGTTCCGTCGATCCTCGCGAGCGTCGTCGCCTACTCCGTCGTCATCTCCATCTTCGGGGAGGCGACGCTGTTCACCCACGCGCTGCGCTTCCCATTCCACCCCGGCCATCTTCCGCTCTACGGCCTGCTCGCGCTCCTCGTCGCCGGGCTCGCGGCGACCTTCGCCGCGTCCCTGCGGCTCTCGAGACGGCTCTTCGTCGCGATCCCGGTCCCCGCCTGGCTGCGACCCGCGATCGGTGGCCTCGCGCTCGGCGCCTTCTGCACGCCCGTCGTCCTCGCCGTGGGCGCGCTCTCGCATACCCGCGGTCAAGGGCTCGGCGTCCTGGGCAGCGGCTACGGCGCGGTGCAGGCGGCGATCAGCGGCGCGAACTGGCTTCCGGACGGGCCGAGCGGGATTCTGCTCCTCGCGCTGCTCTCGATCGCGAAGCTCGTCGCCGCCTCGATCACGATCGGCTCGGAGGGGAGCGCGGGCGACTTCGCCCCCTCCCTCGCGATCGGCGGCCTGTTCGGCGGCGCCTTCGGTCGCGCTGCCGAGATCCTGCTCCAGGATCCGACCATCGACCCGGGTGCCTTCGCGCTGGTCGGCATGGGCGTCTTCTACGGCGGCATCGCCCACGTGCCGCTCTCGGCTCTCGTGCTGGTGTGCGAGCTCGCGGGAAACTACGACCTGCTGGTCCCGCTGATGCTCGCCCAGGGCATCGCCTTCGTGGCCCTCCGCAACCGCACCATCTATCCCGCGCAGGTCCCGACGCTGCGCGACTCCCCCGCCCATCGCGACGCCTTCCTGCTCGATGCGCTGAAATCGATCCGCGTCGTCGATCTCGCTGACGCAGGGGCGCGTTCGTGCACTTCAGCGACACCCCGGCCCGCAAGCTGCTCAGAGGAGATGGCCGGCGACCTGCAACAGGAACGTCTTTCCCGCTGATCGACGCGAACGAGCGCTTGACCGGACTCGTGACGTCCGATGGGCTGCGGGTCCTCGCCAACGAGGGGAGCGATCTGCCGTGGGCGATCGCCGCCGATCTGATGCAACCGCCCGTCTCCGTCCAGCCACACGACGACCTTCGCGTCGCGATCGAGCGGATCGTTCACCACGGCCTGCGCGAAGTTCCGGTCGTCGACGGTCGCGGAGCGGTCGTCGGATTCCTCGACGAGGCCGACGTCGCCGCGATCTACCTGAAGACGACCTCCCGCCCCCCGTCCCCCCCCGACTCGAGCCCCGGTCGCGGGGCGGAGCCGGCGGGGGCGAGGTCGGCGGGCGTCCGCCGGGCGGACTAGTCTTGGGCGCGATGTCCGCTGCGATCCACTTCCTTCGAAACGCCGACGCGATCGCCTCCGCCGCCCGCTTCGCCCGGGCCCTCGACCAGGCGGGAGTCCCGACCCGGGGTGCCGTCGCGATCCTGATGGCCAACACGCCCGAGTACCTCGCCGCCTACCGCGGCGCGACCTGGTCGGGCCGGCGGCTGACGCCCTGCTCGACCCGCTGGACCGCCGACGACGTCGCCTACGTCGTCGGGAACTGCGAGGCCGACGCTCTCGTCGTCGACGCACGCTACGGCGAGCTCGTCCACGAGGCGGCCCGACGCATCGACCCATCCCGTCGCTTCGCGGTCGGTGGCCCGCTCGAAGGCTTCCGTCCCTGGTCCGAGGTCGAGGCCCTCTCGGGCACGCCCTACGAGCATCCCCTCTGCGGCGAGAACATGCTCTACACCTCGGGCACCACCGGCCGCCCGAAGGGCGTCCTGCGAAGGAACACCCCGTCCGGCCCACCCCCGACGATCACCGCCCAGTCCGGCGCCGCCATGATGACGGCCTTCCTGCCCGAGGGCGCCCGGGACGGCATCCACCTCGTCTCGTCGCCCCTCTACCACGCGGGCCCCAACGCCTACTGCGACGGCGCGCTGCTCCTCGGCGCCGACCTCGTCCTGATGGAGCGCTTCGAGCCCGAGGCCTTCCTCGAGGCCGTCGAGCGCCATCGCGCGACCTCGACCTTCCTCGTGCCGACCCATTTCGTGCGCCTGCTTCGGCTCCCGCCCGAGGTTCGCCGCCGCTACGACCTCTCCTCCCTCTCCCTCGTGTGCCACGGCTCCGCCCCGGTCTCCGTCGAGGTCAAGCGCGCGATGATCGAGTGGTGGGGCCCCATCCTCTACGAGTTCTACGGGGGCACCGAAGGCGGTGGCGTCCAGATCAGCTCGCAGGAATGGCTCGCGAAGCCGGGCTCCGTCGGCCGGCCCCGTCCCGGCCTCGAGCTCGCCATCCTCGACGACGCCGGGAAGCCTCTCCCGCCGAAGAGCGAGGGCCGCGTCTGCTTCAAGCTCGACGCGACGCCCTTCGAGTACAAGGGCGATCCCGAGAAGACGCAGGAGAGCCGCCACGGCGACGGCTACTTCAGCCTCGGCGACATCGGCTACGTCGACGAGGACGGCTACCTCTTCCTGTGTGATCGGCGCTCGGACGTGATCATCTCGGGCGGCGTCAATCTGTATCCGGCGAAGATCGAGTCCGTGATCCTCGGGCTGCCCTTCGTCGCGGATTGCTGCGTCGTCGGGGTGCCGAACGACGAGTGGGGCGAGGAGGTGCGCGCCGTCGTGCAGCTCGTCGATCCGGCGGCGAGCGCGGCCATCCGCGCGGACACCGGCGAGCGCACCCGCGTCGTCGAATCGATCCGCAGCGCGTGTCGCGAGAAGCTCTCGGGGCCGGAGGTGCCGCGGGGCGTCGACTTCGACGACGCGCTCCCGCGGACGGAGACCGGCAAGCTCGCGCGGCGTACGATCCGGGAGCGCTATTGGCAGGGCCGGGGCCGGCGGATCTAGCGCGGCGCGTCGATGCCGGCGTGCCGCGGTCCCGGTCTTCCGCGCGAGCCGCGAAGACTCAGCGCGACGGACGCAATCGGACGTCGAGGCGCTTCGGCCCGTGCTCGAGGAAGACGGGGACGCCTTCGTAGACGAAGCCCGGGACGAGCTCGAGCTCGCCCTCCTCGAAGCGCGCGACATAGGCCGAGATCGTCTCGCAGGCGACGAGCCGGGCGAGCGCCGCCCCCGAGCAGAGATGGGCCCCGCCGGCGAAGGCGATGTGGCGCGGCAGGCCGCGATCGAGGCGGAACGCGTCGGCGTCCTCGAAGACCGCCTCGTCGCGGTTGGCCGAGGCGATCCCGACGATGACGGTCTCGCCTTGCGCCAGCTTCGTGCCGGCGAGCTCGGTGTCCCGGCGGCAGACGCGGCGCACGAAGAGGACCGGCGGATCGAGGCGCAGCGACTCCTCGACCGCCGCGGGGACGAGCGCGGGCTCGGCGCGCAGACGCGCATGCAGGCCGGGGGTCGTGAGCAGGCGGTGGAGCATGCTGCCGAGCAGGTTCGTCGAGGTCGAGATGCCGCCCAGGATGATCTGGGAGACGAGCGTCCGCAGCATCGTCCGCGAGAGCGGCCGCCCCAGGACCTCGCTGCCGACGAGGCGCGCGATCAGATCGTCGGGCGACGAGGCTTTGCTTCGCGAGTCGACGAGATCGTCGACGTAGCGCGCGAACTCCGGGAACGCGCCGGCGATGCCTTCGCCCTTCTCCGTGCGATTCAGCGCGGTCCACTCGCTGTGGAGGATCTCGCGGGCCCAGGCGACGATGCGCGGCGTGTCCTCCGTCGGGAAGCCCATCAGGTGGAAGTTCACGAGGTTCGCGATCCGATCCGTGAACGACTCGACGAGCTCGATCCCTGCGTCCGAAGCAGCGTCGCCGCCCTCCGGCCGTCGCTCCGCCCTGCGACCCGAAGCGCCCTGCGCGGCGCCCGCGGCCTGCGCGACGAGCGCGTCGAGCAGGCGCGCGGCGGACGCGCGGGCGAAGGGCCGCTCGGCCTCGACGGACTTGCGGGCGAAGGCGGTGCGGACCACGCGGCGCAGGGGCGGGTGGAGCGGTGGATCCATCTCGATCAGCATGCGCTCGTCGTCGGGGAGCTCGACCGCCTTGAAGCCGTTGCCGTTCGCGAAGGTCTCGGCGTCGCGCAGCACCGCCCAGCAATCGTGCCAGCGCGCGACGTAGTGCGAGTCCGGGGCGATGCGCGTCACCGGCGACTCGCGGCGCCAGCGACGCGCGGTCTCGTTCAGCGCCTGGGTCCGGCGATGGTCGAAGAGATCGATGAATTCGTCGCTCTCGCGGACAAGTCCCGGCATGAAGTGCCCCCAGCGGATCGTCGCGTCGATGCTAGCCCGATCGCTGCGATTCCGGCGGCCAGCATCGCCGCACCGCTCGGCTCGGGTGTGCCGATCACGAGCTGAGGGGCGCGGCCGTGGACCGGGCCGGATTCCCCGAGGATCAGGCAGTCGAAGGGACCGGCGTCCTTGCTGCAGAGGCTGTGGGCGCGCTGCGTGTTGACCTCGCCGCCGGTGATCCGGAGGATCAACGAGAGCTTCCGATCTCCCGGCGCGAGATCGACGGCGGGATCCCAGCGGCCGTTCGCGAGCAGATCGAACGAGACCCAGCCGCGCTCCTGGCCATTCAGCGTCGGGTTCTGCGCGATCAGATCGGCCGCGTCGGGGTACAGCACCGGCTGGTCGTTCCAGGTCAGCGTCCCCTCGCTCCAACCGTCCTCCGCGACGCGGAAGACGTCGACCCCGCTCCCATAGCCTCCGCCGAGGAACTGGAAGACGTTGAGGCGCGCGAACGTCACCGTCTCCCCGACCGGGAGCGCCGACAGATCGAATTCGACGTACGAGCGTGCGCCATAGACGGGATAATTCGCCCAGACGAGGATCTGAGGATCGGCACCGTAGTTCTGGTCGAGCAGAGCGGGATCGCTGACGACGAGCGCGTCGCCGAGCGGCCGGACGAGCAAGGCCGAGTCGGCGGCTGCCGACCCCGCAAGGCCCGTCAGCGCCACGCTGACGATCGAGGCGAGACGAAGCAGGCGTGCATCCATGGCTCGATTCCTCCGACAAGCTCGCCAGCGGATTTGCAGATTCCATGCCGCCAGCCGATCCGACGCGGGGAACCCGGGATCGAGCTCCGCGCAGACGCCGGGAAGCGAGCGTGACCCGACGCCCCTCAGCCGTGCGGTTCGGCCGCAGGTCGGGTCGCATCGCCGTCCGCCCTGCGGCAGCACCGCTCCTCCCCCCGCGCTAAAAGGGCGACAGGGCGGAGGTGGAGCCATGCGGGGCTGGGGAATCGTGCGACGCGCAGGACGCACGGACGATCCGGTGCGCCCCGGTGGCGTCGAGCCCGAGCGCGGAGCGGACGGACGTTCCTCGTCGACGACGGCGGGCGAGCTCCCTCGACTCGTCCCCTACGTCGCGGCGATCTTCGCCTCGGCCTTCCTGATCTTCCTGGTCCAGCCGATGGTGGGGAAGCGGATCCTGCCCTGGTTCGGCGGCGTCCCGGCGGTCTGGGCGGTCTGCCTCGCCTTCCATCAGACGCTCCTCTTCGTCGGCTATGCCTACGCCCACGGCCTGATCCGGTTCCTCGACACCCGGCGCCAGCTCGCGGTCCACGCGCTGCTCGCCGTCGCCGCCATCGTCTCCTTGCCGGTCCTGCCCGAGCAGCCGCCGAGCGGGCTCGACGCGCGCGACCCCTCGATCGAGGTCCTGCTCCTCCTCGCCACGAGCGTCGCGCTGCCCTTCCTCTGCCTCTCGGCGACGGGACCGCTGGTGCAGGCGTGGTTCGCGCGCGCCTTCCCGGAGCGCTCGCCCTATCCCCTCTATGCGGTCTCGAATCTCGGCTCGCTCCTGGCGCTCGCCGCCTATCCCTTCGCGATCGAGCCTCGCCTCCCGCTCTCCGCGACCGGCTCGCTCTGGGGCACCGGCTTCGCGGCGACGGCGCTCGCCACCCTCGCCTGCGCGGTGCCCCTGATCCGGAGCGCGGGCCCGGCGATCGCGGCCGACGCGGCCCCCGGCGATCCCGCGGACGCGCGCCCCGGCGCGATCCGACCGCTCCTCTGGGTCGCGCTCTCGGGGACGGCGGTCGTGATCCTGATGGGCGTCACGAACCAGCTCTGCCTCGACGTCGCGAGCTTCCCCTTCCTCTGGATGCTCCCGCTCGCGATCTATCTGCTGACGTTCATCCTCGCCTTCGCCTCGGACCGGACCTATCACCGGCCCGTCTTCGTCGTCCTCGCCCTCGCCGCGTTCGCCGCCAGCGAGACCGTCGACTTCCAGACCCCGTTCCTCCGCCAGACCGCGACCTACGGGGCGCTGCTGTTCACGACCTGCATGATCCTCCACGGCGAGCTCCACCGCGCCCGGCCGGCGCCGCGCTCGCTCACCTTCTTCTATCTCTGCGTCTCGGCCGGAGGGGCCCTGGGCGGGCTCTTCGTCGGCCTCGCCGCTCCCGAGCTCTTCGACGACTACCACGAGCTCCCGATCGGTCTCGGCCTGACGGGGGTGCTCGTGCTGGCGATCGTCCTGCTCGAGCGGCGCGAGCGGACGGGCGGTCTCGCCCCCCTCGAATCCGCAGGTGCGATCGCCGCGGCGGTCGCGCTGATCGGCGCGATCGGCCTGCGGTCCGGGACGAGCGCCGGGACGCCGCCGCTGCTCGAGGAGCGGTCCTTCTTCGGCGTCCTGCGGGTCGAATCGATCACGAACGGGACGCACCGCCAGAACGCCCTGACCCATGGCACGACGATGCACGGGCGCCAGTTCGTGCATCCGGTCGGGCGGCGGATCCCGACCGCCTACTACGGCGCGGCGACGGGGCTCGGGCTCGCGATCACGAGCGGCGATCCCGAGGTCCGCCTCCGGATCGGCGTGATCGGCCTCGGCATCGGGACGATCGCCGCCTACGGCCGCCCCGGCGACCTCGTCCGGTTCTACGAGATCGATCCCGTCGTCGTCCGGATCGCGCGCGACTCGGGCTACTTCCACTACCTCGTCGACTCCGAGGCCGACGTCGAGATCGTCGTCGAAGATGCCCGCCGCTCGCTGGTCGAGGAGCAGCGGCGCGCCGCGCCCCAGGCCTTCGACTTCCTCGTCCTCGATGCCTTCTCGAGCGACGCGATCCCCGTCCACCTCCTGACCCGCGAAGCCGTCGCATCCGACCTGGCCGCCCTCGCGCCCGACGGCGTGCTCGCGGTCCACCTCTCGTCGCGGAGCTTCGACCTCGTCGGCGTCGTCGCGCGCATCGCCGCGGAGCTCGGTGCGCAGACGCTCCAGATCCGGACGACGACGGTGCCCGAGCTGAACAGCCTGGGCTCGGAATGGGTCTTCGTCACCCGGAGCGCCGCGGCGATGACCCGGCTCGAGGCGCGCATCGACGCGCGCCGGCGCGAGCTCGGCGTCGCGCCCGAGGCGTGTCGGATGCGGCGCTTCGGCGAGCGCGAGGCGCGCGAAGGTCCGCTCTGGACCGACGATTACAGCGACGTCCTGCGCGTGCTGCGCCCGAAGCGCTGACGGCGGGCCCGCGCGGCGCCGACTCCCGCTGCGCGCTACAAACGGCGCGACGGGAGGAACGCCCATGCGAGCCTGGCAGGTCGTGCGACACGGAAGACCGACGGAGGCGCTGGCGCTCCGCGACGTGCCCGAGCCGGTGCCGGGACCCGGGGAGATCCTGGTCCGGACGACGGCGAGCGTCCTCAACTACAACGAGGTCGACGGCTGCCACGGCCGCTACCTCACGATCGATCCCGCCCTCCCCTACACCCTCGGCATGGAATGCGTCGGCACCGTCGTCGGCGCCGGCACCGGCGCCGAGTCCTGGCTCGGCCGGCGCGTCACCGCGAGCGGCCGCGGAGGCATTGGCGCCCACGCGGAGCTCGTCGCCGGCTCGACGGCGATGGCCTTCGAGGCGCCCCCTTCCCTCGACGACGTCGAGGCGGCCGCCTTCTTCTATCCGTTCCATCTCGCCTGGCTCGGGCTCCACGAGCGCGGGCGCCTCGCCGCCGGCGAGACGGTGCTGATCCACGCCGCGGCGGGCGGCGTCGGCTCGGCGGCGGTCCAGCTCGCGGTCGCCGCCGGGGCGCGGGTCATCGCGGTCGTCGGCGACGACGCGAAGGCCGAGCTGGTCCGCAAGCTCGGCGCCGAGATCGTCGTCAACCACCGCAAGGAGGACTTCTCCGCGCGCGCCCTCGACGCGACGAGCGGCCTCGGGGTCGACGTCTGCTTCGACGGCGTCGGGGGCGAGACGATGATGAAGTCGCTCCGCTGCCTCGGGCGCGGCGGGCGCTACCTCATGATCGGGTTCGCGAGCGGAATCGAGGCGGAGGAGGTGCCGATGGTGTCGGGGCGGGTGCTCTGCTTCGGCAACTTCGACCTCGTCGGCGTGATCCTGTCGTACGTCGACGCAGCCCTCGCGCCCCACGTGACGCCGTACGCGCCGGTGCCGGTGCCCCGCTTCAATCCGCCGGTCTCCGAGATCGGCCAGCGCGTCCACGCTCGACTCACGGAGCTGCTCGCGCGCCGGGCGATCCGCCCGATCGTCGGCCAACGCGTCCCGTTCGGCGGCCTCGCGGAGGCCCTCGAGGCGATGGAGTCGCGCAGCACGATGGGCCGCATCGTCGTCGAACGCTAGTCGGAGCGGGGTCGAAACGTCATGACTGCACAGGACGAAGGACAGGCCTTCCGCGAGCGCTTCGGCCCCTGGGCCGTCGTCGCCGGCGGCTCGGACGGGATCGGCGCCGCCTTCGGCGAGGTCCTCGTCCGCCGCGGGCTGAACGTCGTCCTGCTCGCCCGAAGCGAGAGCAAGCTCGCCGCCCAGGCGGCGCGCCTGGGCGCGATCGGGCCCGAGGATCCGACGGCGGGACGGGGCGTCGAGGTCCGCACCGCCTGCGTCGACCTGACCCGCGCAGACGTCGCCGAGCGCGTCGCCGAGGCGACCGCCGGCCTCGACGTCGGACTCTTCGTCTACAACGCGGGCTCTGGGCGGAACATGGGCTCGTTCCTCGATCTGCCGATCGAGAATTGGACGCGCCAGGTCGACCTCGCGTGCTCGGGTCCCCTGCGTCTGTCCCACCACTTCGGGCGCCGCCTGCGCGATCGCGGCCGGGGCGGCCTCGTGCTGATGTCCTCGATGGCGAGCCTCGGCGGCAGCGCCTACATCGCGACCTACGCCGCGGCGAAGGCCTTCGACACGATCCTCGGCGAGGGACTCTGGTACGAGCTCGCGCCGGCGGGCATCGACGTCGTGACCTGCCTCGCCGGGGCGACGGATACCGAGACCTTCCGCGAAGACACCGGCGGCTCGCCCCACGCGATGAACCCCGTCGACGTCGCCGAAGGCACCCTCGACTTCCTCGGCCGCGGCCCGCTCTACGTCCCGGGCAACGGGAATCGGGCGGGGGCGCGGGCGACCTGGCCGGTGCCCCGGATTCCGCGCATCAACCTGATGAGCGAGATCAACGCGAAGAGCTTCGGACTGCCCTTCGAGGCGCGGACGGGGACCGAGCTCGGCGACGCTTGATCCAACCCGGCCCCTCTGGCGATCGGCGACCCTGCCCATGACCTTCGAGTGGTCCCACTTCTGCGTCGCCCTCGGCATCGGGCTCCTGATCGGGCTCGAGCGCGAGCGCAGCAAGGGCGAGGGGCCCCGACGCCGACCCGCCGGCATCCGGACCTTCGCCCTCGCGAGCCTGCTCGGCGCGGTCGCATTCCATCTCGGCGGCGGCTGGCTGCTCTGCGTCGCGACCGCCGGTGTCGCCGCGCTGACCGCGATCTCCCATCGGCGAAGCCAGGAGCTCGATCCGGGTCTGACGACCGAGATCGGCCTCGTCGTGGTCCCCCTGCTCGGCGCCCTCGCCATGACCGAACCCCTGCTCGCCGCCGGCCTCGCCGTCGCGGTCGCCGTGATCTTCGCCGCGAAGGTCCCGCTCCATGGATTCGCCAAGGGCGCCCTCAGCGACGCAGAGGTCCGGGACGGCCTCGTCTTCGCGATCGCGACGCTGGTCGTCTGGCCCCAGCTCCCCGATCGCGCGATGGGCCCCTACGCCGCGATCAATCCCCATCGCATCTGGCTGGTCGTCGTCCTCGTGCTGACCCTCGGCGCCGTGGGCCACGCCGCGATCCGAATCCTCGGCCGACGCTCCGGGCTCGCCCTGTCCGGCCTCGCCGCCGGCTTCGTCTCGAGCACCGCCGCCATCGGCTCGATGGCCGGCCGCGCCGCCCAGGATCCGCCGAGCCTGAATCCGGCGGTCGCCGGGGGCGCCTTCTCGACCGTGTCGACCTTCGTCCAGATGGCGATCCTGCTGTCGACGGTCAGCGCGCCCGCGCTCACCTTGCTGACCCCGGTGCTCGCGGCGGGTGCGAGCGTGGCCGCGCTCTACGCCCTCGCCTTCACGCTGCGCGGCTCGGCAGCCGCGACGAGGCCGCAGGCCGAGCCCGGTCGGGCCTTCAGCCTCGTCGCGGCCCTCGGCCTCGCGGCGCTGCTGGCCGTGACGCTGGTCGCCACGGCGGCATTGAAGACGACCTTCGGCACGGAGGGCGTCCTCGCCGGGGCGGTGATCGCGGGCATCGTCGACACGCATGCCGCCGCGATCTCGGTCGCATCGCTGGTCGCGTCGGACACGCTGACGGCGCAGGAGTCGATCGTCCCGATCCTCGCCGCGATGACGAGCAACGCGGTCGCCAAGATCGCCCTCGCCGTCGGCGTCGGCTCGCGCGACTTCGCCCTGCGCCTCGTCCCCGGCATCGCGGCGTCGATGGCCGCGGCGTGGGCCGTGGCGGGATGGATGCTCGCGCGCTGAGGGCGACGGGCGGGGACTCAACCCCGCGTCAGCGGCAGATGCGGCCGCAGCCGCTCGAGGCTCCCCGGCGCCATCTCCGTCAGCTGGACGCGGTCGATGCCGAGCCCCTCGAGATCGCAGAGCGCCTGGGCGACGTCCTTCCCCTCGCCCATGAAGCGCGCCACGAAGCCCTCGCCGAAGGGCGCCCGGAACGCCGCCACCTGATCCGCCGGCACGACGCCGATCAGGGCGAAGAGCCCGATCGGCAGGTCCTCGCGCACGCGCCGCACCCGCGCGATCGCGTCGCGCACGTCGGCCTCGCCGATCGCCGCCTGGACGGTGGGATCGACGGCTCCACCGCGGGTCGCCGCCGCGTTCGGCTGGACCTCGATCCGATCGACGAAGCGCGGGATCTCGCGCAGCGTGCGCGGACCGCCCGCGGAGCCGACGAGCGGCGGCGGCGTCGGCGAGAGCCCCGCGAGCCCCGGTGCCTCGACGTCGATCCGGTAGTGCTTGCCCTCGAAGCGACAGCAGCCCGTGTCGAAGAGCGCGCGCACGATCTGCATCGCCTCGATGTAGGCCCCGGCGCGCTCGGGCGAGGTCGGGAAGCGCCAGCCGACGCGCACGATCTCGTCCTCGATCCAGCCCGCACCGAGCCCGGCCTCGAAGCGTCCCTTCGCGACCCGATTGAGCGTCAGCGCCGCCTGGGCGAACTCGACCGGCGAACGGAACAGGTTGTTCGCGAAGGAGGACGTCAGCGGGATCGAGTGCGTCGCGAAGGCCATCTCGGTCAGCGTGACCCAGAGATGGGGGAAGGTCAGGTTCATGGTCATGAAGTGGTCGCTGGCGGCGAGGCCATGCCAGCCCTCGGCCTCGCGAGCCCGCGCCCACTCGCCCGCGGTCTCGACCCGACCCGCGTTGTAGTTCGGGAAGAACTCGATCATCGCTCGTTCGGCCCTCCGAGCCGGTTCTCCGGAAGGACCTCCGGATGGAAGGAGAAGACGTCGCGGTCCCGGGGATCGACCCCGATCCGGACCCAGTGGACGTAGGGCGAGCCGAAGGCCTCGACCCGCGTGAAATTCTCGACGGTCCGCGGGTCCTCGTCGCCGCGCGTGGCTTCGACGAGGAGCGGCTTGTCGACGCGAAAATAATGGAGGTCACCGGTCGCGAGGACGACGGGCTTCCCGAAGGCGGTGACCGCGTTCTCGAGCGCGGCGTAGAGGGGCTCGATCCCGCCGCGCGGGGCGAGACAGGGGGACTCGCTGCCCGCGGCGCCCCGGCAGACGAGGCGCGTCGCGGCCGGTGGCCCCGTCACCATCCAGGGATCGGCCTGCGTCGCGAGGAAGACCCCCGCGCTGCCCCTTTCGCGCGCGCTCGCTAAGACCGCCTCGATCCACGCGATCGCCGCGGCGTTGCGCGCGGCCGTGAGCTCCGGATGGGGGTCCGGAAGCCGATCGACGCCGAGGGCGTGGACCGTCGCGAAGAGGACGCCCTTCCGCTCCCACATCACGTTCTCGACGAAGGCCGAGTGGGTCGCCCGCCGGCCCTGCGACTCGACGCGCATCGGCTGGCCGCCGGTCGTGCGATCGGGATCGGAGAAGAAGAGCTTGCGGAGGAACGCGAGGCGCTCGACCGGGTCGGTCCCGCGACAGTCGAGATAGTCGTTGTCGCCGGGGGTCAGCACGAACGGAGCCTCGAAGCGCTGCATCAGCGCGAAGCGGCTCGAAAGGACCGCGTCCGAGCAGGGGCTCCTCCCGCCGCCGCGCAGGTCGCCGACGTGGAGGACCCACTCGACCCGCGGCCGGTGGGCGTTCACGTCGCGCACGAGGCGCTCGAAGCGGACCTCGTCCTCGGGCGTGTAGGGCATGTCGCCGATCAGGGCGAAGTCGAAGTGGCGGCCGAAGGCGCTGGCGGTCGGGGCCCAGCCCGTCGCGAAGATCAGCGCGAAGGCGAAGGCCCCGGCGAGCGCGAGACCTCGGGCGGACGCGCGGTCGTGGGCACACCGGGGCGAGCGCAGCGGCGCGACGACGCAGGCGGGATGGGGCACGGGGCGGATCTCCGGGGCGGGCGATGCGCGCGGCGTGCGCGGTGCGCCGGCGATCATACGAGTCCGACGACGGGCGCGGCAATCGACGGGGCCGACCGGTCCACTGCACGGCGCGCCGGAGTCGGCCGATCGACCTCCGCCCCCCGCACCGGCTTCCCCGCCCGCCCGGCCCCGGGCAGCCCATCGCCAATCCAGCTGATATCGTCGCGGGTGAGTCGCTCGGATCGCCCGCTCGTCCCGACCGGAGCGCGCGATCTCCGCCGACCCAGAACCGGAGGTCCCCCGATGTCCGCCGCCGAACGCCTCATCTCCTCGGACGACCACGTCGATCTCGCCCACCCCGACATCAAGCAGCGCCTCGCGACGAAGTACCACGCCGCCTACGACGCGGCGCTCGGCGAGTTCGGCGCCGCGATGGCGAAGAGCATGAGCGGCGAGGCGAACGGCCGCTGGCGCGAGCAGCAGAACTATCAGGGCGAGCAGCACGCCGACATGATGAGCCTCGCGCGCCGCCGCTACCCCGCGGCCGGGCGCGTCGGGCACTCGAACGCGAAGGCCCGCCTCGAGGATCTCGACGCCGACGGGATCGAGGCCTCGGTCATGTACTGCGAGGTGAGCGCGTTCCGCTACCTCTACCTGTTGAAGGAGGGCAATCGCGAGGCGACGCGCGCCTTCAACCAGACGATGCACGACTTCGCCTCGATCGCGCCGAAGCGCTTCATCGCCTCCTACCAGATCCCGATCCACGACATCGAGGGGGCGGTCGCCGAGGTCGAGTGGGTCGCGGCCCAGGGCGGCAAGTCGCTCCAGCTGCCGGTCTTCCCGGCGGAGCTCGGCCTCCCCGACTACTGGGACAAGCGCTACGACCCGCTCTGGGCGGTGATCCAGGAGGTCGATCTGCCGATCTGCCTCCACATCGGCCTCAACACCCAGATGGAGGGCCTCGCCCGCCGCGATCCGACGCCGCAGAAGGGCATCTTCGTCGGCGCCGTCGCGCTCTCGACGGCGGAGCCGCTGGGCATGCTCATCATGGGCGGCGTCTTCGAGCGCTTCCCGAAGCTCAAGGTCGTGTTCGTCGAGCCGGGCCTCGGCTGGATCAGCTGGTGGCTCTTCATCGCCGACGACCTGCAGGCGCGCCAGGGCTACGACTTCCCCGCGATCCAGCATCCGCCGAGCCATTATTTCCGGCGCAACGTCTACCTGACCTTCATCGACGAGCCGGACGCCTACCGCCACGCGGTCGAGCGGCTCGGCGTCGACAACGTGATGTGGTCCTCCGACTATCCGCATCCGGTCTCGTCCTGGCCGAACTCGCGGGCGGTCGTGAACAGGATGTTCGACGGGATCCCGGCGGCGGACCGGCAGAAGATCGTCTTCGGCAACGCCGCCCGGGTCTGGAATCTCTAGAACGATTCACCGACCGCCCCCGGCCCATCCGGGTCACGCCCCGGACCGGATCCGTCGAGCCCCGACGAGAAAGCGACGAGACGAAGCCATGACGACCCGCCCGAACGCGCCCCGAACGGCCGCCGACGCGAAGACCCAGCCGATCGGCCCCGTGATGCTCCACATCGGGACCGACGTCGACGAGGCGATCTCGGCGGAGTTCGACCGCTGGTGCGAGGGCCACGTCGAGGACAATCTGAAGCTCCCGGGCTTCGTCTCGGCGCGCCGCCTGAAGCGCAGCCCGGGCCACGCCGCCGCGGGATACGCCCCCGACTCGCTCACGCTCTACCAGCTCGAGAGCACGGCCGCCCTCGAGACGCCCGAGTACGAGGGGCGCCAGGTCTCGATGCCGGCGCATTTCGCGGGGCGCGTGCGCTTCAAGCGCTCGCTCTACCGCGAGCTCGGCGTGCCCGCCGGCGTGCGCACGCAGGAGACGGGCCCGGCGCTGCTCCACGTCACCGTCGACGTGGCCGAGCCCGATTGGCGCCCGCGCTTCGTCGACTGGTACGTGAACGTCCACGTCGCCGCCGTCCTCTCGGCCCCGGGCATGCTCGGCGCCCGGCGCTTCGAGAACGTCGACGTGGCGGCGGGCCGGCCCCTCGGCGAAGGCGACCACACCTACTGCACGCTCTACGAGATGGAGGACGCGGGCGTCCTGATGCGCCCGTCGACCCTCGAGGCCGCGGGCCGGGGCGCCTGCCCGCCCGACCTCGCGCCCCACCGCGTCGCGCTGAACCACACCTACGAAGAGATCTTCCGCGCGTCGCGGCGCTGAGCCGAAGCACCTAGCTCTGGAAGTTCGCCCGGTCGGTGTAGGTCCCGCCCTCGGGCCAGTTGGCCGACTCGGTCTCGCAGATGCGCTCGACGAAGCGCCAGCGCCCGTCGGGACAGGCGACCAGCCGGTCGCGGTAGCGCCCGAACGCCATGATGTTGGGCTTGTCCGCGCTCGCTCCGCCCTGGGAGTTGATCGCGACCCAGAAGCTGATCGCGGTCGCGGTCTTCCCGTCGATGCGGACGAGGACCTGGGTGCAGACGTGCTTGGCGTAGACCGCGGGCGGCCGCGGGTAGGCGGCGATGTAGGCGGCGAGGCGCTCGGCGCCCTGCACCCGGTAGATCTCCTCGAAGCCCTTCTGGGCGTCGTTCACGAGGAAGAGCGCATCGTCGGTGAAGCAGTCGACCCAGACCGCCTCCTCGCCATAGTCCATCGAGTGGGCGTAGAGGTCCATCGTGTGGCGGATGGCGCGCTCGTCCTCCCAGCGCGGCAGGCTTCCGACATAGTCCTTCAGGCTCATGAATCGATCTCCCGGGTGCGCGCGGTCGGTGCCGGCCACGGCCCCTACGATGACACGATCCCGCCCGCCCGCCGACCCGTCTCCCGATCGCCGCGCTTGAATTCGGGGCACCTTCGGGGCAGGATGGATCTTCCCCGCACCGCGCGGGAGGGAGCCACTCCGCGATGAAGCGCCGTACCCCTGCGATGCCCCGGCGAGTCCGTCCTCATCCGCCGGCCCGCATCGGCGGCCCCGCGCACGAATCCGCGGTCGCCGGCCGTCTCGTGCCCACCCTCCTGGTCGCGTTCGCCCTGGTCTGCGCGGCCGCGCTCGGCTGCGGCGGAGCGCTCGGTCCGGTCCGGGTCCTGCGCGCCGACGATCCCGAGGCGCTGGCCTACCTCGCCGCCCACAACCGCGCGCGGGCGACCGCGACACCGAAGCCTTCGCCTCCGCTCGCGCCGATGCGCTGGTCGGCCGCGCTCGCGAGGGAGGCCGCGAAGACCGCCGCCCGCTGCCACTTCGACCACGGCGGGAGCGACTACGGCGAGAACCTCGTCGCGCGCCGGATCGCCCACCCACCGCGCGACGCCGTGGCGATCTGGATGGCGGAGCAGGCCGACTGGGATCCGATCGCCCGCCGCTGCCGGGCGGGTCGCTCCTGCGGCCACTACACGCAGGTCGTCTGGCGCGAGAGCGACGAGCTCGGCTGCGCGAGCCGGCAATGCGAGCACGGGAGCCCGATGGGCGGCGGCGAGTGGTTCCTCACCGTCTGCAACTACGCGCCGGCCGGCAACGAAGCGGGGCGCGCGCCCTACTGAGCCGCCCGGTCGCGCGGCCGAGCTGCGCCATCGCGTCCACGCGGCGCGAGAAGGCCTAGCGCGCCGCGTGGCGCCCCGCCCGGCGGCCGAAGAAGCTGCCGTCGCCGAGGGACATGCCGCTGCTGTAGCCCTGCTTGGCGACGCCGGAGGTCGTGCGGCCGGCGGCGTAGAGACCGGGAACGGGCTCGCCCGAAGCGCCGAGCACGCGGCCGTTCGCGTCGATGCGCAGGCCGCCGAGGGTGAAGGCCGTGAAGAAGGGCTGGTCGGCGCGCAGGTCGATCGCGGCGAAGGGCGGCCTCGAGAGCGGCGTCAGCCAGGTCGGCAGCTTGTGGAAGAGCGGGTCCTCGCCCCGCGCGGCGTGCTCGTTGTAGTAGGCGACCGTCGCCTCGAGCATGCCCTTCGGCAGGCCGACCTCGGCCTCGAGCTCGGCGATGGTCTCCCCGACGCCGGCGAGCTCGATCGGGAACATCGACGGCCGCTCGAAGCAGGCGTCGTCGACGACGAGATAGGCCTGCCCGTCCTGATGCAGCAGCACGAACTCCCCGGCGCGGCCGAAATAGACGTCCTCGTTGAGGAAGCGCTGCCCCTGACGGTTCACGAAGATGCCCGAGCGCAGCCGGTTGGGCGGGAAGATCGCCATGCTGATGTCGCCCGCGTCCATCCGGATCGCCTCGCCGCCGGCGGCGAGGCCGAGCCGGATCCCGAGGCCGTCGTCGGTCTCCGTCCCGACCTTCGAGCCGCAGCGCGCGAGCGCAGGCGCATGGCGGGCGAGCATCGCCTCGTTGTAGATGAAGCCGCCCGCGGTCAGCACGACGCCCCGCCGCGCCCGCACCGTCTTCTCCCCCTCGAGCGTCGAGAGCACGGCGCCGACCACGCGCCCGTCGCGCTCGAGCACGAGGGCGTCGCAGCGGCTCTGATACGCGGTCTTCACTCCGGCACCGAGGGCCGCCGCGATCAGCTTGTTCATCAGCAGCGCGCCCTTGTCGCGGACCGACTGCGGCGCGTGGCCCCGCGGCGCGGGCGTCGCGATCTGGTTGAAGGGGTGGACGTGCTCGCTCCCCGAGTAGGTGAGGCCGTCGTCGGTCGTGAAGGGCTCGTGGTTGCCGGGGAAGTAGCTCGCGCGGTAGGGGACGCCCTGGGCGACGATCCAATCGAAGTGCTCGACGCTCCCCTCGCAGTAGGGCGCGATCAGCGCCGCGTCGGGAGCCGGACCGCAGGCCGCCATCATGTAGCGGAACATGTTCTCCGCGGAGTCCTCGTAGCCGAGGGCCTTCTGGAGCGCGGTGCCCCCGCCGAGATAGAGGAAGCCGCCCGAGTTGATCGACGTCCCACCGGCCCCGCCGGAGCGCTCGGCGACGAGCACCTCCGCCCCGGCGCGCGCCGCCTCGATCGCCGCACACGCCCCCGCGCAGCCGAAGCCGACGACGAGCACGTCGCACTCCCGGTCCCAGCGACCGACGTCCCGCGCATCCCGTCGCAGTCCCTCGCCCTCGCCCATCGCCGCCCTGACCTCCTGCGCCTCCTGCGCCCGTCCGCTCGCGCGAGAGTACCCGAGTCGCCCCCACCCCGCGCGCACGGAGGCTCGCTCCCGCTGACAGTCCCGCGGCCGCGTGCGATGCTGGCCGGACCGTCTCGACCGAGAGGAGCCCCATGCCCAGCGCCGCCGACGACCGCTTCGCGATCATCGCCGTCCTCGACCGCTATTCGGAATGCCTCGACGGCCGCGACTGGCCGGGCCTCGCCGACGTGTTCACCGACGACGTCGAGTTCGATTTCGGCGCCTGGAAGGAGAAGGGGCTGCCGGCGGTGCGCGGCCAGATCCGGTCCTACCTCGACGGCTGCGGACCCTCGCAGCATCTGCTCGGGAACTACCGGATCGTCCTCGACGGCGATCGGGCGAGCTCGAAGTGCTATTGCCGGGTGATGCACTTCGGCAAGGGCCCGCACGCGGGCAAGACCTACGAGACCTGGATCGAGTACGCCGACGAGCTCGTCCGGACGAAGTCCGGCTGGCGCAGCGCGAAGCGCAAGGGCAGCGCCTGGATGCACCAGGGCGACCCCTCGCTGCTGGGGCCGGGCTAGGCCGCCATGAGCACGCACGACGCGTCTTCGAAGCCTCCGACGCCCGCGACGACCACGCCCCCGTCGACCGCCGCCCTCCCGCCCCAGCCGATGACGATCGAAGAGGCGGACCGCAGGCTGCAGGCTCCCGGCAGCCCCTTCGAGCTCGCGCGCGAGGAAGTCCTCGGCGTCCCGATGCAGGTCTACAAGAACCGCGCGCGCTCGCTGCGCGAGCTGCTCGCCGCCTCGGCGGTCCACGGCGACAAGGACTACATCGTCTTCTCCGACGGCCGGCGCTGGAGCTTCCGCGACCATCTCGCCGACGTCGCCTCCGTCGCCGCGGCTCTGCGCGATCGCTACGGGATCGGCCACGGCGACGCCGTCGCGATCCTCTCGGCGAACACGCCCGAGTGGATCCTGACCTACTGGGCGACCGTCTCCCTCGGCGCCGTCGTGATCGCGATGAACGGCTGGTGGGCCGAGGACGAGATCGCCTACGGCCTCGATCTCTCGAAGCCGAAGCTCCTCTTCGCCGATCGCAAGCGGATGGAGCGACTCGACGGCTTCCGCGATCGTTGCCAGATCGTCGGCTTCGAGGACGAGTTCGAGTCCCTCCTCCGCCACGCCCCCGGCGCGCCACTGCCGACGACGCCGATCGCCGAAGACGACCCGTGTCTGCTCCTCTTCACGTCCGGGACGACCGGCCGGCCGAAGGGCGCCCTCGTCAGCCACCGCACCCTGATCGCCTTCACGATGTCGAGCTTCTACATCGGGGCCCGCCGCGCCCTCGTCGAGCCGACTGCCGGGACGAAGCCGGGCGCGCTGCTCGCCGCCTTCCCGCTCTTCCACCTCTCGGGCTCGATGGGGAGCACGACCGCCGGCCTCGCCGCCGGCTCGACGACCGTCTGGCCGATGGGCCGCTTCGATCCGGCGAAGACGATCGAGCTGACGCTGCGGGAGGGGATCACGAGCTGGAGCGGTGCGACGACCCATCTCTTCCGGCTGATCGACCATCCGGACATCGAGAAGGTCGACACGGCGCGCTTCGCGCAGGTCGGCGTCGGCGGCTCCGCCACGACGCCCGAGCTGATCCGCTGCGTCGCCGAGCGCTTCCCCCATCTCGAACGGTCGATCGGCTCGGGATACGGCTCCTCCGAGACCGGCGGCCTCGTCTCCTACGCCCACGGCTTCATGCTGCGCGAGAAGGCGAACTGCGTCGGGCCGCCGCTGCCGACGGTCGAGATCTCGATCCTCGACGACGACGGCCGGCCGCTTCCCGACGGCGAGAACGGCCACATCTGGGTCCGCAGCCCGATGGTCATGCTCGAGTACCTGAACAACCCGAAGGCCAACGCCGAGACGTTCCGCCCGGGCCGCTGGGTCGACACCGGCGACCTCGGCCACATGCGGGGCGGCCGGCTCCACATCGAGTCGCGCCTGCGCGACATGATCATCCGCGGCGGCGAGAACGTGTACCCGGCGGAGATCGAGAACCAGATCGAGCTCCATCCCGACGTCGCCGAGGTCGCGGTCCACGGCATCCCCGACCGCGAGCTCGGCCAGCGCGTGAAGGCGGTCGTCGTGCCCCATCCGGACGCGAACCCCGACCCCGAGGAGATCCGCGCCTTCGCCGCGCGCAAGCTCGCCTACTACAAGGTCCCGGAGGTCGTCGAGATCCGGCGCGAGCCGCTCCCGCGCAATGCGACGGGCAAGGTCATGAAGCACGTCCTCTCCGGCGAAGGCCAGAACACCTTCGTCGAAGACTGAGACCGGACCCGGAACGCGGAAGCCGCGGTCGGGGCCGGCCGTCGCGGCCGGAGGTCGGGAGCGGAGGCGCATGGTGGAGCGCGCGAACGAAAAGCTCCCGGGCGCGGCGAGCCGCCAGGATCGCAGCCCCCTCGAGCGCGAGATCCAGCGCCTCGCGATGCTCGCGCTGTTCCGGCTCCGTCGCCTCGACGCGGGACGACGCGAGTGGATCCGTCGCCTGCGCGGTCGCCCCCACGAGCTCCACTTCTTCCACCAGGTCGACGACCCCTACAGCCAGCTCGCCCTCGAAGCGATCCCGCGCCTGGCCGAGCGCTACGACTTCGTGCTCCGCTTCCACCTCGTCTCGCCGACGGATCGCGTCCACGCCCCCGAGCCCGAGCTGCTCGCCGCCTACGCCCGCCGCGACTGTGGCTGGATCGCGCCGCATCAAGGCCTCGACTTTCCGCGCGACGCCGCCCGGCCCTCCGCCGAGGACGTCCGCCGGGTCGAGCGCGTGCTGGCCGGCCGCATGGGCCACACCGAGCTCCCCGCGATCGCCCTCGAGCTCGGGCGCGCGCTCTGGACGAACGATCCCGCCGCCCGCGCGACCCTCGTCCGCCTCGAGCAGGCGCGCGGCCTCGGCTCGCCGACCGTCTCCGCCGAGACCGCAGCCTGGGCCCTCGAGACCGCCGAGGAGGAGGCGGATCGCATGATCCGGGCGGGCAACGCCATGCGCCGCGCCTGGGGACATTATTCGGGTGGAACCTTCTGGTACGCCGGCGAGTGGTACTGGGGCGTGGATCGCCTCGAGCATCTCGAGCTCCGCTGGCGCGCGCTCGGCGCCGGCCGGCGCGGCACGGTCGACGACGCGCTCTGCTTCCCGCGCCCGCCCCTCGATCCCGGCCCGCGCCGGGACGACGCCGACCGCCCCCGCCTCGCGCTCGAGATCTTTCCGTCGCTCCGCTCGCCCTACACCGCGGTGATCTTCGAGCGCGCCCTCGCCCTCGCCCGGACGGCGGGGGTGCCCGTGAGTCTGCGACCGGTCATGCCGATGGTGATGCGCGGCGTCCCGGCCCCCGCGGCGAAGGCGATCTACATCATGCTCGACGCGAAGCGCGAGGCGGATCGGCTGGGCGTCCCGTTCGGGAACATGTCCGACCCGATCGGGAGGCCGGTGCTGCGCGGGTTCTCGCTCTGGCCTTTCGCCCGCGCGCGCGGGCGCGAGGCCGAGTACATCGCGGCCTTCCTGCGCGCGGCCTTCGTCGAGGGACGGGCGACGGGGACCGACGCGGGCCTGCGCCGGGTCGTCGAGTCGGCGGGCCTCGACTGGAAGGAGGCGCTGCCCTTCCTCGACTCGACCGACTTCCTCGAGGAGCTCGAGCGCAATCGCGTGCTGCTCTACGAAGAACTCGGCCTCTGGGGCGTCCCGAGCTTCCGGCTCCGCGGGCCCGAGGGCGAGCCCGATCTGTGCGTCTGGGGCCAGGACCGCCTCTGGCTGGTCGCCGCCGAGATGCGCCGCCGGCTCGCGCTCCCGCGGACCGAGGAGACGGTGGGCGACCCGGCGAAGGGCGGCTCCGCGACGGCCGGCCCGCTCGCGAGCGCCTCCGCCTAACGCCGCTTCCGGATCAGGATCTCCTGGGCGATCGTCGCCAGATGGACGCCGTCCCGGGAGAAGACGCGGCCGACGCCGAGCCCCCGCGCCCCGGAGATCCCCGAGCCCTGGAAGTCGTGGAGCACCCACTCGTCGTGGCGCCCGCGGCGGTGGAACCAGATCGCATGGTCGAGGCTCGCGCCGAGGAAGACCGCGTCGTAGGCGGACGACGTGTCGTCGAAGGTCGAGCGCAGCGGATGCGACTGGTTCGCGGCCTCGGTCGGGACGTCGTCGGAGGCGAAGGCGAGCGCACACGCCTGCATCGCCGGATCGAGCGTCCGCATGCCCCGGATCCGCATCCAGTAGGCCGCTCGCGCGTCCTTCATCGCGATGCGCCGCCGCTCGAGGATCGGCCCCCAGCTCACGTCCTCGAGCGCCTCGGGCTCGGGCAGCCCGGCCGGCAGCACGCCCTCCTGCACGTCCGCCTCGATCCCGGTCTCGTCGACCTGGAACGAGGCCGTCAGGTGCATCATCGTCGCCGACGACTGGCTCGCGACGACGCTGCGCAGGCTGAAGGAGCCCCCGTCGCGGACGCGCTCGACCGCGTGCCGGATCGGGAGGTCCGAGTCGCCGCCGCGGATGAAGTAGGCGTGGAGCGAGTGGACGAAGCGGTCGGCGGGGACCGTGTTCGAGGCGGCGCGCAGGGCCTGGGCGACGACCTGCCCACCGTACACGCGGCCCCACGGATAGGCCGGGCTGCGCCCGACGAAGACGTCGCCGCCCTCGTCGTCGAGGGCCATCAGGGTCTCGAAGTCGCGGATGTCGAAGGGCATACGGGGCGGCACGATAGCGGGAACCGCCGGTTGCAGCGGGCGGCGCGCGATGGTCGCGGCGCCCTGCCCCGGATGCCGAACCCGGGCCTGCGCGCTATCCGACTGACGAAGGGCGCCCCGAGTCGGATGCGGCGTCGCGAACGGAAGGACGGAGAAGGACGATGGCCTGGGACACGATCGTGATCGGCGCCGGCTCGGCCGGCTGCGTGCTGGCCGCGCGGCTCTCGGAGGAGGCCGGTCAGCGCGTGCTGCTGCTCGAGGCCGGTCCGGACTTCGATCCGCGGGCGCTGCCCGAGCAGGTCGAATTCCTGGGCCGCGGCTACCAGTGGCCGATCGAGTGGGGCGAGGAGGTCGACTCGAGCGACGGACGACGGCTCCCCTACTTCCGCGGCCGAGGCATCGGCGGATCGTCGGCGATCAACGGCGGCGTCGCGATGCGCGCGGAGCCCGCGGACTTCGAGGCCTGGCCGGCGGGCTGGAGCTGGGCCGAGATGCTGCCCTGGTTCCGTCGGCTCGAGAACGACCTCGACTTCGGCGACGCCCCGTGGCACGGCAACGCGGGCCCGATCCGGATCGTGCGCTGGCCCGAGGCCGAGTGGGATCCCGTCCAGGGCGCCTTCGTCGAAGCCTGCCAGAAGCACGGCATCCCCTTCTGCCCCGACCAGAATGCGCCGGACACGACGGGCGTCGGCCCGATCCCGATGAACCGCGACGGCAAGCGGCGCCTCTCCGCGGGCCTGACCCATCTCGCCCCGGCCCGCGGTCGCGCCAACCTCGCGATCCGCGGCGACGCCCGCGTCGACCGCGTCGAACTCGCGGGCAGTCGCGTCGTCGGCGTCCGCCTCGAGGGCGGCGAGCGGATCGAGGCGGCGCGGGTCGTCGTGTCGGCGGGCGTGCTCCACAGCCCGCTCCTGCTCGCGCGCTCGGGCATCGGCGCCGCGGCGGCGCTGCGCGCCCTCGGCCTGCCGGTCGTCGTCGACGCGCCGGCGGTCGGGGCCCACTGGACGGACCACATGGTGATCCAGCTCTCGACGCCGATCGCGAATCACTGGATCCGCCCCGGCGCCCGCGGCATCCAGAACCTCGCGCGCATGACGGCCGACGGCAGCCCGTACTCGAACGACCTGCAGATCACGCCCTGGGCCGAGAAGAAGCCCGACGGCACCTACCATCTGAACCTCAGCGTCTCGCTCCAGCAGCCCTTCGGCGAGTCGGCGATCGCCGCCGCGGGCGCCGACGTCGCGACCCGCGGCCGCTTCGACTGGCGCTTCCCGAGCGAGGCGAGGAACGTCGAGCGCCTGCGCTTCGGCTTCCGCCGGGCCTGCGCGCTCTACGAGGCGATGGGCGTCTCGTCGGCGCCGGAGGGCGTGGCCGCCCTCGCGCGGATGAGCGACGCCGAGATCGACGCCTGGATCGGCGCGCGCCACGGCGCCTTCTACCACGGCGTCGGGACCTGCCGCATGGGCGCCGACGCGGCCAGCGTCGTCGATCCGAGCTGTCGCGTCCGCGGCGTCGAGGGCCTCTTCGTCGTCGATGCCTCGACGATCCCGCGCGTCACCCGCAGCAACACCCACATCGTCACCGTCGCCCTGGCCGAGCGTGCGGCGGCGATGCTCGCGGGAAAGGCGAGCTGATGCGCGCGCCCGCCTACTCCGACGATCCGAGCGAGATCCTCTCGCCGGAGGTGATCGCGAATCCGGTGCCCTTCTACGCGAAGCTCCGGGGGACGAAGCCCCTCTGCCGGATCGGCGACTCCGGGGCCCACCTCGTGCTCTCCTGGGCGCTCGTCGAGGAGGCGCTCGGCCGCGAGGAGGACTTCTCGGCGAATCTGACGGGCGTCGTGATGCGCGGTGAGGGCGGCCATCCCTCGATCTTCGACATGCGCGGCACCGGCGCGATCCAGGTCATCGCGACCGCCGACGAGCCCGACCACGGCGTCCACCGCGGCCTGCTCCAGCCCCGCCTCTCCCCCGCCCGCATCGATCGCATGATCCCGCGCATCCACGGCTGGGTCGACCGCGGCCTCGCGCCCTGGCTCGAGGCGGGCGGCGGCGACTTCGCTCCGATCGCCGAGCGCATCCCCGCCCTCGCGATCGCGAACCTGCTCGGCCTCCCCGAGCGCGACGTCGAGAGCTTCCGGACCTGGGCGATGATGGGCGGCGACATGCTCGCGGGCGACGCCGATCTCGGTCGGCTGCGCTTTCTCGGCGAGGAGACGGCGCGCATGTTCGACTATCTCGGTCGCCACCTCGACGCCGCCGATGCCGCGACCGCCGACCTGCCCGAAGGCACGTTGATGGCCGCCCTCGCCCGCGGCGTCGCCGACGGCCAGATCGACCGCGGGACGGCGGTCGGCATCTCCTCGGTCCTCTTCGGAGCCGCCGGCGAGTCGACGGCGGCGCTGATCGGATCGTGCCTGCTTCGCCTCGCGACGAGCCCGGAGATCGCGGACCGTCTGCGGGCGTCGACCGCGCTGATCCCGCGCTTCGTCGAGGAGGTCGTCCGCCTCGACCCGCCCTTCAACTTCCACTACCGCGTCGTGCGCCGCGCCTGCCGCCTCGGCGGCTACGACCTCGAGCCCGAGGATCGGCTCATGCTGTCGTGGGCCTCGGCCAACCGCGACGCGAGCGTCTTCGAGGATCCCGACGCGATGCGCCTCGACCGGCGCTTCCCGAAGAACCACGTCGGCTTCGGACGCGGCGCGCATTTCTGCATCGGGTCGCACCTCGCGCGAATGGAGGCCCGCCTCGTGGTCGAGGCCGTGCTGGCGCGGACGGGCCGGATCGCCCTCGACGACGGGAAGCCGGTCGTCCACGCGAGGAGCATCTTCGTGCGGCGCCCGGAGGTGCTCCCGATCCGGATCGAGGCGCGCGCCGCCTAGCGGGCGCGTCACGAAAGGCGGACATCGATTGCCGCGCCGCCTAGCGTCGCGCGTCGGGCATCCGATCGCTGCCGCGGTCCTCGGCCCGCCCATTGCGCCAGGTCGCGAAGAGCAGCGTCATCAGGCCGAGCACGAGCTCGTCGAGGAACGGGAGCCCGTCGGGCAGCACGAGATCGAGGGCGAAGGCCGCGCCCGCGAGCAGCAGCAGATGCGGATACCGCAATCGCGCGCCGTAGCGACCGAGGAGCGCGAGCGCGATCCGACGCAGCCAGCCCATCCGCTCTCCTTCCCCCGCCTAGTCCCCGAGCAGCCGGCCGAGCCCCTGCTTCACGAGATCCTTCGCCGCCTCGCGCTCGAGCTCCTTCTGGGAGGGCGCCGCGGGCTCGGCCCCGTCCGCGGCGGTCGCGGCGGCGTCGCCGCCCGCGTCCGACTTGTTCTTCTTCTTGCCGAAGATCGCGTCGGTCAGCTTCTTCGCGGCCTTCTCCTTGAGCTCCTCGGTCGCGGCCTCGCGGGCCTGGGAGCCGAGCGCCGAGAGGTCCGGGCGCAGGTAGGGAGCCGAGAGCTTGCCGCCGAGCTGGAGCGGCAGGACGACGACGTCGCCGTCGGCGAGGAGCGGGGCGAAGCGATCGGCCTTCTTCAGGATCTTCTTCGAGAGCTCGGGGGAGAAGCGGATCCGCCCGTCGCCGTCGAGCAGACCGTCGAGACCGACGCCGCCGGAGGCCGAGAGGCCGAAGTCCTTCGCCGCGAGCTGCAGGTCGTCGGCGCGCAGCCGGCCGTCCTGGATCGCGACCGCGAGCCGCAGCAGATCGAAGGGCGTGCGCTCGCCCTGGAGCGCGCTCGGCACCGCTTCCCGCAGCGAGCCCGCGAGGAGCTGTCCGACGCCGGGATCCCCGACGAGCCGGGTCACGAACGCGTCGAGCACGTTCACGCTCTCGAGCGCCCCCCCGTCGACCTGGAGCCGGATCTGGCCCGCGAGCGTGCGCTTCAGCGTCTCCCAGTCGAGGCTCTTCCCGGCGAGGTCGAACTCGCCCCCGATCCGACCGGACACGACGCCGCGGGGCACACCGAGCAGGACGTGGGCGAGCTCGTCGGAGTCGAGCGCGTCGACCTTCAGGTCGAGGTCGAAGGGCGCCTTGCCCGGCGCACCGAAGCCGAGGTTTCCGGCGAGCTCCGCCCGGCCGCCGGCCACGCCCGTCGCGAATCGTTCGATCGCGAGCTTCGAGCCGCGGTAGACGAGCTTCCCGTCGATCGTGTCGAGGTCGAAGCCCGCGAGCCTGGCCTCCTTCGCCGCGAGCGCGATCGGATAGCCCGTCTTCTCGACGTCGGCCGGAATGTCGATCGTGAGGTCGAGACCGTCGATCCGCTCCTTCGCGTCGCCCTCCGAGAGCTCGACGCCGACGAGCTTCGGCTTGAACGACGGGCTCTCGAGGTGGAGCCGTCCGGCGCCGGTGGCCCGGTCGCGGATCTCGAGCTCCCCGCGGACGCGGCTCGCGAGGGCCGCGTCGCCCGCGGTCGGTCGGACGAGCCCGGAGAACGCGAGCGCGATCGGGCCGTCGAGGGTCAGGTTCGCGCCCGAGCTCTCGAACTCCTCGATCGTGAGCGCGAGGCCGTCCTTCGCCGTCCGGTCGCTGTAGACGATGGTGCCGTCCGAGATCGCGAGCGCGCCGATCACGAGCGCCATCGGCGGCGTCTCGCCCTCCGGCGCCGGGGCGGCGGGCTTCGCCTCCGACTCGCCCAGGCTCGAGAAGTTCCAGCCCTTCTTCCCGTCGATCAGCTGGATCACCGGCCGCTCGAGCCGCACGCCCCGGACCTCGATCCGGTTCTGGAGCAGCGGCCAGAGGGCGACCTCGACGAAGGCCGTCTCGAGCCTCAGGAAATCGGTCTTGCCGAAGCGCGGATCCTCGGCGACGCGCACGCCGTCGATCCGGATCGCGAGCCCCTTCGAGAACGCGACCGACGCCTTATCGAGGGTGACCTTGCGGCCCGCCGCCTCGCTCGCGAGCGACTCGATCCGATCGCGGTTGCGCTCGAGCAGCGCATTGAGGTTGAAGAACGCGACCACCCCCACCGCGATCAGGATCACGATCCCGACCACGACCCCGATCACGAACTTTCGCAAAGTCCCCTCCCCCCGGAAGCCTCCGCGCCCGCCGGAGGGCGAGCCCCGTCAGCGCGTCTTCTGGATCACGTTGTCCGCGAACCACCGGATCTGGCCGATCTTCTCCTCGAGCGTCTGCGTGTCGGGCTTGCCCTCGTAGGGGTTGCGGAACGCCACGATCGCCTCGCCGATGCCCAGGTCCTCGAGGCGCTTGACCCCGTCGACGCTGAACGCCTCGGCGCTCATCGATTGATACTCGAAGGGGACCTTGTCCCGCCCGTACTCCTTCCGGTAGCGCTCGATCTCCGCGACGGATGCTGCCAGGGACTCGAACGTTCCGCCCGCGTGGATGAAGCCGTCCGCGACCCGCGCCGCGCGCTGGAGCGCCGCCTTCGCATGGCCCCCGATCAGGATCGGCACCGGCTTCGAGGGGGCCGGACAGAGCTTGATCGAGTCGAGCTGGAAGATCTCGCCGTGGTAGGAGAAGTACTCCCCCGTCATCAGCCCCTTCACGATGTCGATCATCTCGTCCATGCGCTTGCCCCGCTTCTCCCAGGGGATCTGGCAGGCAGCGAAGTCGTCCGGCCAGGGGCTGATGCCGACGCCGAAGACGAAGCGGTTCTTCGTCAGGACCGCGACCGAGGTCAGGGACTTGGCGACGACCACCGGCTGGCGGATCGCGAGCTTCATGACCGAGGTGCTGAAGCGGAGCTTCGTCGTGACCGCGCCCATGGCCGGGACGACGGAGAAGGGCTCGAGGAAGGGCACGCCGTCGAGGAACTCGCGGTCGCCGGTGCCGTTGTAGGGGTACTTGCTGTCCGAGATCTCGGGGTAGCAGATCGAGTCCGGCAGCGTGAAGGTGTCGAAGCCCGCCTCCTCGATCGCGATCGCGAGGGGGAGGTAGAACTCGGGGTTGCACATGGTGGCGTGGTAGGCGAATCGCATCGGGAGGATCCTTCGCGGGAGGGGGACGGGGACGGGAGCGCTTCGGGCTCGACTTCGTCGGGAATCTAGGTTTCGCCGTCGGGCTCGGGAAGGCCGGGGCGAGGCGCGGGGCGCTCAGGCGAGGCGCTGCAGCAGCTCCCGGCGCCGGGCGCGGGTCCCGCGCGTCGCCTCGGCGAGGCGCCACTGGCCCTCGGCACGCAGGGCGTTGTGGTCGCCGCGGGTCGGGAAGCGCTCGGCGTCCCAGCCGAAGTAGGTCTCCTCGAGGGCGTCGGTGACGAAGCGCGCGCACAGCTCGAGGGTGATGCGCTCGGGCGCCGTCTCGAGGGAGACGACCTCGTCGGCTTCGAGCGGCCCGCCATGGCCCTCGGCGAAGCCCTCGCAGGAGGCGGCGAAGACCTCGAGATCGAAGCGCGGCTCGCTCGTGTCCTCGCCCGCGGCGTTGCACCACGACCGCCACGCGTCGCCGAGCTCCATCCAGAGCGTCCCGCGCATCAGCGTGTCGAAGTCGACGAGGGCGAAGGCGCGCTCCCGCGCGCGACCTTCCGGCCCCTCGAAGAGCAGGTTCGAGAGCTTGAGATCCCCATGGATCACCCGCGTGCGCACCGGCGCCGGCGGCCCCATCGCCTCGAAGGCGGCGAAGACCCGCGCCGCGAGGCGCGCCATCGGCGCGTGGAGCCGGTGGTCGCCGTGGCGGGCGAGCGCGCGCTCGAGGGCGGCGAGATAGAGCGGCGTGTCGCGATAGGGGATGCCCATCGGCTGGAGCGGGCGATCGAAGTCGGCGAGCGCCGCGTGGAAGCGGCCGACGAGGGCCCCGGCCGAGCGCGCCTGGGCGACGGATCCGATCTTCTCGAAGGAGACACCGCCGAGATGCTCCATCAGGCGCCAGCGGCCGAGGTCGCCGAGGGACGCGAAGAGCGCCCCCGTCCGCGTCGGCCGGAGCCGCGGCGCGCGCAGGCCACGGGCGACCAGATGGCTCGTGACGGCCTGGATGTTCTCGTGGATGGCGGGCGCGAAGACGTCGCTCACCCGCTGCAGCACGGACTCGACAGCGCCGGCGCGAACGTGAAAGCTCTGGTGGAGCAGGCCGCCGTGGAGCGATCGCAGGCGACACGGGCCTTCGAGCTCGCGCCAGGCCGCGCGCACCGCCGCCGGGAGGATCCGCGTGTCGTCCGCATCGAGCCAGTCGCGATCCCGTTCCTGCACGCTCTCCACCAGACGCTCCACCGCTCCGCCCATCGCCAGGCCCCGCTCCGCCCGGGCGCACGCTCGGCGCGGAGTGTAGGCGTGACGCGCTTTCGCTTCGAGATTCGCGGAGCCTGGGACGGGGGACCGCTCGAGCCGGGGGAGTCCGGCCGGATCGATCTCTTCCTCGGCGACGCGCTCGAGATCGAGCTCGAGGCGCCCCGCTACGGCGATCCCCCGCCTCCGACCCCGCCCGGGCGCTGCGACGGGCTCTGGGACTTCGAGGTGCTCGAGCTCTTCCTGCTCGGCCGGGACGACCACTATCTCGAGCTCGAGTTCGGTCCGGCGGGCCACTGGCTCGCACTGCGCCTCGAGGGCCGCCGACGCGTCGTGTCGAGCGACCTCGGCCTCGCCCTCGAGGTCGGCCACGACGGGGCGCTCTGGCGCGCGCGGACGCGGGTGCCCCTCGGCTGGCTGCCGGCGGGCCTGCACGCCGCCAACGCCTATGCGATCCACGGGGTCGGCGCGGCGCGGCGGTATCTCGCGTGGGCGCCGGTGCCCGGGCCGCAGCCCGACTTCCACCGCCTCGAATGCTTCCCGCCCCTCGAGCGGGCGCGACGGCCCGGACCGCCGGAGCGCTGAGCGGCGCACCGGCCCTGCGCCGCGCGCGCGGCCCTCAGTCGATGTCGGCGAGCTCGCGGCCCTCGACGCGGACGAACGGGATCGCGTCGATGCCCGCGACGGCCTCGGTCATCGCGTGGAGGACCTGCGTCCTCGGCAGCGGGAAGAGCCCGTTCACCCGCTCGCGATCCGCCTTGCCCGCGACCCAGGCCGGCCCCTGCCCGAGGGCCGAGAGGGCGCCCCGGGCGACCTCGTCGGGCTCCATCAGGCCGGGATCCGGCTCGAAGCCCGTCGTCGACTCGAGCATGCTCGGCGTGCGCGTCGCGCCGAAGATCGCCGCCATCGCGTCGACGCCGGCGGGGGCCAGCGCGTGGACCAGCGTCATCGGGCCGCGGCAGGACGCGGTCGCGAGGCTCAGCGCGCCGGATTCTTGAGGACGGGGTAGAGATCCTCGTCGGGATCGACGCGGCTCCCGCTGCGCAGCCCGAGGCGACCGAGGGCGACGCCGCGCCCTGCCTCCGCCCCGCTCGCCGAGGACGCCGCACCGGCACTCGCGCTGCTCTCCAGGCCCGCCGCGGCGGCGGCACCCGCGGCGCCGGCGGCTGCGTCGCGGGGGGAGCCGGTGGCCGCGGTCCCGGCCGGATCGACCGGCTCGGCCGGCGGCGACCAGGCGTCCGGATCCGCGAGCACCGCGCGCCACGGTGCATCGGGGCTCGTGACGAGCCAGTCGAGCTGATGCTTGTCGACGGGCTTCGAGAACAGGTAGCCCTGCATCGCGGTGCAGCCCCGCTCGAGCAGGGCCTTCATCTCCTCGGGGCTCTCGACGCCCTCGGCCAGCACGTCGAGGCCCAGGCCGCGCGCCATCTGGATGATCGCCGCGAGGATCACCCGATCGGGATCGGTCTGGGCCGCGCCCCGGACGAAGGACTGGTCGATCTTCAGCACGTCGACGCGGAGCCGCTTCAGCAGCGTCAAGCTCGAATAGCCCGTCCCGAAGTCGTCGATCGCGACCCGGATGCCGAGGCCCCGCAGCTCGGCGATCACGCGCATCGCCGACTCGGTCGTCGCGAGGGACTCGGTCAGCTCGAGCTCGAGGCGCGACGCCGGCAGATCGCTCTCGTAGAGGATCTTCTTGACCCGCTGCGCGAAGTCGGGATGGTCGAGCTGCCGCCCGGACAGGTTCACCGCGACCCGCGCGTTCGAGTGCGGCGCCCAGCTGCGCGCCGCCTCGCAGGCGCTGCGCAGCACCCACTCACCGAGCTGCACCATCACGCCCGCGTCCTCGGCGACGCCGATGAAGTTCGCGGGCGAGACGATCCCGCGCGTCGGGTGGTGCCAGCGGACGAGGGTCTCGACGCCGATGATCTCCTCGGTCGCGACGTCGACCTGGGGCTGGAACATCAGCTGGAGCTGCCCGCTGTGGACCGCCTCGCGCAGGCCCGAGACCAGCTCGAAGCGCTCCGCCGACTTGTCGTTCATCTCGTCGCTGAAGAGGCAGACGCGATTCTTGCCCGAGCCCTTCGCCTGGTACATCGCCGTATCGGCGTTCTGGATCAGCTGCTCGGCCTGCTCGCCGTGCTGGGGAAAGAAGGAGATCCCGATGCTCGCGCTGATCCAGCACTCGTGGCCGTCGAGGTGGTAGGGGCGCTCGATCTCGCGCCGGATGTTCTCGGCGACCTTGCGGGTCGTCTCGTCGTGCTCGACGTCCTGGATCGCGGCGAGGAACTCGTCGCCACCGATGCGCGCGATCAGGTCGCACTTGCGGATCTGCTTGCGCAGGCGCTTCGCGACGTCGGTCAACAGCTCGTCGCCGACGCCGTGGCCGAGGTTGTCATTGATCGCCTTGAAGCCGTCGAGGTCGAAGAACAGGACCGCGAGCCGCGTCCCGCGCCGCTTCGCCGCATGGAGCATCGGCCCGAGCTGCTGCATGAACGAGTAGCGGTTGGGCAGCTCGGTCAGCGTGTCGTGGGTCGCGAGGAAGCGCTGGCGCTGCTTCGCCTCGGTCAGCTGCTGGAGGATCTTGTGGCGCTCGATGGCGTGGAGGATGGTGCGCGAGATCAGCTCCGGCGTGACGTCGCCGCGCGCCAGACAGTCCTGGGCGCCGGCCCGGGCCGCCTTCAGCGTCGTCGCCTCGTCGCGCTGATAGGTCAGGACGACGACCGGGATGCTGCCCGTCGCCGCCGAGGCGCGCATCAGGGAGTCGAGGCCCGGTCCCTCGTGGAGCGAGATGTCGAGGAGCATCGCGTCGAAATGGGACTCGGTCAGGAGGCGCAGGGCGTCCTCGACGCGCAGGACGCGGGTGATGTCGTAGCGGAGGCCGTCGGGACGCGAGAGCACCTCGGTCAGGCGATTGGCGGTCGGATCGTCCTCGACGACGAGGAGGAGGGCGATCGATTCGCGCTTCGCGTCGGCGCTCGGGGATGCCTGGCTCATGGATCTCCGCCGTGAGTCGTCTCGACCTGCCCATGCGGTGCCGGTCGAATCCCCTATCGGCCGCTCGGGCGGGACAATCGACCCCCGAATCCGCCGGAACACCGGCAGCGCACGCGCAACTCGACCCTCCGACCGCGACGACGCGGGCCCTAGGCGACCCGGGCCGGTCGGGTCGGCAGGCTCGTGCCGCAGGAGTGGCCGCCGTCGACGGGGAAGTCGGCCCCGGTGCAGAAGGAGGATTCGTCCGAGGCGAGGAACAGGATCATCGAGGCGATCTCGTCGACGGTCCCGCGCCGGGGGATCGGGCGCTTGTCCATGTAGCCGGTCGTGTCCTTCGAGCCCGGCGGACGCCAGGGGGCGGCCATCTCGTCGCTGCCGCCGGCGGGGCAGACGGTGTTCACGCGGATGCCGTCGCGGCCGAGCTCGAGGGCGGCGCACTTCGCGAGCCCGCGCAGGCCCCACTTGGTCGCGGCGTAGGCCGAGACGTAGCTCATGCCCTCGAGACCATCGATCGACGAGACGTTGACGATCGAGCCTCCGCCCGCGGCGCGGAGCGCCTTCGCACAGACCTTGATGCCGAGGAAGGGGCCCATCAGGTTGACCCGCGAGAGGCGCTCCCAGTCCTCGACGCGCGTCGCCTCGATCGGGCCGATGTGCAGCACCGCCGCGTTGTTGACGAGCACGTCGAGCTTGCCGAAGCGGGCGACCGCCTGATCGACGCCGCGCTGCCACTGGGCTTCGTCCGTCACGTCGAGGTGGACGTAGAGGGCGCGATCGCCCAGCTCGGCTGCGACTTTCTGCCCCGGCGCGTCGAGCACGTCGGCGAGGACGACCGCCGCCCCCTCGCGCACGAAGCGCCGCGCCGTCGCCTCGCCCGTTCCCCGCGCACCGCCCGTGATCAACGCGACCTTGCCTTCGAGCCTGCCCGCCATCGTCGTCCTCCCGTCGAGATTGATTCCCGCCATCGCAGCGATAGCGTCTCCAACCATGTCGCAAAACGAAGACGCCCGCCGCCGCTCCGACCGCCCCCTCCGCATCGCCGTGATCGGCGCCGGCCCCGGCGGCCTCTGCACCGCCGTCGCCCTCGATCGCGCGGGCTTCCACGACTACACGATCTACGAGAAGGCGGGCGGCGTCGGCGGCACCTGGTACCACAACCGCTATCCCGGCTGCGCCTGCGACGTCGCCTCGACGCTCTACTCCTTCTCCTTCGAGCCGAAGAACGACTGGAGGCGCCCCTTCGGCAGCCAGGCCGAGATCCTCGAGTACATGGAGGGGATCGCGTCGAAGTACGGGATCCTCCCGCACTGCCGCTTCGACAGCGAGGTCCGCAAGCTCGACTGGGACGAGGCCCGCGCCTGCTGGCGGCTCGAGCTCGCCTCGGGCGAACGCGCCGAGGCCGAGATCGTCGTCAGCGCGCTCGGCATGTTCAACGACCTCGCCTGGCCCGAGATCCCCGGCCGCGACGACTTCGCCGGCGCGTCGTTCCACTCGGCGCGCTGGAACTGGGACCTCGACCTCGCGGGCCGGCGCATCGGCGTCATCGGCAGCGCCGCGAGCGCGGTCCAGTTCGTGCCGGAGATCGTCAAGCAGGCGGCCCACGTCTCGCTCTTCCAGCGCACCGCGAACTGGGTCCTGCCCAAGCAGGACACCCCCTACACCGAGGCCGAGATCGCCGCCCACTGCGCCGATCCGGGCCTGTTCGCGAAGGAGCGGGCCGAGAACTACCGCTTCCTCGACGACCTGATGACGATGTCGAACGCGGAGCTGCTCGCGAAGATGGACGAGGAGGGGCGCCGGGCGCTCGAGGTCGTGCGGGATCCGGTGGTCCGCGAGAAGCTTCGGCCGACCCATCCCTACGGCTGCAAACGCCCCCTGCTCTCGAACGACTACTACCCGGCCTTCAACCGACCGAACCTCGAGCTCGTGACCGAGCCGATCGCGCGCATCGTGCGCGGCGGCGTCGTGACGCAGGACGGGCGCGAGCGCGCCTTCGACACGCTCGTCTACGCGACCGGCTTCGCCACGACGAAGTATCTCTCGGCCCTCGACGTGCGCGGCCGCGGCGGGCGACGGATCGAGGACGCCTGGAACGACGGGGCGATCGCCTACCTCGGGATCACGACGGCGGGCTTCCCGAACCTCTTCATGCTCTACGGCCCGAACACCAACAACGGCTCGATCCTCGAGATGATCGAGTCCCAGGTCGCCCACGTGATCGCCTGGCTCGAGCGCATTTCGGCGGAGGGCCTCGCCTGGGTCGACGTGAAGCCCGCGGCGATGCAGCGCTACAACGAGGAGCTCCAGCGCCAGATCGCGCGGATCCCCGTCTGGCAGGCGAGCTGCAACGGCTACTACCGCGCGCCCTCGGGCCGGATCGTGACCCAGTGGCCCGGATCGATGAGCGGCTTCAAGGCCCAGGCCGGGACGATCGACCGCGACGCCTTCGAGGTCGCCCGCGCCTGAGGCGGCGGGTAGGCCGGGCGCGGCGATCGCCCCAGACGCGGCCCGTGGTCGCAGTCGCGCACCGCGGCTCGGGCGCGCCTCAGACGCGGATTGCTCGCTGATAGGCCGGGCGCGCCTGCAGCCGCGCGAGGTAGTCGCGGGTCCGCGGCGTCGCGTCGCCGACGAGCTCGAGATGACGCGCGATCCCGAGCCCGAAGCCGAGCATGATGTCGGCCGCGCCGAATGTCTCGCCGACGATGTAGTCGCGTCCCTCGAGCGTGCGCTCGACGACGGCGACGAGCGACGGGGCCACCGCGAGCCCCCGCGTCACGAGCGCCGGCACGCGCCACTTCTCCGGCATCGGCCCCGCATGGGCTGCGATCTCGCCGCAGATCACCGTCAGCGGATTCTCCCCGAAGTCCATCCACTGGAGCGCGAGCGCCCCCGCCCGCGTCTCCCGCGGCGGCAGCAACGCCCCGTCGCTGTAGCGCCCGATCAGGTAGGCGAGGATCGCCGTCGTCTCCCAGAGGACGAAGCCGTCGTCGTCGATCGCCGGAACCTTGCCGAGGGGATGGATCGCCAGGTACTCGGGCGTCTTCATGGCGTCGCCGAACATCGGGAGCGCGTGGACCCGGTAGGGGAGGCCCAGCTCCTCGGCGAGCCAGACGACGCGGACCGAGCGCGACTGGGGCGAGTGGTAGATCGTGAGCACGGGAAACCTCCTGCGTCAGGATGGCCCGGACGGGTCGGGCCGGGAAGGCAGGCGTCATTCTCAACCTCTCTGGACAACCTTGTCAATCGAGCTTGATCTTCTGCTCGTCGGCTCCTAGAGTGGCGTCATGTCCCGAGCGAACCCGAAGCCGGTGCCCCCCTCGGCGGAAGCCGAGCTCCTCGCCTGGCCGCGCTACCGGGACAACCTCGCCCGCCATCTGATCGGCGTCGCCCGCGAACTGCAGCTCCGGCTGATGAGCCATCTCGTCACGGAATGCGACCATCGTGACCTGCGCCCGAGCTTCGGCCTCCTGATCAGCCTCGTCGCGTCGGCCCCGCGCCCACTGACCCGGCTCGCCCGGGAGCTCGCGATCAGCCCCCAGGCGGCGAGCCAGCTCGTCGGCCTCGCCGAGCGCGCCGGCTACCTCGGTCGGGAGCCGAATCCGGCGGATCGGCGGACCGCGTGGCTGGTCCTGACGCCGGCGGGCGAGCGCCTGGTTCGCGACGGGATCGAATCGTTGCGGGCGATCGAGGCCGAACACGCGCGGCGCATCGGGGGCGACGACTATCCGCGCTTCCTCGCGGCGCTGGCGAAGCTCGTCGGGAGCCTCGAGCTCTTCCCGCGCCCGCGCGCGGCCGAGTCCGGGTCGGCGGGTCTGCTGCCGATCCTCGCCGCCCACGTCGAGCAGGACCTGATGCGGGCCACCGGCCAGCGCGGCCACACCGGCCTCAAGCTCTCCCACGGTCAGATCCTGACGCTGATCGGCCCCTCCGGCGCCCGCCTCCATCGCCTCGCCGAGCTCCACGGCGTCAGTCGCCAGGCCATCAGTGCGACGGCCCGGGATCTCGAGGCCCAGGGCTACCTCCAGCGCGAGGCCGACCCGACCGACCGCCGCGGCGTCGTCGTCCGCCTGACCGGGCGGGGCCGCCGGCTGATCGAGGACTCGGTCGCCGCCCTCGACGACCTCGAGCGCGACTGGCGCAAGCGGATCGACGCGGACGAGTTCGAGGTCTTCGCGCGGGTGGCGCGGCGCCTGTACGGTGCGCTCGAGCTCGAGACGACGCTGCTCTCCGATGCGTTCGCGAACGACGCGCGCCGCCGCGACGACGCGGATCCGATCGACGCCGATCCCGAGCTCGCCCTCGCCCGACTCGCCGCGCAGCTGCGCGACCGGCTCGGCGCCCGCGACGCGGCGCGCCTCGCCGCCCATCTTTCTCCCGCAACCGCAGAGGTATCGCAGCCATGACCTACGACTGGAAAGCCACGCTCGTCTTCTTCGCGCTGATGACGGCGGCGACGCTGATCGGCAACTTCCTGATCTTCCGGATCCCGGCCTTCGCGCAGATGCGCGAGGAGAACCGGGTCGTCGACCGGACGAAGCTCGATCGCAGCAGCTTCCGCGAGGCCGTCCAGATCAACAACCGCGTCGGGCTCGCGGTCAACCTGATCTTCTACGTGACGGTCCTGCCCTTCTGCATCGGCTTCGACACGCGCTCGTTCTGGGGCGGGGCGGGCGAGGTCGCGGCGGCGCCGCTGTGGTGGAAGCTCGTGCAGATCCCGGTCGTGCTGCTCGTGTTCGACTTCATGTACTACTGGACCCACCGCTCCCTCTTCCACGGCAACCTGCTCCGCAAGGTCCACGCGCTGCACCACCAGGCCCGCAAGCCCACCTACGTCGACGCCCTCTACGTCCACCCGCTCGAGACGACGATCGGACTGCTGCTCTTCCTCGGCTCGATGCCGATCGTCGCGGCCGCTTCGGGCACGACCCTCGACGTCTTCTCGATGGTCGTCGCGACCTATCTCTTCACCCAGCTGAACACGCTGAACCACGTCTACACGCGCTTCCCGGCGAAGTTCCCGTACGGCCTGATCGACTACATCACGGGCGTCCACGCCGCCCACCACGTCGACATGAACCACGGCAACTACGCCACGCTGACGATGTTCTACGACAAGCTCTTCGGAACCTTCGAAGAGCCGGTCCACCGACCGAACGCGTGAGGCGGACGGCGCTCCTCGCACTGCCGATCATCGGCGCGATCGGCGCCGGCCTCGCCTGGGCGGGCAGCCAGGGCGGGGCTCGCGCGTTCGACTGGCCGGTCTTCGGCCTCTGCGTCGCGCTCGCCTTCGCGCTGAACGCCGCCGCCTTCGTGCCGTCCTTCCTCGCTCGGAGCGAGCGCTACTACGACCTGACGGGAAGCGCGACGTATCTGTCGGTCGTCGCCCTCGCCCTCGCGCTCGGCCCGGCCGACGCACGGGCCCGGCTGCTCGCGGCGATGATCGCGGTCTGGGCGCTGCGCCTCGGCCGCTTCCTCTTCGCGCGCATCCGCGCCTCGGGCCGCGACCCGCGCTTCGACGCGATCAAGGTCGACTTCGCTCGCTTTTTGATGGCCTTCATGCTGCAAGGGCTCTGGGTCGCGATCACGGCGGGCGCGGCGCTCGCGGCGATGACCGCGGCACCGACCTCGCCGCCGCTCGGTCCGGTCGAGGCGGTGGGCGCGCTGATCTGGCTCGCGGGCTTCGGGATCGAGGTCGTCGCGGACCGGCAGAAGGAGGCCTTCCGCGCCGACCCGACGAACGCCGATCGCTTCATCACGACGGGGCTCTGGTCGCTCTGCCGCCATCCGAACTACCTGGGCGAGATCGTGCTGTGGCTGGGCGTCGCCATCGTCGCCTGGCCCGCGCTCGCCGGACCGCGGCTCGCGACCCTGATCTCGCCCGCCTTCGTCTACGTGCTGCTGACCCGGATCAGCGGCATCCCGCTCCTCGAGGCCCGAGGCCGCAAGCGCTGGGGCGACGACCCGGCCTACCAGGCCCACCTCGCGCGAACGCCGCGCCTGATTCCGCGCCTACTTTCTCGCGGCCGCTAGGACCGGGCCCGGCACGCCGCAATCGCGGGTCCGGGCCTCGCGCGAGGGGAAGCCTGCGGTTTATCATCGCCCGCCATGAGCACCTCCCAGACCGCGAGCCCCTCCGACCTCCCGCCCTACGATCCGAAGCGCGTCGTGAGCGCGCCCTTCCCGGAGCGCGTGCGCCTCGCCTGCCGGACCTGGGCGAACTCGAGCCCGAACCGCCCGAGCGTGATGGCGCTCTACTGGGCGAAGTACTTCTTCGTGCTGATCGGGGCCTGGGCCTTCTGGTGCAGCTTCAACGCCGGGTACCCGGGCTTCTTCCAGATCGCCGACTGGGCCTTCACGAACGAGGCCTTCAAGAAGGCGATGGTCTGGTCGATCTGCTGGGAGCTCTTCGGCTTCGGCTGCGGCTGGGGCCCGATGAACGCCCGCTTCGACAAGTGGTTCGGCGGCTACCGCCACTTCGCCCGCATCGGGACGATCAAGCTCCCGCTCTTCCGCGGCGCCCCGCTGATCGGCGGCGACACGCGCAACCTGCTCGACGTCGGCCTCTACCTGCTGAACCAGGTCCTGCTGCTGCGCATCCTCGTCTCGCCCGAGGTGACGGCCGAGCTGCTGCTGCCCTGCTTCGCGCTCGTCCTCGTGAACGGCATCCTCGACAAGACCCTCATGCTGGTCGCCCGCTACGAGCACTACTGGGTCGTGCTGGGCGCGATGACCTTCGCGATGGCGAACGACCTCTGGATCTCCGGCGCGAAGATCGTCTGGTCCTTCATCTGGATCTGGGCCGGCGTGTCGAAGTGGAACAGCCACTTCCCGTCGGTGATCATGTTCATGATGAACAACGGGCCCTTCTTCCCGAAGTTCCTCAAGAAGAGCCTCTTCACGCGCTTCCCCGACGACCTGCGCCCGTCGCGCTTCGCGACCTTCATGGCCGGCTTCGGCCACGTCTCGGAGGTCTCGATCCCCTTCATCCTGCTGCTCGCCGCCCAGACCGGCAACGAGTGGATCCTGCTCGGCGGCTGCATCCTGTTCACGGGCTTCCACTCCTTCATCGGCCTCAACAACCCGAACGGCATGCCCGTCGAGTGGAACATCCTGATGATCTACGGCGGCTGGTTCCTGTTCTGGTTCCATCCCGAGGCCTCGATCTTCGACATGACCCAGATGCCGCTGCTGCTCTCGGCCATGCTCTTCTCGCTCTTCGTGGTCCCGCTCTACGGCAACTTCTTCCCGGCCCACGTCTCGTTCCTGCCCTCGATGCGGTACTACGCCGGGAACTGGGCCTACAACGTCTGGCTGATCAAGAAGGGCCCGGCCGCCCAGAAGCTGAAGAAGCTCAAGAAGACCGGGAACACCGTCCTCGAGCAGATGCGCGACATGATCCCCGACGACACCGCCTTCGAGTTCTCGAAGGCGATGCTGCTCGTCTCCCGCTTCATGCACTTCCAGGGGAGGCCGCTCTTCGAGGCGCTCCCGGTCGCCGTCCCCTTCATCGACGACTACGACTGGTACGAAGGCGAGCTGATGGGCGGCACCATCCTCGGCTGGAACTTCGGCGACGGCCACCTGAACGGAGAGCAGCTCCTGCGCGCGATCCAGCCGATCTGCGGCTTCGAGGAGGGCGAGCTCCGCATCATCTCCGTCGAGAGCCAGCCCCTCTTCGGCCCGACCATGCACTGGCGCGTCTACGACGCCGTGACGGGCAAGATCGCCGAGGGCAAGACGAAGATGGACGACTACCGGGAGCACCAGCCCTGGCCGGTCGGGAAGGTCGCGGAGGCGCTGACGAACCGCCCGGCCCGGACGGCTTGATCCGGGCCGAACCGGCCCTACCCTCCGCGCCATTCAAGCCGGCGCCCGATCGGCCGACACGGTCCTCGACCCGAAACCGCTCGCTTCCGGCCCGGCCGCGAAGAACGAGGCCGCCATCTCAGCCCCAATGCCGCCCTCGCCCTCCCGCCACAGCCTCGACCTCGAGATCGATCGCCAGCCCGACGATGCGACCTGCGGGCCGACCTGCCTCCAGGCGGTCTACCGCTACTACGGCGACCTCGAGAGCCTCGAGGACGTGATCGCCGAGGTCCCCCAGCTCGAGACCGGCGGGACCCTCGCCGCGAACCTCGCGATCCATGCCCTGAAGCGCGGCTACCGCGCCCTCATGTACACCTACAACCTCACCGTCTTCGACCCGACCTGGTTCCACGGCGAGAGCTGCGACCTGATCGACAAGCTCGTCGCCCAGGAGCGGGCGAAGAACGACCCGAAGCTCTCGATCGCCACGAAGAGCTACGTCGAGTACCTCGAGCTCGGCGGCGAGCTCGCGATGGTCGACCTGACGACGGGGCTGCTGCGCCAATGGCTGCAGGACGAACGGCCGATCCTGACCGGCCTCTCCTCGACCTACCTCTACTCGAGCGCCCGGGAGATCGGCGTCGACGTCCTCGCGGACGACGACATCCGGGGCGTGCCGACGGGACATTTCGTCGTGCTGTCGGGCTGGGACGAGGAGGAGCGGACCGTCCGGATCGCCGACCCGGCCGAGACCCACCCCCAGTTCCAGAAGCACATCTACTGGGTCCCGGTCTCGCGCCTGATCAACGCGATCCTGCTCGGTGTCCTCACCTACGACGGCAACATGCTCGTGCTCGAGCCACCCGAGGACTCGGATTGAAGTCGATCATCGTGATCGAGAACGTGAAGCGCTGGCCGCTGGCGCTGAAGGGGGCGACGGTCGTCGCCGCCAAGGACTACCTGGTCGGCGGCGAGTGGGCGGGGCGCCGCGGGGTCCGCGTCTACAACTTCTGCCGGACCTACGGCTACCAGACCGTCGGCTACTACGTCTCCCTGCTCGCCGCCGCCCGGGGCCACCGCCCGCTGCCCACGGTCGAGACGCTCCAGGACCTGCGCCTCTCCCCGGTCGTCCGGATCGTCTCCGAGCAGATGGAGGCCCTGATCCAGCGCTCGCTCGCGCCGCTGCGCGGCAAGCGGTTCGAGCTCTCCGTCTACTTCGGGCGCAACCTCTCGAAGCGCTACGACGCGCTCTCCCGCGAGCTCTACGAGCAGTTCTCGGTCCCCCTGCTGCGGGCTTCCTTCGAGCGCTTCGAGGACGAGTGGCGGCTCTCGTCGGTCCGACCGATCTCGACGGGGGAGATCCCCGAGAGCCATCGCAGCTTCGTGATCGCCCAGGCCGAGAAGCATTTCAGCCGCAGCCCGCGCTCGACGCCGACCCGCAAGTACCAGTACGACCTCGCGATCCTCCACGATCCCAAGGCCGAGGACTCGCCCTCGAACGAGCAGACGCTGCGGAAGTTCGCCAAGGCCGCTCGGGACGTCGGCATCGAGCCGCATCTGATCGAGCGCGACGACGCCGAGGACATCGGGGAGTTCGACGCCCTCTTCATCCGGGAAACGACCTACGTCAACGGGCCGACCTACCGGATGTCGCGGCGGGCGGCGACCGAGGGGCTGATCGTGATCGACGATCCGATCTCGATCCTGCGCTGCTCGAACAAGGTCTTCCTCGCGGAGCTCTTCTCCCGTCACGACATCCCCCATCCGAAGACCTTCGTGGCCCACGAGGACTCGATCGACGAGATCCCGAAGGCCGTCGGCCTGCCCTGCGTGCTGAAGCGGCCGGACTCGGCCTTCTCGCGCGGGGTGACGAAGGCGACGACGATGGAGGAGCTGCGCGAGAAGGCGGAGCTCTTCCTGCACGACTCGGAGCTCGTGGTGGCCCAGGCGTTCACGGCCTCGGACTTCGACTGGCGGATCGGGGTGCTGGACGGCGAGGCCCTCTTCGCCTGCCGCTACCACATGGCGAAGGGCCACTGGCAGATCGTGCGGACGGGGCCGTCGGGCTTCCGGCGCTACGGGAAGGTCGAGACCTTCGCCCTCGCCGACGTCCCGGCGAAGCTCGTCGACGTCGCGGTGCGCGCGGCGCGCCTGATCGGGGACGGGCTCTACGGGGTCGACCTCAAGGAGATCGACGGCGAGTTCCTCGTGATCGAGATCAACGACAATCCCAACATCGAGGTCGGCTACGAGGACGCGGTGCTGGGGGACGAGGTCTATCGGCGCGTCATGCAGTGGTTCCGCGTCCGGCTCGACCGGCGCGGGGAATCGGGATTCGACCATGTCGGATGAGCAGTCGGATGAACAGTCGGATGAAAAGCGGCCGCTCTCGCTCTTCGAGGGCTTCGGCATCGAGCTCGAGTACATGATCGTCGACGCCGCGACCCTCGACGTGAAGCCGATCGCGGATCGGCTGATCGAGGCCGAGGCCGGCGTGATCGAGAACGAGATCGAGCGCGGGCCCTTCGCCTGGTCGAACGAGCTCGCCCGCCACGTGATCGAGATCAAGACCAACGGACCGGTCCCCGGCTTCGCGGGGGTCGGCGACGGCTTCGCCGCGGAGCTGCGCCGGATCGAGGCGCTGCTCGCGCCGATGGGCGCGCGGATCCTGCCGACCGCGATGCACCCCTGGATGGACGCCGCCCGCGACTTCGAGCTCTGGCCCCACGGCAGCCACGAGATCTACGACGCCTTCCACCGCATCTTCGACTGCCGCGGCCACGGCTGGGCGAACCTGCAGAGCGCGCATCTGAACCTCCCCTTCGCGAACGACGACGAGTTCGGCCGCCTCCACGCCGCGATCCGCGCGATCCTGCCGATCCTGCCGGCGCTCGCCGCCTCGTCGCCCTGCGTCGACGGCCGCATCTCGGGCTTCATGGACACGCGCCTCGACGTCTACCGCACGAACGCGCGGCGCCTGCCCTCGGTCTCGGGCTCGGTCGTCCCGGAGGCGGTGTTCACCTACGCCGACTATCAGCAATTGCTGTCGGGCCTCTATGCGGACATCGCGCCCCTCGATCCGGAGGGGCTGCTGCAGCACGAGTGGCTGAACGCGCGCGGCGCGATCGCGCGCTTCGACCGCATGGCCCTCGAGATCCGCGTGCTCGACGTCCAGGAGACGCCCGCCGCCGACGTCGCGATCCACGCGGCGATCACCGCGAGCCTGCGCGCGCTGTGCCGCATGGACGGCCCGGCCCAGGCCCGCCTGCGCGCCCTCGACACCGCCGCCCTGGCCGGAATCCTGCGCGCGACGACGAAGGAGGCGGAGCGGACGGAGATCGCCGACGGCGACTACCTCGCGGCGCTCGGCTTCGACCGCCAGCCGCGGCGCGCGTCGGATCTCTGGTGCGAGCTGCTCGACCGGGACTTCGCCCCGGACCCGCTCTATCCCGCCCTGCGCGCTCCGCTCGACGTGATCCGCGACGAGGGCACGCTCTCGACCCGCATCCTGCAGCACCTGCGCCGACTGGGCGGCGGGCGGAGCGGACCGGCCGCGGCGCCGACCCGCGAGCAGCTCGCCGTCGTCTGGACGGAGCTCGCCGACTGCCTGCGCGAAGGCCGGATGCTGCGCGCGGAGCGCTAGGAGCCCGATCGGACATGGCACGCGGCACGCCCGATCGTCGACTCGTCCTCAGCTGCGAGCACGCGAGCAACCACGTCCCCCGCGATCTCGCGCCGCTCTTCCGCGGCGAGCGCGCGATCCTCGCCACCCACCGCGGCTGGGACGCCGGGGCTCTCGACGTCTCGAACGGCCTCGCCCGCCGCCTCCGCGCGCCGCTCGTCGCCGGCGACACGACGCGCCTGATCGTCGACCTGAACCGCTCGCCCCACAACCGCACGCTCTACTCCCGCTTCACCCGCGCCCTGCCCCTCGCCGAGCGCCGCGCCCTCGTCGCCCGCTTCCACGCACCCCACTGGGCGCGCGTCGAGCGCGTCGTCGCACGGGCCGCCCGGCCCGTCGTCCACGTCGCGATCCACAGCTTCACGCCCGTCCTCGGCGACGACGTCCGCGACTTCGAGCTGGGCCTGCTCTACGACCCGAAGCGCGCGCGCGAGCGCCGCTTCGCCGACGCGCTGCACGCGGGCCTGGCCGCGCGCGCGCCCGAGGTGCGCGTGCGCCGCAACGCGCCCTACCGCGGAACGAGCGATGGACTGCCGACGGCCTTTCGCAAGGCTCGCCGGCCCGCCGACTACCTCGGGCTCGAGATCGAGCTGAACCAGGCCGTGCTCGGCACGCGCCGCGAGCGTGCGGGCTGGGTCGCCCTGCTCGCCCCCGTCCTGCGCGAGGCCCTCGCGAAGACGAGCTAGCGTCGAGGCGAGCCCGCTCGGGAGGACGCCTCGATGATCATCGCCCTGGACCGGATCGCGGTGCGCGCGCAGGATCGCGCCCGACTCGAAGAGCGCCTGCGCGACGACTATCTCCCGGGCGCCGCGCGCCGGGGCCTCGTCTTCGTCGACGCCTGGATCTCGCCGCCCTTCGATCTCGTCGAGGAGCCGGTCACGCTCTTCGTGCGCTGGCGCGTCGCCGACGTCCCGGCCTGGTGGGCGATGCGGTCGGCGGCGGGGGATCCGGCGGTCACCGCCTTCTGGGCCTCGATCGAGCCGATCGTCGTGTCGCGCGAGCGCCGCTATCTCGTCGAGGAGGCGCTCGGCGCCGGCGCGCCGGGCGGCCCGGCCCGGGCTCCCGAGGCGAGCTGGCCCGCCCCGATCGCGACCGCACCCTACGAAGTCCGAATGCATGGCTGGCGGGAGACCGTGCAGGTCCATCTCCCGAAGACGGCGAGCGCGGCCGAGGTGAAGGCCGTCGAGACGTGCCTCGCCGAGGCGGGCCCCGCGCTTCCCGGGATCGAGGGCGCGTGGGTCGCCGCGAACCTCGTCGCGGACTACGGTGCGGGCCATCTGACCTGGGACCTGCGCTTTCCCGATCGGACGACCGCGACGGCGGCGCGCGCGAGCACGACCTGGCGCGAGCGGATCGCGCCGATGCTCGAGCGGAGCTGCGCGAGCTGGACGGCGCTCGGCCTCGAGACCGTCGGCGCCGGCCTCGCGCGGCCCGGGCTGAAGGAAGGCATCAAGCGGACGGCACTCTTCCGCGCGCTGCCGGGCATCGAGCCGGCGCGACTCGATCGCTGGGAGCGCGACCTGCTCGAGATGCCGGCCCACGTCCCCGCGATCGTGAACTGGCGCCTCTCGCGGGCGATCCCGCTCGACTGGTCGAAGTCGGCCGTCCCCGCCTGGACCCACGTCTGGGAGCAGGAGTACGAGCAGCTCGAGGGCCTCACCGTCGACTACATGGTCCACCCGCACCACTGGGCCCACGTCGACCGCTGGTTCGATCCCGAGTCGGGCAGCCAGATCATCGACACGGCGCTCTGCCACGCCTTCTCCCCGATGGCGGGGGCCGTGCTGACGGGAGACGCTCGCTAGGCGGACGAGGCTCGTTCGGCGCGCCGGAGCCGATCGACCCGGCCGAGGCCCCGCGCCGGTCCGGCGGTGGAGGTCCGCCTCAGGCCCGGCTCCCCCGCGCCCGATGGGCCAGGGTCGAGGGCGAGACGCCGAACTCCGGCGCCGTCCTCCGGCCACAGCGCGCGAGCGTGAGCCGGATCAGGGCGAAGTGGTGGACGGTGTGGCTCGCCACGAAGCCGAGCTCGCGCGCCAGCGTCGAGCCGACCCAGGGATCGCCTTCGTCGCAGCGGACGTCGACGGTGAACCGTTCGCGGCGGGGATCGAGCTTGTCGAGCGCCTCGATGCAGCGCGCGAGCTCGCGCAGGCCGGCCTCGCGCGACGTCTCGATCTCCGGGCACCGGCGGCGGGCGGTGTAGTCGATGCTGCGGGCATCGACGCCGGCGAGCAGGCAGTCGAGGTAGTCGATCACGTGGCGCAGGTGGGCGCCGGTGCTCGAGAAGGTTCCTTCGTCGAAGCACGCGCCGTACTCCTCGGGCGCGAGGCCCGCGACGAGCTCGCGTCCCTGCTCGAGCAGTCGTGCACAGTCCCGGCTCGCCGTTCCGATTCCCGTCCCGCTCATCGCACGCCTCTCCCTTTCCTCGCGCAGACCGGCGCCCCGATCGGAAGCGACGCGGTCGGAATGAACTTCTTGACGACGGCTTCCCGAGCGGCGCGGCAGAGCGCCTTGCGATCCCGCGAAGGCGGGATCGGCTCCGCGAAGCGGATGCGCACGACCACGTGGGGCAGGGCGAGCAGCGCGTAGACGTGGCGCAGGAAGGTCATGTCGCCCCACCAGCAGACCGCGAGCGCCGCCTCCGGCCCGGGCTCCGGTGTCTCGTACTGGAGGCTCACGCCGACGACCGGGACCTCGCGTCTCGCGGCCGCCTCGAAGAGCGAGCTCCGGAACGGCAGGACGTCGGCCCCCGGCGAGCTCGTGGCTTCGGGAAAGAAGACCACGTTGCGACCCGCCCCGAGCGCCGACGAGAGCTCGGGCACGACGCGGAGCAGATCGCGCTTGCGGGCGCGGTCGAGGAAGATCGTGCCGATGAGCCGGCTCGCGAGCCCGACGAGAGGCCATTGGGCGACATCCGCCCGCGCGACGAAGACGCCCGGCACGACGCACCAGAGCGCGACCACGTCGAGGTAGCTGAGATGATTGGCGACGATCGCGACGGGCCCCTCCGGCGGCTCGCCCTCGACGACGATGCGCAGGTCCATCCGGCGCCGGAGCGTGCGGGCCCAGCGCCGGCCGAGGCGATCCGCCTCCGCGCCCCCGCGATCCGCGCGCTCCCTGCGCCACAGTCGAAGGAAGGCCAGAGCAGCCAGGGTCTCGACGGTCGCGGCCACGATCGCCGTGGCGCGAAGCGGGGCCCGGAGCCGATCACGAAGCCCGCTCATCGCGCCGCGCCGCAATAGCGCGCACGACTGCGCGGATCCATCCGCTCGAGATCGAGCAGCACGAAGTAGTCGAGGCTCGCGAAGGCGGCATCCCAGGCGGGCCGCGTGGCGAGACGTGCGCCCATCGCGCAGTAGGCGTGGAGCAGCGGCGGCAGGTCGGGTCCGATCGTGGCGCCGCCCTGCGCTGCCGGCAGTCGATAGGCGCGCGTCGGCTCGACCTCGAGCGCCGGATCGATCCAGCCCTCGCGCTCGACCGACCGCATCACGAAGGCGGACTCGCTCGGCTCCTTCAAGAGGATCGAGCCACAGCCGAAGAGGAAGCGCTTGCGTGCGAGGGTCAGGTAGGCGCCGATTCCCCGCAGCAGCAGCTGGAACACGCCGCGATTGCGGTGGCGCAGGGCGACGCAGGCGCGGCCGAGCTCGACGCCGTCGGCCTCGATGCGCGGATCGAGGCGGTCCATCACGAACTGCCGGCGCGTGTAGAAGCCGGGATCGCGGCCGACCTGCTCGCGGGTCGCGAGGCGATAGGTACCGACGCATTCGCCACTCGCCCGATCGACGACGAGCAGATGGTCGACGACGTCGTCGAGGGGATCGAGGTCGAGTCCCCGCTCGGCGCCCTCGACCGCCGCCCCGAGCTCCCGGGCGAAGACCTCGTAGCGCAGGCGCTGGACCTGCCGCCGATCTTCGGCCCGCCGCGCGAAACGGACGGCATAGGCCCCCCGCGCCTCGAAGAACTCCGCGATGCCCGCCTCCGACCGCTCCTGCTCCGCGTCGCCCTGGATCGTGTCGATCATGCTGCGCTCCGTGCCGGGGGATCGCTTCGCCGCGCCGGTTCTCGGCGGGCTCGGCGGCGCTCGCCCCCCGGCCTGGCGGTTCCGATGCCGGGCGCGGCATTTTGTAACGCGACGCGCGTACTCTGTAACCCCCGATGCCGCATTCGTCATCGAAGCGAGCGCAATGCGTGGAGGTCCCGTGCTCGAACCCGCAGCGGCCTTGCTCGTCGTCCGTTTCTGCGAGGGCTACGTCGGTCTCGGTCTGGCCGCCGCGCTGCTCGCCGTGTTCGTGCCCGCCCTCGGGTCGCGCGTCGATCGTGGGATCGCCTCGAGCCCGTTGGGCTTCCGGCTGCTCATCCTGCCGGGCTGCATCCTGCTCTGGCCTTGGCTCGCGCTCCGGATGACGCGCGGCGACGGTGAGCCGCCGATCGAGGGCAACGCCCATCGCGCGAGGTCCACCCCTTGATCACGGGCCACCGCCGTGCCCACCGCCGGATCCACGCCCTGCTCTGGCCCATCGTCTTCATCCTCGTCGCCACCGCCATCACGACGCGCCGCCCCCTCGATGCACCCGCGGACTGGCCCGCTTTCCTCGCCCAGTCCGAGGCCGAGCACGCCCCGGCGAGCGCCGCGAGCGGGAGCGGAAAGACGCGCCCGACGGGTCCGCTCTGGACCCGGGACGACGCCTTCGGCGCCTGGCCGGCCCGGCTGGCCCTCTTCGCCGATGGGACCGTCGAGCTCCGACCCCGCCGCCCCCTGGACCACCCCGAGCTGCTGCTCTACTGGGTCCCGGGCGCGTTCGCCGGCGACGCGCTCCCCGAAGACGCCCGCCTCCTCGGTCTCCTGACGGGAACCCACGCGCAACGCTTCGCGCTACCGGCGAAGGCCGGAAGCCTCGTCCTCTACGCGCTCGGCCATGGCGCGATCGTCGCGTCGGCGCGCCTCGACGAGCCTGCGACCGACTCGATGGGTTCCACGGCCGCCCCGACCGCAACGACGGCAGCCTCCGCGGCCCCCGCCGCCGATCCGACCGCGCCATGAGCGACACCTATCGCACCGTCCAGTGGAGCCCGGCGAAGAAGCGCTACGACGCGATCGCCCTGCTCGCGGTCGTTCTCGCCGTCGCGAGCTTCGTCGCGGTCGGGGCGTGGCTTCGAGCGAGCCTGACGGCGGAGACGCTCGTGATCCGCGCCGTGGGAGGAACGGCGTTCGCGCTCCTCCACGTGATCCTCGCGATCGGGCCGCTCTGTCGTCTCGATCCGCGCTTCCTGCCGCTGCTCGCCAATCGCCGCCATCTCGGGGTCGGTCTGGCGCTCCTCGCCCTCGTCCACGGCGGCTTCGCCCTCTTCCAGTTCCATGCGCTCGGCGATCTGCATCCCCTCGTGAGCGTGCTCGTCTCCGATCCCGACACGACGGGCTCCCTCGCCGATGCCGCCTTCCAGCCCTTCGGCCTCGCCGCCCTCGTCGTCCTCGTCCTGATGGCCGCGACGAGCCACGACTTCTGGCTCGCGAACCTGACCGCGCCGACCTGGAAGGCGCTCCACATGGCCGTCTACGGGGCCTACGGACTGCTCGTCGCCCACGTCGCACTCGGCGTCCTCCAATCCGAGACGAGCCCGCTCTACCCCGTCCTGCTCGGCGCGGGCATGGCCGGGCTGGGCGCACTCCATCTCGCCGCGGCCTGGCGCGAGGCCCGACGCGATCGCGTGCCTGATCTCGATTCGCCCCGGCATGCGCCGGAGGCGCTCGCGCGCGATGCGGCCTCGCCCGACGCGGACTGGACCTTCGCGTGTACGGTCGACGCGATCCCCGAGAAGCGGGCGCGCATCGCCGTCGTCGCGGGCGAGCGCGTCGCGATCTTCCGAAACGAAGGCCGCCTCTCGGCGATCTCGAACGTCTGTCAGCACCAGAACGGCCCCCTCGGCGAGGGCCGCATCGAGCACGGATGCGTCGTCTGTCCCTGGCACGGCTACGAGTACGACCCCGCCTCGGGCCGCGCCCCCGCGCCCTTCCGCGAGCGGATCCCGACCTTCGCGCTCCGCCTCGAAGGCGATCGCGTCTTCGTCCGAACCCGCCCGAATCCGCCCGGCACCTTCGTCGAGCCGATCGCGATTCCCGGCGCACGGCCGGCCCCCCGCGCCGAGGCGCTCGCCGCGTCGGGACACGCGGAGTCGATCGGCCGAACCCCGGCCGCCATCGCAACGCCCGATGCCGATGCCGACGGCGCCGCGCACGCGCACACCCGCGCGCGCTTCCTCGCGCCGCGCATCGCGGCGCTCGTGCTGGCGGCGCCCATCGTGCTCGGCCTGCTCGCGGCGGCCCAGCGCGACGTCGTGCCGAGCCTCTTCGAGTTCGGCCGCGAGCGGGTCTTCGTCGGCTGGCTGGCGGAGCGGCCGATCCCGTCGCTGTCGATCCTGCGGCCGGGGGACGTCGGGGCCTGCGGTGCGACGTCGATCTTGCCGCTCGTGGCGCCGGGGAAGCACGGCGCGGCGGAGCGGATCGCGGGGCTCGACGGCGTCGCGGTGCGCCTGCGCGGGACGCTCGCCCACGTCGACGGCCAGGCCCTGATCGAGCTCACCGAGGCGCCGATCGAGCGGCTCGGCGACGCGCCGGCGAGCGCACCCGACGTACGCGTCGAGTCTCTCGGCCGCCATCGCCTCGTCGGCGAGATCGTCGACAGCAAGTGCCATTTCGGCGTCATGAACCCCGCGACCGGCAAGGTCCACCGCGCCTGCGCCGCCCGCTGCATCAGCGGCGGGATCCCGCCGGCGCTGCTGCTGCGGGTGAAGCGGCAGGGCGAGGCGGAGGAGCGGGCGGTGCTGCTGCTGGTCGATCGGTCGGGACGCGGGGTCGGGCGGGAGGTGCTGCGCTGGGTCGGGCTGCGGGTCGCGATCGAGGGCGAGGTCGTCCGCCACGGCGACCTGCTCGTCTTCGAGATCGAGCCCTCCGCGATCGAAGCGGAGGACGCCTAGCATGACGGGTCGGCGCCGGCTGCTCGTCGGCTATCTGCTGCTCGCGATCGCGTCGCGAGCCTGGATCGCCGCCGGTCTCGCCGAGCGGCCGCTTCCCCATGACACCCGAATCGAGACGATTCGGGAACGCGACGGCGCCAGGCACGCGGACGCGAACGGGGCGGCGGAAGGCGCCGCCCCCGATTTCGCGGCCCGCGACGTCCGACGCGGTGCCCCGCCTCCGCGCTCCATCGACGTCGCCTATCGCCGCTTCGGCCGCCCCGGACCCGAGGCCGTCGTGCTGCTTCACGGCAGCCCCGGCTCGCTCCAGGACTTCGACGCCCTCGCCGCCCGCCTCGGCCCCGATCGCTTCGTCGTCGTCCCGGACCTGCCGGGCTTCGGGCGATCCTCGCGCGAGATCGACGATCACGGCTTCGCGGCCCAGGCCGATCGGCTGCTGCGCCTGCTCGACGCGCTCGGGGTCGAGCGCGCCCATCTCGTCGGCTTCAGCTGGGGCGGCGGCGTGGCGACGGCCCTCGCCGACCGCGCGCCCGAGCGCGTCGCGTCCCTGGTCCTGGTCTCGTCCATCGGCGTCCAGGAGCACGAGCTGCTCGGCGACGCGACCCTGAACCATCTGATCCACCGTCTCCAGCAGGTCCTCGTGACCGCCCTCGACTGGTCGATCCCCCACTTCGGCGCCTTCGACGGCGGTCACGGTGGCCGCGGCTTCACGCGCAGCTTCCTCGACGGCGACCAGCGCCCGCTGCGCACCGCCCTCGCGCGCTGGCACGGGCCGCTCCTGATCGTGCACGGCCGCGACGACTTCCTCGTGCCGCCGGCCGCCGCGCGGGAGCACCACCGGATCGTGCCCCAGAGCCGCCTCGTCTGGATCGACGGCGGTCATCTCGTCCTGATGCAGGATCCCGACGCCGTCGCCCGCGCCCTCGTCGCGTGGCTCGAGGACGCCGACGCCGACCGTCTGCCGCGCCGCGCCGCGGCGGACCCGGCGCGCGTCGCCGCCGCCGCGATGCCCTTCGACCCCGCCCTCGCCGGTCCCCAGGACGGGCTCGGCTGGCTCGTCTTCGCGGTGCTCGTCTTCGCCGCCTCGATGGTGAGCGAGGACCTGACGTGCATCGGTGTCGGGCTGCTCGTGGCCCGCGGTCGGGTCCCGGCATCCGGGGCGATCCTCGCCTGTGTCTTCGCGCTGGTCGCAGGCGATCTCCTGCTCTACGCCGGCGGGCGCCTCGTCGGGCCGCCGCTGCTGCGCCGGCTCGGTCGCGATCCCGCGGCGATCGGCCCGATCGGGGAGCGCTTCGCTCGCACGGGCGGCCTCGTCGTGCTGCTCGGCCGCTTCGTGCCCGGCGCACGGCTCCCGACCTACGTCGCCGCCGGCATCCTCCGCCAGCCGCTCGCCCGCTTCACCGCCTGGCTCGTCCTCGCCGCGCTCCTCTGGGCCCCGCTCCTCGTCGGCACGACGGCAGTGGGCGCGCGCGTCGTCGAGGCCCACGTCGCGTCGACGACCGTCGCCCACGGCCTCGGCATCGCGTTCCTCCTCGTCGTCGCCCTCGCGGCGCGCATCGCCCCGCACGCCGCGACGTGGCGCGGGCGCCGCCTGCTGCGCGCGCGGGTGCTGCGCCTCGTGCGATGGGAGTTCTGGCCGATCTGGGCGATCTACCTGCCCCTCGCTCCAGCGCTGCTCGCCCTCGCCCTGCGCCACCGCTCGCTGCGGGTCGCGACGCTGGTCAACCCGCCGATCCCGGGCGGCGGCCTCGCCGGCGAGTCGAAGGCGGCGCTCGGCGAGCAGCTCGCGCGGGTTCCCGAGCATGCGATCGCGACCTTCGACCTCGAGCCCGCGTCCGTCGACGCGCGCTGCCGCCGGGTCGCGGCGCTGCAGGCGGAGCACGGCATCGGCTTCCCGATCGTGCTCAAGCCCGACGTCGGCGAGCGGGGCCGCGACGTCGAGATCGTCGCGGACGAGGCGGCGGTGCGCCGCCACTTCGAGCGCCATCCCGCGCGGACGCTGCTCCAGCCCTTCGTCGACGGCGACGAGTTCGGCCTCTTCTACTGGCGCGCGCCGGATGCGGAGCGGGGCACGCTCTTCTCGATCGCCCGCAAGACGCCGCGCTTCGTGACCGGCAACGGGCGCGATCGCCTCGAAGATCGGATCCTCGCCGACCCGATCTGCCTGCCGGTCGCGGAGAAGCTCCTCGCCCTCCAGCCCGACCGCCTCGACTGGGTCCCGGCCGACGGTGAGCGGGTCCGCCTGACGCGACTCGGGACCCACTCCCTCGGCTGCCGCTTCCTCGTCGGCGAGGACCTGCGGACCCCGGCCCTCGAGGACGCCGTCGACCGCCTGAGCCGGACCGTCGGTCTCGACTACGGGCGCTACGACGTCCGGGCCGAGAGCGAGGACGCGCTGCGGGCCGGCCGGTTCCGGGTCATCGAGTTCAACGGCCTGACCGGCGAGCCGGCCCACGTCTACGACCCCCGCTACGGCCTCTTCGCGGGCCTCGCCCTCCTCCTGCGCGCCTGGCGGATGGCCTTCGCGATCGGCGCCGCCCACCGCGCCCGTGGACGCGCCCCCCTCCCCTGGTCCGCCCTCGTCGGTCTCGTCCGCAACTCCCCCGCGCACTATCCTCCTGCCCGCATTCGGCCCCTTCCCGACCCCCCGGCGATGGCCGCCCGGCGGCCGTGATCGAGCCCCGACCGAATCCCGATCCCGAAGCCCCCCGCGTCGCGCCGCGACGGACGGGGAGGGAGTGTCCCGATGCCGCGCGAGATCCGAAGGCTCCTGATCGCCAACCGCGGAGAGATCGCGATCCGGATCCACCGCGCCTGCTCCGAGCTCGGCATCCGCACGATCGGCATCCACTCCCACGAAGACCGCTTCGCGCTCCACCGCTTCAAGGCCGACGAGGCCTACTCCCTCGGCGAAGGCGGCAACCCCGTCGGCGCCTATCTCGACATCGAGCGCATCCTCGAGATCGCCGAGTCGACCGGCGCGGACGCGGTCCACCCGGGCTACGGCTTCCTCTCCGAGCGCGCCGACTTCTGCGCCGCCGTCGAGGCCGCGGGGCTCGCGTTCGTGGGCCCGCCGCCGAGCGTCCTCTCCGCCGTCGGCGACAAGGTCTCCGCCCGCAACACCGCCGTCGCCCAGGGCCTGCCGATCATCCCCGGCTCGCCGCCGGTGGCCGATGCGCAGGCGGGCCTCGGGATCGCACGGGAGATCGGCTTCCCCGTGATGGTGAAGGCCTCGGGCGGCGGCGGCGGCCGCGGCATGCGCGTCGTCCGCACGGAGGCCGAGTTCGTCGAGAACTTCGACGCCGCGCGGCGCGAGGCGGGCAGCGCCTTCGGCAACGACGAGGTCTTCATCGAGAAGCTGATCGAGCGCCCGAAGCACATCGAGGTCCAGATCCTCGCCGACGGCCACGGCAACGTCGTCCATCTCTTCGAGCGCGACTGCTCGATCCAGCGCCGCCACCAGAAGGTGCTCGAGCTCGCGCCGGCGCCGAACCTGCCCTCGAAGCTGCGCGACGAGCTGTGCGACGCGGCCGTCCGCTTCGCGCGCGGCGTCGGCTACCGCAACGCCGGCACCGTCGAGTTCCTCGTCTCCGGGAACGACTGGTACTTCATCGAGATGAACCCGCGGCTGCAGGTCGAGCACACGGTGACCGAGGAGATCACCGGCGTCGACATCGTCGCCTCGCAGATCCGCGTCGCGATGGGCCAGCGCCTCCCCGACCTCGGCATCACGCAACAGTCCGTCGCGGTCCGCGGCTTCGCGATCCAGTGCCGCGTCACGACCGAGAACCCCGAGAACCGCTTCCTCCCCGACTACGGGCGCCTGATCTCCTACCGCTCCCCGGGCGGCTTCGGCGTCCGCCTCGACGCCGGCAGCGCCTTCCCGGGCGCGATCATCACGCCCTACTACGACTCGCTGCTCGTCAAGCTGACGACCCGCGGCCGCGACCTCGGCGAGGCGTCCCACCGCGCGCTGCGGGCCCTCGGCGAGTTCCGCGTGCGCGGCGTCGAGACCAACATCGCGTTCCTGAAGAAGGTACTCGAGCATCCGACCTTCCGGGCCGGTCAGTGCGACACCCACTTCATCGCCGAGACCCCGGAGCTGCTCAAGCTCGAGCGGGACAAGGGCGTCGGGACCCGGCTGCTCCAGTATCTCGGCGAGGTCACGATCAACGGCAAGAAGGACGTCGAGCGGATCGACCCCGCCTCGATCCACCGCGAGCTCCACATCCCGGCCTACGACCGCAAGCAGCGGCCGCCGGACGGAACGAAGCAGCGCTTCGACGCCCTCGGCGCCGAGGGCTTCGTGAAGTGGATGGCGAGCCACAAGCCCGTCCTGCTGACCGACACGACCTTCCGCGACGCCCACCAGTCGCTGATCGCGACCCGGCTGCGGACCCAGGACATGATGCTCGTCGCACCGGCGCTCGCGCGCGAGGCGTCGCAGCTCTTCTCCCTCGAGATGTGGGGCGGCGCGACCTTCGACGTCGCCATGCGCTTCCTCGACGAGGATCCCTGGGATCGGCTCGAGAAGCTGCGCAAGGCGATCCCGAACATCCTGTTCCAGATGCTGCTGCGCGGCGCGAACGCCGTCGGCTACACGACCTACCCCGACAACGTCGTGCGCGAGTTCGTCAAGGAGGCGCGCGCCCGCGGCATCGACGTCTTCCGCATCTTCGACTCGCTCAACTGGCCCGACCAGATGCAGGTCGCGATCGACGCGACCCGCGACGCCGGCGCGATCGCCGAGGTCGCCATCTGCTACACCGGCGACATCCTCGAGCCCGGCCGCGAGCGCTATGCGCTCAACTACTACGTCGAGCTCGCGAAGGACCTCGTCAAGCGCGGTGCCCACGTCCTCTGCATCAAGGACATGGCGGGGCTGCTCAAGCCCTACGCCGCAGGCCGGCTCGTCTCGGTCCTCAAGCAGGAGATCGGCGTCCCGATCCACCTCCACACCCACGACACCGCCGGCGTCCAGGGCGCGGCCTACATGAAGGCGGTCGAGGCGGGCGTCGACGCGATCGACTGCGCCTTCGGCCCGCTCTCGGGCTCGACCTCGCAGCCGAACCTGCAGAGCGTCGTCGCGATGCTCGACCAGTCGGAGCGGCCGACCGAGCTCGTGCTCGACAAGCTGCTGCCCTTCGACGCCTACTGGGAGGCGGTGCGCAAGGAGTACCGCGCCTTCGACAAGGGCCCGTACCACGGCAGCGCCGAGGTCTACGAGCACGAGATCCCGGGCGGCCAGTACACGAACCTGCGGACCCAGGCGACCTCGATGGGCCTCGGCGAGCGGTGGCGCGACGTGACCCTGATGTACGCCGCGGTCAACCGGATGTTCGGCGACATCGTGAAGGTCACTCCGTCCTCGAAGGTCGTCGGCGACATGGCGCTCTACATGCTCGCGAACGGCCTCGAGCCGGCGGACGTGCTCGAGCGCGGGCGCGACCTGACCTTCCCGGACAGCGTGATCGAGTACTTCGAGGGTCGGATCGGCCAGCCGCCCTACGGCTTCCCGGAGCCGCTGCGCAGCCTCGTCCTCAAGGACCGGCCGCGCCTCGACGGTCGCCCCGGCATCGACCTCGCGCCGGCGGACTTCGAGGCCGCGAAGGCGGACCTCGCCCGCCGGCTCGAGCGCGAGCCGACGATGGCCGACTGCCTCTCGTACCTGCTCTACCCGAAGGTCTTCCTCGACTTCATCGAGAGCCGCAAGCGCCACGGCACCTACGTCACCGCGCTGCCCACGACCGCCTACTTCCACGGCATGGGCCTCGCCCAGGAGCTCCACGTCGAGCTCGAGCCCGGCCAGTCGGTGGTGGTGCGCCTGGTCGCGATCGGCGACGTCGACGCGGAGGGCAAGCGCGCCGTCTTCTTCGACATCAACAGCCAGCCGCGCCGCATCATGGTCCAGGACCGGACGGCCGGCGTGACCGCCGAGAAGCGCGCGAAGGCCGACCCGGACCAGCCGGGCCAGGTCGGGGCTCCGCTGCCGGGCCTGCTCGCCTCCCACGTGCGCAACGAGGGCGACCACGTGGCGGCCGGCGAGCGCCTCTGCGTCATCGAGGCCATGAAGATGGAGTCGTCGGTGACCGCGCCGATCGAGGGCCGGATCAAGAAGATCCACGTCCCGGCGCGGCAGCAGATCGAGGCGGGCGACCTGCTCTACACGATCGAGCCGGCCTGAACGGCGTCACGACGACGGCGGGCAATCGCGCCCGCCGTCGTCGAGTGCCCGGTGCCTTGGCTAATTGCGCGGCGTTCCGGTAGAGCCGGCCGCGGCCTCGCTCGCGCCGATCGCTCCGGTCTTCCCACCTGCCTTCGTCGTCTCGACGGCCTCCGCCGCCTCCGCCGCCTCCGCCGCGAGCGAGGCCCGCGCGCGCTGGCGCAGGTAGTGGCGGATCGCGTCGAGCTCCTCGGGCGCGAGCCAGTCGAAGCGGGGCATCCCACGCGCGGCGAGCCCGCCGCTACGGACGATCGCATCGAAGGCCTCGGCGGAGAGCGGGACGGCGGACGCGCGCAGGTCCGGGGCGACGCCGCCCGCGACCGCATCGATGCCGTGGCAGGTCACGCAATTGCCGAAGAAGATCCCCTGGCCGCGCTCGGCCTTCGCGGGATCGACCTCGAACTCCGGCGCCTCGAGCGGGCGTGGCCGCGCGTGGAGCGCCGGCCGCGGAAGGCGAGCCTTCCCGTCGAGCACGAAGGTCAGCAGACGCCGGGGCTGGTCCCGGCCGATCCAGCCGAAGCGGGCCGCCGATTCACCGACGGCCGCCGCCGCCCCGAACCACCCCGCCAGGACCGAGACGTGCTGGCGACCGTCGACGGTGTAGGTGATGGGGGCCGCGAGGCTCCCGACGCCGAGGTCGGCGGACCAGAGCTTGCGCCCGTCGCGCGCATCGTAGGCGTTGAGCCGGCCTTCGGCGTCGGCCTGGAAGACGAGCCCGCCCGCCGTCGCGAGGAGGCCGCCCCCGAAGCCCCCCGGCGTCGGCACTCGCCACGCCTCGCGCTGGGTCGCCGGATTCCAGGCGAGCAGGGCCGAGGTCGCGGCCGGGATGACCCCGGGCGGCGGCGTGTCGGTCGGCGAGAGGCCGGTGCCGTAGACCATGCCGGGCTCGTGTCGCCAGCGGGCGAGGTCGACGCCGCGGTCGCTGTAGAAATGGGCCGACTCCCGGACCGGGACGTAGGCGAGCGCGGTCTGTGGGCTGAACGCCATCGGATGCCAGCTGTGGGCCCCGACGTTGTCCGGCGACACGACGACGCCGGCCTTCGCAAAGCGCGCCTCGGGGTTCTCGACGGGGCGGCCCGTCGCGAGGTCGACGCGCTCGGCCCAGGTGACCTTCGCGATCTTCTCGGCCGAGATCAGCCGGCCCGTCTCGCGATCGAGGACGTAGAAGAAGCCGTTCTTCGGGGCGTGGAGCAGGACCTTTCGGCGGCGGCCCTCGAGCTCGAGCTCGGCGAGCACCATGTCCATCGCCGAGTTGTAGTCCCAGGTCTCGCCGGGCGTCGTCTGGTAGTGCCAGACGTAGGCGCCCGTCTTCGCGTCGAGGGCGACGACCGAGCAGAGGAAGAGGTTGTCGCCACCGCCGGGGCTCCGGATCTTCTGATTCCAGGGCGCCCCGTTGCCCGTGCCGAGATAGACGCGATCGAGCTCGGGGTCGTAGGTCATCGCGTTCCAGACCGTCCCGCCCCCGCCGAGCTTCCACCACTCGCCCGTCCAGGTCCGCGCGGCCATCGCCATCGCTTCGCTCTCGAAGCCGTCGGCGGGATTGCCGGGGACGGTGTGGAAGCGCCAGCGCAGCGCCCCGGTCTCGGCGTCGTAGGCGGTTACGTAGCCGCGGACGGGGCCGTAGTCGGCGCCGCCGTGGCCGATCAGGACGAGGCCACCGAAGGCCCGCGGCGCGCCCGAGACGTAGCGATTGTCGTCGAGCCCGGTCGTCTGGACGCTCCACACGAGCGAGCCCGTCTTCGCGTCGAGGGCGATCAGCCGGCCGTCGGCCGCACCGACGTAGAGGCGGCCCTTCCAGTAGGCGAGGCCGCGACTGCCCCAGTTCGCGATCAGCTTGTGGCCCGGGCGCTTCGCGACCTCGGGATCGTGGCGCCAGAGGAGGCGACCCGTCCGCGCATCGACCGCGTGGACGACGCTGTAGCCCGCGGCGACGTAGAGCACCCCGTCGACCGCCAGCGGCACCGTCATCACGTGGGCGACGTCCTCGAGCTCGAGGGTCCACGCGAGCCCGAGGCGCCCGACGCTCCCGCGATCGATCTGAGCGAGGGGGCTGTAGTGCTGCTCGTCGAATTGCCGGCCGTAGGCGGGCCAGTTCGCACCCTGCGCGTCCCGCGCGAGCAGCGCGTCGGCGGCGGGCGGTTCGGCGGCGATCGCCTCGTCTCCCGCGGCCTCGACGCGAAGCGGCGCGGCGGAGGCGAAGGCGAAGAACGCGAGCAGGAAGCTCGCTGCCCGGAAGCGGAGCGGGCCGAGGGGCGGATTTCGGCGGAATCGGGTCACGGTCGGGGCCTCCCATCGCGAGCGGCAGGCCCCCATCCTCGCGCCCTTCGAGGGCGCCGTCGAGCGCCTTCGAGCCGGCGCGATCGGCCGACTTCGGGTCTATGCTCCGCGCGCGCCGCAGATCGGCGGGGAGGACGTCATGAACGAGAACGAGCTCGAGATCCTGCTTGCGGAGCGCGCCATCACGCGCGTCGTCCTGGCCTACGCCCGCGCCGTCGACACCCTCGACTACGCGAGCCTGCGCGAGTGCTTCCATCCCGACGCGATCATCCACTACGGGAAGATCTTCTCGGGCCCCCGCGACGAGGCCCTCGCCTGGCTCGAGAACTCGCTCTCCCGGCTGCAGACGACGATGCACGACTTCGGTGCCCCGTGGATCGAGCTCGACCTCCCGCGCGGTCGCGCCCACGTCGAGACCTACGCGACGAACGCGGCACGCTATCCCGCGAACGACAAGGGCGAGGTCGTCCTCAACGTGACGGGCACGCGCTACATCGACACCTTCGAGCGGCGCGACGGCGCGTGGCGGATCCTCGAGCGGCGCAACGTCGGGAGCTGGGCCCACAACTCGATCGAGACCCCGACGCCGCCGCCGCCCTTCGCGACGGGCGCGCCGCGCCAGCGCTGATCCGCCCGGGCGGCCCCGTCAGTGGTCGTGCGGCGGGGGCGCGCCCCGCGCGTCACCGCCCGGGGGCGGCTCGGCGGGCGCCTTCGCCTGGGATCCGGCGTCGGCGCCGGGCACGCTGTCGATCATCATGCCCGAGGCCTTCGCGGCCTCGTGCAGGAAGTCCTCCTCCGCGTCGAGAGTGAGGACGACGATCACGATCCGGCGATTGCTCGCGCTCGCGGGCTTCTCCGGATCGAGCAGGTCGGTCGAGGCCATGCCCTGGACGCGCATGATCCGATCGGCGGGCAGCCCGCCCTCGACGAGCTCGCGGCGCGAGGCGTTCGCGCGGTCGCTCGACAGCTCCCAGTTGCTGTAGCCCGCGCGACTGCCGCCGTAGGGCACGCCGTCGGTATGGCCTTCGACCGCGATCTGGTTCGGGACCTGGGCGAGCACCGCGCCGAGCTGGCGCAGCAGCGCGCGCATCTGCGGACGCGCGACGGCGCTGCCGCTGTCGAACATCGGCCGCTTCTCTTCGTCGAAGATCTGGATCCGGAGGCCCTCGGTCGTGATCGCGAGCTTCAGCTGCGAGAGCGCGTCCTCGAGCTTCGGATCGGCGAGCATCGCGTTCTCGACCTTGCGCCGGAGCTTCTCGAGCCGGGCGAAGTCCGCGCGCTCGCGCTCGGAACGGAGCGTCGCGACGAGCTGCATCCGGGCCTGGTCGGCGACCGCCTGCTTCTCGGCCGCGGAGAGCGCGCCGTGGCCCTTTCCGTCGAGCAGCGATGCGGCGCCGGAGCCGGTGTCCCCGAACAGGGCGACGTCGACGGGCTGGGAGAAGTACTCGGAGAGCTTCTCCTTCTCCTCCTCGGTCGTGGCCGAGAGCAGCCACATGAGCAGGAAGAAGGCCATCATGGCGGTCACGAAGTCGGCGTAGGCGATCTTCCACGCACCACCGTGGGCGCCGTGGCCGCCCTTCTTGATGCGCTTGATGATGATCGTCTGGGACTTGCCGCTCGGCGCAGCCATGGATCACTTGCCCTTCACGTGTTCCTCGAGCTCGCCGAAGGTGGGGCGCTCGGTCGAGAAGAGGACCTTGCGACCGAACTCGACCGCGACCTGGGGCGTGTAGCCCTGCATGCTCGCGAGCAGCGTCGTCTTGATGACCTGGAGCTCCTTGCTGCCCTCGGCGATCTGCTGCTCCATCAGGCCGGCGAGCGGCTCCGCGAAGGCGTAGGCGAGGAGAATGCCGAGGAAGGTTCCGACGAGCGCCGAACCGATCATCCCGCCGAGGATCGCCGGGGGCTGACCGACGGATCCCATCGTGTTCACGACGCCGAGCACGGCGGCGACGATGCCGAAGGCGGGCAGCGAGCCCGCGATCTTGTTGACCGCACCCGAGGCGAGGTGGGCCTCCTGGTGATGGGTCTCGATCTCGCTGTCCATGAGCGACTCGATCTCGTGGGGGTTGAGATTGCCGCCCATCATGAGCCGCAGATAGTCGGTGATGAACTCGACCACGTGGTGATCGCTCGCGATCGACGAGTAGGTCTGGAAGAGCGTCGAGTTCTCCGGGTCCTCGACCTCGCCCTCGATCGCCATCAGACCTTCCTTGCGGGCCTTCTGGAGGATCGCGTAGAGCAGCGCCAGGAGCTCCATGTAGCGCTCCTTCGTGTACTTGCTGCCCTTGAAGCAGCCGGCCAGGCCCTTCGCCGTCGCCTTCAGGACCTTGGGCGGATTCGCGACCACGAAGGCGCCGAGCGCGCCGCCGAGGATCGCCATCATCTCGGTGGGCAGCGCGTGGAGGATCACGCCGATGTGTCCCCCATGGAGGAGGAAGGCACCGAAGATGCACCCGAGCGCTGCGAGCCAGCCGATGGCGACGAACATGGAACGACTCTCCCCCGACGAGGCCGTGGCCGTCACGATGCCCGTGACGCGTGCCGCTGATCGACCCCACCGGAAGGCCACTTGAGGTCGCTCGGGACGAAGAGCCGCATTGCCGGGCGCGCGGGCGGGACGGATGCGCAAGTCGCGAGAACCTGCGCGTCGGCTTCTACAGGGAAGCTCCGAGCAGATCGGTCGAGACGGGAAACAACCGACTAACCTGATCGCATCGCACGAGATTCGGGAATCTCGTCCGCCCGATCCCGCCATCGGTGTGTCAGTGAGCGCGCCGCCACGACGAGCGCGCTCGCAAACGATCGCGACCGCCGACCAGCAGGCAGACCGCTGCGATGGGGAGTCCGGCCGAAGGCTCCGGCAGGGTCACGACCCATGCCTCAGCCAGACCGTCTGGGCTGACTCCGTATCCGACGATCGTCCGTCCATCCGCCGAGACCGCATTCGCCAGGGTCAGCTGCCAGCCCTGCAGATCGATCCCGACCGCGATCAGATGCGTGTCGAGCGGCTGCAGGCCGGTCGAAGAAGTCCAGATGAAGGCCTCCTGCCCCGCCGAAACGCTGGCCCCGTAGCCGACGACGACCGCGCCGTCGGCGGATACGCCGAGAGCACGACTCGCAAAGCCCCCTCCGGCGAGGTCGCCCAGCCCGACCATTCCGCCCGCCGAGGTCCAGCGAAACGCTTCGACGCCCGAGGACGATTCCGAATAGCCGACGATCGTGGAGCCGTTCGCGGAAACGGCCGTCCCGTAGCTGGAGTTCGCGCCTCCCGGTAGATCGCCGAGTCCGATCATCCCCTGGGCCGGGGTCCAACGGAAGGCCTCGCTTCCGGACGTCGTCGATCCCGCGTTTCCGGTGACGACCGCGCCATCGGCCGATACGCCGGTCGCGAAACTTCGAAAGCCGAACGCGCCGCCGAGATCGCCGAGTCCGACGAGGCCGCCCTGCGACGTCCACCGGAACGCCTCCTGGCCGGACGCCGTATCTGCCACGCCGACGACGACCGATCCATCGAAGGACGCGCCCGTCGCCTGGCTCGCGAAGAATCCCTCTTCGAGCTGCCCCAGTCCGAGCATGCCCGTCTGGGCCGACCATCGAAACGCTTCGACGCCCGCGTCGTCCGCGGAAAAGCCCACGACGACCGAGCCGTCTCCGGAGAGGCCGAAGGCCTGGCTGACGATGCCGTTGACTGGATGGCCATCGCCCAGATTGCCCAGTCCGATGGCGCCCCTGCTCCGAGTCCATCGGAACGCTTCGGCCCGGTCGGCCAGAGGCGACCAGTCGCCTGCAACGGCGAAGCCGCTCGCAGACACGGCAGCCGGGTTCGCGTTTCCGACGCCCAGGCTCTGGATCGAGCCCGCGCTCGCGGGATCAGCCAGGCCCGCCACGAGGGCTGCCGAGAGAATGGGAAGACACGTCCTGCCCAGCATCGGTCCGTTCTCCCTTTGACCGTGGAACGCTCCGGTCCTTGCTCGGCGGGATCGATCTCGCGCTCAGCCCGACATCGATCGCGCGTCTTCCGTTTCCGCAACGGCCCCCGGCGACTCGCCCTCGCCCATCGCGAAGGCCGCGCGCTGCTCGGCGGTCGTCGGCACCCGCGGCAGCGCCTGCACGCGGGCGAGCGCCGGGCGCAGCCCCCGGCGGTTGGCCATCTGGATCGCGAGGCCCGGGCGCGCGTTCAGCTCGAGCACGAGCGGCCCGTAGTCGCGGTCGAGCACGATGTCGACGCCGAGGTAGCCGAGGGGCACGACGTCGTAGCAGTGGGCCGCCAGCGTCAGCAGGTTGCGCCAGCCCGGGATCTGGATGCCGGCGAGGAGGTGGCCCGTGTCCGGATGATGGGTCACCGGCTGCCCCGCCAGGATCGCGTGCGTCGTCCGCCCCGTCTTGAGGTCGATGCCCGCGCCGACGGCCCCCTGATGGAGGTTCGCCTTGCCGTCCGAGCGCCGCGTCGGCAGGCGCACCATCGCGGCGACCGGGTAGCCGCGATAGACGATCGTCCGGATGTCCGGCACGCCCTGGAACGTGACCTCGTCGAAGATCGGATCGAACTCGACGCAGCGCTCGATCAGGACCTGATCGGGGCGGCCGCCGAGGCTGTACATGCCGGAGAGGATGTTCGAGAGGTGGTGCTCCATGCCGAGCTCGTCGAGGAAGGTCCCGTTCGCCCGGAAGTAGCGCCCATTGCGGACGGAGCGGATGACGACGATGCCGTTGCCGCCCGAGCCATGGGCCGGCTTCACGACGAACTTCTGCTTGCCCTCGACGATCTTCTGGAAGGTGCGGATCTCGGCATCGCTCGAGATCAGGCCGTAGAGCTCGGGAAAGGCGATCCCGGCCTTCGCCGCGAGCTGCTTCGTCTTCGCCTTGTCGTCGACGAGGGGGAAGAGCCGGCGCGGGTTCTCGGCCTTGATGTAGCTGTAGTTGCGCTCGTTCATCCCGAGGATGCCGGCCTCGCGCAGCGCCTCCCACGGCCAGCGCCAGCGGCGCTTCACGAGGGATCTCCCTTGCCCAGCCAGACGCTCCGGAAGCGCCAGAACTCGAGCAGGCGGTAGCCGGTGTAGCGCCCGAGGACGATCGACGCGGCGAGCACGACGAGCAGCAGCTCGGGGAAGACGTAGGCCAGATGGGCCAGGTACTCGTTGCTGACGACCAGGTAGCAGGCCGAGGCGACGAGCAGGCTGCCCGCGCCCTGGGTGATCGCGTCGCGGCCGCCGGTCTCCTCCCAGACGAGCGACATGCGCTCGATCGTCATGGCGAGGATGACCATCGGGAAGAGCGCGACCGAGATCCCCGTGTCCATCCCGAGGTGGAACGACACGATGCTGATGATCAGCATCAGGAGCACGACGATCGTGAGCACCGCCGCGAGCCGCGGCACGAGCAGCAGCTGGAGCCGCTCGAGCAGGAAGCGGATCCAGAGGCCGAGGCCCACGATGGTCACGAAGAGCAGGATCCCGACCCAGAGCTCGGTCTCGCGGAAGGCGAGCGCGATCAGGACGGGCATGAAGGTCCCGAAGGTCTTGATGCCGACGAAGCCCCGGAGCAGGACGACCAGGAAGGCGCCGAGCGGGACGGTCAGGAGCACCCGGTAGACGTTCTGGGTCTGGATCGGCAGCGCGAAGAGCGAGAAGTCGAACCACATCGAGTCGCCCTTCTGGGCGCGCTGGGCGGCGACGTCGACCATCTCCCGAAGCGTCCGCGCCACGGCGAAGTGGACCTCGCCGTTCTTCGCGCCCTCGAGGTCGAGGGGCGGGTGCGAGCCGATGTACCAGATCAGGTAACCGTCGGGATAGCCCTTCTCGCCGGTCAGCGGATCGAAGGGCAGCCAGACGCTCTGGTTGTGGACCTCGACGTAGGGGACGAGGGGGGCGTTGCGGACCTCGTCCTCGAGCAGGATGCCCCAGACGACCCGCGCCGGGATCCGTGCCGAGGCGAGGATGTCGACGAGCTGCAGCGCGCGGCGGCTGGCGGTGACCTCGCCGTCGTTCAGCAGACCGACGGCACTGTCGCCCTCGAGCTTGTTCACGCGGCGGATCAGCGCGCCGGTGAAGCTCGTGATGTCGGCGGACTCGTTGCGGACCTTCTCGAGCAGGGCCTCGATCGCGGAGTCGAAGGCCTCCTCGCGCTCGGGCCGGTCGGGGAAGCCGGGGAAGGCGTCGGTGTGCTGCTTGACGCCGTCGGCCTCGACGACGGACATGCGGTAGTAGACCGACTGCTTGCCCTTGGCGCGGCGCACGGTCCAGATCGAGGTCCGCGAGAGGTCCTCGTTCTCGGTCGTGACACCGTAGTTCGACGAGATGAAGTCCTCGTCGAGGATCTCGAAGCCGAGCGGCGCGGCGGGGATCTCGAGCCGCGCGGTCAGCGGACCGCCCTTCGCCTCGAAGCGCGCACGCGCCTCGATCGTCCAGACGGCGGTCTCCTGGTTGGGCGTGAGCGGGAGCCCGAGACGGTCGAGCTTGAACAGGAACATCGCGATGCCGATCGCGGCGATCGTGAAGGCGGCCAGGTAGATCGAGCGTTTCTTCAAGGCGCTTCGGTCTCCGGTCCGCAGGACGATCCGATCAGGAAGGTCGCCTCGGGATCGACCACGAACGAGCCGGCGAGGAAGTCGCGGCCAAGCAGGACGGAGTAGAGGAAGGCGCCCCGATCCACGAGCGAGAAGTGCGCGCTATGTCGGCGCCCGTCCATGCAGAACTCCAATTCGACGACGGGCCGGGCGTCCGGCTGGCTCTGGTGGTCCTTGATGTAGACCTTGCGCACGAGGGGGGACTCGATCGCGACGCGCTCGGTCTTCGTCTTCGATGCCTTGAGCACGAGGATATAGCGGACCCAGTCGCGCCCTCCCCGTTCGAAACGCACGATCTCCTCGGCGTGGATCGAGGAGGTCTTCGCCCCGGTGTCGAGCTTGGCGACGACGATCGACCGGGACGGCAGGAGCGTGATCCGCTCGACCCAGCCGGCGATCTGTTTGGTCCGGTCGTCCGCCGCCGTTCCCTCCGGATTCGCGGCCGCGGGCGAGGTCGAGGCGATCCCCATGAGCAGCCCGACGCTCAGCGCGAGCCGCCCGATCCAACCCTGCCTCGCCACCACCCGACTCTCCTTGGAAGCTCCGCCCCGGCCCTGGAAGCCCCGCCCCGGCCGTCCGATCCCGGCCCGGGCGCTCTCCCCGGCCTTCTTCCTGGCCCGGGATGCCCGCCGCCGGCCCGGTCGGCCTGCCCCGTCCCGATTGTCGGGGGCACGAGCGGCCCATATCCTACCACCCCGCTCGTCCCCCACAGCGCAGACCCGGCTTCCCATCCCCAAGTTCGCCGCGCGCGAACCGATGAAGCGTGCAGTGTGTCTCGTTCGCGCGGCATCCGAGGGCGAAAGGATCGAATGACGATGGTGGCGGTGTGGCAGGGACGGAATCCGATGCGTTGGGCCCGGGTGGCCGCCCTCGGATGCGTCGCGATCGGCCTGGGGCTCGCCGCCCCGCGGCCCGCGGACGCCCAGGCCGCGACCTCGCCGGCGACGAAGCCCATCGCGGCCCCCGCGACGACCGCCCCCGCCGCAGCCCCCAGCCCGCGCGCCAAGCCCGCCGCCGCACCCAAGAAAGCGCCGGCCGCGGCCCCGGTTCCGACCGCGGCTTCTGTCCCCGCCGCGCCCCCCGCCCCGGGCTCGCCCCCCGTCCGCGCCGCGGCCCCCGCCCCGGCCTCGCCCCCGTCTGTGACCCCGTCCGCGCCCCCGGCCCCGTCCGGCGCGGCCGCGACTCCGGAGAATCCTGGAGAGGGGGACGCGGGCGTGGCCCCGCCCGCCCCGGTCGTCCTTCCCGATCCGATCCAGCTGCTCGGGAGCGAGGTCCAGGCGGGCACCCGCGCCAAGCTCGGCTGGCACGCGAGCAACGAGGTCGCCGGGCTGCAGGTCGATACGCCGGTGCTCGTCGCCCACGGCGTCTCCCCGGGTCCCGTCCTCTGCCTGACCTCCGCGATCCACGGCGACGAGCTCAACGGGATCGAGATCGTCCGCCGGGTCTACCACTCGATCGACCCGGAGACGCTCTCCGGGACGCTGATCGGCGTCCCCGTCGTCAACCTCGTCGGCTTCCAGCGGGCCTCGCGCTACCTGCCCGACCGCCGCGACCTGAATCGCTTCTTCCCGGGCAATTCGCGTGGCAGCCTCGCCTCCCGCGTCGCCTACTCCTTCTTCGAGAGCGTGATCCGCCACTGCGACTATCTCGTCGACCTTCACACCGGCTCGTTCCACCGCACGAACCTCCCCCAGCTGCGCGCCGACCTCTCCGATCCCCGCATCCTCGCGATGACGAAGGGCTTCGGGGCGATCGCGGTGCTGCATTCGAACGACCGGGATCGATCGCTGCGCTCGGCGGCGACGCGCGCCGGGATCGCCGCCGTCACGATCGAGGCTGGGGAGCCGATGCGGCTCCAGCCCGAGGAGGTCGAGCAGGGGGTCCGTGCGATCGAGAGCCTGATGGACTCGCTCGGGATGATCTCGCGCTTCCATCTCTGGGTGGACCCGCAGCCCGTCTTCTACGAGTCGGTCTGGGTTCGGACCAGCGGCAGCGGGATCCTGCTCGGCTCGGTCGAGGTCGGCGACCGGGTCGAGATCGGGCAGACGCTGGGGGCCGTCGTCGACCCCGTGACCAATGCCCGGGATACGCTCAAATCCCCGGTCCGCGGCCGCGTCCTCGGCAAGGCGCTCAACCAGGTCGTCATGCCGGGCTTCGCCGCCTTCCGCGTCGGCATCGAGCAACGCCAGGAAGACCTGTCGGTCGAGACGACCGTCGGCGAAGGCGATACCCACGACGAGGACGCCTACGATCCGCTCCAGCTCGAGGGCATCGACCCGTCGCTGGAGCCCGAGGACGTCGAGTAGGCGGCCCGGCGGCGGCCTCCCGTCTCGGGGGTATACTGGGCCCGCCCCGATCGGGGTGGCCTCGCCCTCGCTCCTGTACCGGTCTTCAGGCTCGCGACCCAGGCCCGATCTTCGCCGGCGTTCGAACCCGCCGGCTCGGGAGGAGACCCGTCCTTGGCTGAACAGATCCCCTTCGTCGACTACCTGAAGCTCGGCGACGAGCCCCATCTCGTGGCCCACGAGTGCACCGCCTGCGGCGCCCGCTTCTTCGACCGCCGCAGCGCCTGCGCGAAGTGCTCGAACACGACCTTCAAGCCCGCCCGGGTCGCGACCGAGGGCGTGCTGCGGACCTTCACGATCGTCGCCTTCGCGGCACCGGGCATCCCGGTCCCGTTCGTCTCGGGCGTCGTCGACTGCGCCGGGACGAGCGTGCGCGCCAACATCGTGAACTGCCCCGCCGACCCGCGCCACGTCAAGACCGGCATGAAGGTCCGCCTCACGACCTTCCCGATCGGCACCGACGCCAAGGGCACCGAGGCCATCAACTTCGGCTTCGAGCCCATCGCCTAGCCCCCGGTCCGCCCGCCCCGCTCCGGCGGAGGGCGAGCCCCGAACGACGCGCGCTCGCCCTCGAGCCCGCCGAAAGGAACCGAACATGGCCTCCGACGACATCTACATCCTCGGCATCACGATGACGAAGTTCGGCAAGCACAAGGACAAGGACGTCCTCGACCTCGCGACCGAGGCGGCCCTCGGCGCGCTGAAGGACGGCGGCGTCTCGATGAAGGACATGGGCGTGCTCGCCGCCGGGAACCTGATGGGCGGCGCGCGCCCGATCGCCCAGGAGATCCAGAAGCAGATCGGCCAGACCGGCATCCCCGCCTACAACGTGTCGAACGCGTGTGCGACGGGCGCGACGGCGCTGCGCGTCGCCTACCTGACGGTCAAGTCGGGCGAGGCCGACTTCGGCATCGCGGTCGGCGTCGAGCAGCTCGCGGGCGCGGGCCTGCTGGCCGGCGGCGCGCGCAAGCAGGACGGCGAGAGCTGGCAGCGCTCGGGTCGCTACGGCGCGGTCGCCCCGGTCGACGGCCGCATCGGCACGGACACGATGCCCGGCGTCTTCGCCCAGATCGGCATGGAGTACGGCCACAAGTACGGCGGCGCGAACTTCGAGCTCTTCGCGCAGATCTCGGAGAAGAACCACGCCCACTCGACGCTCAATCCGCTCGCGGCCTACACGAAGCGCATGACGCTCGAGGAGATCATGGGCGACATCATGATCGCCTATCCGAACACGCGCCCGATGTGCTCGGCCAACTGCGACGGCGCCGCCGCGGCGGTCGTCGTCAGCGGCTCGAAGCTGCGCACGCTCTCGAAGGAGCAGCAGCGCCGCGCGGTCAAGATCTCGGCGTCGATCCTGACCTCGGATCCCTACCAGGAGGCCTGTCAGGTCCTGCCCGACGTGAACACGCTGACGCGCATGGCCGCCAAGCAGGCCTACGAGAAGGCCGGCGTCGGCCCGGACGATCTCGACCTGGTCGAGCTCCACGACTGCTTCGCGACCGCGGAGCTCGTGCATTACGACAACCTGATGCTCTGCCCGGAAGGCGGTGCCGTCGACTTCTTCAAGTCCGGGGCGACGTGGCGGACGGGCAAGATGCCGGTCAACGTGTCGGGTGGCCTCGAGTCGAAGGGCCATCCGATCGCCGCGACCGGGATCGCGAACATCTGGGAGATCTGCCACCACCTGCGCGGCGAAGCGGGCGACCGCCAGATCGCCGGCGCGAAGGTCGGCCTCGCCCACGTGATCGGCCTCGGCTCCGCCTGCGGCGTCCACATCCTCGAGAAGAGCGCGGCCTAGCTCGCGGATGCAATCGACGATCACCCGCTTCCAGGGCTTCGAGGGCCTCTCGCTGACGGCCGAGGTCTGGGGCGACCCGAACGCCTGGCCCGTGCTGCTGCTCCACGGTGGCGGCCAGACGCGCCACGCCTGGGGCGGGACGGCGGAGGCGCTGGCGCGGGCGGGGTGGCGGGCGGTGTCGATGGATCTCCGCGGCCACGGCGACTCCGCCTGGGCGGCGAACGGCGACTACTCGTTCACGAGCTATGCGGCCGACTGCATCAGCGTCTGCGACCAGCTCGGCAAGCCGCCGGTCCTCGTCGGCGCCTCGCTCGGCGGCGTCTCGGCGATCCTCGCCGAGGGCAACTCCGATCGCGTCGTCTCGTCGGGGCTCGTGATCGTCGACATCACCCACAAGACCAATCCCGAAGGCATCGACCGCATCAAGGACTTCATGATGTCCGGGATCGGCGGCTTCGCCTCCCTCGAGGAGGCCGCCGCCGCGATCGCCGCCTACACCCCCCATCGCAAGCGCAAGCCGAATCCCGCCGGCCTGCAGAAGGTCCTGCGCCTGAAGAGCGACGGCCGCTGGTACTGGCACTGGGATCCGCAGTTCATGCTGCGCGACGGGACCGAGGTCCCGGGTGTCGACTTCGAGGACCTCTTCGAGGTCGCCCTGTCGCACGTCCGGGTTCCGACGCTGCTCGTCCGCGGCAAGCTCTCCGACGTGCTGACCGAGGAGGGCGTCCAGGACTTCCTGCGCCGCATCCCCCACGCGAAGCTCGCGGACGTGAAGGACGCGGCCCACATGGTGGCGGGCGACCAGAACGACGTGTTCTCGAACGCCGTGATCGACTTCCTCGAGAACGACGTCCGGCCGACGCTGCCGCGCTAGGTTCGCGCGGCGCCCTGCTCCGGCGCCGCCTAGCCCTTCCGCCCGACCTGGTCCCAGACCATCTCGGGCTCGATCTCGAGACCGAGCAGCCGCATCGGATGCTCGCGGTCGACGTGACCCATCACGTTCTTGTAGAGCGAGTAGCCGATCAGCTCCTGGAGCCTTCGCGGGTAGGTCGCGACGACCTCCCGCGGCGTCCCGAGCATCAGGTTCTGCTGCTGCCGACACCATCCGGCGACGTACTGGATCGAGAGCCCGTAGCGCTCGACGTCGCGGGTCGTATTGGGGCCGCCCCCGTGCCAGAGCGAGGCGTGGAGCACGAGCACGCTCCCCGCCGGCATCTCGGCGCAGATCGCCTCCGCCGCCTCCTCCTCCGGCGTCGGCACGAAGCCCGCGCGCCGATGGGAGCCCGGTACGAAGCGCGTGGCCCCGTTGTCCTTCGTGAAGTCGGAGAGCGCCCAGAGCGTCGTCACCATCGTCGCCGGGTGGGGCCGCGGCAGCGACACCATGCCGTCGTCGGGATGCAGGAGCTGGGGCGTCTCGCCGGGGGAGATGTGCATCGAGGTCGTGCCCGAGAGCAGGAAGCCGGCGCCGAGGATCGCCTCGACCGAGGCCAGCACGGCGGGCTCGAGGACGAGGTCGCGGAAGCGCGGGCCGCGCGCGATCAGGTTGAAGATGCGGCGGGTCCGGAAGCCTTCGAAGTCGTTCTTCCCGAACGGGATCGCGAAGTCGCGCTCGATGCGGTCGACCTCTTCGACCAGCGCACGGCAGCGGTCCGCGTCGAGGACGCCGCTCAGGATGGCGTAGCCTTCGCGTTCGACCCTCGCGGCGACCTCCCGGGTGAGATCGTGCGTGATTGCGGGGACGGCATTCGGCTGATGAGACGTCATGTTTCGAACATAGCGAGATTGCCGGTCCGATCACGCTCGCTCGTGTCAGAATGGGCAGGTCGCCTTTAAGCGGAGAACGCCGGATGGACGTGCCAGGCGGATCGAGCGCAGCCGCGCTCGGATGGTGCCGCCGGGATTCGAACGGGAGGAATCGCGACATGCGGCCGATCTTCGCCCTGGTCCTCGGCTCGGTTTTCGGCTTGCTCATCCTCGGCGTCGCGGGTCGCGCCCACGCCGGCCCCGCGATCGACAGCGACGGCGACCTCGTCCCCGACCAGTGGGACAACTGCCGAACCGTCGCCAACGGCCCCAACCAGGGGTCGAACCAGATCGACAGCGACCTCGACGGCTACGGCAACCGCTGCGACACCGACCTCGACAACTCCCTGACGACGACGACGGCCGACTTCGCAGGGTTTCTGTCGAGCTTCGGTACGCAGAGCTGCGGCGAGAGCGACCACGACGGGTCCTGCACGATCACGACCACGGACTTCGCGATCTACCTGAACAAGTTCCAGTCGCCCCCGGGCGCCCCGGGCCCCTCCGGTCTGGCTTGCGCGAGCGCCACGGCGACCGCCTGCACGCCTTAGTCGCCCGCCCCGTGGCTCGCCCCGTCCTCCCGCGTGAGCCGCTCCCGATCGAAGACGAACGCTGCCTCGAAGCCGGCCTTGCGAATCGGGCATTCCACCACGCGGCAACGCCGACAGAGCGAGTCGTCGCAGGGATCGAAGTGGACGACGACGTCACCGGGCTGGCTCTCGTCGAGAAAGAGCGCCGCCTCGATCCGGTCGTGGATCCCGTGGATGCGCTCGACATCGAAGTAGCGGGGCACCGCGACATGGAGGTCGACGTGGCGCCGCGCACCCGAGCGCCAGCTGCGAAGCCCATGGGCGTCGATCAGCTCGTCGCCCCGCTCGGCGTCGAGCACGCGCACGACCTGATCGAGGGTCTCCTCGTCGACCTGGTCCATCAGCCCGCCGACCGCGTGGCGGAGCAGGACCCAGCCCTCGCGAACGACGTTGACCGCGAGCACGATCGCGACGAGCGGATCCGCCCAGACCCAGCCCGTGAGACGAACGACACCGAGCCCCGCGACGACGCCGCCACTCGTCCAGACGTCGGTCAGGATGTGGCGACCATCGGCGACGAGCGCCATCGAATGGGTCCGCTCGCCGACGCGAACGAGATGCCGCCCGAGCAGGAGGTTCACGAGGGTGAACGCGATCGTGAGGCCGAGCCCGACGTCGAGATTCTGGACCTGGGGCCCGGCGAGCAGGTCGCGGACGCTCGAGGCGATGATCAGGAGCGCGGCGACGGTGATCGCGGTGCCTTCGAGGGCGGCCGAGAGGAACTCGACGCGACCATGGCCGTAGGGATGGTCCCGGTCGGGGGGCTTCGCGGCGAGAATCAGCGCGAAGAGCAGCATGGCGGCGGCGACGACGTTGACCGTCGACTCCATCGCGTCGGCGAAGATCGCGTTCGAGCCGGTCACCGCGTAGGCGAGGAGCTTCCCGCCGAAGACCGCGACCCCGACGCCGAGCGCGAGCCGGCCCGCGCGCAGACGCTGCCCGTGCTCCTCCTTCGCGCCCATCGCCTGGCCGTCGTTCATGTCGGAGCCGAGGATCGGGGCTCCGGTCGCTCGGGTCAACGGAGCCGGTGCCCCGAGCGCCCGCCTAGGCCGCGCCCTCCCGGTCCGGCGTGAAGATCCCGCCCCGGCTCCACTGCCCGAAGCCCCAGCGCGCCCACTCGACCAGCGCGAGGGCGAGCCACATCGACCAGGCGAGCATCACCCCCCGATAGAACCAGATCGAGAGCGAGAGCATCCCCGGCCGCGGGAGCTCCGCGGCCGTCCGGTCGACGTACCAGCGGAGCAGCGTGGCGCTCGAGTCGTTGCCCGCGACGCGCATGGCGGGCGTCCCGAGCAGGCCGGTCGCGATCGCGTCGAGCAGGGCGAGAGCCGCGGCGAGGGTGAGACCGCCGAGGGCGACCTGGAAGATGCGGAACAGGATCGGGCGGACGAAGCGCAGCCGCTCCGCGAAGTGCCCGCGCAGCGCGAGGGCGAGGAACCAGACGACGACGACCGCGCCCGCGAAGAGCGGAGCCTGGGTCAGCCCGAGGCCGAGCAAGCCCCAGTGGTGCGCCCGCAAGGGCGTCAGCCCCGACCGGCCGAGAAGCCACGCGAGCCCGGCGACGACGAGCAGCGTCGGCCAGAACAGGACCGATGGGCCGAGCCGCGGGCCGTAGCTGTAGAGCAGCCAGCGATCCTCGGGGACCTCGATCCGCACCGATGCGTTGACCGCGTCGGCGCCGAGCCCGATCTCGCTCCCGCGAAAGAGCGCCGTGACACCGCGGGGCTCGCGCCAGGCGAGCTGTGCCTCGCGTGCGCCGGGGGCGAGCGTCAGGGTCACCTCGCGTCCCTCCTGGCGCAGCGGCTGGGGCTGACCGCCGACCTTGATCGAGGTCAGCTCGGCGCCCTCGGGCAGCGTCACGACGTGCTGACCGCCCTGGGAGCTGCGCAGCGCGAGGGCGAGCGTCGCGTCCGTCGCCCGGGCCCCGGGCACGAGCTCGAGGGCGGCGCGGTCGATCGTGCGCGTCGCGGCCTCGAGCGCCGCCGGACGCTCGATCGAGAGGACGAGCTTCTCGCCGGGCCAGGGCCGCCACTCGCGCATGCGCGCGCCTTCGTGGACGCGGTCGACCGGCGGAATGCCTTCCGCGTCCACGTGCCAGACCGGCGCGGTCGAGAGCAGCCAGACCTCGCTCCAGGGCCGATCCGTCGGCGCCGCGAGCTCGATCGTCTTCGCGATCTCGAGCGTCGACGCATAACGCGCGAGCGACTCGCCGGCGGCGAGCGTGAGCTTCGCGACGCCGTTCTCGACCCGGATCCCCGGCGTCGTCACCGACTCCCCCGCGACGAGCGGAATCTCGAGCACGATCGGCCCGTCGAGGGGCGCGATGCGCTCGACGCGGGTCTCGCCCTGCCAGCGCAGCCCGAGCTCGAAATGCCGCGTCAGCTCGACGAAGGGCAGGACCACCGACGGCTCGAGCTGCGCTGCCTTCGCGCTCCCGATGGATGCCGATGCCTCGCCCGCAGTCGCGGTCGCCGGGCTCGGCGCCGCCGCCTCGCGCACGAGCTGCAGGGCCCCGCTCGCGGTGCCATCGGGCGCGATGCCGACGACGCTCCAGCCGCGCGCCTCGCCGACGAGCGCGGCCCGCCTCGGCGCGAGCGGGAGCGCCACCTGCACCGACTCGTGGGGCGGCATCGCCCCCTCGAGCTCGACCGCGTGGACGCCGCGCGCGAGCCGCAGCCAGACGACGCCGTTCGCGTCGCGGCGGATCGCCGTCGCGCGCCCGCCGTCGACGCGGATCGTCTCCGGAACCCAGCTCGTCTCCCCGGGCCCCGCGCCCGGCAGCGGGACGCCCGTCTCCTCCCGCGCCTCGATCGTCGCCGCGAGCCGCAGCCGCTCGGCGGCGACCTCGACCTCGAGCCGCGAGAAGACCGCGCAGCTCGGCACGCAGGCCGGATTCTCGAGCAGGCGGCCCCGCAGCGTCTCGAGCAGCTCCGGCGTCGGCATGTCGGCCCGCGCGACGCTCGGCGCCGAGAGCGGAGCCACGAGCGCGAGGCCCGCGAGCGTGACCCCGGCAACCGTGGCCCCGCCGAAGCGCAGACCGAGGGGCCCGAGCCCGCCCGTGCCGAGGGAAGCGTCCCGCGCGCTGCGCGCGAAGAGCCCGAGCAGCGCCGCGACGGCGAGCACGCGCAGGATCGCGAGCAGCGCGTTCGCGGCGGGCGGCAGCAGCCAGAGCGAGAGCGCATGATCCCGGGTGACCGGCCCGCTAAAGCGCAGCTCGATCCGCTCCCAGCGCCAGTCCGGCCGACCCGGACCGGTCGGAACGACCGCCGACGGATCCGCCTCGAGGGCCCGACTTCGGGCGCGATCCCATCGGCCGGGTCGCCCGCCGACGCTCCCGTATTCGTCGGACAGGCTCGCGTACGATCCGCCCCGCTCGGCCTTCCGGACCTCGATTCCGGCGACGGCCTCGGGCGAAGCCGGGGGCGTCGACATGGGCTGCGCCCCGTCGACCCCGGCCGCATCGAACGCGACGGCGGCCGACTCGGCGACCATCGCCTCGGGTGGCGCGACGCCGCCCGAGGCCATCGGCTCCGCGACCCCTTCGAAGAATCCGCCGTCGGGATGGGGGGCGAGCGCCGGAAAGAGTCCGCCGCGCAGCTGTCCGATCGCGAAGGGCACCGCGACGACGACGATCGCGACCGCGACGAGGCCCTCCGCGACCTGCACGACGCGCGCGAAGCGGCCGTGGCCCACCGCGCGCCGCAACGCCTCGGCGATGGCGAGGGCGAGCCAGAGGCGCATCGGTGCACCGGGCTCGTTCCAGACCAGCACGAGCGTCGCGAGGGCGAGCGCGGCCCCGGTCGGCCCGAACAGGCGCAGACAGACGACCGTCATCAGCAGTACGAAGAAGACCGACAGCAGGTCCCAGCTCGAGATCCAGGTCGAGCTCGCTCCGTCGACGCCCCCCGCGTGGAGCAGGCGATAGCCCGGCGGAATCAGGATCGAGCCGGAGAGCTGGTCGACGTCGTGATCCCAGCCGACGGCGGCGAGGCGGCTCGGGCTGCCCGGAATCCGGCTGTCGGCGTCGAGGGTGAGGCTGCCGAGGGAGGTCTCGATGCCGAGGCGATCGCCTTCGGCGCGGCGCGTGATCGGCTGGTCGACGCCGCCGATCGCGACGCGGCCGAGGTCGGTGCCCGGCGCCATCTCGACACGGAGCGAGCGGCGCAGCGTCCCCTGCAGTCGATCGACGACCGTCGCTCCGCCGCCGTCGAAGTCGAGGAGCCAGGTCCGCTCGAGCATCAGCTGATCGCCGGCGCTGCCCTCGTTGCCGCGCCGCTTCTCGGCGAGCTCGAGAATCGTCCCGGCCTCGAGGCGATAGGTCGCGAGCGCGTGCCAGTCGGGCGGGATCTCGGCCTGGGTCGGATCGATCGAGGGCGCCCCGGTGACGTCGACGAGGCGCAGCTCGGGCGCGAGGGCGACCGACCAGACCTCGCTGTCGTCGAATCGCGCGCCTTCGGGCTGCTTCGGCAACCCGAACGAGAGCGCGGGCTTCGCGAGTCGCGCGTCGATGCGCAGCGTCCAGTCCCCGGGCCGCAGCTGGACGCGGAGCCGGCCGTCCGGATCGAGCCGCGCCGGCAGCGGCGACGAGAGCGCCGTCGCGAGCCAGCTCTCCGGCAGTGCGACGCCGAGCCGCTCCTCGCGCGCCTCCCCCGAGACGCGCAGGCGGATCAGCGTGAGCAGCCGCGGAGGCACCGCATCGTCGAAGCGCCGCACCACCTCGACGTCGACGCGATTCTCGACGGGACCGGACTCGACCTTTTCGGTCGCCTCCCGCAGCCACAACGCGCCCTCCGCATCCCGCCGCGGCCGTGCGACGCGCCGGCCGTCGAGTACGAGGTCGACGAGACCGATCTCGCTCGGGAGCGGGAGCCCCGGCGGCAGCTCGGTCCAGGCGAAGCGCCCCTCGAGCGTACGGTTCCCGGCGGCGAGGCGGACGTGGGGGCGACCGCCGAGCTCGACGACCGGTGCGCGCTCGCCATCGACCTTCACGTCCTCGGGCCAGACCGGCCCGAGTCCCCCCGGCAGCGGGACGTCGACCGCGCGCGCCGCGAAGATCTCCTGGCGAAAGGTTCCGCCCTGCCCTTCGAGCGCGAGCATCAGCCGACCGGGCCAGAGGCAGACCCGCGACCCGTCGCCCTGGAGGAACGGACAGGCCGCGTCTTCGTGGCCGGCGAGAACCCAGTCGACCCAGGGCCGCAGCGGCTCGGGCACGTCGCCCCGCGCGAGGGGCTCGGCCGCGAGGCTCGAGGTCATGAGCAGGACTCCCGCCGCAGCGATGCCCGAGCCCCACCGCATCCACTCCGCCCCGAACCTTCGTCGCATGGAGCCCCCCCGTCGTTCGCGTGGTCCTTCGGACAAGCGACCGCCGCCCGGGGTTCACCCGCGCACGGTCCTCGCATCCGACGCGGAGGATCCCCGTTCGCGCGGGTCCCGGCCATGGACACTCGCTAGTCTGCTCGGGTTTTCTCGCAGCCCTCGAAGCCAGGCGTGCCGTTTCGGATGCGAAACGACTCCGCCCCGCCGCACGCCCCCCGGAGAACGACCATCCATGTCCCGACTCGGCCCCTGGCAGCCCACGACCGTCGAAGAGCGCCTCGACCGGATGGAGTCCCTCGCCGCGATCCGCCAGCTCGCCTTTCGTTATGCGCTCTGCCTCGATACCCGGGACATGGACGCGCTGGTCCAGCTCTTTCCGGAGGACGTGCGGGTCGGTCGCGACGAGCGCGGCCGCGCCGCGCTCCACCGCTGGTTCTCGAGCACGATGAGCGAGATGCGGACCTCGATCCACCTGATCGGAAACCACGTCGTCGACTTCGACGACGCCGACCACGCGCGCGGGACGGTCCAGGTCCGCGACGAGCTCGAGCGGCCCGAGCAGGGGATCTGGCAGGTCGGCGTGCTGCAGTACTGGGATCGATACGTCCGGCAGGGCGGCGAGTGGTACTTCGAGCGCCGCAAGTTCCATCGCTACTACATCACCGACGCCCTCGAGCGCCCGCGCATCGGCGCCGGCCTCGACCACGACCCCCTGACGACGACCCAGCTCCCCGACGCCTGGCCGAGCTGGGGGGCGTTCTGGAAGCGGGTGGGGCCATCGGACTGAGCCGCGAGAGATGGCCACGGGCCATGTCGTCGCGATCCGCGCTCGACGGTCCCCGGCCACCGCGGGTCGCCTCGTGCCCCGCGCCCCTACCCGATCGACGCCGCGAGGCTCGCCGCCTTGCGGATCAGCTCGGGCACGAGCTTGCCGAAGAACTCGACCCGCGGGTTGACGCCGGCCCCCTGGAGCAGCCGGCTGTAGCTCTGCTCGAGCACGATGCCGAGCTTCCAGCGGGCGAGCACGACGTAGTAGTCGATGGACCCGGTGCTCGGTCCGCCGCAACGCTCGTAGTGCTCGAGCATCTCGTCCCGGGTCGGGAGGCCCGGCGCCTGCATGAAGCCCGCATGCTGCATGTCGGCGGCCTCGGGTCCCCAGGCGACGAGCACCCAGCCGAGATCGAGCAGGGGATCGCCGATCGTCGCCATCTCCCAGTCGATGATCGCGAGGAGGTTCGTGGGCGTGCCGTGGGCGAACATCACGTTCGCCATCTGGTAGTCGCCGTGCATGAGGCCGGGCTTGAAATGCCGGGGCACATGCCCGCGCAGCCAGGCGGCGGCCTCGTCGAGACCCGGCAGATCCCGACAGCGGATGCGCGCGTGGAACGCGAGCCAGCGATCGACCTGCCGCGCATGGAAGTTCTCGGGGCGGCCGAAGCCCTCGAGCCCCCGCGCGCGCCAGTCGAAGCGGGCCATCGATGCGGCGCCCCGCGCGAGCTCGAGGCCGATGCCGTGGCGCGCGGCCAGGTCGACGTCGTAGGGGCTCTCCCAGCGCCCGCCGGCGACGGGCGACCAGCCGTCGATCGCCTCCATCAGGAAGAACGGCATGCCGAGGATCGACGGATCGTCGCTGCCGGCGAGGTAGCGCGGATGGGGGACGTCGCTGCCTTCGAGGGCGCGGGCGAGGCGGTGCTCCCGACGCATGCCCTCGACGCGGTCGGCGACGGCGGTGGCCGGCGGCTTGCGCAGGACCATGCGCGCGCCCCCGCGCTCGACGAGCCAGAGCTCGTTCTGCGAGCCGCCACCGAGGGCGCGGAGCGTCGGTCGTTCGCCTTCGCCCGGGAGACCGGCCGAGTCGAGGAAGCGCGCGAGGGCGTCGACGTCGACGGACCGGGCGTGGGGCTCGGTGAACTGGCTCATCGCGGGCTCCCGGCGATCGGAGGCGGACCTAACGCGATCGCCCGACCAGCTCGAGATCGCTCTTCATCATCGTCTCGACGAGCGTCTCGAACTTGATCCTCGGCTTCCAGCCGAGGCGGTCGCGGGCCTTGCTCGGATCGCCGAGCAGCAGATCGACCTCGGCCGGGCGATAGAAGGCGGGATCGACGTCGACGACGACCTGGCCCGAGCGGCGGTCGCGGCCGACCTCGTCCGTGCCGCTCCCCTCCCACGCGATCTCGAAGCCCGCGACGGCCGCGGCGCGCTCGACGAACTCCCGGACGCTGTGGGTCTCGCCGGTCGCGATGACGTAGTCGTCGGCCTCGTCCTGCTGGAGCATCAGCCACATCGCCTCGACGTAGTCCCGCGCGTGGCCCCAGTCGCGCTTCGCGTCGAGATTGCCGAGCGAGAGGCGGGGCTGTCGGCCGTGCTTCACAGCGGCGAGGCCGAGGGTGATCTTGCGGGTCACGAAGTTCTCGCCGCGGCGCTCGGATTCGTGGTTGAAGAGGATGCCGTTGCTCGCGTGCATGCCGTAGGACTCGCGGTAGTTGCGCACGATCCAGTAGGCGTAGAGCTTCGCGACCGCGTAGGGCGAGCGCGGATGGAAGGGCGTCCGCTCGTTCTGGGGGATCTCCTGGGCCTTGCCGTAGAGCTCGGAGGTCGAGGCCTGGTAGAAGCGGGCCCGCAGCTCGTTGGCGCGCAGGCTCTCGAGCAGGCGGAGGACGCCGGTGCCGTCGACGTCGGCGGTGTACTCGGGCTGCTGGAAGGAGACGGCGACGTGGGACTGGGCGGCGAGGTTGTAGACCTCGTCGGGGCGGGTCTTCGCGAGGATCCGGTTCAGGCTCGAGGAGTCGCCGAGATCGCCGTATTCGAGGGCGTAGACCTGGCCTCGGTGGCGCGCGGCGTCGCGGGCCTCCTCGATGCGGCTGCGATTGAAGAGCGAGGTCCGCCGCGCGATGCCGTGGACGTCGTAGCCCTTCGCGAGCAGCAGCTCGGCGAGGTAGGAGCCGTCCTGGCCGGTGATCCCCGTGATGACGGCGACCCGACGATTCCCGCTGTTCATGCGCGCATCCCCATTCCGTTCGGAGCCCGGCTCATACGATGCCGCCGTCGACGCGCACGAGGGTCCCCGTCGTGTAGCTCGAGGCCGGGCTCGCGAGATAGAGCGCGGCGGTCACGATCTCGTGCGGCCGCCCGGCCCGCTTGAGCGCGTTCGGCATGCTGTCCCGCGCGGCCTGCGTCCAGGCCCGGGCGATGTCGGTCAGGAAGGGCCCCGGGCAGAGCGTGTTCACGCGCACCTTCGGCCCGTACTCCGCCGCGAGCGAATGCCCCATCGCGTTGAGCGCCGCCTTCGCGCTCGCGTAGGGCACGACCCCGGGCACCGCCATCAGCGACCCCGACGACGAGACGTTGACGATGACCCCGCCCTCGCCGTCCGCCATCCGCTTCGCGACCTGGCTCGCGAGCCGGAACGGCCCCTTGAAGTTGAGCGCGACGACGCTGTCGAAGAGCGCCTCCGTGACCTCGTGGCTCCTGGCCGCCGGCCCGCTCCCCGCGTTGTTGACGAGGACGTCGATCCGGCCGAACTCGCGGTAGACGATGTCGATCAGCGCGTCGATCGAGTCCCACTTCCCCGCGTGCAGCGAATGCGCGAGCGCCCGCCGCCCGAGCTTGCGGACCTCCGTCGCCACCGCCTCGCACGCCTCGAGCTTGCGGCTCGCAACGACGACGTCCGCCCCGCGCTCGGCGAAGGCGAGCACCATCTCCTTCCCGAGCCCGCGGCTGCCGCCGGTCACGACGACGAGCCTGCCCGTGAAATCGAAGAGCGGATCCATGTCGATCTCTCCCCGCGCGCCCGGAGGCCCGCGCCTCAGCGCACCAGCGCCTTCACCGACGCCGGCATGTCCTTCGCGACGCGGATGATCGGGATGCCGGTCTGCACGTTCGCCTGCATCTCGGCGATCGCCCGCGGCAGGTCCTCGAAGGCGTAGATCTCGCGGTGGATCGTCGGCTTGAAGACGCGGCCGTAGAGCGAGGTCGCGGCCTCGCAGCCGGGGATCGTGTCGTAGTGGGTGTGGTCGAGGGTGATCTGCTTGGTCGAGGCGCCGGCCGAGTTGTATTTCACCGTCGTGCCGAGCTGCCAGCCCGCCGAGACGTTGACGCCCTCGCGCGCCGCCGCCGTGATGCCCGCCTCGAAGACGGGGCCACGCAGCAGGTCGCACACGACGTGCATGCCCTGCCCGCCCGTCAGCTTCTTGATCTCGCCGCCGAAGGCCTTGACGTCGTCCCGGCCCGCGAAGCGGTTGAAGCGCTTCTGGTCGATCGGCACGATGCCCTGGGCCTCGAGGGCCTGGCGCCGCTCGGGGCTGCCGGAGCAGAAGAAGGCGTTGTGGCCGCGGTGCTTCGCGAGCATCAGGAAGAGCTCGGAGACGCCGCCGCCGAAGCCGAGCACGTTCAGCGTCGCGAGCCGCTCCTCCGAGACCTTGACCCGGAAGATGCCCTCGGCCCGGCGCCAGAGGTGATAGGCGGTGGGCGCGCGCAGCGGGAGCGCCGCGATCTCCCAGAGCGAGAGGCCGCAGGCGAGCGGCGCGGGCACGATCTGCCAGTCGCCGACGACCGCCTCCTCGGCGTACCAGCCGATCGACTCGGGCTGGTCGTAGGCCCAGATCCGGAGCGGGTAGCCGTGGGCGTCGGGCTCGCCGTTGCAGTGGGTCACGACCACGTCGCCCGCCTTGAAGCGCGTCACGTCGCGGCCGACCTCGAGGACCTCGCCGACGGCGGAGTTGCCCGGGTAGATCTTGCCGCCGCGCAGCTCGGCGATGTTGACCGTGTCGGCGGTCGCGGCGTGGGTCAGGTTGTGCTCCGCCGAGACGACGAGAATGCGCAGGCGGACGTCGCGGGGACCGACCGGGCGCAGCTCGAGGGTATCGAGGGCGATCACGCGGGTGATGTCGATCCGATCGGGATCGCCCCCGACCCGCTTGCTCTCGGCGGCGATCGCTTCGGCGGTGATGGCGTAGGCACGAGTCATGGGAGGTCCTCTCGTCGTCGGGTTCGGAGCGCCCGGCCGCCTCGACCTTACGGGGCCGCGCGGGCGGGATCGGGGAGCCTAGCGCCCGATGTAGGTCTCGCCGAAGGCGGCCAGGAAATCGAGCATCCGGGCGCGATCCGCGGTCGGCGGATTGATCACGAGCCAGGTGAAGCCCTGCGCCTCGAGCCGAGCGAAGGCCTCGCGGTGGCGATCGGCGTCGCGGCGGGGATCGCGGATCGTCGTGTCGAGGTAGACCATCGTGAAGTCGATCTCGGCGCCCCGGGCCCGGCCGGCCTCGCGGATCTCCGCGATCTGGGCCTTCACGTCGTCGGGGGAGCCGGGGGGCGGGGTGCGCACCGTCTTGAAGATCGCGTCGCCGACGTGCTCCGGCGCGATCATCGGCATCCAGCCCTGGGCCTTCTCCGCGACGCGGCGGCGCGACGCCTTCGAGTTGCCGCCGATCCAGATCGGGATCGGATTGCAGATCGGCTTCGGCATCGCCTGGATGCCCTTCGCCGAGAAATGGCGGCCGGCGTAGTCGAAGGGCTTGCCGCTCCAGTGGAGCGGCAGGACCTCGAGCGCCTCGTCGAAGAGGGCGAGGCGCTCCGCGAAGTCGACGCCGAGGGCGGCGTACTCGGCCTTGAGATAGCCGGTGCCGACGCCGAGGATGAAGCGGCCGTTCGAGAGCCGATCGACCGTCGTCGCCGCCTTCGCGACGAGCAGCGGATTGCGATACGGGAGCACGGCGAGATAGGTCAGCAGCCGGATCTTCGTCGTCACCGTCGCCGCGCCGCCGAGGGCCACGAACGGATCGAGGGTCTGGTGGCCCCCGGCCGCGAGCCAGTTCGCGTTCGGCGCGGGGTGCTCCGTCAGCGCGAATCCGAGGAAGCCCGCGCGCTCGGCCGCGACGGCGAGCTCGCCGACACCCCCCGCCTCGAGCAGGTCCGCGTCGGCCCCATGGGTCTCCGGATACTGGAACATGAAGCGCATGGCTAGTTTCCCGCTCGACCGTTCTTGAAGCGGGCGACGAGCTCGTGCTTCAGGATCTTCATGGTCGGGTTGCGCGGCAGCGCGTCGACGACCTCGAGCTGCTCCGGGATCTTCTGGGTCATCAGCCCGGCCTGCTTGCAGAGCGCCTGGAGCTCGTCGAAGGCGAGCGCCGCCATGCCGGGCCGCATCTCGACGACCGCGCAGACGCGCTCGCCCCGGGTCGCGTCGGGCAGCCCGATGACCGCGACCGCCGCGACGCGCGGATGCGTCATCAACACGTCCTCGATCTCGCCGGGGGAGATGTTCTCGCCCTTGCGGATGATCATCTCCTTGCTGCGACCGGTCAGCTTGAGATGGCCGTCGGGGCGCAGATGGCCGCGGTCGCCGGTCTTGAAGAAGCCGTCCGGTCGGAACGCCTGGCGCGAGAGCTCGGGATCGAGGTAGCCCTTCGCGACCATCGGCCCGCGGACGTGGACCTCGCCGTCGACGCCGGTCGGCAGGCGCTTGCCCTCGGCGTCCTCGATCGCGATCTCGCAGCCGAGGATCGGTGCGCCCTCGCTGTTCGCGAGCTGCTCGGGCGAATCGCCCATCGCGCCGCTCGTGATCATCGGACACTCGGTCATGCCGTAGCCGTGGCAGACCTCGACGCCGAGGATCTCCTGGACCTGCCAGTAGACCTCGGGCGGCATCGGGGCCCCACCGCCCGAGAGCTGGCGCAGCGCCGGGAGGATCTTGCGATCGGGCTGCTTGCGCTGCTCGGCGAGCAGCATCAGGTAGTGGGCCGTGCTGCCGCCGGACATCGTGACCCCGACGCGCCGGAAGACCTCGAGGGAGTCCGGGATCGTGAACTGGTCGAGCAGCAGGACCGGCAGCCCGTAGCGCAGCGCCATGACGACGTAGTCGGGGCCGCCGATGTGGGCGTAGGGGAAGACGATCGACCCGATCTCCCCGCTCTCCGGGTCCGGCTTCAGCGCCTCGGCGAGACCGGTGCCGCCGGCGATCAGGGACTGGTCCGTATGGAGCACCACCTTCGGCGCCGAGGTCGTCCCCGACGTCGAGTAGTGCCAGCGGACCACACCGCCGTCGGTCGGCGCGGGCGGCAGCTGCGCGGGATCCCCGTCCGGCAGCCCCTCGTCGACGCACAGGATCTCGAAGGGCCGCGCGATCTCGGCCCGCAGCTTCTCGCCCATGCCGCGGTAGGAGAAGTTGCGCCAGGTCGAGACGACGGCGTAGAGGGAGGCCTCGGTCTGCCGCAGCAGCGAGCCGACCTCGCGCTCCCGGTACAGGGCGATGATCGGGTTCTGCACCGCCCCCAGCCGCGAGAGCGCCACCGAGAGCAGCACCGTGTCGATGCGCGTGGGCAGCTGCCAGCTGACCCGGGTCCCCTCCCGCACACCGCGGGCGAAGAGCCCGGCGGCGACGCGCTCGGCCCGGTCCCGGAACTCGGCGAAGGTGACCCGGCGATCGTTCCCGTCGACGAACATGAGGCGGTCGGGGGTCCGCTCGGCGCGGCGGCACAGGAGCGACCAGAAGGTGGACGCCTCCACGATCCGGCCGTCGGGGGCGCTCGCGCCTCGGCTCCCGGCGCCCGTCGCGGCGCGCTCTTCGATCCCGGACTGCTTCTTCGACTCGGACATGCGGCTTCGCCCCTCGTGCCGGGAGGGGCACGCCTCCGGCGTCGGCGGATCCTAAGAGAGAGGCGCGTGGACCCGCAAGGCGCAGGAATTCGTCCGACCCGACCGGGGCATTCGTCGCGTCTCGGTTTCGGCCGGGGGCCTCCGGCATTATGCTCGCGACAGCCCCGGGTCCGGGGCCACTCCGTGCCCATCGCGATCCGGGCCCCGCGTCCTCCGGACCGGTGCCCGCCCGGGAGATCGGCCGCATGACCGAGGACGCTCGCCGCGACGACTCGGACGGCATCATCACCGTCACCTTCACCCGCGACCGCAAGCTGAACGCGGTGACCCTGCCGATGCTCGACCTGCTCGTCGAGGCGGGCCGGGACCTCGCGAACGACGACCGGCACCGCGTCCTGCTGATCACCGCCGAGGGGCGTTATTTCACCTCCGGCGTCGACATCAGCACGATGGACCCGGACATGGGCAAGGGAACCGACGGGGTGTTCCGCGGCTCGAACATGCGGCGCCAGTACCGGGGACGCGCGCTGCACGACTTCTTCGACTTCCTCGAGTCGGTCGAGAAGCCGGTCGTGCTCGCGGCCCAGGGCTCGTGCCTCGGAGTCGGCATCGAGCTCGCCGCGTCCTGCGACTTCCGGCTGGCGGCGGAGGGCGCGAAGTTCGCGCTGCCGGAGATCTCGAACCTCGGCGTGCTGCCGGGCTCGGGCGGGATCAGCCGGCTCACGCGCATCGTCGGACCGGCCTGGGCCAAGTGGATCGCGATGGCGTGCCAGACGATCGACGCACAGCAGGCCCTCTCGATCGGCCTCGTCCAGGCCGTCTACCCGGCCGCGGAGTTCGCCGCCCGGGCGCGCGCCTTCTGCCTGCAGCTGGCCTCGTACCCGCGCGAGGCCGTCGGCCTCGCGAAGCTCGCCATCGACGCGGCCCATCACGGCGATCGCCGCACCGCCCGCGACGTCGACCGCATCGCCCAGACCCTGCTGCTGACCGGCCCCGAGTACCGCCAGAAGATCGACGCCTTCCTCGCGCGCCCCGCGGCGGCGAAGACGGAGAAGACGACGGAGGGAGGTCCGACCTAGTCACCCTCGAGCGCCCCGCGCGAGACGGCCTCGCGTCGGGGGACCCGATCCAAGTCGCCCGCCGGAGACGCACCGATGAGCCAAGAGAAGCGCGGCCACGAGCCGATGTCCCCGCTCGACGAGCTGCTCTTCCGCAGCGAGCGCGATCCGGCCCGGCGCTCGACGATGGCGGCGATCTACCTGCTCGACGCGACGCCGGCCTGGGACGACGTCGTCCACGCCTTCGAGCGCACGAGCCGCGAGTTTCCGCGCCTGCGTCAGCGCGTCGTGGAGCCGACCGCCGGCTTCGGTCCGGCCTGCTGGTCGACCGACCCCGACTTCGATCTCGCCTATCATCTGCGACGCGGCCGCCTCGCCCCCGGCGCGACCCTCGACGACGTCGTCGCCTGGCTCGAGCCCGACCTGACGACGCCCCTCGATCCGTCGCGACCGCTGTGGCTCGCGACCCTGCTCGAGGGCCTCGAGGACGGCCGGTCGGCCCTCGTCCTCAAGCTCTCCCATGCGGTCTCGGACGGGGTCGGCGGCATCGCGGTGCACACCCTGCTCTTCGACCCCGAGCGCGACGCCCCGCGCCGCCCGATGCCGCCGCCGCCGCTCGTCGAGGACGCGACCCCCGACGAGCTCGCGACCGAGGAGCTCGCCCGGCTCGCCGGCCAGGCGGCCGTGCTCGCGGCGAAGTGGGCCGGCCAGCTCGCCGGCCTCGCCGAGCGCGTCCGCGAGAATCCGCGCGCCGCCCTCGACGGCCTCGTCGAGCGCGCGAGCTCGGCGCTGCGCGTGCTCGACTCGGGCGCCCCGCACTCGCCGCTGCTCGCGGGACGCAGCCGAAGGCGTCGCCTGCTCTGGCATGCGCTCTCGCTCCCGCGCCTCAAGCGGGCCGCCCGGGGCGCCGGGGGCTCGCTCAACGACGTCTATCTGGCAGGGCTCTGCGAGGCCCTCGCCCGCTATCACGAAGACCAGTCGATGCCGATCGGGACGCTCCCGCTCGGGATCCCGATCAGCACCCGCCGCCCCGGCGACGCGACGGGCGGCAATCGCTTCGTCGCCGCCGTGCTCGCGGCGCCCCTCGCCGAGGCGGATCTCGCGGCGCGCATGAAGTCGATCGCCGAGCAGGTTCGGACGATCCGCAGCGAGCCCGGCCTCGCCTACGCCGACTGGGCGACGCCCTGGCTCGCCGCGCTCCCGGCGTCGGTCTCGGCGAGGCTGGTCGGTGCGATGCGCGCCCCCGACGTCCAGGCGAGCAACGTGCCGGGCCATCGCGACGACCTCTACCTCGGCGGATGCCGCGTCGAGACGATGCTCGGCGTCGGCCCGCTGCCCGGGGCGGCGATGATGGTGACCCTCGTGAGCCACCTCGATCGGGCGACGCTCACGGTCCACTACGACCCCGCGGCGCTGCGCGCCCCCGACGTCTTCGCGCGCTGCCTCGCCGAGTCCTTCGCGGAAATCGAAGACCTCGCATGACGCCGCTCTCCCATGCCCAGGCGCTCGCCGAGGTCGATCGCGGCCGGGGCGGGCCCTCGGTCGCGGCGTACTTCGACCTCGACGGAACCCTCGTCGAAGGCTTCACCGCCGCGGCCTTCCTGGAGAACCGCCTGCGCGAGGGCGAGCTCGACGGAGGCGTCGTCGGCGAGCTCCTGCGACTCGGCCTCGAGGGCCTGCTCGGCCGCCTCCACTTCGACGAGTTCCTCGAGCTCTCCCTGGGCACCCTCGCCGGCCGCCCCGCCGCCGAGCTCGAAGCCCTCGGCGACGCGCTCTTCGAGAGCCAGATCCGCACCCGCCTCCAGCTCCCGATCGTCGAGCTCGTCTTCGCCCACCGCGACCGCGACCACACCGTCGTCCTCGCGACCTCGGCGACGAGCTTCCAGGCCGAGCCCGTGGCCCGCGCCCTCGGCATCGAGCACGTGCTCTGCAACCGCCTCGAGGTCGACGCCTGCGGCGATCTCACCGGGCGCATCGAGGGCCGCGTGATCTGGGCCGACGGCAAGGCGCTCGCGGCCCAGGCCTTCGCCGAGTCCCACGGCATCGAGCTCGCCGACAGCCACTTCTACGCGGACGGGTCCGAGGACGTCGCCTCGATGTTCCTCGTGGGCCATCCGCGGCCGGTGAATCCGGGCTGGCGGATGCGGGCGGTGGCGAATCGGCGCGGGTGGCCGGTGATCCAGGTACCGGAGGCGCCGGGGGCGCGGGCGGTCCGGCCGCGGGGGAGCGCCATGCGCGAGCGGCTGCGGGCGGCGCTCGGGCGCAGCGGGCGGGACGAACGGTAGAGTGGGAGGCCGCGCGACGACCGCGCGACCCGGAGGATCCCATGGCCCGTTACGAGCCCGGCGCCCACCTCGAGACCCGCGGCGACGCCCCCGCCGTGATCGCGGCGGGCAGCGGCGAGGTCGTCTCCTATCGGGAGCTCGACGCGCGCTCGAAGCAGGTCGCCCGCATGCTCCGCGCGGCCGGACTCCGGCCCGGCGACCACGTCGCGATCCTGCTCGAGAACCATCCGCGTTATTTCGAGCTCGTCTGGGGCGCCCAGCGCGCGGGCCTCTACACGACGCCGATCAACTGGCACCTCAAGCCCGAGGAGGTCGGCTACATCGTCGAGGACTGCGAGGCGACGGCGCTCTTCACCTCGAAGCAGCTCGAGCCGATCGCCCGCGACCTCGCGCCCCATCTCGGCCGGGTGCGCCTGCGTCGGATGCTCGACGGCACGGCGCCGGGCTGGGCGAGCTACGAGGAGGAGATCGCACGCCACGCGCCCATCGCCCTCGAGAACGAGGTCGAGGGCGCGATCATGTTCTACTCGTCCGGGACGACGGGGCGACCCAAGGGCATCAAGCCGCCCCTCTCGGGCGCGGCCTTCGGCGAGACCAGCGGCGGGCTGACGCTGCTCTTCCAGTTCAAGTACGGCGTCACCGCCGATTCGGTCTACCTCTGCCCCGCGCCGCTCTATCACGCGGCTCCCCTCGGCTGGACGACCTCGATCCAGCGCCTCGGCGGCACGATCGTCCTGATGGAGCGCTTCGACGCCGCGAAGGCCCTCGAGCTGATCGAGCGCCACCGGGTCACCCACGCCCAGTTCGTCCCGACCCACTTCGTCCGGATGCTGAAGCTCCCCGAGGCGGAGCGGAAGCGCTTCGACGTCTCGAGCCTCCAGAAGGCGGTCCACGCCGCCGCGCCCTGCCCGATCGACGTGAAGCGGGAGATGATCGCGTGGTGGGGCGACGCGATCGAGGAATATTATGCGGGCAGCGAGGGCAACGGCTTCTGCGCCATCGGGGCGCAGGAATGGCTCGCCCGCCCGGGCTCCGTCGGCAAGCCCCTGCTCGGCAAGCTCCACATCCTCGACGAGAGCGGGAATGAGCTACCGACCGGCGAGGCCGGACAGATCTGGTTCGAGTCCGCGACGCGCTTCGAGTACCACAACGACCCGAAGAAGACGCGCGAGGCCTTCAACGATCGGGGCTGGAGCTCGCTGGGCGACGTCGGCTACGTCGACGCCGACGGCTATCTCTTCCTGACCGACCGCATCTCCCACATGATCATCTCGGGCGGCGTCAACATCTATCCGCAGGAGGTCGAGAACGAGCTCGTGATGCACCCCGCGGTCGCGGACGTCGCCGTGATCGGTGTGCCCCATCCCGAGATGGGCGAGCAGGTGAAGGCGGTGATCGTGCCGGCGGAGGGAGCCCGGCCGGGCCCCGAGCTCGAGGCCGAGCTGATCGCCTTCACCCGCGCCCGCATCGCCCACTACAAGTGCCCGACCTCGGTCGACTTCACCGACGCCCTGCCGCGCCTCCCGACGGGCAAGCTGCGCAAGGCCGAGCTGCGCAAGCGCTACTGGCCCGCCTGAGCACCGACCCGCGCGTCGCAGGGCGAACGCCCTCGGCCGCGCGCGCCGAGGTCCACCCGGGCGGGTCCGGGCCCGGGCTGCTCCGCCATTGACGGCGCCTCCCCGCGGCGGTAGAAAACGCGGAAATTCCGCGGAGCTGGAGCGCCCTCGCGTGTGATCCGGCGGACGGCCAACCGAATGTTCAATTCCTTCCTCGCCCCCGGTCTGCGCGGCGTGGAGATCGCAAACAAGGGGGGCCGGGGTGTCTTTGCCGACCAGCCCCTCCCACGAGGCCGGCTCCTGATCGTCTTCGGCGGCGACGTGATCGACCGCAAGCAGGTCGAGCAGCTCTCCCCGGAGCTCCGCCCCCTCGTGATCCAGGTCGACGAAGACTGCTTCCTCGTCTCGACCAAGCCCGGCCCCGCCGACTGGGTGAACCACAGCTGCGAGCCCAACGCCGGGCTCCGGGGCCAGATCTCGCTGGTCGCCCTGCGCGACATCGCCGCGGGCGAGGAGATCACCTTCGACTACGCCATGAGCGACGGCTGCGACTACGACGAGTTCGACTGCGGCTGCGGGGCGACCCGCTGTCGCCGCCGCGTGACGGGCCAGGACTGGAGCAAGCCGGAGCTCGTCGAGCGCTACCGCGGCTTCCGATCGCCCTATCTCGACGCGCGCCTCGACGCGCGCCTCGACGCGCGCCTCGACGACCGCCTCCCGGGCGGCGGTCGCTAGGCGCGTCGCGGGCGGCGGGAAGCCGATCCGGCGAGAAACGCGCCGAGCTCGCGCGCCAGGCCTTCGCCGTCGTCGAGCATGATCCCGTGCCCCGCGCGCGGGAGCGTCACGAGCCGGCCGTCGCGCAGGACCTCGTCGACCATCTCGTGGGCCACCTTCTCCGACAGGATCGCCGAGAGCCCTCCGCGCACGAGCAGGACCGGGCACGCGAGGGCGCCGAGCGCCCGCCAGAGCGCGCGCGTCCGTTCGGCGAGGGCCTCGGGCGGCGCGCCCTCACCGAGGACTCCGGGATCGAGGGCCGGCTCGAAGCGGCCGTCGACGCGGCGGACGACGCCGGTTGCGGCCAGGCGATCGAGCAGCTCCGGGTCACCCATCGGATGGATCGTCGAGAGCCAGGCGCGGTACTCCGCGACGGTGGCGAAGCTGCGGAGCGCGTTCTCGACCTCGTCGACGACGTGGTTCGAGCCGCTCGCCTCGAGGGCGGGTCCGGTGTCGACGAGGGTCAGCGAGAGGATCTCGGCCGAGGCGTCGACGGCGTAGAGGGTCGCGACGGTGCCGCCCAGGGAGTGGGCGACGACGTGGAGGCGCTCGAGGCCGAGGCGCGCGACGAGCGCCTCGAGGTCGGCGGCATAACACGTGAGGTCGTACTCGGCTCCGGGCGACCAGGGCGACTCGCCGTGACCGCGCAGGTCGACCGAGATGGGCCGGAAGCCGTCGGGCAGGCCGGCCGCGAGCTTCTCCCAGACCGAACGGTTGTGGCCGAAGCCGTGGACGAAGAGAACGGGCAGGCCCGCGCCCCGCGGATCCGAGCAGGCGAGCGGAAGCGGCTCGGCCGTGAAGGCCGACGCGAAGGGCACCGCCTGCGCGGTCCGGCCGGGTCGCTTCGTCGACTTCTTCATCGTCCGTCCGCCAGGCTCGCTTCGAGCCGCTTGACGAGCACCTGCGCGATCTCCACCAGCGTCGGACCCGGCGGGAACCAGTCCGCCGCGAGCGGCAGCTCGAGGCTGCGGCCGAGCCCCATGAAGAGCTCCATCGTCATGAGCGAATCGAGGCCGAGGGCATCGAGGCGACTCGCGGGATCGAGTCGCTCTCGGCGCTCGGCGCCGAGCGAGAGGACGCCCGCCAGCTCGTCGACGACGTGGCGCACCATCGCGGCGCGCCGCTCCGGCGGCGTCAGCGCGAGGAAGCCCGTCCGATCGAAGGCCCGTCGGGCCGCACCGGCCGCGGCCAACCCGGCCATCAGGGGCGAAGGCGCCCGGGCGAGCCACTCCGCCCGCTCCCCCGCCGGCAGCAGCACGAGCTGATCGCTGGCGCTGCAGTTCTGCCAGATCCGCTCGAAGGCGCGCAGGACGTTGCCGGGATCGATCTCGTCGCCGACCGCGCCGCCGATCGAGACGCCGATCGCGCGCCCGCGCCCGTCGCTCGCCCCCGCGAGCGTGAGCCGATCGAGCCAGAGGCGCGCCTCCCAGGCGCGATCGCGATCGGGCTCGCCGCTCACCCGCTCGCGCAGGGAGATGAGGACGTGGTCGGTCGCGCCCGACTCGGCCATGCGGTGGCGGAGCGGATCGGTGCCCGCCCCCGACTCGTCGAAGAGATGGATCCAGACGTCGATCGGCGAGAGCGCGCTCTTCCGGCCGCGAGGCGTGCGTCGGCGTTCGACCGCCGCATGCGCCGCCGGATCGGCCGCTGCATCGACCGCGTCGAGCTCGACGACCTCGGCAGCGCCGTGGCCCCGCAGCCAGGCCGCGAGGCCCGCACGGACGAGGGCCGCCGGTCCGGGCCCGTGCGCCGCGCTGACCACGCAGCGCCGGCCCTTCAGGAGCTCGTCGATCGGCGGGGCCGAGGCCAGGATCGGCGTCGCGGCCGCGTCCTCGAAGTCGAGGACGACGCGGCCCGCGTGGCGGTTCTGGGCCATGAAGCGGAGCGCCCGGGATGCCTCGGCGACCGGGAAGCGGGTCGCCGGGATCGGCTCTGCGCCCGGCTCGACCAGCGCGGCGAGCGCCGCGTCGAGGCGGTCCGTGAGGCCGGCGCCTTCGGCCGAGAGCGCTTCCAGGCAGTCGACCGCGAGATACGCGCGATTCGCGCCGAGCCGGAGCGCCCCGACCTCGCCGAGCTCGAAGCGATCGCGGGGACACAGATCGACGTAGCGCCCGCCCGGCGCCAGGGCCGCGAGGCGGGCATGGAGCGCCGGCCCGGGGTCGGCACCGACGATGACGTCGTAGCCGGTCGGGCGGGCAGCGCCGGTCGAGGATGCGGCCGTCGCCGCATCGAGCGGGCTCGCGGGGCGATCGAGCGGAGCGATGCGGGCCCCGAGCGACTCGAGAAGCGCGCGCCGCGTCGGCGTGCTCGCCGTCGCCGAGACCTCCGCCCCGAGCGCCCGCGCGCGGGCCACCAGCGCGAGGCCGATGCCCCCACCGGCCGAGACGACGAGCACCCGGTCCCCGGCGCGGACGCGCGCGACGTCGTCGAGCACGTGACGCGCCACCAGCGCGGGCCACGCCGAGGCCGCGGCGGCCTCGAAATCGAGGGCCTCGGGAATCCGGGCGAGCGCCTTTCGCGGGAGCACGACGCGCCGCGCCGCGGCGCCGCGTCCGATCCCGGCGACGCGATCCCCGACCGCGAGATCCTGCACCCGCCCACCGACGGCCGTCACGACGCCCGCGAAGTCGAGGCCGAGCGCGCGAATCCCGTCGGTGTGGTCCTCGAATCCCGCCTGCCGCTCGAGACCGAGGGCCGTCAGGACGTCGAGCCCGGAGAGGGCCGCCGCGCGGACCTCGACCCGGACCTCGTCGGGTCCGAGCGGGCGCTCCGGCGCCTCGCGCAGGGCGACCGCCGCCCGTCCCTCGAGCCCCGTCGACACCACCTCGAAGCCGCGCACGCCGGCGCGGCGCCGATCGCCCGCCCCGGGCAGCGCGCCCGCCGACTTCGCCCCCGCCGCGCCGCCCTCGTCGGTCAGCTCCGGCACCGCGAAGAGCCGCGGAACGAGCGCGCCCTCGGGCCCCATCACGAACTGGCGCTCGTCCCCGGGTCGCCCGAGGAGCGACGCGAGCCACGCGTAGTCGAGCTCGCCGAGCTCGCGCTCGGCGTCGAAGAGGCGGCACTGCTGCATCTCGACGCAGCTCGCGAAGGTGTCGATCTCCCGCGCGACGCGACGGCCGAGCGGGGAGCCCTCCCCGGCGTCGCCGCGCGGATGCAGGCCGCGGGTCGCGATCCAGATCTGGGCGGCGTCGCGGGTGTGCTCCCGGATCGCCGTCGCCCACTCGCCGACGCGGAACTCGCGCTGGCGGTCGGGCCCGGGCGACGCCTCGGTCGCCTGCTCGGACCAGGCGAGGAGCAGGAAGCCGAAGCGGCCGTCGCCGGTCGCGCGGTGCAGCCGGACGAGGGGCTCGAGATCCTCGACCTTCTCGCAGAGTCGGACGGCGACGCGCTGCTTCTCGAGCTCGGCGGCGAGCCACGCGGCGCTCGCCTCGGAGTCGGAGACGAGGATGAAGCGGTCGAGCTCGCGCTCGACGGTGCGCAGGGCGGGATTCGCGGCGACCCACTCGAGGCGGTGCCAATCGCTGACCGCCGTCGTCGTCCGTCCCGCGCGCACCGGCAGCGCCTCGACGTCGACTCCCCGGATCGAACCGAGCACGCGCCCCTTGCGATCGAAGAAGTCGAGATCGGCGACGAGCCCCGTCGCCTCGGCGTTCTCCGCGCCTTCCGGCGTCGCCGGCGCGAGCGGCTTCCGGCGGCGCGCCCGGCAGACGAGATCGCTCCCGAGCCCGCCTTCGATCGCGATCGACGCGATGCCGCGGACGCGGATCCCGGCCGGCGACGGGAAGAGCGCCCCACAGAGCTGGAAGGCCGCCTCGAGCAGCAGCGGGTGGGCGTGATAGGCGTACCACTCGGACTCGATGCTGCGCGGCAGCATGAGCTTCCCGACGACGCCGTCGACCCCGCCGGCCTCCGTCTCGAGCTCGCGCAGGACCCGTCCCCGAGCGCCCGCGAAGACGCCGCGGCGCTCGAGCCCGGCGTAGTAGTCGTCGATCGAGCGCGCCGCGTTGCCCTCGCGCACGAGCGCTGCGACTTCGGGCGAGGCCGCAGCGGCCGCATCGACGACGAGCGTCGCCGTCGCATGGAGGAGCCAGGGCTCGGCTGCGCCGGCGCGGCTCGAGATCCGCAGCTCCGCCGACCCGTCCCCGTCCTCACGGAGCACGACCTGCACCGTCCGCCGCCCCACGGCCCCGAGCTCGAGGGCGCGACGCGGCCGCCGCGCCTCGAGGCGCACCCCGCGGCCGGGCCAGAGCGCCCGCCCCGCGGCGAGCCCGAGCTCGACCGGGAGCGCGTCGGGCGCGCGCAGGCGCGTCGCCCCGCCGGCGCCGGCGGCGTCGCGGACCTCGACGAGGAAGCTCCCGGAGTCGGCGTCGAGCAGGAAGTCCCAGCTGTGCAGACGCGGATCGAGGGAGGAGTCCGTGCGGACACCGAGCAGCGGATGGGTCGGGCGGAAGGTGTCGAGGCGGGTCCGCTCGCTGAAGAAGTAGCGCTTGCGCTGATAGGCGTAGAGCGGGAGCGGGGCGACCTCGCCGAAGGGATGGAGCACGCTCCAGTCGATCGAATGGCCCCGCACGAAGAGCTCGGCGAGGGCGAGCAGCAGGCTCCGCTCCTCGTCCTCCGCGCGTCGGAGCGAGGAGACGTAGCGCGGCGAATGACCGAGGGACTGGGCCGTCTCGTCGATCGCCCGCGGCAGCGTCGGATGCGGCGAGACCTCGAGGAAGATCTCGCCGCCCGCCGCGAGGGAGGCCGCGAGACCGCGATCGAAGGCGACGGGCTCGCGCAGGTTGCGGATCCAGTATTCGGCGTCGAGCTCGTCGCCGCGCTTCGTCACGCCGTCGACGGTCGAGTCGAAGGCGATCGCCGAGGGCTTGGCCTCGATCGCACCGATCGCCGCGCGGAACGGGCCGACGAGGGGATCCATGTGGAAGCAGTGGGAGGCGAAGTCGACCTCGAGGCGACGGGCGAAGACGCCCTCGCTCTCGAAGCGCGCGACCGCCTCGACGACGGCCTGGGAGTCGCCCGAGAGGATCGTCGTCGAGGGCGAGTTGCAGCCCGCGATCTCGACGCCACCGGGGCCCTCGGCGAGCCGCCGCTCGACGGCGTCGCGCCCGAGCGAGACGACCGCCATCGTCCCCCGCCCCGACGCCCGCGCGACCAGGCGGCCGCGCTCGCAGGCGAGCCGCGCGAGATCCTCGAGCGAGAGGGCGCCGGCGACGTGGGCCGCGGCGAGCTCGCCCATGCTCTGACCGAGCACCCGCGCAGGCTCGACCCCGAAGCTTCGCCACAGCGCGGCGAGCGCGACCTCGACCGCGACCAGCACCGGCTGCAGCACGTCGAGCCGCGCCGTCCAGTCCGCGTCGAGCCCGCCCTCGGAAGCCGGTCGCCCCTCGAGCACCGCCCGCAACGACCACTCGACGTGGGCGCGATAGGCCGCGTCGAGCCCGTCGACGACCTGCGAGAAGACGGGCTGCGCGACGAGCAGCTGGCGCCCCATGCCGAGCCACTGCGACCCCTGGCCCGGGAAGACCATGACGAGCCCGCGCCCGGAGGTCCCGGCGCCGACGCTGCCGAGCCGGACGGCCGGACTGACCTCGCCCGCGAGGTGGAGCTCGAGGGCCTCGCGCGCCTCGTCGACGCTCGACGCGACGACGGCCATGCGGTGGGCCCGCAGGCTGCGCCGACGCGAGAGGGTGTAGGCGAGATCGCGCAGGTCGAGCTCGGGATGGGCGGCGAGATGAGCGCAGAGCTTCTCGGCCGTCTCCTGGAGGGCGTTCGCGTCGTGGGCCGTGATCGGGATCAGGACCGGGCGCTCGAGGCGCGGGCGGGGGAAGACGGCGCGCTCGGGCGGGGCCTCGAGGATGAAGTGGGCGTTGGTGCCGCTGATGCCGAAGGAGTTGACGCCGACGAGCGGCTTCTCCGGATAGGGCCACGGCTCGAGCTCGCGCTGGACCTGGATCGGGACCTGGTCCCACGGAATCGCGGGGCTAGGCCGCTCGAAGTGGAGCTGCGGCGGGAGCGTGCGGTGGTGGATCGCGAGGCAGGCGTTGATCAGGCCGGCGACACCGGAGGCGGACTCGCTGTGGCCGAGATTGCCCTTGATCGAGGCGACGCGAAGCGGGCGGTCGGGGCGGCGACCCGGGCCCATCACGTCGGCGAGGGCGCCGATCTCGACCGGATCGCCGATCATCGTACCGGTGCCGTGGGTCTCGACGTAGTGGACCTCGGCGGGCGACACGCCGGCCATCGCGTAGGCGTCGCGCATGGCCTGGGCCTGGCCCTTGCGGCCGGGGGCCATCATGTGGCCCCCGTCGCGGCCGTCGGCGCTGATGCCGCTGCCGCGGATCACGGCGTAGATCGGGTTGCCCGCGGCGAGCGCGTCGGAGAGCGGCCGCAGCACGACGACTCCCGCGCCCTCCGCGCGCACGAATCCGTCGGCCGACGCATCGAAGGCCTTGCAGGCGCCCGACATCGAGAGCATGCCGCTGCGCGAGAGCGCGATGTTGCCCTCGGGCGAGAGGAAGAGGTTCGCACCGCCGGCGATCGCCATCTTCGACTCGCCGCGGCGGATGCTCTCGCAGGCGAGGTGGGCGGCGTAGAGCGACGAGGAGCAGGCGGTGTCGAGGGTCAGGCTCGGGCCGGTCACGCCGAGCAGGAAGGAGATGCGGCCCGAGAGGACGGCGTGGGACATGCCGCCGACGGTGAAGACGTCGTGACCGCGGTAGACGGCGGCCTCGCCGAGGACGCCGGCACGCTCGCGGGAGTAGTCCTCGGCCATGTAGCCGAGGATGACGGCGACCCGCTCGCCGACCACCGACTCGATCGGGATCCCGGCGTCGTCGAGGGCGTCCCAGGTCACCTCGATCATGAGCCGCTGCTGCGGCTCCATCGTCAGGGCGTCGCGGGGCGCAATGCCGAAGGCCTCGGGATCGAAGAGCTCGGGATGCTCGAGAAAGCCGCCCTTCTTCGAGGAGATCTTCCCGGGGATGCGGGGGCGCGGGTCGTAGAAGTGGTCGAGGTCGTAGCCGAGCTCGACTCGGTGGCGCGGCGCCTCACGGACGGTGTTCCGACGCTGGCGGACGATCTCGTAGAACTCGGCCGGGCCGCGGGCGTCCGCGTAGCGGCACCCGATGCCGACGACCGCGATCGGTTCCGGGGTCGGCCTCACGCGGCGGGGGCGGTGCGCTTCACGCGGTGCCAGACGAGGCGCCCGACCGGCGCGTCGCTGCCCACCGTCAGGGGCTGGGTCAGGAGCTCCAGGCGGTCGCCGTCGATCTTGAACCAGCGCTCCTGGACCGTTCCGTTCCAGACTTCCAGGGAGGCGACCTCGACGAAATGCCGGATCTGGTCGCCCGTCACCTCGTAGCCGCCGGTGTAGGCCATGAACTGGTCGTAGGTGCTGGTCTTCGCGGCGGCCTCGAGATCGCCGCCCTGGATCCGCCCGCGGGCGGCGTTCATGAAGGCGGCCGACATGTAGCCGTCGGCGTTGTAGAAGAGGTAGCCGGCCAGCTCCTGGCCGTAGGGATGGAGGATCTTCCCATCCTTCGTCTGGAGCTCGAAGGAATCGAGCTGCCACGAACCGATCAACGGGTGTTCGCCCTGCATCATCCGCCCCCCCCCCGACAGAACCCGCGCCACCTTAGGCGAGGGAGATCCAGGGGCAATGCCACTCATCCGACTCGAAGCGCTCCACGGTCTGAGATCGGACCGGGAGCGCGTTCGAGTCGGACGAAGGGGTCGCGAACGGGCGGTCGCCCGCCCGGCTAGCGCCGGTCGATCGGCACGTACTTCGAGTCCATGGGGCCGATGTAGCGCGCCCGCGGCCGGTAGATCCGGTTGTTCTGGTACTGCTCCATGATGTGGGCACACCAGCCCGCGATCCGGCTGGCCGCGAAGATCGGCGTGAAGAGGTCGTCGGGAATCCCCAGCGCGTTGTAGACCGTCGCCGAGTAGAAGTCGACGTTCGGGATCAGCCCCTTCTTCTCGCTCATGAGCTTCTCGAGCTTCTGGCTCATGCGGTAGAACTCGGGGCGCCCGATCTCGCTCGTCAGCCGCTCGCTCATGGCCTTCAGGATCTTGGCCCGGGGATCGCCGTTCTTGTAGACGCGATGTCCGAAGCCCATGATCTTGTCGCCGCTCTGGAAGGCGTTCGCGAGGAACGAGTCGATCTTGTCCTCGCTCCCGATCTGGCGAAGCATCGCCATGACCGCCGCGTTGGCGCCGCCGTGCAGCGGGCCCTTCAGCGTCCCGATCGCCGCCAGCACCGACGAATACATGCCCGAGAGCGTGCTCGCCGTGACCCGGGCCGAGAAGGCCGAGGCGTTCAGCTCGTGGTCCGCGTGGAGGATCAGGCAGACGTCGAAGTCCCGCTCCTGGGCCGGCGTCGGCGCCTTGCCCGTAATGCCGCGCAGCAGGTTCCAGGAGATCGACTTCGTCGGATCGGCCTCGAGCGGCCAGCGACCGTTGCGCGCCTGCTCGTAGGCACCGACGACGAGGCCGATGCGCGCGGTGAGGCGGACGGCTTTGCCGACGGCGGCGGTGAGGTTCATGATGTTCGCTTCGGGATCGTGGAGCGTGAGGCCCGCGACGACGGCAGAGAGGAAGTCCATCGGATGGACCTTCTTGGGCATGCCGAGCAGCCAGACGCGCATCTCTTCCGGCAACGTCATGCTGCGCGCGAGACGGCCGCGGAAGCCCTCGAGCTCGCCGGCGGTCGGCAGCGACCCGAACCAGAGCAGGTAGATCACCTCCTCGAAGGTCGCGTTCTCGGCCAGGTCCTCGATCGTGTAGCCGCGGTAGATCAGCGTCGTACCGTCGATCGTGCTGATCGCGCTCGAGCAGGCGATGATGCCCTCGAGCCCTCGATCGATGGCGCCCTCGTACTCGTTCTCTTTCGCCATGACAGGACTTCCCATGGGCCCGACGGGCCCTCTCCAGCTGTTCGCGGGGCGGCCGCGACCATGCGGTGCCCCCGGATCCGCGCGAGCGCGCGGCGCTGGGCCGGGAGCTTACCGGTCTTCCTCCGGTTTGCCGTCCCGTCGCGGCGCGTCGTCGGTCAGGACCGGGCGCTGCTCGCCACCCGAACCGGGGCGGACCGAGAGGACCTGCATCGGCGGCGGCTCACCGGGATTCGCGAGTTCGGGAACCCGGCGCAGGAAGCCGAGCATCGCGATCCGGGCCAGCGTCGAGACGACGAAGATGGCGACGAAGCCCGCCCGCCCCTCCCCGAACCCGCGCAGCAGCAGGCCGCCGACGGCGCTCCCGGTCACGACCGCGGTCGCGTTGGCGAGGTTGTAGAGGGTCAACACGCTCGTCTGGCCATGGGGCGGGATGCGCTCGAAGAAGGAGAGCAGCGAGGCGAGCTCGAAGGCGGCCCAGCCGACGCCCGAGAGGATCTGGAGGAAGACGAGCCAGGCGAAGTGGTCCGTGACGAGCCAGAGGATCGGGAAGGTCGAGATCGTGAGTCCCGCTCGCAAGAGGACGGCCCGCGTCCCGGCGCGGCGGACGAAGCGGCCGAGGAAGGGGAGCGCGAGGACGCGGGCCCCGAAGGCGGTGGCCGTGAGCACCGTGAACTCGAGGTAGGAGAGCTCGAGCTCCGAGAGCATGTAGGGCGTGAAGTAGGGCGACGCGACCATCACGCCGGACTGGAAGGTGAGCAGGAAGAGGAGCAGGCGGCCGTGGCCGCCGGTGCGGACGTGGCGGCTGATCACGCTGGGCGAGATGCTGGTCTCCCCGACCTCGAGGCTCGCCGGCTCGCGCTGCGAGCGCAGAAAGGCGACCGACACGGCACGGGCGACCAGCGCGATGCCGAAGATCACGGCGTAGGCCGTGAGCTCGACGCCGCGCCCCTTGCCGAGCTGGAGAGCCAGGCCACCGGCGACGAGCGCGAGGACGAGGGCCAGCTGGGAGGCCCGCGCGCGGTTCGCGAAGAAGGCCGGGCGCATGCGTGCCGGAACGAGCGAGCTCGCCCAGGCCGTCCACGCGGGCCCCGTCGACATTCCGAGCCCCCAGTAGAGGGAGGCGATCGCGTAGAGCAGCCCGAGATCCATCTCCCGGGCGAGCGCCGCGACGACGAGGGGGGCGAAGCAGAGCGCCTGGAGCCCGGCGCAGAGCACGATCCAGCGCCGATGGGAGTCGAGGATCCCGACCGCCGCGGGCGAGGCGAGCTGAAGCAGCGCCCCCGCCAGCATCGGCACCGTCGCGACGAGCCCCGAGACGACGTCGCCATGTCCGAGCGCGAGGGCGAAGGCGGGCAGGTAGCTCTCGCCGATCCCGACCATGACGCTGGCTGCCACACCGTCGCCGAGCATGGCGCGCAGGTCCCGGCGCAGCTGGGAGTCGCCACGGATCGACGGGCTCGACGGAGCGGTCGGCATGCTTCAGTCCGTCAGGATCAGGCCCTGGGCGATCTCGTCGCGATCGTCGGCCTGCCGGGGCAGCGGTCGCGCGAGCATCGCACCACAGCGCTCGACGGCGCGCACGATCCCGTCCGCCGCCCGCCCGCTCCGGATCCCCTCGAGCACGCAGTCCACGACCGCCGTCCACGACTCCCCCTCGCCGAGAGCCCGATCGACGGCCTCGTCGCCGAGCACGACGACCCGATGCTCGAGGAGCGAGACGTAGAGCAGGATGCCCGTGCGGCCCTCGGTCCGGCGTGCCACGTGGAGCCGGAAGGCGTCGAGGGCGCCGCGCCGGGCCGCCCGCTCGAGCTCGTCCTCCCGCAGGCAGAGACGCCGGATCGGATCGAGCCGACAGGCGAGATGGGCCGCGACCACCGCCGCACACTGGCCGGCGAAGAGCCCGAGCAGCGACGAAGCCGGTGCGATCCAGTCGGCGGCGAGCAGGACGAGCGCGGCGAGCCCGACCGCGAAGCGCCACGGCGCGACCGCGAATTCGTCCGAGCGGCGCACGACCTGGACGACGATCTCGCCCGAGGTCCCGGACTCCGCCGCCCGGACCGCCGCCTCGACCCGCTCGCGATCCGCGGGCCCGATCAGACTCGAAGGCCTCATCTACCAGCTCCCCGAGGCACCGCCGCCCCCGAAACCGCCGCCGCCCCCGCTGAAGCCCCCGCCGCCCCCGAAGCCCCCACCGCCGAATCCACCACCCCAGCCGCCGTAGCCTCCGCCGCGCCAGCCGCCCGGCCCGCGCCCGTGGAGCCCCGGACCGGTCGGGGCCAGGGAGAAGAGGAGCGAGGAGAAGAAGCCCGCGAGCGCCGCGAGCAGCGAGGCCGAGAGCAGCGCCGTCAGCAGGAAGGCGACGAAGGCCGCGAGCGAGCCGCCCACCAGCGAGCCGAAGATCCGCGAGATCCGCCCGAGATTGCCCCCGATGAAGGCGCCGAGGAGCACCGCGATCAGCACCGCCTGCACCGTCGACGGCGCCCCCTCGCCCCGCTCGCGCCCCCGCTCCGTGGTGGGCACGACCTCGCCGCGCGCCGCGAGCAGGACCGCCTCGACGCCCGCGCGAACGCCCTGCCCCATCTCGCCCCGCTTGAACCACGGGATCATCTGCTCGCGCAGGATCCGCGCGGCCAGCGCGTCGGGGAGGACGCCCTCGAGGCCGTAGCCGACCTCGATGCGCGCCTTGCGGTCCTCGCTGGCGACGACGACGAGCGCACCGTCGTCGCGCTTCGCGTCGCCGAGCTTCCAGGCCTCGGCGACCCGCAGCGCGAAGGACTCGATCGCCTCGCCCTCGAGCGTCTTCACCGTCAGGACGGCGATCTGGTGGCCGGTCTCGCGCTCGAAGGCGGCGAGCTCGTCCTCGAGGGCGCGGGCCTCGTCGGGCGCGAGGAGCCCCGCCTCGTCGTTGACGCGGGCCGCGAGCGGCCGGACCTCGAGCAGCGCCCGGCCCGGCGCCGCGACGAGCAGGATCAGCGCGAGCAGAGCCAGCGCGGGCCGAGCGGCACCGGCGGCGGCGCGGATCAGAACTGGACCTGCGGCGGCTTGTCGCCGACGTCGGCGCGGGCCTCGAAGGTCGGCTTCGGCGCGGCGCCGATCACCTTCGCGGTCAGCACGGCCGGGAACGATCGAACCAGGGTGTTGTAGGCCTGGACGGACTCGATGTAGCGGCCGCGGGCGACGGTGATGCGGTTCTCGGTGCCCTCGATCTGGGCCTGCAGATCGCGGAAGGCCTCGGTCGCCTTCAGCTGGGGGTAGGACTCGGCGACGGCGAAGAGCCGCGAGAGCGCGCTCGAGAGCTGGCCCTGGGCGTCCATGAACTTCTGCAGCGCGACCGGATCGTTCACCAGCTCGGGCGTCACCTCGATGCTCGTCGCCTTCGAGCGCGCCTCGACGACGGCCTCGAGGGTCTGCTTCTCGAAGTCGGCGGCCCCCTTCACCGTGCTCACCAGGTTCGGGATCAGGTCGGCCCGGCGCTGGTACTGGTTCGAGATCTCCGAGAAGGCGGCCTTCACCGCTTCGTCCTCGGCCTGGATCTGGTTGTAGCCGCAGCCGGTCAGGCCGAGGAGCCCCGCGACGAGAGCGAGTCCGGAAACGAGCCTGAACGTCCTGCGCGCGATCTTCGACACGGCGAGTCCCCCTTGGCGACGTGGAGTCGCAGCGCAGACTAGCGCACGGCGCACGGCGGCCGCGGGCGCGGGCGCGGGCGCGCCGGTCCGCCGGTCGGGGGCGCCTCGGCGCGGAACCGTCGCGAGGCGCCGTCGCTCAGGACCCGTAGGCGGCGAGCAGCGCCGGCTTCACGACCTTGGTCCAGGCGGCATAGCCGTCGGCGTTCAGATGCAGACCGTCGAAGCGGAAGAAGGCGGCGTCCGGCGCGCCGTCGGGTCCGAGCAGGACGCTCCCGACGTCGAGGAAGTAGAGGCGCGGGTCCGCGTCCGCGAGGGCCTCGATGCGCTCGTTCGCCTTCGCCATCTCGGGCCAGAGGCTCGCGCGCAGGCGCGAGGGCTTGATCGACAGGAACCAGACGTCGGTCTCGGGAAGCGAGGCCCGCAGCAGCGCGACGAGCGCCTCGAAGTCGGCGACGACGGTCTCGGCGCTCTTGCCGGCGCCGATGTCGTTGTCCCCGGCATAGACGACGACGGCACGCGGGGCGTAGGGGATCACGATGCGCGGCGCCTCGTGCACGACGTGGGCGAGATGCGCGCCGCCAAACCCGCGACGGACGACGCGAAGCGGCGCCATGTCCTCGGCGAGGGTCGTCCAGAAGCGGATGCTCGAGCTGCCGACGAAGACGATCTGCCCCGGCGCGGGCGGCGCCGCGCGGTCCGCCTCGAGAAAGGCCTCGATCTCCGAGGCGAAGAACGCCGGATCTTCGGCCGCGCCGCTCATGTAGCGGAGATAAGCCCCGACGGCGCCGAGGGCGAGGAGCACGAGGACGAGCAGCCCGATCGCGAGCTTCTTCACGTCGAACCTCACATCTGCTTGAGCGTCTTCCAGCCGAAGGCCATCAAGCCGGCCAGCAGGACCGTCGGGATCGCCCCGAACAGGCCGAGGGCGAGCTGGTCCCCGACTGCGTCCGCGAGGGCCCCGACGCCGAGGATTCCGACGAAGCCGAGCTGCGCCAGGGTGAAGACCATGCTGAGAACGCGCCCCCGCATCGCCTCGGGCACCGCGAGCTGGAAGCCCACGACGGCGACGACGTTCCAGAGCTGGCCGGTGAACCCGAGCCAGACCTCGACGCCGAGGGCCCAGGCGAAGGAGAACCCGAAGGCGTAGAGCACGAGACCGGAGGCGTAGCCGAGCATCGTGCCGGCGATCAGCAGCCCGACGTGGCGCGGATGGGGCGGGCGGAGCATCACGCCGAGCGCCGCCACGAAGGTCCCGACCCCATGGGCCGCGGAGAGCAGGCCGAAGCCCGACGCGCCGACGTCGAGGACGTGGCGCGCGAAGATCGGGCGCATCGGATTGAGGGCACCATTGAAGAGCGACATCGCACAGGCGAGCAGCGCCAGCAGCAGCGGCGGGCGCTCGCGGACGTAGGCGTAGCCCTCGCGCAGATCCGCCCAGGGCGAGCGGCGCTCCTCGTGCCGCGCCGATCGCCCGAGCATCGGGATCGTGAACACGAGGGCCGCCGCCAGCAGCACGCCGAGAGCCGCCGAGAAGTAGGTCGCGACGATGCCGAGGACGCCGACGAGCACCCCCGCCAGCGCGCCGCCCCCCATCGTCCCGAAGGAGGTCCCCATGGCGTTGAGCGAGATCGCTTCGTGGGTCCGCTCGCGCCCGACGACGTCGACGACGTAGGTCTGCGTCGCAGGTCCGAGCACCGACGCGACGAGCCCGCCGATGATCGAGACCGAGAGCAGCATCCAGTAGGCGACCTGCTCCGACCAGACGAGGAAGGCGACGAGGAGCGAGATCGATCCCATCGCGATCCGACCGGCGACGATCAGGTTCCGCTTCGATGCGCGATCGACGATCACCCCCGCCACCGGCGAGACGAGCGCGATCGTCCCGCCCTGGACGAAGCCCATCAGCCCGACCGCACTGCGCAGCTCCGAGAGGGAGGTGACGAGCCACTGCATCGCCAGGAACAGGACCTGGAAGCAGATGAACTGCAGCAGGTTCGAGCTCCAGAGCCGGGCGTAGAAGGGCAGCCGGAAGGTCGCGAGGACCGGATGCGATCCGTCCGCTTCCGCCCGCTCCGCCGCCTGATCCGGTGCCGACTCGCCGCTCAACCCGCTGCTCCCCGGGACCGCCGCCATGCCGGCTCGGCCCCGGTCGGGGTATACGTCAGAATCGAGCCGCGCGTGAGCACCGGGACGCGTGTGATAGCCTCGGCGACCGTCCACCCGGCCGGCCGGACGGACCTCCGTCCGAGCCCGGCGTCCCCTCGATCGCCCCGCCCCGCGACGCGCCCGGCTGCGCATCCCGGAGCGGTGCTCGGAATCCGGAGAGATCCATGAGCGAGTCCGATTCCGGCCGCGTCCGCGGCCTCGACGTTCCGGCGGTGAGCCGTTGGATGAAGGAGAACGTCGCGGGGGCCGAGGGCGAGCTCTCGTTCGAGCTCGTGGCCGCCGGCGGCTCGAACCTGACCTATCGCGTCGAGACGAGCAGCGGGCGCCGCTTCGCCCTGCGCAGGCCCCCGGAGCGCGCGCGCATCGCCACCGCCCACGACATGGCCCGCGAGTGGAAGATCATGGCGGCTCTCGACGCCCACGCGGAATGCGGCGTCCCGGTCCCGGCCGCCCTCGCCTACTGCCACGACCCTTCGATCGTCGGAGCCGAGTTCTACGTGATGGCCTTCGCCGAGGGGCGGATCCTGCGCGGTCCCGCCGACGCCGCCGACATGGACGCCGCCCGCTGCCGGCGCGCCGCAGAGAGCCTGATCGACGTCCAGGTCTCGATGCACACCCTCGAAGCCGACGCCGTCGGCCTCGGCGATCTCGGTCGCCGGGACGCCTACGTCGAGCGCCAGCTCTCGCGCTGGCTGCGGCAGTACGAGGCCGCGAAGTCCCGGGAGCTGCCCCTCGTCCACTCGCTCCACGCGCTGCTCTCGCGTCGCATCCCGCGCCAGCAGCGGGTCGGCCTCGTCCACGGCGACTACCGCTTCGACAACACCGTCCTCGGCGCCGACGACCGCATCGTCGCCGTCCTCGACTGGGAGCTCTGTACCCTGGGCGACCCCGTGGCGGACTTCTGCTGGTCGATCCTCTACTGGAGCGATCCCGGCGAGCCCCACGACTTCGGCTCGCCGTCGCCGACGCGCCATCCGTCATTTCCCCGTCGCGCAGATGCCATCGAAATGTACGCGAACCGATCCGGGCTCGACCTGTCCGAGCTCGACTACTATCGGGCCTTCAGCTGGTGGAAGATGGCCTGCCTCGTCGAAGGCGTCGTCGCCCGCCTGCGGGCCGGTGCGGGGGGCGGTCTGGCCGCGTCGGCGAATCTCGACGACACGATGAAGCGCGTCGAATGGATGCTCGACTGTGCCCAGGAGGCCGCGAGCGCGCTCGACCGCCGCTGACGCGGAGCCACCCGCCGGGACGGTGCCGGCGTTCGCGGCGCCGTCGGTGGACGAAGATGCACTCGGGGAGGACGGCGTGACGATCAGCATGAGGACCCGCTCGAGACGCCTCGCGGGAGGCGACCTCGGCCGAGCCGCCGGAACGTCGCCGGGCCACACCCCGCCGCGCGAGCCCGGCCGGCCGCCGTCGCGGGGGCTTCCGCGCTGGATGATCGGCCTCGCGATCGCGTGGGTCGCCGTGGCGTCGGCCTGCGTGAATCCACGGATCCACGTCGCCGCGAGCAACCCGGGCGCGCTTCGCGATGCGACGGCCATCGAGGTCCGCCTCGCCCCGACCAGGCCGGCAACGGGCCCCATGATCGCGCCGGCGACCACGGCGGCCTTGCTCGAGCGGGTCCGGGAGGGCCTCCGGGCCGGGGCCCATCCGGTCGTCGACGGGAGCGGGAACGGCGGACGGGCGGACGCGACCGGCGCTGGGGCCGGTCCCGTGACGCTCGAGCTCGTCCTGCTCGAGCAGTCGGTGGCCCGCCGGACCTACACCGCCGACACCGACGCGAACGGAGCCCGGACCGAGGAGCGCACCGAAGCGATCGTGGTGCTGCGCGCGCTCGGGGCGGACGGAAGGTCGGAGCTCTGGCGCTGCACCGCGAGCAGCCTGCTCCCGAAGCCGAACGTGCCCTTTGCCCCGAGCGAGATCGAGGTCCTGGAGCGCCTGGTGGACGGTGCGCTCGCGCGGATCCCGAAGCGCTCGTAGACCCCCCGCCGGCCGGCCCGTCGGCCACCGCGGGATGATCGAGCAGGCCCCCCCGAGTCGACTTCAGCCACTCGATGCCTCGTCTTCGACCGCCTCTGCGTTTCGAGCTCGGGGAGGCCCGTCCAGCATGCCGTCGGATCGTGGCGACGGAATGGCGTCGCGGTGAGCTTCCGAGTGCGATTCCGCGGGGCCGCGGCCTTTGCAGCCCCCCCGTCCCTGATTTAACGTCCGGGGCCGCAAACCCTGCTACCGAGGATGACCCCCATGTCCGAATTCGATGCCAAGCCCCTCGTCGTCTTCAAGACGCTGACCAACACCGAGCTCGGCGCCGAGCGCGTCGTCGTCGACGCGAACGGCGACGTCGTCCTGCGCGACGTCCTCAAGAAGGTGACCGAGTCGATGCTGACGTCGTATCCGCGCACGCAGCTCGGGCTCTGGACGCCGAACCGCGCCGCGATCCGCTACAAGGCGAGCGAGATCGAGGCCCGCGACGTCCGCCGCTTCGATACCGGCAAGAAGCTCTCGCTCGCCGAGATCAAGGCGCTCGCGAGCTGATCGCGCGCGGGGCCGGTGGCGGGCGCCGGCGCGCCGCCTCGGCCCGCGCGGGGATCGCTCGGGCGTCCGGGATCAGGACTCGAGCCGGACCGGGAAGCGGTCCGTGTAGAAGCGGAACCGCTCCCGCAGCGAGCGGCCGTCGAGCGCGAAGTCGGCGAGGTCGTAGACGACCCGGCCGAAGCGCCCGCGCGGGTGCGTGGTGTTGTAGTCGTCGATCCGCCGCTGGGTGTCCGCGTCGAAGGGCATGCCCGCGAGGGCGTAGATCTTCTTCACGACCTCGAGCTCCGAGCCCATGTACTCGTGGAAGAGCACGTCGATGGAGCGGTCGGCGGGCTGGAGCGCCCGGTCCCGCACGCAGGCGCGCAGCATGAGCTCGATCCGCTCCGCCCAGTAGTGGCCCAGCCAGACCGGGTCGGGCTTCGCCGCGGCCATGCGCGTCGTGTAGGCGACCATCGTCGAGAACGAGGCGACCGTCGAGACGGGATCGCGGTGGGTCAGGACGACCGTCGCGCCGGGGAAGACCGTCGCGAGGGGGCCGAGCTGCTCGAGGTGCTGCGGACTCTTCAGGATCCAGCGCCGCGGTCCGCGCAGCCACGAGAGGACCTGCAGCACGCGCTTCAGGTAGCGGTAGTGGGGCGTCTGGTCCTCGCCGCGATAGTAGTCGCGGTAGACCGGCGAGCCGCCGACGCCGATGTTCTCGAAGTACATCGTGCCGAAGTCCATCCCGAGCAGATGGATCTCCTCGTGGACGTGGTCGACGGTCATCTCGTGCATCGCGTCGAAATGCGGCAGCAGGGCGTTGCGCCCGTCGATGCCCGCCTTCGCCCGCGTCCAGCGCGGATCGACCTCGCCGGCCGCCGGCTTCTCGGCGTCGTCGAGCACCGGCTCGAGCGCCTCCCACCACGGCAGGTGTCGCAGCCGCGGATCCGCGCCGAACAGGTTGAGCAGATGGGTCGTCCCGCTCCGCGGCAGCCCCGCGATCACGATCGGGGGCTCGAGCGCGAGGTCCAGGATCTCGGGGTGGCGTCGGATCAGCGCCTCGATGCGGAGTCGGTTCTCGAGGAACTGCTGCACGGCGCCGTGCGCCGCGACCTTCCCGAGCGGCGACAGCGCGGGCCCCTCGCGCAGGCCCTGCAGCACGACCTCGAGCCCGCGCTCCCAGCCCGAAGGCCCGAAGTCGTCGAGGCCGGTCTTCTTGCAGGCGGCCTCGATCACCGCCGCCGGCTCGAGCACGAGCGCGTCGGCCATCGGCGCCATCGACTTCACGAAGTCGCCGAAGCCCTCGGGCATGCGCGGACTCGCGAGGTCGTCGATCCGGATGTCGGCGGGCTTCGCGCTCACGGGACCCTCACTCGTAGGTGCAGAGATAGGCGGTGTCGCCCGCGACCTTCAGCTGGAACTTCGCGTTCGCCGGCACCACGAAGGACTTCCCCGCACCGAAGGTCTGCCAGCTCGACTGCCCCGGCAGCTTCACGACGAGCTCACCCGAGACGACCGTCATCGTCTCCTTCTGGCTCGTCCCGAACTCGTACTCCCCCGGCGCCATCACGCCCACCGTCGCCGGCAGCGTCGCCGTCTGGAAGCCGATCGACTTCACCTTCCCGTCGAAATACTCGTTGACCTTGAACACGCAGCTCGCTCCTGTCCGATGGGGTCGAGCGGTCGGCCCCACGCATGGGCCGGATCCGCCGGGGCGACCGGGACCTTCTCGCCGGCGCGCGAGCTTAGCGGGATTCCGGGCGAAGACCGACCGGGGCCGGCCACCGCTCCGCGACGCCCACGCAGCGCGCGCTACGCTGGCCGCGACCCAGCCAGGAGACCTCGCGATGGAAGACTGTCCGATCCAGATCGGCGAAATGCTGCTCACGCTCGTGGACCCCCACCGGGGCCACGAAGTCGCCTACAACCGCTGGTACGAGCGCGACCACTTCTACGCGGGCTGCATGATCGGCCCCTGGCTCTTCGCCGGCAGCCGCTGGGTCGCGCCCCGGGCGCTCAAGGATCTCCGGATCTCCGACGGCCGCGGCGAGGTCGCGAACCCCGTCGACGCGGGCTCCTACGTCTCGATCTACTGGGTCCTCGCCGGCCACGAGCAGGAGCATTGGGACTGGGCGGGCCAGCAGGTCCACTGGCTCTACTCGAATGGCCGGGGCTTCGCCGAGCGCTCCCACGTCCACACGGTCCTCTTCCAGTACCTGACGACCGCCTATCGCGATGCGGATCCCGTCCCCGTCCAGCTCGCTCTCGAGCACGGCTATCCCGGCCTCGCGATGATCGCGACCGATCGCGCGCAGGGCGTCTCCGAGCCCGACTTCACCCGCTTCACCGCCGAGTCGAAGGCGATCACCTCGCCCGGCAGCCGGATCGCGAGCCTCTCGTCCTGGCGCCCGAAGCAGCGCGACGCCATCACCGGCAACTCGCCGATGAATCTCGGGACGGGCACCGGCGGCCCCGAGCGCATCATGCAGCTCGCCTTCCTGGAAGGGGATCCCGCCGCCGCCTTCGCCGACGTCGCGGCCTACGCCCGGTCGATCGAAGGCGCGGGCCTCGGACGCGTCTGCTTCGCCGCGCCGTTCTTCCGGACCGTCGTCGGCACCGACAAGTACACCGACCAGCTCTGGTAGCGCCCGGCCGAGCCGGTCCGCCGAACGGGCTCGTCCGGGACCCACTTCCGTCGCCGCGATGCGGCGCGTGCGGATCGCCATCGAGCGGATTCCATCCGACTCCGATTCGCAGAGCAAGGAGGATCCCGATGTTCGTCGAATGGACCACCCGTCTCAGCGTCGGCGTCGAGCCGATGGACGCTGCCCACAAACGCCTCATCGAGCTGATGAATCGACTTCACGAGCTCTGCGTCGACGGCGAGGATCGCACCGAGATCCGACGCGCGCTGAAGGCGCTGTCGGACTTCACCGTGCGCCACTTCCGCGAGGAGGAGACGTACATGGAGTCGATCCGGTACCCCGGCCTGGCAAACCACAAGCACATCCACGCGAGCCTGATCAAGCAGCTCGGCGAGCACGCGAGTGCCTTCGAAGCGGGAACGGGACCGCTCCCCAACGGCTTCTTCACCTTCCTCGAGGTCTGGCTGACGGCTCACATCATGGGCATCGACGGCAAGTACGGAGAGCACGCGCGCACGCACGCATGAGCCGAGGCGGGCGCGGCGATGCTGCGCGCGGCGAGGGGCGCGGGCGATCCCGGCGCACGCCCCGCCCCGGGCCGAGCGGCGTCCGTGACGGGCCGCCATCGGTCGTAGCTCCAGTGGAAGACGTAGCCGTAGGCGGCATAGAGCAGCGAGAGCACGAAGTCCGCGCCGAGCGCCTCGGCGTAGCTCCAGTCGGTGAAGGCGACGAGGATCGGGCAGGTCGCGACGGCGGCCGTCCCCTCGAAGATCAGGGCGTGGACGAGGCGCCGCCCGTGCGGACGATCGCTCGCGGGACAACCGGTGAGGCCGAGCTCGAGCCGATCGAAGACGGTGTTGAAGATCAGCGACCAGGCCATCACGGCGAGCGAGACCGCGGCGAGCATCGCCGCCGATCGGCCCGGCTCGAGCAGGGCCAGCCCCGAGCAGACGGGCGTCATCACGGCGATCCCCACGCCCTCGTAGCAGACGGTCTGCAGCACCCTCTCCCGCGCCCCCCGCATTGAAGCCGCCATCACCCCTCCCAAGCGGGAAGGCCGGGCGCCCGGTTCTCGAATCGACCCGGCGACGGCGGCCTGCCTCCTCGAGTCCGAGGACGCGCCCACTCACCAGGGGATATCGACCGACGCGGAGATTTCGGATCGCACGGGAGGCCGCGATCGGCCGGATCGGGGTCAGGCCCCGGGTGCTTCGGGGTCCGCCAGCAGGAAGGCGTCTCCGAGCACCCGCTTCCCGTCGAGGCTGCGCACCTTGCGGGCGGTCTCGTGCAGGATGTCGCGGCTGTAGACGACCCGACCGACGTGGCGGCCGCTGCAGAGCTCGAGCGCGCCCTCGGCCATCATCTCGACCGGCTCGACCCAGTCGGGATTCTTGCGCGCGATGTCGCGGACGTACTCGGCGCCGCTCGTCAGGACGATCGAGGTCGGTGCCATGCAGTTGACGAAGATCTCGTGCTCGAACAGCTCGTGGGCGAGGGCCTGGGTGTAGCGGTCGAGCGCGGCCTTGGTGGCCCCGTAGGCACCAATGATCCAGGCCGACTCCTTCGAGTCGCGGTAGGGGATCGCGGGCTGGCGCGACGTGGCGCTGCCGATGTTGAGGATCCAGCCCGCGCCCTTCTCCTTCATGCCGGGGATGGCCTGCTGGGCGAGGTCGACGGGGGCGTTCACGTTCAGCTCGAACATGCGGCTGCGATCGGTGTTCGTCGTCCGGCTCGGGAGCTTCATGATGCCGGCGGCCGCGTTGTTGACGAGGACGTCGACGGCACCGAAGGGCGCGCTCGCCCGCTCGACCAGCCCCTCCCGCGCCGCGGGATCCGTCAAGTCACAGACGACCGCCGCCGCCTGGCCGCCCTGCGCCTGGATCTCGGCCACGGTCTCCTCGAGGGTCCCCTTCAGCCGGCCATGGGCCCCTGCGCGCGAGGCGTTGACGACGACCGAGGCTCCCTCCGAAGCGAAGCGCAGGGCGATCGCCCGCCCGATGCCCCGACTCGCCCCCGTGATGAAGGCTACGCGTCCCGACAAGCTGCCCATCTTCCGACCTCCTCGCACGGCCCCGATCGACGGCTTCGATGCGCCGCGCCGAACGCGCCGGCGTCCCCAGGAAAGCAGACGGGCGAACTCCGCGCACTCGGCGCGGGCTCGGCGGCGGACGGTCTCAGGCGCCGCCGAAGGCCTCGGCCGCATGGCGTGTGTCGACGTGCTCGCGGATCTCGACGATCCGGTCGCCCTCGAACTCCACGACGAAGACATAGTCGTTCTCGTAGTCGGGGACCGGCTTCCCGCCCCGAGCCGGCCGCTTCGCCGTCATCCGCGTCTCGGCGATCACGACGTCGCCCGACCCCATCATCAGGCGGACCTCGACCCGCTGGGTCCCGGGGACGAAGGCCGTCCCGACCGCGCCGAGCATCATGTCGGCGATCTTCGCGGCCCCGTGGTGCATCCCGCCGTAGGGTGCGATCGCCCCCTTCGGCACGCGCCAGCGCAGCTCGGGATGGAAGAGCGCCACGAGGCCGTCCCGATCCCCGCGCTCGATCGCATCGAAGTAGGCACGCACCTTCGCCTGGTTCTGCTCGACTCCCATCGCCTCGTCCTCCCGGATCGCGCCCAGATTCGGCCAGGCGTCGTTTGCCCGGATCGGATCGCCGCCGATCCGATCCATTCTGTGGCAGGCTGCGGCATGCTTGCGATCACGCCGCCCCGTCTCCCGATCGGGCAGGGAGCCCCCGGATGAATCCCGTCCAGAAGCTGATCCGCCGAGCGCGTTTCCACGGTACGCGTTTGCTGCAATCGGGCAAGCCGCTCGATCCGACGCGATCGAGCCCCCCGATCGTGGTCGCGGCCCTCGGCGGGTCGGGGACGCGCGCGGTGGTCGAGCTGCTCGTCGCGAGCGGCGTCTACATGGGGCGCCATCTCGATCGCGACACCCACGACTCGCTCTACCTGCGGCGCTTCCTGAACGCCCACTTCGATGCCCTCGTCGGCGACCCCGAGCATCCCGCGCCGGAGATCGTCGACGCCTACCACCGCCTGATCCGGGCCCACCGCAGCGGGATTCCGGACGATCGCGACGACTGGGGCTGGAAGAATCCGCGCTCGATGTGGCTGCTGCCCTTCTTCACCGCGCGTCATCCGGGCCTTCGCTTCGTCCATCTCCTGCGCGACGGCCGCGACATGGCGCTCTCGCAGAACAACTTCCTGCTCGACGACCACGGCCGCACGATCCTCGGCGAGCACCGCACCGGCCGTCCCATCGACGACCAGCTCGAGCTCTGGGCCCGTGGCAACCTGCGGGCGCTCGAGGCGTCGGAGCGCCTGCTGGGATCGCGTGCCCTGCGGATCCGGTACGAGGATCTCTGCGCGGACCCGACGAGCGAGCTCGAGCGCCTGCTCGACTTCCTGAAACGCCCGCTGCCGCGGGAGACGGTGGCCCGGATCGCCGCGTCGGTGAAGCCTTCGCCGGGGCTCGGGCGGGGGCGCCTCGATCGCTCGCCGGAGATGCTCGCGGCGAGCGACCGCCATCGCGAAGCACTCCTGCGCTTCGGCTACGAGGTCTAGACGCGCCCCGCGCTCCGGTCGCGCTCCGCCCCGACGACGGGCCCGAAGCGCGGCCCGCGATCAGAGGCTGCGCGGCAGGGTCGCGATCTCCTCGGGCGTGAGCTTGCGCAGGCGCTCGGGCGTGAGCGCACCGTCGCTGTAGGTGTCCTCGCCGGTGCAGTTGCCCTGCTCGTCGTAGTGGAAGATCGCCGCCGTGCGATACGAGTAGACGTAATGACCGGCCGGATCGTCGCACGGGATGCCCATCGCCTGGAGCGCCCGGCCCGGAAACACGATGTGCATCCAGCCTTCGTGGAACAGCCCGCGGTCGTCGATGATGAAGCGGTCGATGACGTAGCGGAGCTTGTTGTAGCCGAGGTTGAAGATGTTCTCGTAGAACCCGCGCACCGCCTTCCCGCCCTTCGGCCCCGTGTCGCCCTGGCCCGCCCCGAAGAAGTGGTACTGGGGATCCGCGCACTGCGTCTTCATGATCGCATCGACGTCGCCGGCGATCTCGGCCAGCAGGTGCTCACGGAAGTTCTGGAGCAGGGCGCGATGCCGCGGGTTGGTCGTCTCGGCGATCCGGGCGTCGACGGGGGCGAGGGTATGGGACACGGAAAAGTCGAGCATCGGACGACCTCCTTCTGGGTCCCGCAACGGTAACCCGTCGGTTTCCGACGAGACAGGCGCCCGCACGGCGCGTTCCCCGCCCCGAACCGCTATGCTGGCCGCGCCTCGGCGCTCGCGCTCGGCCCCGATCCGGCGTCGGCCGACGCCGGCCCGGACCGGAATCGCAGACCCGATGGCCACCACCGAAAAGCCCCGACCGCGCGCCGTCCTGCTCGGCGTCCAGCTCCCGACGATGTCGGACGGGGACTTCCGCTCCTCCCTCGACGAGCTCGAGCGCCTCGCGACCACCCTCGGCTTCGAGGTCGTCGGCCGGGTCACCCAGCGCCGCGCCCGCCTGGCCCCCGGCGCCGTCGTCGGCTCGGGCAAGCTCGTCGAGCTCGCGCGCTGGACGGGCGGCACGGGCATCATCCAGGGCAAGGTCGATTCGAAGGACGACGAAGACGACGAGGACGAGCGCGGGACCGGACGCGGCGACGAGACCGACGACGAGGCGCTCGACGGCGACGCGGAGGCCTCCGTCGCCCGCGAGGACGGACTGCTCGACCTCGCCCGCGCGCGGAGCCGGGCCGCGGCACGCCGGGCGCGCGGCGAGCGGGAAGACGAGGCCGAGGACGAAGACGGCTTCGACGACGAGGACGGTCTCGACGACGCCGATGCGGAGGCGCGCGGCGAGCCCCGGGCCACGATCGTGCTCGTCGACCAGGACATCTCGCCCTCCCAGTCCCGCAATCTCGAGCGGGCGACGGGCGTCGAGGTGCTCGACCGGACGGCGGTGATCCTGGCGATCTTCCAGCGGCATGCGCGCAGTCGCGAGGCGCGGCTGCAGGTCGAGATCGCGCGGCTCGAGTACATGGCGCCGCGCCTGCGCGAGACGGGCGGCGGCCGCGATCGCCAGGGCGGTGGCATCGGCGGCCGCGGCGCGGGCGAGTCGGCGAGCGAGCTCGACCGCCGCAAGGTCCGCGACCGCATCGCCGAGCTGCGCCAGGAGCTCGCCGCGATCGAGCGCGAGTCGGGGACGCGCCGCAAGCGCCGCGAGGACGTGAACACCGTCGCCCTCGTCGGCTACACCAACGCCGGCAAGTCCTCGTGGATGCGCGCCCTGACGGGCAGCGGCGTGCTCGTCGAGGACAAGCTCTTCGCGACGCTCGGAACGACGGTGCGGACGCTGAAGCCCGAGACCGCGACCCGCGTCCTCGTCTCGGACACCGTCGGCTTCATCAAACACCTCCCCCACGACCTCGTCGCGAGCTTCCGCTCGACCCTCGAGGAGGCCCGCGACTGCAGCCTGCTCGTCCACGTCGTCGACGCCTCGGATCCCGCCTTCCAGTCCCAGATCGACGTCACGCGCGAGGTGCTCGCCTCGATCGGCGCCGACGAGAACCCGCACCTGATCGTGCTGAACAAGGCGGATCGCCTCGACGAGCTGACGCGCGTCCGCGTCACGAAGGCCTACCCCGAGGCGCTGCTGCTCTCGGCCCATTCGCCCGAGGACGTCGCGACGCTGCGCGCGCGCATCGTCGCCTTCTTCGAGCGCGACATGGAGGAGGTCGAGCTGCTCGTCCCCTATGCCGCGTCGCGGGTCGTCGCGATGGCCCACGAGCAGGGCACCGTCCTCGCCGAGGCCTACGAGGCCGACGGCGTCCGCCTGCGCGTGCGCGCGAGTGCCTCGGTCCTCGCGAAGCTGCGGACGGAGCTCGGCGGCTGACGCCCCCGGCGGCGCGCGTCCGGCTGGCTAGAATCGCGCGGCGTTCCGAATCGTTCGGCCGCCCCCCATCGGAGAAGCCCCATGCTGACCGTCTACCACCTCGAGACCTCCCGCTCCGATCGCGTGATCTGGCTGCTCGAAGAGCTCGGCCTCGACTACCAGGTCGTCACCTTCGATCGCGATCCCAAGACGATGCGCGCGCCGGCCGAGATGAAGGCGCTCCACCCGCTGGCGAAGGCGCCGATGCTCGGCGACGGCGACCGCATCCTGATCGAGAGCGGCGCGATCGTCGAGTACGTCGTCGGTCGCTACGGCTCGGAGCCCGGCCGACCGCAGCTCGCGCCGAAGCCGACCGACCCGGACTGGCCCGACTATCTCCAGTGGCTCCACTTCGCCGAGGGCTCGGCGATGCTGCCAATGCTGCTCGACCACTTCGAGAAGGCGGGCATGTGCGGGCCCGTCGGGAGCTCGCAGATCGCGGCCATGGCGCGCAGCGAGATGGACCGACTCTTCAAGGCCCTCGACGAGATCCTCGCGAAGCAGGAGTGGATGGCGGGCCCGCGCTTCACCGCCGCCGACTGCATGATGGGCTGGTACATCGAGATGATCGAGCTGCGCGGCGAGATCGGCCCCTACCCCGCGCTGCAGCGCTACGTCGCGAAGCTCGCGGCCCGACCCGCGCGGCAGCGGGCGAAGGCCCGCGCGCAGAAGGTGCGCTGAGCGGCCGCTCGGCCAGCGAATCGACGTCAGCGCACGAAGAGCTTGCGGCTCGGATCGAGGTGGGCCCAGGCCTTCGGGAGCGACACGTCGCGCACCGGCTTGCGCGGCGGCATGTTGAACTCCTTCGGCGGCCGCCAGCCCATGTCGCGCATCGTCTGCCCGATGTGCGTCATGTTGAGCATGTCGTGGCTGTAGCAGAAGAGGCCCTGGCCGGCGTGTTTGCCCGCGTAGTAGAGGATCGAGAGGCCGGGGACGACCCAGGGCCTTCCCTCGGCGTCGTTGCCCAGGACCTGGTCCCACTGCGACACGACGCGCGGCCCCTCGGCCATGATCCAGTTCTCGGGGGTCGACCAGCCGTACCCGGTCAGCCCGGCCATCGACTTCTCCATGAAGTCGCGGATGGCCTCGCGCCCTTCGATCCGACCCCAGGCGGGATCGATGTAGACGGCGTCCTCGGTGAAGAAGTCGCCGAGCGAGGCCCAGGAGCGCTTGCCGGCGTCGACCTCGTCGCGGGCGGCCACGAACTCGCGGTATCGGGCGATGGCTTCGGCTTCGAGGGGCGTCGGCATGGGACTCTCCTTCAGGGGTCGAGGGAAGACGACCAGCATCGCCCGCGCCCGGGGGCTTCGCCAGCCGGCGGGCCGGGCCTGGGTTAGCCTCCGCGACCGAACCCGGAGACCCCACCATGACCGTCTATCGCGACGCCCGACTCCTGATCGACGGCGAGCTGGTCGAAGCGACCGGCCGCGGCCACTTCGACAACGAGAACCCCGCAACCGAAGAGATCCTGGGCCAGGTCCCGAACGCCACCGCCGACGACGCCCGGCGCGCGATCGCCGCCGCCCGCCGCGCCTTCGACGAGACCGATTGGTCCCGGGACCACGCCTTCCGCGCCCACTGCCTGCGCCAGCTGCGCGACGGCCTGAACGCCCGCCTCGAGGAGCTCCGCAAGATCACCGTCGCCGAGGTCGGCTGCCCGATCTTCATGACCTACGGCGCGGCGCTCAACGATCCCGTCAACTGGCTCGGGAACTACGCCGACTTCCTCGAGGCCTACGAGTGGCGGCGCGACATGGGCATCGCCGAGGTGATGGGCCAGAGGACGCAGCGCTGGATCGAGATGGAGGCGGCGGGCGTCGTCGCCGCGATCACGCCCTGGAACGTGCCCAACGACATCAACCTGAAGAAGGTCGGCTGGGCGCTGGCCGCCGGCTGCACCGTCGTGCTGAAGGCCGCGCCCTCGACCTCGTGGTGCGCGAACTTCCTCGGCGAGGTCGCCGCGACCGCGACCGACCTGCCCCGCGGCGTCTTCAACGTCCTGACCGCCTTCAACAACGACGTCGGGGAGGTCCTGACCGGCGACCGCCGCGTCGACCTCGTCGGGTTCACCGGCTCGACCGCCGTCGGCAAGCGCATCCTCGAGGTCTGTGCGCCGCAGGTCAAGCGCGCGCAGCTCGAGCTCGGGGGGAAGTCCGCCGCGATCGTGCTCCCCGACATGCCGCATCTTCCGGCCGTCGCCGGTGCGATGGCCGCCTCGGTCTGCTTCCACGGCGGCCAGGGCTGCGCGATCCTGACGCGGCTGCTCGTCCCGAAGCGCGAGCTCGACGCCGTCCTCGACGCGACGAAGCAGGCGATGCAGAACGTGAAGTACGGCGATCCCTTCGATCCGCAGAACATCATGGGCCCGCTCAACAGCGCGATCCAGCGCGAGCGGGTCGAAGGCCACGTCCAGCGCGCGATCGCCGACGGCGCGAAGCTCGTCGTCGGCGGGGGGCGGCCGAAGCATCTGCCCCGGGGCTACTACTTCGAGCCGACCGCGTTCGTCGCCGACGAGGACTCCGCGCTGGCGCAGAACGAGGTCTTCGGCCCGGTCCAGACGATCCTCGGCTACGAGGACGAGGCCGACGCGATCCGGATCGCCAACAACTCCCGCTACGGCCTCTCCGGCGCGATCATGGGCGGCGACGTCGAGCGCGCGCTGTCCGTCGCGCGCCGCATCCGGACGGGGACGCTCTCGGTCTGCGGCGGCGCCTACTACAACTGGGACGTGCCCTTCGGCGGCTACAAGGAGTCCGGCATCGGCCGCGAGCACTCCGCGATCGGCTTCGAGGAGCACCTCGAGTCGAAGACGATCGCGGTGCCGGTGCGCTAGGCGAGACGAGGCGCGGGGGCCGGGGCCGACCGCGCCGTCAGCGCACGGGCTCGACTCGAAGGATCTGGCTGCCGGTCCGGTGCTCGAGCAGGAGCAGCAGCTCGCCCTGCGTCCCGACCTCGACGTCCCGGATCCGGCCGAGGCCCGCGATCAGCGTCTCGTGCTCGACCTCGCCGTTCGCGTCGAGGACGTAGCGCCAGAGCTCGTTCTTCGAGAGCGTCGCGATGATCGCGTGGTCCTGCCATTTCGGGAACGCGGCACCGCGGTAGAAGACGAGGCTCGAGGCGCCCGGGGACGGGGTCCAGAAGACCTTCGGGCGCTCGAGGGTGCTGCGATCGACCTGGATCCCGAGCTCCTCGCCGTAGTGGATCGGTCGGCCGTCGTAGTCGACACCCTCGCTGATCACCGGCCAGCCGTAGTTCACGCCGGACCGGATCCAGTTGAGCTCGTCGCCGCCGCGGGGGCCGTGCTCGGTCGCCCAGACGCGGCCCGTCGCGCGATCGAAATCGAGGCCCTGGACGACGCGGTGGCCCAGGGTGTAGATCGCGGGGATCGCGCCGGCGACCTTCACGAAGGGGTTGTCGGCGGGGATCCGGCCGTCGTCGTGGACGCGCATGATCTTGCCGTAGGGAAAGTCGAGGTCCTGGATGCCGCGGTAGTCGACGAAATGGCCGACGACGAAGTAGACGTGGCCCGCGTCGTCGAAGGTGATGCGGGCACCGGCGCCGTTCTCGAGGCCGTCCTGATACCACTCCTTGTCGCCCTCCCAGATCGTCTGCTGGTCGACCCAGGCGTTTCCCGAGATCCGGCCGCGGACGAGCTTGATCATGACGACCGGCCGTCCCGTCTCGCGGCTCGCCGTGTTGCACTGCTCGCAGCGGTCGCCGTAGGTCAGATAGATCCAGCCGTTCTTCGCGTAGTCGGGATGGAGCGCGACCTCGTGCATCCAGCCCATGCCGGCGTAGGTCGAGCCGCGGAGCACCGAGTCCGTGTAGACCTTCGGCGTCCCCGTCACGCGCGTCACCGACTTCCCGTCGGCCGAGACGATCGAGAGGCCCGCCATCTTCTCGGTGACGAGGATGCGGCCGTCGGGCAGCGGCGCGATCGAGTAGGGCTCGACGAAGCCGCCGTGGACGGGCTCGATCGTGAAGTCGTGGAGCTTCGAATGGAGCGTTCCGGTCGGGATCACCGGCGGCGCCCCGATCCCGAGCCCCTTGTCGCCCCGATCCCCCTCGCGCTTCTCGAGCAGGAAGACCGCGAGGCCCCGGATGTCCGAGGCGGGGAGCGTCTTCTCCCAGCCCGGCATCTTCTCGCCGAAGCCCTTCGCGATGCTCGCGACGATCGGGTCGAGGCCGTCGCCGTGGGCCAGCGGTGAGCCCACGAGCGCGGGGCCGAGGGCCGAGCCCTCGAACTCCTTGCCGTGGCAGACGGCGCAGTTCGCCGCGTAGATGTCCCCCATGGCGTCGGGGACGACCCAGGCGTCTCGCGCGGGATCGCCCTTCTTTTCATCCGCGGCGGGCGCCGCCGGCGCTTCGGCGGCCGCCGTCGCCTTCACGTCCCCGGCCGGGCTTCCGTCCCCGCCCGCGCAGGCCAGCGAGAGCACCATTCCCGCGGCCGCGAGGAGAACGCCGCCGGGCGCGGGACGGCGCGATCCGCGCCCTGGGTTGCCTAACACATTCGTCCGCTCGGGGCCGCCGTCGAGGCACGAGGCCCCGGCTCGGGTCGGGAGGGGGACGGTGGATCGGGAGGTCGAATGGGCGCGTTTCGTCATGACCGCACTATAGTCGGGAGTCCACGGCCGAGCCCCGGGTCGGACCGCTGGACGGAGGGATTCCATGGCCCCGCGAAGACAGCTCGAGGACTCGATCGCCCATCTCCGCAAGGAGCTCGCCTCCGGCGCGCCCCTCTCCGCCGAGGACCGGGCCCTCCTCGATCGCACGCTCTCCGAGGTCGCGGTCCATCTCGACGACGAGAACCCCGCGACGGTCCTGGCCGAGCCCCTGTACGAGGAGCTCCAGTCGCTCGCCGCCCGAGTGGAGAAGACCCGACCGAACCTGTCCATCCTCCTCGGCCGCATCGTCGATGCGCTCTCGCAGCTCGGCATCTGAGCGGCGGGATCGCGTCGAGACCGAGCCCTGCCCGAATTCCGAGACCAACAACCCACGAGCCCGACGGCTCGCATCCGAGAGCAAGGACGCAGAGTGGACCCCAAGGCCATCGACGAAGTCATCCAGAAGCGCCGCACCTTCAAGCCCGCCATGCTGAGCGAGACGCCCATCCCCGAGGCCGATCTCAAGGCCGTCCTCGACAGCGCGCGGTGGGCCCCGAGCCACGGGCTGACCGAGCCCTGGCGATTCCGGATCTATCGTGGCCCCGCGCGCAAGAAGCTCGCCGACGCGCTGGCCTCCCTCTACGAGACCGCGCTGCCTGCGGATCAGCAGAAGCCGGGCAAGGCCGACAACCTGCGGACCCTGCCGCTCAAGGTGCCGGTGGTGATGCTCGTCTGGATGGCGCGCCAGGAGATCGGGAAGATCGCCGAGGTCGAGGAGATCGAGGCGGTCGCCTGCGCGGTCCAGAACATCCAGCTCGCCGCCACGGCGCGCGGGCTCGGGACCTTCTGGTCGACCCCGCCCGTGCTCTATCTGCCGCAGATGAACGAGTGGATGGGGATCGGCGCCAAGGATCGCTGCCTCGGGCTCTTCTATCTCGGCTATCCGGCGGATCCGGCGGCGTGGCCGCAGGGGCGGCGGCGGCCGATCGAAGAGAAGATCGAGTGGGTCGACGCCTGAGGCGCCTCGCAGCGGTCAGTAGGTAAAGGTGTATCCGATCGCGAAGGAGTAGTCGCGGCCGACCCGGAAGCTGCGCTCCCGGACGTCGTCGACGGTCTGCCGCTGGTCGTAGATGACCTTGCGCGTGGTGTCGGTCAGGTTCTTGATCGAGGCCTTGAAGGCGAACTCGCCCGGCACGCCGGGCAGCGCGAACGTCTTGCTGCCCGTCAGGTCGAGCTGATAGTAGGCATCGACGTAGCGATCCAGCGTCACGCTCGTGATGCCGTTGTTGCTCGACAGGTTCCCCGCTCCGACGGCGTCGAGGACCTCGCTGATCGCGAAGATCGAGAGCGTCAGCTTCGTCCCGCTCGAGTCGTGGTCGAACGTGACGTCCGCGTTGCCGATCCAGGTCGGCTGCCCGAAGAGGCGGCGCTCGGACTTGTAGTGGGTGAAGCGCTCGAGGCCGGCCGCGCGGTCGGCGTCGGTGATCCCGAAGAAGCCGGTGAACTGGGAGACGACGAAGGGATTGCGCTTCACCTCGGCGTCGATGTAGGTGAAGTTCCCGCCGATCGAGATCGCCTCGAAGAAGCCCGATAGCAGGTCGAGCGGGACGAAGTCGAGGGTCTTGCGGGCCTCGAGCTCGAGGCCGCGGAGCCGGGCCGTGGCCGGAGTATTGGTGTAGGTCCGGAACTGGCAGATCCCCGAGCAGCCGCGATTCGACGGATCGCGCAGCAGGATCGACTCGATCGGGTCCTGGATCGCCTTGTAGAAGCCGCTGAGGGCGACGAGATCGCTGAACTCGCCGAAGACCCACTCGACGCGACCGTCGACGTTCGTGACGTCCGAGGTCTTCAGCTGCGGATTCCCGATCGTCAGCTCGTCGATCCCGATCTCGAGGGACGGGTAGTAGCCGAGCTCGCGGAACGACGGTCGAGCGACCGTCTGGGAGTAGGCGAACCGGATCGCGACGTCGGAGATCGGACGGTAGGCGACGGAGACCTCGGGGAGGTAGAAGGTGTCGTTGATCTCGCCCGACAACATGCGATTCAGGCAATCCCGCGTGCGGCAATCGACGAAGCCCGTCGCGGGGTCGAGATTGACCTTGATGCCGAGGATCTGGTCGTTGAAGACCGTGCCGACCGGCGACACGCCCTCGTCGAGCGGGAAGTTCGGATTGTCGTTCCGATCGAAGAAGAGATAGCGCTCGGGATAGATCCCGGGGACGCCGCCGGCCTGGGGACAGCTCCCGTCGGGATTCACGCGCTGGGCGCCGCAATAGCCCGTGAACGGGTCGTTCGTCGTCTCGATGCGGAGATTCTCGATGCGCACCCGCCCCACGACGTCGAAGTCCTCGAAGAACGTGAGCTTCCCGCCCAGGTTCGTGGCGGAGACCTCCCTCTTGCCGCTCCCCGTCGCGGGGCGCTGGATCTCGTTGAAGCGATCCAGGCTGCCGCCGCGGAACACGCGACGGCCCATCTCGATCGGGTTCGCGCCGGTCACCGAGAATCCGCCGCCGCTCGTGACGACGCCCGGGGCGGACGTGTTTGGAGTCGCATTCGTCTGGAACTCGGAGCGGACGTCGCGGTTGGCCTGCTCGAACCAGTAGCCCGCCGTGAGCTCGGCCTTCAGGAAGTCGAACGGCGAGATCTCGTAGGCGAGGTCGATCCGGCTGAAGTACTGGTTCTCGCGGATCGCGTTCTGCCCGAAGATCATGTCGTCGCGCGTCGCGTAGAAGCCGCCGCCCGGAAAATCGGACGGACGGGACGGGATGGTCGGGGGGCGCGCCGAGAAGTCGTTCGGCTGGAACGAGAAGCGCGTGAGGAAGACCGTCTCGTGCTGGTTCGTCTGCGCGTAGTTCGCGGCCCAGGTGAGGGACAGCCCTTCCGCCAGGTCGACGAGGTCGTGGCTGCCGTTCAGCTGATAGACCGACAGGTCGCGCTCGCGGCCGATCGTCCGACTCTCGTAGACGGGGGCATAGAAGGACTGCTTCCCGTTCGCGTAGGTCAGGTCGTCGTGCCAGTCGAAGACCCAGTTGTCGGCGACGGTCCGCTGGTAGGTCCCGGGGTTCGGATAGGTGCCGTCGCGCTCGAGCGCCAGCATGGTCGCGTAGTCGACGCCGGGGACGTGCCCACGATCGCGATACTGGACGGAATCGTTCGTCTTCTCGGTCCGGAAGAACGAGCCGTCGACGCGGTGGAGGCCGTCGGTGTCGAGGTCGAAGCCGAGCCCGCCGTAGTAGGTTCGCTGCTGGGTGTAGATGCTGTCCTGGGTGTCCCAGCGCATGGCCGGGCGGTTGAGCTCGCCGAGGGCCAGACCGCCGGTCCGGAGGAAGAACGTCGATCCATCGGGACGCGTTCGGGGAAAGTCGCCCTGTTGCGGCTCCCGCCGCCATTGCATGCCGTTGCGCGTCTCGTAGTCGATCTCGTTCGAGAAGACGAGCTTGAAGCGGACTTCGCGATCGAAGAGCACTTCGCGCCCGCCGAAGAGCACCGAGTACTCCGACTCGATCGTGTCGTCCGCGTGGATCGGGACGCCGGTCGCCGAGAGGTTGTCGTAGCGTCGGAACTCGTCGAGGGCGCGCTCGTTGAAGCCGCTCCCCATCCCGACCTTGAAGGTCAGCTCCTCCGGATAGTCGTGGGTCACGATGTCGATCGAGCCGCCCGAGGAGTTGCTGGGCGACGCCGCGGAGAAGGTCTTCACGACCTGGATGTTCGACACGATGTCGGCGGGAAACAGATCGAGCTGGACCGACTGCCGCGTCGGATCCGGGCTCGGGACCGGGGCGCCGTTGTAGAGCGTGCTGCTGTAGCGATCCTCGAGGCCGCGGATCACCGCGAACTGACCGCCGATCACGTTGACGCCCGCGACGCGCTTCAACGCGTCGCCCACGTCGCTCGCCGCGAACTTCGACATGTCCTCGGCCGAAAGCAGGTTCATGAGCTGATCGCTCTCGAGGCGGAGCTCGACGGTGCTCGCCAGGGGGTCGCTCGCGAGGACGGCCTCGACGACGAAATCCTCGATCTCGCCCGAATCGTCCACCACGACCTCCGGAGAGCCGTCCGCCGGGGTCGACTCGGCGGGCACCGCGGGATCGGTCGCCTGCGCAGCAGCGGGCGGCATGGGGCCGAGCAGCCCGAGCGTGCACGCGATCAGGATCCGGGAGGCCCAGCCCGTCGCGCGCGCGCGGGGGTGTGCAGCGGATCGCGAAGAACGCCGCCAGGTCTCGGCAAGCGGAAGGATCGGGGGGAACATCTCGGAATCTCGTGGTTCGGGTGAAGCGCGGCGAACGAATAACAGCGATCGCCCAGTCGCTCCGCAGTCGGCCGAGATCCTCACTGTTTTGTCAAAATTGGACCCGAATACGTCACCGATTTACCATCGATCGATCGGGGCCGCGCTCGCTTCGTCACGGACGGATCGCCGCCAGCGCCCGCTCGACCTCCGCCGGGACGGCGTCCGACCAGCCCGCGCCGTAGACCAGCCGTCCCTCCGGCGTCAGGACCTGGACGAACGGCCGGGCGACTCCGGGCTCGAGCTGCGCGTCGGCATAGGGCGCCGCGAAGAGGTTCATGAGGAAGGCGCCCTTCCAGCCGGCGTCGAAGCAGTACTTGTAGACGTGGGCATCGGGCCGCTCGGCCGGCGCGATCAGGACGAGCAGCGTGCCGGCCTCCTTCGCCCAGGGCGCGGTCGCGGCGGCGATCCCGGCGAAGCGGGCGTCGGCGGGATCCGCGAAGACCAGGACGAAGGCGCGCTTCGGCACGAGGAAGAGGTCGTCGGGATGGTTCGCGAGCTGCCGCCCGCTCGGATCGAGCAGTCGATGGTTGAGGGCGACGGCGAGGTTGGGGCCCGTCTTGCGCAGCTCGCCCGACCGGACCTGATTGGCTCGCGCCACCACGTCGGTCGCTTCCGCGGGTACCCAGTGGATCCCGAAGCGTCCGAAGTCCACGCGCAGCCGATCGTGCTCGTCGACGCGGAGCAGGACGCCGAGCGTCCCCTTTCCCCAGCCGAACTCGCCCGCATGACCCTCGGGCTTCCACGGGCGCGCGAGCGCGACCTGATACGGCCACTCCTTCTCGCGCTCGAAGAGGTTCGACGACGTCACCGGGCCCGCTCCCGCGGCGCCCGACGCCGCCTCGCCCGCCCCCGCCGACGCGGATCCGGCCAACACGAGGACGGTGAACAGGGCGAGCAGCGAGCAGGAAGAAGGGGATCTCATCGATGTCTCCTCGCGGTCGTCGGGGCGGCTGGACCGCGACCTCGGGGCCCGGCCCCGACGTCCGAAACGAAAGAGGGAGCCGGCGTCCCGAAGGACGACGGCTCCCTGCCCATCGTTGCGAGCTCCCGCGGCGGGAGCCCGACCTACGCCTTGCGGCGGCTCGCCAGACCGAGCAGGCCGAGGACGCCAGTCGCCAGCATCGCGAGGCTGCCGGGCTCCGGCACCGCGACGTTGTCGATCAGCGGCTGATCGGCGCTCCCGTCCATCGTCAGCACCACGCAGCCCGAGCCGAGCGTCGCGTTGCTGAGCGTGAACGAGAAGGCCTGGTCCGTGGCCGTCAGGTTCGCCGTGCCGACCGGAGCCGTCGCACCGCAGGTGCTCCCGAAGGCGACGTCCACCGTGCTGACGCCGTCCGAGAGCACGTCCCCTCGATCCGGGATCGCCCGACCACCGAAGGTCAGACGCCAGCCCGCGGTCGGCGCCGCCGCCGTCGCCGCGAACTCGATGCTCGCCGAGTTCGAGGCGGTGAGGCCCATGAACTCGGTGGTCGTCTGCCCGCGCTGGCGGAGCGTCGCGAAGGCGTTGAACGCCGTCTTCTCGAAGCTCGAGAGCAGCGTCGGTCGGGCGACGCCTCCCTGGATCCCCGCCGCATTGGTCGGGTTCGTGTCGGGCTCCATCGCCGAAGCGACGACGTTCCCCGAGGCGACGGTCGCCGTTCCACTCGTTCCTGGATTCACGTAGTTCGCCGCGAGCGATCCCGGCGCGACTCCGGAGGCCGCGAGCTGGGAGAAGTCCCAGCCGGCGATCACCTGCTGCGCCGAGGCACCCTGCGCGAGGGTCATGGCGAGAGCCATGGCCGAGGCGAATCGGGTTGCATTCCTCATCATGTGGTTTCTCTTTCGTGGTCAGGAATTAGTTGTTCGCGAGGATTCCGGCCTTCGAGAGCGCCGTCCAGCCGGTCGTCCAGAGCGGCTGGCCCGCCGGGAACGCACCCCGGTAGGTCGCGCTCGCGTCGAGGCCGCGACCGCGGGGCTTGATGCCGCCCGACACGTTCGCGTCGCCCGGGCTGACCGGGCGCGGATCGAGGGCCCCACCGACCTTCGAGCCCAGCAGGCGACCGCGGTTCGCGACCGTGACGCCCTTCGGCTGGAAGTAGGTGTTGTCGTTGACGAGGATCTCCCCGGAGACGGCCGGGAAGTTCGCCGAGCCGCCGTCGAAGCGACCCGCGGTCACCAGCGCATCGCCCGCGGTCGTACCCGCCGCGCAGCCGGTGGCGCCCGTGCCGTTGTTGTTGGCGAAGGTGGACGAGACGATCTTGATCATCTGGACCTCTTCACCCGCGCCGCCGGCCTGGATCGTGTTGATCGCGTCCGCGTCGATGTTGCAGGCGAGCGCGTTCGTGTTGGTCACGATCGAGTTCGCGATCTGGGCCGTGAAGCCGCGGCGGAGCCGCCAGCCGCGGGGGCCGACGAACGGCGTGACGGCCGGGTTGGTGGCGCCCGCGTTCGTGGTGCCGATGCCGGTCATGTTGTAGAGGCCGGGATGGGCGTTCGGCCAGGCGAGACCCTGGGTGCCAGCGGGCGTCGGCGGCGAGACCAGGGAGATCTGGTCGATCTGGATGTTGCAGTTGAACTCGCCGCAGTCGTGGCCGTCCCACTCGCCGATCGCGTCGCCGTTCACGGTGCCGATCGTGCCGTTGTCGTCCTCCTTGAAGAAGAGCTGGGTCATGAGGACGTTCTGGACGGTGCCGGTGTAGCCCTCGTCGATGTCGAGCGAGTCGTCGCCGACGTAGGCGATCACGGCGTTGCGGATGTCGACGGTCCCGCCGAAGATCTCGATGCCGTCGTCGGAGTTGAAGAGGACCTCGACGTTCTCGATGATCGTGCCGTCACCGACGCCGCCGAGCGAGATGCCGTTCAGCTCGTTGCCGTTGCCGATCTCGTCGCCCGCATAGCGGACCGAGACGTAGCGGATGATGCCCGACGAGTCGTGGGGCTGGTAGCCTCCGTAGCGGCCACCGTTCGCCGGGTAGCCCGGGGTGAACTGCAGCCCCTCGATGAATCGCTTGCCGTAGCCGGCCTGGGTGTCGTTGCCGTTGTTGATCGGCGCACGACCGAGAACCACGAATCCGCCCCAGATGCTGGCATTCTGGTTGCCCGCGGTGTCGAGGCCCGCGAGCGGGTTGTTCTTCGGATCGTCGTCATAGAAATGGGTCGGGTCGTTGTCCCACGGGCAGACACCGACCGAGCCCCCATTGCAGTCGTCCGCGACGCCGTCGTTGTCCACGTCGATCGCGGCCGTGGTCATGATGATCGGGTTCGACGGCGTGCCCTGGGCGTCGATGAAGCCGCCCGCCGACACGACCAGCGTGCCGGGCGAGCCCACGGTCGGCGTGCCGACCGCGAACGCCTGGGTCCGCGGGTTCCCACGGATGATGCAGCCGGGAAGGATCGTCAGCTTCGATTCGACGAAGACGGGCGCGGGCAGGAAGATCGTGGTCTCGTCATCGCACCACGTCTGCGGCGTCGTGATCTGCTGCGTGGAGATCGTCGTGACGGTCTCCACGGCTCCGGCGCTCGCCGCCGTTCCGGCGACGGCGCACGCGAGCGCGAGGTTCAGGAATCTGCTTTTTCGCATGGCGTTCTTCTCTCTTTGTTGGGTTGGGTGAGGACATCGTCAGGAGCAGCTCGATCGGGGGAACGCGACGAATGGGGGACCACCCTGTCTCCGGGATCCGTCGGTGCGCAATATGCCGGCCGGAGCGCACGATCCAGTCTCGACTCGATGACGTTTGGGTGAGCGCCGTCGAAGTTCCGAGACGACGCGGAATCGTCACCGTCGACACCGATTCGTGCGTAAATCCACACCCGATCGACACGATCACGCCATCGCGTGTTGCTTTGCTGCCACGCGAGAGCACACGATGGCTTCCCCGCTTCATTCCTCTGCCTCGGCGCCCGGCGGCCGGCGCGTCCTGATCGTCGATCCGGATCGCGCCAGTCGGGAGCTCGCGCGCGCGAGCCTGACCCTGCCCGACCTCGACGTGGTCGAGGCGAGCGGGATCGACGAGGCGCTCGGGGCCGCCGCAGAAGAGCCGCCGGACGTGGTCATCACGGAGCTCGTGCTGGCCGACGGGTCCGGCTTCGCCCTGTGCCGAGCCGTGCGCGAGTCCTCGGAGCTGGCCTCGAAGCCGATCCTGATCGTGAGCCGCTGGTCGCGCGAAGCGGACCGGATCCTCGGTTTCGAGTGCGGAATCGACGACTTCCTCGCGAAGCCCTACTTCGGGCGGGAGCTGCTGTCCCGCGTTCGCGCGGTGTTGCGCCGGAGCCGTCCGATCGAGCCTTCCTCCTGCGATCGCGCGTTCACCACGCGCCGCGGGCTCACGATCGACTTCCAGCGCCGCACCGCCCGCGTCGACGGCGCTTCGATCGCGCTCACCCAGCGCGAGTTCTCGCTGCTGGAAGCGCTCGCCCACTCGGGCGGGCGCGTGCTCTCCCGGAGCGATCTGATGAAGCTCGCCTGGAGCGCTCCGCACGAGCTCCACGAGCGCAGCGTCGATGCCCACGTCAAGAGCCTGCGTCGCAAGCTCGGCGCGGCGCGGGATGCGGTCGAGACGGTCCGGGGCCTGGGCTACCGCTTCGCGGAGGACGGGCGCCCGATGCGATAGATTCCGGCCTCGCGACGAGAGGGCGCGGCCCCCCGGGTCGGTCGCCCTCCGCAGGCAGGGAGCTCCCGCATGTCCGAAGCCGAAGGCAGCGCCCCGCCGCCCTCCCTGCGCAGCCGCCTCACGTCCCCCGAGCTTCGCTACCCGCTGCTCGTCCTGCTCTACCTCACGATCGCCGGTGGTCTGGTCAGCGCCTTCTTCGAGCGCCTGAAGCCGGCCCTCGAGGGGCTCGAGCACTTCACGGCACAGTGCGTCGCCGCCTTCATGTCCCTTCTCGGCGCGGCGATGACGACCCAGGGCGACCTGGTGACCTACGACGGGTTCTCGGTCTCGATCATCATCGAGTGCGTCGGGATCCTCGAGATGGTGATCTACTCGGCCTGCGTGCTGGCCTTTCCCGCGAGCGCCCGGGCGCGGCTCATCGGCGTTCCGCTCGGCTGCCTCGCCATCTTCGCCTTCAACGTGCTGCGCATCGCGACGCTCCTCGTCGTCGGTCGCCACTGGCACGCCGCCTTCGACTTCTTCCACCTCTACTTCTGGCAGGCGACGCTGATCGCGATGATCGTCGGCGTCCTCTACGGCTGGATCCGGATCTTCGTACGTCGATGAGCCAACGCCTCCTCCGCGTCGCCGCCTTCGTCGCGATCACGCTGCTGCTGACCTTCCTCTGGGACGAGGGCGGGCGGGTCGCCTACGGGCGCTTCCTGAAGACCGTCGCCCCGCCGATCTACGATCTGCTCGGCTTCGACGGGGCCCGCGTCGGCGCATTCCGCCAGCGCTACGTCAACGTCGTGCCCTTCGTGGGGCTCGTGCTCGTGACCCCCGGCCTGCCGGCGCGCCGTCGCCTCGTCGGACTCGTGATCGGTCTCTTCGTCCTCTTCTGCGGACACCTCGCCCTCAACCTGACGGAGGTCGGCCGCGGGCGCGCGCGCCACCTCCCGATCCTGCCCTCGCTCCTCTCCGACACGCTGCCCTTCCTCGTCTGGCTCGGGGTCGCGGCGCCGGTGCTGACCCGCTGGCTGCCGGGCCCGCGCGACCCGGGGGCGCCGGCGGCGTGAGCGATCTGCTGCCGATCGCGCCGCCGGTCTTCGCGATGCTCTTCGTCGCCGTCCTGATCGGCGCCCTCGTGCAGGGCGCGATCGGCTTCGGGCTGAACGTGATCGCCGCACCGGTCGCCGCCGTCGTCCAGCCCGAGGCGCTCCCCGCCGCGATGATCATCCTCTCGCTCCCGATGACGGCGGGCTCCGCCGTCCGCGAGCGCGACCACATCGATCGCGCGGGCGTCGCCTGGTCGACGCTCGGCCGCCTTCCGGGCATCGCCGTGGGGACCTTCGTCGTCGCGCGCCTCGAGCCCGACGAGCTGTCGACCTGGATCGGCGCGATGGTCGTCGCCGCGTCGGCGATGAGCCTCGTCCGCTCGGACGTGGCGGTGACCCGGGGCTCCGCGGCGATCGCCGGCGTCTTCGCGGGGGTGATGGGCACAACCTCGTCGATGGGCGGCCCGCCGCTCGCCCTGCTCTACCAGCGCGAGCCCGGCCCGATCCTGCGCTCCACCCTCGGCGCGACCTTCCTGATCGGATCCCTGCTCTCCCTGACGGCGCTCGCCTGGGCCGGTCACGTCGCCCGCTGGCACTGGCTGCTTGGCGTCGCGCTGATGCCCGCGGTCGCCCTCGGCCTCGTCGCGAGCCGCGCGCTCCACGCGCGCATCGACGCCGGCTGGCTCCGGCCGGCCGTCGTGGGCTTCGCCTGCCTCGCGGGCCTGGCGGTGGTCGTGCGGGGTCTCGCGTGAAGGCCGCCTCTTCACCGCCCCGGAGCGGCCTCACTGTCTTCCCGGACCGAGCGGCGCCGGCGCGCGCCGTGCTCGCTTCTCTCGTCGCGCTCGTCATGCTCGTCTCGCTCGCGGCGCTCGCCTGCGCCGTCGTGTTCGCGCGCGGCTTGCGCGTGGGCTCCCAGGCCGACTGTCGCCCCGACTTCCGCGATCAGGACGGCTGGCTCGGCGGGGACGTCGCCGCGTCGATTCCCCTCGACGCCAAGGACGGGCGCAGCGTCTGGCTCTTCGGGGACTCCTTCGTCGTCCGTCCGGGCGAGCCCGCGGTGCGCCGGTATCCCTTCGTCCACAACGCGATCGCCGTGTCGCACTGCGGCGCGCGCGGGCGCGTGACCTTCGACTTCGCCTGGGGCGACGGTGGAGAGCAGGCCGCCGGGGACGGAGCGGTCCGGGCGATCGAGACGGGCTCGACGGACGTGCCCGACGCCCGCACCTCCTCCCCGACGACGCCTCCCCGGGCCTACTTCGAGCCGGATCCGACGGCGGGCTGGGTCGCTCGCGTGAAGCGAGAGACCGGCCAGGCCCCCTACTACTGGCCCATCAGCGGCGTCTCGATCGAAGGCACGCTCTTCGTCGCGCTCCTGCGCATCGCTCCCGCGACCGCCCACGGCCCGTTCCACCTCCCCTTCCGCGCGGTCGGCGTCGACCTCGCGCGCATCGACCGGATGGAGGGACCGCCCGAGCGCTGGAGCGTGCGCCTCTCCGCGCTGTCGAGCCGCGGCGATCTGCTGCCCGCGACGAGCCTCGTCGTCGAGGGAGACCACCTGCTCGCCTTCGCGACGCGCGAGCGGGGCGACGGGCGCACGCCCCGGGTGCTCACACGGATCCCGCTCGCGCGCCTCACCGAATGGCGCCCCGATCTCGAGCCCTTCGTGGAGACGCTCGCGCGCGAGGGGCGCTGGCGTCCCGGGCTCGACGCCGACGCCGCGCTCGTCCTGATGGACGACGACGCGAGCGAGATGAGCGTCCACTTCGACCCCGCGGTCCGCGCGTGGCTCGCGGTCTACGCCGATCCGCAGCGCGGCGCGATCCGGCTGCGGCGCGCGCGACGGCTCGAGGGGCCGTGGTCGGCGCCGGTCGAGCTGCTCCGCATCCCGGAGCTCGCGGCGGTCGGGGATCCCGAGCCGGGCGAGCCCTTCTGCTATGCGGGCAAGGCGCATCCGGAGCTCGCCGCGGCCGGTCGGCTCGTCGTCAGCTACGTCTGCAACGTCTACGCGGACCGCGACGACGCGGCCTTCTCGGCCCTCGAGCGGCTCCGCACGAGCCCTGGGATCTACCGACCGAAGCTCGTGCGCCTCCCGATCCCGCCGCTCCCCGCGTCCGACTAGACGTGGTTGCGCAGCATGAGCTCGCGCGGATGGGGCTCGAGGTAGAGCTGCCCCTGGACGTATTCCACGTCGTGGGCCGCGACCAGGAAGCGCAGCAGCGAGATGGGCACCACGAGGGGGACGCGGCCCGCCCGGTACTCGCCGATCGCCGCGGCGATCTCGCGCTTCTCGATCGGGGTGACGCATTTCTTGAGATGGCCGAAGAGATGCTCGAGGACGTTGACGTGGCGGGCGACGGTGGCGGGGCGCGTGAACGTCTCGGCGAAGAGCGCCGCATAGCTCGCATGGATCTGCTCGTCGGGGATCCGACCGAAGCTCCCGACGATCCGCCCGAGCTTGCGGTAGAGGCCCTGGTCGTGGGCGAGCAGCAGCATCTTGTGGGCCTCGTGGAACGCGACCAGCGAGGATCGGGTCAGACCGCGAGCGACCAGCACGCGCCAGCGATTGCGGCTGAAGATCGCCTCGATGAAGCGCTCGCGCAGCGGCGGATCGTTGAGTCGCCCCTCCTCCTCGAGCGGAAGCCGGGCCATGCCCCGCTCGAGCGCCTGCGCGAAGTGGCCGACACCCGAGCGCTGGGGCATGCCGCCGGGAGCGCCGTGGACCCGGACCCGCTGCATCCCGCACGAGGGGGAATCCTTCTTGAGCACGAAGCCGTCGAGGCCCAGGGCATCGAGCTCGGCGACGCGGGCGTCGGCCCAGGCGCGCATCGCCTCCGTGAGGTCGCGGCTGCCTTCGCGCGTGACGAGGCGATCCCCGCGCTCCCCGCCCCGCAGCTGGATCACCGGCCGCGGAATCCCGAGCCCGAGCTCGAGCTCCGGACACACGGGCACCCACGTCACGTTCTCCCCGAGCACGTCGGTCAGGTAGCGATCGCGCTTGTGGCCGCCATCGAAGCGGACCTCGGCGCCCAGCAGGCAGGCCGAGATGCCGAGTCGGACGGGATGCCGCTCGTCGTGCCACCGCTTCCAGACCGGCTCGCTCGCGCTCTTCTTCATGCCCCCGCCCTCGCCCGATCCGCGCCGCGCGCACCGCGACGCCACCCGATCCGCTTGACTCGCCCGACCCGACGCCTAAGGTCGTTCACATCGCGGAGCGCCCTGCCCGGAGCGCACGCCCCCGGCTGCGCGCTGCCCTTCGCGCGACACGCACCGGAGATCACACCGCGAACGTCCACGTCGTCCATCGCACTTCGAGAGGAGCCCCATGACCTACCGGATCCGGACCGATCAGACCCTCGAGCGCCCCCTCGACGTCGTCTTCGCCTTCTTCTCGGATGCAGGCAACCTCGAGGCGATCACCCCGCCCGAGCTCCGCTTCGAGATCCGGACGCCCCAGCCGATCGCGATGCACGCCGGCACCCGGATCGAGTATCGCCTGCATCTCTACGGCGTGCCCTTCCACTGGCGGACCTGCATCACCGCCTGGGAGCCCGGCCGGCGCTTCGTCGACGAGCAGGAGTCCGGTCCCTTCGCACTCTGGGTCCACGAGCACGTCTTCGAGTCCCTGGGCCCGACCACGACACGCATCCGCGACGAGGTCCGGTACGCCCTGCCGCTCGAGCCCCTCGGCCGGATCGCCCATCCCCTCGTCCGCGCGAAGCTCGACCGCATCTTCGCCTATCGGGAGGAGCGCGTGCGCGCCCTGCTCGCCCCCTGACGCGCGCGACGGTAGGCGTCGAGCGCGCGGGCGCGGGCGATGGCGTGGTCGACGATCGGCGGCGGATAGCCGGGAGGCCGCTCGCCCTTCACCCAGGGCGCGTGGATCCGGCCCGCCGGCAGCCCCCGCAGCTCGGGCACCCACTGCCGGACGTAGCTGCCCTCCGGATCCCAGCGCTCGCCCTGGGCGACGGGGTTGAAGATCCGGAAATAGGGCTGCGGATCGGTGCCCGTCGAAGCGGCCCACTGCCAGCCGCCGTTGTTGGAGGCCGGATCCCCGTCGACCAGGGCGTCGAAGAAGTGGCGCTCGCCGCGGCGCCAGTCGATCAGCAGATGCTTGGTGAGGAAGCTCGCGACGACCATGCGCACACGGTTGTGCATCCAGCCCGTCGCAGCGAGCTGGCGCATGCCGGCGTCCACGAAGGGGTAGCCGGTGCGGCCCGCCTGCCAGGCCCGAAAGGCCTCCTCGTCGTCGCTCCATTCGAGGGCGTCGTACTCCGGGCGGAAGCTGCGGACGAGGACGTGGGGCGACTGGGCGAGGATCGCGTGATGGAACTCGCGCCAGACGAGCTCGTCGAGCCACTTCGCGATGCCCGTGCGCGAAGCGGGCGAGGCCTTCGCCCTCGCGAGCCCCTCGCCGACGCAGCGGCGGGCCGAGATCGTCCCGAATCGCAGATGGGGCGAGAGGCGGGAGGTCCCGTCGACCTCGGGCCGATCGCGATCGACCGCATAACGCGCCGCGGGGCCGGCGAGAAAGCGCGCGAGACGTCGGGCCGCGACGGCCTCGCCGCCGCGCGGCAGCGCCGGGAGGACCGACCCGGAAGGCGCGCCCGATCCGGCCACGAGCGCCGACGCGAGCACCGCGCTCCCCGCGGCCTCCGCCCTCGCGCCGGACGTCGCGTCGGCCCTGCCCCGGCGCGCGCGACGCGATCCGCGCTTCGATTCGCCCCCGGCCTCGTCCTCGAGGACATCGATCGTGCGGGCGGGCAGGCGGATCCGGGGCGACGGGAGGCGCGGCGTTTCGTGCCAGGCGCGCCACCAGGCCTTCCGATAGGGCCCGTAGACCGAATAGCATCCGCCGGTCTTCGTGCGGATCTCGTCGGGGCCGAAGATCGTGTGGTCGCGCAGGACGAGCGCCTCCGCGCCGACCCGCCCGAGCGCCGCCTCGACCCGGGCGTCGCGGCGCGCGCCGAGGGGCGTCGGTGCCTCGTTCCAGGCGACGAGGGAGACCCGAAGCGAGCGCGCGAGCTCGGGCAGGACCCGCTCGGGCGGGCCCTCGAGGACTCGAAGGCGGACGCCCCGCTCCGCCAGATCGCGCTCGAGCGCGAGCAGACAGTCGAGCAGGAAGCGCGTGCGAGGCCGCGAGGCCGGGCTCCGCGCGAGCAGCTCCGGATCCAGCACGAAGACCGGAAGCCAGGCCTCCACCCGATCCGTCAGGGCCTCGAGCGCGCGGTTGTCCCGGAGGCGCAGGTCGTTACGGAACCAGTGCAGCCCGCGCATCAGCGGCGCACGCCGATCTCGAGCGACGGGATCATCGCTTCGGCGAGGCGCTCGGCGGAGAGGAAGGCATCCTCGACGCGATCGCCCTGGGTCCAGTCTCCGCAGACGCCGAGACCGAGCGACGGATCCCAGCAGCGGGGACCGACGAGCGGCGTCTCGACGCGGGCGAAGAGCCAGCGGTGCACCGCGCCACCCGCCCGCTTCGCGAGGCCCGCCGGCCCGGGCGGGATGGCCCGCGCGAAGGCCTGCTCGAGCTCCTCGAGGACCTGTTCGGCGGGGAGCTCGAGATGCGCCTCGCTCCAGGCGGGCGTCGAATGCAGCAGCCACCCGTTCGACGGCTCGCGCCCCGGCTTGCTCGCCTCGCGCGCGACCCAGCCGACCGCGGAGTCCCGGACGAAGGCCGCGTCGAAGTCGACCTCGAGGGGCTCCGCATAACGGACCATGGCCGCATGACAGGCGAGGAACTTCACGCGTCGGGCCAGCAGCGAGAGCTCGGCCGACGCCTCGAGGAACGGCGGCGCCTGGGGCGCGGGGACCGCCGAAACGACCCAGTCGTACCCCTCGAACGCGAAGCCGTCGTCCGCGACGACGACCCAGCCGTGGGCGCTCGGACGCACGGACGCGATCCGGACCCCCGTCCGCACCGACAGCCCCTCCGCCATCTCCCGCGCGATCGCGCTCATGCTCGGCACGCCGACGTAGCGCACGGGCGCGGTGTCTTCGCGCCGCACCTCGCCGCGGTCGAGCAGGGCGAAGCGCGCCGGCCAGGGCGCGGCGACGCCCCGCGCGACCCAGCGCTCGACCTGGGCGACGAAGCGGGGATCGCGGGCGGTGAAGTACTGGGCGCCGTGGTCGAAGCGGCCCCAGTCGAGGCGACGGGTGGAGATCCGGCCCGCCGGCCCCCGCGCCTTGTCGAAGAGCTCGACCTCGAGCCCCCGCTCGCGGAGGAGTCCGCCGAGCCGCAGCCCGGCGACGCCCGCTCCGATGATCGCGACCCGGCGCATCAGGAGGCCTGCCGATCGACGGCGAGCCGCGTCAACGCGACCCGTGAGGCCAGCTGATCGAGGTTCGCGATCCGCTCGACACCGGGGATCGGCGCACAGCGCGGCAGCCCCGGTCCACCGATCCAGATTTCGATCCGCGCCGGCAGCCGGGAGCGCAGGTGGTGCAGGATCTCCTCCGCCCCCTTCGACTCGATCGTCACGAGTCCGAGCGCGAGCACCGACGCCCGGCTGCGCAACACGCTCGCGACCAGATCGTCCTCGGGCACCTCGGCCCCGAGGAAGATCGCCTCGGCCCCGGCGTGGGCCGCGGTCAGGGCCGCGACGTAGAGACCGAGGGCATGCCGCTCGCCGGACGGCGTCGCGAAGACGATCGCCGCCCCGGGCTCCGCGGGCCGGGCCTCGCGGAGCGCCTCGCCGAGCATCGCGGAGAGCAGGTTCGAAGCGAGATGTTCGGCGGCCACCGAGAGCTCGCCCTGCTCCCAGAGCCGCCCGATCTCCGCGAGCAGGGGCAGCGCGAAGTCCTGGGCGAACGCGAGCGGTCCCCGATCCGCACGCTCCGTCGCGAGCCGATCCCGGACCACCTCGACCTCGAGTCGGGCGAGGGGCTCGAGGACCGCCGCGAAGTCCGCTGCCGGCGCGCCGGCCTCCGAGTCCAGCAGGGCCCGCAGCGCCGTCGCGTCCAGGTCGACGAGGTCGCCGATCCGCCGCCCGCGCTCGACGGCCGCGCGCAGAAGACAGAGGCGCTCGAGGTCCGACTCCCGGTACCGCCGCGATCCGCCCGGCGTGCGGACCGGCTCGACCGCGCCGTAGCGCATCTCCCAGGCGCGCAGCCGCTCCGGCGACAGGCCGGTTCGGCGGACCGCGACGCGCAGGGGATAGGTCGCCTCGGATTTGCCCATGGGGAGATCGTATACATCACCCGAGGATCTTTTGTAAAGATTTTTTCTTGACAAACCGAATGAGCACCGGGACTCTCTGAAAGGTCGAAACCCTGCGCCCCAACGGAGACCCGATGCTGGCCATGAACCGAACGAGCCCCGTCGCTGCCCGAGATCGAGTCGCTTCCGAACGCGAGATCCTCCAGAGCTACCTCGACGACATCTTCGATACGCCGGTGCTCGGCCAGGCCGAGCAGCGGGACCTGCTCGAGCGCATGGAGCAGGCCGAGGCCGGGCTGCGCGAGTCGCTGGCCTCGATCCCGCAGACGGCGCGCTGCCTGATCGCGCGCTGGCAGGAGCGCATCGCCCAGGGCCACGTGACGGGCGCCCTCTCCCGCCGGCATCGCGACGACCACGACCACGACCTCAACCGCATCGTCGATGCGGCGCTCTCGGCGATCGAGGCCGCCCTCGCCCGCTTCGAGACCGACCGACGCCGACGGGCGACCCGCAAGATGCGGGCCTCCCTCGACGAGCTCGCCCGCCTGGTCCTCGAGGCGGACATCGCGCTCCCGGTGCTGCTCGAGATCCATGCCGAGCTCTCCGGTCGGCGGGACGACGCGGTGCTCGACGAGATGGAGGGGCTGCGGGAGCAGCTGATGCGCGCGGACGAGGAGCGCGCGCGGCTCTCGGACAGCAAGAACCGCTTCATCTCCCACAACCTGCGCCTCGTCGTGCGCTGCGCGAAGAACTACCGCGGGCGCGGCGTCCCCTTCCTCGACCTGATCCAGGAAGGCAACGTCGGCCTGATCCGCGCGGTCGAGAAGTTCGACTATCGGCGGGGCTACAAGTTCTCGACCTACGCGGTCTGGTGGATCGAGCAGGCGCTGGTCCGGGCGATCGCGACGGACTCGCGGACCGTGCGGGTGCCGAGCCCGCTGATCGATCAGCAGCGCAAGCTGAAGCGTCTCGAGGACAAGCTGCGCCCGTCGAGCGCGACGGAGCCGAGCGCCCTGGCCCTCGCCGAGCGGCTCGGCCTCGATCCGACGGAGGCGGACGAGCTCTGCCGGAGCATGACCCCCGAGATCTCGACCCAGGCGGTGGTGCGCGGCGCCGAGGAGCTCGTCGTCGAGGACACGCTGACGAGCGAGGCCGAGCCCGGCGACGTCTGTGCCGAGCGCGATCTCGATGCGATCCGCGCGTGCTTCGTCTCGCTGCTGCCGACCCTCGACGCGCGAGAGCGCGAGGTGATCGTCGCGCGCTACGGCCTCGACGCGGGGCCGACCCAGACGCTGGCCGAGATCGGCGCGCGCATGGGCGTCTCGCGGGAGCGGATCCGGCAGATCGAGCTGCGTGCGCTGGCCCAGCTGCGGGAGCAGGAGGCGCTCCACCGCCTGGCGGCCGAGGTCGGCTATGCGGCGCCGGCCTCGCCAGCCGCCCCGGTCGGCCGCGCCCTGGAAGCCCGGCAGGAGGCCCGCCATGTCGTCTGAGCCCGGCGCGCCCGGCTGGCAGATCCGGATCCTCTACGACGCCGAGTGTCCGCTCTGCGCACGGGAGGGCCGGCTGCTGCTGCGCCTCGACGGAGGCCGCGGGCGCCTCGAGCTCGAAGACATCTCGGCGCCGGGCTTCGACGCGTCGCGCTACGGCCTCGATCCCGCGGATCTCGAGGCCCGGCTCCACGGCGTGCTGCCGGACGGCCGCATCGTCCAGGGGGTCGAGGTCCTGGCGCGCGCCTACGAGGCCGTCGGCTGGGGCTGGCTCGCGGCTCCAGCGCGCTGGCCGGGCTTCCGACCGATCCTCGACCGCGCCTACCTGTGGTTCGCCCGCAACCGCCTGCGACTCACGGGGCGCGAGCCGCGCTATTGCCGAGACGGTGGGGCGTGCGCGGTGGCTGGGAGTGGCGCGCCGCGCTAAGTCGTGGCCCCGCATGACGCCCCCCTCCCTCGACGCCATCGTGATCGGATCCGGTCCGAACGGCCTCGCGGCGGCGATCGAGCTGGCGCGCAGTGGGCATTCGGTCCGCGTCATCGAGGCGGCGGACGAGATCGGTGGCGGAACGCGCAACGCGGAGCTGACGCTTCCGGGCTTCGTCCACGACGTCTGCTCCGCGGTCCATCCGATGGGCATCCTCTCTCCTTTCTATAGCCAGCTGCCCCTCGCGGACCACGGCCTCGTCTGGATCCGACCCCAGGCCTCCGTCGCCCATCCCCTCGACGACGGCCCGCCCGTCCTGCTCTACCGCTCCCTCGAGCGGACGGCGGCCGGGCTCGGACGCGACGCAGACGCCTATCGACGTCTGGTGGGCCCCTTCGTCGAGCGGGCGATGGACCTGCTCGGCGACGCGATGGCACCGCTGCGCATCCCGCGCCATCCGATCCTGATGGCGCGCTTCGGGCTGCGGGCCGCCTTCTCGGCCAACCGCCTCGCGCGCCTCCTCTTCCGCGAGGAGCGCGCCCGGGCGCTGCTCGCGGGCTGCGCGGGCCACTCGGTCCTGCCGCTCTCCCAGCCGCTCACGGCCGCACTCGGCGTCCTTTTCGCCGTCACCGGCCATGCGGAGGACTGGCCGGTCGCGCAGGGGGGCTCGCAGGCGGTGACCCGGGCGCTGGCATCCTATCTGCGCAGCCTCGGCGGCGAGATCCAGACCGGCTGGCGGATCGAGCGCCTCGGCGAGCTCCCGGAGTCCCGGGTCGTGCTCTTCGACACCTCGCCCGAGCAGCTCGCGTCGATCGGCGGCGACGCGCTGCCCGCCGGCTACCGACGCCGCCTCGGCCGCTACCGCTATGGCCCCGGCGTCTTCAAGCTCGACTGGGCCCTCGACGGCCCGATCCCCTGGAAGGACCCCGCTTGCCTCGAGGCCTCGACGGTCCACGTCGGCGGCACTCTCGACGAGATCTGCGCCTCGGAGCGCGACATGTACAGGGGGCTCCACCCCGAGCGCCCCTACCTGATCGTCTGCCAGCAGAGCCAGTTCGACGCGAGCCGCGCGCCCGCCGGCCAGCACACGGGCTACGCCTACTGCCATGTCCCCCACGGCTCGACCGTCGACCGGACGGCCGCGATCGAGGCCCAGATCGAGCGCTTCGCCCCGGGCTTCCGCGACCGCATCCTGGCCCGCCACGCCATGACGACCGCCGACTTCGAGCGCCACAATCCGAACTACAAGGGCGGCGCGATCACCGGCGGCGTCTCCGACGCGCTCCAGCTCTTCAACAGCCCCGTGACCCGGCTCGACCCCTACTCGACGCCGAATCCGCGCCTCTTCATCTGCTCGGCGGCGACACCACCGGGCGGCGGCGTCCACGGACAATGCGGCTACTGGGCGGCGCGCTCGGCGATCCGGCGGCTGGCTCGGGGCTGAGCGAGCCGCTCGCGACGGGCCGCCGAAGCGTCCGGTAGCATCGGTGCCTACGGACCCGTCCTTCCCCAAGCCCCCAACCGCCCCGAGGCCCCATGTCGTCCCACCGCCCCGAGCTCCGCGAGTACGACCCGACCGACTGGCAGACCCAGATCGACCCCTACCCGACCTACGCCTGGCTGCGGGAACACGCGCCGGTGTACCACAACGCGAAGATGGGCTTCTGGGCCCTCTCGCGCTTCGAGGACGTCTGGGACGCCCACCTCGACTACGAGACCTTCAGCTCCGCCTGGGGCCAGACCCTCGAGAAGGTCCTGACGCCGCTCCCGCTGATGATCTCCCTCGATCCGCCCAAGCACACCCGCGTCCGCCAGCTCGTCAGCAAGGTCTTCACCCCGCGCCGCGTGGGCGAGCTCGAGCCGACCGTCCGCGCCATCACGCAGCGCCGCCTCGAAGGCCTCGAGCCCGGCGACCAGATCGACCTCTTCGAGCGGCTCGCGTCCTCGATGCCCATGGACGTGATCAGCGCGATGCTGGGCGTCCCCGAAGCGGACCGCGACCACGTCCGCCACCAGACCAACGCGGCGATGCACCGCGAGTCGAACTCCCTCGAGATCCCGCAGGCCGCGCGCGACGCCCAGACCCAGGTCGCGATGTACTTCGTCGGCTTCATCCAGGAGCGCCAGAAGCGGCCGCAGGACGATCTGATCAGCGCCCTGATCGGCGCCGACCTGCGCGACGTCGAGACGGGCGAGATGACGCGACTCTCCTTCGAGGAGCTGCTCGGATTCTGCATCCTGCTCGCGAACGCCGGCCACGAGACGACGGCGCGCCTCATCTGCAACTCGGCCGTCACCCTCTTCCGCCACCCCGACCAGCGCGCCGAGCTCGCCGCCGATCCCCGGCTGCTGCCGAACGCCGTCGAGGAGCTGCTCCGCATCGACCCGCCCTCCCAGGTCCAGGGGCGCTGGTCGACCCGGCCCTGGACCCGCCACGGGGTCACGATCCCCGAGGACGTGCGCGTCCTGCTGCTCACCGGCGCCGCCCACCGCGACGAGCGGCAATTCCCGGAACCGGATCGCTTCGACATCCGTCGAAAGCTCGACCGCACCGTCCACTTCGGACAGGGGCATCATCTGTGCATCGGGAAGTCGCTGGCCCGCCAGGAATGTCGCGTCGCCTTCGAGGAGATCCTCGCGCGCTTCCCCGACTACGCGGTCGACGAGTCGCAGCTCGAGTGGTCCCACAACAACAACGTGCGCGGCTACAGCAAGGTCCCGATGCGCCTCTGAGGCTCTTGCGACCGGGCGGTCCGCGCCTATCTAACGTGCGACATGGAGCCCGTGGCAGGACGGAGCCCGTGGCGCGATGGATCTCGCGCCTGGGCGACGGTTCGCTCGCCGCGGTGAAGGTGGGGCCGATTGCTGGTCAAGGCCTGAGCCGATGCCTATCCTCGGGCACCGTCCGGCGGTCGACCGTATTCGGCAGCCGGAGCCCGGGCGGGCTCCGATCGATCCTCGATCCAAAGGGGTGTGCTTCGACATGATGCGAATCTTCCTCTTCCTGCTCACGAACATCGCCGTGCTGGCGGTGATCTCGGTCCTGTTCTCCGTCTTCGGGGTCCAGAACATCTTCGCCGCGAACGGCGTCGACCTCGATCTCGGCAAGCTGCTCGTCTACTCGGCCATCATCGGCTTCACGGGCTCGATCATCTCGCTGCTGATCTCGAAGCCGATGGCGAAGTGGCAGACCGGGGCGAAGGTCATCTCCGACGCCCGGGACCCGGAGTCCCAGTGGCTCGTCTCCCGCGTCCGCGCCCATGCCGAGGCGGCGGGCATCGGCATGCCCGAGGTCGCGATCTTCCCCGCCGACCAGCCCAACGCCTTCGCGACCGGCGCCCGCCGCGACGCGGCGCTCGTCGCCGTCAGCACGGGCCTGCTCCACGGCATGCGCAAGAACGAGATCGACGCGGTGCTCGGCCACGAGATCGCCCACATCGCGAACGGCGACATGGTGACGCTGACGCTGATCCAGGGCGTGGTGAATACCTTCGTCGTCTTCCTGTCGCGTCTCGCGGGCTACTTCGTCGACCGGGTCCTGATGCGCGGCGACCGCGACGAGGAGTCGGTCGGCCACGGCCCGGCCTTCTTCATCACGTCGATGATCGCCCAGATCGTCTTCGGCATCCTCGCTTCGATGATCGTGGCCTGGTTCTCGCGCCAGCGCGAGTTCCGCGCCGACGCGGGCGGTGCCCGCTATGCAGGGACCGAGAACATGGTCGCGGCCCTCGAGCGCCTGAAGGCCGGCGTCGCACCGATGCCCGACGGCATGAAGGCCATGGGCATCGGCAACGGCGGCATGCTGGCGCTCTTCTCGACCCATCCGCCCCTCGACGCGCGGATCGCGGCGCTGCGAGCGAATCGCGGCTGAGCCATCATCGGCGGGAGCGGTCGTCTCGGACGGACGGCTCGATCGAACAGGAAGAGGAGGCGCGTGCCATGGCGATTCCCCGGATCATCTCCGTCGACGACCACGTGGTCGAGCCTCCGGATCTCTGGTCGAGCCGTCTCCCGGCGCGCTTTCGGGATCGCGGGCCGCGCATCGTCCGCGAGAAGGGGAGCTTCGGCGGACCGCTCGGGCTGACCTGGACGCGCGATGATGCGGGCCAGTGGGCCGACATCTGGTACTACGACGACCTCGTCTCGCCCTTCTCGCGCCTCTCCGCGGCGGTCGGCCTCGGGGAGCTCGCCTTCGGCGTCACGACCTACGACGAGATCCGCCCCGGCTGCTGGAAGCAGAAGGAGCGCCTCGCCGACATGGACGCGAACCACATGGAGGCGTCGATCTGCTTCCCGAACACGCTGCCGCGCTTCTGCGGGCAGACGTTCATGGAGCGGCAGGACAAGGAGCTCTCGCTGCTCTGCGTGCGCGCCTACAACGACTGGATCATCGACGAGTGGTGCGCCGGCGAGGGCCGCGGGCGGCTGATCCCGCTCTCGATCATCCCGCTCTGGGACGTGAATCTCGCCGTCGAGGAGATCCATCGCACGGCCGCCAAGGGCTGCCATGCGGTGACCTTCTCCGAGAACCCCCATCCGCTCGGCCTGCCGACGGTCCACTCGGGCTACTGGGATCCCTTCTACCGCGCCTGCGAGGAGACCGAGACCGTCGTCTGCCTCCACATCGGCTCCTCGTCGAAGATGCCCCAGACGACGCCGGATGCGCCGTTCATCGTCAGCTCGACCCTGACCTTCCAGAACGCCATGGGCTCGCTGATCGACTACGTCTTCTCCGGCATCCTCGAGCGCTTCCCGCGTCTGCGGATCGCCTACTCCGAGGGCCAGGTCGGCTGGATGCCCTACGTCCTCGAGCGCATGGACAAGCTCTGGCACGAGCGCGTCGCCAACAGCTTCGGCTCGAGCCTGAAGAACCCGCCGTCGAGCTATCTCGGCGACCGGATCCTCGGCTGCATCTTCGACGACGAGACCGGGCTCGCGAATCGCGACCGGGTCGGCATGCAGCGCATCTCCTTCGAGTGCGACTATCCCCATGCCGACTCGACCTTCCCGCATACGGAGAAGATCGCGACGGAGATCTGTGCCAAGGCGGGGCTGAACGAGGCCGAGACCTACGCGCTGCTCCGCGGCAACGCGATCCGGCTCTTCCAGCTCGAGCGCTTCGGCATCTCGCGCTAGAACGCAGGCAAGCCGCCGGATCGAGGGCTCCATGAAGAGCGCCGCATGAAGAGCGAGGACTACGAGAAGCTCGGCGCCTTCTACCTCGGGCGTCCGGTCGATCGGTCGACGGGCGAGGATCTCGACGAGCCGCTCCTCTACGACTCGAAGGACCTGACGACCCATGCCGTGATCGTCGGCATGACGGGCAGCGGCAAGACCGGCCTCGGCATCGGCCTCATCGAGGAGGCCCTGATCGACGGCATCCCGGTCCTCGCGATCGATCCGAAGGGCGATCTCGGCAACCTGCTGCTGACCTTCCCCGCCCTCGCGCCCGGGGACTTCCGCCCCTGGATCGACGAAGGGGCGGCCCTGCGCGCCGGCCAGACGTCCGACGAGCACGCCGCGAGCCAGGCCGCGCTCTGGCGCAAGGGCCTCGCCGATTGGGGCCAGTCCCCGGAGCGCATCGCGAAGCTCGAGGCCGCGGCCGAGCGCGTCCTCTACACGCCGGGCAGCAACGCCGGTACCCCGCTCTCGATCCTGCGCGCCCTCGACGCCCCCGCGCCCGCCGTCGTCGAGGACGGCGAGGCGCTGCGCGAGCGGGTCCTCTCCTCGGTATCGGGCCTGCTCGGTCTCGTCGGCTTCTCCGACAAGGAGGCCGATCCGATCCAGAGCCGGGAGCACATCCTGCTCTCGAATCTCGTCGAGCGCGCCTGGCGCGAGGGCCGCAACCTCGACCTCGGTGCCCTGATCCACCAGATCCAGAAGCCGCCCGTCGAGCGCGTCGGCGTCTTCGAGCTCGAGACCTTCTTTCCCGCCGCCGAACGCGCCGCCCTCGCGATGCGCATCAACAACCTTCTCGCCTCGCCAGGCTTCGCCGCGTGGCTCGAGGGCGAGCCCCTCGACGTCGCTCGCCTGCTGCGCGCCGCCGACGGACGCCCGCGGCTCGCGATCGTCTCGATTGCCCATCTCTCGGACGCCGAGCGGATGTTCGTCGTGACGCTCCTGCTCGGACAGCTCGTCGCCTGGATGCGGACCCAGTCGGGGACCCAGTCGCTGCGCGCGATGCTCTACATGGACGAGGTCTTCGGCTACTTCCCACCGACGGCGAATCCGCCGTCGAAGCTCCCGATGCTGACGCTCCTCAAGCAGGCGCGGGCGTTCGGGCTCGGCTGCGTACTCTCGACCCAGAACCCCGTCGACCTCGACTACAAGGGCCTGTCGAATTGCGGGACCTGGTTCCTCGGCCGTCTGCAGACCGAGCGCGACAAGGCACGCGTGCTCGACGGCCTCGAGAGCGTGGCCGGTGCGGGCCGGGAGGGCTTCGATCGGGCCACCCTCGAGCGGACGCTCTCGAGCCTCGACAAGCGCGTCTTCCTGCTGAACGACGTCCACGAGGATGCGCCCGTCCTGATGCGCACGCGCTGGACGCTCTCGTATCTCGCCGGCCCGCTCTCGCGGGCCCAGATGAAGCAGCTGCCCCGCCCCGTCGCCGCGGCCTCGCCGCCCGGACGGCCCGCATCGGCCGGCTCACCGCCCTCGGCCGGCTCCGCCACCTCGGCCGCCTCCAGCTCGTCCCAGGCCGCAGCATCCTCCGCCTCCGCGGCGGCTGCGCCGCTCTCCGCCCCGGCCTCCTCGCCCCAGACGCGCCCCATCCTCCCCGCCGAGGCCAACGAGCGCTTCCTGCCGATCACGCGGGCCGTGACCGCGCCGGACCAGCTCCTGTACCAGCCGGTGCTGCTCGGTGTCGCGTCGGTGCATTATGCGAACGGGCCGGCGGGGGTCGATCGCTGGGAGAAGTGCGTCCTGTGGCAGCCCCTCGACGGCGAGCCCGGCGCTTCGGTGTGGGACGGCGCGCGTCGACTCTCCGCGGCCCCCGAGCTCCAGGGCGAGGCCGATGCCCGCGCTCGCTTCGCTGCGCTTCCGGCCCTGGCCGAGCGCAAGACGAGCTATGCGCAGTGGACGAAGCAGCTCGCGACGACGGTCTACCGGGACCACGGCCTCGCGCTGCTTCGCTCGAAGAGCCCGAAGCTCGTCTCGACGCCCGGCGAATCCGAGGGCGCGTTCCGAGGCCGCATCGCCGACCTCGTCCGGAGCGAGCGCGACCGCACGGTCGAGAAGCTGCGCCAGAAATACGCCCCGAAGCTCGCGACGCTCCGGGATCGGATCGCCCGCGCCGGCGAGCGCGTCGAGCGCGAGACACAGCAATATGCCGACAAGCGCAACCAGGCCGCCGTCTCCCTCGGCGCGAGCCTGATCGGCGCGCTCTTCGGCCGCAAGCTCGCGAGCGCGACCAACGTCTCGCGCGCGGCGAGCACGATCCGCGGCGCGAGCCGCGCAGCACAGGAGCACGCGGACATCGGGCGCGCGGAGGAGCAGGTCGAGGCGGTGAAGCAGCAGCTCGCCGATCTCGAGGCGGAGCTGGCCCGGGAGCTCGCCGCGGTCGAGGACGCGAGCGCGGCGCACCAGGCCGAGCTCGAGCCGCTCCGCATCGCGGCGACGAAGGGCGATCTCGCCGTCGAGCAGGTCGCGCTGGTGTGGGCGCCGGCGCAGCGCAGCCCGAGCGGCGAGCTCGAGTGGGTCTGCGAGGGGCTCGACTAACCCTGCGACTCGAGCAGGGCGTTCGTTCCCTGCCGGATCAGCGCGAAGGTCCAGTGGGCGTACGAGATCAGCAGCAGCGCCAGCACGGGCACGCCCGCCAGCTGGAGTGGCCAGTGGTACTGCCACACGCCGCTCGCGATGCAGATCGACTCGCCGAGCCAGGGGAAGACGATCCCCGCCCCGGCCGCGACGCCGACTCGCGCCGCAATCGGAAGCTGCAGCTCGCCGACGCAATCGTCGATGCGATCCAGCAGAACCGAAGCGAGCATCCAGGCGATCGGCACCCAGACGGGCACCGTGCTCCCGGGCGGCAGGTGGGCGTAGGTCCAGTGACCGTGCGTCGTGCCCCAGGCCTCTGTGAGGTACCCGATCACGCCGGTCGTCGTCAGCAGGAACACCTCGTCGAAGACCCAGAGGACGCGCTCACCATGCCAGACGCGATGAGCGAGATGCGCGACGACGAGGCCGGCGAGAAGCAGTGCGACGAGCGACGGATCCCCGGCCAGCATGCTGATCAACGCGGCACCGAGGGCCGTCGCCAGGGCGACCTCCATCACAGCGCACGTCAGCGTCCTCGGGCGGTCGGGCATGACTTCCCATCCGTTGCATCGACGTCGCGCCTCGATCCGAACGCGATCCGAATCGGAGACGATCGGAAAGTCCTGTCGAACGACATCGCCGCGCATGCTCGCCCTCCCCCCGGCGCGAGGCAAGAAGACACGGGTCGAGATGCTGCGCCGAACGGGACATGGGACTCTGCGCCACAGGACCGGCGCGAAGCCCTCGATCCATTCGCCCACGGCCGGATTTTCTCGTCCAACGTGGTCCGCCCGGCCGCCCTGGATCGATCTCCGACACATACACGACGGGCCTTCAATCCTTTATGGTCGAGACTCCAGGGTGGGCCCCACCGTCGAAAGGAGATTGCGCAATGATGCTCCGAACCAGTCGGCTCCTCCACCGATGGATCCTGGCCGCGACGGCGCTCGTCGCTGCGGCGTCTGTTCCGGCCGATGTCGGAGCGCAGGCGATCGGCGCTCGCGTCGACACCTTTTTGAGAACCTCGCCCTATCCGTCCAGCGGGACGCCGATCTATCCGCTGCCGTGTCAGTCGAGCATCGCGCTCGGACAGGCGAACGCGCTGTCGACGCGGACCTGCACCGGCGCGCCCACGACGCCCTTCGCGTACGTCCAGCTCTTCGCGGAGGCCGATGCTCCCCAGGTCACGGGCGATCTTCCCCTGCTCCGCGCTTCCGCCAAGATCCAGATCGACACGAGCGGTCCTCCGCCCTTCTTCAATGAACAGATCCTCCTGGCCCAGTCGAGCGCGTCGTTCAGGGACTTCATCGCGCTCGGCGATCCCCGTCCGACCTCCCTGGTCGTGGACTTCGAATTGACTGGCCTGCTCGATGGGCATGGCCCCTTCAGCGTTCTTTCCGACCTGCGCTCGGTGTCCTTCGTAGAGGTCTCGATCACCGCCCAGAGCGGCTTCTACTCCGCGCCCTTCTTTGGGAGCTTCCAACCGTACGGCTACGGCTTCGGGTCCGGGCGCGACACCTGGGACGATGGCGTCGTGACCTCGACGTCCTTCGCCGCCCCCAACAACACCACGGACTACGACCTGCATAACAACGGGAACGGGCGCTACACGCTGTATCTCGGGCCCGAATTCTTCGCGAATCCCGACAACACCCATCTCCTGCTCGAGATGCAGCTCCTCTCCCAGGCCCAGGCATACAGCTCCTGGCTGAGCGGCTCTCCGCTCATCGACTCGACGGCGGACTACAGCCATACGCTCCGGATGACGAGCCTGCGCGCCTACGACGAGAACGACGTCGACATCACGGAGACCGCCGTCGTCGCCTTCGCGAGCGACGGGCTGCCAGTGCCGGAACCGGCACTCGCGGGATCGCTCGCGGTCGGGGCGACGGCGCTCGCGACGATCGGTCGGGCGTCGAGGCGATCCGCCCGGATCAGGAGGCCGTCTCGGCTCCGCTCGTGATGGGATCTTGCGGCCAGGTCGCTCCAGAACGGCCCGTCGCAGGGGCCGCCGCCCTATCGGGGCGGCCCGGGCGCCCCGCCGCCCGTCAGCAGGGGCAAATTGCCCCTGTCGACCAGGCCGTCGCCGAAGAACGTGAGTCGGGTGTAGTCCGAGCTCGCATCGAAGGCGATCGACGCGACGATGACGAGCAGAAATGGCGCAATCGGGTCGGCTCGGACGCCCTCCGCTCAGGGCTCGAGCACGACCTTGATCGCGCCGGCCTTCCGATCTCGCGCCATCGCGAAGGCCTCTTCCGCCTTCGCGAGCGGGAATCGGTGGCTGACGAGGGCCTGCGCGAGCGCCTCGCCGCGCTCGCCGAGGAGCTGGGCGGCGGCGTCGACGTCGCGCTGACCGCCGGCGCGGCCGTACATGGTGGCGATGACGATGTCGAGCCCTTCGCCGCGACGACGAGGCCGGGCAGCTCGAGGGAGCCCCAGGACGAGGCCAGCATCAGGAGCGTCCCGTTCGGCCGGATCGCCTCGCACGCCGTCGCGACCGCGCTCGCCGAGTCCGCACACTCGAGCACGACGTCGTAGTCGCCACCCGCCCCGGACTCGACGATCTCCGCCCCGAGCAGACGCCCGGCGGCGATCTGCGCCGGATGGCGGGCGACCAGCGCGACGTGGGCCTTCGCCGCGAGGGCCGCGGCGACGGCGGAGAGACCGATCGCACCGCCCCCGACGACGAGGACGCGCTGTCCTCCGTGGAGGCCAGCGCGGCGGACGCCGTGGACCGCGACCGCGAGCGGCTCGACCAGGAACCCGATGCGCGCGTCGACGCTGCGCGGCAGCGGCACGATGCAGCGCGGCTCGACCAGGATCTCCTCCGCCATCCCGCCGTCCTTGCCGACGCCGTAGACCATCGCGGGGCCGTGTACGCAGACCTGATAGTTGCCGGTCTCGCAGTACCGGCAGCAGCCGCACGGCGCGATCGGCTCGATCGCGACCGGCGTGCCGTCGGCGAGCTCGCCCGAGATCTCGTGGCCCGGCGTGCCCGTGACCGGGAAGCCGCTGTCGAGCATCGCCACGTCGGAGCCGCAGATGCCGCAGCCGCGCACGCGCACCAGGACGCCCGGGCCCTTCGGCCTCGGCTTCTCTCCGACGGACACGCGCTTCGAATCGAACCGGACGGCGAGCATGCGGACTCCTCTGCCCGGATCGGCCGGGCTGGTCGGGGCGGCCTCGTGCCGTGGCCCCTTGAAGATGCCTGGCGATTCTCTCATGCTGGAGCCACGTCGCCAATCCCCGATCCCCGACCGATCCGAGCGCGCGAGGCGTCATGACCGCGGATCCCGCCCCCGTCCCCCCGGCCCCGACCGCGGCGAGCGCTCCGAGTGCCCCCGTCCGGGCTTCTGCGGACGCCCGCGGCTGGGACGTCTACGCGATCGCCCTCGAAGACGACCCGCATCCGCGCTGGCGTGCGTTGCGGGAGACGGCGCCGGTCCTCGACGCCGGGGGCGGCGTCTACTTCGTGACGCGCTGGGACCTCGTCGACGAGATCCTGCGCGACCCGCGCCACCGCGCCGGGATCGGCGTCGCCGCCTCCTTCGGAGCCGAGTCCGGAGTCGTCCACGACGTGATGCGCTCCTGGCTGATGTCCCTCGACGGCCCGCCGCAGCAGCGGGCACGCGACCTCGTCCGGCGCGAGTTCACACCGCGCAAGATCGAGGGACTCCGGCCGCTGATCGAAGCGATCACGGGCCGGCTCGTCGCGGCGATCGAGGCCGCGCCCGGCGGTGGGGCGGTGGACCTCGTGCCTGCGCTCGCCTTCGCACTGCCGTCGGAGGTGATCCGGTCGCTCTTCGGGATCCCGCTCGACGAGTGGACGAACGGGATCGAGGCGACGATCCGGAACGCGGGCTCGGGACCGAGCGACGGCATCGCGATGATCGAGGGGCTCGCGCGCGACTTCGACGCGCGGCTGCGCGCCGGCCGCATTCCGGACGGGCTCCTCGCCCAGCTGTGCCGGCCGGATCCCGAGCTCGGCGCGCTCTCGCCGCTCGAGGTCGTCGCGAACTCGGTCCTGCTCGTCACGGCGGCGATCGACACGACGGCGGGCCTGATCGGCAACGCGATCGCGTGTCTGCTCGAACGACCGGCGCTGCTCGAGCGGGTTCGGCGCGAGCCTGCGCTCGTCGCGGCGGTGGTCGAGGAGACGCTGCGCTTCGAGCCGTCCGCGCTCTCCTGCAGCCGAACGGCCGGCGTCGACCTGGTGCTCGAAGGGGTCGCGATCCCGGCCGGCAGCCAGCTGCTGCTCGGCCTCGCCGCGGCCAATCGCGACCCGCACCGCTTCCCCGAGCCCGATCGCTTCGACGTCGACCGCGACCTCTCGGGCCTCGTCTCCTTCGGCGGCGGGCGACACTTCTGCCTCGGCGCCGCCCTCGCCCGGCTCGAGGCGCGCGTCGTGCTCGAGCGCCTGCTCGTCACGGGCGACTCGGACTACGCGCTCGCGTCGGTCGCCCCGCGCTGGCAGAAGCGCAACCCCACGATCCGCGGGTACGATGCCCTGCCGGTCCTCCGGCGGCCGCGCACGCGCCCCGTCGACGACGGATCCGACCTCCCGTCCAGGAACGGAGACTGAACGTGCGCGCCCTCGACCACAGCCTGCTCGAGCCCGAGATCCAGGAGTCGCCCTTCGCCTACTACCGCGCCTGCCACGAGCAGGCCCCGGTCCACTTCAGCGCGCCCCTCGGCGCCTTCCTCGTGACCCGCTACCGCGACGTCCAGCACGTCCTCTCCCATCCCGAGATCTGGGCCAACGACCTGCTGCGCAAGGCCGGCTTCTCGATGTTCCAGCACGCCGAGGCGCGCTCGATCCTCGAGTCGAACGGCTGGCCCCGGGACACCCGCCTGCAGAGCGATCCGCCGATCCACCGCGACTACCGGAGCCTCGTCGCCAGCGCCTTCACCGCCGGCCGTGTCCGCAGCCTCGCCCCCTTCATCGAGGAGATCGCCCGCGACCTCGCCGACGACATGGCGCGGGACCGCGAGTGCGACTTCATGCAACGCTTCGCCGCCTGGCTGCCGATCCGCGTCGTGACCCGGCTGCTCGGGCTCCCGGCGGAGGACGCGCCGCGCATCAAGCACTGGTCCGACGCCTGGGTCGAGCCCCTTTCTGGCGTCATCGCCCTGGACCGGGAGATCGAGGTCGCGCGGCTGGGCGTCGAGCTCCAGCAATACCTCGCCGGCTGGATGGAGAAGAAGAAGAGCGAGCCCGGCGAGGACGTGCTCACGACCCTCGCGAACGCCTGCTTCCCCGACGGCCGCCCGCTCCCGATGGCGGAGAAGATGGGGATCGCGGAGCACCTCATCGTGGGCGGCCACGAGACGGCGACGAGCGCGCTCGCCTCGGGGCTCTGGCTCCTGATCGGACATCCGGAGGTCGAGGCGGCGCTGCGTCGCGATCGATCCCTGCTGCGCAACTTCGTCGAGGAGGCGCTGCGGCTCGAGTCGCCGAGCCAGGGCTTCTTCCGCTGGGCCGAGCAGGACGGCGAGGTCGCGGGAGTCGCGATCCCGCGCGGATCGATGGTCCACGTCCGCTTCGCCGCCGCGAACCGCGATCCCGAGCAGTTCCCCGACCCCGACGTCCTCGATCTGAATCGCAAGAACGCCGGGGCCCACATGGCCTTCAGCCAGGGCGAGCACCACTGCGTCGGTGCCCCGCTCGCGCGGCTCGAGCTGACGACGGCCTTCGGTGTGCTGCTCGATCGCTTCGAGCGCTTCGAGCTGGTCCCGGGCGCCGAGATCCGCCATCTGCCGGGCATCGCCCTGCGGACCCTGGCGGGGCTCCCGATTCGCCATTCCTGACCGGCCCGACGAACCGCCCGCCAAGGAGAATCGACCGATGAAGAAGAGCGCCCCCCGCAAGACCCTGTCGACCGAAGCGATCGAGACGATGCTGCGTGCCGCGATCGCCCGCGCGCGCGAGCTCGACATCCGCGTCCACATCGCGATCGCGGACTCCTCGGCCGAGATCGTGGGCTTCGTCTCCTGCGAAGGTGCACCGCGCATCGCCGCGACGACGGCGCGCAACAAGGCCTTCACGTCGGCCCAGACCGGCATGCCGACCAAGGACTGGAAGGCCTACCTCGACAGCGTCCCCGCCGACGAGCTCAAGATCGTCGACAAGATCGACGGCTACATCGCGGCGGACGGGGGCTACCCGGTCTACGAGGACGGCCTTCTCTGCGGGGCGATCGGGATCTCGGGGGCCGATCAGGTCCGGGATGCGGACGTCGCCTTGCGGGCGATCGAGGCGCTCGAGCGCTGACGGGGCGGCGTGTGGCTCCGCCCGGCTGCCTCCCGCTCCGGCGCGGAGCGCCGTGGAGCGGTGGAAGAGAGGCCCTTCAGTCCGACGCCGCGCCCGCCGAGCCGACCGCGCCGGGCGCGTGATCGAGCCGCACGACGCAGGTCTCGAGTCCGCTCTCGACGAACTCCCCCGCACAATCGAGGGTGGCCGGGCCGAGCAGCGCGAGCAGGTTCTCGTCCATCTTCGCCAGGGCGACGGCGAGACGGCGGTCGAGAGAAGCCCGCGACGAGGTACCCGTCGCCCGGACCGCTCCCGTCTCCAATCGCCCGCGGGCTGCATCCGCAGTCGCCGAGCCGGCCGCCATCAGCCCCCCGCTGGAGACCACCACCGAGAACACGATCGAGAAAAGCCGCGTCTTCATCGCCGGACTCCATCGAGTACGAGGGGCGTTATCGGAGTCGGATCGAAGTTCTGGAGACGAATTCTTGACGATCGTGTGACGATTGTCGATGGGCGGCAGCCGGATCGCCCCCACCAGGCATCCGCGCGCGGGCATGGCCGCCGCGCCGAGGCACCGCCCGAAGCTCGTCGTCCTCAGCGCAGCGCGGCGCCCGGGATCCGGACTTCGAACCGCTCGTGGACGAGGGCACCCGTCCGGGGGGTCTGCTCGGTCGAGTGGAGCAGGCGCTCCCCGGATGCATCGAAGATGCGGAGGTAGAGATCCGGAGCCGTCTCGTTCCAATCCCGGAACTGGGACTCGGTGAATCGGATCTCGAAACGGCCCGAGGCGTCCGTCGCGGCCTGGCCGAGGTCGTCGTCGAAGAGCAGATCCTTGTCGAAGGCGCGGACCCGCAGGCCCTCGAGCGGCCGGCCGCTCTCCGCTTCGACGACGGTTCCCGATACGATCATCGCCCTGCTCCTGAGGAAATCGGGACGCGCTCAGCCGCCCGTCGCCGAGCTGGCGAGCCGGGGCTGGGCCGCGAGCGACCGCTTCGACTCGAGGAACTTCAGATAGCTCTCCGCCGCCCGACCGGCCTTCGCGTCGCCGACGGCCGTGCGGAACGACTTCTCGGCGGAATCGAAGTCCTCGGCGCCGAGCTGGGCGATGCCCAGCATGAGGTGGATCGAGCCGCGCTGCTCCGGGCGCGCCTTGGCCAGCGCGTTCTCGAGGGCCTCGATCGCACGCCCATGATCGTCGCGCTGCAGGTACATCTGCCCGAGCATGACGAACATGTCGCCATCGGAGGCGAGCGCACCGCCCTTCGCGAGGGGCTCGAGCGCCTCGTCGGACTCCCGCGCCGCCACGAGACAGTTCGAAAGCAGACGATAGGCGTCGGCGTCCGCCTGGACCTGGCCCGCCTCCATCGACTGCTCCAGGACGCGGGCGCATTCGTAGGGCTGCTGGCGCAGGAAGAGCAGGCTCGCGAGCTGGCGGATCTCCTTGTCGCCCTGGATGAGCCCGGCCTGGCGCGCGAGCTGCATGGTCGCGAGGGCCTCGTCGTCCTGGCCGAGGTGGTGCTGAACCGCGGCCAGCTGAACCCAGTACTGGGACTTGCCCGGGGCCATCTCGACGAGGCGCTCGAGGGCGACCTCGACCTTCGGATAGTCCTTGAGCTGGCTGAACACGACGCCATAGAGCGTGAGCCAGCTCTCCTTCGGCTGCGGCGAGAGCTCGATGGCTCGGGAGATCGGCAGCGCCGCCTCCTCGAAGTCCTCCTGCTGGACCAGGATCATCGCCTTCAGGAACCAGGCGTCGGGCTTCGGATTCTCCTCGGACTCGAACCATCGATTGATGACCGCGAGGGCGTCCTTGAACCGACCCGCGCTCGTGTAGAGCTGGGCCATCGAATACATCATGACCCGCTCCGCAGCCGGCTCCATCGCATGCAGGGCGAGGGACTTCTCGAACTCCTGGATCGCCTCGTCGCTTCGATCCTGGCTGACGTGGATGTAGGCGCGGAAGCGGTGGATCTGGGCGCGCTCCGGGTCGGTGAGCCGACGGCGCTTCGCGAGGCCGTCGACGATCGCGAGCGACTCGTCGTACTTCTCGGCCTCGAGCAGCTCGTAGGCCTCGAGCAGGCGCTCGGCGACGACCTGCCCGAGACCGTACTTGCGGGCGGGATCCTCTTCCTGCTTCTCCTTCGACACCGCGACCCCGGCGAGGCCCGCGACGAGCGAGAGACACAGCGCGAAGGCGATGCCTGCGAGCGAGAGACGACTCTTCCGATTCATCACGACTGCCCCTTCGGTAGCTGGAAGCGAACCATCACCTGTTTGCCGGCGACCTCGACGGGCTTGCCCGCCTTGAGCTGCGGCTGGTATTTCCACTTGCGGACCGCGGCGAGCGCGTTCTTCTCGAAGACGCGATCGCTCGACTTCACGACCGCCGGATCCTTCACCGCCCCGACCGTCGAGATCGTGAAGCGGACCTGGACCCAGCCCTCGAGCTTCTTGCGCTGGGCCTGCGGCGGATACTGGGGATCGACGCGGACGAGGGGCAGCGCCGAGCGGTCGGCGAGCCCCGCGCTGAAGCCCGGACCGCCCATGCCCGAAGCGCCCCCCTCGCCGCGCCCGCCCGCGGAGCCGAACTCGGAGCCCAGCCCCGACGCGAGCGCCGTGACGTCGAGGGCGACCTTGACCCCCTGCTCCTCCGCCACCGCCATCGTCGGCGTCACCGGCTCCTGCTCGGGCTTCTCGATCTCGGGCTTCTCGCGCTTCTTCGCCTCGATGTTCTCGGAGCGCCGCAGCCGAACGAACTCGATCTTCGTGATCTCGGAGGCCTCGACGGCTTCGCTGCGCGCGTTCGTGAGCAGGCGCATGAACCCGAACAGGCCCGTCGTGAGGACCAGCGAGAGAAGGAACGCGATCGGGAAGCGCCAGCTCATCAGGCTCATCCCTCGCCGAGACTCTGGGCGCCGATCGCGATCTCCTCGATGCCCCCGAGCGCGACCTCGTCCATGACGCGCGCGAGAAGCCCCGCCTTCGCGGCCTTGTCGGCGATCACGATGACGGTGTCCTCGGGGCGCTCGACGTGGAGACGCTCGATCAGCGGGCGGACCTCCTTGAGATCCACCTGCCGGCGATCCATCCAGATCTCGTCGTTCGCGCGCAGGGCGATCAGGATGTTGCCCGACTCGCGGGGGCTCGCGGTGGCGGCCTCCTGGCGGTTGACGGTGATCCCGGGCTCGCGGACGAAGGAGGTCGTGATGATGAAGAAGATCAGCAGATTGAGGACGAAGTCGAGCATCGGCGCGAGGTCGATGCCGTGCTCGTCTCCGGAGTCGCCTTCGTGTCGGTGGGACTGCATGGGCTACCGCGACGACGTCCCGAAGGAGACGTTCTCGACGCCTCCCTCGCGGACCTGATCGATGACCTGGACGAGCACCGCCGACTGCGCCTCCTGCGCCGCCGTGATCATCACGCCCCAGTCGGGCTTCTGGGCATGGAGCCGCTCGACGTTGGCGCGCACCGCGCGCACGTCGACGACGCGGTCGTCGACGACCACCTCGCCGTTCTCGCGGATCACGACCGAGATGCTGCCGGTCTCCTTCTCCGACGACGGCCCGCCCGTCGCACCACCGTGGCGCGCGACGTCGAGGCCGACCTCCTTGACGAAGACCGCCGTGATGATGAAGAAGATGAGCAGATTGAGGACGAAGTCGAGCATCGGCGCGAGGTCGATGCCCGTCGAATCGTCGTGATGGACCGCTCGTCGCGTGCGCATGTCAGTACACCAGCTGGTCCGCGAGCAGCTCGGTCTCGCGGCGGATGCGCGACGTGAAGTAGTGGACCGGGTAGAGGCCGGTGATGCTGACCATCAGGCCGGAGAGGGTGCAGATCATCGCCATCGAGACGCCCGAGGCCATCGCGCGCGCATCGGCCGAGCCGCGCATCGCCATCGAGTCGAAGACCTCGAGCATGCCGCTCACGGTCCCCACCAGCCCGAGCAGCGGCGAGAGCGGGACGAGCACGCGGAGCAGCAGCAGGTTCGCGTTCATCGCGTGATTGACGCGCGAGACCATCGCCGTCCGGATCTGGCGCGCACACCACGAGCGGTGCTCGGGCCGCGCCTGCCACGCCTCGATCGTCGCCCGCGCCTGCGCGGGGAGCACGCGCGTGAAGTACCAGGCGCGCTCGATCACGATCGCCCACATCACGACGCCGCAGAGGTAGATCCCGAGCACGAAGGGGCCGCCCTCGTCGACGAGGCTCGAGACCGCCTCGAGCGGCCAGCCGAGGAACGACGGCAGGACCGACGCCACGTCAGTGCGCCTCCCGATCCCGCTCGAGGAGCTCCGCGAGCAGCCCCGTGCTCTGCTGGTCGAGGATCTGCACGACGCCCCGCGACAGCGTCGCGAGCCCCGCATTGAGGAAGAGCAGCGGCACCGCGATCCCGAGACCCAGCACCGTCGCGATCATGGCCTGGCCGATACCGTTGGCCATCAAGCGCGGGTCGGAGGAGCCCGATTCGGTGATGCTCTGGAAGGTGATGATCATGCCGATCACGGTGCCGACGAGCCCGAGCAGCGGACCCGCCGCCACCGCGAGGCGCAGGAAGGGCTGGAAGCGCTCGAGCTTCGGCACCTCGCGCAGCACGGCCTCCGAGACCCGCAGCTCGACGACCTCGGCGTCGGCCTCGATCGTCTCGGGGTCGGTCTTCACCGAAGCGAGCACGCGGCCGAGGGGGTTGTCGGTCGACAGCCGGTCGAGGCTCGCGAGCTGGCGCGACACCGCCGCGCGCGTCCAGATCAGATAGGCGGTCTGGTAGAGCGCGAGCGCGAAGCCGATCAGCCCGACCACGATGATCACGTAGCCGACCGCCTCGCCCTTCTCGATCCGCTCCACGATGTCCGGCCGCTGGACGATCATCGAGAGCAGCACCCCGCGCGACGGGTCCACCGCCGCGCGGACGTGGCCCGATCCGGCCTGCTGGAGCGCCTTCGCGAAGTGGGGCAGCTCGCCGCCGGGCTGGCGCGGGAGCACGCTGAGCTTGCCGACGCTCGGCAGGTAGCTCAGGTAGCGTCCGTCGCTCATCGCGATGAAGCTGCCGATCCGGACGACCTCCGCGTCGCGCGGCTCGCCGTCGGCATCGATCACCTTGCTGTCGAAGCGGACGACCCGGCCGCTCTCCGTCATCTCGCGCTGGATCTCGAACCAGAGCCGCTCGAGCTTCTCGATCGACGGGAGCTCCTTGGCCTGACCGAGCTCGGTGAAGAAGGCATCGCGCCCGGGATACTGGGCCGAGAGGAGCGAGTTGTAGAGGATCGAAGATCCGTCGCCCGCGACCTGGCGCACGACCCCGAACAGCTCGCCGAGATTGCCGACGCGCTGGTCCATGCGGGCCTCGAGCTCCGCGAGGGCGACCTCGTTGGCGTCGAAGCTCGCCGAGAGCGCCTTGCTGCGCGCTTCGGCCGCGTCGCGCTTGCGCTTCGCCTCGGCGAGGAGCGTGGCCCGGCGGTCGCGGTTCTCGACGAACTCTCGCTCGCGCTCGGCGTTCTCCGCCGTCTTCTGGGCCCGGGCGTTGCGCGTCTGCTCGAGCAGCTCGCTCAGGGAGTCGATGGCCGCGGCCGGCTGGACGCCGCCGATGAGGAGGATTCCGGCGACGACGACGAAGGCGGCGGCGAGACGGGACTTGCGGATCGGGCGGCTCACGACTCGGCCTCCTTCGGCGCGGGCACGGGCAGGATCAGCAGCTCCGGCGCGCGCACCTTCTTCGCGACCGCGATGCCCTCCTTGAAGCCCTCCGCGTACTGGTCGTCGACGACCCAGCGCTTGCCGTCCACGTCCCAGTAGCCGGTCTCGTGGCCGTCGAGGGTCTGGTAGAGCAGGCCGACGCGGCCGATGCGGAGGAACTGGACGGTGCGCGCGTCCGGGCCGTCGCCGAGGTTCGCCTCGTAGGCCTCGACGGTGCGGCCGTAGTCGAGCTCGACCTGATAGGCCTCGACGATCCGGCGGTACTTCTCGGAGATGGTGACGTCCGCTCGGCCCATCATCTGCTTCAGGCGCTCGACCCGGTCGCGGCGTTCGGCGACCAGGAAGGGCACGTCGAGGGCGACGAACTGGTCGAGGGTCGTGAGCATCCGCTCCATCAGCGGACCGACCTCGCGCGCGGTCGTCTCGACCTCGGCGAGCTGCCGCAGCATCGACGCCTTCTCCTCCTCCTGGGACCGGACCTGGAGCTCGAGCTGGTTCGCGTAGGTCTCGAAGCTCTCGGCGTCGGCGAGGGCGCGGCGGTACTCGGCGAGCAGGGCGCTGGCCTCGTCGTCGAGCGAGTTGACCCGCTCCTGCGACGCCCGGGCCGCTCGATCGAGCTCGATCTGGCTCCCGACGACCTGCTCGAAGCCGACGCCCGACCCTTTGGCCGCCGCCGGCTTGCCCACCGCTGCGGCCTCCGCCGGCGCTTCCGCCCGGGCCAGCGCCGGGATCAGCCCGATCGCGATGACGACTGCGATGATCCCCCTCATCCCTACTTGCTCCATCCCGTGTCCGTTGTTTCGGGAGGCCCGAGGATCGAGGGTCGGCGTGTGCCGCGCCCGCTCGTCCCGATGGCCTTTCAACGACAATTCTGGGATAGGTTTCGAGCGCTTTCCGCGATGAAACCGTGGAGTCCACGTGACACGACGATGACGGATCGGAGAGGGGGTCGTGCCGGACGCTCGAAGTGCGTCGGGACGCAGCGGAAATCAGGAGCAAAGCCCCCCGGACGGCACCCGGACGGCTCACCGCCCGCGGCTCAGACGGGAACCGAGCGCCCTTCCCGCAGATTCAGCCAGCCGCGCACCACGCGGTAGACCACCCAGATCGCGAGGGCGAACCAGATCGCGACCGCGACCGGGATGAGCACGATCGTCACGAACGCGGCCATGCCCGCGGCCGCCCAGGCGAACGCATACCAGAAGGTGCGGATCTGCCAGCGGAAATGGGACTCGAGCCAGGTCCCGCGGACGTCGTCGCGCCGGACGTAGTTCAGGATCACCGCGAGGATCGAGGGGATCCCGAACAGAAAGGCCCCGACGATCGACGCGGCCCCGACGACGCCGATGAGCAGGCTCGCCGCGTGGAGCGCGTAGATGACGTGGGTCCAGGTCACGAGCGACGGGTCGGCTTCGTCGGGCTCCAGCGGATCGTCGGGCGCGTTGCCCATCTCGTCGATCATCGACATCGTGCTCCTCCGGTCCGTCGCCTCGTCGGGTCGCCCCGGAGCTCGCGGTGGATCGATCGGTCGAGCCGACCTTACACCCCCATCACCGCGCCGTCAGGCTCGCCCCGGCGACTCATTCGTAGTCCTCGTCGAGGGCGCGCAGGAAGGCGGCCACCGCCGCGACGTCGGCCTCGGTCAGCGCGATGCCCCGGAGCTCCGGTGCCCCGTTGCGGAGGGTGCCGGCCCTCGCCCCTTCCGACACCGTCCGATAGAAATCGACGACCTCCTCCAGCGAATCGCGGGACCCGTCGTGCAGATAGGGGGCCGAGTGGGACAGATCGCGGAGGCCGGGGGTCTTGAATCGTGCCACCGCGCGGTCGAGCAGGATCCCGGGCCGGCAGGGGACGCCGGGAAGCGCCGAGCCGTGGGCCGACGCAACGACCGCCCGGTCGTTGCTTTCGATCGCCTGACGGCAGAGAGCGCCCTGGAGCTTCGCCTGGACGGCGGGCAGGTCGGGATTCGCGACGACGTTCCAGACGCCGAGGTCGGTACGCCGCGGATCCGCGGGATCGGCGGGGGCGCGGAAGGGCTCCTGGGCGTTCGGATGCGAGGGGCTCGCCGGCAGCCACGCATCGGGATCGGCGTTGCGGGTCGCAAGGTCGGGGATCGGGAGGGCGGCGAAGCGCCCGGGGCCGTGGAGCGCGTCGTATTCGACCTGGCTGACGCCGGTGTTGTGGAAGCCGAAGTCGGTGAAGGTCGGTGCGGCGTGACAGGCGGCGCAGTTGCCGATGCCGCCGCGGGCGAGCTCGGTCGCGCGCGGTCGCCGCGGCGCCGGCTCGAGGAAGACGAGGAGCCCGCGGAGCTCGCGCGGCCCGAAGACGCGGCGGCCGGGGTGGGTCGTGAAGGGGCCGTCGTCGACGTAGACGACGGTGCGCAGCCGCAGCAGGGCGCGACGCAGGCGGGCGGTGTAGGCGGCGGGCGTCTCCCGGCTGCGCGGGGCGAGAGGCAGGCCGTTGGCGCGCAGGAAGGCGTCGTAGGGCGAGCCGTCGAAGCGACCGGCCTCGTCCTGGGAGAAGACGAGCTGCTCGACGTAGATCGCGACGAGACGCGCGACGGCGTCGAGGATCGCGTCGTCCGTCGCCTGATCGACGTCGATGCGCAGCGCTTCGGGGAGCACGAGCTCCGCCGGCACCCGCGCGGCGTCGCCCGCCAGCACGTCGCGATAGGCGCCGCCGAAGGCCGCGGCGAGGGCGCCCGTGCCGTCGTCCTCCCGCACGACGCGGGCGATGTGGGCGACGGCGGCGGCGTGCTCGGTCGGGAGCCAGCCGTAGTTGCGCCCCGTGAGCGTGCCGCGCACGAGGGACTCGAGCGAGCCGAACTCCCCGTCGAGGTGGAGCAGGAGCCCGCCGCGCCGCGCGAGCGACGCGTTCACGAGAGCGGGAGAGTTGCGCGGCGCCGTCGTCCGACCATCGCCCCGCGCGGGAATCGGGCTGCGCCGCGCGAAGTCGGCGTAGGTCCGGAGACCGGCGCTCGGGGTGTCGCGGTGCTCGTCGACGAGATGACAGGCACGGCAGTTCATCGACTGGCCCGCGAAGGGCCCGGGGAGATCCGCGCCGGTCGTCCGGGTCGTGTCGAGGACCGGATCCCCGGATGCGAGCGGCGCGTTCGGGTCCGTTGCCTCGCGGGCGAAAAACTCGGCGAAGCGGGTCTCGAGGAAGAGCCGCTCTCCGATCGCGACCTCGGCGGGATCCTCCTCGGCCCTCGCGGTCGGTGCGACGAGCCCGACCGCAAGCGCGAGCGCGGCGAAGATCCGCGCCCCGGGTCGTGCGAGCGGAGCGAGGGCATGGGTGGGGCGACGGGATCGGGCGGACGGCAGGGGGGACATGGGGGACCTCGGCTCAGGGGAGCAGGCGCGAGCGGAGTCCCAAGTCAATCAGAAATGAAAGTCATTTTCAACATCCCCGCAGGCGGCCGGCCTCTTCGGCTCGTTACCCGGGCATCGCCTCGCGCGACGCTCGATCGAAGAGGCCGCGGGCGAGACCGCGCAGGACTCGGAACAGCACGACCGTCGCCACGAGTGCCCCGACGACCGCGACCCCGAGCGCCGCGAAGAACCAGCCCGGCTGCTCCCAGGCGAGCCAGAGCATGCCCGGGACGGCCGCATCCCCGAGCAGCGAGAGACCGACGTTCGAGAAGGGCTCCGGCGACGCATTGACCGCGGCGCGGGTCGTCGCCTTCGCGACGTGACTGGTCGCCGCGAGCGTGCCGCCCATCAGGGCAGCGATCAGGGTCCAGCTCGCGTCGTCGCCGCCGAGTACGCTGGCGGCCAGCGCGGCGCCCGCCGGAATCCGGATGACGGTGTGGATCGCATCCCAGACCGAGTCGATGCCCGGCAGCTTGTCGGCGAAGAACTCGACGACGAACAGGAGCCCGGTCGCGCCCAGAACGAGCGGCATCGAGAGCGGCGCGAGGCCGTGTGTCACGGGGACCCAGCCGAGGTAGCCCGCCAGTCCGACCAGGAACAGGACTGCGTAGAGCCGCAGTCCGCTCGCCCAGCCCAGGGCCGCCGCGATCGCGAGGAGATGGGTGGCCTCGACGGTCATCTTGCCCCCATCTTCGGCTGCCCGGATCTGGCGCGCCAGGGACCGCATTGCGAGACTTCCCGCGAAGAGAGCGGACGCCGCCCGACCGGGCCGGCCCGCCCGCCCGATGCGCCCCCCCGAACACCCCCCGGAGACCGCCCCATGGCCCGCTACGACCTCGCAATCCGCAACGGCATGATCGTCGATGGCCAGCGCAACCCGCGTTATCGAGGCGACCTCGGGATCAAGGACGGCGTCATCGCGAAGATCGGGCGGATCAAGCCCGGCGAGGCGACCCGCGAGCTCGACGCGACCGGGCTCGTCGTCGCCCCGGGCTTCATCGACCTGCACACCCACTACGACGCCCAGATCTTCTGGGATCCCTACCTGACGACCTCCGGGACCAACGGCGTCACATCCGTCGTGATCGGCAACTGCGGCTTCGGCTTCGCGCCCTGCAAGCCCGACTTGCGCGAGATCTCGATGAAGTCGATGACGAAGGTCGAGGCGATCCCGCTGGCGACGCTGAAGGCGTCGATTCCGTGGGACTGGGAGACCTATCCGGAGATGCTCGACAGCATCGATCGGCAGCCGAAGGCGGTGAATCTGCTGCCCTACGTCGGTGTCAATCCGCTCCTGATCGCCGTCCTCGGGCTCGAGGACGCGAAGGCCGGTCGCAAGCCGACCGACGCCGAGCACGCCGAGATGGCCCGGCTCCTGAACGAGGCGATGGATGCCGGGGCCTGTGGCTGGTCGACCCAGACGCTCGGGACGCCGGGCGATCCGACGAAGGAGACGGCCGGCGGGGCGGCGCAGTCGGACTTCGACGGGACGCCGATGCCCTCCGACGTGATGTGGCCCGAGACGCTCGAGGTCCTCGCGAAGGTCCTCGGCGAGCGGGGCGAGGGCTTCATCGAAATGTCGGCGGCCGGCATGCCGCGGGAGAACTGGGAACGGATCGCGGAGCTCTCCGGTGCGCCCATCATCTACCAGGCGATGCCGGCGTCGCCCTACATGATCGACATGCACACCGACCTGATGGCCTGGTTCGAGCGCTGCCGCGACAAGGGCCTGCGCATCTACGGCCAGGGCATCACCCAGAACCCGCCCCTCGTCTTCACCTTCGACTACTGGGATCTCTGGGGCCCGGTCTGGAACGAGTTCACGGGCCCCGAGCTGTCGAAGCAGACGAAGCTCGCGAACATGGCGGACCCGGCGGTCCGCGAGAAGCTGCGCGGCACGCCCCTCAAGTACATGTTCATCGCCGGCGTCGACGAGGTGAAGGTCGTCGAGACCTTCACGGCGGACCAGCAGCGCTTCGTCGGCAAGTGCATCCGCGAGATCGCCGAGGCGACGGGCAAGCCCATCGTCGATGCGATCTGCGACCTCGTCGTCGCCGACGACCTGCGGACCATCTTCTCGGCCGCCCAGTTCGACATCGACATGAAGGGCCTCGCCCAGCTGATCGGCAATCCGTACGTCATCCCGGGTCTCTCCGACGGCGGCGCCCACCTCAAGTATCTCGCGGCGGGGAGCTACGGCACCGAGCTCATCGCGCGCTACGTCCGCGACACGCCGCTCACGACCCTCGAGGAGGCCCACTGGCGCCTCTCGGCGCTGCCGGCCCACTGCGCCGGCTTCCGCGATCGCGGCGTGCTGCGCGAGGGCGCGGCGGCGGACGTCATCGTCTACGACTACGCGAAGCTCGACTACGAGTTCCCGACCTTCCGCCACGACCTGCCCGGAGACGAGTACCGCGTCGCGTCGAACGGAACGGGCTATCGCTGGGTCGTCGTCAACGGGCAGGTCACGATCGAGGACGATCGACCGACGAACGTCTATTCCGGAGTCCTGCTGCGACACGGCCAGTAGACCGGGACACGATCGACATGGAGAACGGAATCGTCGCGCTGCGTCTCGGCGCTCTCGTCGCGGGGCTCGCCGCGAGCCTGCTGCTCGTCGGCTGTCGCATGATCCCGGGCAGCCAGGCGGTCGCCGACTTCGCCGGGCAGACGATCCAGAAGGGTCGCATCTCCGAGGACGAGCTGCGGGAGGCCCTGCTCCAGTTCGCGGGGCGCTTCGAGTCGACGGTGATCGCGACGGCGAACTCGATCGCGAGCGGCACCACGGACGTCGCGATCCAGCGCCGCACGCTCCGCTGGAAGCTCGGCATGACGCCGGCCATCACCGACGCCACCTTCCTGAAGGAGCCCGAAGCCGCCTACGTCGCCCTCCTGACCCTCGCCAAATCGCTCGAGGAATACCTGACGACCGGCAGCGGCCGCGACGTCTTCGCGGAGCAGCAGCCGATCGCGGTGGCCGCGAGCCGGGAGCTGGTGGCCGCCGCCGTCGACGTGGGCCACCGCTTCCTCGACGAGAAGCAGCTCGCGCGCGTCACGACCGAGGTCGAGGCGCTGGTGCGCGCGCAGCCGATCCGCGGCGAATTCGTCGCCGAGAAGGTCCAGAGCCTCATCACCGCCAGCGCCATGAGTCCCATCATCGACTGGGTCACCGCAATCCCGATGTCGCCGTTTCGCGCCCTGCAGGGCGTCGATCACGGCGCCCAGGCGATCCACGAGTTCAACGACACGGCGATGCAGATGACGCGGGTCGTCGATTCGATGCCGCGCCTGATCCGCTGGAACCTGCAGCTGCTCGCCCTCGACCTGTCCCAGCAGGGCAACATCGAGTCGGGCGTCGAGAGCTTCGCCACCCTCGCCCGTAGCGCCGAGTCCCTCTCGCGGACGGCCGAGGCCCTGCCGGACACGCTGCACGCGCTGCTCGCGGAGGCCGAGCGCTCGGGGCGGAGCATCGAGCCCCTCGCGAAGTCGATCGAGGGCTCCGCGTCCGCCGTGGCGGCGGCGGGCGAGGCCTGGGGCGGGCTCGTGGCCGAGCTCTCGAAGCCGCCCAGGGACCCGAGCCGCCCTTCCCGACCCTTCGACGTCCGGGAGTGGCAGCAGGCCGCAGCCGAGATCGGCACCGCAGCGACCGAGCTCCGCGCCCTGATCGAAGCCACCCGGACCCTCGCGAGCTCCGAAGCCCTGACGGGGCCCCTCGGCGAGCTCACGATGCGGCTGGACCGGGCCGAGAGCGGTGCCCAGGCCCTGGTCGACCGAGCCGCCTGGCGCGCGCTCCAGCTGATCCTCGTCTTCTTCGGACTGCTCTTCGCCTATCGTCTCGCCTCCCACGCCCTCGACACCCGGGGACGTCGTGCCCGGTCGCTGCCCCCTGGATCGGGGCCGACCGATGGAGCCCATGGATGAGCGTGATCGGATCCCTTCGCACCGCGGCCAGCCTCCTCCTCGTGCTGGTCCTCGTTCTGGCCTCGCTCGCATGCAGCAGCCCGGTCGGCGTCCGCATGGGCAATCCGCGAGAAATCCAGCGCTACCTGACCCGCAGTGCCCTCACGGGCGATGGTGCGAGCGATTTCTCGCAGAACGAGCTCCGACGCTACGACCTGCTCGAGACCTATCGGAAGCAGCCGATCGTCGCCCTGGCCAATCTCCACGGCGCGGCGCGGGCGGAGGGCTTCCCGCCGCAAGCGCTCTTCGCCCTCGCGGAGCTCTCGTTCCTCCATGCCGAGCGGACGAAGAGCCAGTCGGACTACGCGGCTGCGTTGACCTACGCCTGGGCCCTGCTCTTTCCCGAGACGGGGAAGACGCCCCTCGGCCCCCTCGATCCCCGGGCGCGCATCGCCGCCGACCTCTACAACCGCGCGCTCACCGCCGCCTTCAAGCGGACGCCGGGCGGACTGCTCGCGCTCAAGCATCTCAACGACTTCGAGCTCGGCCTGCCCTTCGGCAAGGCCAGCGTCTCCGTCCGACCGGAGATATTCCAGATCGCCGACCACGAATACTACGACTTGCGGCCGGTGACCGAGCTGCAGGTCAGTGGTCTGCGCAATCGCTACCGCCATCCGGGCATCGGCGCGCCGCTCGGCGCCCGGGCGAAGCCGCTTCCCGGCGTCACTCCGGTGGTCCGCCTCGATCCCTCGGACCTCGTGCCCCTCACGGCGGTGGTCGTGATCGATCGTCCGATGGAAGGGCTGGATACCGGCCGGATCGACGCGCACATCGAAATCTTCGCGAGCCTCGACAGCCTGACCTTCGAGAACGCCGCCGGGCGGACCATCCCGCTCGAGTCCGAGCCCTCGGCCGCGCTCGCCGCCTCGCTCGCCGAGTCCCGCTTCTGGAAGACGGAGCTCCAGACCTTCCTCGGCAATGCGATCGGCGTCCGCAAGAAGAGCGCGCTCCACGCCATCCGCCCCTACCTTCGGGGCCGCATCCCGGTCGTCTTCGTCCACGGAACGGCCTCGAGCCCGGCGCGGTGGGCCGACATGATCAACGACCTGCTCGCCGATCCCCGGCTGCGCGAGCGTTATGCGTACTGGACCTTCACCTACGACTCGGGCAATCCCATCGCCTACTCGGGCTGGCAGCTTCGCAGGGCCCTGACGGAGACCGTCGCCCAGGGCGATCCCGACGGCATCGATCCCTGCCTCCAGGACATGGTCGTCCTCGGCCACAGCCAGGGCGGGCTGCTCACGAAGCTGACGGCGATCGACTCCGGCGACCGTTTCTGGAAGAACATCAGCAGCGACCGCTTCGAGGATCTCGAGATCGCCCCGAAGACCCGGGAGCTGCTGCAGCAGACGATGTTCGTCGAGCCCCTCCCCTTCGTGACCGAGGTGATGTTCCTCGCGACGCCCCATCGCGGCAGCTACCTCGCGGGCCCGCAGATCGTCCGGCGCATCGCGGAGCATTTCGTGCGGCTGCCGAGCGAGCTCGTCCGGGTCGGCGCCGATCTCGTGACGCTGCTGCCGAGCGGCTCGGCGGGGCTCACCTTCAACCGGATCCCGACGAGCATCGACAACATGTCGCCCGGCAATCCCTACATCCAGACGCTCTCGAAGATCCCCGTTAGCCCGCGCATCAAGGCCCACTCGATCATCTCCGTGACGAACGTGAACGCGTCGCGCAAGACGGCCGGCGACGGCGTCGTCAAGTACCGCAGCGCCCATGTCGAGGGCGTCGAGTCCGAGGTGGTCGTCGAGAGCCCCCACTCCGGCATGCAGGCTGCCCCGCAGACGATCGAGGAGGTGCGCCGGATCCTGCTGGCCCACTCGGCGGCCTCGAAGTGCCCGCTTCCGGCGCCCTCGGCGACGCGCCTCCGGTCGGCCATGGCGCCCTGATGCGGCGATGTCGACGCGGCCTCGCAGACGATCGGCTCGGGGCGATCGACCGGAGCGCGAGGCTCCTGCTCCTGTCGATCCTGCTGCTGGCCGGCGTCGCGACGGCGGAGGAAGGGGCCTGGGCTCCCCCCGCGCCGCCGCCGGATCAGTGGGACTGGGTCCGGATCGATTCGGGCGAGTGGCTGAAGGGCGAGCTGATCGTCCTGCAGCGCGACGTCGTGACCTTCAACAGCGACGAGTTCAGCGACCTCACGATCGACTGGGAGGACGTCCTCGATCTCCGGCTGGCCCGCCACCGGATCTTCCGGGGGCCCCACAACCAGACCCATCTGGGCACGGCCGAGCTGCACGGCGGCGTCCTTCGGATCGAGGCCGAGGACGGCTCGGTCTTCGAGATGCCCCAAAGCGAGGTCGTCAGCATCACCTACCCGAACGACTTCGAGCTGCGCCGCTGGTCGGTCCGGCTCGGGGCGAATCTCGCGGCGCGATCCGGCAACACGGACCAGCAGGACCTCGGCGCCAACGCGCTGATCCGCCGCGACACGACCTACACCCGCTGGGAGAGCCGGTACGTCGGCGCGATCGGCAAGGTAAACGGCACGAACACGACCAACAATCACCGCGCCACGACGATGTTCGACCTGCTCGTCACGAACCGGTTCTTCGTCCGGATCCCGACCTTCGAATTCTACTCCGACGAGTTCCAGAACATCGACCGGCGCTACACGGCCGGCGCCGGAGTCGGCTACATCCCGATCGACAATTCGCTCGCGGAGCTCCGGCTCGCGATCGGCGCGGCGGGCCAGTACACCGAGAACTCGGGCGACACGCGCTCGACCGACGCGGCGGCGATCGCGAGCGCGGACCTCGCCTTCGATCTGCCTCGGGACATCGACCTCACCCTGCGCTACGCGCTCCAGCTCCTGGTCACCGACCTCGGCCGGACGGCCCACTCGACGAGCGGCGTCCTCAGCTTCTCGGTCTGGGATCCGATCGACCTCGACGTCGGCGCCTACTGGGATCGCATCGAGAAGCCGGAGCGGGACGGCACCGGCACGCGCCCGAAGTCGGACGACTTCCGGTTGACGGTGGGGCTCGGCGTCGAGTTCTAGGCCGGACTCGCAGTCCGGAGCGGATCCGCGACCGGATCGCCCGGATCCCGCCGTTCCGCGTCAGTTCACGCCGCCATTGCAGCCGTTGTCGCTGGCGCTGACGCCGCCCGCGACGCAGCCGCCGCCGTTGCTCGTCAACGTGTTCTCCCGGTAGAAGCTCTGGCTTCCGAGCCGCAGCCCGACCCCGCCGTTCGTGCGCACCGTATTGCGCTGGATGCTGCAGCCGGCGCCGGTCTGGATCCCGTCGGAGACGTTGTCGTAGATCGTGCTGTCCGAGATGCGGGAGCCGGCGTCGGCGACGATGCCGTCGCCGCCGTTCTGGAAGACGAGCGCCTGCTCGACCGTCGATCCGAGCCCGACGACGATCGCGTCGCCGCCGTTCCAGCGCACGAGCACGTCGCGAACCTCGGCCTGCTCGCCGAGCACGATGGCCGACGTGCCCATCCCCGTCACGCTCCCGTCGAAGACCGAGATTCCGCGGACCGAGGTCGCGGTCGTCTCGATCCCGTTCCCCGCGCCGGAGTTGGGCCGGCAGTTCGAGTTGTTGTCGAGGCAGCTGGTCCGGGTCAGGGTGAAGCGGTTCAGGTCGATCGCGACGTCGGAGGTGCTGATCCTTATGCCGTCCGTATCGTCGTTGGGCACGACCAGATTGCTCGTCAGCCGGTAGCTCCCCGCCGCCGCGATCGTGACCGGGAAGCCGGGCGTATCGTCGGCGAAGCAGCCCGTCTGCACGGCGCAGACCTGGCTGATCTCGATCACGCCCTCCCCCGCCCCGGCCGCCCACGCTCCGCAGATCGACAGCGGCACCGCCAGGAGCCCCGCCCCCGCCCGCCGTCTCAGCCCCCGCCCCCGTCGCTCCCCAAGCCTGCTCCGCATCGACATCCCCCCTGCCCCGTTCGATCGGGTCGCAGGGTAGAGCCTACCAGGCATGGGTCGGTTCCGACGAAGTCGGGGCCCGGGCTCCGACTCCGGCGAGCCCTGAAGCCGGCCCTACAGCACGAGGACCGAAGCCGCCGGAGGCCGGGTCCGGTAGCGCGCGTCCCAGGCCGCAAGGGCGGGGTAGTCGTCGAGGAAGGCGAGCTTCCGAAAGCGGCCGAACTGGAGCCCCGCCGCGAGCGTGCAGTCGCCCACCGTCACCCGGTCCCCGGCGAGGAAGGGCCGCCCGTCGCCGAGCAGGTCCTCGAGGTAGTCGAGGCTCCGGGGCAGCCGCTCCCGGTAGTAGGCGGCGACGGCGGGATTCGGGGGAAAGCCGATCGGGGAGCTCGTCGCGTGGACGATGCGGGCGATCGGGATCAGGACGCCGATGTCGGCGATCCGCTCGATCTGGCGGGCGATCGCCCGCGACTCGGGGTCGGGACCGAACATCGAGGGGACGGGGTAGAGCTCCTCGAGGTGCTCGATGATCGGGAGCGACTCGATCACGTAGCGACCCGAGTCGGTCTCGAGGACGGGGAGCGTGCCGAAGGGATTGCGCGCGAGGTGCTCGGGGGCACGCTGTGCCTTCGCGATCAGGTCGACCGTGACCTCCTCGAGCGGGATGCGGAGGCCGGCGGCCGCCTTCTCCGCGAGGTAGAGGCGGACCTTCGTGGGATTCGGGGCGACGGGGAAGACGTAGAGCCTCATGCCGGGAGCCCTCCCTCCGCTCGGTCGCCCTCGGATCCATCGTCCGCCAGGAATCGTGCGAGGGCGAGCCGCGCCTCCTCGTCGCGCAGCTGCCGCGGCGGGCTCTTCATGAGCCAGGCGGAGGCGGCCTCGAGGGGCCCGGCGAGGCCGCGGTCGAGGGCGAGCTTCGCGATGCGCACCGCGTCGATCACGACGCCCGCGCTGTTGGGCGAGTCCTGGACCGAGAGCCGCAGCTCGAGCTCGATCGGCTGATCGCCGAACCCGCGCCCCTCGAGCCGGATGAAGGCGAGCTTGTTGTCGCCCTGCCACGAAACGTAGTCCGAGGGTCCGACGTGGATCCGCTCGGGATCGAGGGGGACGTCGAGCTGGCTCTGGACCGACTGGGTCTTCGAGCGCTTCTTCGACTCGAGGCGGCTCCGCTCGAGCATGTTCAGGAAGTCGGTGTTGCCGCCGGTGTTGAGCTGATAGGTCCGCTCGAGGGAGACGCCGCGGTCGGCGAAGAGCCGCGCGAGGGTCCGGTGGACGATCGTCGCGCCGACCTGGCTCTTCACGTCGTCGCCGAGGATCGGGACGCCCGCGGCCCGGAAGCGCCCGGCCCAGACCGGATCCGAGGCGAGGAAGACCGGAATGCAGTTCACGAGGGCGACCTTCGCCTCGAGGCAGGCCTCGGCGACCTGGCGCGCCGCGCGCTCGGAGCCGACGGGCAGATAGCTGACGACGACCTCGGCGCCGGCGGCGCGGAGCGCGGCGGCGAGCTCGACGGGCGGGAGGTCGGCGACGCGGAAGGACTGGTCGGCGGGGTGGTCCCGCATGTGCTCGGCGACGCCGTCGAGGACGGGCGCCATCGCGACGCGCACGCCGGAGGGCCGGCGCAGGCCGCCGGCGGTCGGGTCGCGCTCGAAGATCGCCGTGCGGTTGGGCGCGGCGAAGATCGCCTCCTCGAGCGGGAGGCCGACCTTGCGCGGGTCGACGTCGAAGGCCGCGACGAACTCGATGTCGGCGATGGCGTAGGGGCCGACCCGGGCGTGCATCAGGCCCGGGGTCTTCTCGGGGTCGTGGGCCGTGTAGTAGGCGACGCCCTGGACGAAGGCGCTCGCGCAATTGCCGACGCCCACGATCGCGACGCGCACGGCTCCCATCGACGATCTCCTCCGGCCCGCGCCCGTCGGATCCGCGTCCGGCGCGCGCGAAACGCAGTGTAGGCGATCAGTCGTCGATCGGGGTCACGCTCGAGCCGCGGACCCAGACGTCGCGCCCGTTGGCGAGTCGGACCCGCGCGAAGTCGCCCCGGACCTCGAGCCGCTCGACCTCGACGCCCTGCGGCAGCGGATCGGGAAACGCGAGCGCGGCGAGCGCCGAGTCCGACGAGCGGGCCACCGTCTCCTCCGTCGTCAGGACCCCCGGCTGCCCCGCCGCCCCGCGCGCGTCCGCGACGACGCTCGCGAGCAGGCCGAGCCAAGCGAGCCCGAGCGCGATCGCGAGCCCGCGCCACGCCCCGGTCGGCCGCCGACCGGCGAGCACGAACGCGAGCGCTGCCGCCGCGAAGCAGCCCGCCGCCGCGAGCGCGCGGGTCGGTGCGGCGATCCGGCGATAGGCCTGCAGCGCACCGTCGGACTCGCTGCTCCCCGGTCGCGGCACCCAGCCGGGCAGCCGGGACCGGACGTGGGCGAGGTTCTGCCGCGCGGTCGCGACGGTCGGATCGAGGCGCAGCGCCCTTCGATAGGCGAGCACCGCCTGCCCGGCGCGCCCCGCCTGGAGCGCCGCGTTGCCGAGATTGGTGTAGAGGGCCGGGGATCGCGCGCCCTCGTCGATCAGCGACGCGAAGCCCTGCAGTGCGCGCTGGAAGCCCGCGAGCCGCGCATCGCGATCGGCCTCGGCCTGGGCCGCCTCGTAGTCGGCGACTGCCCGCTCGAGGCGCGCCCGCGCGTCGGTCGCCGGGGCCGCCGGCGCGTCGCCCTCCGCGGCGTACGCCTGACCGGGGCCGAGCGCGACCGCCGTCGACAGCGCGCCCACGCCGAGCCCGAGGACGAGCAGCGCAGCTCGTACCGCACGCGAGAGCGACGTCGAGGCGGCCTTCGAGGCCGCGGCGAGCCGATCCTCGATCAGCTGCCGCGCGCGCCGTGCGAGCGCATCGGGCACACCGCCCCCCGCCCCGCGCCCGCCGCCCGCCCCCGGCGCGAAGCGCAGCGCATCGCACTCGGCGAGCAGCGCGTCGACCTCGGCCGACGCCTCGTGCGGCGAGGCCGCCACCCACTCCCGCAGCGCCCGACCGAGGGCCCCCGGTCCGTCGGCCGGGGAAGCGAGCGCCGCTTCGACGGCGCGCTTCGCGCTCTCGAGCGCCTCGATGCGCGCGCGCACCCGCGGATCGACCGCGCGTCGACGCCGATCGACGAAGCCCCAGCCGACGAGGGCGAGCCCGACGAGATAGAGCGAGACCGTCGCGACGCCGACGCCGCGGCTCGTGCGCACCCCCCGCAGCAGGATCTCCGGATCCCGCTCGACGGCGAGGTTGGCGGCGCTCTCCGCGAGAGAGCTCGCCCGCGGCGGCCCCCCACCCGGCGCCGCGCCCCCCTCGCCCGAGCCCGCGGCCTCCGCGCCTGCGGCGCCTTCCGCGGCCGTCGCGCCGCCGAGGCCCGGCAGCCCGGACGCGAGCCCGCCGGCCCCGCCCGCCGCCTCGGCCGCATCGCCCGCCGCGCTCGTCACCGCTTCGGCGCCCACGACCTGCGCTGCGCTGACGGAGAGCGCGATCGGCTGCGATCGCACCGTCTCGAAGCGGCGCGTCTCGGAGTCGAACCAGGCGTACTCGAGCGCCGGGATCTCGCGCACGCTCGCGTCGAGGACCCGCACCGTCACCCGGAAGTGTTTGCCGTCCTCCTCGAGGATGCCCGCCGGCGCCTCCTGCGGCAGACGGAAGCGCGCGGGATCGAAGAGCCCTGGCGCGTCGAGCGGAGGCAGCCCCGCCGAGCTGAGATCGCCGTGGCCGCGGACGCGGACGTCGAGCTCGATCGGCTCGCCGAGCTGGACGACGCTGCGATCGGCCTGGACCTCGAGGCTGAAGTCCGAGCCGACGGCGCCGGCGAAGCTCGCCGGACGACCTTCCCGGGGCAGCTCGGCGACCTCGAGCCGGAGCGCGCGCCCCGCCGAGACGGTGCGCTGGGTCTGGACCGCGCGTCGGCCGCCGAAGAAGTCCTGTCGGAAGCGCGTCCCGCGCTCGACGGCGACGGTCGGGGCGGCGACGTCGATCGCGCCCGGCTTCTGCGCGATCAGCGTCCGCTCGGCGCGCAGGACCAGGCTCGGGCGCCCGCCGATCGTGCGCTCCTCGCTCGTCGCCGAGAGCTGGATCGGCCCGTTCGCGGTCATGATCTGGAGCGGCGAATCCGCGTTCGCCGGGGCCGAGTCGATGAAGCGCAGGCCCGGGACGTCGAAGAGCGGGATCTGGATGCGATAGTCGAGGATCTGGGGCGCCGCCTCCTGATCGATCCGGAACTCGATCGCGACGGGCACCTTCTGCCCGACGAAGATCGGCCCCTGCGGCAGCACGACCGCGATCCCGAACTCGTCGCTCGACGGCACGGCCGTGACCTGGATCGCGAAGGGCCGCGTCGAGCGCTCGACCGCCCCCTGGCGGACGTGGAACACGGGGATCCGCAGCTCGCCGACGCGGGGGCTCGTGAGCTCGTAGCGGTAGGTGAAGCTGACCTGGTGGACCCGGGAGATCTGGCCGTTCACGATCGAGATCGAGGTCGAGCTCGTCGGCGAGACGCCGATCAGTCGGATCGAGACGCCGGGCACCGGATCGAACGCGACCTGCGGCTCGGGATCCTCCTCGAACTGCTCGGCGATCACGTGGAGCTCGATCGGCTGGCCCTGGTAGTAGGGCGCGGCCGCGATCTCGACCCGCGCCTCCTGCGCGATTGCGGGCCTCGCGGAGCCGAGCATCGCCAGGCCGAGGGTGAGCCCGAGCAGGAGCGGAAGCCGCGCCCCTCGGAGCGCAGCCGCGCACGCGGCGTGGACGGCCCGGGCCGCCTGCACGATCGATCGGTCCCGACTCACCAATCCTTCTCCACCGGCAGCGAACGCCGCCGCGCCCGCTCCCGCCGCTCGTTCGCGTCGCGCCGCTCGGCCTCGCGGTCCCGCACGCCCTGCAGCAGCTGGGACGGATCGGGCTGGCCGGGCTGCTCGCCGAGGGAATCTTCGCTCGCCCCGGCGCTTCCGTCCTGTCCCGGCTGCGGCTCGGGCTGCTCGCCCTCCCCCGCGCCCGGCTGCTCCTGCTCGGACTCCTCGTCTTCGGGCGACTTCGGCTCCTGCCCGTCCTGACCCGCGCCGTCCTGCTTCTGATCTTCGGAGGACTCGTCGTTCTGGTCCTGCTCCTTCTGATCTTCCTGGTCCTTCTGCTCCGGCGGCGGCGGGGGCGCGAGCAGCTCGATGGCCTTGCGCAGCTCGTCGCGGGCGACGGTCTGGGACTCGGGCGCCTTCTCGAGGGGTGCGCTCGCGTCACCGAAGGTCGCACTCGCGTCGCGCATCGAGAGCTGCGCCGAGGCGACATGGTCGGCCGCGCGGCGCAGGGTGTCGGCGTCGGGCCCGGACTGCCCGGCCCCCTCCGCCGGCGCCGGGGCACTGGCCGCCGTCTGCGACTGGGCGAGGAGCGCGTCGGCGATCGCGCCCGCGCGCGCCTCGAGCGTCTTCTGCTCGGTGTCGAGCGCACCGACGCGGGCCTTCGTCTCGTCGCCCCGGTTCCCCGGCTTCCCGTCGGCGGCCGCCAGCGCGAGGGCGTCGCGCGTGCGGTCCGCGAGGTCGACCTGCTCGCGCTCGAGGCGCTGGAGCTGCTCCAGCAGCGACAGGAAGAGGCGCCGGATCGCGTCGAGGCGTTCGGTCGCGCGCTGCGCCGCCGGTTCGATGCGCGCCCAGTCGGCGGTCTCCCCCGAGCCGGAGCGGCCGAAGCCCGCGCTCGCCTCGTCCATCGCCGAGCGCGCCTCGCCGAGGAGCGCGCGCGCGCGGTCGAAGAGGGCCTCGACGGCCGCCTGCTTCTCGGGATCGGGCAGTGCGGCGGGGGCGCTCGGATCCGCCGCCTCGTCGCCGCTCGCGCCGGCGTCGGGTGCCGAGAGGGCGGCGAGCCGCGTCTCGCGTTCGCGATCGAGGAGCTGCTCGAGCCGGTCCGCGCGGCTGCGATTGCGGGTCTGGGCCGCGGCGACGGCCCCGGCCCTCTTCGCCCGGAGCGCGCGGGCTTCCTCCTGCGATGCGTCGACGGCCGCCGTCGCGGCGATCCCGGCCTCGGTCTCGTGGGCGACGGCGAGGAGCTCTCGCAGATCGAAGAAGAGCTCCTGGGCCTCGGCGAGCGCGGCGATCGTCCGGTCCTCGGCGGAGAGCGCCGCCGGATAGCGCCGCTCTTCGACCGAGCCGACGGCGGTCGTCATCGCCTCGCCCGCCGTCTTCACGAGGGGCGCCGCGCCCGTCAGCGCGTCGCGCAGGGACGCCGAGACCGTCGGCGCGGCGGGCGCCGTCGGGGCCGCGGGAGCCATCGGGCCCGCAGGCGCGCCCGCGCCGGTCCCGCTCGGCGACGCCGCTGCGCGCTCGGCGGCCTCCCCGAACCGTTCGGCCAGCTCGGTGACCCGCACCCCGACCGCGGCCGTCTCCGCACCGACCGACTCCGGGGTCAGGAAGGCGGGCAGCGGGGCCACGACCGACGCGCTCCCGCCCGAATTCGCGCCCGCAGCGCCCGCAGCGGATCCACCGTCGCCCGCGCTCGAGTTCGCCCCGCCCGCTCCGCTCGCCCCCGCGAGCGCCGAGGTCGCCTGGGCCACCGCCCCGACCTCCCCGATCAGGACGCCGAGCTGCTCGACCGGATCGCGCAGCTGGTCTCGCGCCCGCTTGAGCAGCGCCAGCGCCTCGGCGCCTCGTCGGTAGGCGCGCTCGGCGCTGCGCTGACGGAGCTGGCGCCGCGTCTGGCCCATGCGCTCGATGCCCTGATCGAGATAGGCCAGCACACCTTCGAGCGAGGCCCCACGCAGCGCATCCTCCGGCGTGCGCTCCTTCTCGGGCTTCGCGAGCGCGATCGCCTGCTCGTCCGCAACCCGATCGGCGAGGCTCTCGGCGTCGGCCACGAGCTCGCGCTGGGCCGTCGCCGCCGCGTCGAAGGCGTCCCGGAGCCCGTCGGCCGCGGCGAGCTCGCCGGCGCGCACGACCGCCTCGAGCAGGATCGCCGACTCGGCGACGCGTCCGCGCTGGCTCTCGATCAGGAGGTCGAGCTCGCCCTCGACGTCGCGCCGGTCCTTGCGGGCGATCGCGTCGGCGAGGATCAGCGCGCGGCGCAGGGCGACGTCGAGATTGTGGCGCGGATCGTCCTCGTCGGGCCGCATCGCCGCGGCCTCGCGGAACCAGTCGGCGGCCTCGTGGAGGAATCCGAGGGCCTCCTGTGGCTTCGAGACCTCGAGCGCGTCGGCCCGGGCCACCGCCGCCAGGCCGAGGTTGTAGCTCGCCGCATAACGCAGCTCGACGTCGTCCGTCGCGTCGCGCCGCGCCTCGCGGTAGAGCGCGCTCGCCTCCTCGGCGTCGCCCGCGGCGAGGCGCTCGTTGGCGAGATTGAAGCGCGCGCGGGGATCGAGGGGCGTGGACTCGGCCGGCGGCGGCGACGCGGCGTCGGGGGCGGGCGCGCTTGCGGACGCCGACGGGGCGGGCGCGGCGGGGGGTGTCGCTTGCGCGAGCTGGATCGGTGCCCCGTTCGCGGCGGCGGCGGCTTCGGCGGCGGAGGCCGGGGCGGCAGGCCCGAGCGGGAGGCCGAGCCCGACGACACAGCCGATCAAGACGAGCGCGGCGCGGGCCGAGGCCGCGGCGGTCTCGGCCCACGCGGCCGGGCTGCGACGGCGTCCGGCGCCGATCGCACAGCCGGCGACGAGACAGACGAGGGCGGCCCCGACGAAGTACGGATGCAGCTCGCCACGGATCGTGCGGCCGCGGGCATCGAGCTGGCCCTTCGTGAGGCGCGCGATGTGGGTCTCGTAGATCGACGCAAGGTCGAGGACACCGGTCCCCGCCGGCACGTAGGCGCCGTCCGTCGCGAGGGCGATCTCGCGCAGCAGCTCGCCGTTCAGGCGGCTCACGACGGGATGGCCCTCGGCGTCGCGGACGAGGGTGCGCGAGCCGTCGTCGGGGTTGCGGATGTGGATCTCGCTGCCCGCCTCGTCGCCGAAGCCGATCGTGATGATCTTGATCCCCGCCGCAGCGGCGCGCTTCGCGGCGTCGAGGGCGAAGGAGTCGTGGTCCTCGCCGTCGGTGATGAGCAGGAGCGCGCGCTGCGCGGGACCGGGGCGGCCGAGCCCGGCGACCGCGCGCAGGATCGGCTCGGCGAGGCGCGTGCCGCCCCGGGAGACGCTGTGCGGTCCGGCCCCGTCGAGGGCGAGGCGCAGGAAGCTCTTGTCGGGAGTGAGCGGCGCGAGGATGCTGGCACGCCCGGCGAAGGCGATCAGTCCGACCTGATCGTTCTGGAGATAGGCGAGCAGGTCGGCGATCTCGGCCTTCGCGCGTTCGAGGCGCGAAGGGCGGGTGTCGTCGGCCAGCATCGAGCGCGAGACGTCGAGGGCGATCATGATCTCGGCCCCGACGCGGGGCGTGGCGATGATCTGCTCCCCCCATTGCGGCCGCATGAGCGCGACGACCATGAGGAGCCCCGACAGGGCGACGAGGGCGAGGCGCAGCCCACGCCGCCAGGCGGCCGGTCGCTCGACGAGCAGCGGCTCGAGGGCCGGGCCCACCAGGCGATTCAGACGATCGCGCCCTCGGCGCTCGAGCAGCACGAGCACGGCGACGAAGAGCAGCCACAGCCAGAGGCCGTGGACCAGCTCGGGATGCGCGACGTGGAGCTCGCCCCAGGTCATGCGGGGAGCCTCCGCAGCCAGGTGCTCGAGAGCAGGACCGAGAGCGCCGTCGCAGCGAGGGCGGCCGCGACGAGGGGGCGATAGTGGTACTCGTACTCGAGGTAGCGGAGCTCGGCGACCTTGCTGCGCTCGAGGCGTCCGATCTCGGCGACGACCTCCCGGAGCCCGTCCTCGTCGGTGGCGTGGAAATAACGTCCACCACTCTTCTCGGCGATCTCGCGCAGGGTCGCCTCGTCGATCTCGACGCGCACGCGCTGGAGCGAGACGCCGCCGTCCGCGCGCCGGACCGGGAAGGGCGCGAAGCCGTCGTAGCCCGCGCCGATCGTGTAGACCTTGATGCCGAACTCCGCGGCGAGCGCCGCCGCCTCGAGGGGCTCGACGTCGCCGGCGTTCGCGACGCCGTCGGTCAGGAGGATCACGATCTTCGAGGTCGTCTCCTGGCGCCGCAGCCGCTCGACCGCGAGGGCGAGGCCGTCCCCGATCGCCGTCCCGTCCTCGTCGGGCTCCTCCGGCGTCGCGAGCTCGTCGAGGATCGCGAGCACGCTGCCGTGGTCGAGGGTCAGGGGGCAGAGGCTGTCCGCATAGCGCGCGAAGGCGACGATCCCGATCAGGTCGTCCGGGCGACCCTCGCCGAAATTGCCCTCCCCCGTCACGAAGTCCTTGAAGATGCGCTTGACGACGTCGAGCCGGCTCGTCCCGAGATCGCCCTCCACGAAGTCCCGCGCGTCCATCGAGCCCGAGCGGTCGACGACGACCGCGATCGCGATGCCCTCCCGCTCGACCTCCGACACCGCATTGCCCGTGCGCGGCCCGGCGAGGGCCACCGCGAGGGCCACCGTCGCGAGCGCGAGCAGCGCCGCCGGCAGCCATGCGAGCCGCTCGCGCAGGGAGCGCCTTCCCCCGGACACGAGGGCGAGGCTCGAGAAGACGACGCTCGCCCGCCGCGCGTTCGCGCTCGCGAAGACGAAGGGCGCGAGGAGCGCGGTGAGCAGGAAGAGGGGCTGCGTCCACTCGACGCGACCGAGGTCGATCACGGCTCGCCTCCGATCCGGACGAGGTGGCGCGTGTCCTCGAGGAAGCGCTCGGCGGCGGCGATCGACTGGCCGACGACCGACGCCTCGGGCCGGTAGCCCGCGAACTTGACCAGGTCGGCCTGGACCAGGAAGTCGCGCAGGAGCTGCTGGTGCGAGCGTGCGAGGTCGGGCGAGCGGCCCATCTCGTTCAGGAACTCCTCGGTCGTGAGCTCCGGCGAGCGCAGGGCGAAGCGGTTCTCGAGATAGCGGCGCACGATCAGCGAGAGCTCGACGTAGAAGGCGTCGAGGGCCTCGGCGTCGGGCCGCCCCTTCGCGAGCAGCGCGTCGAGCTCGCTGCGCGCGATCTCGTAGGCGCTGCGCTGGCGGCGACGCGCCTGGCTCGCGACCCACGCGCGCCAGAGGAAGGGCGCGGCGGCGGCGAGCACGGCGAGCCCCCCCACGACCCACGCCCAGACCGGCACGTCCGGGAAGCGCCGGGGCCCGAGATCGCCGTGGGCCGGGCGCAGCTCGAGCGGGGCGTCGGCGGCGAGGATCGTCGCGACGTCGAGGGCGACCCGCTCGGTCAGGAGCTCGTAGGCGTCCTCGCCTTCGGGCGCGGGCTTCTGGCCTGGACGCCGATCGACGAACTCGACCCGCAGCGCCGGGATCGACTGCCGGCCCGAGCGCTTCGGCTGCAGCCGGTAGACCTGACGCGCCCGGCTGCTGCCGTCGGGCTCCTGGCTCTCGCTCGGGGCGAAGTCGACGATCTCGAAGCGCCCGAGGGCTTCGCCGAACTCGGGCATCAGCAGCTCGACGCCGGGCTCGGCCCGGGCCTCGAGGCGCAGCTCGACGACGTCGCCGATGCGCGGATGCGCCGGCCGCACCGCGAGCTCGACCGCGACCGGCCCCTGCTCGTAGTGGCGCTCGATGGCCTCGGCCTCGTCGCCCGCGCCGGCCGCCGATGCGGCCGAGGCCGCGCGCGGTGCGAGGACCGCCGCGAGACCGGACGTGATCGATGCGATCGATGCGATCGCTCCGAGCGACGCAGCGGCCGCGATCGCCGCGAGGAGCGCCGCGGGCCCGCCTGCCCTTCGCCATCCTGCGCTCATCGCCGCGTCCTCCGCTCGCGCATCCGGAAGAAGCGCACGAGGGGCTCGACGACGTCGCCGCTCGCGTCGACGTGGATGAAGTCGATGCCGAGCGATCGCAGGCGGCGCTCCAGCCCCTTCGCGCGCTCGGCCGCGATGGGCTTCACCGTCTCGCGGAAGCTCTTCGATCCCGTGTCGACGACCCGTGTCGCCCCGGTCTCGGCGTCGCGCAGGGTGACGAGCCCGACGTCGGGCACCGCGAGCTCCGCCGGGTCCGTGACCAGCACGGCGATCACGTCGTGCTTGCGATTCGCGGTCACGAGCGCGCGCTCGAAGCCCTCGTCGAGGAAGTCGGAGACGACGAAGCAGATCGTGCGCCGCTTCGTGACGCGCATCAGGAAGTCGAGGGCGTGGCGGAGATCCGTCGCCTGCCGCGGTGAGCGGGGGCGACGCCCGAGCGCGAGCCCCGCGCCGAGACCGCGCGCCGCGAGCCCCGGCGCGCCGGCACCGAGCGGGGCCGAGCCGCGCACAGCGCCCCGCCCTCCGCCGAGGCCACCGCCGAGCCCGCGCAGGAAGCCGATGAGCCCGCCTCCCGCCGCAGACGTCTCCGTCGACGTGGCGCGCGTCCCGTGCGCGAGCACCTCGCGCACGACGCGCAGGGCGTGGCGCTGGCCCTTTCGCGGCGGGATGTACTGCTCGATCTCGCCGTGGAAGAGCGCGAGCCCGACCTTGTCGTCGTTGCGGGTCGCCGAGAAGGCGAGCAGCGCACACAGCTCCGCCGTCGCCTCCCGCTTGCTCCTCGCCCCCGAGCCGTAGTCCTGCGACGCCGACACGTCGGCCATCAGCATGAGCGTCAGCTGGCGCTCCTCGACGTAGCGCTTGATGTAGGGGGCGCCCATGCGCGCCGTCACGTTCCAGTCGATCGTGCGGACGTCGTCGCCTGGGACGTAGGGGCGGACCTCGTCGAACTCGACGCCGCGCCCCTTGAAGACCGAGACGTACTCCCCCGCCAGCACGTCGGCCACCTGGCGGCCGGTGCGCACCTGGATCTCGCGGACGCGGCGGAGGATCTCGCTGGCGAGCATGGGTCGAAGACCGCCTAACGTGTCACGGGACGAGCACGCCGGCGAGGATCCGCTCGATCACGTCCTCGCTCTTCCGGCCCTCCGCCTCCGCCTCGTAGGTCACGGCGACGCGGTGGCGCAGGACGTCGAGGGCGAGGGCCTTCACGTCGTGGGGCGTCGCATAGCTTCGGCCCTGGAGGAAGGCATTCGCCTTGGCGGCCTTGGTCAGATACAGGGAGGCGCGGGGCGAGGCGCCCATCTCGATCATGCCCTCGAGATCGTGGATGCCGGCGGCCTTGGGATCGCGGGTCGCGTGGACGAGGTCGACGACGTAGTTCTTGACCTTGTCGTCGATGAAGATCTTCTCCACCGCCTTGCGTGCCGCGAGGATCTGGCCCGGGCTCGCGACCTTGTGGACGACGGGCTCGGGCTGCCCCGAGGCCATGCGATCGACGATCTTGCGCTCGTCCTCCTTCGACGGGTAGCCGACGACGACCTTCAGCATGAAGCGATCGACCTGCGCCTCGGGGAGCGGATAGGTCCCCTCCTGGTCGATCGGATTCTGGGTCGCGAGCACGAGGAAGGGCTCCTCGAAGGGAAAGGTCGTGTCGCCGATCGTGACCTGCCGCTCCTGCATCGCCTCGAGCAGCGCCGCCTGGACCTTGGCCGGGGCGCGATTGATCTCGTCGGCGAGGATCAGGTTCGAGAAGAGCGGACCGCGCTTGATGCTGTAGGTCCCTTCCCGGGGATTGAAGATCTCGGTCCCGATCACGTCGGCGGGGAGCATGTCCGGGGTGAACTGGATGCGGGAGAAGCCCGTGTCGATCGCCTTCGCGAGGCTGCGGATCGTGAGGGTCTTGGCGAGGCCCGGGACGCCCTCGAGCAGGACGTGGCCCCCGGTCAGCAGGCCGATCAGGAGCCGCGTGATCATCGGCTCCTGGCCGACGACGACCTTGCCGACCTCGGCGATCAATGCGTTGCAGACCCGCGTGTGCTCCGCGATCTGCGCCTCGATGCTCTCGCTCATGGGCGACCTCCTTGGATCGAACGGGGCCCGGCCGCGCCGGGGCTCCGGCGCGCGCCGCGCGGCGCCGGATTATGGCGCCCGAAGGGGCCGGATCAAGCGCCCCGACACCCTCCGCGGTCGCATGGTTCGCCCCGGGACGACGCCCCGGGACGGAGCCTCTCCGGCAGGCCGTGCGCAACTCGGCCCCGGGCCCTCCCCCCGAGCCCTGCGCCGACGGGCCCGGCCCTCAGCCCGCGAAGTCCTCGGCCCGGCTCTTCGCCATCTCTTCGAGGAACCACTTCGGGAACTGGCCGACGAAGCGGCCGACGTCCCAGAAGTCGCTCCACTGCACGACCTTCCCGTCGCGCAGCGCGTGGAAGGTGCAGAAGCGGTGCTGCGCCTTCTCGCCGGACTTGAAGGTCCAGATCTCGGTGTGGTCGAGGAAGACGAAGTCGCCTTCGGCGGCGATGTGGTGGGTGATCTGCTCCTGCTTCGCGAGGTGGTTCCAGGCGATCGAGAGGCGCTTCGTGACGTTCTTCGGGCCGCGGGCGCCGGGGTCGTCGGTCGGGACGTCCTCGTAGTGGACCTCGGGATGGAGGCAGCTCTCGAGGGTCGGGAAGTCGAAGTCGGCGAGCGCCTTCCACATCCTGAGGACGGTCGCCTTCTTCGCTTCGAGGGCTTCGGGGGATCCGGATCTCGGCTCGGACATGGCGGCGGGCACCTCCTGCTCTTCTCTCGTTTCGGCTTCCCTGCGTGCATTCGTCCAAGGGTGCGGGTCGGCGCGGCCTCGTCCGCCGGTGGCCGGCCCCGGTGGACTCGAGCGCGGGGCAGGCTCGCACAGGAGCCCGTCCCGCGCCGGGCCCGGCGTCCGATTCGCGGACCGCGATGACGAGGATCGATGGGCCGGATCGCGCCGGAGGCGCGCTTCCGAATCAGGACCGCATGCGCCGACGTGGCAGGGCGACCAGGGCGCCGACACCGGAGCCGAGCAGCAGGGTGAGCCCCGGCTCGGGCAAGGGCGAGGCCACCGATACGTCGAGCTGCATGCCCTGCATCTGTACGGGGAAGCGGACATCGATGTCCAGCGTCACGTCGCCCGGAACGCTGAAGTTCGGATCGAGTCGGGTCAGGGCTCCGTCCGCGGCACCCACGCCCCGAAACAGGAGCTCGACCTGATCGGCGATGCGAATCCGGAGATCCCCATCCACCGGATCGGCGGCGAGACCATTGATGAGGTCCTCGAACGACGTGATCGCGCTTCCGTGAAGCGTCAGGAGGGCGTTGGCGGTCACGACGTTCGACGGTCCCGCGAAGACCGTCCCGACGGATGGATCAAGCGGCCCCCTCACACTGCACGTCACGACCTCGGGCGCGCAGTCGACGTCGAGTGGAGGCTCGAGGGGACGGGGATTCGTCGCATTCTACCCGCGGCGCGATCCAACGAGCTGAAACTCCGACCCCGGATCCACGAATCGGACCGATCCATGCACATCGCGCGGCATCCGCGGCCGGCGCGATGGCGCGACCTCCGGGACATGGCGACACAGATCCACTCGATCGACTGGATTCGCCCCGCGGGCCTACTGTCGCCTCCTTGCCGGGCTCGTTCTCGTGAGCGGCCCCCGAACGCCCGATCGGGCCGAGCCGGATCCGGATCATCGACGGAGGATGCCTGTCCAAACTCGACCGCTGCAGCGATCATCCGACCGCACGAGGGAGACGAAAATGGCCGGGATCATGCGCTTCACAGCCGCCCTCGGGCTCGTCCTCGCGTTGCTCCTCGCCGGCCGCGCCTCCGCCGTCGACCTCGCCCTGCAGAACGGCTGGAGCCTCGCACCGACCGGCGCCTTCGCGGCCCGCGCCTTTCTCGACGGCGGCGTGGTCGCCTTTCGCGGCGCGATCAGCGGCGGAACGAGCGGTCTCGCCTTCACGCTCCCGATCGAGATGCGCCCCGAGACGAACGTCTACGTGGCGGTCTCGCTCTGCAACGCGACCCAGGGACGACTGCTGATCCAGCCGAGCGGCGACGTCGTCGTGCAGGCGCGGCCCGGGGCCTTCGCCGACGCGCAGTGCGGGACGTCCCTCGACGGGGCGAGCTTCGTCCCGTCGGCGAGCGGCTATGCGACCCTCGCGCTGGCGAACGGCTGGACCCACGCGCCCTTCGCGACGAGCAGCGCCGCAGCGGCGCTCGTCGGGGGCGTCGTCCGATTCAAGGGAGCGATCGCGCAGGGCACGACGGGCGTGGCCTTCACCCTGCCCCCCGCCCTGCGGCCGCCGACGGACGTCTACGTCCCGATCGGCCTCTGCAGCGCCAACAAGGGCCGACTCGTCGTCTCGTCCGGCGGAGTCGTCTCGATCCAGTCCGAGACGAGCTTCGGCGAGGCCCAGTGCTTCACGTCCCTCGACGGGGCGTGGTTCGCACCGAGCTCGAGCGGCTTCACGACCCTCGCCCTCGCGAACGGCTGGACCCCGGCGCCCTACGCGACGAGCGCCGTCGCCGCCCGGCTCGACGGCGGTGTCGTCCGCTTCAAGGGCGCGATGGGCAGCGGAACCCTCTCGACGGCCTTCACGCTCCCCCCCGAGCTTCGACCGCAAGCCCAGGTCGACCTCGCCATCGATCTCTGCAACGCCCACGCGGGTCGCCTCTCGATCTCGACGTCGGGCACGGTCGTCGTCCAGTCCGCCACGACCTTCGCGGAGGCACAGTGCTTCACGTCGCTGGACGGGGCTTCGTTCGTGCCCGCGCCGAACGGGCTCACGAAGCTGTCGCTGCCCTTCGAGGACGCGAACGTCGTCCTCGCCGATGCGACGGCCCGCACGTTCACGATCGACCTCGGAACGCTCCCGACGCGACCGGGGCTCGTCGTCGAGGTCCGCCCGCCCTCGAATCGCCCGGACGTGCAGCTGCAGATCGAAGCGACGAACTGGGTTCCCTCGAACGGCTTCGCCTTCCTCTGCGCGAGCTCGCTCTTCTCGCCGCCGGGCCCGGGCATGGCGCGACTCTCGCTCGACCTCTACCGCTGCGCGTCGGGCCCGACGAACTGGGCCAATGCGGAGGCCGACGTCCGCGTGCGGGTGCTCGACTTCGGCGCAGCGGGGCCGCCGGTGACGCTCTCCGTCGTGATCCGCGGCGAGACGCGGCCGCCGACCGGAACGCTGATCCAGAGCGTCGCGCCGCCGTTCGTGTCGCGGACGGTGTCGCTCGGGGCGTCGAAGGACTCGGTGGTCTACGGCGATCAGCCCGACGGCAACGACGGCCGCGGACAGTTCCTCTGGGCCGGCCGCAAGACGACCTCCGTCTTCACGTCGTACGCCCGCAACGCACTGATCGCCTTCGACCTCGCGTCGCAGATCCCGCCGACGGCCGTCGTCGAGGGCGCGACGCTCTCCCTCGGCGTCACGGGCATCGCGCCCTTCGGCTCGTCCCAGCGCCTGGCGATCTACCCCGTCGCAGCGAGCGTCGAGACGACCTGGCAGGAGGGCTTCCTCGACGCGGCCGGCTCCGAGTTCGACGGGGTGCCGGGCAGCGCATCGGGCGTGGACTGGCTGTACCGCGATCGCAATCTCGGCGCCTGGGCGACACCCGGCGGCGATCGCAGCGGACCAGCGATCGTCGACACCCTCCTCGCGACGCCGGGCCCGGTCTCGTTCTCACCGCCCGCCCTCGCGAGCGCGGTGCAGACGATGGTCGCGACCGGCACCGGGGCCGACGGCTTCCTGCTCGAGGGATCCCCCTTCACGCTCTTCTCGCCGGCGACCCAGGGCATCCAGATCGCGAGCCGCGAGAATCCGTCCGCGAGCCCGCCCCCGACGCTCGTCGTCGACTACTACCCGACCGAGGTCTACGAGTCCGGAGCGATCAACGCCGGCACCGTCTCCTTCATCGACGCCGCCCAGAACTTCCGCTGGATCTACGACCTCGATCAGGACGGCCTCTACCAGACGCCCATCGCGGGGATCTGCGAGGTCACGAACCCGAACCCCGTCAATCCGAACCTGCTCCCCTACACCTATCGCTTCCAGGGCACCCCCGGCTTCACCGGCGTCGACTGCTGCACCTGGCGCGTCAGCTCCGCCCTCGGCATCGTCGGCACCGGTCAGGCCCTGTTCTTCCACAACCTCGACCCGAGCAACCAGGCCAACCAGCCCCCCGACACCGATCGCGACGGCATCCGGGACCTCTGCGACAACTGCCCCTACTACGCGAACGGCCCGCTGCTCGGCGCCTGCCTGACCGGCGCGACGATCGGACGCCCCTGCCATTCGAATCCCGACTGCGGCAGCGGCGGAGCCTGCAGCCTCTCCCAGGAGGACGCGAACGGCGACTACGTCGGAAACATCTGCGCCCCGGAGCCCGCGTTCGGCGCGGGGCTCGTCGCGGGGGCGGTCGCTCTGGCATTCGTCGGATCGAGAAGACATCCGATCGGGGGACCGCGCTGAGCTCGAGTTTCAAGCCTCGCCCGCGCGCCTGAATCCCAGCAACACGAGCCCCACCGCGATCAGCGTCGCCACGCCCGGCTCGGGCACGACGTTCCGTCCGACGGCGAGCGCGAGGTGGAAATCCGTCTTCGCCGACACCCCGGTTCCTTCGACGGAGACCATGAGTCCGTGGAGCGGGCTGGTCGGCTCCGGCAACCCTTGAAGCAGCGCCGCGATCGAGAGCGGCGACGCGAAGAACGCCCGCGCCGAGGCCGCATCGTCGAAGGAGCGCGCCAGGAGCGCCTCGTCTCCATCGTCGATGCGGACCGCGAGGGTCGCGAAGTCGTCGTCGTCGAGGTCGATCGCGAGGAAGCTGACGAAGAGGGCCGAGGTCGGATTCAGATACGAGACCCCGAAGAACTCGAGCTCGCCGCCGAGCACGATGTCCGGACCGGCCCGGTCGGCGCGGATGTCGATCTCGCCGCGCCCCCACTCCCCGGTCCGCGCGTGGATGCCCTCGACGGAGGCGGAGACCCCGGTCCCCAGGCCCATCGGCTCGCTCGGCCCCGCAGATCCGCTCGTGGCGCGGGTCTCGATCGAGCCGCTGCCCTGCCCATGCGCGCCGGCGCGCGCCGCGACCGCCGGCTCGCCGACGGCCCCCGTCATCCCGCTCGCCTCGGCCGAGGCGCGACTCGCGCTTCCGTCTGCCGTCGCGACGGCCACCGCCAGCCCCCCCGACCATCGATCGGAGAGGAGATACGAGCCCGCCCAGTTCGGATTGCTGGTCGCGCGCGCCTCGACATCGACCTCGCCGGCGGGACTGAAGCCGTGCGCTTCGGAGCGCGCCGTTCCCCGATCGATGGCTCCGTCGCCCGCGACGATCTGCCCGGACTCCGCAATCGAGCTCACATGCACGCGCCGGCTCCCGGCGTTGGCGCCACTCGCGAAGGAGCGGGCGCTCCCGCTCCTCGAGCCCTGCCCCCCAGCCGCCTGATCGAAGACCTCGACCGCGCTGTCCCCCAGTGCGGTCGCCACGGACCGGCTCACGGCATTGCCGGCCGTTCCGCCGGCCGAGGTCCCGTAGAGATCGGAGTCCCCTCCACGAATCGGAAAGGAAGAATCGAAGAGGATGTCCGCTCCGTCACCGCGCGTCTCGATCTCGACGTCGAGCGACGCGTCGCCACCGTGCGCGAACGAAGCGCCGAGCCCGCCATCGCCACCGCGGGCCGCCCCCTCGAAGAAGACGCCGCCGGTCTCGTTCGCGAGCCGGGCGACGATCGATGCGTTGCCACCATCACTCGGCGCCCGCACCGGTTCGAACGCCCAGACGCCCGTTCCGCCCGTCGCGCCGAGGCTCACCTCCAGTCGGCTCGCGGAGACGCGCCGATCGAGCCGGTTCAGCGCGCTCCCCGCGCGAACGATCGAGCCCGGTCCCGCCGCGTCGCCGATCGCGCTTCCGCCCCGGGCCCACTGGCTCAGGGCGAGCACGCCCGTCGTTCGTCCGCTCACGATGTTGTCGACGATCGCATCGAGCGGAGCTTCGGCCGATGCCTCGCGTGATTCGGTCGCCATGGAGCGGCCCGATCCCTTCCCGAGCGCGGCTCCCACGTCGACGCGTCCCCCACCCAGCGATTCCCCGTATGCCTCGTCGATCCGGGCCCGCCCACTCGAGGCGTCGGCGCCCGTTGCACTGCCTGCCCATGCAGATACGCCGACGATCACGTCGTCCCGTCCGACGCCGCGTGCCGCGGCGACGGCATCGCCGCCCCCGGCACGACCCGCGCCGGCGTACGCGTCCGCGAGCAGCTCGAGGGCCCCGCCGTCTTCGTCGACGTGCGAGAGCCGCGACTCCGCATCGCCTCCGATCCCGGGATACGACTCTCCCCCCAGCGCAGACTGATGGAGCGCGAGCCGTCCGCTCGTCGCGCCGCCGACCGCATCGACGAGCCGAACCGAGCCGCCTCGCCCGACGCTCGCCGAGCCGCCATTCGCATTCCCGATGACCGTGACCCAGCCTCCGCCGAGCGACTCGCCGAAGGCTTCGACTTCGGCCGATCCGCCATCGCCCGCAACGGGCGCTTTCAACGGGTCGGCGAAGAACGCGAGGCCGCCCGAGCCCCCCTGCGCACGGGCCTGGACCGTGACTTCGCTCGCGCCCTCGTTGGTCCCGCGTGCGCGCACGCGCGTTCCCGCCCGAGCCCGGCGCGCTCAAGAGCCGGCTCGTTCCCCCGTTGCCGCCTCCCGCGCTCGCCGTCACGTCGATCCGGCTGTCCCCGATCGCCCGGGCGTCGACCTCGGCCGTCCCGTCGCCGCCGCGCCCGGCGTCGCGACTGCCGACTCCGGTCGCGGGATCGATCTGGCCCGCATCGCCGCCCTGGCCACCAGTGGCCCCGTTCAGGTAGCCAATGCCGTCGAGGTAGGCGGGGAAGCGGGAGATGACGATGTCGTGCCCGTCGCCGACCGTCGTCAGCCGCACGAGCGAGCGCGCCTCGCCTCCGGCGCCGCCGGAGTCCGATCCGACGCCGCCGATCGCGCGATAGGCCGACTCGATTCCGCCCGTCCGATTCGTCGCGGAGAGCTCGACGTTCGCGCGTCCGCCGGCATGGCCCACGCCCGCCGCATCCCGTCCCGTCGAGCGTCCGCCGACCGCAGCGACGTTCGCGAACAGCTGCGAGACCTGCTCGTCGAGAGTCAGCTGGCTCGTCGCGTCGCCGCCCCGCGCACCGCTGATGGCCTGGTCCGGCCGCCGCGTCTCGCCGGCGCGGCCCGCGACCGCGACCTGGGTCGCGCGAAACACGCCCGAGGTCTCTGCTTCGAGAGCATCGACGACCCGCGCGTCGGCCCCGCGCCCCGAGATCCGCGTGCCCGCCGCGCCCGCACCCCCCTCGAGCCACCCCGTCAGGTCGACCCCCAGCTCTGCCCGACCGCGAATCGGCGCGAGCGCGGCCTCGGCGCCATCCGCTCCAAAGCGGTCGACATCGACCGGCGCGCCCCCCGTTCCGCCGATCGCCTTCGCGAAGACGGTCGCGATCGTGCGCGCGACGGCGGTGCCGCCGGCGATCGCCTTTCCGGCGAGGCCACCGCCCGCACCACCGATGCCTCCCGTCGCGCGGGAATCGATCAACAGGCTGCCGTCGGGATTCGCCTGATCGAGGAGGGAGACGGCATCGCCGCCGCGACCGGCGCCGGGGGGAGACGTGATCGATCGACTCGCGCCGCCGCCGACGCCGCCGAAGGCCGCCTGGCGCAGCTCGACGCGCTCGCCGACCCCGCTCGCCGCATTGAAGAGCAGCGCGTCGCCGCCCGCGCCCCCGTCCGCGCCGACGAAAGCCGCGCCCCCGACGCCGCCGTAGATCTCGACCGTCGCTTTCGCCGTACCGGACGGCCCGGTCCGCGCCTCGGCCGTGCCCGTCCCGGTGCCGCCGTCGGCGCCGCGGGCACCGATTCCGGAGCCGATTCCGCCCTGACCACCGAAGAGCACCGTCGTCGCCTCCGCGCGCCCGTTCGCGAGGGTCGACACGGCGATCGCGGATCCCGTCGCCCGGCCCGCTGCGGCGCCATCGCGGACAGGGCTGCTCGACGATGCGTTCGTGAAGAGTCCGCCCGCCCCGCCCGTGCTCTTCACGACGACCGTCGCGGTTCCCGCGATCTCGACGCGTCCTCGCGCGTCCGCGTCGCCGCCGAGGCCGGGCGCACCGCCGGAGGGCGCGCTGCCGCCGCGCCCTCCGACTGCGGTGAGATCGAGGGCGAGCTCGCCGCCCACACCGAGGATCCGCTCGACCTCGAGCAAGGCGTCGCCGCCTCGACCGCCGGCCGAGACCGTGCTCAGGCCCGCGTTGCCGCCGATGGCGGTGATCGACTCGGAGGCGCGGACGAGGCCCGTCGACGGGACACCGACCGGCGTAGATGCGTTTGGCGACACGAGATGCGCGTCGCCCCCGTCGCCGCCCGCGGCGCCGAGCTGCCCCACACCGCCCGCGCCGCCCTCGAGATTGAAGAGGCTTCGGAGCCGATCGCTGATCGCGAGGAGATCGCCGGTCGCGTCCCCGCCGGCGCCACCGCGACTGCCGACCCCGAAGCCGACGCCCCCCGCGCCGCCGATCGCATGCGCCGTGACCTGGGAGGAGGTCACGTCCGCGCGGACCTCGGCACGACCGCCCGAGCCGCCCGAGCCGCCCTGACCCGTCGCGGCGTCCGCCGGTCGACCGCCGCTGCCCCCTCGGCCGCCGTTCGCATCGATCGTCGTCGCGCCGAAGAAATCCGGCGTCGTCGTGACGGCGGTCGCGATCGCACCGCCACCCGCCCCGCCATGCCCGCCGCGTCCATTCGGCGGACTGCCGTCGCCGCCATCGCCCCCCGCGCCGCCCAAGGCCGCGATCGCGTTCGGCGGACTCGTCGCGAGACTCTGGCGGACGCCGTCGCCGCCGGGCGTCCCATCCGCGCCGTCGCCCCCGGCGATGCCGTCGGCCCCGCGCGTCCCCGGCGAGCCATTGCTCCCCGAGACCTGCGCGCGCCCCTCCGCCGCGCTCGTCGCCAGCACGAGCGCCAGGCAGACCCCCGCTCGACGCAGACCGAAATGCGTCCCCCGAAACCCTCGCGATCGTTCGTGCATGATCGGGAAGTGGGGCACCGCATGCCGATGTGTCACCGACGGCTCGAAAACGGCGATCTCCCCGAGGCGATCGTCGTTAGTTCCCCCCAGCCCGCTCGCTCCCCGGCTCGACCGCGGGCAGCCGCAGGAACGCGATCGCGAGGGCCCCGACGGCGAAGCTGAAGATGAAGAGCGTGAACGCGAGCTGATAGGTCCCGGTGCGATCGTAGACGTGGGCGGCGATGGGGGCGCCGGCGATGCTGACCGGGAGCATCAGCAGATTCGTGAGGCCCATCGCGCTGCCGATCGAGGCCCGGCCGAAGGCGGCGCCGGTGAGCGCGCCCCAGAGCGGCAGCGTCCCGCCGACCGCGAAGCCCGCGGCGACGACGGCGACGAGCAGCGCCTCGAACGAGGGCTGCCCCATCAGCTGGGACCAGGACGCGGCGAACCAGCCGAACATGACCCACGCGGCGAGCTTCTTGTCGAAGCGGTCCGCGAGCCAGCCGAAGGGCAGGCGCCCGAGCGCGCTTCCGAGCGCATAGCCCGAGAGCAGGATCGCGGCGCGCGCCGGGCTGATCCCGATGTCGGTCGCGAAGGGGACGAGGTGGGCGAGCATGACGTTGACCGGGGAATAGGCGAAGGCCATGGCGATCGTGATGACCCAGAAATTCCGATCCGCGAGCAGCGCCCGCGTCGTCAGCGGCTCGGTCGGAGCGGACGACGCAGCGGGCGACGCGGCGGGATCGACGGAAGCCGACGCGAAGGACGAGTCGGGGCGCGACGTGGCCGACGCCGCGCCCCCGACCACGCTCGCTGCCCCGGCCGCGCGCGCTTCCTCCCGCGGCTCCTCCCGGATCGACTCGACTGGATCGCCGTCGGGCAACGCGCCGACATCCTCCGGTCGCCGTGCCACGAAGAGCAGGATCGGCACGATCAGCAGCAGGATCCCCGCGCCGAGCGCGCCCGCCGCCCCGCGCCAGCCGAGCTCGCCGATCAGCGCCGTCACGATGGGCGGAAAGGCGACGCCGCCCGCGGCGGAACCGAGGGCGGTGAGCCCGAGGGCCCGACCGCGGCGGCGGACGAACCAGCGGCCAACGACCGCCGTCGTCGCGAGGGCGCCGAAGAGATAGGAGCCGAGGGCGATCACCGTGACGAGCAGCAGCCCGGCCTGCCAGAGCTCCGTCGCGCGCGAGAGGAGCCCGAGCCCGAGCGCCTCGAGACCGACTCCGGTCGCGAGGACCAGCCGCGGATGGAGGCGATCGAGGCCGCGGCCGAGGAACGGACCCGCCAGCCCCTGCACGACCGTCATCGACGTCATGCCGAGGGTCACCGCGAGCCGCGACGCCCCGAACTCCGCGGCGAGCGGCTTCATGAAGGCGCCGTAGGCGTAGAAGGTGGTGCCGATCGAGACGGCCTGGGCGAGCGCGGAGACCGCGACGATCCGCCAACCCTGGAACACGGGGCCCCCTTCCCTGCGGATTGCGCTGCCCGGGCGGACGAGCCCGGAGCGAGCTCGGAACGAGGTCAAGCCGCGAGTCGGAGCGGAAGCCGCCCGAGCACGCGGAAGAGCGAGGCGCCCCACGCGGGCGGGGAATCGTCGAGCTCGAGGGTGCGGGTGCGCGCGACGAGCGTCCCAATCGCGACCTGCGCCTCCATGCGCGCGAGGTGGACCCCGAGGCAGAAATGCGCGCCACCGCCGAAGGCGAGATGTTCGTTGGGCGAGCGTGCGACGCCGAAGCGGTCGGGCTCGGGGAATTTCGCCGGATCGCGATTCGCCGCCGAGAGCAGCGCCATCACCCTCCGGTCCTTCGGGATCACGACGTCGCCGAAGCGCGTCTCCTCGCGCGTCACGCGGAGCGTGAGCGGGATCGGCCCGTCGAAGCGCAGGCACTCTTCGACGGCAGAGGCGATCAGCCCGGGATGCGCGCGCAGGCGCGCGAGCTCGTCGGGATGCAGCACGAGCATGCGCACCCCGTTGCCGATCAGCCCGATCGTCGTCTCGAAGCCCGCGATCAGGAGCCCCGACGCCTGGGCGATCAGCTCCCGCGGCGAGAGGCGATCCCCGACCTCCTCCGCGCGGATCAGCTCGGTCAGGATGTCCTCCCGCGGCGTCTTGCGGCGCTCGGCGATCAGGTCCTCGAAATAACGTTCGAGCGCCTCCGCCGCGGCCGCGGCGCGGTCGATCACCTCCTGCGGTGCGAACTGGGCGGCGAGCAGATGCGTCGCCCGGGCGGTCCATTCGGTGAAGCGCTCGCGGTCGGCGAGCGGAACGCCCATCATCTCGCAGATCACCGTCGACGGGACGGGCAGCGCGAGATCCGCGATCACGTCCATCTCGCCCCGGTCGAGCGCGCGCTCGACGAGCCCGTCGACGAGGCGCTCGACCGGCGCGCGCAGCCGCTCGATCGCCCGCGGCGTGAAGGCCTTCGCGACGAGCCGGCGCAGGCGCGTGTGGGCCGGCGGATCCTGCTGGAGCATGAACTCGCCGGGCCCGACGGAGCCCGGGATCCGCTCGCGGCCATCGATGTGGCCGTCGGCGCTGCGGACCCCGGTCGGGACGTCGTGCAGGAGCCGCCGGCAATCCTCGTAGCGCGCGAGCCTGAAGACGCCGAAGGGCAGCTCGCTGACCGGCGCGACCGTCCGCAGCCGCGCGAGCCGCGCATGCGGATCCGCGCGAAAGGTCGGATCGAGGGGGTTCGCGCCGAAGAACGGATCGTTCGGGTCGAGCGGCGGCAGGTCCGCGATCGATTGGTAGGCGGGGCGCGTCACGCGAGCAGTCTACCCCGCGGCCTCGCGCAGCGTCAGCCTCGGGCCCGGCGGCCGCCCAGCCGGCCGCGAGCCGCGAGCCGCGAGCCGCGACGGAGCGTACGCGGCGCGCTGGGAGGGGAATGGAATCGGTGCTATTCGATGGAGCCATGATCGTCGAAACGTTGACCTCGCCGGTCATCCTGTTCTTCGTGCTCGGATTCGCGGCGGCGTTGGTGCGGTCGGATCTCTCGATTCCCGAGGCCTTCGCCAAGGCGATGTCGATCTACCTGATGGCCTCGATCGGCTTGAAGGGCGGCGTCGAGGTCTCGCGCTCGGGGCTGACCCCCGAGCTCGCAGCCGCGGCGATCGCCGGGCTGCTGCTCAGCCTGACCCTCCCCTTCCTCGCGTTTGCGCTCCTGACCCGATTCGGTGGTCTCGCGCGCATCGATGCGGGGGCGGTCGCCGCCCACTACGGCTCCGTCTCCGTCGTCACGTTCGTGACCGCCCGGGAGCTCCTCGCGGCGGATCGGCTGGAGGCGGCCGGCTTCATGGTCGCCGTGCTGGCCGTCATGGAGACCCCCGCCATCGTGAGCGGGCTCTTCCTCGCGCGCCGCGGGGCGGACCCGGCCGCGCGCGGGTCCGATGGTGGGACGCTGCACGAGATCCTGACCAACGCCTCGGTCGTCCTGCTCGTCGGCTCCTTCGCCATCGGTCTGGCGGGCGGCGAGAAGGGCTATGCGGCGGTCAAGCCGCTCTTCGAGACGGGGTTCCGTGGGGTGCTGTGCCTCTTCCTGCTCGACATGGGCCTCATCGCCGCTCGACGGATCACGCAGTCGAGGAAACTCACCCTCCGACTCGTGCTCCTCGCCGTCGCGATGCCGCTGCTCCACGGGGGAATCGGAACGATGGTCGGCCACGCCGTCGGGCTCGACGTCGCGTCCTCCGCCCTGCTGGGGGTGCTGGCCGCGAGCGCATCGTACATCGCGGTGCCCGCCGCGATGCGCCTCGCCCTGCCCGAGGCGGATCCGGGGATCTATCTCTCGATGTCGCTCGGGATCACCTTCCCGTTCAACATCCTGCTGGGCATTCCGATCTACGCGGCGATGGCGAGGGGGGTCGGCTTGTCATGATCGAGACCGTGACGCGCAAACGGATCGAAATCCTCGTCGATACGCCCCTCGTCCCGCTCGTCATCCGGCACGTGAAGGCGGCGGACATCTCGGGCTGGAGCGTCCTCCACGTCGACCGGGGAGGCGGGCGCGACGCCGAATGGCAGCACGACGAAGTCACGGGCGCCTCGGCCAAGGCGATCGTGCTCGTGATCGCCGGTGAGGCCAAGGCGAGCGCCCTGGTCGAGTCCCTGGCGCCCATTCTCGACAGCCACCGCCTCTTCCTGGCGGTGGGCGAAGTCGAGGTGGTGCGCGGAGATCGCTACTGAGTCGCCCTGCGTGCCCTCGTCTCCGAATCGCTCTAGAGTCCGCAGGAACCCCAGAGGAGCCCGACCCGCGCCATGAACACCGAAGCCAGCCGCAAGCTCGTTCTCGACTACCTCGCCGCCCAGGGCCGCGGCGACGGTGCGACGATGGCCGCCCTGCTCGACGACAAGGTCCAGTGGCGACCGCCGGCGGCGGCGGGGCTCGGCTCGCCCATCGGGCGCAACGAGGTCCTCGGCGCGATGGGCGCGGCCGGAGCGAAGTTCTTCGACCTCACGACGATGAAGTCCGAGACGAAGTGGATCGTCGCCGACGGCGACAAGGTCGTCGTCCGCCAGCGCAACGAGGCGAAGGCCGCGAACGGCAAGCCCTACAGCAACGAGTACGTCTGGGTCTACGTCTGCCGCGACGGCCGGATCGTCGAGATCGAGGAGCACACCGACTCGCAGCGCTTCAAGGAGATCGTCCTCTCCTGAGAGGTGCTCGATGGCCCCGGTCCTCCCGGTCTCCGCCCCGCCCGCCTCGCTCGTCGATCCGGCGTTCGTCGCGAATCCCTTCGCGCAGCTCGCCTGGCTGCGGGAGCACGACCCCGTCCACTGGGACGAGGCGCTCGGGACCTGGTTCATCACCCGCTACGACGACGTCCGCCGCTTCTTCTCCGACCCGCGGCTCTCGACCGATCGCCGCCTCGCCCGGGGCCACCGCCCGGCGCCACCGGACTCGTGGCTCTTCCACTTCGAGCAGAGCTCGATCATCAGCGCCGATCCCGAGGGCCATCGCCGCTGGCGCCACCGCCTGTCGGCGGGCTTCACGCCGCGGGCGGTGCGACGGATGGACGAGCAGGTCCGCGACATCGTCGAGGAGTTCGCCGCGCCGATCCGCGGGAGCGCGGGCCCCGTCGACCTGCTCGCCGCCTTCACCGACCCGATCCCCAACACGGTGATCGGCCGCATCACCGGCATCCCGCCCTATCCCGGCGACGAGGCGCGCTTCCGCAGCCTCGCCCAGCAGATGATGCAGCGCTTCACGTTCTTCGCCGACGCGGCCAAGGTCGAGCGGGGCAACGCCGCGATCGAGGAGCTCGCCGAGTGGGTCGTGAAGCTCGCCGACGAGCGCCGCCAGACCCGCGCCGACGACCTGCTCTCCGACCTGATCCACGGCAACGCCGGCGACGAGGCGCTCACGAACCGCGAGATCGTCGTGCTCGTGGCGGGCCTCGTCGCGGCGGGCTCGGAGACGACGACGCTGGGCGGGACGCAGGTGATCCGCCATCTGCTCCGGCATCCGGGCGAGCTCGCGCGGGTGCGCGCCGATCGCAGCCTCGTGCGCAACGCGGTCCGCGAGGCGCTGCGCTTCGACTTCGGCTCGCTCGCCGCCGTGAACATGCGCTTCGCGATGGAGCCGATCGAGCTCCACGGCCACACGATCCGCCCGGGCGACATGCTGATGCTCTCCCCGGCGAGCGCGAACCGGGATCCTTCGGTCTTTCCCGACCCGGATCGCTTCGACGTCGGCCGCGACACCCGCGAGGTCGTCAGCTTCGGCCACGGTCCGCGCTACTGCCTCGGCGCGAATCTCGCGATGCAGGAGATGAGCTGCATGCTCGAGGCCGCCCTCGACTTCCTGCCCGAAGACGCGCGCCTCGTCGAGAACGAAGCCGACTGGGAGCAGATCGGGATCATGCGGCGCCCGCTGCGCCTCGTCGTCGACCTGGGCGGGGCGGCTCGTTGAAATTCCGGTGGCCGCTCCCGGCGCTGCTCGCCTGGGGCAGCGCGTGGCTCGCCTTCGTCGGGCTCACGGCCCTGGGCGTCGCGCCCGGGCCGGCGCTCCTCGTGGCGAGCGCGCTCGGTCTCCCGCTCGGCCTCGCCTGGGGCGACACGTCCTGGCGACGGCTGCTGATCTTCGCCGGCTTTCCCGCGTCGCTGCTCGTCAGCGGGCTCGCCGCGAGCGTGCCGGCCTGGGCTTGGCTCGCACCGCTCGCACTCCTGCTCCTCCTCTATCCGATCGCCGCCTGGCGCGACGCGCCGCTCTTTCCGACGCCGGCGGGCGCCCTGCGCGGCCTCGCGGAGCGCGCGCCCCTCCCGCCCGGCGCGCGCATCCTCGATGCCGGCTGCGGCCTCGGCGACGGTCTGCGCGAGCTGCATCGCGAGTATCCGCAGGCCGGGCTCGAGGGGATCGAGCGCAGCGGTCCGCTGCGCCTCGCGTGCGCCGGGCGCTGCCGCTTCGCGCGCATCCGGCGCGGTGACCTCTGGACCGCCGACTGGTCGGCCTACGATCTCGTCTACCTGTTCCAGCGCCCCGAGAGCATGCCGCGCGCCGCGGAGAAGGCCGCTCGCGAGCTCGCCCCCGGCGCCTGGCTCGTCAGCCTCGAGTTCGAAGCGACCTCGCTCGCGCCGCGGCATACGCTCGAGTGCGTCGACGGGCGCCGAGTCTGGCTCTACCAGGCGCCGTTTCGCGCGCATCGCAGCGCGACCCGCGAGCCCGCCTGAATCGCCTCGCCGATCCGCGCGGCGACGATCCGGTGACGCCGGGCCCATTCGACGGACCTCTGCGTGAGCTGCATCCCATTCGCCTTCGGCTGCATCGCGGGCGCCGGTGAGGCGGGCCACGCGCGCATCCGCAACGCGAGCCGATGACCTCCCCGACTGCACTCAATCGGATGCGCCGTCGGACTCGACGCGCGGGAGGCGAGGATGTTCCATCGATCGATCTGGCGAGGCGTCGGCGGCTGGGCCCTGTCCCTGACGCTGCTCTCGGGCCACGCGGCCTCCGCGTTTCCCAGCTACGGGACCTACGTCGACACGACCTGCACGGCCAACGGCTGGACGCCGGCCAGGCCCTTCAACCCGAACGGCGGCAACGCCAACAGCGCCTCGCAGGTCAACTGCGGGCTCTGCCATACCAACGCCTCGAGCCCGAATGCGAGCCTGACGACGGGAGGCGATCAGTTCCGCCGCTCGGGCCACACCGACGTGTCGCCCTTCTGCTCGGCCGCCGTCGCGAACCGGCCGCCCGTCTTCACCGCCGTCTCCGCCCAGAGCGCGACGGTCGGCTCGTCCTTCGCCCTCACCGTCTCCGCGACCGATCCCGAAGGCGGCGCGATCCTGCTGAGCGTCGCCAATGCACCGGCCGGCGCGAGCTTCACCGACGCCGGCAACCGGACGGGTCGCTTCGTCTGGACGCCGACCGCGGCGCAGCTCGGGGCGCATACCGTGACCTTCCATGCCTCGGATACCGGGACGCCGATGGGCGTCGCGTCGATGGACGTGACGATCGCCGTCGGCCAGGCCGCGAACCGGCCGCCCGTGCTCGCGCCGATCGGCAACCAGCAGCTCGATCCGGGCCAGACCCTCGCCTTCGATCTCTCGGCCCAGGATCCCGAGGGCCAGCCGCTCACCTTCTCGGCGACGGGCCTGCCGACCGGCGCGAGCCTCGTCGGCGCGAGCTTCCTCTGGACGCCCGATGCGTCGCAGGTCGGCCAGCACGCCGTGACCTTCCAGGTCACCGACGGCGGCACGCCCGCCGCCTCCGACGCGGAGTCGATCGTGATCTCCGTCGGCCGCATCAACCGGCCGCCGGTGCTCGCGGCGATCGGCAACCGCCAGGTCCAGCTCGGCAGCGAGCTGCGCGTCGCGCTCTCCGCGACCGATCCCGATGCCGATCCGCTCGTCCTCGACTGCGCCGGCCTCCCCGCCGACGCGATCTTCACCGACATGGGCGACGGCACCGGCGAGATCGTCTGGGCCCCGACCGCCGCGGCGCGCGTCAGCGTGACGTGCACCGCGACCGACGCCGGCACGCCCGCCGAGAGCGACGCGGAGACCTTCTCCCTCGCCGCCCTCGACGCGACGAGCGCCACCGCGCCGCGACTCGACGACGCCGCGTGGAGCGCGAACGGTGGGCGGCTCTTCCTCCAGGGCTCGCTCGCGACGCCGGCGGCGACGAGCGCCGCGGTCGCCCGCGAGCGCGGGGTGCGCGGGTCGCTCGACGTCTTCGCCGTCCTCTCCGACGGCAGCCAGGTCCTGCTCGGCTCCCGGCGCGGGTCGCGCTCGGGTCGCTTCGCGATCGACCTCGAGCCCTTCATCGCCCCCTGCTCGGTCGCCGTCGGCAGCGGCGGCGCGACGAGCGCGCCGATCCCGGTGCGGGGCGCACCGGCCGACTGCGATCAGGTCCTGCTGACCCGTGTGCGCGCGACCGTCGACTGCGCCAGGACGACGACCCGCATCTCGGGCCGACGCGGGCCGATCGGCGGCCACATCGTCGCCTCGGACGAACGCGACGGGGCGCTGCTCGGGATCTTCCCGGTGACGGACCGGACCGGGCGCTTCGAAGGCACCGCGAGCCCGGCCGTCGCACCGACCTCGATCGGTATCCGCGCCGAGGTCGGGAGCGCGAGCTGGACCCTCGCGACGCCGGTCGCGGTCACGATGTCCGGGGAATGCGAGGACGAGGACGACGACGAGACCTCGGGCGGAGACGACGACGCGCGGATCCGCGCCGCCAAGGGACGGGTCACGAGCCCGTCGAGCGGAACGACCACCGGCGCCCCGGGCGTGCGAGGGCGCACGCGCCGCGGCGACGACTGACGGGGGAGCCGAATCGCCGGCGGGCTCGGGACCTTCGGGTCCGGGCTCGCCGGCGAGGGTGGGCGGGCCGAGCGACCGAACGGGGTCGCCCCGCAAGACCGGGACCACGCGGGTCGAGCGACCCGCGCCGTGGTGTCTCAAGCCTGGGGCAGCTTCCCGCGCCACTCCGGCAGATCGAGCGCGCGCATCGAGCGCAGCGCGATCGCCGTCGCCGCCTCGTCGAGATGCTCGAAGGGCGGCCGCGTCGCGGAGCCCGGAATCCCGAGCAGCCGCATCGCCGTCTTGAGGAAGCGGACGCTGCCCCCGGGCCAGATGTTGAGGCTGAAGACGCCGTTCAGCTGGCGATAGGCGGTCTTGGCCGCCTCGAGGTCGCCGGCGCGCACCGCCGACTGGAGCTCGCTGCAGACGACGGGGGCGATGTTGCCCTCGGAGCAGAGGAAGCCGTGGCCCCCGATCGCGAGGGTCGAGAGCGCCTGCATCGGCCCCCCGACCAGGATCTCGCAGCGGCCCGCGGCGATCTGGACCAGCTGGTGGAGATAGTTGACCTCGCTCGTGCAGTGGATCCGAATGATGTTCGGGAAGGCGTCGAGCAGTCGGGCGAGGACCGGGAGCGGGACGAGGCCGTTGTAGACGTGGGTCGAGATCGCGGCGGGGATCGTCATCTCGCCGAGCAGCGTCGAGAAGAAGCGCTCGAGCTCGCGGTCGGTCAGCTTCATCGAGTGGCCGGGGTCGGCGGTGTAGAGCTGCATGACGTCGACCTTCGCCTTCTCGGCGATGCGCACGATCGGCCGCAGCTGGTTCGCGTTGCGCGGCTCGACGCCCATCGCACAGACGGGGACCCGGCCGGCGGCGGTCTTGACGACGGTCTCGTAGAAGCTCGCGGTCTCGTCGAGGGACATCGCGAAGCCCTCGCCCGGAGACGCGGTCCCGATCGCGAGGCCGAGGCCGCGGCTCGCGATGCGTTCGACGAGGGAGACGACGGCCGCCTCGTCGAGGCGGCCCTGATCGTCGTAGGGCGTCACGGTGCAGATCGCGGCTCGATACGGGCGGGCGTCGGTCGGGCTCATCGGTTCTCCTTGGCAGGCAGTCGAAGACGGCGGGACGGTCGGATCGAAGGCGAGGTGCGGGCCTAACCGGGGCCTGCCTGCGCGATCGGGAGCGCTCGCAACCGGTCGGCGAGCGCGCCGTGCTCGCCGGCGAGCACGTGGCTCACGAGATGTCGCGACTGGGAGCGCGCCACGACCTCGAGGACCTCGCGGTCGTCCTCGGACGCGGCGGCCGCGCGGGCGGCGTTCGTCGCCGCGAGCTGGTCGAGCTCGCTCTTCACGTCGGACGGAATCGGGAGGCCGCGGGTCGCGAAGTAGTCGCGGGTGCAGGCCTCGACGTCGAAGGGATCGGGGGTCGCGGCGACCTGGTTGCTCTTCGAGCCGAGGCTCGCCTGGATGCCGAGCCACTCGCCGGGGCTCTGCTGCTCGATGCAGCCGAGCATGCCGCGATAGGCGCGGTAGCCGAGGACCTCCTGGACGGCGAGCGGCATGTCCCGGGCGACGAGCGGCGGGACCAGCAGGAGGTTCGCCTCGTGGGGCCGCAGCCAGCCGCAGTTGAAGCCCATCTGGGTCCCGATGCGCGCCGAGGGCGTGTGGTTCGAGCTCGCCGCGTGATAGGTCGAGCCGAGCCAGATCGCCGCCGAGCCCTTCTTCATCTCGAGATACTCGATCGGGTCGTCGGGCCGGGGATGCCGCCCCGCCGGCCAGAGATGGCTGCCGGGGATCACCCGGGTCGCGCCGTTCTCCCGCGTGAAGTCGGTGACGGCCCACATGAAGACGAGCAGGTAGTGGGGCCCGCCCGGCGCGCGCGGAAGCATCGGCTCGTAGATCGCGCCGTCGGTGTGGATCGTCTGCTCGCGGCCGCCCTGCTCGAGGATGAAGACCGAGGAGCCGTTCAGCAGCGACTCGGGCCCGAGGATCCGCTCGTTCACCGCATGGAGCACCGGATGCGCGAGCAGCGTCACGAAGGCCCGCGACTTCGTCAGCACCGACTCGACCTTGCGCAGCCCGCCCCCGAAGAACTTGAGCTGGAGCCGCTCGGCCCGATCGGCCCACGGCTTCACCTCCGCCTGCAGCTGGTCCATGATCGCCGGGTCGGCGATCCGATCGAGGATCGCGAAGCCGCGCTCGTTCAGGCTCTTCGCCGCCTCGGCGGCCAGGGCGGCGGTCGTGTCGCTCGCTTCCATCGGATCCTCCTGCTCGGCCCGTCGCCCCCGTGCGTCCGTCGCTTCCGCGGCGCAATCCGCCGCCCCCGATTTGTCAGTCCGGACGGCATCCGTCACTCTAGCCATGCCGAGAAGCCCTCCGCACCCGCGCGAAAGGAGCCCCATGCAGCCCCTCGACGTCGACTTCCCGAGCGCGGGCACGAAGATCCGCGCCCATCTCTACCTCCCGGCCGGGCCGGGCCCGCATCCGGTCGTCGTGATGGCGGGGGGCTGGTGTTATGTGAAGGAGCTGGTCCAGCCCGAGTACGCCCGGATCTTCGCCGCCGCGGGCATCGCCGCGCTGGTCTTCGACTACCGGGGCTTCGGGACGAGCGACGGCGAGCCCCGCCAGCACATCGATCCCTGGGCCCAGATCGACGACTACAAGAACGCGATCAGCTTCGTCGAGACGCGGCCCGAGCTCGACGCGTCGCGCATCGGGATCTGGGGCATCTCGTACAGCGGCGGCCACGTCCTGATCGTCGCCGCGACGGATCCCCGCGTGCAGTGCGTCGTCTCGAACATCCCCGTCGTCGACGGCTGGCGGACGATGCAGAGCGTCCACGGCGCCCTCGCCTTTCGCCGACTCGAGACCCTGATCCTCGAGGACCGGCGCAAGCGCCTCGCGACGGGCCGGCACGGGACGATGCCGATGTCGACGCCGGATCCGACGCGGGAGCTCTCGACCTGGCCCTTTCCCGAGGTGACGAGCGCTTTCCTCCAGTTCAAGAACACCGTCGCGCCCACCCACGAGCACTGGAACACGATCGCCTCGACCGAGCTCCTGATGAGCTACGACGTGCGTCCCTTCCTGCGGCGCATCCTCCGGACGCCCGTGCTGATGAGCGTCGCCGAGAAGGACGACATCACGCTCTGGGAGGAGGAGATCGACGTCTTCAACGGGATCGCGACCCCCGACAAACGTCTCTTCCTCTGCCGCGACACGTCCCACATGACGCTCTACAGCAACAAGTCCCGCCTCGAGCAGCTCGCCGAGCAGGGCCGCGGCTTCCTGGTCGAGAAGCTGCTCGGCCGGGTGTGAGCTCGGCCGCGACCGGGAGCGGGATCGAGCGCGCGATCGCACGCGTGACCGCGGCGCCGCGCGCGGCATCCGAGCGGCGGAGCCAGCGATGGATTCGAGGCCGGGCGACGGGATCCGAAAGCGTGTCCAGCCGTTCGCGGAGCAGTTCGCGGAGGCGACGACCGCCTGCCTGCTCGCGATGGTGCAGGGCAATCCATTCGCGCTGACCGGGGCCCACTGGCTCGTCGCCTCCCGGACCGGTGCCCTCGCCGCCCTCGCGACCTCCGCCGCCCTGGCGCTCGCCCGAAACGAGCGCCGCGCGACCGTCGCGCTGCTGCTCGGCCTCGGCACGACCGCGGCCGATGCCGTCGTCCACGCCGGCCGCTTCGGTCCGTTCCTGTTCGAGTCCGTCGTGACGGGGATCGCGGCGTCGGCTCTCTCCCTCACGTTCGGCCGCCTCATCGATCGCCTGACGCCCCCACCGCCGACCGACTAGATTGACGGGCGGAGGTCTCCCCGTGCACGCCGTCCTGATCACCGGCCGCGAGCGGCTCGAGGCCCGCGAGGTCCCCGAGCCCGAGGCGCGCCCCGGCGGCGCCTTCATGCTGATCGGCGTGGGCCACGCGGGCGTCCGACTCGATCCCCTCGCCTGCATCACGAAGGAGCTCGTGCTGGACAACTCGACGGCCCATCACCACCACGAGTTCCGCATCACGATGGACCTGATGCGCGACGGCCGCCTCCGCGCCGGCCCGATCCACGCGCGCGGGATCGGCCTCGACGGCCTGGCCGACGCGTTCGCGTCGCTCGCGGCGGGGCACGAGGCGAAGGTGCTGGTCGCGTCGGGGGGCTGAAGGGCGGGGCGGGAGACGAGCTTCAGCCGCCGCGCTTCTCCGAAGCGGCCGGCTGGATGCCCGGGCCGGACGGACCGGTCGGCCCGGTCGACGCGCCCGCAGCCGCCGGGGCCTGCGCAGCCGCCGGTGCACCGCCCTCCGCGACGCCCGTCGCCTCAGCCGCCGCGCCCTCCGCCACGGGAACGACCGCAACGACGTCCCCCGGCCGCACCCCCTGCATGCCGTCGACGACGACGCGCTCGTCGCCTTCGAGACCTTCGAGGATCTCCTGCCGTCCCTCGACCATGCGACCCGGACGAACCGGCCGACGCTCGATCTTGTCCTCCGCACCGACGATCAGCACGAAGCTCCCACCCTGCTCGTCGAGCACCGCCCGCTGCGCCACGACGACCGCCGAGGGGGCGTCGGGGAACTCGGCGAGGACGCGCACGAACTGGCCCGGACGCAGCACACCCTCCGGATTCGGGACCCGCGCACGCAGCGAGAGCGTCCCGCGCGTGGCATCGACGGTCGGCTCGACGTAGTCGACGACGCCGGCGTGCGCATAACGCGTGCCGTCGCCGAGCTCGATCTGCACCGGGATCGACGCGGGGCTGCCGGAGCCGGCGTTCGGGGCCTGACCGAGGAGCGGGATCGCCTCGCCCTCGGGTGCGGCGAAGTAGACGTGGACGGGATCCTCCTGGACGAGCTCGGCGAGGACCGTGTCCTGGTTCGACTCGCCGACGAGGTTGCCGACGTCGACGAGGGCGCGGCCGACGCGACCTGCGGCCGGCGCACGGATCGCCGCGTACGAGAGCTCGAGCTCGGCCGCCTTCACCGCGGCGCGCGCCGCGTCGACGGCGGCGGCGGTCTCCTCGCGCGCGGTGCGCCGCTCGTCGATCCGCTCGTCGCTGAGCACGCCGCTCTCGAACAGGACCTCCGCCCGGGCGAGATCGCGTTCGGCGCGATCGGCCTCGGCGCGGGCCCGGGCGAGCTGGCCCTTCGCCTCGGCGAGCGCGACCTCGAAGGGCACCGGGTCGATCCGGAACAGGAGCGCCCCCTTCGCGACCCGCGCCCCGTCCTCGAAGAGCTGCTCGACGAGATAGCCGCGCACGCGGGCGCGGATCTCGACGCGATCGACGGCGCGCACGTTGCCGACGTACTCGCGCCGATCGGCGAGGGGCGAGACCGAGGCGGGCTCGACCAGGACCTTCGCCGGCCCTCGCGCCGCCGGCGGAGCGCCCTGGGGACAGCCGACGCCGAGACACGCCGCAAGGACGGCCGTCGCCGCGAGAACGGAAGCCGAGCCCGCGCGCGCGGTCCCGATCGCCTGCCTGCTCCCGAAGCTTCGTCGTGCGCTCATCCGCCTGCTCCTTCCATTCCATCCGCACCGCCCCGCCGCAGCCGTCGCCGCAATCGCTCCGCCCCGCCCTGCACGATCACGAAGAGCGCGGGCACGAGCGCCAGCGTCAGCGCCGTCGCGACGAGCATGCCGCCGAAGACCGCGGTGCCGAGCGAGCGACGCGCCGCCGAGCCGGCACCGGTCGAGACGAGCAGCGGGAGCACCCCGAGCACGAACGCGAGCGCCGTCATCACGACCGGCCGGAAGCGCGTCTCCGCCGCCTCCCGCGCCGCGTCGACGAGGCTCGCGCCCTCGGCGTGGCGCCGCTTCGCGAACTCGACGATCAGGATCGAGTTCTTGCTGGCGAGGCCGATCAGCGTGACGAGCCCGATCTGGCCGAAGAGATCGTTGCCCATCCCGCGCAACATCTGGGCCCCGAGCGCGCCCAGGAACGCGAGCGGCACCGCCAGCAGGATCACGAGCGGCAGGCTCCAGCTCTCGAACTGGGCCGCGAGGAAGAGGAACACGACCATCAGCGACAGGGCGAGCACGATCTGGGACTCGCGCCCGACCTGTCGCTCCTGATAGGCGGTGCCCGTCCACTCGAAGGCCATCGTGTTCGGGAGGACCTCGCCGGCGAGCTCCTCCATCGCGTCGAGGGCCTCCCCCGAGCTGTAGCCGGGGGCCGCCTGGCCGCGGATCGTCGCCGTCCGGTAGACGTTGTAATGCGGGATGTCCCGGGGCCCCGCGATCCGCGAGAGCGAGACCAGCGTCGAGATGGGCACCATCTCGCCCCGCTCCGAGCGAACCCAGAGCCGCTCGACGTCCTCGGGCGAAGCGCGCAGATCGCTCTCGGCCTGGGTGTAGACCCGGAACGGCCGGCCGAAGCGGTCGAAGTCGTTGACGTAGAGGCCGCCCATGAAGGTCTGGAGCGTCTCGAAGACGTCGTCGACGCGGACGCCCAGCGCCTTCGCCTTGGCACGGTCGAGGTCGACGAAGATCTGGGGCGTCGCGGAGCGGAAGGTCGTGAAGAGCCCGGCGAGCTCGGGCCGCGAGCGGCTCTTCTCGATCAGCGTCTGCGCCATCGCCGCGAGGGACTCGACGCTGCCCCCCGAGCGATCCTCGAGCTGGAACTCGAAGCCGCCCGTCCGGGAGAGCCCGCGCACCGGCGCCGGGCTCAGGACGCGGACCATCGCCTCGGGGATCGTCGCGACCCGCGGCTGGACCTTGCCCATGATCGCCTGCAGCGACTGGTCGCGTCCGCCGCGCTCGGACCAGGGCGCGAGGGTCACGAAGAACGAGCCGACGTTCGAGGGCGAGGTGTTCGTCAGCACGTCGTAGGCGCCGAAGAGGTTCCAGCCGACGATGCCCGGCGTGTCGTGGAGGACGGCCTCGATCTCCGTCGCGACGGCCTCCGAGCGCCCGAGCGCCGCGCCGTCCGGGAGCTGGTAGCTGATCATGAAATAGCCCTGGTCCTCGTCGGGCAGGAAGCCCGACGGCACCATCCGGAAGAGCATCGCCGTCGCGAGGGCGAGCACGACGAAGGTCGCGATCACGATGCGCGGCCGCGGCAGCAGCCAGCGCACGGTGCCGTCGTAGCGGTTCATCAGGCGCCCGAAGCCGCGATCGAAGCCCGCGGCGAAGCGACCGCGATGGGCACCCTCGGCCCGCATCAAGAGCGCGCAGAGGGCGGGTGACAGGGTCAGCGCGTTGACGAGCGAGATCAGGACGGCGCTCGTCACCGCGAGGCCGAACTGGCGCAGGAGCAGACCGGTCGTCCCGGGCAGGAACGCGACGGGGACGAAGACCGCGCCCAGCACCAGCGTCGACGCCACGATCGCGCTCGTGACCTCGCCCATCGAGCGGCGCACCGCCTCCCGGCGCGGCATGCCCCGCCCGATCAGCCGCGCCACGTTCTCGACGACGACGATCGCGTCGTCGACGACGAGGCCGATCGCCAGCACGAGGGCGAAGAGCGTGATCGAGTTGATCGAGAGCCCGATCGCGTTCAGCACGGCGAGCGTCCCGATCAGCGAGACCGGGATCGTGATGGTCGGGATCAGCGTCGTCCGCCAGTCCTGCAGGAAGATCCAGACGACGAGGAAGACGAGGACCACCGCCGAGAGCAGCGTCTGCACGACCTCGCCGATCGACTCCGAGACGAACTGCGTCGGGTCGTAGCGGACGCGCCAGTCGACGCCCGGCGGGAAGCGCTCGGCCAGCCGCGCGAGCTCCGCGCGGACGTTGCGCGAGACGTCGAGGGCGTTCGCGTCCGGGACCTGGAAGACGCCGAGGGCCATCGCGGGCTGGCCGGTCAGGCGGGTGAAGCCGTTGTAGTTCTGGGCGCCGAGCTCGACCCGCGCGACGTCCCGCAGCCGCAGCAGCGAGCCGTCGGGCTCGGCGCGGACCACGATCGCCTCGAACTCGGCGACCGACTCGAGGCGGCCCTTCGTGCGCAGCGGCAGCTCGACCTGCTGTCCCGCCGGCGCGGGCGCGGCTCCCGTGCGCCCCGCCGCGACCTGCTTGTTCTGCTCGCGCACCGCCTCGACGACGTCGCCCGAGGTCAGCCCGAGCTTCGCGAGCTTCTGCGGATCGAGCCAGATCCGCATCGCATAACGCCGCTCGCCCGGCAGCGAGATCTCGCCGACTCCCGGGACGCGCTTGAGCGCGTCGATGACGTTGATGAGGGCGTAGTTCGAGAGGTAGAGGGTGTCCCGGGAGCCGTCGGGGGAGAAGAGGTTCACGACCATCGTGAGGTCGGGCGCCTGCTTGCGCGCGGTGACGCCGAAGCGCCGGACCTCCTCGGGCAGACGCGGCTCGGCGTTCTTGACGCGGTTGTCGACGTTGACCGTGGCGATGTCGGCGTTGGTGCCGAGGGCGAAGGTGACGGTCAGGGTCATCTGGCCGTCATTCGCGCTGACCGAGGACATGTAGAGCATGTTCTCGGCCCCGTTGACCTGCTCCTCGATCGGCAGGGTCACCGTCCGCTCGACCACGTCGGCGCTCGCGCCCGAGTAGTTCGCCGAGACGTAGACCGAGGGCGGCGCGATCGGCGGGAACTGCGAGACCGGGAGCAGCGGGGCGGAGATCAGCCCCGCCATCGTGATGAGGATGGCGATCACGCCGGCGAAGATCGGGCGGTCGATGAAGAAATCGACGAACGCGGGGGCGCGCGGGCCGGCGTCGACCGGCTCCGGGCGGATCGGACCGGAGGTGGACAAGGGACTCCCGGAATCATGCGGTGCGGGAGGGCACGACCCCGCCACCAGGCTCCCCGGGTTTTACCACCTCCGGCGGCGTTCCGCCGCGCGGGTCCCCGGCCGACCGGCTGCCCATCACGGCGGGCAGGATCAGCAGATCGGCGGCCAGCGAGGCCCCGATCGCCACCCCCGTCACGAGCCCGAAGCTCGACAGGCTCTTCCATGGCACGAAGAACAGGACCAGGAACCCTGCGGCCAGGGCCCCGGCGGTCGTGAAGAGCGCCCGCCCGACGGCCCGCAGCGCCGCATCCATGGCGCGCTCGCGCGGGAGGCCGGCGGCCCGCCCCGACCGGTAGCCGGACAAGAGGTGCAGGGCCTCGTCGACGCCCAGGCCGAGCAGGACCGAGGCGACCATCGTCGTGCCCATGTCGAGGGGAATGCCGAGATAGCCCATCGCGCCCAGCGTGATGGCGACGGGGAGGGTCGTCGGGATCATCGCCACGAGCGCCAGGGCGAACGACCGCAGACACAGCGCGCTGAGCACGAACACCATCGCGAGCGCCGCGCCGAAGCTCCCGATCTGGGTGTCGCGGATCTCGTCGATCATGCCGCTCACGATCGCGAGCGGACCGGTCACGACGACCTGCGACCCCGGCGGAGCGACGGCCCGGGCCTCGCTTCCGACCCGCTCGACCAGCGCGCGCAGGGCGTCCTGCGGCAGCTTCTCGCCCTGGAACGAGATCCGCAGCGCGGCGCGCCCGCCCGCGTCCGCGAGCGCGACGAAGGGCTCGAGGGCGGCGGGATCCTCGGCGCGGATCAGCCGCAGCAGCTGCGCCGCGCGCGTCGCCGATCGGTCGTCGTCCTCCGAGAAGTCGAGCGGCGTGCGGTGGACGAGCGCGTTGAGCGCGCGGATCGGGGTCAGGAGCGAGAGCGGGCGGGCGATGCCGTCGAGGGCTTCGAGGCGCTCGACGCCGTCGACGGCGCGCAGGGCCTCGAGCGAGGTCGGGGCGACCCCGGACGGCAGCTCGAGCACGACCTCGAGGGTGTCGCCGCCACGGAGCCCCGCGGCCTCGCGCGCCCAGCGCACGACCTGGCTGTCCTCCCCGTAGACCTCCTCGAAGCGCGCGTCGATCGAGAGGCGGCCGATGCCGAGCAGGCCGATCGCCGTCGCGGCGGCGGTGCCGAGCAGGATCGCGCCGCGGCGGCGCGCGACGAGGCGGGCGACGCGGTCGACGAGGCGGGCCCAGCCGTCGTGGGAGGCCGCCTCCCCGATCCAGTGCGCGGGCATGCGGACGAGGGCGATCGGCAGCAGCAGGAAGGTGGCCGCGAACGCCGCCATCACCCCGAAGGCGGCGATCGCCCCGAAGCGCACCAGGCTCTCGAGGCCGCTGCCGAAGAACGAGGCGAAGCCGGCGGCGGTCGTCAGCGCCGTATAGAAGGCCGGGCGCGCGACCTCCTCGAGGGTCGACGCGACCAGGCGCCCGCGCTCGGCGACCCCGGGCTCGCCGACGGCTCGGGGATCACCGGCCGCTGCGGAGCGCGCGGCGAGGGCCTCCGCATAGCTCGAGACGACGTGGATGCCATAACAGACGCCGATCGTCAGCATGAGCGGGGGCAGGACCTGGAAGAAGCTCGTGCGCGGCCAGCCGAGCCAGCCCTGGAGGCCGACGGTGCAGAGGAGCGCGAGCCCCGCCGTCAGCAGGACGACGACGGAGGGCGCGATCCGCCGGAACGCGAGCAGCAGGAGGCCGCCCACGAAGGCCACGATGACGGGCACGAGGCGCTGGACCTGGCGATCGAGATCCCGCCCCGCGACGACGAACTCGACGGGTCCGCCGACGAGGGCGAAGCGGTAGCCCTTCGCCTCCCACTCGCCGAGCGCGGCCCGCGTCGCGTCGACGACCGCCTCCGCCGTCGCGCCCGCGCTGTCGGCGAGCTGGACGACGATCGCGCCCTGCCCTCCATCCGCCGACACGATCTGCCCGGACCAGACCGGATCCGCCTGCGCGCGCCGCGCGAGCTCGGCGACGTCCTCCGCCGGAATGCCGTCGGGCGCGATCCGCCGCGCCCGCGGCAGCTCGAGCCACTCGGGCACGAGCAGCGCGCTCGTCGCCGGGCTCTCGACCCGCGCGACGCCGGGAAGCGCCGCGATCCGCGTCGCCAGGGCGTGGGCCATCGCGAGGGCCTCCGCGTCGAAGACCGATGCACACGGCGCCTCCCCCGCGCAGCGATACACGATCGCGAAGGGCACCCCGCCGCCGAAGCGCGCCGCCGCCCGCTCGAGGGCCACGACCGAGGGATGCCCGGCGCCGAGGAACGCTCGGTAGCCCGTGTCCGTCCCGACGCGCAGGCTGCCGACGCCGAGCACGAGCGCGACGAGCGCCGCCACCGCGAGGACGGGCGCCGGCCGCCTCAGGCCGAGCGATGCGAGGCGACCCATCGCGACTCCCTCGGCGTTCGCTCTTCGGCCGCGAGGCGCAGCAGCCCCTCGAACGCGCCGGGCACCCGCTCGAGCGCCGCGAAGGCCACCCGCCGCAGGACCGGATGCGCGACGCCGAAGCCGAGCAGCGCGGCGAAGCGGCGGTGGGTGCGGGAGAGCCGCCGCCACTCGGCCTCGTAGCGCTCGAGGGGGGCGCCGGCGGCGACGATCCCGGCGAGGGCGTCGGCGCAGCGCAGGGCGAGGGTGATCCCTTCGCCGGTCACGGCGTCGGTGTAGCCGGCGGCGTCGCCGACGAGGGCGATGCCGGGCGCCGTGCGCGCGCGGGTCGACTGCCAGAACGGGCCCGCTCCGCGCACCCGGCTCGTCGTCTCCGCGCCGGCGAGCCGCGCGGCGAGCGCGGGGAATCGCGAGACCAGCGCCCCGGGATCACCGACCGATCGTCGATCGCCCGCCCCGCGCCCGCCCAACCCCCGCGAGAGGAACGCGACCCCGACCTCGTCCCGGTCGACCGGCGTGACGTAGGCCTCGATGCCGTCGCCCCAGTGGACCTCCACGCGATCGGTCCACGGCGCCACCCGGTAGTGTCGCCGCAGCCCCCAGCGCCCTTCCGCGCCCGGCGTCGCGGCGGCCCCCGACGCGAGTCCGGCCTTCGCGCGGATGCGACTGCCGAGCCCGTCGGCCCCGACGAGCACCCGCGCCCGCAGCTCGCCGACGGAGGTCATCGCGCGGACCCGGTCGGCCTCTCCGCCCGGCTCGACGCGCCAGCGCTTCAAGCTGCAGCCGAAGCGGAGCTCGACGCCGGCCCGGATCGCCGCCTCGACGAGCGCCGCCGAGAGCGCCGTTCGTCGGACGCCCAGCCCCGGCCCCGTCGCGAACTCGCCCTCGAGCACGCGCTCGCCGTCGAGAAAACGGATGCCGCGCATCGGCGCACCGCCGAGGCGCGCGAGGTCGACGCCGAGCTCGGCCAGCAGGCGCACACCGCCGGGCATGATTCCCTCGCCGCAGGCCTTGTCGAGGGGCGGACGACGGTGCTCCAGGACGACCGCGCGGGCACCGCGGCGCGCGAGGCCGATCGCGGTCGCGAGACCGGCCGGCCCCGCCCCGACGACGAGCGCGTCAATCCCGGACACGGGAGAACGCCCGGAGCGAGCGGACCATCTCGACGGCGAGCCGCGGCAGCGAGACCGGCGCCGGCGGCACGAGGCGACCGGCACGGTCGAGGGCGAGGGTCTCGCTGCGGCGGATCTTGCCGCTCGAGGTCCGCGGGAGGGTGCCAGGGGCGAGGAGCACGACGCGGGCGGCGTGCAGGCCGCTGCGCTCGAGGGTCCGACGCCGGATGGTGTCGACGAGCTCGGCGTCGGGCTGGTCGCTCTCCCGCGCGCGCTCGACGAAGAGCCAGAGCACCTCGCCGCTTCCGTCGTCGGCCAGCGCACCGACCGCCGCGCTGCACCCCGGCCGCACCCCCGGCAGATCGTCGAGGGCGCGCTCGATGTCCTGCGGCGCGTGATTGCGGCCGCGCACGATGATCAGGTCCTTCGCGCGCCCGTAGAGATGGAGCTCGCCTGCGTGCAGGAAGCCGACGTCGCCGGTGTCGAGCCAGCCGTCGACGAGGACCCGCGCCGTCTCCTCGGGCATCCCGTCGTAGCCCGACATGAGCGACGGCCCGCGGACGTGGACGCGCCCGAGCACGCCCTCCGCGACCCGCGCCCCCGCCTCGTCCCGGATCTCGACGGCGAAGCCCGGGAGCGCGGGACCGAGGGAGGCGATCGCGGTCCCCCCGCGCGCGGCCTGCTCGACGGGGATCGCGCGTCCCTCTTCGAGCAGGGCCCGCGCATCGAAGCGCCGGATCGTGAAGCGCTCGCGCAGGTCGCTGAACGTGACCGCCAGCGTCGCCTCCGAGAGTCCGTAGACGGGCGTCAGCGCCTCCTCCCGCAGCCCGTAGGCGGCGAAGCGCTCGATGAAGCGTTCGAGCACGAACGGCGTCACCGGCTCGGCGCCGTTCATCGCGACCCGCCACGACGAGAGGTCGACGCCCTCGAGCTCGGCGTCGCGGACCCGCTCGACGCAGACCGCGTAGGCGAAGTTCGGGGCGGGGCTGATCGACGCGCGGTGGCGCGAGATCGCCCGCAGCCAGAGCGCGGGGCGCGCGATGAAGTGCTCGGGCGGGATCAGGGCGAGATCGCGGCCGTGGAAGAGCGACGTGAAGAGGCCGCCGACGAGGCCCATGTCGTGGTAGAGCGGCAGCCAGCTCGCGGCGACGTGGCGGAAGCCGTCCCGCTCGGGAATGCCCGACATGACCGCGCCGCCGATGGCGTCGACGTTCGCGAGGATCTGGCGATGGGTGAGCGCGACGGGCTTGGGCGCGCGGGTCGTACCCGAGGAGAATTGGATGAAGCCCAGCGCGTCGGGGTCGAGCGCGCGCACGAGCGAGCGACCGGCGCGGAGGTCGGCCAACCCCTCGCACCCGAGCTCCGGGCGCGCCCGCTCGATCGTGCGCCCGAGCACGCGCAGCGTCCGCGCATCGGCGAGCACCAGCCGGACTCGCGCCGCGACGAGCATCGCCGCCGTCCGCTCGTGGTATTCGTCGAGGCGCCCGAGCCGGACCGGCGGATAGAGCGGGACGGGCACCGCCCCCGCGAGCACCGCCCCGAAGAACCCGTCGAAGAACTCGGGGCTCGTCGCCGCCACGATCGCGACCCGATCGCCGGGCACGACGCCCCGCGCCGCGAGGCCCGCCGCCGCGCGACTCGCCCGGTCGTAGAGCTCGGCGTGCGACAGCTTCGTCTCGCGCTCGCGCAGGTCGACGAAGGTGATCGTGCCGGTTCCGCGGGCCGCGTCCTCGAGGCGGGTCGCGAGGGTCTCGCTCATCGCTCCGCTCCTCGCCGCGCACGGTCGACCCAGGCGACGAGGTCGCCCGCCGTCTGGATCGTCTCGTCGCCCTCGGGCTCGAGAGCGATCTCGAAGTGGTTCTCGAGCTCGACGAGGAGCTCGAGCTGCTGGATCGAGTCGAGGCCGAGCTCGCCGACGAGGTCGGTCTCGGGGGTGACGTCGCCGGCGTGGGCGAAGCGCTCGCGCAGGAGCCGCGCGAGCTCGGTCCACGTCTCGCCGGCCGATCCGGCGTTCGACTCGTTCTTCGATGCGCTCGAGGACGCGCGCATCGGGGCGTTCGTCGGATCGCTCATCGGCTCCCTCCGATCGGCACGAAGCGCGGCCGCGCATCGAGGCGCTCGCTCTGCGGACAGTGCTCGGCGAGGGCGCGCTCCTCGACGCGGATGCGGGTCGCGAGGAGCCAGGCGTTCGCGAGGGTGAAGACGAGGGCGGTGATCCAGGCGCCGTGGATCAGGGGGATCGCGATGCCCTCGGCGACGACGGCGGCGTAGTTCGGGTGGCGGAGGAAACGATAGGGCCCGCTCGTCACGACGGGCGCCCCGGGCACGACGATGACGCGGACGTTCCAGCGTGGACCGAGGGCCGTGATCGCCCAGTAGCGCAGCCCCTGCGCCGCGGCGGCGAGCCCGAGCATCGGGAGGCCGACGCGCGGATCGAAGGGCCGATCGAGCAGCACGACCTCGACGGCACAGGCGACGAAGAACGCCGCGTGCAGCGCGCGCATGACCCCGAAATGCCCGGCACCGACCTCGATCCCGCCCGCGGCGAAGGCGCGCTCGGCGTTGCGCCGGGAGAGCCGCAGCTCGAAGCCCCGCTCGAGGGCGACGAGCCCGAGCAGCACGAGATAGGCGAGCTGCGTCTTCAGCATCGGCGTCTCTTCATGGTCGGATGCCCGGTCCGCTCCTGCATGCGCCGCCTCACCATCGCAGCAGCACGAGCTCGGAGCAGAAGCCCGGCCCCATCGCGAGAACGAGCCCGAGCGTCCCTGGCGCCGGGGCCTCGTCGAGCGCATCACGCAGCACGAAGAGGACCGAGGCGCTCGAGAGATTCCCGACCGCCCGCAGATGGCGCCACGAGCGGGCGAGGGCGTCGGCGGGGAGCGCGAGGGAGCCCTCGATCGCCTCGAGGATCTTCGGTCCGCCCGGATGACAGACGAAGACACCGACGTCCGCGAGCGAGACGCCCTGCTCCGCGAGGAACTTCTCGACGTCCGGGCGCAGGCCCGCGGCGATTTCCGGGACGTCCGCCGAGAGCACGACGCGGAAGCCGCCGTCGGTCACGTCCCAGCCCATCACGCGCTCGGTGTCCGGGTAGAAGATCGAGCGCGTCGCGCGGATCTGGGGGCCCGTCGACGGGACCTCGGCGCCGCGGACGACGACCGCCGCCGCCCCGTCGCCGAAGAGCCCGCTCGCGATGACGTTCGCCATCGACGCGTCACCGCGCTGGATCGTCAGGCTGCAGAGCTCCGTCGAGAGCACGATCGCCGTCTCGCGCGGAAACGCGCGGACGTAGTCCGCCGCCCGCGCGATGCCCGCCGCCCCGCCGACGCAGCCGAGGCCGAAGATCGGTGTCCGCTTCACGTCGCTGCGCAGCCCGAGGCGATTGACGAGCCGTGCGTCGAGCGAAGGCGCCGCGATGCCCGTCACCGAGAGCGAGAAGACGTGGTCGACCTGGCGCGGCTCGAGCCCGGCCCGGGCGAGCGCCTCGCGGATCGCCTGCTCCGCGAGCTCGAGGCCGACCTGGATGAAGGCGTCGTTCGCGTCGCCGAAGCCGCGCAGCGCCGCATACTGCTCGATCGGGAGCGCGAGGTGACGACCGCCGACCAGCGTATTGCGCTGGATCTGCTCGAGGCGCCGGAGATTGTGAAAGCCGCCGGCGAAGACGCGGCCGAGGGCTTCGAGCAGCTCTTCCTGCTCGTAGCGATGCGGCGGCAGCGCGCGACCGACGGAGGCGATGCGCATCAGGCGGCTCCACCGGCATCGTCGGCGGCGGGGTCGGGGTCGGGGCCGGGACCGGGGCCGGCGCCGAGCGGACCGCGCGATCGGCGCGGGAGGCGCGGCAGGAAGTACGGGACGCGGGCCTGATAGGTGCGGTAGCGGGCGGGCTCGCGGGCGAGCAGGCGCTGCTCCTTGTGGAGCGGGCCGAGCAGGCAGTAGAGCGTCCAGATCGAGGCGATCAGCAAACCGTCGGTCGTGAGGACGGGGCTCGTCCAGAGCGTGCAGGCGAACGCGACGTACACCGGCTGCCTCGTGAAGCGGTAGAGCCCGCCCGTCGGAAAGGCCTTGAAGCGCGGGGGGCGGCCCCGAACGACGGAGCTCCAGCCGAGCCACCCCGACTGGATGTCCAGCCCCGCATCGTACATCGCCCGCGCGAGCAGGACCCAGCTGCCGGCGAAGAGCCCCTCGCGAAGGCCGTGGAGGATCCCGTCGGCCGCCGGCGCGATCCGGTGCCCGACCGGCGACCAGAGCCCGAAGACGACGAGCAGATGGAGCGATGCGACGAAGGCGTAGGTCGTGCAGCGAAGGCGGCCGTCACGGTCGGCGAGCAGCCGATCGAGGGCGCTCGCGCCGCGCGGCGTCAGCAGCCAGGAGTGGAGCAGGGGAAAGGAGAGCGCGAGCGCGGCGTTCGCGGCCCAGGCGGCGGGACCGATGAGCCGTCCGCGGCCCAGGGCGAGCCCCTCGTGGAGGCTCGCGATCATCCACGCGATCGCGGCGAGGAAGGTCGCATGACAGGCGACCCCGAGCGCGACCGCGCGCCACCGCTCCAGCTCGCCGATCTGCGCGTCCGCCGCGGCCATGTCCCGCTCCCCGATGGTCGGGTGGACATCCGCCGTCCCGATCGGGTTCCGCCGAGACGAGACGACTTCGCCGCGAGGCGGAGCGTCCTACCGGGATCAGACCGAACTTGGCCCCGGGCCTCGACGCCCCGAGCAAGCGACGATCAGGGCATCGGGCCGGTGTACGGCGGATCCGCGAGGCCACGCATGAAGGCGACGAGACCCGTGATCTCCTCGTCGGACATCGAGGTCCCCCACGGCGCCATCGTCGCCGACTTCCCGACCGCCGCACCGCCTTCCTTCACGACCTTGAAGAGGTGCTCGTTCGTGAGGGCGTTCATGTAGGCGCCATCCGCGTGCTTGGCCGGCGCCGGCACGAGGCCCGCGCTGAGCGGCCCGTCGCCCGCGCCCTTCGGCCCATGGCAGGACGCGCAGTTCGCCGCGTAGAGCTCCGCCGCCGGCCGGGCCGCGGGCTTCTCGCCGGACGACGCCTCGGGCGCGGCCGGAGCCACGTAGGCCGACGGCGACGCCTTCGCCGAAGCGACCGCCCCCGCCATCCGGGGCGCGAGGCGCTTCAAGCGATCCTTCTCCATCTCGGCCTGGACCTTGAGACGGATCGCCTGGGCGTCGGCGGACTGGTTCGGGATCGAGTCGTCCTCGCTGCCACATCCGAAGGCCAGGCCGGCCAGGCAGGCGAAGAGCGCGACGCGGGAGAGGCGAAGTACGGTCACGGCGGGAGATCCTTTTCTTGGCGAGTCGTGGCGGGATCCGGGCTCGGCTCCGAGGACCGTCGACGGCCGCGGACAGCGGGCCGGGTCGGGATCCGGCGGGCGAGAGACTAGAAACTCCCGCCCCGCCTCGCACGCCCCGGCCACGATTCGTTGCTCCTTGTGAGGGGGAGGCAGGCCATCGGGTGAATCGACACCCCGGGCTCCCGCCAGAGGGCGCGGCGACGGGCCTGCCCCGTCCCCGGCGCGATCCCAGCATCCGCTCGCGCGCGCGGTTCGAAACGGGCCGCGGCTCGGCGTTCATCCCCTCCGCCCGGCTCAGCCCCCCTCGAATACCGCATCCTCCCGATCCGCCCGTCCCGCCGTCCACGTCGGATCGAGCGCCTCGAGCCGATCCGTCCGGACCCACTCCCAGCGCAGCTCCCGCCGCGCGATCCGCCACTCTCCGCCGCGCCGCTCGAAGCGATCGACGTACCGGATCCCCATGACCATGTCGGCGACGTCCCGGGTCCGGGTCGAGCCGGCCTCCGATCCCATCGCAGCCCCCTTGCCTCCGGGCATGCCGGACTCGACCGCCGAGGCGCCCCCCGCCGCCGGATCGGGCTCCGCCATCACGTGATGGCAGATCGCATACGACTCGGACCTCGCCACGTCGCCGTCGATCTCGATGAGCGACTGGCCGAGCTTGTGCATCGTCGTGCGGAAACGCGCATGGACCGCGTCGCGCACGAAGGCGAGGAAGCCCTCGACGTCGCCCTTGTAGCTACCGTGGTCGTCGAAGGCGTCGGGGTGATAGGTCGAGCGGACGAGCTCGAGGTCGCGGCGGTCGACGCCGCGGCAGTAGCGGACGAGCTGGCGATGGATGGCGGCGCGATCGGCGACCGCCGCGTACTCGGCAGGAACGGCGATCTGCTTCGGTCCGCCGCGCGGGCTCGGGGCGCGATCCGCCCCGTCGCGGGCTGCCGCGTCACGAGCCGCCGCATCGCGAGAAGCCACGCCAGAGGACGCGCCGGCCGCGCGGCCGAACGGCGCGACGACGGGATCGCTGCCGTCGCGCTGCCCGCGCAGGAAGCCCGGATACTCGCGCTGGGAGCCGATCTCGAGCGTGCGCTCCCATTCGAAGCTCATCTGGCGGTGGGCGATCTTCCAGCCGTCGCCGCGATCCTCGAGGCGGTCGAGGTAGCGCACGCCCATCACGAGATCGCTGGCGCCCTCGCCGCGCGCCGCGACGTGGTGGGCGACGGCGTAGGTCTCGGCGAAGGCCTGATTCCCGTCGACCGCGACGAGGACGTTGCCGAGCTTGTGCATCGTGCACGAGAACGTCTCCATCACCGTCGGCCGCACCCACGCGAGGAAGCCCTCGACGTCGCCCTGGTAGCCGCCATGGTCGTCGAAGGCGTCGGGATGGTAGGCGCTGCGCACGAGCGCGAGGTCGCAGCGATCGACGCCCCGGGTGTAGCGGAAGAGCGCTTCGAGACAGGCCTGCTTCGCCACGAGCTCGCGCGGCTCGACGCGGCGGCCGTGGGGACGCGGGTGGGCGTAGACGGGATCGGCCTGCGAGTGGGCGCCGCGGAAATAGCTCGCGGGGAGCGGGATGCCGCCGACCGGGTCGACGCGGTGCCAGTCCCAGGCACAGACCCGCCGCGCGATCCGCCACTCGCCGTCGCGCCGCTCGAAGTCGTCGACGTAGCGCAGGCCCCAGACGAGGTCCTGGCCGTTCGGGGCGGTCGGGGCGGTCGGGGCGGATTCGCCGGACGTGCTCGCACGGGACGCCGGGCGCGACGCGACGGAGCGCGCGGCGGTGCCGGCCGCGCCCGGGCCGCCGCCTTCGCCGTTTCCGTCGAGCCGGGTGTGATGGGCCACCGCGTACGACTCCGCCCGCGCGCGATCGGCGGAGACGAAGTCGATCTGGATGTTGCCCGCGAAGTGCTGGGTGTTCGCGAAGTGCTTCCACACGCCGGGGGCGAGGGTCTCGACGAAGCCCTCGACGGGGCCCTGGTAGTAGCCGTGGTCGTCAAAGGCGCCGGGATGATAGGTGCCGAGGACGAGGCCGGGGTCGCGGCGATCGATGCCGCGCCAGTAGCGGGCGAGCACGTCGCGGATCGCCTGCTCGTCGCCGAGCCGCTCCCAGGAATCGGACATCGTCGCCTCCTCGTCGCGGACGGCGGGCGGGGCCCGGCGCGGTGCGGGGTCTTCAGAGCGTGATCTGCGGCGCGTCGGGATCGAAGACGGGGGGCTCGTCTCCCCACTCGAAGGGTGCCTCGGTGGCCCCCCCGGTCCCGGGCTCGGGCGGGCGGTCGTTGGCATCGCGCTCGCCTGTGAAGCGGCGGCGCTGCTCGACGAAATAGCGCTCCTCGGGCGCGAGGTGGATCGCCTCTTCGATCGTCACCAGGGCGCCGAAGCGGTCGCCGCTCTGGAAGAGCGCCTCGGCGAGGGTGTCGAGGATGCCGGGCAGCATGCGGTCGGTCGTCTGCACCGCGCGATCCGCCAGCTGGATCGCCATCTCGATCCCCTCCGGCGAGGCGTGGCCCTCGGTCGCGAGGAGCCAGGCGGCGGCGTTCTCATGGAGAAAGAGATGGGGCGCTTCGGGCGTGTCGAGGAGGCGCGCCGCGTGGCGCTCGAGGGCGGCGGGGTCGTGGCGCGCGAGGGGCACGATGCCGAGAGAGAGCGCCGCGGCGGAGACGAGCCCGGCATGGGCGGCGAAGCGCAGGCGACCGCTGGCGGTCTCGGCCTCGACCTCGGCGACCCCGAGCCACCAGGCGGCCAGGTAGCCCCCGGCGAAGCCCCCGAGATGCGCGCCCCCGGCGATGAAGCTCCGCATCAGCGGATCGATCAGGCCGAACTGCAGCAGGACCGCGACGACGAAGAGGCGGCGCGGAAGACGCCACTCGGCCGGGACCCGCTCGGGGTGGTGGAGCTCGAGGGCGAGGATCGCCCCGGCGAGCGCGGCGACGAGACCCGACGCCCCGATGACCTCGTGATGCCCCGCAGCGACGATCCCCGCGACGGTCCCGACACCCCCGAGCAGCAGCACGAGGATGGTCCGGTGGCGCCCCATCGGCCGCTCGACGAGGGGGCCGAGCACGAAGAGGCCCCCCACGTTGATCGCGAGGTGGATGGGGAGTCCGCGCAGCCCCGGGATCCAGGACTCGAGGCGGCCGGGCTCGGCGGGGAGCGCGTGGAGGAAGTGGGCGGTGATCCCGCGCCAGAGCTCGCCGCGGGCGAAGAGCTCGGGGACGAAGGAGCCGATCTGGTCGAGGAGCGGATCGCGCAGCTGGAGCGCCGTGCCGAGCAGGCAGAGCGCGGTCGTCACCCAGATCGACCAGAGCCGGCTCGGACGGATCGAGAGGGCCTCGACGCGGGCCATGGCGCGCAGCTGGGCGGCCCCGTCGGGTCCGGCCGCGGCGCGGGCGATCAGGCGCTCACGAGCCTCTGCGGGGCCCTGGTCGGCCTCGACGAAGTCGCGGCTGCGGACGACGTAGAGCCCGCGCGTCGTCCCGATCAGGAGCGCGCGGGCGGCCAGGCAGACGTGGGTCAGGGAGGCGTAGGGATGGACGGGCGACCGGCGGAGTCCGCGCGAGCGGATCAGGCGGAAGCCCTCGTCCTCGAAGACGATCGCCCCGCCGTTCGCGAGGCGGATGCGCCGAGCGTCGGCCGGATCGACGGCGTCTTCGAGGTCCGTGCGCATGGTCGCAGCTTAGCGCGACGCCCGGGCCCGAAGACGCCGTGTCGATCCGATGGCCACTACTCCTTCGACGACACCGCGATCGTCGGGAAGACCCGCGAATAGAAGAGCACGACCGCGAGGAAGAGGCCGCCGAAGCCGAGGGCGATGCCGATCTGGATCGGACCGAGCCAGGACAGCATGTCGCCCTTCACGACCGAGGGCCAGACCAGGACGTTGCGCTCGAGCCAGAGGCCGAAGAGCAGCGAGCACGCGACGGGACCCGCGATCCACGGCGTCTTCTTCGGCTGTCGGCCGAGGAGGACCCAGAACGGGATCAGCCAGTTGCAGGCCCAGACCGCCATCGAGACCCAGCCGTAGCCGGTCTGCAGGCGCGCCCATTCGAAGTCCCAGTTCGACCAGCTCTTCGCGAACGCCTCGGCCGAGTAGGCCTTGTCGATCAGGAACTGGTCGCCGAGCCGGTCGCGGAGGAAGAAGGTCTCCTCCGGGAGGTTGCCGTAGTAGATCACGAGGTACTGGGACCAGAAGAGGTACATCCAGAAGATCGAGAACGCGAACATCATCTTGCCGATGTCGTGCTGGCGGTTCTCGGTGATCTCGCCCTGGAAGCCCGGGATCTCGCGGCTCGCGAGGCCCGAGATGGCGCAGGCGGCGACGGCCGAGAGAATGCCGCCCCAGCACACGAAGTTCCCGAAGAGGTTCGAGAACCAGCTCTGCTCCATGCTCATGACCTGGTCGAAGCTGAAGAAGGCGAAGCCGATGCCGTAGGTCAGCGCGACGAGCGGTGCGAGGAAGTTCGTCCGGTTCTTCGCCGCGAGGCGCTCCTCCTCGTCGCCCCGCCAGCCCGCCGTCCAGCTCGCGGCGAGGGACTTGGCGATCCCCTGCCCGTGCTCGGCCAGGTTGCGCAGGGTCGGTCGGACCGAGGCCTTGATGTAGAGCACCGACAGCAGCGCCATCGTCCCCAGCAGCGCGTAGTCCATGACGTAGAAGCGCTGCTTGTTGAGCCACGCCTCCTTGCCCGCCATGGCCCCGTTCTTCTGCCAGTCGAAGATCTCGTTGCCCCCGAAGTAGCCGACGAGGCCCAGCAGGAACGCAACCGGGAGGAACGCGGCGAAGGACTCGGCGAAGCGCCGGTACGGGCCCGGCCAGGTCGCCCCGACGATCGAGTAGGCCGCCGCCAGCGCCATGCCGCCGCAGGCGAGGTAGGTGAAGAAGATGAAGTTCGTGTGGTACGCCAGCCAGGTCGTCTGCGGGTTCTTCGCGAGGCCGCCGACGAACGCGGCGACGCCGATCGCGACGAGCACGAGGCAGATGTTGAAGAGCGGCTGGGGCAGCGCGCCGGGATTCGCGCGCTCGCCTGCGGTGGCTCGGGAGCTCACTGGGCTGCACCTCCTGTGGCGGCGGAATCGGCGGCGGGCGCGGGAGCGGCCGCGGCCGGCGCGGCGCTGGCGGTCTGCTGGGCCAGCTGACCGTTCAGCTCACGGATGTAGTTGACGACGTCCCAGCGATCCGACGGCGCGATCCGGCGGTAGCTCGGCATGCGGCCGCGACCGAGGGAGATCGTCGTGTAGATGTGGCCGTCGGTGAGACCGGTCGCCAGGCTGAAGCCCATCGGACCGGGACCGATCGGGAGCACACCGGCGATCGGACCGTTCGGCGCCGCGATCGTGCCGTCGCCGCCACCGGTCGCCCCGTGGCAGGTCTTGCAGGTCACGTCGAAGATCTTCTTGCCGTTGGCGAGGGACTCGAGCGTCGGCTTGCGCGGATTGACGAGCGCCTCCTGGGCGTCGACCGGCAGGTCCGCGGGCTCGGCGACGTCGGCCCAGCCGACCGCGACCGTGCCCTCGGGCGGCGTGAAGGCCTCGACCCGCGTCATGCCCGGGACCGACTCGAGGGTCTCGAAGGCCTGCACCGCGAGCTGCCGCTTCATCTGCGGGAACCACTCGACCGAGACCTGCTCCCAGCAGCCCGGCAGCGTCGACACCGCGAGCAGCGTCGCCGCCAGGAGCGAGCGGCTGTCAGTGAACCTCGGCACGCTTGACCTCCTTCGCGTTGTGTCCGCGCATCAGGCTCTCGACCTCGGCGGCGTCGCGATCCTCGCAGCGCACCACGACCCCGAACTCCTCGGCGGAGAAGCGCGGGCTGTAGTGGCGGTCGAGGGCGCGGGGATAGAGGCCGGCGAGGATCGCCAGACCGGCGACGACCAGGATGCCGCCGAAGAGGGTCTGGAGCTCGAAGCCGATGATCCACATGGGCGGGATCGCGGCGATGTTCTTGCCCGCGATCTTGATCGGCCAGTCCATCGACATCCAGATCTGGATGCCGAAGCCCGTCACCACGCCGACCAGCGAGCCGATCAGGTGGAACGCGCGGACCTTCGACGGCCGCGGATCCTCGGCCATCTCGATCTCCTCGAACGGCGCCGGAGAATAGGTCGTCAGATCGGTGAAGCCGCGGGCCTTCAGCTTGCGCACGACCGTCGCGACGTCGGACGGATACTCGTAGACACTGACGAGCTCGGCCATCAGTGGGCACCTCCGGAGGCATGAGCGGCGTGGCCGACGCCGTGGCGGGCGTGGTCACGCGCGTGGATGTCGAGCTCCTTGACCTCCGAGATGGCGATGATCGGGAACATCTTGAGGTAGAGCAGGAAGAACATGCTGAACCAGCAGAAGCTGCCGGTGAGCACGATCATCTCGACGAGGCTCGGGATGTAGAGACCCCAGGCGGCCGGCACGTACTCGCGGGAGAGCGAGGTGATGATGATGACGTACCGCTCGAACCACATGCCCAGATTGATGAAGAAGCAGAGCACGAAGAGGAACGGGATGTTCGTGCGCAGCTTCTTGATCCAGAGGGCCTGCGGCATGACCACGTTGAAGATGATCATGCACCAGGTCGAGAACCAGTAGGGACCGAATGCGCGCTGCCAGAAGGAGGTCTGCTCGAACTCGACCCCCGAGTACCAGGCGATGAAGTACTCGGCCCCGTAGGCGTAGCCGCAGATCAGGGACGTGAAGAGGATGAACCTCGACATGTTCTCGAAGTGGTAGTCGGTGATGTAGGGCTCGAGGCGGAAGATCCGGCGGACCGGGACCATCACCACGACCACCATCGCGAAGCCGCCGAAGATGGCGCCGGCCACGAAGTAGGGGGCGAAGATCGTCGCGTGCCAGCCCGGCACGATCGACATCGCGAAGTCCCAGGAGACGATGGAGTGGACCGAGAGGACCAGGGGCGTCGCGAGGCCCGAGAGGTGGAGCACCGCCCGGCTATGCGCCTTCCACTGCTGCCCCGTGCCCTGCCAGCCGGCGGCGAGGATCGTGTAGACGACCTTCTTCCAGCCGACGGCGCGGTCGCGGGCGATCGCGATGTCGGGGATCAGGCCGACGAGGAAGAAGAGCAGCGAGATCGTCAGGTAGGTGTTGACCGCGAAGACGTCCCAGAGCAGCGGGCTCTTGAAGTTGACCCAGAGGTAGCGCTGGTTCGGGTACGGGAGCAGGAAGTAGAACTTCCAGAGGCGGCCGATGTGGATCAGCGGGAAGAGCGCCGCCGTGAGCACCGCGAAGACCGTCATCGTCTCGGCGCCGCGGTTGATGGCGTTGCGCCACTTCGCCCGGAACAGGAAGAGGATGGCGGAGATGAGCGTGCCGGCGTGGCCGATGCCGATCCAGAAGACGAACGTGATGATGTAGACGCCCCAGAAGACCGGGGCCTGGTAGCCGGCGACGCCGAGGCCTTCGTAGGTCTGCCAGGCGAGCGTCAACGCAGCCACGCCGACGCCGGTCAATGCGAACACCAGGGCGATCAGCCAGGGCCAGTGGAAGCCCTTGGTGACGGCCATGATGTCGATGTTGGCCTGCGAATCCCGGGGGCGGGCCGGCGGGTTCATCGCGTCAGCGACAGCGGTCGCGGGAGGCGGTGCCATTCAGTGGACTCCCTCAGCTCTCTTCGCGCCGGACCTTCGCGAGGTAGGTCACGGCGGATCGGGTATTCAGGATCTGGAGCGCGGCATAGGCGCGGGTCTTGCTCGCCTGCGCGCGCTGGACCGGGGCGCTCGCCTTGTCGCGGACGTTGCCGAAGCTGATCGCGTCCGACGGGCACGACTGCTGGCAGGCGGTCTTGACCGCGCCGTCCGGGATCGGCAGGCCCTTGTCCTTCACCGGCTGGCGCGCCGCCTCGATCCGCTGCACGCAGAACGAGCACTTCTCCATCACGCCCTGGCCGCGGACGGTCACGTCCGGGTTCAGCATGAGGCCCAGCAGGCCCGGCCAGTTCTTGCGGCCGTAGTCGAAGTAGTTGAAGCGGCGGACCTTGTAGGTGCAGTTGTTGGCGCAGTACCGCGTGCCGACGCAGCGGTTGTACACCATGCCGTTGATGCCTTCGTCGTTGTGGTAGGTCGCGATGACCGGGCAGACCGCCTCGCAGGGCGCCGCACCACAGTGCTGACAGAGCATCGGCAGATGCCGGACCTTGTTCTCGCCGAGGCGCTCGCCGCGGGGAATCGGCCGGCGCTCGGAGTCGAGGGACGCGTCGTCGTCGCCGTCGCCGACGTAGCGCTCGATCCGGAGCCAGGTCATCTCGCGGTGCTTGATGGCCTGCTGCTCGCCGACGATCGAGACGTTGTTCTCGATGTAGCAGGCGGCGATGCAGGCGGAGCAGCCGGTGCACTTGTCGTTGTCGATCGTCATGCCCCAGCGATAGGGCTGATCGGGATCGGCGTCGTTGCCCGGGTCGTACTCGAAGGGCGGGCCCGAGAAGTGGTGGCCGCCCTCGGCGTGTCCACCGCCCTCGCCATGCTCGCCGCCTTCCGCGTGCTCGCCGCCTTCGTGCTCCGAGGCCGAGGCCGGAGAAGCCGCGAGGAAGTGGGCCATGCCGCCGGCCTGCGCGAGGTCGTACAGCGAGACCTCGGGGGCGAGACCGCGCTTGCGCTGGTTGTCGGTCCACTGCGACAGCGCGAGCCGGCGGAAGCGTCCCGCCTTCGTCACCGTCGCCTTCGTCGACAGGAAGGCCTGGCCGCCGGCCTCGTCGGTCGCGACCGGCAGCACGTCGGCGAGATTGACACCGCGGGCCACGCCGGGCTGTGACTGCTCGTCGCCCGCCATCGAGGCGTAGTGGCCGACCGTATGACCCTGGCCGATCGGGATCGCGACCACGTCGTCCGGGATGCCACCGCGCGGAAAGACCGAGACGTCGAAGGAGCCGGACTCCGTCGCGACCGTGACGACGTCGCCGAAGGTCACGCCGAGCTCGGCGGCCTTCGTATGGGAGAGCTCCGCCCACGAGTTCCACGACAGCTTCGTGACCGGGTCGGGGATCTCCTGCATCCAGGGCAGCGCCGCGCCGCGGCCGTCGCCGTAGAAGGAGTGGGGGAAGGCGATCAGCGTGAAGTCGCCCGAGCCCGCGAGCTTCGGCGCCGAGGCCTGGACGCCGCCCAGCCCCTCGACCAGCGCGACCGAGCGGGTCGCCGTCTCGCCGAACTCGCCGCCGCGGGCCAGCGCCTGGCGCCAGCTCGTGCCCGACCAGTTGGCCTGGAGCACGCTCTTCCAGTTGCCCGCCGGCAGCGTCGCGACCGCGTCGCCGCCCGCCGCGCGCGCCGCGTCGAGCAGCGTATCGGCCATGGCTTGGGTGTCGAAGAGCGGCCGGACCGTCGGCTGTACCAGGGAGCGGATGCCCGGTCGCGGGCTCGCGTCGCCCCAGGACTCGGCCGGCGTGTGGTCCGGCAGGAGCAGGCCCGCCTTCTCCGTCGTCTCGTCGGCGAGCGGCGCGAAGGCGACGACCAGGCCGACCTTGCCGAGCGCGTCCTTGAAGCCGAGGGAAGCGGGGAGCGAGTAGACGGGGTTCAGATCGTGGATCAGCAGGCAGTCGACCTGGCCCGCGTTCATCTTCTCGACCAGCGCCTTCACGTCGGCGAGGCTCGCCGTCTTCTTCGCGTCGGCCGCCGGATAGCGGACCGCGGTCCCGATCGCACCGACCGCCGCGTTGAGCAGCAGCACCGCTGCCGCATCGCTGCGCCCGGCCGTCGTCGCCGCCGCCACCGAAGGCGGGAAGGCCACCGCGCGGCTCGCGCTCGAGAGCTTGCCGACGAGCTTGTCGAAGAGCGCCGCGTCGAGCCCCGCGGCCTCGATCGCCGCGTTCTTGCTGGCACCGGCCGCCGCGGCCGCGACGACCGCGTTGCCCTTCGCGTTGGCCACCGCCTGCGCGAGCGCGAGGGCGAGCACGCCTTCGCTGCCCGGGCGGACCGCGACCCAGAGGTCGGCGTTCGAGGCCGTCAGGTTCTGGCGCGGCCCGATCGCGATGACGCGGGCACCGCCGTTGGCCTGCTTCGCGACGTCCCGGCCCTCGGAGAGCTGGCGCGCGTGCTCGACCGGGGAGCGGCCCGTGTCGAGGAAGTCCGAGCCGAAGTCGAGGACGAGGTCCGCGCCCGTCAGGTCGAAGATCGGCGCGGCGTAGGCGCCGAAGAGCTGCTGGCTCGCGTCGAGCAGCGCGTGGTCGCCGAAGGGCTCGTAGGTCAGCCGGCCGGCGATGCCGGTGGCGGCGACGAGCTGGTCGAGCAGCGCGTCGAGGGAGGGGCCGACCGGACCGCCCAGGATCCAGGTCTTGCCGGCGTCGCTGCCGAGCTTCGCCGCGAGCTTGCCCTTCGCGTCGTCCCAGCTGATGGGCTGGAGCGCACCGTCGCTGCTGCGGGTCGCGGGGCCCTGGATGCGGTCGGGATGATAGGTCCGGCCGAGGCTCGCCTGGCCGCGGGCGCACAGGCGGCCGCGGTTGATGGGATGCTCGGGGTTGCCCTCGAGCTTGATCGGGCGGCCTTCGCGGGTCTTCACGTGGAGACCGCAGCCCGACGAGCACTCGAGACAGGTCGAGGCGTAGTCGACGGAAATGCCCGGCGTGATCGTCTCGGGCTGGATCACGTACGGAATCAGCTTCTCCGCGGGATCGCTGCAGCCGGCGGCAGCGGCGGCCCCTGCGGACAGGCCGACGATCTTGAGGAACTCACGACGATCGAGCTCGGACATGCAGACCCCTGGCTTCCTGTCTCTCGGAAAGAGAAGAGTGACTCGACGGAGCGACTCGAAGCAGTCCCTAGTAGTGGCACTTCAGGCAGTCCTGCGACGCCTGCTGATGATTCTGTCGGTGGCAGCTGATGCACCAGCCCATCTCGAGCTTCGCGACCGGCACCAGGTATCCCATCTTGGTATCCGGGACGAGATGGAGCTTGTCGATCTCCTCGACCGGGCCATGGCAGGTCTGGCACGCGACGCCCTTCTGGACGTGGCGGTTGTGGCGGAACTGGACGTGCTCGGGAAGGCGGTGGATCTGGACCCACTCGATCGGCTTCTTCTCTTCCCAGTGCTGCTTCAGGATCCGGATGCCCTCGATCTCGTCGTACTCGGTCGGGAACTGCGAATGGCAGCCCATGCAGAGCTCGACGGAGGGGACGCCCGCGGCGGCCGACTTGTCGGTCCCGGCATGGCAGTAGAGGCACTCGATCTTGAACTGGCCGGCGTGGTGCTTGTGGCTGAAGGGAATCGGCTGCTTCGGGCCCGGCGCCTTGGGATCCCACGCGTCGACGGCCGACTGGCAGGCGGAGGCCGACGGGAAGGGCTTGTCGAACTCGGCCGGGATCTCGATCTCGATCGAGGGGTCGTTGGCCGTGAGCGCCTTCAGGCGGTGGGCATCGCACACGCCCGTCGCGACCTGGACGTTGCTCCCCGACGCGTTCGCCGTCCCCTCGCCCGGCGTCGGCCAGCCCGACCAGAAGACGAAGACGGTCGCGAGCGCCGCCGCGGCGACGACCGCGAGCCAGGAGCTCTTCGACGACGCGATGCGGGAGCCCTTCGCGGACGGGGTTCCGGGCGAGTTTCCGGGGATCTTTCCGGGCATAGGCGAGACGCGGCCTCTCGGCACACGACACTCGCTCTCGCGGTCGATCGATCGCGGAGCGAGATGCGCGCGTTGCGTGGACTCCCGGGTCGGATCGCGTCGAACGAGCAGCTTCGATCCGGCGCGGGAGGTGGTTCGGCGCGGAGTATATGGCCGAGCGAACGACGAGCGCGCAGCGAATGGTTGCAGGCGGGACCCGGAGTCCGTTTCGGGTGCGCACCGGATGGACGACGTCGCACCGCGCCGTCGCGGCGAGCCCCGGCGCCAGTTGATACGCTCGACTTCGAGCCGTTCGTCCGACGCCCCGAGACCCGCTCTCCACGCCGATTCGCGCGAGCGGCGCGAGTCCTCGACGCACGATCCCCGCCGCGCGCGCGGCCCATCCGGAGTGGCCTTCATGATCGACTTCGAGCCGAGCGAAGAGCAGGCGCTGATCATCGAGACGGTGCACCAGTTCGCCGAGAACGAGATCCGACCGCGCGGGCGCGAGGCGGACGAGTCGGGTGTGCCGGCTCCGGCCCTGCTCGCCGCGGCCCACGAGCTCGGGCTCGTCGCGAACGGCCTGCCCGAAGCGGACGGAGGGGGCGGTGCGCGGTCGGCCTTGACCGGGGCGCTCGTCGCCGAGGAGCTCGGCTGGGGGGACATGGCCCTCGCTCTCGCGATCCTTTCGCCTGGCCTCGTCGGCTTTCCGGTCGCGGACCACGGCAGCGAGGCGCTGCGCCGGCGGGTGCTGCCCGGCCTGCTCGGGCCGGCCTTCGTGCCCGGCGCGCTCGCCCTCGTCGAGCCGCGCTTCGACTTCGATCCGTTCCGCCCGCAGACGACGGCCCGGCGCGACGGCGACGGCCATCGCCTCGATGGCCACAAATGCCACGTGCCCTGGCTCCCGGGCGGCCGCCACGTGGTCGTGATCGCCCGCGAGGCCGGAGCGTCGACGACCGGAGCGCAGCCGACCCCGGGCAGCGCCGCGACCGCGGGCCCGCTCGCCGCATTCGTCGTCGATCGCGAGGCCGCGGGGCTGCGCGCCGTGCCGGAGCAGAACATGGGGCTCTGCGGTCTGCCGACGGTGGAGCTCGTGCTCGAGGGCGTGCGCGTCTCCGCCGAGGACCGGCTCGCGGCGAGCGACGCCGACGTGCGTCGCCTGATCGATCGCGGGCGCATCGCGATCGCGGCGACGGCGCTCGGTGCGGCGCGCGCCGCCTACGAGGCCGCGCGCGACTACGCCAAACAACGCGAGACGTTCGGTCAGCCGATCGCGACGCGCCAGGCGATCGCCTTCAAGCTCGCCGACATGGCGATCGAGATCGACGGCGCGCGACTGCTCGTCTGGGAGGCCGCCGCGGCCCTCGACGCCGGCGAGGATGCGTCGCGTCGCGTGCGCCTCGCCCAGGATCAGACGGCGCGGGTCGGGCTCGCGGTCGCGGACTCCGCCGTCCAGGTCTACGGCGGTCACGGCTACGTCCGCGACTACCTGCCCGAAATGAGCCTGCGCAATCTCGCCGGCCTCGCGAGCTACGAAGCGCTCGCGCTGGTCTGAGGAGCCCACGATGACGATCTCGTTCGCGCTCTCCGAAGGCAGCCTCCGCGCCCAGGACCACTACCGCCAGGTCGCCCTCGAACACATGCGTCCGATCTCGCGCCAGTACGATCTCGCCGAGCACGTGCTGCCGCGCGAGTGGGTCGACTACTGGTGGCGCGAGGGCCGCTTCGGTGCGAAGGGCGGCGCCGCCCTCGCGAACGACGGCTTCGTCACGATCTGCCTGCAGGCCGAGCAGCTCTGCTGGGGCGACGCGGGCCTCTATCTGCGGATGCCCACGCCGGCGCTCGGCGGCTCCGCCGTCTCCGCCGCCGGGACGAAGGAGCAGCAGGCGAAGTTCATGGCGGGATTCCGCGAGGTCGGCGGCCATCCGATCTGGGGCGCGATGGCGATCACCGAGCCCCAGGCCGGCTCCGACGCCGCCGCGATCGAGACGACCGCCGAGCTCGATCCCGCGACCGACGAGTGGATCCTGAACGGGACCAAGATCTTCTGCACCGCCGGCGAGGGCGCCTCCACCGCCCCCGGCGGCTTCGTCGTCGTCTGGGCGACCCTCGACAAGACCGCCGGCCGCGCCGCCATCAAGTCCTTCGTCGTCCCGGCCGGAACGCCGGGCATGCAGCTCATCGGCTGCGAGAAGAAGCTCGGCATCCGCGCCTCGGACACGGCGACGCTGCGCTTCGAGAACTGCCGCGTCCCGAAGGAGAACCTGCTGGGCCGCGCGGAGATCAAGAAGCAGGACGCGACGAAGTCGGCCGAGGCCGGCAGAGACTCCTCGAAAGACAAGGGCTTCAAAGGCGCGATGGCGACCTTCGACGCGAGCCGCCCGATCGTCGCCGCGATGGCGACGGGCGTCGGCCGTGCGGCGCTCGAGTTCCTGATCGAGGAGCTCGCGCGCCAGGGCGTCGCGATCCGCTACGACGCGCCGCCCCGGGAGCGCACCGCGATCGAAAAGGACGTCGTCGAGATGGAGGCCGAGCTGCAGGCCGCACGGCTGCTGACCTGGCGGGCGGCCTGGATGATGAACAAGGGCCGCCCCAACAACCTCGAGGCCTCGATGGCGAAGGCGAAGGCCGGGCTCGCGGTCACGAAGATCACGCAGAAGGCGGTGCAGATCCTCGGGCCGCTCGGCCACTCGAAGAAGCTGCTCGTCGAGAAGTGGATGCGCGACGCCAAGATCAACGACATCTACGAGGGGACCCAGCAGATCAACCAGCTGATCGTCGCGCGACGGATCCTCGACTACTCTTCGGCGCTGCTGCGCTAGCGCCGGCCGAACGGGACGGGCGCGCGGCGCGGTGGATCCGCGGTGAATCTGGCGCAAACGGAAGAAGGGAGCCCGGGAACGGGCGAGAGGGAGTCATGCCGATCGATCCGGAGCTGCTCGCCATCCTCATCTGCCCCGAGTCGGGCCAGCCGCTGCGCCTCGCGGAGGCGCCCCTGCTCGCCAAGCTGAACGCCGAGATCGGGGCGAAGCGCCTGCGCAACCGCGCCGGCGAGGTCGTCGAGAAGGAGATCCGGGAGGGGCTCGTGCGCGAGGACGGCCGTTTCCTCTACGTGATCGACGACGACATCCCGATCATGCTGATCGAGCAGTCGATCGAGATCGCCTAGCGCCCGCGGCCCAGCGAAGCGCGCATCGCGCGCGCAGCGATGAAGAGCTACTGCGCGAACTCGCGCCGCTTGAGCTCCTTGACGTACTCGGAGAGCTCCTCGTCGCCGGCGACGACCTTCGAGATCTCCTCCTCGAAGCGCAGCGCGTCGTCCTTCAGCTTGGCGAGCTCGAAAGGGGTCTCGAGGAACTGCGAGACCTTGCGCAGCAGCGCCAGCGCCCCGCGCGGGTTCGGCGTCGCATTGATGTAATGCGGCAGCCCGGACCAGATCGCGAGCACCTCGATGCCCTCCTGCTTGAGCGCCTCGAAGAGCACGCCGACGATGCCCGTCGGTCCCTCGTAGTTGGTCGGCTCGATCTGGTAGCGCTCGAGCAGCTCGGAGTTGGTCGCGAAGCCCGACACGACGACGGGCTGGGAGTAGACGACGTCGGCGAGATAGGCACCGATCAGCAGGCAGCGCTGGACGCCCATGTCGACGGCGAGCTCGACGACGGCCTCGCTGTAGCTGCGCCAGCGGGTATGCGGCTCGACCGCGAGCCCCGTGATCAGCTCGAGGCCCTCCGGCGTCACGCCGTAGCGGAACTCGTTGCTGGGCCAGTGGATCGTCGAGGAGCGGCCGGCCTGGTAGCGGACCTCGGGGCGGCGGACGGTGAAGTCGTAGTATTCGTCGGGATCGATGTCCGCGAGGGGCACCGTCCGCACCACGTCGTCCACGAACCGCACCGCCGTCGACGCCGACTCGCACGCATCGTTCCAGCCCTCGAACGCGAGGACCAGGGTCGGCTCGCCGAGGAGCGGTCGCACGTGCATGCGCAGCGATCGGTTCATGTCGTCTACGTTGGCACGATTCGCCCCTGCGGCACAAGGGAAAAATTCACCGCTCGAATCGATAGCCCCGGCCGCGCACGGAGAGGATGTGAGTCGGCCGCGAGGGGTCCTGCTCGAGGTAGCGGCGCAGGCGCACGACGAAGCTGTCGATGACCCGCGTCCGGGTATCCGGTCGGAGCCCCCAGACCTGCTCCAGCAATTCCCCCCGTGTCACCGTCTCTCCTTCCCGATCCACCAGCGCGCGCAGGAGCCCGACCTCCCGCGTGGTCAGCGTCACCGTCTCGCGTGGGGTCTCGATCGAGAAGCGATCGAAGTGGATCACCGCGTCCCCCACGCGCACGTCGCGCTGCGCCTCGCTCGTCGTCTCGACGCCGTCCCAGCGCCGGCGCCGCAGCAGCCCGCGCACGCGGGCGAGCAGCTCGTTCAGGCGGAACGGCTTCGTCAGATAGTCGTCCGCGCCCTCCTCGAGGCCCCGCACCACGTCGGCCTCGTCGTCCTTCGCCGTGAGGATCAGGATCGCGACGAAGTTGCCCGCGGCGCGGGTGCGCCGCGCGACCTCGTAGCCGTTCATCTCGGGGAGCATGAGGTCGAGGATGACGAGGTCGAAGGCACCGCGGGCCGAGTCGGTGAGCTGGTCGACGGCGGTGCGGCCGTCGCCGACCACGAGGACCTCGTAGCCCTCCTGCTCGAGGTTGAAGCGGATGCCCTCCGCGAGGTGGGTTTCGTCCTCGACGACGAGGATGCGGGGCTTCGTCCGCGGCGCTTCGGCGGGCGTGGTCACGAGGGCCTCCGTCACGCCGGGCGCAGGGTGACGACGAATCGGCTCCCGCGCCCCGCGCCCTCGGAGAGCGCCACGATGCGACCGCCGTGCTTGCGCAGCAGCGTCCGGACCACGAAGAGACCGAGCCCCAGTCCGGCCACCTGGCGCTGGACGTCGCGCCCCACGCGATGGAAGCGCTGGAAGATGCGGTCGAGCTCCTGGGGCGGAATCCCGATCCCGCGATCCGCGATCTCGACCTTGATCCGCCCGTCGCGCGCGGCCTCGAGGCCGACGCGGATCCGGATCGGATCGCTCGAATACTTGACCGCGTTCTCGAGCAGGTTGCGGAAGACGATGCCGAGCTCCGCGGCGTCCCCGCGCACGTGCAGGTCGGACGCCCCGGCGAGCTCGACCGCGTCGCCCTCGAGCCGGTGTCGCGCGCGCAGCTCCTCGACGTGCTCCGCGAGCAGCGCGCGCAGCTCGACGCTCTGCTTGCGATCCCGCGTCCGCGCGCCCTCCTCGGCGCGGGCGGCGGTCAGCACGAGGTCGACGGTGTGCTCGAGTCGGTCGAGATCCGAGCCCATGCGGCCGAGGAACTCGCTGCGCGCCTTCGCATCGAGCTCGTGGCGGGCGAGGGTCTCGAGTCCCAGGCGGAAGGAGGAGAGCGGCGTGCGCAGCTCGTGGGTCACCGCGTCGAGGAACGCGCGCTGCGATTGATTGAGGCGCATCTCGATCACGATGCGGACGCTCAGCCAGACGAGCCCGACGAACACGAGCAGGAAGAAGAGCGTGCCCAGGGTCAGGAGCACGAGGTCGAGCGAGCTCCAGGGCCCCGCCGCCCCCTGCGCGTCGCGCCAGACGAGGATCTGCCAGCCCACCAGCAGGGCCAGCACGAGCACCATCGAGGCGATCCCGATCGCGAGCGGGACACCGACCGATCGCCGCATCGAACCCTCCCCCGTCGACCCGTCGAGACGCCGGGGATCCGCTTCGACGAAGCCCCTCGCCCGGGAAAAAAGTCGCATGTCTCCGCGCCCGACGCTCGCGTGCGGGCCCCTCCCCCTCGACGGACCGGAGGCCGAGGGTCCCGATGCGGGTCGCCGTCGCCCTGTTCGGCCTGCCGACACCGCGGTGGCCGCGACGATTGCCCCGCTGACGACCCGCGGGCACACCCAGGCCAGTCCCGACGAGACGACGATCGCCGCGAGCCCGGTCGAGACCGTCCACACCCCCGCCTCGACGACTCCGACGCCTGCACCACGGTCACGAACACGGGCCGGGGCGCGGTGCAGATCGACGTCACGGGCAACGGCAGCGGAGCGATCCACGTCGCGGTCGGCCGGACGGCCGTCTTCTGCCGGGACCCGGTCTCGCAGGTCGAGCCGACCCGCCTCGCCGTCGCCCCGGCGAGCTGCGCCCCCCGGTGGCGCGTGGACCGCGACTAGCGTCCGGTCCCGCCCGAGCCCGCGGCCGCTGGCGGCCGTCGCCCCGAACCGCTTCCCTTGGCGCGCGACCCGTCCGTCGCGCGCCAGGGAGGCGAATCGTGTCCGATGCCCAACCGATCACCGGCTGCCGACCCGGGGACGTCGCTCCGAACGTCTTCGTCTGCGGCGACCCAGCCCGCGTCGCGCGCATCAGCGCCGGCTGGACGGCGAAGCGGACCGTCTGCCAGGTCCGCGAGTTCACCATCGTCAGCGGCGCCCTCGACGGCGTCCCGCTGACCGCCGCCTCCCACGGCATCGGCGCCCCCGGCACCGCGGTCCTGCTCGAGGAGCTGATCAAGCTCGGCGCGAAGACCTTCATCCGGATCGGCAACTCGGGCGGCCTCGATCCCGAGCTCGCGATCGGCGACCTCGCGATCACGACGGGCTGCGTCCGCGACGACGGCACGAGCCGGACCTACGTCGTCCCCGAGTATCCCGCCGTCGCCGACTACCGGATCGTCGCCGCCCTGGTCGAGGCGGCGCGCGAGCGGGGCGCCCGCGCCCGGACGGGCATCACCTGGTCCCTCGACGGCTTCTACGTCCGCAACGCCGTAGCCGGCCCCGGCGGCTCGATGGCCTCGATGTCGGTGGGCGGCTACTGGCCGAGCCATCTCGAGGCACGCATCCGCGACATGCAGCAGGCCCGGGTCCTCAACTGCGAGATGGAGACCGGCATCCTGCTGACCCTCGCGGGCCTCTTCGGCGTGCAGGCCGGGGCGATCTGCGTCGTCTCGGATCGGACGCCCTGGCCGGGCCCGTCGGCGATCGACCTCGACCGCAACATGGGCGATTGCATCGCGGTCGCGACCCGGGCGATGCTCGCGCTGGCTTCGCGCTAGCGTTTGCGCGATCCCGCTCCGCCCGAGGCGGAGCCCATGACGCGATCGGAGGAGTCCATGGCGCAATCCCGCAAGAGTGCCTGCATGTGTGGCGCAGTCGCCCTCGAGCTCGCCGGCGAGCCCGCGTTCCAGGTCTACTGTCACTGCGAGTCCTGCCGCGGCTGGCGCGGGGCCCCGCTCCATTCCGCGAGCCTCTGGCCCGCGGCCGCCATCCACATCACCCAGGGCGCCGATCTGCTCGGCACCTACAAGCGCACCGACGCGAGCCACCGCAAGTTCTGCCAGCGCTGCGGAACGCCGGTCCTGATCGACCATCCCGCCCTCGGCATGGTCGACGTCCCGGCCGGCGGCATCCGCGGCCTCGCCTTCCAGCCGACGATCCACGTCCACTACGGCGAGAAGGTGATGCCGGTCCGCGACGGGCTGCCGAAGTTCAAGGACATGCCGAGCGACTTCGGCGGGAGCGGCGTCCAGCTCGCGGACTGATCGCGCCGCGGCGGGGCCCCCGAACGCCGGGCTCACTCGGCGGGCCGTTGCACTCGCCCACGGCGTCACTCGCTCGGCAGGCGTCGGATGGCGATGTTCCGGTACCAGACGGCATCGCCGTGGTCCTGGAGCAGGATGTGGCCCTCGCGGGCGAGGCCGAAGCCCTCGACGCCGGCGTGCTTGCTGGCGGCGATCGCCCGGTCCCAGTCGGGGCTCCCGCGGACGACGTCGACGACCTTCTCGCCGTTCAGCCAGTGCTGGATCCGCCCGCGCTCGACGCGGATGCGCGCCTCGTTCCACTCGCCGGCGGGACGCGACATCCGCCGCACACTGGCGACGACGTCGTAGAGGTCCCCGGCGCGGCGCTTCTCCTTCTGACCATCGGCATGGCGCTCGTCGTCGAGGACCTGCATCTCGAGGGCCCGCGTCCAGCCGAGGCGATCGCGCTCGTCCGGCACGAGATAGAAGATCCCGCTGTTGCCCCCGGGCTCGACCTTCCACTCGAGGCGGAGCTCGAAGTCGCCGAAGCGCTCCTTCGTCATCAGGTCGAGGGAGGGCCGCGCGAACGGGTTCATGTGGCGCAGGACGAGCAGCGCGAAGGGCTCGTTGCGCGTGAACTCGAGCGCCCCGTCGCGAATCGCCCAGCCCTCGACCCGATCGGTCGTCGCACCGTAGTTCTTCCAGCCGGCGAAGCTGCGCCCGTCGAAGAGCGGCTCCCAGCCTTCGGCGAGCTCGCTCGGGGTGAGCGAGCCTGCGGTCGGCGCGCCAGGCGCGGGCGCGCCCACGGCCGATGCTGCGCTCGCGGCGGTCGCTTCGATCTCGGCGGACGTACCCGCAGCGGGTGATTCGCCTTCGCCGCCCTCGCCGCTCGCCAGCGCGTTCAGCGTGTACCAGGCCTCGTCGACCCAGGCCGGCTCCCCACGCTCGGAGCGGATCGCCGGATCGAGGCGCAGATGGACGACGCGCCCCGCCGCGAGCCCCGGGACGTCGAGGGACACGACGCGCCGATCCGCCGAGAGGCGCACGGCGTCGACGGGCAGCGCGCGCACGGCGTGCTTCGGCCCGCCATAACGGGGCGTCGGCACGTAGAACCAGTCCTCGAGCCGGAAGGCCTTCAGATCGAGCGCGAGGCCCGGCGCGAGGGCGCGCGAGTAGACGACGTCGAAGCCGCCCGGCCGCAGCGCGATCCGCATCGGCTCGAAGGCCGGCTCGTCGGCGAAGACGAGGCGCTCGAGCCCGTACCACGGCTTGCCGTACTCGCCCCAGTTGCCCGGGCTTCCGATCTCGCCGGCGATGAGGCTCCCGTCCGGCGCCTCGACGAGGCGATTGACCGGCGCCGCGAGCCCGCCCGAGAAGTGGAACGCGACGCCCTGCCAGACCCCCGCGACCTCCTCGAGCACCGCCCGCTTGAGCCCGCCGTTGAAGACGTCGCCGAACAACACCTGTCCGGCGTAGGGCCCCGCGGTCGGGACGAGGGGCTGGGTCGGCGAGTTGCCGACCTCGTTCTGCGGGAGCCAGAGCGTGGGCGGCGTGACGGCGGCGGGGTCGGGAGATTCGCCCGGCGGTCGCCAGCCGTAGTCCGCACCGCGCTCGACGCGGATCAGCTTGCTCGACGGCAGCCAGGCGCCCTGGTTGTCGGTGACGAGGAGCTCGCCCGTCGGCGTCGCGGCGACGCCGTTCGGCGTGCGCAGGCCGCTCGCGATCCGCTCGACCGCACCGGTCTCGAGCGAGACCCGCACGATCCGCCCGCGATCGGCGGTCTGATCCCGGCAGCTCTTGCCGCCCTCGAGGATGCAGACCGAGAGGCCGGCGTAGAGGAAGCCGTCGATCACGGGCAGGCCGAAGCCGAACTCGTGGAAGTTCGAGGTCGCGGTCCAGTCGTTGGCGAGGGTCCGGTACTCGTCGATCCAGTCGTCGCCGTCCGCGTCGACGAGGCGGGTGATCTCCTGCTTCTGGATCACATGGAGGGCCCCGTCCGCGAAGGCGAGCCCGAGCGGCTCGTGGAGCCCCTCGGCGATCCGCCGCACGCGCACCGACTCCGCCGGCCCGTCCCAGCCCGCGACGAGGAAGACCGCGCCGTCGTGGTCCCAGGTCGAGACGGCGAGCCGGCCGTCGGGCAGGAACGCGAGCCCACCGACCCGCGGCGTGAAGCCGGGCGGCGCGATCGTCGTCGCGCGCAGTGCGGGGTGGAGGGTCGCGGGGCGAGGGCCGGTGTCGTAGGCGTAGGTCGTGTCGGCGGCGCTCGCCGGCTCGTCCGCGGCTCCGTTCCCGCTCTTGGTCTCGAGCGCGGTCTCCGAATCGGACTCGAGCTCGGTCTCGAGGACACGCAGCGCCAGCGCGGTCGCCTCGTCGTGGGAGAGATCCGGATGGGGCGGCATCGCGACCGACCCCCAGTGGCCGACGCCGCCTTCGCGGATCCGGGTCGCGAGCATGGCCGCGGTGGCCGCGCGATTCGCGCCGGCGTGGCGGGCGGCGATCTCCTGCCAGGCGGGGCCGACGATGCGCTCCCGCTCGCCGTGGCAGGTCTCGCAGTCGTAGGCCGAGAAGGCGCTCTCGGGGAGCGCGGCCACGTCGGGCCGCGCGATCGGCTCGGGCTCCCCCGCGAACCGCTGCACGAGCTCCGTCCGCCCCGGCGCGAGCCGCAGCCGCGAGCCCGCCTCGAGCACGGCCTCCGTCTCGACCGAGGCCCCCGCGACGGAGGGCGCCGCGAGCTCGAGCGCGAGCTCGGGGCCCTCGCCCGCCGCGACCTCGAAGACGCGCACGAGGCCGACGGACGAGCCGCCGGGGTCCTTCGTCGGATCTCCGTCGGCGGGCGTCGCGCGCTCCGGTCGCTCGACGACCTCGCGGCTCCGGCCCGCCGGATCACGGACCTCGTAATGGAGCCAGAGCGCACCCGTCCCCCGATCGAAGCCGTGGCCGCGCCAGCGGATCGCCGCGGGCCGCCATTCTCCCCCGTCGCGCACACGCCAGGCCGTCGTCGCATCGGGGCGCCACCACGCAGCGCCCCGGCTCATCGGCTCGCGGCCGTGGCGCGCGTCGAAGGCCGGTCCCGAAAAGTCGACGTCGCCGCGCCAGAGCTGGTGGATCGACGCGGTCTCCGTGCTGTACGCGAGCCAGAGCTCCGGGGCGAGGGCCACCGACAGCATGCGCGGGCGGCCGTCGAGGCTGCTGCGCATCACCCAGGGCGACGCCCCGCGACCGGGATGATCGCGGCGGTCGAAGCGCCCGAAGTCGTCGATCGGCTGCGGAAAGAAGTGGTCGAGGACGACCGCGAGGAACTCGCGGGCGGTGAAGGCCTCGACGGCGATGCGGGTCTCCTCGGGCTGCCCCGAGAGCCAGAGGCGGAAGCCCGCCCACGGCAGCGCGACGAGCGCGACCAGGAGGGCGGCGACGAGGGCGAGCCGTCGCTTCATCGAAGCGCGGGGATCCCGAGCCCGTCGGGATTCATCGCGCCGCGGTCTCGGTCTCGCAGGTCTGGTACGGCGAGCGGCGCAGCCAGTGATCGTCGGGGTACCAGGCGAAGACGGCGGTGCCGCCACGGATCTCGTCGATCAGCGCGCGATGGACCGCCGGATCGACGGCCGGGCAGCCCCAGCTGCGGCCGACGCGGCCGAAGTAGTCGACGACCTCCTCGGTCACGTAGTCGGCGCCGTGCATCACGATCGCCCGCTCCCGCGCGCGGTCGTTGATCCCGGGCTCGAGGCCGTCGAGGCGCAGGGAGTAGCCGTGGCGTCCGTAGTAGGTCTCGGCGGTCCGGAAGAGCCCGAGGCTCGACTGGCGCGATCCGACCTCGTTCGAGAAGCGCTTCGCCCGGACCTCGCCGCTCTCGCGACCGTGGGCGACGAGCTCGTGGAAGCGGATGCGGCCGGCGACGGGATCGATCACCCAGAGCCGGCGCGCGGAGGAGGGGCGCGAGTAGTCGATCAGCGTCAACGTCGTGTCCTCGACGAGACCGCGCGAGCGCGCGCAGTCGAGGGCCGCGAGGGCATGGCGGAGCGGCGCCTCGGGCACGCCCGCCTCGACGAGGCGCGCAACGCGGGACTCGGCGGCCGCGAGCTGGACGGGCGGCGCGTCGGCGCGGGCGGTCGGGGCGGATGCGATCGTGGCGAGCGCGATCGCACGGAGCGCGGCGAAGGCCGCCGTCGCCGCGAGCACGATCCCGCCGCGCGGACCGCGCACGCTCCGCGTCGCGCGCGAGGAGGCGCGCGAGGAGATCGGGCCGCGCGTTCTACCGACGATGCGCATTCAGTCGACCTCCACCCGGATTCATACACGCTCGCATCGCGCCCCGCCCGACAGAAGCGCACGAAAAATCGGCGTGTAGTGGCCGCCGTCCGCGCGCGGCCGGCTCTCCATCACGACGATCGACTCGACCCGACACACGACCCGGCGATCGGGCCCGCTCGCGAACGCCGTGCGCACGTCGACTCCCCCTCTCGATCGGCAGCGCGCGAGCGTGACGTGACCGCTCCAGGGCCGGGACTCGAGGGAATGTCCCGCCGTGCGCAGGCGCGCGTGGAGATCGGCCACGAGCCCGAGCAGCGCGGGATTCTCGGCACCGAACCCGAGCCAGAGGACGCGCGCCGACTCGCTTCGGGGAAACGCCCCCAGACCGCCGACTTCCGCGTCGATCGACGCATGCGTTGCCGCGACCGCGGCGACGATCCCGTCGAGCGCGGCGAGGCGCTCTGCCTCGAGCTCGCCGAGGAAGGCGAGGGTGACGTGGAGGTCGACGGGGCGGGTGAACCGGAGGCCGGGGCGGCCGCGCAGGACGCCGCGGAGATGGACCGTCGCCTCTTCGGCGAGCGCCCGGACCGCCTCCCCGACCTCGACGGCCACGAAGACCCTCGCCCCCTCGGCGCTCCGCCCCATGGTCGTCGGCCCCCCACCGATGCGCCCGCGCGCGAAGCATGCTCTCCTCCGGCGGATCCGAAAAGACCGTCCCGACCGCCCCCCGAACCCGGAGCCCCGATGCCGCCGAGCTTTCTCGAGGACTGCCACGCCATCGAGCAGATCTACGTCCGTTACTGCGAGCTGGTCGACGCCAAGCAATTCGATCGCCTCGGCGACTGCTTCACCCTCGACACCCGGCACGACTACACCCGCTCGCTCCCCGGCGTCACGGTCGAAGGCCTCGCCCCCCTGATCGCCTCGATGCACTGGAATCTCGGTGACGGATCCCACTGCGGGGCGACCCACCACAACGTCGGCAACTTCCGCATCCAGGTGGACGGCGACCGGGCCCACGCGAAGGTGAACTACTACGCCGTCCACCGCGGGGTCGGGCGTCACGAAGGCGCCCTCTACTCGATGTGGGGCCTGTACGACGACGAGCTGGTCCGGACCCCGGCGGGCTGGCGCGTCGATCGCCGCGTCTACTCGAGCATCTTGACCGAGGGGCCCGTCGTCACCTCGCGGGACGGCGCCTGAGATGCCGATCTCCCCTGCCCCGGCCCTCGTCGCCGTCGGCCTCGGCCTGACCCTCCTCGCCTGCGAGCCCGCGGATCGAGCGCCCGGCGCCGCCCTGCTCGCCGCCCGCGAAGGCCATGCCCCGGCCGAGCGGGAGTGGCGGACCTACCTCGGCGACGCCGCCGCGAGTCATTCCTCGCCCCTCGACCAGATCCGCCCGGAGAACGTCGGCCGCCTCGAGGTCGCCTGGCGCTACGACGCCGGCGGTGCCTCGACCGCGGCGACGACCCAGATCCAGACCAATCCCCTGGTCGTGAAGGGCGTCCTCTATGGGACCTCGCCCGCCCTCGCCCTCTTCGCCCTCGACGCCGCGACGGGCGCAGAGCTCTGGCGCTTCGAGCCCGACGCCGACATCCGCGTCTGGACCGCGAGCCGCGGCGTCGCCTACTGGGAGGCGCCGGCGAAGAGCGACGGCGGCCGTGGAGGCACCGACCGCGACCCCACCGACGGCGACGAGCGGATCTTCTTCGGCGCCGGCCCCTATCTCCACGCGATCGACGCGCGCACCGGCCACCCGATCGAGTCCTTCGGCGAGAACGGGCGCATCGACCTGCGCGAGGGCCTCGACCGCGACCTCGGCAACGACCTCTTCGGCGTCGTCGCCAACACCCCGGGCACGATCTTCGAGGACCTGATCCTGATCGGAGGCCGCGTCAACGAGATGAAGGGCGCGGCGCCCGGGGACGTGCGCGCCTTCGACGTGCGGACCGGCGTGCTGCGCTGGCGCTTCCGGACGATCCCGCGGCCCGGTGAGCCCGGCCACGAGACCTGGCCGCCCGACGCCTGGGAGCGCGTGGGCGGCGCGAATGCCTGGGCCGGGATCACCGTCGACCGCGAGCGCGGGCTCGCCTTCGTGCCGACCGGCTCCGCGACCTACGACTACTACGGTGCCGATCGCGCCGGAGACAACCTCTACGCCAACTGCCTGATCGCCCTCGACGCCCGCACCGGCGAGCGCCGCTGGCATCGGCAGCTCGTCCGCCACGATCTCTGGGACCGCGACCTGCCCGCGCCGCCGAACCTCGTGACGATCCGGCGGGACGGTGCCGAGATCCCCGCCGTCGCCCAGGTCACGAAGACGGGCCACGTCTTCCTGTTCCACCGCGAGACCGGCGAGCCCCTCTTCCCCCTCCGCGAGGAGCCCGTCGTCGGCCCCTTCATCCCCGGCGAGCAGCCCGCGGCGAGCCAGCCGCTTCCCACGCTGCCCCCGCCCTTCGTGCGCCAGGGCTTCTCCCGCGACGACGTGACCGACTACTCCGAGGCGGCGCGCGCCGCGATCCTCGCCCGCCTCGAGTCGATGCAGTTCGGCTCGCTCTACACGGCGCTCGGGGCGGCCGAGAACGTGGTGTCGCCCGGGCTCGACGGGGGCGCCGAGTGGGGCGGGGCGGCGTGGGACGCGGCGAATGGGCTCCTCTTCGTGAACGCGAACCAGGTGCCCTGGGTCGTGCAGATGATCGAGGCGCGGGAGACGGGCGGCCTGCGCGAGCAGATCGCCGCGGGCTATCTGCACACCTGCGCCGGCTGCCACGGCCTCGACATGCGGGGCGACGGCTCGAGCGTCCCGTCGCTGATCGACGTCGACGAGCGGCTCTCGTTCCTCGAGCTCGACCGGCTGATCCGGGACGGGCGCGGGCGCATGCCCGGCCTGGGCGGCCTGCTCAAGTGGTACGAGCGCGCGGCGCTGACCTGGTTCGTCTACACCGCCGACGCCGACGACGCGCCATCGGCATGGGCCGCCCAGTCGGGACCGAAGACCTTCGTCAACGCGGGCTTCCAGAAGCTCGTCGACGGCGAGGGGCTGCCGGGCTCGAAGCCGCCCTGGGGCACGCTCTCGGCGATCGATCTCGCCGCGGGCGCGATCCGCTGGCAGGTGCCCCTCGGCGACTATCCGCAGGTCCTCGCGGCCGGGCGCAGCGGGCTCGGGGCGGAGAACTACGGTGGGCCGATCCTGACGGCGGGCGGTCTCCTCTTCCTCGCCGCGACGCCCGACGCGAAGATCCGCGCCTTCGAGCCCGCGACGGGCCGCATGCTCTGGGAAGCGCCGCTGCCGGCCGCCGGCTTCGCGACGCCTTCCACCTACGAAGCGCGGGGCCGGCAATTCGTCGTCGTCGCCGCGGGCGGCGGCAAGCTCGGCCAGCCGTCAGGGAGCGAGTACGTCGCCTTCGCGCTGCCGCGCTCGCCGGCCGAGTCCGGGTCTTCGTCCGGGACGCGGTTCGAGTCGAACCCTCGACCCGAGCCTCCGTCGCCGCCTCAGTCGCGGTAGACCGGCTTGCGCTTCTCCTTGCGGGCCTTCGTCCCCTCTTCGAAGTTCTTCGTCATCATGCGGACGAAGAGCTGGCCGATGCCCTCGAGCTGCATGTGGGACTGGAGGCTCCCGGCGTCGAGGCTCGACCAGAGGCTCCGCTTGGTCAGCTCGATGCCCGGCCGGCTCCAGCCGATGATGCGCTCGGCGATCGCATAACAGGACTCGAGCAGGCGCTCCGGCTCGACGACGTGGGAGACGAGGCCGATCCGCTCGGCCTCCGCCGCGTCGACGTCGCGGCCCGTCAGCATGATCTCCGCCGCCCGCGCCTGGCCGACGACCCGCGGCAGCAGGTAGCTCAGCCCGAGCTCGCTCGCGGTCAGCCCGTTGTTGATGCCCGCGGCGCGGAAGTAGGCCTTCGTCGAGGCGACGCGGATGTCGCAGCCGAGGGAGAGGCAGAGCCCGCCGCCGATCGCCGCACCGTTGATCGCGCCGATCACCGGCTGATGCATGTCCCGCAGCGCGAGCATCACGTCGTCGAGGACCTGCAGCGCCCGCAGCGCGATCGAGACGGGCGTCAGCCCGTCGATGTGGGGCGGTGCACCGGCATCGGCCTGATCGGCCCCGGAGCAGAAGCCCTCGCCCGCCCCGGTCAGCACGACGACGCGGACGTCGTTGTCGACCGAGAGCTCTTCGATGGCGCGGCGCAGCGGCAGCATGACGTCGAAGGCCATCGCGTTCATGCGCTCGGGCCGGTTCAGCGTGACGAGGGCGACGTGGGGACGGGGACGCTCGATGAGGAGGAACGACATGCGGCGAACGGTAATGGATCCCCGTCCGCCGCACCGCCTTCCGCCGGGCGCCGCCTACTCCGCGTCGTCGAAGAGCCGGATCGGCCGGAGGGCCGGGCGCCCGCTCGAGGTCGCGGCCGGCTCGAACGCGGCGGGGTCGGGGGCGGCGGGGAGCGCCGGGGCCGATCCGGCGTCCTCGGCGGTGGGCACGCCGGGCTGCGGCGGGCCCGACTGGATCGAGAGCAGGCCCGCGAGCGACGCGATGCCCGCGACGCCCGAGCGGGCGGCATAGCCCGACGGGACCTCGAAGCGGGCGGCGGCGAGCTCGGTCGCCTCGACGGCCGCGACGCGGATCGCGCTGGCCCCCGCGGCCCGGCCCGCCCGCTCGAAGGCGAGGGGAAACCCGCCGAGCTGCACGACGAGATCGAGGGGCTGACCCGGGACGAGCTCGACCGGTATCGGAGCATGCGATCCGGCGGCCTCCCGCACGAACGCGGCCAGCGACCGGAAGACCTCGACGTCGGCGGCGGTCAGGCCAACGGTGGCCCAGTCGGCGACGCAGCCCTTCGCGAGCAGGCGATTCGAGCGGGCGAGCTCGACGCGGCGGCACGGGATCCCGGCGACCTGATCCTCTTCGCCGGTCCGCGTGAAGACGAGCGGATCCTCGGGGCGCTTCGGATCGATCGTGTCGACGCCGAGCAGGTGGCCCACGGCGCGCTGCTGGTCCCGGGGCAGGCCCTCGAGGCTGCCCGAGACCTCGCGCCGCGCGACCCGCGTCTGGCCGGCGAGCAGCGAGAGCAGCATCGGCTCGAGCTCGACGTAGCTCCGGGCCTCGTCCGCGATCGAGTAGAGACGATCCCGGTCGCCGCGGTAGATGAAGGTCGGCGCCGTCGCGGCGGCCGCCCCCGGCGTGCGCTGCTCGATCCGCACGCGGCGCCCCGAGGCGAGGACGGTCGCGAAGCGCGTCGGCGCCTCGCCGTCGCCTTCGAAGAACTCGAGCTCGACGCGGAGCCCCTGCTCCGCCCGCGCGGCGCCGGCTCCGCCCGCGACGAGCGCCGTCGCGATCGCGAGCCCGGCGACGAGGGAGCAGCTCCTTCCCGGGAGCCCGAACGAGGGATTCCAGCGCATGGCGTGACCTCCGCGCCCGCGCGCGTCGTGGGCGCGGGACCGCGGAGGCGATCGGGTCACCGCCGTCCAAAATTGAATCGTGTTAGTCGAATTGAAGCCGCGTCGGAGGATTCCGCCGGCACGCGAATCTCAGACGTCGAAGCCGTACTTCTGGAGGTGCAGGGAGAGGCTCTTCTCGAGCATCTCGCGCTGCTGGTCGTCGAGATCCATCCGCCACTTCGACTCGTTCTCGTGGAGCTCCTGGCGCCGGATTCGACGCCAGAAGCGCGGCGACTCCCTCAGCTCCGCGAAGCGGACGACCTTCGACAGGACTTCGTGCGGGTCCGCGATGAGATCGTCGTAGCGAACGCGCAGGAGACGCTCCGCGGGCAGATCGCGGCACTCGTCCTCGATCTCGTCCATCAGCGTCTTCCAGTTGATCGCCGCGAGGACGAGCGGATTGCGGCCGGAGCGCAGGTATTCCTCGGCGTAGTCCGACCGCATCGGCCCCCAGCGCCACGACTCGAGCCGCCGCCACCAGTCGACGCGCGCGAGGGACGCGGCGACCGCGCGACCGTCGCGGTAGACGTCGATGAAGCGCGCATCGGGGAAGATCGTCCGCAGGTAGCGCGTCCGCGCGAAGCCCGTGTGCTTGTGGGCGAAGCGCGTCCTGCCCTGATACCGCATCACCGCCGCGACGCGGCGACGGAAGCGGTCGCGGACCTCGGGCGTGACGTCCTCCGCGCCGAGGCGCCGATCGCTCGTGAAGGCGCCATTCGTCAGCTCGTCGAGGATCGCGTACGCCTCGGCGGGATGCGGCATGAAGCGCCGGTCGAGCTCGACGAAGCGGTCGATGCCGGGCACGTCACGCACGCGCGAGAGGAGCGCGGGCCAGGCGTGGCGGTACCAGCGATTGCCGAAGTTCGAGAACCAGGCGAGATCGGGATGCATGGCGAGCAGATGGAAGAAGAGCGTGGTCCCGCTGCGGCCGGTGCCGATCACGAAGATCGGACGGTCGATCGAATCCCGGTCGATGTCCGGAAGGACCCCACCCTGCTTCATCGCGAGGATCCTTTGAACGACGGAAGGACCAGCGGGAGCCCGAAGCTCCGGGCCCAGGAGTCTAAGTCGACGGCCTGGATCGAGAAAGATCGGACGAATACCCTAGACGCCCGACCCCCGTATCGGCCGGCCGGAGGGCTTCCTCGACCATGGGTGACGGGCAGCAGGCTCGCTGGCCGTCACCCCCGGGTCGAGAGCCAGACCCATCGCCGCTTCCCGAAGCCCCACCCCCTCCGGCGAGGTCCGGCGGATCGCGCGCTTCCTCGGGATCCCGATCGACGAGGCGTGCGGGCGCCGCCTCACCCGCTGACGCTCGACCGCCGCCGGACCCGAAGACCCGCGATCGCCGAGCGGGCGCAGGCGGATCCGGTCTCGGCCCGGCGCGCGCTCACGCGTCGCCGCGGCCGCCGATGCCGGCGGTGAGCACGCGCCGCATCGCGTCCTGGACGTCGAGGTCGAGGGGCCGGAGGCGATCCCGCGGCACCAGGATCGTGTAGCCGCCGATCTGATAGCTCATGGGCAGGTAGACGGCGACGCGATCGTCGGGGTCGCCGGGCGCGCGCAATCTCGACGGATCCTCGTCCGTGATGAAGCCGACGACCGAGACGTCGTCGGCGAGCTTCACGTTGACGACGCGCGACGCGCGCTCCGAGGGCCGACGCGAGAAGGAGCTCACGAAGTCGTCGAATCCGTTGTAGAGGCTGCGCACCACCGGCGTCCGCTCGAGCAGGCGCTGCCCCAGCCCGACCAGCCACTCGATCACGAAGAGCTGGACGAGGAGCCCCGCCAGATAGACGAGGCCGATGCCGAGGGCGAGCCCGCTCCCGGGCACGTAGCGCACCGACTCCGGCATCAGCAGGACCGCGAGGGGCTTCATGAAGGCCTCGCCGGCCTGGACCGTCCAGACCACGCAGTAGATCGTGAGCGCGATCGGCAGCACGACGCCGAGGCCGCGCAGGAAGGTGGTCGTGAAGTGCATCGGGCTGGATCTCTCCGAACGGGACGGCGTCCGGCGAATCTACCGCAGCGTCCGGCCGGCTAGAGCAGGAACTCCTCGCCCGAGGCGCGGACCGTCACGTCGGAGATCGAGACGCCCCAGGGCTGATCGATGGCGTAGAGGATCTGGCGCGCGAGCTCCTCGGGCCGGATCGCCCAGTAGTGGATGGACTCGGGATCCATCTTCTCGGGCTCGAGCGTGCCGGCGAAGTAGCCCGCGATGTTGGTCATGAAGGAGGGCGCGTGGTGGCCGAGGATGCCGACGATCGCGCCACCGTTGACGACGCTCTGGCCGAGGTTCGTCGTCGGCACGCCGGTCGGCCGGATCGTGGTGACCTTGATCCGGCCCTGGGACTCGATCCGGAGGGTCTCGGACAGGACGTTGACCGCCGCCTTCGTCGCGGCATAGACGCCGGAGCCCGCGTTCGGATGATTGCCGTAGATGGAGGAGACGTTGACGACGTGGCCCCGGCCGCGGGCGATCATCGCGTCGTGGACGGCGGCGATCCCGTTCAGGACGCCCCGGAGGTTGACGTCGATGCAGCGGTCCCAGGCCTCGGCCGCCCGGGCATGGTCCGCGAAGAAGGCGAGCGGCATGGTCCCCGCGTTGTTGACGAGGACGTCGATCGCCCCGAAGCGGGCCAGCGCCGCCGCCGCCATGGCGTGCATCCGGGCGCGATCGGTCACGTCGGCCGAGACGGCGAGGACCTCGATGCCCTCCGCCCCGAGCGTCGACTCGACGCGCGAGAGGGCCGGACCGGGCAGGTCGACGGCCACGATCCGCGCCCCGCGGCGGCCGGCCAATCCGGCGAGCTCGAAGCCGAATCCGCTCGCGGCCCCGGTGATGACGACGACTTTTTCCCGAACATGATCCATCATGGTGGCCGCGAGCATCGCCTGCTGCGGCGGTCGCGTCGAGCGTCCGGGGCCCCGGAACGGGAACCGGGCCGCTCGGCACGGTGCCCAAGGCGCCGACCGGGGGCAGTCGCGATGATCGGCATCGCGGTCGCCCGACCGCGATCGAGCCAACAGGAGAGGCCAGACGGACATCCGCCCAGATCGACGGTCCCGCCTGCAATGCGCTCCTTGACATCGGAGGATCTGGTGATGGGACCCGTTCTGCTTCGTCGCTCTTCGTTCTTCTCCGCTCTCGTCTTCGCCCTGACCACTCTGGCCTCTCTGGCCACTCTGACCTCTCTGACCGGCTGCACCATCGTCCATCCCGGCGAGGTCGCCCTGCGCCAGACCATGGGACGATTGACGCCGGATCGTCTCGAGAGCGGCCCGCACGGCTTCATGCCCATCTTCACGCGCATCGTGAAGACCAACGTCCAGACGGTGGAGATCTACGAGACGCTCCCGCTCCCGACCAAGGAGGGCCTCTCGGTCGAGGCCCAGATCACCCTCCTCTACCACGTCAATCCCGAGGCCGTCCGCAGCGTCTACACCCAGTTCGGGCGTGACTACGAGAACGTGGTCGTCCTCAGCAACTTCCTCGCGACGGCCCGCGAGGTCAGCTCGAAGTACTATGCGAAGGAGCTCTACGCGATCGAGCGCAAGAAGGTCGAGCAGGTCATGAAGCAGGAGCTCATCGACCACATCGGCGACAAGGGCTTCGTCGTCGACGCGGTCCTGCTGAAGGACATCATCCTGCCCCAGTCCATGTCGAACGCGATCCAGGACAAGGTCAACGCCGAGCAGGCCGCCCTGCAGATGGAGTTCGTGATCGAGAAGCAGAAGCGGGAGGCCGAGCGCATGCGGATCGAGGCCGAGGGCGTGCGGAACGCCCAGGACATCATCAACGCGACCCTGACCGAGAAGCAGCTCCGCTACAACCAGATCCAGATGCTCAAGAGCCTCGTCAGCTCGCCGAACTCGAAGATCATCGTGACCGGCGACGGCTCGGGGAAGATGCCGCTGATCGTCGGCGACTGAGCCCCGACCGGACCCGAGCCATCCACGACCCTGAACCGGCCCCGGAATCGCACGATTCCGGGGCCCTGCATGGAGGAGTTTGATCTTGCGTCGATCGATCTTTCGGAAACTGACGATTGGCCTCGGCCTGATGCTGGCGATCCTGCTCGTGCTGCCCCCGTCCGCGCTCGCGAACGAAGGCGAGACGGCCCAGGCCGCCGCGGAGACGACGGCGGGTGAGCACGAGGAGGTCGCGGCCCCCGCGAACAAGGCCCTCGAGCTGCTGCTCGAGAAGGGCGTCATCACCCAGGCCGAGTACGACGAGGCGGTCGCCGAGGAGCGCGCCCGGGCGGAGGCCGAAGCCGCCCGGACGGCGGAGAAGGAGGCCGCCGACGCCGCCGCCCAGGCGGCGCGCGAGAAGGCCACCGAGCAGGCCAACTGGCTGACCAAGCACGGCCTCAAGGTCAAGCTCGGCGGCTTCGCGGAAATCGACTTCGTCGGGGACAACACCCGCAGCTACGCCGAGATCATCGGCAACCGGCCGGTGGCGAGGAACGACACCCTCGCCGGCCAGAACGATCAGTTCTTCACCAGCCCGCGCAACAGCCGGCTGACCTTCGACGTGCAGGCGCCCGAGGTGAAGGGCGTGAAGAGCCGCTTCTTCGCCTCGATGGACTTCCTCGGGAACCAGCCCCAGATCGGCAACGACGGCGTCTCCGAGTTCTCGAACTACACGAGCCCCGACGCCCGCATCTTCCAGATGTTCTTCCAGGTCCACACCCCGATGGCCGACTTCAAGGTCGGTCAGGACTGGTCCGCGTTCGGATTCATGAGCCAGTACTCCCGCGGCCAGGTCTCGGTCGCGGCGATGCCGGCCAACATGTTCAATCGCTGGGTCCAGGCCAGCATCTCGCATCCCTTCGCGCTCCAGAACGGCGTGACGCTGACCCCGGTCTTCTCGGTCGAGCGCCCGCCGCAGCGCGACGCGGCGATGCCCTCCTTCGTCGGCGGCCTCCAGGTCGCCTGGTCCGGGCTCCAGGCGTCGTACAACGGCGCCTCGACCGGGGACGTCGCGCTCAAGTCGCTGAGCTTCCAGGTGAGCGGCGTCGGCAGGCGCCTCGAGGCGAACTCCGGCGGCGTCACCGGCGCGCCCGGCTCCACGGTGAACAGCCAGCGCTACATCGGCGGCTGGGGCGTCTCCGGCAGCCTCTTCGTGCCGATCCTCCCCTCGAAGAACGGCAAGCTCGGCAACACCGCCCACCTCGTCGCCGAGGGCGTGACCGGCCAGGGCATCGCGGACTTCTTCACCGGCCTGTCCTGGGGCGTCTGCAATCCGGTCTGCGGCAACTCGACGTCGAACAGCGGCTTCGGCGGCAATGCCTTCGGCCAGACCAACATCGACGCCGGCCTCGCCGCGGTCACCCGCCACGGCAACTTCCGGGCGATCAACACCAACTCGCTCATGATCCACGGGACCTACTACTTCCCCGACGACGGGAAGACCTGGATCGGCGCCGGCTACGGAACGATCTGGTCGACGAACGCGAGCGCGATGACCTGCGACGGCGCGGGGGCCACGGCCGCCTCCTGCGGTGGCGCGACCCGCAGCAAGGCCAATCTCTACAACCGCGACACGACCTGGTACGGCTTCCTGTACCACGACTTCACGCAGGAGATCCGGGCCGGCATCGAGACGAACTGGGTCGAGACGAAGTACTCGGACGGAGAGCGCGCGACGAATCGACGCATCCAGGCCTCGTTCTTCTACCGGTTCTGACGGAGCCCGCGCCTCAGGCCTCCTCGCCGACGAAGCGCTCGAGCACCGCGTGGAAGTGGCGGATGCGCCGCTCCTGGTGTGCGAGCAGGAGGCCGCGGAAGCCGCGCGAAGCGAGCCCCCGCTGCTGCGGGGCGGCTTGATTGCCGTCCTGCAGCAGCGCGAGGTGCATCTTCTGCTCGGTGCCGTCGCCCCAGACGGCGTCGACGTGCTCCGGGCGCGGAGGACGCGGGCCGTCCGGCGCGATCCGGCGGTACTCCTGGAAGTCCCAGTACATGCGCTCGGGATCGGTCGGATGCGGGCGGTGGCGGAAGAGCCAGAAGTGGTTCGTGCTGATGTTGAGCGTCACGTTCGGGAAGAGCGTGTAGTGGACGTCGATCCAGAGCTGCTCGTCGTTCAGGCCCGAGAGGTCCCAGCCCGTGGCCTGCGCGATCGCCCGGGTGCGGGCGATCAGCGCCGGTCGGACCGCGGCGGCGTCGTGCTCGAAGGGCGCGGGGTCGATCTGGAAGTGTCCCAGGATCTCGCGCATCTCGTTCGTGAGCGCGTTGCGGTCGCGGTAGCCCGCGGCCTGCGCCTTGTGGTCGGTCCAGCGCGGGCTCGGGACGCCGACCTTGAAGAGGAAGCGGCTGTGGCGGCCCAGCAGATCGATCGGGCAGTCGACGTCGTCGGTGTAGGGCAGCAGCTCGGGGTGGATCCCCTGGACGTGGTAGACCTCGTTGAACGAATCGACCCCGACCTTCCAGTTGCACTGCCACTCGAAGGTGTAGTCCTCGGCGAGGGCGTAGTTGCGGGCGAAGTCGTAGGGCGCGAGGTGGTCCGCGACGACGCCGAGCCACTCCGCGAGGGGCTTCGCGCCGGGATCCATGTTGACGAAGACCCAGCCGCCCCAGGTCTCGGCGCGCAGCGCCGGCATGCGCACCTCGTCGCCGACGCCCTGCGGAAAGTCCTCGCGATCCGGCAGGCCGCGCAGCCGGCCCGAGAGATCGTAGGTCCAGAGATGGTACGGACAGACGAAGCTGCGGGCATGGCCGCAGCCGCGGCCGAGGACGACCTGGCTCGCGCGGTGCTGACAGACGTTGAAGAACGCGTCGATGCGGTCGACGCCCGAGCGCGCGACGACGATCGACTCGCGGCCGATCTCGAAGGTGAAGTAGTCGCCGACCTTCGCGAGGTCCGAGACCGGGCCCGCGAGCAGCCAGCTCCGGGTCCACATCCGGTCCCACTCGAGGCGAGCGAAGGCCGGCGACGTGTACCGCTCCTTCGGGATCGGGGCGTGGCCGAGCTCCGGCTCGGGGAATTTGTGAAGCGGGGTGCCGACGTTCGTGCGGGACATGCCGATGCTCCGTGCGCGGCGCGGGCGAAGAGCCGGGGCGCAGGTCGAGCTTAGCGACGAACGCCGATGGGGTTCACGAGCCGGCAACTGGGACCGGAACACCAAGTATGGACGGTCGCTCTCGGGACGCTGCAACGCCATCGATCCTGCGCCATGCTCGGCGCATGCACGCATCCCTCGTCCACCAAACGGTTCCCGTCGACGGTGGCGAGCTGCTGGTCGGCGTCTGGCCTGCCGACGACGCGAAGGCCCCGGCCGCGATCGCGATCCACGGCGGAACCTCGTCCCATCGGATCTGGTCCGCCGTCGCGCGCGCGCTCGACGGCCGCGTCCGACTGATCGCCCCCGACTATCGTGGCGCGAACGGGAGCGAGACCGTCGGACCGCCCTTCGGACTCCTGGCCCATGCCGCGGACGTCGAACGGATCGCCGACCACTTCGCGGTCGGGCGGCCGATCCTCGCGGGCTGGTCCCTCGGCGGCTTCATCGCCGCGAACGCGGCGGAGCGGCTGGGAACGCGCGCGCGGGGGACGGTGCTCGTCGACGGCGGTGTGCCGCTGCCGCTGCCCGAGTCCTTCGATCCGGCGGCGGTCCAGGACGCGCTGATCGAGCCCGCGATGCGGCGCTACCGCATGCGCTTCGCGAGCCGCGACGAGCACCGCGCCGTCTGGCGGCGCCATCCCGCGCTGCGCGACGAGGAGCTCTGGACGCCGGAGCTGGTCGCAGCCATCGACGACGAGCTCGAGGAGGCCGGGGGCGAGCTGCGCTTCCGCGTGAACCTCGAGTCGCTCCGCTACGACGTGCTCGACACGCTGCGGGCCGAGACGCGGACGGCGGTGACCCGACTCGCCTCGCCGGCGACCTTCGTCTGGGCCGAGCGCGGTCTCGAGGACGAGCCCGTCGGCTACTACCCCCTCGAGATGGCGCGGACCTTCGCGAAGGCCTCCGGCCTGCGCCTCGCCGAGGGCCACGACCTCAACCACTACTCGCTGATGACCTCCGAGCGCGGAGCCCGGCTCGTCGCCGGCGAGATCGAACGCTTCGCATAGCGGGCGGTGCCCGGGATGCGAAGCCGACCAGGAGACCCCGGCTTGAAGCTCTACGACAGCACGACGGCGCCCAATCCCCGCCGAGTCCGGATCTTCCTCGCGGAGAAGGGCCTCGCGATCCCCACCGTGCAGGTCGACATCGGGGCCCGGGCGAACCTCGAGCCCGCGTTCCGCGCCAAGAACCCCTTCGCCCAGGTCCCCGTGCTCGAGCTCGACGACGGCACCTGCGTCTCCGAGAGCGTCGCCATCTGCCGCTACTTCGAGGAGATCCAGCCCGAGCCTTCGCTGTTCGGCGTCGGAGTGCGGGAGCGGACGCTCGTCGAGATGTGGAACCGGCGGGTCGAGCTCGAGCTGACGAACCGCGTCTTCCTCTGCTTCCAGAACACGTCGGACTTCTTCAAGGGTCGCATTCCACAGGTCCCCGACTACGGCGCGATCGCGAAGGCGCGAGCGGAGGAGAGCCTGGCTCTCCTCGACCGCGTGCTCGCGGGCCAGCGCTTCGTCGCCGGCGACCGCTATTCGATCGCCGACATCACCGCGCTGGTCGGCATCGACTTCGGCCGCGTCGTCAAGCTGCGGCCCACGCCCGACCAGAAGAACCTGCTGCGCTGGCACGCCGAGGTGAGTGCCCGGCCGAGCGCCCGGGCCTGAGCCCGGCCGCCTCGAGGAGACGACGATGAAGGCCCTCGTCCGAACGATCGGTGGTCGCGTCGTGCGAAGCACGGGATGGCTCCGCTCCGGCCTGCGCCGGACGGGCGTCGTCGTGGCCTTTCACCGCGTGAACGATCGCACGGCCGACGACGCCCTCACGAAGAGCCCCGCCGACTACCGCCGCTTCTGCTCGTTCTTCAAGGCCCACTTCGACGTGGTCTCCCTCTCCGACTTCGCGACCCGCCTCGAGACGGGGCGCTCCGTCGAGGGCTGCCTCGTCATCACCCACGACGACGGCTACCTCGACAACCGCCTCGAGGCGGCGCCGATCCTCGCGGACCTCGGCCTGCCTGCGACCTTCTTCCTCACGACGGAGTTCATCGGGAGCGAGGCCGTGCCCCATTGGGACGAGGAGGCCGGCGCGGCGCATCCGTGGATGAGCTGGGATCAGGTCCGAGAGATGCGCGACATGGGCTTCGAGATCGGCTGCCACACCGCGACCCACGCCGATCTCGGCCGCATCGATCCCCAACGCACCGCGCACGAGCTGCGCGAGTCCCGCGCCCGGCTCGAGCACGAGCTCGGCTCCAGGACCGATCTCTTCGCGTATCCGTACGGCGGCCTCGCGAACATGACCCAGGCCAATCGCGCGGTCGTCCGGGAGCTGGGCTTCCGGACGTGCCTGTCGTGCTGCGGTGGGCTGATCCGCGACGGCGCGGATCCCTACGATCTCGCGCGGGTCCCGATCTCGCCCTGGTACCGCAATCCCGACCAGCTGGCCTTCGAGCTCGGCCGCGGGCGGGCCTGAGCGGGCGGTGCCCGGCGCTCGCGCCGCGTCCCCCGATCGGAGCGCGGTGCGCAGATCCGATCAGACCTCGAGGCGACGGCGCTTCCGACCCGCGAGATAGAGCTCGATCCAGGTCCGGGCGCGGTGGAGCCGCCAGCGCAGCTCCGTGCGGGTCGAGAAGTTGCGGCGGTGCTCGGCCCATTCGAGGGACTGGGCGTCGCTCGCGCGCTTGCGCGGGTCATCGTAGAAGGCGGCGATCTTGCCCGCGTCCATGCCCGGCGTCGCCATCCACTCCGGCGCGCGATCGCACAGGACGACGACGTCGGTCAGGACCTTGCTGAGCCCCGTCCCCGTCGCCGGGCACACGCTCTGGCACGCATCGCCGATCGCGACGAGCCCGTCGACGGGCGGGCTCTCGAGCCGGTAGAGATCGATCGCCTGGGCCTCGGCGCGACCCTTCGCGGTGACGCGGCCGACGAGCCGCGGGAGGCGCGGGAAGGCGTTCGCGAGGGCCTCGCCCGGCGCGCGCAGGATCGCGCGCATGGCGCCGCCCGCCGGCTCGACGTAGGTGAAGAGGTTCGCGCGCCAGCGCGCGCCGATCGGGAACAGCGTCACGTAGTCGAAGCGCGCGGCGAGGTCCTCGGCGTAGTAGGTCAGCGAGGCGTAGTCCCGCGGCGGACACTCGAGCTCGACGTCGAAGCCGAAGACGAGGGAGTGGGGCCGCCGGACGTCGTGGTATCGGAGTCCGAGCTCCGCGGCGAGGCCCGGCGTGATGCCGGTCGCGAGCACGACGAGTCGCCCCTCGAGCACCGAGCCGTCCGCGAGCAGGACGCGCCGCCCCTCGTCCGCGAGGTCGATCTTCTCGACGCGCTCGACGCGCTGGACCACCGACGCCGGAATCCGGTCGCGCACCGCGTTCGTGAGCTCCCAGTAGTCGCAGCCGTACTGCTCGATGTCGACGACCGAGAGCACGCGCCCGCGATGGCCGCTCGCGATGCTCGGAATCGGCGTCAGCGCCGGACGCACCGCCTCGAAGAGCCCGAGCGCCCGCAGCTTCTCCGCCTGGTCCGGCTCGACCTTCTCGGCCTTGAAGCACGGCGCACAGCGCGCCTTGCGATCGACGAGGGCGACCGAGAGCCCGCGCGCCGCGAGGCCGCAGGCCGCGCTCGCCCCGGCCATGCCGGCCCCGACGACGACGACGTCGAAACGCCGATCCTGCGCCTCACCCATGCTTCGCCTCCAGCCGGCGCTTCACGCTGCGCAGCCCACGGATCAACGCCGTCTTGAGCCCCGGCCGCTGGAGCTGGACCCAGGCCAGCTTGCGCTCGGCGTTCGAGAGCGAGGCCTTGTAGCGGGGCGTCGTCTCGTCGCCGGCGAGAAAATGATATTCGTCGAGCCCGAGTGCCATGCAGCGTTCGATGGCGCAGACGTGGGAGACGAGGCCGGGGCGGAAGCGATTCTCGTCGCGGTAGCGGAGCCCGGACTGATAGAAGAAGACCCGGCCTCGATCGACGAAGCTGTAGAGGAGGCCGATGGTCTCGTCGCCGGCCCGCACCCGCACGAGCTGGATCGCGCCGCCCGGCAGCGCCCGCTCGACGAGGCGAGCGTGGAAGGCGCGGTTGCGGGGGGAGGCGAAAGCGCCGCCCCGCCCGCGGCCGATCCAGGCCGCCTGATGGAGGGCGACGAGCTCCTCGAGCATCGCCTGCCCCGCCGCGACGTCGGCCGCGACCTCGACGGAGAGCGGGCCGAGCTCTTCGTAGGCGCGCAGGCTCCGGCCGACGAGGGTGCGCGTGCTGCGCGAGAGGGCGGTGCGACGGTAGTCGGCGCCGGCGGCGCGCAGCCCCGCGAGGTCGACGTAGGGGTCGGCGCTCCACATCGTCTCCTCGGCCCAGCCGGGAAGCGCGCGGCGCAGGAGCTCGAGGGCCGCTTCGGTGAGGCCGCCCGCCACGACCTCGTCGGCACCGCTCGCCGCGAGCCGAGCCGCCAGCGCCTCGGCGACCGCGGCCTCCTCCCCCTCCCGCGCGAGCACGCGATCGTATTCGACGCAGACGCCCTCCCCCGGCGTCTCGCCCGAGGTGTGCAGATGAAGGCAGCGAACGGGCACCGGCCCGCGCCGCTCCCGGCGCTCGGCGAAGAGCGCGGCCCCGAGCCAGCGACCGTCCCGCGCGACCCGGAAGAGCCGCGGCGCGAGCCCGTCGCCGAAGACCTCGAGCCAGCTCTCGACCCAGGCGCTGCCCATGAAGAAGGGCACCTCGGCGGCGTCCTCGGCGAGCACCTGCCACTCGGACGCGAGGGCGCGGAAGCGAGCCGGCGGACACGGCTCGAAGGCCACCTCGAGGGGCGGCGCGGCGGCGCTTCGATCGACGGGCGTCATCTACGGCGCAGCCGCCGCAGCGGCCGGGGACGGCTCGGCCGTGGTCGGCGCAGCGGACGACGTCACGGCCACGGCCGATGCGGTCGCCGCGCGGGCGCGGGCCCAGTGCTCGATCTCGTCCTCGAGCGCGTCGGTGAGGATGCGGTTGGCGCGGGCGTTGGGATGGTGGTCCATCGCGTTCACGATGAGCTCGTCGTAGGGCACGCCGTCGAAGACGTGCTCGAGGGGCCAGACGACGAGGCCTGCGGCGCGGGCCCGGGCGAGGAACTCGAGGCGCGCGCGGTGGTCGCCCTCGCTCTGGGCGAAGGCGGGATTGAACGGAACGACGACGACGTCGGCCCCGCGCGAGCCGGCGACCTCGGCGAGCCGCAGCAGGTCGGCGACGTGGCGCTCGACGAGGGCGGGCTCCTCGTAGGCGCTGACCGGGCTCGCGTCGGCGGGCGCGAGGCTCCAGTAGACGTGGCGCACGCGCAGGTAGATCTGCTGGACGAGGAACGAGTTGAGATAGGCGAGCCGCATCGGATGCAGGCGGCCGAGGATCGAGCCCCCGTCGCCGAGCGCGGTGCTCGGCCGATCGCTCGAACGCAGGTAGTCGATGTCGTTGTAGACGTAGAGCAGGACGACGAGATCGGGCTCGTAGGGCAGCAGCGCGTCGAGCGCCTCGGTCTGCTGGAGCGTGTGGGTGTAGGGGCGGCCCGCGTTCAGGACCTCGACGGTCTGGCCGAGGCGCGCCGGGAGCTCCTGCTCGAGCAGATCGGAGACGCGGTCCTCGCGGCGATCGACGCCCATCGCGAAGGTGAACGAGTCGCCGAGGACGAGGATGCGGAGCAGGCCGGCGGGCTTCGCGGGATCGCGCTCCCGGTCGCGGTAGCCGAGGGCGTTCAGATCGCCGAAGCGGCGCATCCAGAGCTCGGTCGACGCGGTCGGAAAGCCCTGGGTCTCGGGGAAGATCACGTTCACCGCCCGCGTGATCCCCTCGCCGACGACCGCGAGCGCGAGACACGAGAGCAGCAGCAGGTAGAGCCCCGGCGCGCGCGGCCGCAGGCTGCGCCAGCCGAAGCTCGCGAGGCCGATCGACGCCGCCGCGAGCGCGAGCCACTCGAGGCCGATCGAGAGCGGGCAATGGGAGCCCAGCAGATCGAGCTCGAGCAGCCGTCCGCCCGCCTCGGGATCGTCGAGGGCGGCGACGAGATAGGCCGCGCCCCAGACGAGGAGCGCGAGCTCGAGCCAGATCGTCGCCGGACTCGGTGCCCCCGCGACGCCCGGGCCGGCGCCACGGGGCGAAGCATCGCCGGACGAGCGGGCGCGGCGCCCACAGACGAGCGAGTGGATCGCACTCGCGAGGAAGAGCAGCCCGACGAGACCGATCGCCGCCGCGGCGAGCACCGACCAGCGGCCGAGGACGACCCGCGACGACCACGACTCGTACTGGAGCAGGCCGGCGAGCAGGAGGCCCAGGCCGAGGGTGCGCCCGAGGTGGAGCGCGGTCAGGCGCTCGATCGCGGTGAGCGGTCGAGGGAGGGCGGCGTCGGCGGAGCGTGCGGGGGACTGCGGTGCCATCGGATCCTTCCACCCGCCTCCTGATCGGAAGAGCGGCGGGCGGAGCTGAGAGCGACCGGCCGCGCGCTCAACCTATTGGGTTTCCCAATGGGCATCAAGCGCGGTCCGGTCGCCCCCCGGCTTCCGGCGGGCCTCAGCGCAGGCCCGCTCCGGCACCCTCCTCGGCCTCCTCCCGGCGCACGAACTCGACCGCCTCGGGCTGGGCCGCCGGGTAGCGGACGACCCGGCGCGACGGCGTGCGGACGTAGAGCGGGCGGTGGAGCGGGTCCTGCTCGTCGACGAGCCGCCGCTCCGGTCGGGTCACACCCTCGTTCGCGCGGTCGAGGTCGGCGAGGCCGGAGCGCGGGTGGAGGCCGTAGATCGCCACGTCCTCGGGCGCGAGGCGGAGCCGGACCCGCATCGGGCTCATCGCGCCGATCGAGGTCGACGAGAGCGCCGGGGCCAGCCAGATGAAGCCCCCCTCGACCCGTCGGATCGTCCCCATCTGCAGCCGGTCGCGCTCGGCGGGCCCCGCCGTCCGATCCGCCGCGGCGAAGGCGGCATCGACGGCCGCCTCGATCGACGGATGGACCGTCGGCTCGGCCGACCTCGCCGGCGCGGCGAGCTCCGGCCGCAGCTCCCCCGTCGGGGAGGGACTCGCGCAGGCGAGCGAGGCGACCAGCCCGGTCAGGGCCAGGCCCAGGATCAGGATCGGAACGTTGGACACGGGGTGCCCCTTTCAGGGGCGCGCATCCGGAACATCGGGCGGCAGATCTTTTCAAACAACACAAGAATTCGGATATGATCGTTTCGCATGAGCAACAATCAGCACTTCCCCAGTGTGGCAGGCATGGTCATCTTCGCTCACCTGGTCGAGACCGGGAGCTTCACGACCACGGCCCGCCGCCTGGGCGTCTCGAAGGCCTCGATCAGCCGGGAGCTCGCCGCCCTCGAGGCCCGCCTCGGGGCCCAGCTGCTGCTGCGCACGACCCGGCGCATGAGCCTGACCGAGGCCGGCAACGTCTTCTACGAACGCTGCCGGCGGGTCGTCGAAGAGGCCGAGGACGCCGAGCGCTCGATCCATCAGCTCCAGGCCGAGCCCCACGGCACCCTGCGCCTGACCGTCCCGATGTCCTTCGGTGTCCACCAGATCGCCCCGCGCATCGAGCGATTCCTCGTCCGCCATCCGAGCCTGAAGGTCGAGATCGAGGCGACCGACCGCGTCGTCGATCTCGTCTACGAGCGCATCGACGTCGCGATCCGGATCAAGCGCCCACGCGAGCAGAGCTACGTCATCCGGCGCATCTGCCCGATCCGCGGGCTGCTCTGCGCGTCGCCCGCCTATCTCGAGCGCCACGGCGCGCCGCGAACGCCCGCCGAGGTCGCGGACCATCCCTGCCTGACCTATCGCGGCGCGAGCGAGCTCTGGCGCTTCTCGACCGGGGAGGAGATCCCCGTCCGCGGTCCGCTGACCTTCGACAATGGCGACGCGCTGCGCGTCGCCGGCCTCGCGGGCCTCGGCCTCGTCACGCTCCCGACCTACATCTGCGGCGACGACGTGCGCGAGGGACGACTCGTCCCGCTGCTGCTCGACCACATGCATCCCGGCACGTCGGTCTTCGCCGTCTACCCGGAGAATCGGCATCTCTCGCCGAAGGTGCGCGCGCTGATCGACTGGCTCGTCGAGGAGCTCGGCCCCGAGCCGGAGTGGGACCGCGACCTGCCCGTCGCGGGACGGCACCGAACGTGGCGCGGTCCGACGCAGCATCTGCTGCGCTCGCGAAGCTGAGCCTCGCGAGCGCCGTCAGGACCAGCGGTACTCGCTGAGGCCGCCGGTGATCGCGGTGGCGAAGTCGTAGAAGCTCGGCACGTGCTCGAACATCTTCTTCACGATCGCGCGGTCGCCGAAGTAGATCGACTCGTCGGTGAAGTCGTCGAGGGACGGGAAGCGCTCGAGGACGATGCCGAGATAGGTCGGCGAGGCGGCGGTCAGGCGCCGCGCGACGGCGTTGCGGATGTAGGACTGGCGCGTCGGGTGGAGGTCGAAGGAGAGCTTCGAGTGGACCGCCCACTCGCGGTAGAAGTCGTCGAGGGCGACCTTCGCGGGCTTGTCGTTGATGGCCCACTGCGTGACGCCCGGGACGCGGCCGCCCTCGGAGACGAAGTGGGGACAAGGCGCCATCGTCGATTCGGTGACGAGGTAGCCCCAGAGCGTCCGGCCGCAGGACGCGAGCGCCGCCTCGATCGGCGCGCGGGCATCGACGGTCGGGAGCCAGCACTCGAAGACGGCCGAGATCGAGTCGAAGTCCCCCGCGATGCGCGCCGGGCAGCGCGCGCGGATCAGATCCGCCTGATCGGGCACCAGGATCGCCATGCGCTCGCCACCGACCCGGCGCGCCACGGGGATCACGCCTCGCTCGATGCGCTCGAGCCGCCCCTCGATCGCATCGACGGGTCCCGTCACCACGTAGATCAGCTTCTCCATCGCGCCCCCAATCCTCCGACGAGCCGGCGAACGCGCGAGGCGCGGCCCGGCCGGCGCGGACGATACACGAGGCGACGAAGCCGGGAGCGGTTTGGCGGATCGGGCGTCAGAGCCTTCGTCGGCGGGCGAGCAGGCCCAACACGCCGAGCCCGCTCGCGAGCGCGATCGTCGCCGTCGGCTCCGGCGTGAACTTCAGGTTCAGGCCGAGGAGCTGGGCGTTGATCTGGGTGTCCGACGAGACCCGGACCGTGTAGGAGCCGGCCACGAGGCCGACGTTGCGCTGCGGGCCGCCCATCGCCGAGACGCCGACCGTGTCGTAGCCCATGCCCGTGACCGTGTCGCTGAAGTGGATGCCGTTGCGCAACGCCACGCGAACGATCGAGACGGTCCCCGTCGTCAGCGCGAACATGTGCTTCACCGAGGTCGCCTTGGCGAGGACCTGGATCGTGCCGCCCGGCGGGAACGGGGCGATGCCGCTCATGTAGGTGTCGAAGCCGTTGATCTCGTTGCAGCCGACGGGCAGCAGGTTCAGCGGATCGGCCGTCTGCGTACAGCGCGGTGCGACGCGGAGCGCGCCCATGGGCGTGAAGAAATGGCCCTGAAAGGCCTTGAACTTGCCCGCCGGCTGGAAGCCCGGAGCCGTCAGGTTCCAGCCGGCCGCGTTGCGACGCCTGAAACCCGGAACGTCGTCGCCGGGAACGATCGGCTGTGTTGCCGCGTTGGGAACGAAATCCGGCGGGAGACGACCGTCGGGACAACAAGAATAGAACCGCGCCTTGCCGTCGAGCAGCAGCGCCATCGTGCCGCCGAACTGGCGCGGCCCCGCGACGTAGCGCATGCGGAGCTTCTCGTTGCCGCCGGCGGCCGAGGCGCGGATCGTCGTATCGGCGTTGGCGCGCGCCGCGAGACCGACCGCGAGGCCGTTGTCCTGGCCGTTGCCCGGGTTCTGCCAGTTCATCGGGGAGAACATGCGGGTCAACGCCGGGACCGGCGCGAGCTGGGCCGGAGTCTTGATCGTGTACGAGCCCGCCGGCAGCGGGCCGGGGTTTGGACCGTTGCGATCGATGCCCGGCATGGCCGCGATGAAGGTCGTATCGATCTGGCGGGTCACGTTGTTCAGCACGATGCCGACCTGCGGACCGAGCTTCTGCTGGAAGGCGAAGGGCGGGATCGTGAAGGGATCGCCGACGGCGAGCCCCCCGGCAGGGTTGTCGATGTTGCGCGCTCCCCGGGCGCCGATCCGTGGCTTCTTGAATGCGGCCATCGCCCACGTACTGAACGCGACGTGCTGCTCGCGGTCATGGCAGCGCGCGTCGTTCACGCCCGTCGGGCGCAGATCGAGGTGCTGGAACGACTGGCCGCCCTGGACCGTGAGGTGCGAGGGGGGAGCCACGAGCAGCGGCGGGGGCACGCAGCCGAGCACCGGCGGGTTCTGCGGGATGTTGACGATCATCCCGTTGGTCTCGTGGAACTCGCCGTACAGGGCGACCGTCTGGGCAGGGCTCGCCTCCGCCGCGATGAAGGCGAAGGAGATCAGGACTGCAGCGCGCAGGGTGACCGCCATCTTCGCCCTCCTCCGTTAGCCTACTCCAGATCCGGATCGAGATGGGCAGAAAAGTGTCGACCGAGGCGGAGAAGCCGCGCTAGGGCCGGCCCGTGTACCGCCAATGCCACGGCGAGGTCGGAGGCGTGCCGGGCGGATCGCCGGGCTTCGGGGGATCCGGCTCGAATCCGAAGCGCTTCGCGTTCGCGACGAGCCACGCGTATTCGGGGAGCGCCCGGAACGCCGCGGCGTCGGCCCAATCGAGATCGACGCCCTGCTCGCTCACGAAGTCGACGCCGAGCCGGTCGACGCGATTGTGATCGCTCGCGCCGGGCAGCGAGACGTGGACGATGGTCTGCTCGAGGGAGTAGTCGAAGCGCGGCAGCAGGTCGACGATCAGGAAGAGCTGATAGGCAGGCGAGCGATAGGCGGAGCCGACGAGGAGCCCGCGGCCGAGATCCCGGCACATCGCGCGGTCGAGCTCGCCGAGCGCCCGCCCGACGGGCTCGGTCACGAGCTGGAGCGGAATCGGCCGGTCGCCCTTCGGAGCGTGGACGACCTGGCCTTCGAGGCGCGTCCAGACGACGTCGTCCGGAATCGGGACCGAGGGATCGGCTCCCGGCTGATGGCGGATCTCCTCGAGGAGCGCACGCTGCTCGGCGTCGAGGGGCGCCACGAGCGCGGCTTCGTCCAGCAGGAGCAGCGCCTCGGGATCCTTGCGGCTCGCGACGACCGGCGCGAGGGCCGCCCGCAGCGCGTCGAGGCGCGCGCGCTGCGCGGGCGAAGACGCGTGGGGATCGAAGGGCTCGCGCGCGGCGGGGGCGACGCCCGCGTGCGGGACACATCCCGTCGCGCCGAAGAACGAAGCGGCGAGCAGGCAGACGAGCACGATCGCGAGCGGGATCCCGAGCTGCCCGGTCCTGCGAACGGCGATCCCGCGGCGCCTCATCCCGATCCTCCTCGCGCTCACACGCCCGCCGCGAAGCGCTTGCGCGCCTCGATCCGCGCCCGCGACGCCGCGAGCTTCGCCGCAAAGGCCAGGTCGCGCGCCACTCGCTCGGCCAGCGCCCGCGCGATCTCGACACACTCGCCGCTCTGGGCCAGCAGATTGTTCCCGATGCACAGCAGGTCGAGCCCCGCCTCGAGCGCCGCAAACACCGCATCCGCCGTCGTGGCGGCGCCCTGGAGCCCCTGCATCTGCAGATCGTCGGTGATGAGCATCGTCCCGGGCGATCGCGCCCGGAAGCGCGCCACCGCGGCCGGTGAGATCGAGACCGGCCGCTCCGCGTCCCACTCCCGCACGAAGCCGTGGGAGAAGAGCGCGGCACCGCCGGGCAGCTCCGCGGCGAGCGCGTAGAAGAGCGACTCCTGCTCCGTCGAGACGAGGCCCGAGATGTCGGTGAGGGCGAGGTGGCTGTCGGTGCGCGCGCCGCCGAGACCGGGGAAGTGCTTGACGCAGAGTCCGAGGCCGACCGCGCGCGCCGCGTCGCCGAAGATCCGGGCACACCGCCCGACCTCCCGCGGATCCGCCGAGAACGCGCGCTCGATCTTCCCGATGTTCGGGTTGTCGGGATTCGTGTCGAGATCGACGACGGGGGCGAGGTCGAAGTCGATGCCGAGGCGCTTCATCTCGGCACAGCTCGCGCTCGCCAGCGCGCGGGCCTCGGCCTCCGGGAGCGCCGCGAAGGCGCGGGCGCTCGGCAGCTCGCAGAAGCCCGCCGCCGCCTTGAGGCGCCGGACGCGGCCGCCCTCCTGATCGACGAAGACGAGGGGACGGCCGGGGAGCGCGTGGACCTCGGCGGTGAGCGCCGCGACCTGCGCCGGCGACTCGACGTTGCGCAGGCCGCCCTGCTGCAGATCGCGATCGAAGAGGAGGACACCGCCGAGACCGTGCTCGCGGGCGAACTCGCCGAGCCACGCCGGGAGCGAGAGCCCCCGGAAGCCCAGCATGAAGTGTTCCCCGACCCGATGACCCGTCGCCGTGCGCGCCGTCAACGGCCCCTCCCGCCCGACCGAGGTCCGTCCCGCCGCCTACTGCGCCGCGGCCGCGCCGGCCCCGTCCGCCGCGGCTCCCGCCTCGGGCGCAGCGACTCCCGCGTCCGCCTCCGGCACCAGCGCGACCGGGATCGGCATGATGTTCCAGGTCAGGATGCTGCGGTCGTCCTGGCGCGCGTGGATCTCTTCCTTGACGAGGCGGCGGCCGTTCCAGACATAACGCCGGATCGACTTGCCCTCGTCGTTCGCGACGTAGAGCTCCTGCCGGCCGTCGCCATCGAGGTCGGTCGCGATCGCCGCGTGCTCGAAGCTGCCCGAGTCGCGGTCGACGACGCGCTTCGTCCAGGTCTTCGTGACGTCGTCCCCGGGCTTGAGCCACCAGACGCCCTTCTGGAAGAGCGCCGCCACGATCTCCTTCTTCCCGTCGCCGTCGAGATCGGCGGGGGTCAGGAAGCGGCCGAGGCGATCCTCGAACTCGGCGATCGGGACGCCCTTGTCGGGGGGCGTGTCGGCTTCGTAGCGCCAGATCTCGGTGCGGTGGACCAGGCCCTGGCCCGAGGGATCCTTCTGGCCTTCCACGAGGACGTAGAGCTCGTCCTTGCCATTGCCGTCGACGTCGTGGACCAGGATCTCCTTCGCGTGGCGCTTGCCGAGATCGGCGACGACCTTGCGGCCCTCGCCCTTCTTCGGGACATAACGTACGACGTGGCCCTCCTGCTCCGAGCCGTCGAGGCGGTTGGGCTCGGAGGGCGTCGCGTAGATCTCGACGACCCCGTCGCCGTCGACGTCGCCGAGCTCGACCTCGTGGACGAAGGTGTCCTTCTCGTGATCGAGCTCCTCGGCCGCGTAGGCCCCGTCCTTCGGCCGCACGACCGCGACGACGCCCTGGTCGTGGGTCGCGACGGCGATCACGCGCGAGCCGTCGCCGTCGACGTCGCCGACCTCGATGTCGCGCATGCGCGAGAACTTTCCGCCGAAGTCCTTCTCCCAGATCGTCTGCGAGACGAGCTTCCCGTCCTGCTTGCGCCAGAGCTTGAGCAGCGCCTTCGTCCCGCCGCCCGTCAGCAGGACCGACTCGCCTTCGGGCGTCGTGTAGGCCAGCGCCTTGTGGAAGACGTTGCTCTCGGGATCGGTCATGCGCGTCGTGACCCACTTCCCACCGCGGCGCGTGATGAATTCGAGCTCTGCCGGCAGCGGGACCGGCGGCCCCTCGTCGCCGGGCTTGCGGGCATCGAAGGCCGAGAGCGCGAGCACGAGGGCGTTCGGGAGATCGTCGGGCAGCGCGGGAACGGCGGACGCCGGGGTCCCGTCGGCGGCGGGCGCCGCGCCCGATCCGGCCGCCGAGTCGCTCGCCGCCGGCGTCGCGGGCTTCGCCCCTTCGTCGCTGCAGCCGGCGAGGAGCGCCGCGAGCGCGAGCGCGGGCAGGAGCCCGACACGGCCCACCGCCGCGATGCGCCGTCGGACGGTCGTCGCAATCGTCATAGAGAGAAGCTCTACCCCAGGGGAGATCGCCCGATCCCGGGCAGGTCGGCGGAGAGGGACGGATCGAAGGGCGAAGGGATGCATCGGGTGGATTCCTTGCGAAGCGGTCCCGGGTCGGCGCGACCGTGGAGCGACGACCCGGCGTCGGCCCGCTTTGTAGCAGCCCGCTTCGGTCGCTGGCGACTTGGCGCGCCCTCCGCGGCGGAAGTAGCGTGACCTTCGCCGGCCGAGAGTCCGCCCGCGCCCCCGAGCCCGACCGGCGATTGGAGGAATCCCGTGGCCGCCCACGTCGTCAACCTGAAGGACCTGCCGAACCTCGAAGCCGACATCGTCCGCCCCGGACACGAGCCCGTCGCCGGGCTCAAGACGACGCGCTTCCTCGGCCTGCCGGACCAGGACTTCGTCCACCCGACGAAGCCGCCCTTCGCCTACTTCATCGAGCGCCCCGCCGGCGACGTCACGCCCGACCACGCCCACAACGCCGACCGCACCGAGTTCGTCGTCGAGGGCCGGATCGAGTGGCGCGAGCACGGCAAGGCGCCGGTCGAGTACGGCGCGGGCACGCTGACCTTCGTCGAGGCCGGCACGATGTACGGCTACACGGTGCTCGAGGACGCGAAGATCCTGATCCTCTTCGCGAAGTCGCCGGGCATGAACTACCGCTGAGCCGTCCGGCCCGACCGGACCCCACGCCGCAACAGCCCGAGGAGAGCCGATGCCGAGCGCCGAGCACGAAGCCCTGGTCGCGTCCCTGAAGAGCCAGCCGCAGGGTCCGGCGCCCGCCACCATCGAAGCGATGCGCGCCGGGCTCGCGAGCCTCGCCGCCGTCTTCGAGGGCATCCCGTTTCCGCCCGGTGTGAAGCAGGAAGCGGTCTCTGCGGGCGGTGTCCCGGGCTTCTGGTTCGTGCCGGACGGGGCGACTGGCGATCGCGCGATCGTCTATCTCCACGGCGGCGGCTACGTGATGGGCTCGGTCGCGACCCATCGCTCGTTGATCGCACGCCTCGCCCTCGCGACCGGGATGCGCGTGCTCGCCCTCGACTACCGCCTCGCTCCGGAGCATCCGTTTCCCGCCGCGATCGACGACGTCGCCACCGCCCATCAATGGCTGCAGGATCGCGGCATCCCGGCGTCGCGCATCGTCTTCGCCGGCGACTCGGCGGGCGGAGGCCTCGTGCTCGGGAGCCTCGTCGCCCTGCGCGACGCGGGCGATCTGCTGCCCGCCGCGGCGATCGCGCTCTCGCCCCTCGCGGACCTCGAGCTCACGGGCGCCTCGGCCCATCGTGGCATCGACGACCCGATGGTCACCGTCGACGGGACCCACCTCATGGCCGCCGCCTATCTGAAGGGCGGCACGAGCGCGCGCGATCCGCGCGCCTCGCCGATCCACGCCGACTTCCGCGGCTTCCCGCCGCTCCGGATCGAGGTCGGCACCCGCGAGATCCTGCTCGACGACGCGCTCCGCGTCACCGAGGCCGCGCGCCGGGACGGGGTGCGCGTCGAGCTCTTCGTCGGCGAAGGTCTGACCCACGTCTGGCAGCTCCACCCCCATCTGCCCGAGGCGGCGGAGTCGGTTGTGCGGATCGCGCGCTTCGTGCGGTCGAGAGTGCGCTGACGGTCCGACCGACCGTCAGGCCGCCTCGCCTCGCGCCCGATCGCGCGCCCGATCGCGCTCCCGACCGGGACGAAACGCCTCGCACGACCGGATTCGCGCGACCGCCGCTATGCTCCGCCCCGCGCGCCCCCCGCCGCTCGAGGACACCATCCATGTCCGTTGCCGCGTCGCCGGTCTGGCGCCGACTCCGCTCCGCCCTGCCCACTCACCCGCTCGCCGTCGCGCTGCTGCTCGCCGGCCTCGCGGGCTTCGCCTGCAGTGGAGGTGGCGGCTCGAGCGGCGGCGGCGCCGTCTCGGTCAGCGTCGGCCCGAGCGCCACGTCGGTGACGGCGTCGCAGACCCAGACCTTCACCGCGACGGTCGGCGGCGCGAGCGATCGTTCCGTCACCTGGTCCGTCGACGGCATCGCCGGCGGCAACGCGAGTGTCGGCACGATCACGAACGACGGCGTCTACACCCCCGGCTCCGCCGAAGGCCCGCACACGGTCCGCGCGACCAGCAACGAGGACGGCACGACGAGCGCGACGGCGACGGTCGGCGTGACCTTCCTCCCCGGTGTGTTCACGTTCCACAACGACGTCGGGCGGACGGGCCAGAACCGCCGCGAGTACGCGCTCACGCCCTCGTCCGTCGGCCCCGACACCTTCGGCAAGCTCTTCAGCTGCACGGTCGACGGCCAGGTCTACGCGCAGCCCCTCTACGTCGCGGATCTCGCGATCGCGGGCGGCGTCCACAACGTCGTCTTCGTCGCGACCGAGCACGACAGCGTCTACGCCTTCGACGCCGACGCGTCGCCCTGCGTCCGCTATTGGAAGAGGAGCTTCCTCGGCCCCAACGTGACGCCGATCGACCCCGCCGACACCGGCGAGGACGGCGACCTGATCCCGGAGATCGGGATCACGGGGACGCCGGTGATCGACCCGGCGAGCCAGACCCTCTACGTCGTCCCCAACACGCGCGAGCCCTCGAACTACTTCCAGCGGCTGCATGCCCTCGACCTCGCGACGGGCAACGAGAAGTTCGGCGGACCGGTCGTGATCCAGGCCCAGGTCCCCGGGACCGGTCACGGCACCGACGGAACGAACATCACCTTCGAGGCCCTCAACGCGAACCAGCGCGGCGGGCTGCTCCTCCACGACGGCATCGTCTACATCCCGTTCGCCTCCCACGGCCTCGACCACGGCAATCCCCACGGCTGGCTTATCGGCTACGACGCGACCAGCCTCGCCCGGGTCCGGGTCTACAGCTCCACGGCCAACGCCGACTCGGGCGGCATCTGGATGTCCGGCGACGGCCCCGCGGTCGACTCCAACGGCGACATCTACTTCGCCACCGGCAACGGCGGGTTCTCGGCGACCAACAGCCTGCCCCTCCAGGCGCCCAACGACGCGCTCGGCGACAGCGTCGTCCGGCTCTCCCCCGATCCGCAGCTCGCGGTCGCGGACTTCTTCACGCCCCAGTCCCAGGCCTCGCTCGCGACCCTCGACTTCGACCTCGGCTCGGGCGGGGTCGTCGTGATCCCGGACGGACTCGGGCCCGGTGGCCATCCGGATCTCCTGACCGCCGGCGGCAAGGAAGGCCTGCTCTACGTCCTCGACCGCGACGACATGGGTCGCTACACGGCCGGCGGTCTCGACGACGTCGTGCAGAAGCTCGATCTCCCGGGCACCAGGCGAGTGCGGGATCTTCGGCGCGCCGGCCGCCAAGGGTGACGGCGCCTCGACGGCGGTGCTCTACGTCGGCGCCGTCGACGCGACGCTGCGCGCCTATCGCCTCGTGGGCGGGAGCTTCCCGACGACGCCCGACTCGCAGACGGCCCACGTCTTCGGCTTCCCGGCGACGTCGCCCTCGGTGTCGTCGAACGGCACGTCGAACGGGATCGTCTGGGCGATCGACGCGACGAACAACGGCTCAGAGCTGCCGCCCGGCAACGTGCAGGGACCGGCCATCCTGTTCGCCTACGACGCGAACGACCTCTCCCACGTCCTGTTCAGCAGCCAGGCCAAGGCCCAGGACCGCTGCGGCGACGCCGTCAAGTTCAATCCGCCGATGGTCATGAACGGGAAGGTCTACGTCGGCGGCAATGGACAGCTGACGGTGTACGGCTTGAAGTCCTGAGAGCACGCGCTTCGAGTGGCCGGCGCCGCGCCGATCACTCGAAGCGCCGTCGCAGCTCCTGCTTCAGGATCTTGCCCGTCGCGTTGCGCGGGATGGCGTCGACGACCTCGAGGCGCTCGGGAATCTTCTGTGCCATCACGCGCGCCCGGCGGAAATGCTCGACCATCTCGTCGAAGCCGATCGGCGGCTCCCCGGGCCTCGTCGTCACGACCGCACAGACGAGCTCCCCGCGCTCCGCATCCGGCAGGCCGACGACCGCGACGTCGGCGACGCGCGGATGGGCGTAGAGGATGTCCTCGATCTCGAGCGCGGAGACGTTCTCGCCCTTGCGGATGATGACGTCCTTGAGGCGGCCGGTGATCGTGAGATAGCCGCGGTCGTCGACGAAGCCGAGATCGCCGGTCCGGAACCAGCCCTCGGCGTCGAAGGCCGCCGCGTGGGCCGCGGGATCGACGTAGCCGCGGCACAGCGCCGGACCGCGCAGCCGGACCTCGCCGACCTCGCCGACCCCGGCCTCCGCCACGCCCGCCGCCGGCCCGTCGATGCGGAGCACGCGCAGCTCGATCCACGGAATCGGCCGCCCCTCCGTATCCGCGAGGCGATCGTCGGCGTCGTCGACGTCGTTGGCGCAGATGATCCCGCACTCGGTCATCCCGAACCCGTGCAGGCAGCCGCGCCCGCCCATCTCGCGCAGGACCTCGTAGTGGAGCTCGGAGTTCATGGGCGCACCGCCGCCGCTGAAGGCGCGGAAGGCCGGCAGGACCTTGCGCCCGGGATGACGGCGCTGCTCCTCGAGGATCGCGGCGTAGAAGACGGGGCCGCCGCCGACGACGGTGACCGCGTGCTTCGCGAAGTGCTCGGTCGCGCGCTTCGCGTCGAAGGCCTCGAGCAGGACGAGCGGATGACCGGCGAGGAAGGTGGCGAGCAGGTTGATGAGGCCGCCCACGTGGGTGAACGGGAAGGCCATGCCGAAGCGGTCGGCGGCGGTGATGCGGTGGCGCTCGACCAGGGCGGTCGCCGTCAGCGAGACGGCTTGGTCGGTCTGCATCGCTCCCTTCGGCCGCGACGTCGTCCCCGACGTGTAGTAGATCCACCGGACGGCGTCGGCCTCCCGCGGCGGCGGGGGCAGTCGCGTCGGATCCCCGACCGGCAGCCGCGCCGGATCGGGCTCGACGCGCAGGCAACGAAACGGATGCGCCACGCGCGCCCGCAGATCCGCCTCGTCGAGGCGCCAGCCGCTCGCCGGTGCGATCAGGATCTCGGCCCGCGTCTCCTCGAGACAGAAGGCGGTCTCGCTCTCGCGGTAGACGGGGACGATCGGGTTCTGCACCGCACCGAGCCGCGCGAGCGCCCCCATCAGGACGACCGTCGCGACGCGGGTCGGGAGCTGGAACGAGACGCGGCTGCCCGGGCCGATGCCCGCCGCGTGGAGGCCGGCGGCGGTGCGCAGGGCGGCTTCGTGATAGGCGGCGAAGCTGATCCGCTCGTCGTGCTCGTCGATCAGCATGAGCGCGTCGGGCGACTCGCCGACGCGCCGCTCGAGCAGCTCCCAGAAGGTCCGGGGCTCGGGGATCGACCGATCCGCTGCCATCGCACTCGCTCTCCTCGTCCCGCGGAGGGCCGCGCACGACCGCGGCCCGCCGGGCTCGGCCCATCCGCGGCCGGGCCGTCGGCCGAGTCTACGGAGTTCCCGGTGGGCGAGCCATCGACGGCGGCGTAGGCTTCGACTCCACCCGACGAGGACGGACACGCCCATGACTCGCATCCAGCACTGGCAGGCCCTCGGCTACACCCACCCCGACGAGCTCGTCGAGATCGCCCGCGTCGCCGAAGAGGTCGGCTTCACCGGCCTGCTCCTCTCCGATCACGTCTTCGTCCCGATGGAGCGCCACTCGAAGTATCCCTACAGCCCGACCGGCGACCCCGACTTCCACGGCGAGTCGCCGTTCCCCGATCCGTTCCTGACGATGGCCGTGCTCGCGCAGCACACGACGCGCCTGCGCTTCGCGATCAACGTCTACATCCTGCCCCTGCGCCATCCGGTCGAGGTCGCCAAGCTGCTCGGGACCGCGGCGGTCTACTCGAAGAACCGCGTCGTCCTCGGCGTCGGGGCGGGCTGGCTGAAGGACGAGTTCGACGTGCTGGGTCGCGCCTTCGAGAAGCGCGGAGAGCGGATCGACGAGCAGGTCGAGGTCATCCGCAAGCTCCTCACCGGCGAGGTCGTCGAGCACGCGGGCCCGCACTACGCCTTTCCCCGCATCCAGATGCGGCCGGCGCCGACGCGGCCCGTGCCGATCTGGATGGGCGGACCGAACGCGGCGGCGCTGCGGCGCGCCGGTCGTTATGCGGACGGCTGGTCCGGATCGGGCCAGCGCTACGAGGACGCGAAGGGCGTGCTCGAGACCCTCGCCCGTCACCGCCGCGAGGCGGGCCGCAGCGACGCGCCCTTCGACGTCCTGATCCCCTTTCGGGAGCAGCCGACGGCCGATCAGCGCGCCCGCCTGATCGAGCTCGGCATGACGGGCACCGTCAGCTACCCCTTCCCGTACTCGCTCGGCCCGACCTCGACCCCCGCGCAGCGGATCGATCATCTGCGGCGCTACGGCGAGACGGTGATCGCGAAGGAGGGATGAGGTCGGGCGCGCCCGAGGCCTCGCGGCTGGCCGGCCACACCGCTTCGAGCAGGCGCGCGCCGCAGCCGACCGGGCCGGCGCTAGGTCCAGGGGGACGAAGGTCGACCGCTCGCGACGATCTGCCGCGCGCCGTCGATGACCGCCTGGAGCGGCGCGGGGGCGCGCCAGACCGCCGTCTCCGTCTCGGCGACGATCCGCTCGAGCAGGCCCGTCAGGAGCGCCCCTCCGCCCGTCAGGCAGAGACCCGATTCGCGAACCTCCTCGGCGAGCGCGGACGGAAGCTCGGCGAAGAAGCGGCCGATGCGGCCGACGATCGTCTCGACGACCGGCTCGAGGGCGGCATGCAGCGCATCGGCCTCGCAGGTCGCGCGGATGGGGCCGATGCCGGCGAGCGGACGGCCGACGACGAGCACCGGGCGATGGGCGCGCACGATCGGCCCGACCCCGACCTCGCGCAACACCCGTTCGGCCTCGACGGCCGAGATCCGCACACCGAGGTTCGCCTCGATCCACTTCGTCGCCGTCGCGCGCAGATCCGCGACGGCGACGCGCTGTGCCCCCGTCGCGACGAGCACGCCTTCGCGCACCACGGCACAATCCGTGACGCCCTCCCCGACGTCCACGAGGAGCTGCGCCCGGGGAAGATCGGTCTCGAGTCCCGCCCCGATCGCCGCCGCGAGCGGCTCCGGGATCACCTCGACCGCCCCGGCTCCGGCCCGCAGCACCGACTCGACGAGCCGTGCGCGCTCCTCGACCGTCGCATCCGTCGGGACGCAGGCCAGCACCCGCGGCCGCCGCATGCGCATCCGCGGCAGCGATCGGAACAGCTCCCCCACCACCGCCGCCGCCGCGTCGCCGTCCGTCACGACCCCGCCGCGCAGCGCCGGCTGCGCCGCACTGCCGCGCCAGGTCGTCGAAGGCCGGGCGAGGGGCGAGAGGCGATCGCGCAGGTGGAGGCGGGTCGTGGCCGTGCCGACGTCGATGGCGAGCTCGAATTGGGATCGGGATTGCAGCACGAGGACTTCCTTCGAAGGGGGCTTGTGCTCTTCGATGTCGGCCGACCCGCCGAGTTCCTGAAGTCGATCGGACCGTTCGCGAGCGGCGCTGGACCTTGCGACTCCGGAGGCGCCGGGCCAGCATGCTCTCCGGATCGGGCCCGGTCGCCGACCTCGGCAGACGGGCCCGGCGATCGATCGAGGGAGGCCATGGCCGAACGCACGGGACGACTCGAAGGCAAGGTGGCCGTGGTCACGGGCGGGGCGTCCGGCATCGGCCGCGCGACGGTGCTCTGCATGGCGAGCGAGGGCGCGCGGGTCGTCGTGGCCGACCTGAATGCCGCGGGCGCCGAAGCGGTCGCCGCCGAGGTCCGCGCGGGCGGCGGCGAGGCGATCGCCGTGCGCACCGACGTCGGCGAGGAGGCCGACATCGCCCGCATGATCGCCGCCGCGCTCGACGCGTACGGCCGCCTCGACGTCCTTCACAACAACGCCGCCGTGACGAGCGCCGAGCTGCTGGCGGGCGACGGCGCGATCGAGAGCCTCGACACCGACCTCTGGGACCTCACGATGCGCATCAACCTGCGCGGACCGATGCTGGGCGTGAAGCACGCGCTGCCCGCCATGCTCGCCCAGGGTCGCGGCTCGATCGTGAACACGTCCTCGACCGCCGGCTTCGTCGGCGACGGCGTGTACGGCGCCTACGGCGCCTCGAAGGGCGGCATCAACGCGTTCACCGCCTACGTCGCCACGATGTACGGCAAGCGCGGGATCCGGTGCAACGCGGTCGCGCCGGGGCTCGTCGCGACGCCGAACGCCCGCGAGCACTTCGACCCGAAGATCCTCGAGATCTACGAGAGCAACCACCTGACGCCGAAGCTCGGCACCCCCGACGACGTCGCCCGCGTCGTCGCGTTCCTCGCCTCCGACGAGGCCGCCTTCGTGACCGGCCAGGTCGTCAAGGTCGACGGCGGCCTCCTCAGCCACTTCCCGACCTGGGCCCAGCTCCACCGCTCCCAGGCCTGAGCCGGGACGGGCCGCCCGGCCCGCCGCGCCCGAGCCGATCGACGCACGAGGATCCATCCGATGCTGCCGTTCGAGCTGGGTCGGACGCCCTCCGCGGAGCTGAACTTCGAGCTCTACTTCGTGACCGAGGTCCTCCACCTCCGCTCACTCCACTACGGCTACTGGGACGAGCCGCGAGCCGACGGCGGGATCGATCTCGACGCGATGCGGGCGGCGCAGACGCGCTTCACCGACCGGCTCGTCGAGCAGGTCCCGCCCGACGTCAAGACCGTCCTCGACGTCGGCGCCGGCATCGGCGACAACGCCCGGGCCCTCGCGCGCACCGGCCGCCGCGTCACGGCCCTCTCCCCCGACCGCAACCACGCGCGCTATTTCGCCGAGCTCGAGGATCCGAACGTCGCCTTCGAGCGGACCACCTTCGAGGCGTACTCGACGGACGAGCGCTTCGACCTCGTCCTCTTCAGCGAGTCCCACAACTACTTCGATCGCCGCTTCGGCCTGATGCGTGCGCGCGAGCTGCTCTGCCCGGGCGGCCATCTGCTCGTCAGCGGGATGTTCCGGAACGAGGACGGCCGCCCCTTTCCGCCCGACTTCGAGATCGGCGACCTCCCCTACCTCCGGCTGGCGGGCGAGCTCGGCTTCACGCCCGTGCGGATCGGGGACATCAGCGAGAACGTGCTTCCGACGATCGAGATGATCGACCGCGCGGTGACCGGGATCCTCGAGCCGACGATCCGGTTCGCCGAGGCCTGGGCGGCGGCGCGCGCGCCCTGGAAGACGCGGCTCTTCCGCTTCCTGCTCGCGCGGGAAGACGACGAGATCCAGCGCGTCCTCAAGAAGCTCCGGCGCAAGACGGATCCCGCCCGGTTCCGGGCGCGATTCCGCTACGCGACGCTCCTGCTCCGCGCGAGCTGAAGGGCGACCGCCCCCGGCTCAGTCCCGCAGTGCCGGGAAGACGCGGTAGATGCGGCGGGAGCCGAAGCGCTCGGCGGCACGACGGGCGGCGGCGAGCTCCGCCTGCGCCGCCTCGGCCCGCCCCATCCGCTCGAGCTGCTGGACCAGCAGGATGCGCGTGTCGAGCGCCGCCGGCTCGGCGCCGAGCGCCTCCTCCCGCGCGATCGCGGCGCGCAGCCGGTCGACCGCCTCGTCGTGGCGGCCGACGATGCCGAGCAGCGCGCCGAGGGCGGAGGCGACGGAGCCGCGACTGACGTGGAGATGGTCGTGGACGAACATCAGGCGCTCGTACGGGAGCAGGATCCGGTGCAGCCGCTCGGCGATCCCGGGCTCCGAGAGCGCGATCGCCGCGGAGCTCGCGAGCGACATCGTGACCAGCCAGTTCTCGTTCCGGCTGAGCCGCTCGATGTCGTTCTCGAAGAGCTCGTGGAGCTGCCGTCGCGCCTCGTCGCGCTGGCCGACCGCCAGCAGGACCTCGATGATGCTCGCCTTGAAGATCTGGTCGGTGCCCGTGCTCGACAGGAGGCGGCTCCCGACGCTCTGCAGGATCTTCGCGGCCTCGGCGGGATCCGTCGTCTCGCCGCGCATGTCGCGCAGCCAGAACGAGATGCCCGCGGAGAGCGCGTCGGCATCCTGGACGAAGCCCGTCCCGCGCCGAACCGCGCGCTCGAGGCAGGCCTGGGCCTCGTCGAAGCGACCGCAGTTCATCGCGTGGACGATCTGCAGGATGAGCCCGTGGAACTCGAAGAAGGGCTGACGCAGCGCCGCGGCGACCTCGGCGAACGCGGCGACGTGGCGCCCGACGGTCTCGAACTCGCCGAGCACCAGATGCGCGCCGACCAGGATGTCGTGGCCGAGCAGGACGAGGCGGGGATCGCCGGTTCGCCGGCCGGCCTCCGCGGCCCCGCGGCCGACGGTGATCCGCTGATCGAGGGAGTCGGGGCCGAGCGTCGCCCAGTAGCGACCGACGAACACGTCGAAGAGCACGGCCGGATTCGTCGACTCGACCGTCAGCGCAGCGGCCTCGTCGCCGAGCGCGCGGCGCGTCTCCATCGATCGCGTGTGGGGATCACAGTAGGTCAGGCGCGACAGGATGCGGGCGCGCCAGACGGGGAAGCCGTCGCCGAGGCGGACGGCCGCCTCCTCGAGCAGGCGGACGGTGTCGGCGTCCGGCCGCGTGTTGTCCCCGTAGCTGCGCATGCCGACGGCGGCGCGGGCGAGCAGCTCCGGCCGATCCAGCTCGCGCGCGAGGACCGCGGCGCGGCGGAACTGCTCGTGGGCGAGCTCCCGCTGGCCGGCGTCCCACCGCGCCTCCGCCTGGGCGAGGATCAGCTCGCAGCGTCGCGCGGCGTCGACCTGCTCCGCGAGATCGAAGGCCTCGAGCGCCCGCTCGAGATGGCGCACCGACTCGTCGTAGGCGCACTGGCGATGCGCCAGCGTCGCCGCGCGCAGGCTGACCTCGACCGAGCGCATCGGATCGCCGCCGACGACCGACGCGAAGCAGTGGTGCGCGAGCTCCGGGAGGTGCTCGGGCGAGTCCTCGCCGTGGATCCGCACGAGGGCCTCGGCCGCGGCGCGGTGGGCGAGCACGCGCTGGGACAGACCGAGCTCGTCGTAGAGGGTCTGGCGGACGAGGGCGTGGGTGAAGGCGTAGGTGCCGGCGGTCGGGAGCTCCTTCAGCAGGCCCGCGGCCAGCGCCTCGCCGAGCAGCTCGAGCTGCGCCTCGTGGGAGTCGCTGGCGAGCTCGAGCAGGACGCGGCCGTTGAACTCCCGCCCGAGGACCGCCGCACGCCGGAGCATCTCGTTGCAGGCGGGCGAGAGCGACGCGAGCCGCAGGCCGACCGCATCGCGAACGCCCTGCGGCAGCTCGACCGGCAGCCCTCGCCGTTCGTCGATCTCGAAGGCACCGCCCTCGGCGACGAGCAGCGCCAGCTCGCGAACGAAGAACGGATTGCCCTCCGTCATCTCGAGAACGGCCCGGCTGACGCGCGGCTCGAGCTCGCGCCCCGCCGTGCGCTGGAGCAGCTCGATCGCGTGCTCGGGCTCGAGGCCGCGGAGCGGGATGCGGTCGCAGTTCGGTGCGCGCGAGAGATCCCTCGCCAGGCCGGCGAGCGGGTGGTCCCGCCGGGCCTCGACGTCGCGATGGGTCGCGACGATCAGCACCGCGCAGTCGCGCAGCGCACCGGCCAGGAAGCTCGCGAGCAGAAGCGAATCGCGGTCGGCCCAGTGGAGGTCCTCGAGGACGAGGACCAGCGGGCGACGCCGCGCGCTCCAGCGCAGGAAGCCCGCGACGCCGTCGAAGAAGCGGAAGCGCGCCTGCTCGCCTTCGAGCGGCTCCGCGGCGACGAGCCCGGACAGGCGGCGCGCGAGCCCGGGGACCAGCGGCAGCAGATCGGCGTCGCCCGCGCGGATCCCCTCGGCGAGCGCGTCGTCGTCGAGCTCGTCGATCAGCGCGCGGAAGATCTGGACGAAGGGCCAGTAGGCGGGTGCCCCCTCGCCTTCGAAGCAGTTCCCCACGAAGACGCCGGCCCGCCCGGCCATCGCCTCGAGCGCGCGCTCGACCGTCCGGGTCTTGCCGATCCCGGCCTCTCCGACGAGCACCACGATCCGCCCGCGCCCGGCGATCGCCCCGTCGAGGGCCTGGTCGATCCGCCGCAGGACGCCCTCGCGACCGACGAAGTCGCTGCCGTCACCCGCCGCGACCGGCTCGGCGGCGCGATCTCCGGACGGGGAGGCAGCCGTCGGCGCACTCGAGGCGGACCCGCTCGCGGCGTCGGCACTCGAGGCCGGCGGGCTCGACGCCGGCCCCGCGATCGGGGCCACGAAGCGGTAGCCGTGGCCGTGGACGGTCTCGATGACCTTCGGCGTCGCGCGGCTGTCGCCGACGGCGCGGCGGATGAGCGCGATGCTCCGCGGCAGCACCGACTCGCTGATGGCCTCGCCGGGCCAGACATGGTCGAGGATCTCCGCCTTCGAGACGACGCGCTCGCGATTGCGGATCAGGAAGCGGAAGACGTGGAAGATCTTCGGCTCGAGCTTGACGACCCGGCCCGCCCTCTTCAGGCGGAAGAGCTCCTCGCTCAGCTCGCAGTCGCCGAACACCCAGTTCATGCGTCGAGCATAGGGCGATGCGCGCCCGCCTTCATCCGACCCGGGGATCGGGTGGGCGGGCCACGGCCTCGGCTCAGGCCATCGTCATCAGGTCCGGAAAGCCCGAAGGATCGTGCCTTCCGATGCAGAGATGCTCGAAGATGCCGTATCCGGTCTGGCCGTCGAAGGTCGCCCGCGCGGCGTGATCGATCATCGTCCACGCGACGCGCTGGCGTGTCGCCTCCGCGTCGAGATCGTGGTCGACGCGCTGGATCCACTCCTCGCCCATCCAGCGCCCGTGGTTCCAGCCGTCGTCCTCCGGCCCGTAGCCGAGACCGACGCCGAGCGGCATCGGGCCGAGCGGCTCGACGTCGAGCTCGAGGGCGCGACCGCCCCGCTCCTTCACGCGGATCCGCGCGCGCACCGGATGGCGCGTCCCCTTCGCATACTGGATCTCGACCTCGGGCCAGCCGAGCTGCTCGATCCGCCCGTCCGGTCGGATCCGGATGGCGTGGTTGATCGTGCGGTGGCCGTCGGGCTCCTCCTCGAGGACGAACATGAGCGAGAAGTCCGGAAAGCGCAGCGGAATCCAGCACCACCACATCGCGTGCTGGCCGAAGGGCCGCTGCGGGCTCGTCGCGTTGCCGACCGGGCGGATGCCCCAGGAGCGATCCCGGGCGCCGACCCAGTCCGTCGCCTCGATCGCGCGACCGTCGACGCGCAGACGGCCCTTGACGTCTGCCTGCTGAACGAAGCGGAACGCGTCGAGGATCGTCGTCTCGCCCTGGCGTCGGATGTGGCGCGGCTCGTCGGTCGCGGGCACCGCCGCCTGCCAGGTCAGGTCGACCTCGATCCCGTGCGCGGCCCCGGCGCAGCGGAAGGCCACGGTCTCGAGCCCCTTCACGACGTCGATCGACATCGGCCCGACGCGCTGCTGCATGCGGTCGTCGCCGAGCGAGCCGGAGGTCCGGAGCGCCGTCAGCTTGCGGCCCTGGCGGATCGCGACATAGCAGTCGATCACGCCGACGCCGGGATACACCCCGAGCCCGGCGGCGACCTGGTGCTCGCCGGTGCGATCGAGGGCGTGCATGATGCAGCGGTCGTAGACGTTCCGATCGCTGGTCAGGAAGTGCTTCATCGACTCCGGGCCCTGATGGATCGGATACTCGTCGAGCGGAACGGGCATGGGTTCTCCCTGGATTCGGGCGGGCCGCCGCGGGCGACCGCCGAGAAGAGGATCGGATCGGAAGAGGCAGGATTCAGCGGGGACCCGGCGATTCCCATCGAAGCAAGGCGCTGCCCCAGGTCATGCCCGCACCGAACCCGGCGAGCAGCACGAGGTCCCCGTCCGCGAGCCGCCCGGCCTCGATCGCATCGACCCACGCGAGCGGGATCGACGCCGAGGAGGTATTGCCGGTGCGATCGAGCACGACCGCCGCCCGCTCGCGGGGGATGCCCAGCCGATCGCAGATCGCCTGGATGATCCGGATGTTCGCCTGGTGGGGGATGACCAGCTTGACCTCGTCGGCCCGGATGCCCGCCTGAGCGAGCGTCCGCTGGGCGGAGTCCACGACGACGCGCACCGCTCGCCGGAAGACCTCGCGGCCATCCATCGCGATCGTGCCCCCGAGCTCGGCCTGCAGGATCTCCCGCGCGCTCCCATCGAGACCGAGGTCCCACGCGAGCAGCTGCCCTGCGTCCGCCACCCGCTCGAGCACGACGGCGCCGCCTCCGTCGGCGAAGAGCACCGCCGTATTGCGATCCGACCAGTCCGTGATCCGGCGCAGCGTCTCGGCGCCGACCAGGAGCACGCGCCGGGCGCCCGTCGCCAGAAGACCGTTGGCCACGACGAGTCCGTAGACGAAGCCCGAGCAGGCCGCGTTGAGGTCGAATGCCCCGCCCCCGAGGCCCAGCTCGTGGTGGACCTCGGCCGAGGTCGCCGGCACCGATCGATCGGGCGTCGTCGTGGCGAGAATCATCACGTCGATCGAGGCGGGCTCGATCCCTGCGCGCTCGAGAGCAGCCCGCCCGGCTGCGATCGCGAGCGAGGCCGTCGTCCCGCCGAGCCGGCGCTCGCGAATCCCCGTGCGCTCGACGATCCAGGCATCCGTCGTCTCGAGGCTCTTCTCGAGATCCTGGTTCGTGACGACCACGCCCGGCAGCGCCGATCCCCAGCCGCGAATCTTCATTCCCATGAACAGGCGCTCCTTCGCGGTACGGACGGGAGCCCGATTCCGGGCTCGGCGGACGGCTCGACGGCGGGCTCGGGGGCCGACTCGGTCGGCGCCTCGGATACGTCGGGACCGGGAGCCGGATCGCGTGCTGGATCATTCACGAAAAGCGGATGAGCCGCCAGCCGAGCGCGGCCCTCGAGGAGATCGGGCTCGAGCCCTGCTTCGCGATCGCGAACGAACAATGCCCGCGTCTGACCGACGACGTGGCCGACGACCACGGCGCCGTACTGGACCGCATAGACGATCCAGCCGTCGGCGAAGAAGACGGCCACGCTCTGACCGGCCCCTCCGAGATACGTCCCGTAGGCGGGGTAGAGCGTGCGGTAGGCCGCCTTCGACTCGCGACTTCCGGCGGTGGCCAGATCCCAGCTCAGCGCGTCGCTGCTGGCGACCCCCTCCTGCCAGAGCGCGAAGCCCAGCCCGATCAACGGCAACGCGCGCAGGCCCGCGTAGGCGCCCTGCCAATGGCGGTTCTCCTTGCGCGTGATGTCCTTCGCGTGTCCGCCTTCGTGGAGGGCGATCGGGCGGCTGCCCGAGTAGAGGGAGAGCGTGTTCGTGAAGGGATTGTAGTGGTCCCCGCCGCCGATCAAGGGAAAGCCCGCGAGCAGGCGCTCGGGGAAGATCGTGTAGAAGGAGACGGAGAGGATGCCGAGCGTGTAGCGCCAGCCGGCCGGCATCTCGCGATTCCGGAACAGGCGTCGCCACTCGGCGCCCGGTGCATACTGGTTCAGGCGGACCTTGGTATGGCAGAGCCCGTTCGCGTGGAGATAGGTCTCGATCGCGTGCTCGACCTCGGGCGAGATGCGGTGATTGTCGACCTTCCAGTTCAGCAGGAGGAGCTTGGTCGGCAACGAGAAGAAGTAGTGGCCGAAGCCGTCGAGCCAGGCATTCGGCTTGCCCCGCTCGATCTGCGGCTCGTCCGGTCGCAGCCTCAGGGTCAGGTCCGACTCGGGGTGGGCCGCGAACGAATACGGCGTCTTCGCACAGCCTGCCGCGATCAGCGCGATGGCCAGGATGCCCGCCAGTCCGGTCACGCCCCCCGAACCGATCTTCGTGCGACGGCTCTCCGTCGATCCGGTGCTCGACGACATCGAATGAGACCTCCTCGTACGCGGAAAGCCTCGATCGCCTCCTGCGGGATGGATCCATGGTCTCACGCTCGCGCGCGAACGTCGACGTGTGCCCTCCCTGGTCTGGCCGGTTGTCGTCCCGCGTCAGGGGGGGAGGCCGAGCGGCCCGCCTAGCGCAGCAGCTTGAAGGCCTTGGGGCCCTTGAAGATGCGGAACAGGTAGATCAGGGACGGAATCAGGATGAGCGAGCCGACGCCCAGCGTACCGAGCACGAGCACGTGCATCGAGCGCGTCGCGGCCGCCTCGACCAGCGTCAGCTCCCCGAGCACCATGTCGGGGAAGAGCGCGCCCGCGAACCCGCCGACGACGAGCACCGTCTGGAGCACGACGAGGGTCCGCGCGAGGGTGTCCCGCCGCGTCCAGAGCGCGTACAGGGCGCCGATCGCGATGATCGACGCGACGACGACGAGCGGCCAGGACCACCACTCCGTCGAGAGCCGGCGCGCGAACTCCGGCGCACCGACGTGGGCCTGGAGCCGGGCGCTCCACGCGAAGACACCGACGGCGACTCCGCTCGCGAGAGCGCGCTTGCGGAAGTCCTGCTTGAGGAGCTCGTCGTCGGCCTCGACCGTCAGGAAGACGGCCGCGAGGAAGGCGAAGACCGAGAGCGCCATCAGCCCCACCAGCCAGGGAAAGAGCCGGAGCCAGGGCTCGAAGAAGCCGCCGACGTAGATCCCGTCGTCGTTCCAGACGAGCGCCCCCGAGAGCGTGGTCCCGAGGCAGAGCCCGAGCAGGATCGGGGTCAGCGCGCTCGCGACCGAGAAGATGCGCCCCCAGACGAGGCGCGCCCGATCCTCGTGGGCGTCGTAGGCGCGGAAGACGAAGGCGGTGCCGCGGGCGACGATGCCGAGCAGCATGAGCGTCAGGGGGACGTGGAGCGCGGTGGCCAGCATCGCGAAGGCGCGCGGGAAGCAGACGAACATCACGACGATCACGACGATCAGCCAGATGTGGTTGGCCTCCCAGATCGGGCCGATGGCGCGCTCGATCAGGTCGCGCTGGGCGTTCTTGCGCTCGCCGCTCGCGAGCAGGTCCCAGACCCCGGCGCCGAAGTCCGCGCCGCCGAGCACGACGTAGGCGATCACCGCGACGACGACGACCCAGGCCGTGACGTACTCGATCGGGATCACGCGGCCTGCCCTCCGATCACCGAGTCGACGCGCAGGGGCGCGTGCGGATCCCCGGGCGTGCTCGGCGTGACGTGGTCCATGTTCGGCGGGGTGTAGGTGCTCCGGACCTGCTGGGCGAAGAGGTAGGCGACGATGGCGCCGAGCACGGCGTAGACGAACGAGAAGGTCAGAAAGGGCACCATCAGCCCCGGCATCGGCGTCACCGCCTCCCGCGTCTGCATCACGCCCTGGATGATCCACGGCTGCCGGCCGACCTCGGTCACGATCCAGCCGAGCTCGATCGCGAGCGTGCCTGCCGGCATCAGCGCGACGATCGCGATCAGCAGCGGCCGATCCGTCGGGATCCGGCGCTGGCGGAACGCGGCGAGCAGGAACCAGCCGCTGACGCCGACCATCGCCATCCCGAGGCCGACCATGCCGTCGAACGCATAGTGGACGATGGCGACCGGCGGGCGCTGCTCGGGCGGGATGGCGTCGAGGCCGGTGACCGGGTCCTGGAAATTGTCGTGGACGAGGAACGAGAGGAGCGCCGGGATCTCGAGGCCGTAGCGGACCTCGCCCGCCTCCTCGTCGACGATCCCGCCGATCGTCAGCGGAGCCCGCTCGCGGGTCTCGAAGTGGGCCTCCATCGCGGCGAGCTTCGCGGGCTGCGCGTCGTGGAGCCGCTGGGCGGCGAAATGACCGACGGCGGGCTGAAGCAGGGAGGCGGGGATCGCGACGCCCATCGCGATGGCCATCGCCTTGCGGTGGAAGCTCGAGTCGGCGTGGCGCAGCAGGCCGATCGCGTGGATGCCCGCGACGGCGAAGCCCGTCGCCATGAAGGCGGCGAGGATCATGTGGATCGCCTCGATCGCCCACGCCCCGTTGAACATCGCGGCGACGGGATCGATGTTCGAGAACGTCCGGGTCGCGGCGTCGAAGTCGAAGCCGGCGGGCGAGTTCATCCAGCCGTTGACCATGATGATGAAGGCGGCCGAGACGTTGCCGGAGATCGCGACGATGGCGCCGGCCGTCAGGTGGGCCCAGCGGCCGATCCGGTCCCAGGCGTAGAGGTAGATGCCGAGGAAGATCGCCTCGGTGAAGAAGGCAAGGCCCTCGAGGCCGAAGGGCATGCCGATGATGCCACCCGCGTGCTCCATGAAGCTCGGCCAGAGCAGGCCGAGCTCGAAGGAGAGGACGGTCCCCGAGACGGCGCCGACGGCGAAGAACACGGCCGTGCCCTTCGCCCAGCGCTGGGCGAGGGTCCGGAACTCCTCGTTGCCGGTGCGCAGGTAGAGATAGTCGCTCGCGACCATCAGGACGGGCACCGCCATCCCGATCGCGGCGAACACGATGTGGAAGCCGAGCGAGACCGCCATCTGCAGACGCGCGTACAGCAGGTCTTCCACCGGGACGATCTCCTTCGTGGCGCGCGGCCGGCTCGCGATCGCCCGCCGCGTCGGAGCCGACGCATGCGTGCGTTGCGAGGATCGGGACCGGCGGTCGTTCTGGGAGGGACGAGCATAACGGTCGGAATGCGCCGGATCCGGCCAGAGAATGCATCACCCTGATGCACCCGCGCCCGCGCCGACACCGACCCGCGAAGAAGCGCCTTCCGGTGCAGTCGAACGTTGCAGGCCGGCCCCCGATCCTGCGCGCGAGCTGCCGTGCGAGCGCGCGGAAACGCGCACGGGGCCGCTGGCCCGCGACGCGCGCCTTCGGAGCCGCCACGTTAGGATGCACCCGTGCGGCCCGCCTTCGCCTCGGAGGCGTCGGAGGCCGCGGAGGACGCCGACGTGGATCCCGAATACTACGGCCTGGTCGAGATCGGCTTCACCGGCCTCGTCGCCCTGGGCTTCGCGGCCTATCAGCTCTGGACCGTCCGCTCGCCGCGACCGCGGACGCCTCCGCAGGAACGGAGGCCGGAGCGGGACGAGGCCGCGAGCCGAGGCGATCGGGCGGCCCCGTCGGAGCCGGGCCGGCCGGCCGACTAGCCCCGGGCCCGCGCGAAGGCCTCGATCGTCTCCTCGGCGAAGCGCTCCATCGTCTCGCGCTTGCGCTCGAGGGTCGACGTGTGCTCGCCCTTGTAGAACCAGGCGTAGTCCTGGGTCATCGTGACGCCGAGATCCGCCATGCGCCGGAGCCCGTCGAGATCCGGGAAGCGCTTCAGGACCGCGAAGACCTCGAAGGGCCCCGTCTCCGCCCCCGCCGCACACCGCCCCGCGTCGACCGCCTCGCACCGCAGGGCGAGGAGCTTCTTCACGATGGGGACGAGGTCGTCGAACGCGTAGTCGACGCCGAGCCACCCGTCGTGGCGTGCCGCCCGACGCAGGGCGGCGTCGCTGTGGCCCCCGATCATCACGGGGACGCGCCGGCGCGGGACCGGGCGCATGCGACAGGCGGGGAGCGTGTAGTGGCGTCCGCGGAACTCGACGTCGCGACCGCCATGGAGCAGCGCGATGACCTCGAGCATCTCGTCCATGCGCGCACCGCGCGTCTTCCAGTCCGCGCCGACGAGGCGGAACTCCTCCTCGAGCCAGCCCGAGCCGACGCCCATCACGATCCGATCGTTCGAGAAGAAGGCCGCCGTCGCCGTCTGCTTGGCGACCATCACGGGATCGCGCATCGGCAGCACGTAGACGTAGGGCATGAAACGCAGCCGGGTCGTCGCCTGCGAGAGCACGGCGCCGAGGATCCAGGGATCCGCGTAGGGCGGCGTCCAGTCGGGCCCCGGATCCCAGGGCGGTCGGCCGTCCTCGGAGTAGAGGTAGCTCTTTCCGTAGTCCGCGGGCTTCACGAGATGATCGCCGCAGGTGATCCCCTCGAAGCCGAGCCGGTCGGCGAGCTTCGCGATGTCGATCAGCTGCTCGGGCTCGACGCCGTGCACGCTCTGCCAGAATTTCATGTCGGAATTCCTCCTGCGCGGGAGCGCGCAATCGCGCTCGCGGCCCGCCGCGGCGATGGTAACGTCGCGAGCGATCCCGATCGCGAGGAAATCCGATGAGCACGGCGCTCCGCATCACTCCCCTGACCAGCGTGCTCGGCGCCCGCGTCGAGGGCGTCGCCCTCGGCGAGCCCCTCGACGACACTACGATGCGAGCGATCCGCACGGCGCTCGTCGAGCATCTCGTGCTCGTGTTCCCGGGCCAGCGCCTCGCCGCCGAGCAGCAGCACGCCTTCGCCTCGCGGCTCGGGCGGCCCGAGCCGCATCCGGTGACCCGGCATCTCGGGGGCGACGCGACGATCGTCCGGATCGACAACGAGCTGATCGCGCCGCCCGCGCTCGAAGCCCCGCCCCATCTCGACCATCTCGCCCGCCACGGCGCCTGGCATACCGACTACACCTTCAACCCCGAGATCCCGACCTTCGCGACCCTGCGCGCCGAGATCGTGCCCCCCGTCGGCGGCGACACGCTCTGGGCGAGCACGGTCGCCGCGTACGATGCGCTCTCCCCGAAGCTGAAGGGCTGGCTCGAAGGGCTCGAGGCCGTCCACTGGCACGGCCCCCACTTCGCGCGCAACTTCGGGATCGAGAAGCAGGGACCGGAGGCGGTGGCGCGCTTCGAGGCGGCGTTCCCGCCCCGTCGGCATCCCGTCGTGATCCGCCATCCCGAGAGCGGACGGCGCGCGCTCTTCGTGAACCCGTCCTACACCGTGCGCCTCGAGGGGCTCGAGCCCGCCGAGAGCGAGGCGCTGCTCGACTTCCTGTTCCGCCACGTGACGCAGGCGCGCTTCCAGCTCCGCCACCACTGGTCCCCCGACGACCTGATCGCCTGGGACGAGCGCTCGACGGTCCACCTCGCACCGACGGACTTCCAGCCCCATCGACGCCGCCTGATCCGCGTCGCGGTGGGCAGCGAGGCGCCGCTCGCGGCGTGAGGCTTCGACGGCGGCCGCGCGGCTACAGCGTGAGGGGGAGCTCGAGGTACTCGCGATAGATGAAGTCGCGGTGCTCGAGCAGGATCGGGTCGAGGGCCTGCGCGGTCGCGGCGTCCATCGCTTCGAGGGTCGGCCGGATCAGGTCCATCATCGGGCAGAGCTCCCTGGGCAGCGGCTTGAACATCGCCATCGCCGTCGCACCGTAGACGTCGACCGCCGTCAGTCGATCGCCGAGATAGAAGCGGCTGCCCGCGCGGCGCTGGGCGTGGAGCAGGCCGGCGAGCAGACCGAGCAGCGCGACGACCCGCGCGCCGTAGCCCGCCCCCGCCTCGGCGTGATAGCCGTACTTGCCCGCGAGGTACTGCGCGACCGGCTCCGGGAAGCCGCCGGGCTCACCGCGCAGCCCGGCATGCACGCCCTGCAGCCGTCGGACCCAGACGAGCCCGTCCTCGCCGCAGATCTCGTGGGCGATGCCGAAGGCGCGCGCCCGCTCGAGCGGATCGGCCGGCAGCAGCGAAGGCGTCGGCGCGAGGCGCTCGGCGAGGAGCAGGATCTGCGTCCAGCTCCCCCGCGGCGGCTCGTCGTCGAAGAACGCGACCGGCGCGCTGCGCTCCTTCGCCCACTCCGCCATCGCGTCGTTGCGCGCATCGAGGCGCACCGCCTTCCACGGCAGCCGCTTCACGTGGAAGATCCCCTTCGCCGCCTCGCTCCACGGGCTCGGAATTCCGGGGACGACCGTCATCCGGAGCCCCTTCGCGGCGCGCGCTTCCTCGAACGAGACGTAGTCGACGGGCATGTCGGACCTCCATGGACGAGCGGGGCGCGGATCGGGCCCAGCCCCGGGGCCCCGAGCGCGAGCATGCGGTGGACACCTCGCGACGACCAGCGGCGCTCGCGGATCGCTTCGTTTCCGCCGTGGAACGACGAGGGGACGGGATGCGGCCCGAGACCGATCGAATGCCATGGGCGACGTCCCGGTCGAGCCCGGTCGACAGGATCCGAGGGCAGGCGGCGCGCGCCCTCGCCACGACGAGAATCCCTCGCTCCGCCGCCGAGTTGTCCCGACTCGTGACCGACGGCGGGCGCGTCCCGCGACCGCGCCTCTGCGCCGACTTCCGCCCGGGCCGGCTCGGCGGCCGGACGCAGCAGGCGACCTGGAAGCCTTCGGAAGCCGACGACGCCGTCCCAGGACGACGGCGATCGCTTATCCTGCAGACTGAGGCTCGAATCCCTCACGATCTCCTGGGGTCGCCGAAGTCGCACGCGGCACCGGGCTCGAATCTTCTTCGAGGCCGGCCTGATCCGATTCTTCGGGCTCCGGCGATCACCGTGCGGGGATCGCCAAAGGAATCGACCGCAGTCGGAGCGCGGACAGAGCCCGCAGCACGATGCAAAGGAGCACAGACGATGAGCAGGATCTCGAGGATGCGAGCAGGGTGGGCCCTCGGCGGCGCGATGTTGACCGGTTGGATCCTGTCGGCGACGGACGCGGGTGCGCTGCCGTCGAGCACGCCTTCCTGGCGGCGCAACGGCATCACGGGACAGATGGTCGGCTCCACCGTCTCGTCGGCCGGCGACTTCAACTGTGACGGCATCGCCGACCTCGCGGTCGGTGCGCCTTTCGCCGGGACGACGCCGACCGGAACGCTGATCTCGTACCATCAGGGCTGGGTCGGCGTCTGGTACGGGGATCCGATCCTTCCGCCGCAGCCCAACGAGCCGCCCGACTGGTTCGTGACGGGCAATGGCGCGGCGTCGCCCTCCGAGGCGGAGCTCGGCTGGATGATCGCCGCGGGCGACGTCAGCGGCGACGGCTGCGACGATCTGATCGTCGGCAATCGCGCGACTCCGGCCGGTACCGCCGCGAACGTGCGCGCCTACTTCGGTGCGGTCGGCGGCCCGGACACGACCTTCGATTGGCGGCGGACGATTCCCTCGTTCGGTGCGGCGCTCCCGTTCGGTTTTTCGGGCCAGGGCGACGTCGCCACGGGCGACGTGAACGGCGACGGGACCGACGACATCCTCGTCGGCATCCCCGACGCGGGCTTCGGCCAGGCCGAAGAAGGCGCGGTCTTCGTCTGGATCGGCGGTCCGGGTCTCGCGTCCGTCCTCGACGCCCCGGCGAATCCCGACTGGATCGCGGAGAGCAACCAGGCCGGGGCGAAGCTCGGATTCAGCGTCGCGAGCGGCGACGTCGATGCCGACGGACGCGAAGACGTCGTCGCCGGCGCACCGGACTGGAACGGCTCGATCCCGAACTCCGCCGACTCGGGCATCGCGCTGATGTGGCGCGGCTCGCCGACCCTCGCGGCGGGCGCCGACGGCACCGTCGCCAACGCGGCCTGGAGCCTGCAGATCGGCGCCGCGAACGCCCGTCTCGGCTGGTCGGTCGCGGTCGCGGGCGACCTCGACGGCGACGGCTTCGGCGACATCCTGGCCGGCGCCCCCTACTACGACAATCCCTTCACCGTCGGCACCGCCGAGGGCACCGTCGTCGTCACCCGCGGCGCCTCCCCCGCCCCGCCGACCGACCTCTACAGCTGGACCCACTTCGGTCAGGACAGGGGCTGGCTCGGCTGGTCCGTGGCCGGCGCGGGCGACGTGAACGGCGACGGCTTCGACGACTACCTGATGGGCGAGCCGCGCGACAACGCGGACGCGACGCTCCACGGCCGCACTCATCTCGTGCGCGGACGGGCCACGGCGGCCTGGGGACCGAACCCGGCGACCGACGTCTTCTTCGCGGAGGTCGGCCTCCCGAACACGCCCCACGCCGAGTCCTTCGGCCAGTCCGTCGCCTCGATCGGCGACTGGAACGACGACGGAGGCCCCGACATCGTCGTCGGGGCCCCCGGCATCGACACCACGGGCGGCGTCTTCTCGCTGGACGGCGTCGCGTTCGTCTACCTCGGCGACGAGGCAGGCGCGATGCCCCTCGTGAACGGCTGGATCAACGGCTTCTACGGGACGAGGACGACCTCGGCCGTCGCCGAGAACGGCATCGTCTCCTTCAAGGGCGCCCTCACCAGCGGGACGAATGCGCTCCTCTTCACCCTCCCCGTCGGCCTGCGGCCGGCGACCGACACCTACGTCGCCGTCGACCTCTGCGGCGCCGTGCCCGGCCGGCTGTACATCCAGCCGAACGGCAGCGTGTTCGTGAACTCGTCGACGACGTTCGGGGACGCGCAGTGCTTCATCTCGCTCGAGAGCGCGAAGTTCGCGCTCTCCGCGACCGGCTTCACGCCGCTCACGCTCGTGAACGGCTGGGTCGGGGGTCCGTTCTCGACGAGCCCGCCGGCCGCCGCCCTGATCGACGGCACCGTCCACCTCAAGGGTGCGATGGGGAGCGGCACGACCAACCTCGCCTTCACGCTCCCTCCGGCGATGCGCCCCGCGACGGACGTGTACCTCCCGATCGGTCTCTGCAACGCGCAGAAGGGGCGGCTCTGGATCCTCGCGAGCGGCGAGGTGTCCGTCTTCGCGCGTGATTCGTTCGCAGACGCGCAGTGCTTCACGTCCCTCGACGGCATCTCGTTCGTCCCGTCGGCGAACGGATCGGCCCCCCTCGCCCTGAGCGGCGGCTGGATCGGCGCGCCGTTCTCGACGAGCCCCCCGGCCGCGACCCTCGTGCGCAACACCGTCCATCTCAAGGGGGCGATCGGGGGCGGAACGAGCTCGACGCCGTTCACGCTGCCTCCGATCCTGCGGCCGCTCGCGAACGTGTACGTGCCGGTCGATCTCTGCAACGCAAACAAGGGCCGCCTGCAGATCCAGCCGGACGGCAGCGTCTTCCTTTCCGCCCAGAGCAACTTCGCCGACGCGCAGTGCTTCACGTCCCTCGACGGCGTGTCCTTCCCCGTCCCCGAGCCGACGGGCATCGCCGTCCTCGGCGCCGGGGCCCTGCTCGTCGCCGGCCTCGGTCGCGCGAGGGCGGGACGCGCGCGCCGCTGATCGGGCGGACTTCGGCGGAAGGCGCCCCATTCCGACTCGCCGGGCGAGGGGAATGGGGCGCCCGTGCGTCGGGCGTCTGCGATACGACGGGCCCGCCTAGAGCGAGGTGACGGCGGGCCGGAGGATCGACTCGAGCGCGGCCCGGAGGCCCGGCGCGAGCCGGAGCGAGCCGTCGACGCTGAGGTGGGTGGTGTCCTGGTAGAGCACCGTGCTTCCCGCCGCGGAGGCGCAGACCGGTCGGCAGAGCACGCTCAGCGGATCGAAGATCGCGGCCCGTGGATGGCGCGCGACGACGGCGGTCTCGACGTCGAAGGCGGGCTGGCGGTAGGCGAGCGCCTCCTGCAGGGACACGCCGATCGGCTCTCCACCGTAGGCCTGGGCGAGGATCGTCCGCCGCGACGCCGTGTGCGGCATGGGCGCGATCGGGGCGACGACGAGCACCGGAATGCCGGCGTCGCGCAGCGGCAGGATCACGTCCTCGAGCCCGCGCCTCCAGATCTCGGCCGCCTGCTCGACGGTCCGAGCGCGGTGGCCCTGCTCGTCGATCACGGTCAGCCAGCCGGCCTTCGGATGCAGGTAGCCCGACGTGCGATTGGCGATCACGACCGCGGCGGGCCGGGTCGCGAGGGCGTACTCGAGGGCGTGGTCCTGCCAGGACGGGCACTCCGGGCGGTCGGGCACCGTCGACCGGCGCTGGAGGAAGGGACAGCCCTCGATGCTCGACGCGACGACGGCATGGCCGAGCTCCGCGGCGGCGGCGATCACGCCGTCGGCGAGGGCGTAGGCGCTCGAGTCGCCGAGCAGGAGGATCGTGCCCTGCGCGGGCGCCGGACCGAAGCGGCAGCCGACGGGATCGAGGTCGCGATTGACGCAGCCGGCCGCCACGAGGGCGTGGGCCTCGCGCCAGGCGCGGGGGTTCCGGCGGTGGGCCGCCAATCGCAGGGCCTCCCCGTCGTCCGAGTGTGCGACCTCTTCCGCCCCGCCCTCCTCGTCCGCGACGAGGACCGCGCCCGCGAGGGCGATCGGCACGACGGCGATCGCGAGCAGCACGCGCACCGCGGCGAACGCCGCCCGCGGACGCCAGGCGCGAAGCGGCTGCTCGACGCGGCGCTGCGACAGCCACGCGGGCAGGAAGGCGACCGCCGCGGCGGCGACCGGTGCATGGGCCTGCTCGGGAAACGTCTGGCCCGCGATCACGATCAGCGGCCAGTGCCAGAGATAGATCGAGTAGGACCCGTCGCCGATCGCGACCAGCGGCCGCACCGCGAGCGCCCGGCTCGAAATCGATCCCGCGCCCGAGCCCGCGATCAGGGCGAGCGCCGCGCCGGCGACGGGCAGCGCGGCGAGCCCGCCCGGGAAGGCCGCCGCTCCGTCGAGCAGCAGGGCCGAGCCCGCGATCAGCCCGAGGCCGAGGACGCCCGCCCCCTCGCGAAACGCGCGGCTCGGCTCGAGGCCTCGATCCGCGGCGAACGCCAGGAGCGCGCCGACACCGAACTCCCAGGCGCGCGACGGAAGCGCGTAGAACGCGAAGACCGTCGGCCCCCCGAACGCCTCCGTCCATCCCGCCCCGAGCTCCGATCCGCCGACCCAGGCGACCGACACGGCGAAGGAGGCCGCGGTCCCGAGCGCGAAGGTCGCCACGGGGACGAGCCGCGGCCGGCCGACGGCGCGCCCGAGCGCGAGGGCGCCGATCAGCGAGATCGGAAAGACGAGATAGAACTGCTCCTCCACCGACAGCGACCAGGTATGGAGCAGCGGGTTCTCGGCGGCGGCCTCGGCGAAGTAGTCGCCAGCGGCGCGGGCGATCACGAGGTTCGCGGCGAAGCAGAGGGCGCCGATCGCCGTTCGCGCCGTCGTCTGCGCCGAGGCGAACGGGCTCGGGGCGACGAGCGCCGCCAGCATCACGCACGCGACCACGAGGGCGAGCGCCGGCATGAGGCGCAGGGAGCGGCGGACGTAGAAGTGGACGAGGTCGATGCGACCGCTCGCCCGCCACTCCCGCAGCAGCATCGCCGTGATCACGAAGCCCGAGATCACGAAGAAGACGTCGACTCCCGTGAAGCCGCCCGGAAGCGGCAGCCGGGCGTGATCGACGACGACCATCAGCACGGCGAGCGCGCGAAGGCCCTGGATGTCGGTGCGTCGGCTCGAGGCCGGGTCATGCGATCGGGAGGACGGCGCGGCGGTCTGCGAGAGACCGCCGGACCTGCAGGAGCCGCCGTCGCTGTCGACGTCCGCCATGTCGGTCCCCGTGACCCCGCTCGCGCCCGGGACCGGGCCGGCTCCCCATCGAGGGAACACGCGACCTCCGCTCCGGACCTTCACCGCTCGGCGACCCGGGCGGGCCGCTCGCCTCGCCGCCTATCGGCCGCGAGAAAAGACGACTGTATGCGCCCCCTTCGGGCCGCGACGGGAACACGGCGATCGGGCCGCCGCCGTGGCCCGCCTCACCGCGGTCGGCGGCGAATCCCCCTCGCGCGGCGGGAGCGACGAGCGCTCCGTTGCCGGTCGCCTGCCGATCGCGTGCAGGATCCGATCGATGGGCCGGTGGGTCGTCCAGCCGGTGGACCGGCCTCACAGGCCGTAGAGCGTTCGCGCGTTGCCGCCGGCGATGGCCCGGCGCTGGTCGGGATGAAGAGGGGCGAGCCCCTGCTCGAGGGCCTTCGTGACGCCCGGGAACACCGCGTCGGCATGGGGATAGTCGGAGGCCCAGACGATGCGATCCGCGCCGCACAGCGGCGAGGCCGCCGAGAACGCGAGAGTCGACTCGTCGGCGTCGAAGCTGATCCAGCACTGGCGGCGGAAGTAGGCCGAGGGCTCGTGGCGCAGATCCGGCAGGTCCCACGAGAAGTGCGCGGCCTGATGATCGAGGCGCTCGAGCCAGGGCACGATCCAGCCGCCGCTCGCCTCGAGGAAGACGAGGCGCAGATCGGGGAAGCGCGCGCAGACGCCGCCGGCGACGGTCGAGGCGACGGTGTTCATCATGTCGATGGGATTCGCGACGGCCTGGCTGAAGAAGATGTTGTCGACGCCGATCGCCTCGAGGGCCTCGTCGATCGCCGCGGTCTCGCGCGTCCCGACGCGATCGAGGTGCAGGCCGCGACAGGCGCCCGGGAGATCGGCGGCCTGATAGGGATGGAAGCCGACGGCGAGGCCCGCGTCGGAGGCGGCGCGCCAGAGCGGGTCGTAGCCGGGATGGTGCATCGGCTTCCAGTCGAGGGTCGGGTTCGGGCGCAGCAGCACGCCGACGATGCCCGGGAGCTTCCCGACGCGCGCGATCTCCCGCGCGGCGCGCTCGACGTCCTGCTGGGGCACGATCGCGACGCCGTGGAGCCGGCCCTGAACCTCGCGGACGTGGTCGGCGAGCCAGTCGTTGTAGGCGCGACACTGGAGCGCCGCGAACTCCGCGTCCGCCACCGACTGGATCCCGAGCAGCAGCGTCGGATACAGCACCGAGACCGCGATCCCCTCGCTCTCCATGTCGGCGACGCGGGGCCCGGCGTTCCACGCCGCCGGGCGGACCTGCGTGTACGGGATCTCGCCCCGGCGAGCCGCGGCGCGCGCCTCGGCGCCCATGCCCGCGACCCCCGCCATCGACATGCCCGCCGCGCGCATGCGCCGGCCGTCGAAGACGCACCACTCGACGCCCGCGGCGTCGGTCTCGATGTGCCAGATGCGCTCGCGCAGCGCGCGCGGGGCGTAGTCCTGCATCGCGCTCGGATGCTCGAGGACGTGGCCGTCGGCGTCGACGAAGGAGAGGGCCTCGGACATGAAGGATGGACCTCCGCTCGGGATGGATCGCGCGCCGGTCGGGGCGCACCGGAACCGCTCCGGACACGCTACTGCGCCCGCTTCGCGTCGCCAGTCGCCAGTCGGCATCACGCGGGCGGAGCCGGCGCCACGGGCGGCCCGACGGGCTTCGCGGCATGCTCCCGATCGTCCTTCCGTCGCATGAGGAGACCCGATGGCCCGACACGAAGAGCGCCTCGGCATCGCGTTCGATCAGGGCCAGCGTCCGACGATCGCCTGCTTCGTCGACCGCCGGACGCGCACGCCCCTCGGCGTCCCGCTGCGGACGCTGGTCGCCGCGCTCCAGGAATACGTCGACCGCCACGTCGCCCCGGTCTGGGGGACGCCGGCGAAGCTGATCGCGACGAAGGGCTTCCGCAAGGGCGCCTGGGCGATGGTCTTCCTCGAGGACGCCGACGAGGAGGACGCCCTCGCGTATCACGACCTGACGCCGGAAGGCCTGCCCGTCTCGAAGGTCTTCGTCCGCACGACGATCGAGAACGGCGATCCGGTCAGCGTCACCGCCTCCCACGAGCTCGTCGAGATGCTCGTCGACCCCGCGATCAACCTGATGACGACCGGCCCGAATCCCCGGCGCATGGTCGCCTACGAAGCGGCGGATCCGGTCGAGGGCGAGAGCTTTCCGGTTCGCGGTCTCCCGATGAGCGACTTCGTCCATCCGGCCTACTTCGAAGAGTTCCGCAAGCCGCGCTCGGCCCGCTTCGATCATCTGGGCAAGATCAAGAAGCCCTTCGAGATCCTCGCCGACGGCTACCAGATCGTCTTCGAGAAGGGGAAGTGGAGCGAGAAGTACGGCTCGAAGGCGAAGCAGAAGGCGTTCGCGCGGGAGGACCGCCGGGGCCACCGCAGCGAGACGCGCAAGGCCGGCCGCCTGCTTCGCGCCGAGGCTTCCGTGGCGCGCGGGCCCGCCCGCCGCCCCGCGAAGCGCAGCACCACCGGAGGAGCCCGACGATGACCGCCCCGTCCGCCCCGCCGCGATCCGCGAGCGGTGCCGATCGCCTCGACGCGGCCTGGCACGCCCACCGCGCCCGCGTCGAGGCCCTGCGCGAGCGCATGCTCGCCTCTCCCCTCGCCGCCGATCCCGCGGATCGGGTGCGCGCCCATGCCTGGCTGATGCAGGCGCAGGCCGCGGCCTACAACCTCGCGATCGCGCCGCGCTCCTCCCATCCGAAGCTGCTGCTCTCGACGGTGTTCGAGCCGAACGTCTACAGCTGGCTGCTGCCGAACGCGGACTTCCTGTACCGCTACGCCTTCCTCGACGGCGGCCGGCGCTTCCGCCTGCGCGGCACGCGGGGCAGCGCCCACTTCCTCGAGGCCCAGACGATCCGCGGCTTCTGGGGGGACCCGGACCTCAAGCTGCTCTCGAGCTACGACCTCGGCCGCTTCGAGGCCGGCCCCGACGGCCGCCTCGAGATCGCCGTCTCGGCGACGAAGCCGAGCGACTGCCCGAACTGGATCGCGATCGACCCGAGCTCGAGCATGAACACGCTGATCCTGCGCGAGGCCTTCTACGACTGGTCGTCGGAGCGACGGGCGGAGCTCTCGCTCGAGCCCGAGGACGGACCGCTGGCGCCCGTCGAGCGCTCCGCGGAGGAATTCGCCCTGCGCCTCGACGCCGCGAGCCGCATGCTCGACTTCTGCTTCCAGGCCTTCTCGGGAGGCCTGACGCAGGAGGTCCTCGACGCCGTCGGAACGAATCGCTTCCGCCTGATCGACACGAGCCGCGACGAGCACGCCGCGAATCCCTCGGCGGGCTACGTCCCCGCCGTCTACGCCCTCGCCGAGGACGAAGCCCTCGTCGTCGAGGTCGCGGCGCCGCAAGCGCGCTACTGGAACATCCATCTCGGCGACGTCTGGTGGCAGGTGACCGACTATGCGAATCGCCAGAGCAGCCTGAACGGACGCCAGGTCGTGGCGGATCCCGACGGCGTCGTCCGCATCGTACTCTCGGCCCGGGATCCGGGCGTCGCGAACTGGCTCGACACCGCCGGCATCGCCCGGGGCGTCGCCCTGCTGCGCTGGTACTTCACGAACGATTACCCCGCGCCGGCGGCCCGGGTCGTGCGCTTCGACGCGCTCCCGTCCGAGCTGCCGGCGACGACGCGGCGCGTGAGCGCGGAAGAACGACGAAGCGCGATCGCCGCGCGCCGCGCGATCCTGCAGCAACGCTACGGACAATGACCGGGAGGAGCCGATCCGATGGCCCAGGATCTCGTCGACCCGCGCAAGGCGATTCCGCGCCCCGAGTGGGTCCGGGGCGTCAACGAAGAAGGGGAGCACTGGGCGCGGGCGGGCATGCTGCAGGAGATGGTGCCCCTCGATGCCGATTCGCTGACGAAGTCGGCGCGGCGGCTCACGGGCCTCGACGACTTCGGCGAGGACGATTGGCGCGAGCCCTTCGAGGTCTTCCTGCGCGCCCTCGAGGAGGAGGCCGGCCTCAACCTGATGGGCCGTCTCGCGACGCGCAGCGAGTGCCTGCTCTGGCTGCGCACGCGGCTGCAGCTGACCGACCTGATCCGCCGCCATCCCGAGATCCTCGAGCAGGAGATCGTGAAGCCGATCTTCATCGCGGGCCTCGGGCGCAGCGGGACGTCGATCCTCCAGGAGCTGCTCCATCAGGACCCGGCGCTCCGGACGCCGCTCTACTGGGAGGCGTACTTCCCGATCGACTCGGCGATCTCCGGCGGGCGCGACGAGGCTGCGCGGCGGAGCGGCGACGCGATCGCGACGCAGTGGGTCCGCATGACGCCGCAGATCCAGACGATGCACGAGGTCGCGGGCGACATTCCGGCCGAGGACTCGCTGCTCTGGAGCTTCACCTTCGTCAGCGACTCGATCATGTCCTTCTACCAGATCCCGACCTACCACGCGTGGGTCGCCGCGGCGAGCGCGGACCCCGTCTACGCCCAGCACAAGCGCCTGCTGCAGGCGCTCCAGTGGCGCCAGCCCGGACGGCGCTGGTTCGGCAAGTCGGCGACCTACCACCTGACCCACCTGCCGACCCTGCTCCGCCACTACCCCGACGCCCGCATCATCCAGACCCACCGCGATCCGCTGCGGATCATGTCGTCGGTCGCGAGCCTGCTGCGGACGTTCTACTGGCAGCGCAGCGATCGCGACTTCGACGCGCCGGTCTTCGAGGACCTGCTCGTCGGCGAGCGGACGGCGGCGCAGCTCGAGGCCGTGATGGCGCTGCGCGACGGGGGCGCGGTGCCCGAGGGCCAGATCGTCGACTTCCTCTATCGAGACCTGATCACCGACCCCGTCGCGGCGATCGAGCGCGTCTACCGCGCCTTCGACCTGCCCTTCGGCGACGCCGGCGCCGAGCGCGTCCGCCGCTACCTCGCCCACAAGCCCAAGGACAAGCACGGCCGCCACGACTACACGCCGATGAGCCCGGACCAGGTCGCGAAGAACCGCCCGCATTTCCGGCGCTACCAGGCGCGCTACGGGGTGCCGGACGAGATCTGAGGGCGGCGCGCGGACGCGGTCCGGGAGCGCGGCTCAGTCCGCGACGCGGGGGATCGGATCGCGGGCGAGGTCGAAGCTCAGGTGGTCCTTCATGTTCCCGATCTGGTCGACGAGGACGATGCGCTCCTCGAACCACCACGCGCCGTCGACCACGTGGAAGCGGTCGTGGTAGCGCCCCGCCACGATCGGCTGGAGCGGGACGGCGTCGGTCGCCTGCAGCACGACGAAGTACGAGCGCGACTTCGCGCGGGTGCCGCCGGGCTCGACCTCGATGATCGGATTGCTCGCGAGGTGGCGCGTGCGCAGGGTGCCGTCGGCATGCACCTTGTTGGTCGCGGCGTAGAAGCGGCGGACGGTGTCGGCGCCGCGCATGGGCTCCTCGCCGACGGCGTAGATCGAGCCGTGGCGGAAGAGCTCGCCCAGGTCCGCGAAGCGGGCGAGGTCGACGCACTCCGCATAGCGGTACATCACGTCCTGGATGGCGAAGCGCGCCTCGAGACGCGCGATCCTCTGCTCGAGCTCGGACATGGTCCCTCCTCTCGTCGGACTCGCGGCGCTCTCGATCCGCGAACGGCCGGATCGAACGACGCGCGCCCTCGCACCGCGCCCCCGACCGGGCCCAGCCCGCCCCGGCCCGCGGTCACCGCCCCGCTCAGCCCGCCAGCACGAAGCTCTGCGGATCGATCCCGAGCGAGACGCGCCCGATCTCGGCGTAGGCGTTCTCCCGGACGAGCAGGTGGTTCGCAGCGACGGTCTGGTCGCGCAGCGCGCGCTCGAGGGGATGCGGCCGGTAGAGGGCCGTCGAGCCGCCGAGGGCGTACATCGACTGGGTGATCTCGAGCGCCGCGTGGAAGCCGTGGAGGTTGCACTGCCGGAAGCGGCTCTTCAGCTCGAGCGGCAGGTCCTTTCCGGCGAGCAGCGTCTGCCAGAGCTCGTCGACGGTCGCGACGATGAAGGACCGGGCCGCGTTCCAGGCGGTCTCGGCGCGGCCGATCCGGGCCTGGACGAGCAGATCGTCGCGGACGAGATTGCGCGTCCCGTAGGCCATCTTCTGATTCGCGATCGCGCAGACCTCGTCGATCGCGCGCCGCGCGATGCCCATCGGCACGCCGGCCACGTTGCACATCAACATCATCCAGTAGACGTAGAGCGGCCCCGGCGGCGAGACGGCCTCGGCCCCGCTCATCGCGTCGCCGACCGCCCGGCGCTCGGGGACGAAGACGTCGTGGACCGCGATGTCGTTGCTGCTGCTCGCGCAGAGCCCCGTCACGTTCCAGTTGTCGACGATCTCGACCTCGTTCATCGGGAGCACCACCGTCCGCGTCTGCGGCCGCCCCCCGGCCCCCATCACCGGCTGCCCGTTCTCCGTCACGATGCAGAGCCCCTTGAACCAGGCCGCGTGCCGACAGCAGCTCGCGAAGGCCCAACGCCCCTTCACCCGAAAGCCGCCCGCGACCCGCTCCGCCGTCCCGGAAGGCGTCGCGACGCCCGCCGAGAGCAGGTCCGGATCGGGAAAGAGCTCCTTCGCCAGCTCGAACGGAATCCGACCGGCGAAGTAGCCCGCATCCGACCCGATCATCGCGACCCAGCCCGCGGCGCCATCGGCGACCGAGAGCGCCTCGATGACCTCGTACTGGGTCACCGGATCCGCCTCGATCCCGCCGAGCGACTTCGGCATCGTCATCCGGAAGGCGCCCGCGTCCTGCATCGCCCGCACGACCCGCGGCGTCACGCTGCGCGCCTTCTCGCCCGCCTCGGCGTCCTCGATCAGGATCGGCGCGATCCGCTTCGCCGCGGCCACGAGCTCCTCGGACTTCATCGGTCGATCGGCGATCGACTCGACCGATCCGCCCCGTCCCGCAGCGCGTGATTCGTGGCTCGACATCGCGATCTCCTCGTGGACCCGACCGGCCCGGTGTGGCTCGCCCGCCCGATCCACCCTAGCCCACCGCACCGCCGCCGACGCCCACCCCGGGATCGCTCAATCCGGGCCGAAGTAGGTCCGCAGATGGGCGAGCCGCTCCGGCCCCGGATCCGGGCGCTCCCCCATGCCCCAGCCGATCGCCTCGAGCAGGAGGTCGGCGGAGAGGCCGTTCGCGTCCCCGCCTCGCCATTGGAGCGTCGGGTTGCGGTAGTGGACGCCGCGGTGGACGACGGCGATCGTGCCGCGGGACTCGGGGCGGAGGAGCTCGGAGACGCGGGCGAAGAGGATCTCCGCGACCTCGGCCGGATTCGGGCGGAGGTCCGGGCGGGCGGTCAGCCAACCGACCACGGGGACGATGAGATGGCCCGCCCCGCTCCAGGCATCGTCGAGGGGACCGAGGATCTCGACGCCCCGCGGATCGAGGCCGATCTCCTCGTGGGCCTCGCGCAGAGCCGCCTCGGCCCACGTCTCCCCCGCGTCGAGGCGACCGCCCGGAAAGGCGGTCTGCCCCGCGTGCTGCGCGAGCCGGCTCGAGCGCCGCGTCAGGACGACGCAGACGTCGTCGTCCTCGGGCCAGAACGCGACGAGCACGGCAGAGTTGCGAAAGCCGCTCGGGATCTCGGCGAGCGGCAGCCGAAACGGCTCGCGGGCCGCGAGCCGCGCGAGGCCCGCGCGAAAGCGCCCGGGAAACTCCGCCGCCTGCCCCATCGTCCGCGCCCCTCCGCCCGTCGCGTCAGTGGGCGGCGATGATGCCGCGAAGCGTCCGGCTCAGCTCGTCGAAGGCCTGCTCGAGCCGCCGGAGCTCGACACGGGCGGCCTTCGCGTCGTCGTGGGCCAGCGCGTCGTCGAGGCGCTGTGCACAGGCGGCGGCGGTCGAGGCCCCGACCATCAGGCAGTTGCCCTTGATCCGGTGGGCCAGATGGGCGACGGGGCGGAGGCGACGGACACGGATCGCGGCGGCGATCTCCGCGAGACACGTCGGCGTGTCGTCGAGCACGCGCTGCCCCGCGACCTCGAGCAGCGATCGTCCCTCCCGGGTCCGCGCCGAGGCGAGATCGCGCACGACCGCCGCGTCGAGCTCCGACGACGGCACGAAGGGCTGGGCGCCGGCGACGACGCTCGCCGCCTCCGCCCGGTCGCCGTCGTCGACGATGCGGTCGAGCAGCGCGCGCAGGTCGGCGATCCGCGCCGGCTTGACGAGATAGCCGTCCATCCCGCCCGACGAGCCGAGGGCCTGGGCGCGGCCGAAGGCGTTCGCCGTGAGCGCGACGATGCGCGGCCGCGGCGCGCCCGGCGGCGTCTGCGCGCGGATCAGCTGCGCCGCCGTCGCCCCGTCGAGCCCGGGCATCTGGAGATCCATCAACACCAGCTCCGGAGGCGATGCGAGCACCGCCGCGACCGCCTCCTCGCCCGTCGCCGCCGAGCGGACCTCGGCGCCGAGCCCCTGCAGCATCTCGCGGACGAGCTCGCGGCCGACCGGACTGTCGTCGACGACGAGCACCGTCGGCCGATGGCTGCGCCGCGGCACCGGCCGCGGCGCGGCCCCGCTCTCCGGTGCGCCCTCGACGGCGGGGAGCGGGAGCTCGAGGGTGAAGCGGGAGCCCCCGCCCCGGCGCGAGCTCGCCGAGAGCGTCCCGCCCATCGCGTCGGTCAGGGCCTTCGCGATCGAGAGCCCGAGCCCGGTTCCACCGTAGCCCCGGCGCGCGGCGTCGGCGGAGCGCTCGAAGGGCACGAAGAGACGGGCGAGGTCTTCGCGGGGGATCCCGATGCCGGTGTCCTCGACGACGAAGCGGATCGCCCCCTTCGCGGTCCGGCTCACGCGCACGTCGATGCGGCCGCGGTCGGTGAACTTGATGGCGTTCGCGATCAGGTTCGTCAGGACCTGACGGATCCGGAGCCGGTCGCCGCGCACGCGCCCGGGGACGCGCGGGGCGACGTGGAGCTCGAGCTCGAGGGCCTTGCCCGTCGTCAGCGGCCGGACGGCCTCGAGGATGTCGGCCACCTTCCGCCGCGGATCGAACTCCTCCTCGACGATCTCGGGCGCCTTGACCTGGAGCGCCGCCATCTCGAGGACGTTGCTCACGATCGCGAGCAGCGACTCGGTCTGCTGGACGATCACGTCGAGCTTGCGGCGAGCGTCGCCGTCGAGCTCGCCGGCGGCGAGCAGCTGCGCGTAGCCGAGGATGGATTGCAGCGGGGTGCGCAGCTCGTGGCTGGTGTTCGCGAGAAAAGCCTGGCGCGCGGCCGCGGCCTGCTCGGCGATCTCGAGCGCTTCGTGGAGGCGCTTCTCGGAGAGCTTGCGCTCGTGGATGTCGCGGATGCTGGTGCGGAAGCCGAGGCTCCGACCCGCCTCGTCACCGAAGGACTGCCAGGAGATCGCCGCCCAGCGAACGCCCCCGTCCTTGCGCAGCACGCGGAACTCGACGTCGTTGCCCGACGAGCCCGAGCGGGCCGTCTGCAGGACCTGCTCGATCCGCGCCCGATCCTCGGGCAGCACCATCGGCAGCGGATAGCGTGCCATCGCGAAGGGCTCGGTCACGCCATAGCCCGTGATGCGCTCGACGGCGGGATTGACCCAGAGCAGCGCGCCTTCCGGGCTCAGCCAGCTCTCCCAGTCGTAGGTCGCGTCGGCGATGCGCCGGAACGGAATCGACGCGGCGGGCGCCGGACCGCCGACCGCCGCCTCGACCGCCGCCTCGACCGGGACCGGGACCGGGTCGGCGGCTCCTTCGCGAGCGCGGCGCGTCACGAGCGCGGCTCGATCAGGCCGTGCTCGATCGCATAGCGCGTGAAGCTCGCGACGTCGCGCAGGCCGAGCTTGCTGCGGATGTGGGCGCGGTGGTTGCTGACGGTCTTCTCGCCGAGGCCGAGCTCGTTCGCGATCTCCTTGCTCGAGAGCCCCTCGGCGACCTTCTGCAGGATCTGCCGCTCCCGAGGGCTCAAACGCGCCTCGCCGCGGGGAGAGCGCAGGCTGTCGCGCAGGAGGGCCGACGTGCTCGGACAGAAATAGGTCGCACCGGCCGCCACCCGCGCCATCGCCTCCCGCAGCGCCTGCAGCGGCGTCCCCTTCATCACGATGCCGCGCGCGCCCTCCTCGACGGCCTCGCGCACGAGCGCCGGCTTCTCGTGGGCGGTGACGAGGACGACGGCGGTGCGCGGGAGCTTCTTCCGGATGGCGCGCAGGACTTCGAGTCCGCTCTGGTCCGGGAGGACGGCGTCGAGCACGAGCAGGTCGGGGACGAGCCGCGGCAGCGCCTCGATCGCCTCGGCCCCCGTGCCGAACTGGCCGACGACCTCGTAGGCGGGGTCGACCGAGAGCAGCTCCGCGAGGAGCTCCCGGAACACCGTCTGATCGTCGACGATTGCCACCCGAGTGACCATCGCGCCTCCCCGACCGACCATACCCGATCGTCGAAACCCCGAGACGCCGGCCCCGGCGCCCGGGCTCACGGAATGATCCGGGCAATCATTCCCGGGCGACATGGGTAGATGTGCTCATGTCCCGGGCCGGGCGCCATGGCGATCCTCTGGCCATCGGAGCCCACGATCCAAAGGATCCAACCGCACGTGCCGCGGACCCGGGCTCCCAGGAGGACATCCCGATGCGACGACTTCTCACCACCGTGATCGCGGGCATTCTGCTCGCCGTGCCGGCCTCGGCCGACACCACCCCCGAGATGCAGGCGCTCGAGACCCTGATCTCGGAATCGGCCGAGACGCCGAGCGAGCATGCCGCGCTGGCCCGGTACTACCGCTCCCGGGCCGAGCTCGCCCGGAGCAATGCCGATCAGCAGGATCGCATGAGCCGGTCGATCCTCTACGTCGCGGGCAACGCCGCCCATCAGCGCTTCCAGAAGGCGCACCGGACCGAGCTCGCCAGCCAGCTGCGCGAGCAGGCCTACGCCTTCGAGGCCCGCGCCGCCGCCCACGAGACCGCGGCCCGCACGGCGGACTCGCAGCCTGCGAAGGGGATCGAGGTCGGCGCCGCCGCCGACCCGTCCGTGACGGCCGCTCGCTAGGACGCAGCGAGCTCCGGAGCCCGGCGACTCCCGCGAGGGGGCGCCGGGCTTTTTCTTTTGGAGGCCCACGCCATCCGCTCAGCGCGCCGCCTTCCGGTCGTAGCGCAGCGGCAGGCAGGTCGGGCCGCGCACGAGGAACGAGTCGAAGCGGTCGATCTCCGCCTCGACGCGCTCGAGGCCCGGGAGCCGCCGCAGCAGCGTCGCCAGGGCGACGTTCGCCTCGAGGCGCGCGAGCGAGGCGCCCAGGCAGAAGTGGACGCCGAAGCCGAAGCCCATGTGGCCCTGGGCGTCGCGGCGGATGTCGTAGCGCTCGGGGTCGGGGAACATCGCCGGGTCGCGATTCGCCGCGCCGAAGAGCACGATCACGACGTCGCCCTTCGCGATCGTGTGGCCATGGAGCTCGACGTCGCGCGTCGCCTGCCGGAAGGCGAGCTGCACCGGCCCCTCGTAGCGCAGCGTCTCCTCGACCCAGCCCTCGACGAGCGAGGGATCCGCCCGCAGGCTCGCGAGCTGATCGGGATGGTCGAGGATCGTGGCGATCGCGTTGTCGATGAGATGCGTCGTCGTCTCGTTGCCCGCCGCGAGGAGCAGGATCGCGAAGTTCACCGTCTCGACCGGCGAGAGCGTCTCGCTCTCCTCCGCGGCGACGAGCAGGCTGATCAGGTCGTCCTTCGGATGCTTCCGGCGATCCTCGATCACGGCGAGGAAGTACTCGGCGACCTCGTGGAGCGTCCGCAGCAGCGGATCCGGGCCCTCGACCGCGACGCTGCCCGTGATCCCCTGGATCACCATCTCCGACCAGCGCCGGAAGTTCGCACCGTCCGCCGCGTCGACGCCGAGCAGCTCCGCCATGACCTCGAGCGGGATCGGCATCGAGAAGTCGGCCGTCAGGTCGAAGCGATCGCCGTTCGCGAGGATGCGGTCGATCGTGCGGTCGGTGATGGCCTGGATCCGCGGCGCGAGGCGCTGGACCTGTCGCGGCGTGAAGCCGCGGTTCACGATGTGGCGGATCTTGTCGTGGGCCGGCGGATCGAGGGAGATCAGCGAGTTCTCGTTCCAGCCCTCGTCGGTTCCCAGGAGCGGCGGCAGCCCGAGCTCGCGCTGCTTCTTGCGCCGCGCTTCGCGCAGGGTCTCGATGTCGGCCATCATGCCCGCCTGCAGGCCGCCCATCATCATGAGGCGCGTCCCCGACGACGAGAAGAGGTCGGGACTCCGCAGGGCGAAGGCGCAGTCCTCGTAGCGCGAGAGGACCCAGAGACCGCCCGGGAGGCGGTGGACCGGCGCCTGCTCGCGCAGCTGCTCGTACCAGGGGAAGGGATTCGCGCGCACCGTCTTCGAGAACGGGTCGTACCCGATCGCTGCATCGACTGAAGCGGGGCCGCTCTTCGTCTGCACCATCGCGCGCTCCTCTCGTCGTCTCGTCGCCTCGTGTGGTCGGCTCTCGTCGTCGACTCTGGACGGCGACTCTCGACGGCGACTCTCGACGGCGCGTCTCTTCCTGGTCGCGCCTCGGTTCGCCGCGAAGCCTCGCCAAAACGCTACTCCAATCCGGAAGCGCCCCGCACCTCCGCGACGAGCCAGCGGGCGATGGCGAGAAGCATGCCCAGACGCTCGCCGCCGCGCCCCCGACCGACCGGCTGCCAGGCGAGCCCGAGGCGCTCGACGAGCCGCTCCGGCGAGCCGGAGCGCGCCTTCAGATGGTCGCGGGCGACCTCGCGGAGATCGAGTCGCCGCTCGGGGAGCGCGAAGTCGTCGCGCTGGAGCAGGCCGAGGGCGTGGTGGCCCCAGACGCAGACGACGTCGTCCGGTCGCAGGAAGGACGCCCAGGCCGTCCGCGCCTGATCGATCGAGTCGCCGCGCATCAGCTCGGCCTCGTCGAGGCGCGCGTGGTCCATCGGCGAGCGTGAGAGCGGCAGGCGCGGCGCGATCAGCCGCTCGAAGACGCGCTCGCCGTCGACCCCGGCGGCGAGACAGTGGACGAGCTCGTGGGGATGCGGCGGCTCGCCGCCGTGCCGGTCGTAGGGCCAGGCGTTGGCCTCGCCGACCAGGCAGAGGAGCCGCGGCTCGAGCAGGATCCGCGGCAGGCGCGCACCGGGCGGCTCGAGCCGCTCGCGCGGTCGACGAAAGCGCGGCTCCGCGCTCTGTGCGGCGAACGCGAGCTGCCGCTCGACCATCGCACGAAACGGGGCGAGCAGGACGTCGAAGCGGCGGGGATCCCCACCCTCGAGCAGGCCGAGGGCGTTTACGAGGGCCTCGATCGTCGAGACGTAGTCCTCGCGCGGCTCGCGGCGGATGCGGTACTCGCTCGGCGCGTCGGGCGCGAAGGCGAGGCGCGGCAGCGCTTGCAGGCGCGGATTGTCGCGCAGCAGATTGCGGGCCTGGCTCCAGGTCCCGTCGAGCACGACCAGCGTGATGGGGCCCGCCGGCGGATCGCGGCGCAGATCGCGCGCGTCCGCCGCCGGATAGAGCAGCATCGCCGGAGCCTGCGGATCCGAGAGGAGCCGGTCGACGCGCTCGTCCCGCTCGAAGTCGACGCCGACCACGGTCTCGAGCCCGGGCAGGCAGAGCGCCGCAATGCGCGCCGTGCCAATCGCCTTGTCGCGCTCCCGCGGATGCTGGAGGACGACGACCCGCGTCTTCGTCGGCACCGGCAAGACGTGGGCGCAGTAGCAGACCACGACGGGCCGCCCGCAGCGCCCACAGTCCTTCCTCGGCTCGATCGGCTCGCTCGCGTCCCGCATCGTGGCGGGGAGGAGAGCACGGATCGCGCCGGTCCGTCAGGGCCCGCGCAGAAGGCACCCGTTCCCGCGTGCACCGCAATCCGCTGTCGACCCGACTCGCTCCCGCCGCAGTCCGCTCCCGACCCGACTACGGCGCCGTCTTCGCTCCGCCCATCGCCGCGAGCTCGGCATAGATCCCGGCGACGTCGGGCTTGTGGTTCATGTCGAGGATCCGGGAGATCGCGGTCACCGGAAACGCCACCGTCTTCCCGTCCCGGCTCCGCAGCGCCCGCGAGCGGCCCTTCGCGTCCTCGAAGCGGATCCAGCGGTAGCCCGCCTGGGCGACGAGGACGTCGCCGAGCGCGACGCCGAGCGCCTGGATCGTGTCGCCCGGATTGGAGCCGAGGCGCTTCTCGTCGAGGATGCGCTGGATCGTCTTGAGATCGGCCGTCGTCCTCCCGAGCTGCTCGCCGAGCTGGGTCCTCGCGATCTCGTCGACGAGCTTGCGCTGTCGCTCGGAGTTCGCGAGCTCGTCCGCCTCGAGGCTCTCCGTCGGCTTCGCCTCCGAACGGATCCAGTCGTTCCCGAGCTTGTCCGACATCCGATCCCCCGCCGGCCGGGGAATCTCCGAATCGACGTCGAGGGGCTCGGCGGATGCCGAATGGACGAGCGCCAAGAGGCAGGCGCTGAGCACGATCGGGAGGAGGTCGACGAGATGGCGTCCCCGGGTCCGGGGATGACGACGGGAGCGAGCCGAGCTCGGTCGAGTGGACATGGCTTCTCTTCTCCTGAGGAGATGCCCGAACCGACGACCGCCCCACGTGAGCTGGTGAACGGAACGAGCACGCCTTCTGACTAACAATCTAGCGGATCCGTCCCATCGCGTCGCGGATCCAGAGAGCGCTGACGGGCCGGATCCGAATTCGAACGTCTCCTCCGGAGGCGCTCGGCCCCGACTCGTGGCGACGGGCCTCAGGAGGCGGATTTGCAATTCGGAGGCGGGCGAGGTCCCGTCGCGAGTCCGGACGGGCGCCTCGCGACGAGGAACTCGCCCGCCGCGGTGCCGACGGCGAGGCGTGCGCCATCGGGAGAAGGGGCGGGCTCGAGCATCCAGTCGCTGGCCTCGGCCCGCCAGGCTTCGACGAGCGTGGCCATCGACCGTCCGACCGCCCCGCCCTGCAGGCCGTGAAGCCCGCCTCGAGCTCGGCTCGGTCGAGGTTGCGGCCGATGAAGACGAGGTCGGTCGCCGGGCGGTCGGCTCCCCAGTCCCGATCCTCGCGGCCGTCGAGGAGCACGTGCACCCCCTGGAAGACGAAGCGCCGCTTCGAGCCGGAGAATCGGACGATGCCCATCGTGCGGAAGATGTCCGCCCCCGCTTCCGCAGGAGCTTCGAGATCCAGCGATCGAAACGATCGCATTCGAGGGGCTCGTCGCCGTGCAGTCCGACGGACGGGAGAGTCTGATCGTGGACGTGGGCGGTGGCCCAGCGGCGCTCGACGAGGGGAGCGAGAGGCCCGTCGGACAGGGCGTCGACGCCGGCCCGTTCGAAGGGGTACTCGGGCTCGAGGAAGGTCGGGCGCATTTGCAGGGCACGATCGAGATCGAAGCCGCCGATGTCGATCACGCGATCGATGGCCACGTCGGCCCGTTCGCAGCGCTCGATGCGCGCGAGGGCATTCATCGCCCGGATCCGCCATACCGGTCGTCTCGACGATCACGTGATCGAACTTCTCGCGTCGGCGCGCGAGGCTGCCGAGGATCCGGATCAGGTCGCCGCGGACGGTGCAGCCGATGCAGCCGCTGTTCATCTCGAAGACCTCCTCGTCCGCGTCGATGACGAGGGCCTGGTCGATGCCGATCTCGCCGAACTCGTTCTCGATGACCGCGACGCGGAGCCCGTGTCTTTCGCTCAGGATGCGATCGGGCAACGTCGTCTCCTCCCGGAGCACATCGAACGCCACCGTCCGCTGGGGATCGAGAGCGTCTCGCAGAGGATGCGCCTCCCCGAGCCCGATGCAGAAGAAAACGAGGTGGACGATCGCTGCCTCGACGCGGCGAATCGTCGCGATCGCCCGCAACGCGACGCCGTGGGATCCGGCGAGTCCGTGAACGGTCCCGACCGCGAACGAGCGGCGCCGGAGCAGCGGTCGCCCGGCGGCGACGGCCCGACCGTCGCGCTCTGCGAGCGCGCGCATCACGGCCGCGAAGCCCAGCCGAAGCAGCGCGCCCGCGACGCTCAGGCCGACGAGCCACTCGAAGCCGGGCGGCGGTGCGAGATCGAGGGCGACGATGGCCAGACCACGGCCGAGAAAGGTCGGGGAATGGCCCAATCCCCAGGCGATGGAGGAGACGATTGCCGCCCTGAAGCGTCCCCGGCCGCCGGCCAGGGCCGCGACCGCAGCGACGTGGTCGGGGTCGATCGCGTGAAGCAGCCCGAGACAGAAGCCGAGCCCCAGGGAGATCGGCAGGCCCCCGAGCTCACGCCCCGCACCCGCGCTCGTCGATCCGGAGCAGGAGCCTGCGGAAGCCCGCGCCTCCGCTCGGCGGCGAGCGATGAACGAGCCCGTTGCCCTTCTCCGAACCGAAGAGATCCCTTTTGCAGAGGATCACGTCGCCCGTCCCGGCTTCGACGACGCAGTCCGGGTCGAACACGATCCGCCGATTCGTCTCGTCGAGGTCGAGCTCCACCGAGCCGAGCCAGCCTCGATCGACACCGACCGGGTCGGCGAGCCAGGTTCCCGGCCCCAGGAAGGTCGCGAGCATCCGGAGCCCCACCCGATCCGTATGCCATTTGCGGCAGGACTCGCCGTAGAGCGTTTCGATCGTGACGTGCACCGACGATCGCCTCGCGATCCGAGCGAAGACCGGGGCGAGTTCGAACAGCTCCCGCCTCAGCACCGGAAGCCAGGGATACGGCTCGAGCGCAGCGTGCCGCTCTACCTCTGCGCCAGCTCCGCGAGGCCGATCGCTTCGCTTCGGTCGCATTCGATCGCGGATGGCCTAACTCAGGGCCGCGTCGAGCATCCCGAAGAGCTGGAAGAACGCGGGACCGAGGGTCCAGACGAGCAGGCCCGGCAGGAACCCGAGAAGAAGAGGAAGGACGAGCTTCTCGGGCAGGGCCTCGGCGCGGGCCAATGCCCGCTCCCGACGCTCCTGACGGACCTGCCGGGCCTGAGGGCGAAGCGTGCCGGCAATGCTCGACCCGGTCTCCTCGCCGTGGATCAGCACCGAGGTGAAGGCGTCCATCGCGGGCAGGTCGATCCGATCCGCGAGTCGACGGAGGGCGTCGCTTCGGCGATCACCCGCGGAGACCTCGAGCTGGAACAGCCGCAGATCCTCCGCGAGCGCGCGACCGCGGGGCTGTGCGTCGAGAACCTCCGCCATCGCGCTCTCGAACCCGAGCCCCGCCTCGGCGAGGGTCGCGAGCAGCTCGATCACGAGGGGAAGGTCCTGGTCGATCGAGGCGATCCGACGGGCGCGATCGCGCCGGACGTGGACGATCGGCACCGCGGCGATCGCCCCCCCGACGAGCCAAGGCGAATGTCTGAAGAACGTTCCCAGGCCCGCGCCCATGACCGGCAGCCCCTCGAACACCCTCGCCGTCTGCTCGGCGAGACCGGTCGCGAGCAGGGCCCAGACCGCGATGCCCCCGGCGAGCGCGAAGAGGAAACAGGCGATCGAGAACGCCCCGACGGCGCTCGGACCACGGTGACCCGCCCTCGCGAGCCAGCGCACGAGCGGGCGAGCCGCCTCCGCGCGGACTGGCCCCGGACGGACCGACGCGCGCGGCGCGTCTCCGGCGAAGAGCCGCGCCCGAACGCGGCCCGAGCGGGCCGTGGTGCTCCCGAGGCCGATCGCGACGGCAATCGACAGGATGCCCACGAGGATGCTGACGACGACGGTCAAGTCGCTCGACCTCCCGACTAAAGGCGCGTGCGCGTGAGATGCCAGATCCAGACGAGCGCTCCCCCCTGGAGCGCAAGGGCCGCGGAGACCAGCCGATCCCCCCACTCCGAGCGCAGGAATCGCTCGAGGTTCGCCGGGTCGTTCGCATGGCTGAAGTAGGCGATCGCAGCGGTCGCGGCGACGAGGGTCAGGACAGAGGATCGGGTCGGGGAGGACTGCGCCCGGATGCGGCGGGCGACGTCGACTCGATCCTGCATGAAATCACCAATGGATCCGAGGGTATTCTGCAGACTACCGCCCGCATGCCACTGGGTCGCGATGACCATCGAGAACAGGCGGAACGACTCGAGCGGAACGTGGCGAGCCAGATGATCGAAGGCCCGCTCGGGATCCTCGCCGAGTCGGAGCCGGCCGACCGTCTCCTTCAACACGCCACCGAGCGGGTCCCCGATCTGGGACGCCGAGCGACCGAGCGCATCGATCCGCCCCATGCCGGCCCGGAGCGACGCGGCAGTCAGCCGCAGGAGCTGGGCGAGCTGCTCCTCGAGCCGAAGCACCCGATGCTCCCGACGGGTCGCCAGCACGAGGGCCGCGAGGATCGACACGTCGACGGCGATCGCCCCGGCGATCGAGAGCGACCACCCCTGCCCGATCCGACACGCGAGCGCGACGGCCAGACCGATGCCGACGACCGCCATCGCCGCGACCCGGCGGGAGGGCCCCAGCACGCCCGAACCGGTTCCGACCTCGTCCGCCTGTGGCGCCCCGCCCACCCGCGGCACGTCGACGAGCGGACCGGCCCCGAGGCGGCCGGTCTCGGCCGTCTCGAGCCGGAGCGCGGATCGGCTCGCCGCGAGCCGTCCGGTCACCCAGACGGCGGCGAGCGCGACGGATCCGAGCAGGGCGAGCAGGGCGAAGAGGAGCGTCACGCGGGATCTTCGGTGCCCATCGAGCGCGCCCGAGCGGCCGCCGCGAGCGCGCGCCCACGATTCCGCTTCGATCCATGCCACCCAGCCATGCCCGTCTCCTTCCTCTCCTTCGCAGCCTTCCCAGGTTCAGATCGGAGCCGCCGCTGCGAGCGCGCGACCTCCTCGGCTCGCCCAGCCGACCGCACTCTTCCAGGCGGGCCGGGACGATCCTCCTCGTGGAGGTGCCGGCGGCGGTCCGTGAGTTCCCGTCCGGGGGGCGATTGCGACACTGGCGGGAATCGGTTAGTCATGATCAAGGGCGGGTCCCCCGCTTCGAGAGCATCCATGGCCTTCGCGCTCTTCTCGAGCCTCCTGGAATCTGCGTGTCCGTCCTCGCGAGGACTGCGCGCGCGGAGCCTTGCGAGACGTTCGACGCGGGGAACCGGCCTGTTGGGTGCGCTGCTGGTCGTGCTCTTCGTCGCTCAGGCCTCGTCGCTCTCGGTCCACGGCCATGCGACGGTCTGCGACCCGGATCCCGCCCTCGGCGTGAGCGTCGCGCTCGAGGCTGCCGACTCCGAGTCCGCCTCGATCGCCCTCGAAGGGTGCGCCGTCTGCGAGATGGCGCAGCGCATCGCCTCCGAGGTGATCTCGCCCGTGCTTGCGCCCGAGCCCCCCTCGGCGATCGAGACGGCTCGCACACCGATCCCGTCGACGGCCCGCGCTCCGGCGCGGTCCGACTTCGCGAACGCCGCGCCTCGAGCGCCTCCCACCGCCTCCGCCTGACGTCGAATTCCTGCGCGGGATGACCGCGGAGGGCCGTACTCGAGCTCGAGTCGGCGCAGGGAGTGCGCCGGCCGATCTCGCGTCGCGCCCCGACTCCTTCGCAGGCCTCTTCTCTTCACGCCCGAATCCCTTGCACCGCGTACCCGCTCGCACCGTGCGATGGAGGCTCCGTCGATGTCCGCGACCGCTCCGATCCTCTTCTACAGCGCGACGAAGGATCCCGCTTCGATCCACCCCCCGCGCCGCGCCCGCCGCACCGCCCCGACCAACCCGGGCGATCCCGCCCCCCGATCCGCGCGGGTCGACCCCGTCGACCTCCCGGAGAAGTCCGAGCCCGTCGTGGCGGAAAGCTGCCCGAAGCCGGGCGAGCGGGTCGACGGTGCGGACCGAGGGGATGAAGCCGGTCGGCCGGAACGCCCCGACGAGCGCGAGCTCGGTGCTCTCATCGAGCCCCACCTCGCCCTGCTCCGCCGGGTCGCGCTGCGCATCCTCGGCTGCCCGGAGCAGGCTCAGGACGCGGTCCAGGAGGCGATCTGTGCGCTCTGGCAAGCCCATGGTCGACCGATCGAGGTCCGCGGCTGGCTCGTCCGGACCGTGGTCCACCGCAGCCTTCACCGCCGGCGCAGCGAAGGCCGACGACGGCGCTGGGAAGAGCAGGCCGCCCTCGACCAGGATCCGTTCTGCCCGATCTGCAATCCCGCCGACGAGCTCGAGCGGCGCGAGACCCTGGCGGCCCTCGAACGCGCCCTCGCCGAGCTCTCCGGCGAGCACCGCGCGGTCCTCGCGCTGCGCGCGGCCGGGCTCGAGTACGAAGACATCGCCCTCGAGCTGGGGCTGCCCGTCGGCACGATCCGCTCGCGTCTCAACCGGGCTCGTCGATCGCTCCGGGATCGGATGGGCGCAGACTGGACGCCGGAGGCGCCGTGACCCGCGTACGGACGATCCGCCGAGGGCTCGCGACGGCGCTGCCGCTCGCCGTACTCGGCGCCTTCCTCGCCGCTCCGGCGCCCGCTTCCGCGGACCTCCGTCCGCTCCAGGTCCAGCTCGGTCAGAACCGGCGCATCGCGCTCGACGACGAGGTCGTTCGACTCGCCGTCGGCGATCCGGACGTGGCGTCGGTCCAGATCGTCTCGAGCCGGGAGATCCTGCTGCTCGGTCGGCGTCCGGGCCGCACGAACCTGATCCTCTGGCTCGCCGACGGCAGCGTCGACGATCTCCCCGTCCGGGTCGATCGCGACCTCTCACTGCTCGCCCGCGCCCTGCGCGACATCCATCCCGGGATCGAAGTCCTCTCCGCACCGGATCGCGACGCCGTCGTCCTGCGCGGCGTCGTCCCGGAGGCGCGCTTCTCGAGCGCTGCCGAGGCCGTAGCGACGGACTACCTCAGCAGCGCGTCGTTCGGCACCCGCCGCGGCGAGGTGCTCGTCGTCGGAGCGGGGGCTGCGCCGCGCGACGAAGCCGGACCCGACGACGACGCCGGTGCAGACCGGCCGGGCGACGGGACCGGGGATGCCGGAACGGACGCCCCGAGCGATTCCGGCGCCTTCGTGCTCGACGAGCCCGTGAACTCGGCCGGAAGCCGGATCATCAACCTGATCCGCGTCGAGGACCTGCCCGCGCCGATCGAGGAGCGCCTGCTCGACGCGATGCGCGCCGTCGGAGGATCCGAGATCACCGTCCGCCGGCTGACGGCGGGCTCCCTCGCGAGCAATGCCCGGGACACCTTCGTGCTCGAGGGCCGCATCGGAACCCAGACCGACCTCGTCCGCGCCCTGACCTCCGCAGCGCGGGTCCTGGATCCCGATGCCTCTCCGGACCAGATCCGCGTGGTCGCCGACGAAGCAGGCTCCCTCGGCGGGCGACGATCGACGTCCGGATCGGGGTCCGGATCGGGGTCCACTTCGATCGCCGGCGGAGGCTCCTCGCTGTCCGGAGTCGGAGGCTCCATCGGTGGCGGCGCAAACGGAGGGCTCGGCGGGAACAATCTCCAATCGAACGTGGCTCGCGCGAAGGCGCTCTCCCTGGCCGGAGGGCAGCTGCTCTCCTTCGTCGAGGTGACCCGGCTGCCCCAGGTGCGGCTCGAAGCCCGCATCTACGAGGTCAACCGCTCGAGGCTGCGCAACTGGTCGCCCAACCTGAACGTCCTCTTCGGCAACACGGAGAACGTCGTGCTCCGGCCCTCCGTGACCTCGAGACAGATGCAGGGAACGACCGGCACCCCATCGCTCATCTCGAAGGACGAGATCCAGGGCGCCCTTTCGCTGCTGAGCGGGGGCGCTGTCGGCGGCCTTCAGTACGTCGGCGACGTCGTCGCCGTCGACCTCGCCCTCGATCTGCTCGAGCAGGAGAGCATCGCGCGGGCCCTGGCGAAGCCGAGCCTGTCGGTCCTTTCGGGCGAGGTCGCGACGTTCAACGCCGGCGGCCAGATCCCGATCGCCGTCACGGTCAACACCCAGACGAGCGCCGCGGCAGGAACGCTGCTCTCCTCGACGGTCTTCGCCGAGTTCGGGGTCAGAGTTGCAGTCCGCCCCCTGGTCGGCGACGACGACGTCATCACCCTCGACGTGACGCCGAGCATCTCGCAGCCGGACTTCGACCTGACGGCGAATCTCGTCGACTCGACGGGCTCCCAGCAATCGACGACCGCATTCCAGACGCGCTCGCTGCGGACGACGACACGGCTGCAAGACGGTCAGAGCTTCGTGATCGGAGGCCTGCTCCAGTCGACCGTCGGCCGGTCGACGAAGTTCACCCCCTGGCTCCACCGTGTGCCCGGCTTCGGCTGGCTCGGCAAGAGCCGAGACGACCAGCGCGACGAGCTCGATTTCGTCGTCGTCGTGAGCCCTTCGATCGTCTACGAGCGGGATTCGCGAGCGGCCCTGTGGGCCTACCCGTCGGCGGAAGAGCTTCTGGCCCGGATTCCGCGCCGGCCGTGAACCGAAGAAAATTGCGATCTGCCGGGAACTCGCACGCATCGACCGGCGATGAAATGTGGATAGCCGTCTCCCGACGCCCGGGACCCCCCTGGCGGCGGAGACCCAACCAATCGGAGGGAGCGATGGAAGATCGAACCGGAATGACGAGCGGACGAGCGATGCGACGCCAGCAAGGGGCGGCGATGGCCGAGTACGGGCTGCTGGTGGCGGGGCTGGCCCTGTCCTCGATGGTGGCGGTCAGTGTCCTCGGCGGAAAGGTGGGCGGGATGATCGCCTCGGTGGCGACGCTGCTCCCCGGCGCCTCGGCCGAGGAGAACGCGCCGGTCCAGGTCGGCAAGCTGATCGAGACCCAGACGACCGACTCGAATGGCGACGGCGTCTTCGAACAGATCATCAGCAATCAGGCCCTCGAACAGAACGCCCAGCGCCCGTCCAATCGCATGGGCACCGCGCTCAACATGCAGGGCCACGAAGTCGGCCATCTCTACCAGCTCGGCGATCGGTCCCTCCATCGGTAGGCGACGGCGGCAGGCGACGGGAGACAGGGGATGCGGAGGCGCGACCGGGATCGTGATCGCCGGGGCGGCGTGCTCGTCGAGTTCGCCCTCGTCGCGTTTGCCGTCTGGCTCGTGCTGGCGGGGGTGCTCGAGCTCGGACGAGCGTTCTCGGCGCAGCAGATCCTCCAGCACGCGGCGCGCACGATCGCCCGGGAGCTCTCGCAGGTCGAGCTCGCCCACGACGCCTCCTTCGACGAGGCGCTGCGCCGCGTCGTCGATTCGCGCTTCCTGGTGATCGACTCGGGCCTGCTCGCCCGCTGCGGGATCCCGGATTTCGGTGCGGAAGGACACTCGACGGGCCTCGAACGCCTCTTCGCCGAGACGCTCCCGATCGGGAATCGCCTGCTGCGCCCCCTGATGATTCGCGATCGGGAGGGCAATCTCGAGCTCCTGCGCTATCCCGGCGCGCTGCTGGTCCGGACCGATGGGGGCGTCTCGGCAACGAGCGGCTGCGAAGCCGGCTCGATCTACACCGTCGGCATCCCTCAGCTCGACGACGCCGCGGGGAGCGTGCAGTGGCGGCCCGTCGTCGAGGAGAGTCCGGGGCCGAATGCCGGACCGGCGCAGCGCGAGGGCTTCGAGCTCGCCCGCGGCGCCTGGGCGGGCATCCGATTGAACTACCCGTTCCAGTCCGCCGCCCTGCTCGCCGCGCGCCAGGACGGCGGCGTCGATCCCGAGACCGGCCTCGCGACGCGCGCCCTCGTCGACGCCGATGCGTCCTACACGGACCAGGGACTCGAGCAGCTCGGCGCGAGCCTGATCAGCACCGACCCGACGGGCTCGACGGCGCTCTCGACCTATGCGGGGCCACGCGGGCTCGGCCGTGTCTATTCGCTTCCGGACGCCAGCGGAGCCGGTCGTGCCGTCCGCCCCTATCGACGGCTGCTCTCGGCCTCGGCCGGATTCCGCCGCGAGATCCTGCTGCCCGCGACGGGCGGGAGCGCGTCGTGATGCGCTCGAATCGGCGAGCTCCGCTGCGATCCGATCTGCGCAGCCCGCTGCTCGTGCTGGCCGCGGTGGCGCTCGCGGGCCTCGGTGCGGCCCTGCTCTGGTCGAGCCTGCGCGAGGCCGACGAGGCCAGCGACTCGATCCCGCCCGGCATGGTCGGCGTGCCGGTCGCCGCCGTGGATCTACCGGCGTATACCGAGATCCAGCTCGAGCATCTGCTCGATCCGGCCACGGGACAGCTCGCGGCCGTGATCCTTCCCGAGGAGTCGATCCTCGAATCGACGGTCGTCGATCCGAAGGATCTCGTCGGCCGCGTGCTCGCTCGCAAGAAGTCCGCGGCCCGGGTCTTCCGCGAGCAGGACTTCCTCCCGGTCGGGACGCGCCCCGGCCTCGTGGCCGGCATTCCCGAAGGCAAGCGTGCCCTGCGCATCGATGCCAGCAAGGTCAGCGGCATCGTCGGGCTCCAGCAGGGCGACCGCTTCGACCTGGTCGCGACCTATCGAGGCGACGGCGCGACGGGACGCGTTCAATCGGTCTTCGGCGCGGGCGGGATCGGCGCGAACGGCGTCGGCGCGCGCGCCCGGATGATCGCCGAGAATGCCGCGGTCGTGACCGCCCTCAGCGCGCGCTCCCTGCCGATGCCGGGACGCGGCGAGCAGATCGTCCAGGAGATGGTCGTCGCTCTCGCCCCGGACGAGGTCCCGATCGTGACGGAGGCCCTCGAGCTCGCCAAGCGGATCGACTGCATCCCGCGCTCGGGGCTGCCGTCCGAAGCGACTCGGAGTGACGCGTCGGGCGCCGGCGCTGCCGCGGCGAGCACGAATCGGCCTCGCCGCGCGGACGACGAGCCGATCGTCGACCTGATCGAGGGCGATCGACGCTCGCTCCGACGCCTCCCCGGCGAGTCGTCGACGCTCGTCGCGCCCGCCGTATCGGCCGGTCCGCCCCGCGAGACCGACCGCATCGGCGACGGCGGAGGCTGAGGCATGCTCCCCCTCTTCGCGCCCCTGCTCTTCGCGTTGCTCGGCCTCGGTGCGCTCGTCGTCGACGGCGGACTCGCCTTCACCGAGCAGGCTCGTCTCGACGCCACCGCGGAAAGTCTCGCCCTCGAGTGGAGCCGCGCGCGCACGCTGCCCCTGGCGTCGATGCCGGGCGCGTGCCCCTCACTCGCCATGGGCTCGCTCGAGCAGGAGCGCTGCCTGCGCAGTGAGCTTCTCGCCTCGCTCGTCGAGCCACTCGGACTCGTCGCCGCGAGCGATGCGGATGGAACGACCGACTCCGCACGCGCCCTCGATGGGACCCCGCTCGCCGAGCGCGGCGCCCGCCTCGGCACATTGTCGACCGCAGGCGTCTTCGAGCCCGCCGCAGACGGGATCGTCCGGCTGACGCGGACGGCCCCGCTGCTCTTCGGCTGGGCGTCGATTCCCGCCACGACGAGCGCGGGCGGCGCCCCGCTCGACTTCGAGGCCATCCGGGCGGCACGAGCCCAGGACGGAATGACGCCGGTCCTGTCCGGCACCGATCTGCGCGCGCGCGGATTCGCACTCGAGGGACAGGCGCGTCTCGACGAGGTGGGCGTCCCTGCCCTGCGCGTCGGCGCGCTGATTCCCGGCAGGCCGGAGGTCGCAGGCGCCGTGGGGATCGCGTGGCGGCTCGATGCCCTCGACCTGCTCGCGGCGATCCTCGCGGATCCGACTCGCGAGCGGACCCTGGATCTCGCTGCGAGCGCGGCGCGGATCGGCGATCGCATCGCGCTCGGCGCCGTCGAGGTCGGCTGCAGCTTCGATCCGCTCGCGACTTCGCTCCAGGTCGGCGGGACGCTCGCCGCGCCTTCGACTCGACCGCTCCCGGTCCCCGCCCGAGCGGCCCTCGCCTATCTCCCCGTCGTCGAGGGCTGCGCGGGGCCGATCCTCGGCTTCGTCGCGGTCGCCTACGATCCGGCCGACGCCGCATCGTCCGCTTCTTCGGCGACGCGGATCGCGCTGCGCCCGAGCGACGGCCGGACGCTCCACCGCAACGCTTCGGCCCGCCCTGCCCCGGGCGCGGGCGCCTCCGCGACCGCGGCCGCACTCGACGGGGCCGGCGTCGCCCGGCTGCAGCGCGCGGAGGCCGCCTGGGCTCCCCTCGTCGTGCGCCTGCCGCGCCTGGCGGACGCATCGTGAGCGAGGAGGTCGGCAGACGATGACGACGAGCGCGGCGACGCCGAGCCGACCGCTGCAGATCCTCGTGGTCGGCGACGAGGGACTCCGCCAGGAGGTCGAGGCCGCCCTCGCCGGGGCGCGTCCCGGACGCGCGTTCCTCCGCCTGTCCCCGGATCGGGACGACGCGGAGAGACAGCTCCGCCAACGTCAGGCGGACCTGATCATCTGCGAGCTCGGGACGAGCGCGAGCGACCTGCGTCGGTTCACGGCCCGTGTGCGCGAGCGCTCGAGCGCCGCGACCCTGGTCGGCGTCGAGTCGGCGCGCAGCGGAGCACCGACGCCTTCGGACGTCCTCGTCGAAGCCGTCCGGTCGAAGATCGACGACGTCCTCGAGCGCCCCCTCTCGAGCGAGTCCCTGCGCGAGGTCCTGACGCTCCTCGACCTGCGATCTCAACAGGTCGCGGCTCGAACCGGAAGCGTGATCGCGTTCCACAGCACGAAGGGCGGCGTCGGCAAGTCGACCCTTTCGATCAACGTCGCGGCGGGGCTCGCCCTGCGCCATCCGGACCAGGTTCTGCTGATCGACTGCTCGCTCCAGCTGGGCGTCTGCGCCTCGGCTCTCGACCTCGTCCCGCGCAACTCGGTGGCGACGGCTGCTCGCGAGCGCGACCGCCTCGACGAGCGCATGCTCCGCGAGCTCTCCGAGCTCCACGAGCCGACCGGCTTGCGGCTGCTCTCGGCCCCGACCGACGCCATCGACGCGTCAGACGTCGACGATCAGGCGATCGCCCAGCTGATCATGCTCGCGCGCCGGGCCTTCCGGTTCGTGATCGTGGATACGCTGCCGATCGTCGACGCGGTGATGCTCGTCGTCTTCGATCTCGCGGACCGGATCCATCTCGTGAACCAGGGGACGGTGCCCGACGTGATCGGGGCGGCGCGGCTGCGCGAGATGCTCGATCAGATCGAGATCCCCGGTGAGCGGACCCGCGTCGTGCTGAACCGGACGATGCCGCCGTTTCCGGGGCAGCTCGCCCGCGCGGAGGTCGGTCGTCGGATCGGCCGCGAGGTCGACTTCGAGGTTCCGTACGACAAGCACGTGCTGACCGCGTTGAATCTCGGCGAGCCGCGGATCCTCGCCGCGGGACGACGGGGCTGGGGCGCCGTCCTGTCCGAGATCGTCGACGATGCGGATGCGCTCGGACGTGCGCTCGCCGACGACCGGGCCGAAACGATCTCCTCGCAGGGAGGCCTCCGCGCCTCGACGGCCGAGTCGGCGGATGGGGATCGGACGCGCGTCGAGGCGCCCGAGCGCCGGCCGAACCTCGGTCGACGGCTCTGGGCCTTCGCCTCGGGAGCAAGGTCGTGACGAAGGAGCACAGCGACGGCACGAGCCCCGCAGCCGCCGAGATGCGCGCGCGACTGCGTGGCTCGATGACCCGGGAGTATGCGACCTGGGCGAAGAGCCAGACGCGCGAGCGCGGGCAGCGCTCCTTCGAGCCGACCCGCCGCGTCGATCCCGGCGAGCGGACCACCGCGGTCGACGTCCACGCCGCGCTGCGTGTCCGTCTCGTCGACGAGCTCTCGCGGAGCGGCCGGCTCGACGCGACGGACGCCGAGATCATCGAGGTCGTGGAGGGGTTCGTCGCACGCGTCCTCGAGGAGGAGGAGGTCGCGCTCAACGAGCGAGAGCGCCGCAGCCTCGTCGATGCACTCGGCGAGGAGGCGCTCGGCATCGGGCCGTTGGCACCGCTCATGGCCGATCCCGCCGTGACCGACATTCTCGTCAACGGACCGCGACGGGTCTTCATCGAGCGCGGAGGACGCCTCGAGGAGACGACCGTCGAGTTCCAGGACGACGAGCACGTCCTGCGCGTGATCGAGCGGATCGCCGCCCGGGCGAATCGCCGCATCGACACGGCCCAGCCGATGGCGGATCTCCGTCTCCCCGACGGCTCGCGCGTCAACGCGACCCTGCCGCCGGTCTCGCCCGACGGCCCGACGCTCTCGATCCGCCGGTTCGGTCGCCACCGGATCCGCGCGGTCGAGCTCGAGCGCGCGGGGGCCCTCGACGCGCCGATGCGAGCCTTCCTCCATGCCGCGGTCCGCCATCGCCGCAGCATCCTCGTGTCGGGCGGGACGGGCGCGGGCAAGTCGACGCTGCTCGGAGCCCTCGCCGAAGCGATCCCCGACGACGAGCGCATCGTCACGATCGAGGACACCCTCGAGCTCCGACTCGACCAGCGTCACGTCGTCCGGCTCGAGACCCGCCCCCCCAACATCGAGGGCGCCGGCACGATCACCCAGCGCGATCTCGTCGTGAACGCCCTGCGCATGCGCCCCGACCGGATCATCCTCGGCGAGGTCCGCGCCGGCGAGGCGCTCGACATGCTCCAGGCCATGAACACGGGCCACGAGGGCAGCCTCTCGACGATCCACGCGAACTCGCCGCGCGACGCCCTGTCCCGCCTCGAGACGCTCGTGCTGATGGCGGGGATCGACCTCCCCTCCCGCGCGATCCGCGAGCAGATCGTCTCCGCGATCGACCTGCTCGTCCACGTCGAACGCAGTCAGGACGGCAGGCGCCGGGTCACGCAGGTCGCGGAGATCACGGGTCTCGAGGGCGACGTCCCGCTCCTGCAGCCCATCTTCCGATTCGAGCAGGGCGGCTTCTCCGACGGCCGGGTCCAGGGCGAGCATGCGGCGACGGGCATCGTGCCGCGCTGCGTGGAGGCGCTGCGTGCCCGCGGCGAGGAGATCCCGATGAGCTGGTTCCAGGTCGCGTCCGGGCGGGGCCGCCGTGGCTGATGCGCACGCCGGAACGATGCGGAGCGGAGCCCGTCCGGGCGGACTCGTCCCGCGCGCCCGGGCGCGGACGGGGGCGCTGATCGGACTGCTCGTCGTCGGCTTCGCGGGCGGCTGCCGCACGCCGGCGAGCTCCCTCGACCTGGGATCGCGCGACCCGAGCAAACAGCTCGCGGTGCTCCTCGGCGCCTGGGAATCGACCCGGCGAGAGGGCGTCACCTGCCAGCAGAAGAGACCCGCCGAGACGCCTCTGGTCGACTGCGAGCGCCTTCGCAAGCAGATCGAGCGACTGTCGATCGAGTTCCCGAACCATCCGGACGTGCTTCTGTCGAACGCCGTCGTCGCCTTCGAGTCCGGGCGCCGCGAGGAGGCCGAGAAGGATCTCGACGCGCTTCGACGGATCGATCCGAACCGACCCGAGGCGGCCCTGCTGCGTGCGCGCATCGCCGTATCCGAAGGCAACCTGAGGCTGGCCGGGCGCGTGCTCGACGAGCAGATCCAGCTCACGCCCGACCACGCGGGCCTCTACGAGCTCTCGAGCAGCGTGCTGTATCTCGAGGAGCGATGGGACGAGGCGACACGCGAGCTCGAGACGGCCTCGCGACTGGGAGCGCCCGCCTGGCGAGTCGCCTATCACCGAGGCCTCGTCCTCGAGGGCGCCGGACGACGCGCCGAGGCCGCCGACGCCTATCGGGTCAGCGTCGAGCTCGAGCCGGACTTCGCACCGGCCCGCTCACGTCTGAGGGGCCTCGCCGTTCTCGAAGGACTCCCCCGCTGAAGCAGTCCCGGGGCGGGCGAACCACTCCGGCCGCAGCCCCGACCCACGCCTCACTCCCCCGGAACGACCCGACTCTCGACCCCGTGATCGAAGGTCCAGAGGTCGCCGACGGGCCGGATCCGGTCGCCCTCGATCACGAGGCCGCTCCCGTCCCGCGCCGCGTAGAGGAGCCGACCCGAGCGGCGCGACCAGGCCGCCATCGCGCGGCGGTAGCGCGGCGAATGGCGGTAGTGGGGGAAGAACTCGAAGTCGACGACGCCGACCGAGACGAGCTGCGCGCGCGGCAGGCCGACCTCGTTCTCGTCACGGTCGAAGGGCGGATGGCCGGCGAGCGCGATGTGGGGCGAGAGCAGATGGGCCCCCGCCGACATGCCGACGACGACGCCGCCGTGATCGGCGAAGTCCCGGATGACGCTCCGCAGGCCGGAGCGGTGCAGATGATGCAGGAAGTAGAAGGTGTTCCCGCCCGCGAGGTAGACGACGTCGCTCGACGCCAGCGTCGCCGCGGCCCGTCGGCGCGCCTCGCCCGCCCGCGCGAGCTCCGGCCGATCGACGGGGACGCACTCGAAATGCGTCGCGCCGAACGACCGATAGCGGCGCGCGAATCGATGAAAGAAGACCCCGGCGTTCTCCTGCGTGAACGGGACATAGGTCATGCGCACCGTCCGCCGCCCCCGCGCCGGCCCGCGCCGCGCGAGGTCGAGGACCGCCCGGTGGAGCCGCGCGTTGCCGCGGTCCTGACCTCCGGAGTAGAGGACGACGCGGCGGACCCCATCTTGCTTCGCCGCCAACGCGGAGTCCTCTCATTCGCCGGGAGTCGCCGGGAGTCGCTGGATCTCGCCGGCCCTCGCCGGCTCGTTCGGGATGCCTTCCCCCTGGCATCGGTGCGCTTCGCGGACCCGATCCTAACCGATGGACCCGATCGCGGCGTCCCGAACGCGGCGCTAGCGTCGAATCGACGCCGAGGGGCGTCCTTCGACGGAGACCGGCCGATGACCGCATTCGAGTACGATCCGACGACGCTCGCCTTCCAGGTCGATCCGCTGCCCGTCTTCCGAACCCTGCGCGACGAGCATCCGGTCTACTCCAACGAGCGCCTGCGCTTCTGGGCGCTGACCCGCTTCGACGACGTCTGGAACGCCGCGAGCGACTGGGAGCGCTTCGGCAGCCACCCCGTCCACTACGGCGAGCGGAGCGACGAGCCGACGCTGCTGATGCCCCGGGCGATGATGGACTTCGGGATCTTCTATCTCGATCCACCGCGCCACGACCGCATGCGGCGCCTGCTCTCGAAGGCCTTCACGCCGCGGCGGGTCTCGGCCCTCGGTCCGATCGTGCGGGACCTCTCGCGCCGGCTCATCGCGGACTTCGCCGCGAAGGGCGCGTGCGAGCTGCTCCACGACTTCGCGGCCCCGCTCGCGACGCAGGTGATCGGCGCGCTGCTCGGCGTGCCGGAGCGGGATCGCTGGCAGTTCCGGCTGTGGGCGGAGAAGATCGAGCAGCACGACGATGCGGTGCCCGCGGAGCAGGCGGCGCGGGAGCAGGCCGAGGCGATCGCTTCGATCCACGCCTATCTCGGCCAGCTCGTCGCCGAGCGCCGCCGCGCGCCTCAGGACGACCTCCTGAGCGGGCTGATCGCCGCCGAGGTCGAGGGGCTCCGCCTGTCCGACGACGAGGTCGTCGGCATGGGCTACCAGCTCATGGTCGCGGGCAACGACACGACGGCGTCGCTCATCTCGAACGGCACGCTCCGCCTCGCCGAGAACCCCGACCAGCTGCGGCTGCTCGTCGAGTCGCCCGAACGGATCCCCGACGCCGTCGAGGAGATGGCCCGCTACGACTCGCCGACGGTGCAGTCGCCGCCCCGGATCACGACCTGCGACGTCGAGCTCCACGGGCGGACGATTCCGAAGGGATCCCCGGTCCTGCTCGTCTGGATGGCGGCCAACCACGACGATCGCCGCTTCGACGCGCCGGAGCGCTTCGACGTGACCCGCTCGCCGAATCGCCACCTCGGCTTCGGTCACGGGCTGCACTTCTGCATCGGCTCCTCGCTCGCCCGCCTCGAATCGAAGATCGCCTTCGAGGAGCTGCTCGGCGCGATGCCCGAGCTCGCGCTCTCGGCGCCGCCGCGGCGCTGGGCGAGCGTCTGGCTGCGCTCCCTCGGCTCGGTCCCGGTCGAGTTCGATGCCAGGCGCGCGACGGCGTGGCTCGAGGGGCGATCGGCCTAGGCGGCGCCGGCCGGACCTCGCCCGACCTCGCTGGGCTCTGCCAGGCCGTGCTAGGCCCGCCGCAGGACCCGGACACGAACGAACTGGTCGAAGGCGAACTTCCCGTCGACGCGTTCGGCCAGGCGCTCGAAGCGCTCGATGAACGCGTCGTGATGGGCGGCCATGCGCTCGGCGCGCCGCGGATCGATCCCGACGATCCTCTTCGCGAAGCCCTCCGCCGACTCGAGCAGCATGCGCGTCGTGTAGGCGGTCTCGTGGACCGGCTCGAAGCCGAGCGCGGGCGCGTCGTCGAGCGCCGCCTGGGCCTCCTCCCGGACCTCGGTCTCGTCGTCGATCAGGCGGACGACCTCGTGGCCCGCGCCCATCGAGAGCGGCTCGGCGACGAAGAGCGTGCCCCCCGGACGCAGGACGCGGCGCGCCTCGCGCAGGGCATCGCGCATCGCCTCGGCGGGCACGTGGTGGAGCGAGAAGGACATCGTGACGGCGTCCGCGCTCGCGTCGGGGAGCGGGAGCGCCTGCCCGACTCCCTCGAGATAGGCCTCGGGATGCTGCGGATCCGCCTCGCGAGCGAGCTTCAGCATGATCTCACCGCACTCGACACCGACCACGTCGGCCCCCTGGCCGCGCAGCCAGCGCACGAGCTCCCCGGAGCCGCAGCCCACGTCGACCACGCGGCGCCCGGCCGGAGCGACGTAGCGGTTCAGCATCTCGTGTTGCGTCGCGCGCTCGAACTCCATGCGGATCTCCCTCCCCGGGCCACCGCGCCCGCCCCCTTCGGATAGCCTGCCGAGCGCCGGAGTTCGAGACCGGGCGCGCATCCGGGGCGCGGGGCGATCGCCGGCCGGGGTGCAGGGCGGTCCGCTTCGCATCCACGCGCCGAGCCGATACCCTCGTCGAACCGACCGCCCCGCCCGCGGCCCCGATCGCGATCCCGGTCGACCTCGATCGCGATCCCGCCCCGGGTCGCCCGCCCGAAAGGAGCCCCATGGCCCAGAACGATCCCGTCGAAATCCCGGAGCCGAGCCGCGCGATCCTCGCCGCCAACACCCTCGGCATCCTGACCACGATCCGCGCGAAGGACGGGCTCCCCTCGAGCAATCCCGTCGGCTACGTCTGGGACGGTGAATCCGTCGGCATCTCGACGATCGCGAGCCGCGTGAAGTACCGGAACATCCTGGCCAATCCGACGATCGCCTTCTGCGTCGTCGACCAGACGGACTTCACGCGCTACGTCGAGCTCCGCGGCCGGGCGACCCTGGAGCCCGATCCGGATCGCCGCTTCCTCGATCGCCAGTTCCGCCGGCAATCCGGCGGCCAGGGCGCTCCGCCCGATCTCGACGCGCCGGGCGAGCAGCGCTTCGTCATCCGGATCCATCCGCAGCAGGTCTCGAGCCCGCTGCTCTACGGGGGTCGCTTCGCCAAATAGCGCGAGGCGCTTCTACTCGCGCCACTCCACGAGCCCGCTCCAGGCCGTCGCCAGCACGATCAGCCCGAAGGCGATGCGGTACCAGGCGAAGGGCACGAAGGTGTGGCTCGCGACGTAGCGCAGCAGCCAGCGGACGCAGGCCCAGGCGGCCAGGAACGAGACGACGAGCCCGACGCCGAAGAGCGGGAGATCCGCCGCCGAGAGCAGATCGCGCTCCTTGTAGAGGCTGTAGACGCCGGCGCCGACCAGCGTCGGAATCGCCAGGAAGAAGCTGAAGTCGGTCGCCGCCTGGCGCGAGAGGCCGAGCAGCATGCCGCCGATGATGGTCGCCCCCGATCGGCTCGTCCCCGGGATCATCGCGAGACACTGGACCAGCCCGACCTTGAGCGCGTCGCTCGGCGTCATGTCGTCGACCGAGGCGATGCGGATCGCCGAGGCCGGGCGCCGCTCGGCCCACAGGATCACGAATCCGCCCAGGATGAACGCCACGGCGACGACCGGGGCGTTGAAGAGATGGGCCTGGATCGCGCTCCCCAGGGCGAGCCCGAGCACGACCGCGGGCAGGAACCCGATCGCGACGTTGGTCGCGAAGCGGCGGGCCGCCTCGCTCCGCCCGAGGCCGATCAGGGTCGACCAGAGCCGCGACCAGTAGACGAGGATCACGGCGAAGATCGCCCCGGTCTGGATCGCGATGTCGAAGACCTTCGCCTTGTCGTCGGCGAAGCCCAGCAGCGAGCCCGCCAGGATCAGATGCCCGGTCGAGGAGATCGGCAGGAACTCGGTGAGCCCCTCGACGAGGCCCATCACGGCGGCCTTCAGCAACAGGATCCAATCCAAATCGAGCTCTCCTCGGAACGCCGCGCCGCGGCGCAGCGGAACATAGCGACAATCGGCGGCCGCATCGTCGAAGTCCGCCTCGAAGTCGACGATCTGCCCTAGCCTATGCCGAAGCGCGCCCGATCCACCCATTCTGCCGAGGAGTTTCGACATGGACATCGACTACGGCCCCCTCGCGGGCTTGATCGGAACCTGGAAGGGCGACAAGGGGCTCGACGTGGCCCCCGAGCCCGACGGGGTCGAGAGGACGCCGTACCACGAGGTGATCGTCTTCGAGGCCGCGGGCGACGTCGAGAACTACGTCGTGCAGCGACTCGCGATCGTCCGCTACCACCAGGTCGTCATGCGCAAGAGCAACGGCGAGGTCTTCCACGACCAGCTCGGCTACTGGCTCTGGGATCGCGCGTCGAAGACGGTGATGCAGACGCTGACGATTCCGCGCGCGGTCTGCGTCACGGCCGGCGGGACCGCGACGGGATCGGCGCCCGGGCCGATCGTCCTCGAGGTCCGCGCGGCGCTCGGCGATCGCGACTGGCCCGTCGCCCAATCCCCGTTCATGCGCGACCACGCGAGCACCGTCGCCTTCCACCACACGCTGACGCTCGAGGGCGACCGGCTTCGCTATGCGGAGACGACGACCCTCGACATCTACGGCCAGTCGCGCTTCGCTCACGAGGACGCGAACGAGCTCCGGCGGGCGTGACGCCCTCCTGCCGGTCCTGCCGTCGATCCGGAAAACCAATGCAAGGAGACCGACGATGATCGTCCATGGGGTGAAGTTCTCGCCTTTCGTCACGAAGGTGCTCGTCGCCCTCGAAGAGAAGGGCCTCGCCTACACCGTCGAGCCGCCGGCCCCGGCGCTGCATCCGCTCGGCAAGATGCCGGTCCTGCGCGACGGCGACGTCGTCGTCCCCGACTCGTCGGTCATCTGCGCCTATCTCGAGCGGAAGCACCCGTCGAAGCCCCTCTACCCGGACGACCCGACGGAGCTCGCCCGGGCGCTCTTCTTCGAGGAGTTCGGCGATGCGGCGATGGCGGACGGCTGGGGCGCGGTCGTCTACGAGCGCATCGTGAAGCCACAGATGCTCGGGCAGCCGACGGACGAGGCCCATCTCGCCGAGCTGCAGGCGGTGGTCCGCGAGCGCTGGATGGGCTCGCCCCGCTCGGCCGGAGGCAGCCCGATCCCCGCCATCTTCGACCATCTCGAGTCGCAGATCCCGGCCGATCGGGACACCCTCCTCCCGCGCTTCGGCATCGCCGACGTCGCCGTCGGCGCCCATTTCGGCTGGCTCGAGGCGGGCGGCCTCGAGATCGACGCGAAGCGCTGGCCGCGCGTCGCGCGTTATGCGGCAGCGATCCGGAGCCGCCCGTCCTTCGTCGCCGCGCGGAGCTGATCGCCACCTCGAAAGGGAGAGATCTCATGCCCGAGAGAATCGCGCCCCGCCTGCTGACCCTGCTTCTGAACCTGCTGCTGATCGTGCCCGCCATCGCGCAGGCCAAGGACGACGCCGCGCTCGAGCGCGAGCTGATGTCCGGCGAGGCCTGGATCGCCTACTGCGACCGGATGAAGGACATCGGCCTGCGAATCCTCGAGGACGATTTCCCGGGCTCGCCCCGGGAGCGCGCGGAGGGCTTCCGCCACCTCGCGCGGGTCGCGATCATGGGGCTCGAGTGGGGCCTCGACTACGACGATCCCGAGCATCCCGCCTTCTACCGCAACAACGACCGCTTCAATCAGTGGGGCGGACCGAACGTCGACAATACGTATCTTCGCGCGCGCATCCGCGGTGACTCGACCTACCGGATCACGGGCAACATCTCGACGATCGAGGACCTGATCATCTCGGTCCAGAACGGCGACATGCACATGGAGAAGTACTCGGTCGCCGGCGATCTCGACCGCTCCCAGCTCGAGGTCGGGCCCGACGGCAGCATCGAGGTCTTCCTCAGCCCCGAGCCGCCGAAGCCGGGCAAGAGCTGGATCCAGATCCCGCCCGACGCGGACCACGTCAACATCCGCCAGTACATCGTCGACTGGGACCGGCAGACGCCGGCCGTCTTCCTGATCGAACGCCTGGGCAGCGAAGGCATGCCGCCGGCGCCCCTCTCCCCCGCTCGCGTCGCGCGCGGCCTCGAGGCCGCCGGCGACTGGCTCGAGAGCTCGGTCGTCTACTGGAATGCGTGGCTCGCCGGCAGCGTGAAGGACGTCCCACCGAATCAGCTGAAGGCCGCGACGAAGACCCCGGGCGGCTCCGACGACATCGTCTACGGCTTCGGCCATTTCGACCTCGCGCCGGACGAGGCGCTCATCGTCGAGACGAAGCGGCCCGACGCGCAGTACTGGGGCATCCAGTGGTACACGTTCGGCTGGTACGAGGAGCCCGACTTCCTCTACCGCCAGACGAGCCTCAACAACCGTCAGGCGCGCGTCGACACCGATGGCCGCGTCCGCTTCGTGTTCGCCGCAAGCGATCCCGGCGTCCCGAACTGGATCGACACGGCGGGCCACCAGAAGGGCCAGATCACCTATCGCTGGATCTGGTCGAAGGACCGCCCCGTCCCGACGACGAAGCGCGTGAAGCTGGCCGACCTGCGGAAGTCGCTGCCGAAGGACACGCCGATCGTCGGCCCGGAGGAGCGCCGCAAGCAGCTCGCGAAGCGGGAGCTGCAGGTCCAGCGGCGGTTCAATCGTTAGGGCTCGCCGGTCGCCGCCCCGGCCCCCACCCAGAGCGCGACCGGATCGGAGGCCGCTGCCGCTGATGCTCAGATCGTGTATTCGGGGCCATCGTATTCACGCGTTCGCTTGTCGAGAATGCTGAGCTGCTTCTCCTCGTAGAGGACGAGAGAATAAGGAGCGATGCTCTGCATCAGGAACACGTTGGCGCCGATCGTGGAATGGGCTCCGATGACCGTTTCGCCGCCGAGGATCGTCGAATTGGGATAGATCGTGACGTGATCCTCCACGTCGGGATGCCGCTTCGTCCCCTTGACGATGCGACCGCTCTCGTCCTTCGCGAAGCTGCGCGCCCCCAGCGTGACACCGTGGTAGAGCTTGACGTGGTTGCCGATCCGACACGTCTCGCCGATGACGACTCCCGTTCCGTGATCCACGAAGAAGTGTGACCCGATCTGGGCGCCCGGGTGAATGTCGATCCCAGTTCGTGCGTGTGCCCATTCCGTCATCATTCGGGGAATGAGCGGAGCCCCCTCCCGGTAGAGCCGATGCGCGAGCCGTTGGATCGCAATCGCCTCGATGAAGGGATAGGCGAGAATGATCTCTTCGCGCAGGAGAGCCGAAGGATCTCCGTCGAATGCGGCCTCGACATCCGTCTGGAGGAGCTCCCGAACGATCGCCAGCTCCGCGCAGAAACGCTCCATGATCGGTGCCGTTCGCCCGGTCGGCCGCTTGGGATCGTCGATCCGGACACTCTTGCGCACCTCCTCCTGGAGCCGCCGGACGACCGAGTAGAGGCGCTCGACCGTGAGCGGCATCAACACGTCGTCGGGAAACGCAGAGTCGTCGTGGTAGCCTGGAAACAAGAGCTGGAGGAGATCGGCACAGATCTGCCCCACCGCGCGCTTCGACGGCATGTTGTGTCGATCGGCGTCGTTGAGTCCACCGAGCTTCTCGTATGATGCGAACAGATCGTTCAGATGCCAATCCGGATGATCCTGCACGACAGCTGAGTCCTTCGAGTTGACATGGCCATCCCAGTTCCAGGCTCGACGGAGCCGAGGCTCGAGCCCCCCCCTGCCCCACTTTCAGGGTGCCGCATGACGGAATCCGGCCGCAACGCATGGGCGCCGAAGAGCGCGGATTCCCGCCGCGGACGACACCACCGCGTGGACCAACCTCCTCTCGAGACTTCGAGACGCTCGCGCTTCGAGATGACGGGCTCATCGGGCCTCCGCCTCGAATTCCGACTCGGCCGAAGCGCAGCAATCGGACCCGCCGCAGCCCATCCAGATCGAGCAGACGAACGACACCAGCGCGGGCCACGGCTCGCCGTTCGATGCGACGCCATGCCGTGACTCGCTCGGGGGTCGACCATGGGTCGCTCACGCGAACCCACCGAATGAGACGGACTCCCCAGCGATCTTCACGATCCCGAGCATGACGTTCTCCCGCGACGCTCGAGTCATCACGTGCACCCCGCCAGCTCAGTGGTGCGCTCCACGAGTGCCTGGCCCTGCTCACTCACGGCTCACTCGAACCCGTGCACACGAATTCGCCCCGCATCCGCTGGACGTTCGCAGTCGATGTGAGGTAATGCTGTGCTCGACGATCGAATCGCGGCGAGAAGTGCCGCGTTCCCGACGAAGGAGTTTCGACGGATGCCCGATACCGAATCTCAACGACCGCTCGCCAATCACACTCTCGGCGTGCGCGCCGCACGCACGCTCTCGAATCCGACGCTCACCGCGCCGCAGATGCTCTCCGTGTCTCCGCGATGGCTGCTGCAGCTCCTGCCGTGGATCAACGTCGAAGGCGGCGTCTATCAGGTCAATCGGCGCCGCATCGTCCTGAAGCAGAGCGACCGGATCCCCACGCGCCTCGAAGGGGACGCGCCGCGCGTCGACCCGAAGGCGCTGCGCGCGATCGCGCTCCTTCGCAATGCCGACGAAGAGCTTCTCGAGGCAATCGAGGGGCTGCTCGTCAGCGAACGGCATCCCGCGAACGCCGAGATCTACTCCGAGGGCGATCCGGGCGAGAAGCTCTACGTGATCGTGAAGGGCAAGGTCGACATCACGACGACCGACGCCCACGGCGAACGCCTCCGGCTGGCGCTCTATGGAGAGGGCGACTACTTCGGCGAGACAGCACTTCTGAGCGAATGGCGGCACACGACCACTGCGAGGTCTCTCACACCCAGCATCTTCCTGACCCTCGAGCGCGTCCGATTCGAAGCCCTGCTCCAGTCGTCGCCCGCGTTGCGCTCCCGCTTCGAAGTGCTCCTCCGAGATCGCGAGAGCTCCGGGGTGAAGCACAATCAGTACGGCGAAGCCGGAATCGAGATCGCGTCCTACCACGACAACGAGCCGGAGCTCCAGCGCACCTTCGTCGACTACGACGACGAGCCGCGCCAGTATCCCCTCAGCGTCATGCAGACCGTCATCCGTCTGCACACACGGGTGACCGATCTCTACGACAACGTCTACGACCAGCTTCGCGAGCAGCTCCGCCTCACGTTCGAAGGCATGAAGGAACGGCAGGAGTCGGAGATCATCAACGATCCCGAGTTCGGCCTGCTCCATGCGGCTGCCCCGTCGATGCGCATCCGGACCCGGTCGGGCCCGCCGACGCCCGACGACTTCGACGACATGCTGGCCCACGTCTGGAAGGAGCCCGGCTACTTCCTCGCGCATCCCAGAGCGATCGCGGCATTCGGTCGGGAGTGCACGCGACGAGGCGTGCCGCCGCCGACGGTCAACATGTTCGGTTCGCCCTTCCTGACCTGGCGGGGCGTACCGATCGTGCCGTGCGACAAGCTCGCGGTCCACCGCAACAGCGTGGCGCGACTGCCGCATCCGTCGAACCGTGGCCTCGAGCAGCCGGCGGGGCTGACCAACATCCTGTTGATCCGCGTCGGCGAGCAGAAGCAAGGCGTCGTCGGGCTGCACCACACGGGACTTCCGGGCGAACAGCTGCCCGGACTCTCCGTGCGATTCATGGGAATCGACAGCTATTCGACGGCGTCCTATCTCGTGACGCTCTACTACTCGGCCGCGGTGCTGACCGACGACGCCGTCGCGGTGCTCGAGAACGTGGAGGTGGGCAACTATCATGACGGCGAGTGACGGCAGCCCGTCGGCATTCGGGCTTCTCGACGACGCGGCGCTCGATCGCATCACCCGCGATCTCGCCTCGGCGCTCGGAAGCGCGTCGCCCCGGGAGCCCTGGGGACCCTCCGTGGTCGCCTCGCAGCCGGCCGATCTCCCGCTGAACGCAGCCTGGGCGTCGACGGCCGTCCCTGCCGTTCCTGCAATGCCGGGCGCACCTGCCATGCCGCCCGTCCCCGCGTCGCCTGCGGCCGTGTCCTCGTCGCATCTCGCCCCGTCGGGGCTCGGTGTTCCGGGCTTCGACGGGGCCCTCCCCCCGCTCTTCGGCGAGCCCAGATCGCTCTCTCCGGCGCACGTTCCGGCGCTGTCCCGACGGAGCTTCGACATCTCGGAGATCCGTCGCGATTTCCCGATTCTTCAGGAGCGGATCCACGGAAAGCCGCTCGTCTGGTTCGACAACGCCGCCACGACGCACAAGCCCCGCGCGGTCATCGATCGAGTGTCGCACTACTACGCGCACGAGAATTCGAACGTTCATCGGGGCGCACATACGCTCGCCGCGAGATCGACCGACGCCTACGAATCGGCACGGGCCAAGGTGCAGCGTTTCCTCGGGGCCGCGTCGTCTCGGGAGATCGTCTTCGTTCGGGGAACGACGGAGGGAGTCAACCTGGTCGCGAACTCCTGGGGTCGGCACTTCATCGGCGCCGGCGACGAGATCGTGCTGACCACCCTCGAGCACCATTCCAACATCGTTCCCTGGCAGTTCCTCGCCGAGGCGGTCGGGGCGCGACTGCGGGTGGTGCCGGTGACGGATCGCGGTGAGGTCCTTCTATCGGAATACGGCAAGCTCCTCACGTCGAAGACGCGGCTTGTCGCCATCACCCACGTCTCGAACGCCCTCGGAACGATCCTTCCCGTCGGTGAGATGATCCAGGCGGCCCATCGACACGGCGCACGCGTCCTGGTCGATGGGGCCCAGGCGGTCTCCCACTTTCCGGTGAACGTGCAGGCTCTCGATGCGGACTTCTACGTCCTGTCGGGCCACAAGATGTTCGGCCCGAGCGCCGTCGGCGTTCTCTACGGCAAGCAGGCGCTGCTCGACGAGATGCCGCCGTGGCAAGGCGGGGGCAACATGATCCAGCACGTCACGTTCGAACACAGCACGTTCGCCGACGCACCGGCCAAGTTCGAGGCAGGGACGGCAGGTCTGGGAACGGCAGTGGGACTCGGCGCGGCGGTCGACTACCTCGAACGGATCGGCATGACGAACGTCGCGCGTCACGAGCAGGAATTGCTCGCCTACGCCACCGAGTCGCTTCGTCGGATTCCGGGCATTCGGCTGATCGGGACCGCACCGGAGAAGGCGGGCGTCCTGTCCTTCATCGTCGATGGCGTCGAGACCGAGGCGATGGGCGGAATTCTCGACCAGGACGGCATCGCAGTCCGCGCGGGTCATCATTGCGCGCAGCCGACGATGCAACGATTCGGACTCACGGGAACCGTTCGTGCGTCCTTTGCGCTGTACAACACGTTCGAGGAGGTCGACGTTCTCGCGCGTGCGCTCCGGAAGCTCCTGCGGCGTTAGGGACGCACGGGCGGGACGTCACCCTGGATGAGCGCGGGTGTCGAGGACCCGGCTTCCCGTCGGATCATCCACGCACGAGGCGGACGTGATCTTTCGACAGCTCTTCGATCTCGAGACGTCGACCTACACCTACCTGCTGGGCGATTCGCAGTCGCGCGAAGCGGTCCTGATCGACCCGGTCCGGGAACGCTGGGAGCGGGACCTCGGCCTCGTCCACGAGCTCGATCTGCGACTCATCTACACCTTCGAGACCCACGTCCATGCGGATCACGTGACGGGTTCGGGCATTCTCCGGGAGCGCACGGGCTCGAAAGTCGTCGTGGGGACCGGGACGGGCGTCTCGAACGCGGATCGGATGGTCGCCGACGGGTGTGAAGTCCGCTTCGGGACGCAGGCGCTCGTGGCGATCGAAACGCCGGGACACACGAATGGGTGCGTCACGTGGCTCGCGGCCGAAGGGGGACTCGCATTCACGGGAGATGCACTGCTGATCCGCGGCTGTGGCCGGACGGACTTTCAGCAGGGTGATGCCCGTCGACTCTTTCGCTCGGTGCGCGAGCGGATCTTCGCGTTGCCGGACGATACGCAGGTCTACCCGGCCCACGACTATCAGGGACGCACGGTCACGACCGTCGCAGAGGAGAAGCGGTTCAATCCCCGGCTGGGATCGACTCGAACGCTCGAGGAGTTCCTCGAGATCATGGGGAGCCTCAAGCTGACCCATCCGAAGAAGATGGCCGAAGCGGTGCCCGCAAATCTGATATCTGGAATGGCGTCGATGATCGAGGGAGAGGCGGGACGGAGCCTGGCCGAGCTCGTCGCCGCCGCAGGTCGGCAGGATGCGGAGCCGGACCTCGGCGCAGGCATCTAGTGACCCCGGAGGCACCGCCGTGCCCGACTCGGTCCGTGATCAGATGCCTGCCCCGAGATCGGCGAAGGTGTCGGCGAGCGACGTTTCGGGCGTTCGGTCCGCATCCGGGGGGAGCGTTCGATCTCGCACGAGGCGATCGATCTGGGCGTTGATCTCGGGCACCGCGACGACTTCCCACCAGGTCGGTCGCGTCAACGGTCCCAGTGCGTAGAGCCACGACGACACCCGCCCCGATCGTTCAAGCACCGCGCAGTCGTTCGTCTCGAGCCCCAGGCCCAAAGCATCCGGCGAGACGAGACCTCGGCGGCGAAGGTCGGCGAGCAACGGAAACGCCAGTCGGTCCATGTCGGAACGGGGACCGGTACAGTTGACGACGCGGGCTACGGTGAGCGTGCACGGCGTTCCCTTTCCGCGACCGACCCAGGTCACTTCGACGGCGTCGTTCTTCGGGCGATAGGCCGTGATTCGCCCTGCTCGAATCACGAGCTGATCTCCGGCCACGAGGGCCGAGAGCTGCGTCGCCACGCGCGGCGCCATCCGATGGCGGTGGACGTCCCAGCGCGGACGTGCGTGGCGCAGAAAGCGCCCTCGATCGGCCTCGCTCCAGGAATGCCAGATGCGTGCAACGCCCGGTCGTACCGCGTCCATCACCCGCTGCCACGGGACGCCCAGGGCCTCCGCTTCCCGTGCCTGCTCACGGATCAATCTCATCCAGCGTCGCGGGGAAGCATGTGCGACCGAATCGTGGAAGGGCGACCAGGTCCCGCCAGCTCGATGGACGAGGGGCACCAGACCCCGACGCGAGATGGCCAGCATCGTGCCGACGTGACCGTCGGCCGCGAGCTTCAAGGCGACGTCGACCATGGTCAACCCGGTTCCGAGCAGCACGATCGGCGCATCTGCGTCTAGCCCTTCGAAGGCGTCGTCGGCCCAGGGGTCCGGAACGAAGAGCTGCGTGTCGTAGAGCCACGGGTCGACGGTCGACGGCGGACGCGGCGGGAGATTCCCCGTCGCCAGGACGATCATGTCGGCAGCGATCTCCCGACCGTCGCTCAAGAGCACGCCGCGAGCGGGCTCATCGAGCAACCGCACAGCTTCACCGCGAACGACGACGAGTCCTCGTCCGCGGTCGCGCGACGCGGACCGCGCGACCTGCTCTTCCATGTAGGCCCCGAACAGAGCACGAGGGACATAGGAACCGGCGAGGTCGCCGTCGCTCTCGACCAGGGCTTCGCCCAGCAGGACCTTCCGCTGCGCGAGCCATTCGCCGAATCCCGGGTCGAGCCCGACCTCCATCCGATGGACCGGCACGTTCAACAAGTGTCGACCGTCACACGCGCCATAGGCGAGGCCTCGCCCCACGCGTCGATCCCGCTCGATGAGCACGACGCGCGCGTTCGGCTGCGCGCGTGCGAGCTTCATCGCGAACAGACTTCCGCTGAACCCTCCGCCGATCACCGCGACGGTGAATCGAGGGGCCGCATCGGCGTCAAGCAGAGACTCCGCATCGCAGGCGATCGATGACGACGTCGACGAAGACATGACTTCTTGTATAGCGGTCCTTCCCGCATAGGAAATCTCCAAATCACCGGGATTTTCCGAAGCGCCTGGATTCAATCCGCCTGGCTCGATCCGGTCGTTCGATCGGATGCGCGCGGCCGGTGGGCGGGTCTCGGAGCCGATCATGGACCGCGTATGGATGCCGGCTCCCGCCGAATGCGATGGGAACGCTGGATCCTGAAACGGCCTCGGGGCATCCAGGGCCACCCGATCGCACTCGAACCGTCCCGTTTCCGGCACGACGATTGCTTGGCCATCGGCGAGAGGATCGACGCAATGAAGACGACCATGAATGGAATCCGGGGGCCAGGCTGGATCACGAGCTCGACCCGAGCCATGCAGAGATTCACAGCCTGGATCGTGGCGACATGGGGAGTCCGGGACGCGCTGCCGCCGCCCTTCTTCGAATCTGGAACGAATCCGTCTCACCGCTGGACGAACTGGCTCGATCTGGAGCTGGGCTGAGGACCATCGGGCGAACCGCTTCGGACGCCGCTCAGGCAATCGGCCAGAAGCAGCCGCACGGCTCCGGAGCCGAACGTCGAATCGCGCAGCAGCATTCGAAGCACCATGGCAACGCGGCCGCCGACGATGGGGCGGAAGGCCCCGTGATCAGGAGCAACGCGCACTCGAACCCGGTCCAATGGACGAGCCGCCTCGAGCCGCTGCGCCCGAGCGACCGGGCACGACGGCGAGCTCGGGGACGCTCTCGACCAGGAAGCTTCGACTCAGCCGCAGGCTCACCTTGACCGCTTCGCTGGTCTTCCCGACCTGCTCGGCGATCGATCGGACCGAGCGACTCTCCGCATAGCGAAGTCGAAAGATCACCTGGTGCGCCGGTCGTCGCCCAGTCGCAAGGGCAGCGTCGCAGCGCTCGAGCACGCGAGTCGCCTCGACACGGCGCTCGATCGCGGCGTCGCTCGGGCGGTCGTCGAGCTCGCGCGCATTCCACGACCCGACCATCCACCGGGAGCAGTGTCGGAAATAGTGCAAGCAGACGTTTTGAGCGATGCCGAAGGTCCAGGTCAGAAGACTCGACCGTCCATCGTAGGATTCGAAGGAGCGGTAGAGCTGAAAGAAGGTCTCCTGGGTGAGATCCTCCGCCTCGGACACGTCCCGAATCTGCTTGTAGATGAATGCCTGAATCCGGCCAGAGTACGCTGCATGGAGCTCTGCGTAGGCTGTCTGATCGCCCACCCGGACCCGGGCCACCCAATCGAGATCGCGCTCCCGGACGATCCTTTCCCGAGTGCATTGCTCGGTCTTCGTCACATCGAGACCTGTTGGTGCCGTCGCTCTGCGAAGTCCCGTCTCGTCGCCTCGACGCACGCGCCGGGGCGCTCGATCGCGGCGCCTCGGCGATGACTCGATCGGATGGATCGGGACGTTCGTCGTTTCCGACATCTCCTGTGCCGCGCATCCGAACGACGTTGTCTGATCCATGGTCTGCATTGGCTCCCGCGCAGATATCCCGCACGGCTGAAGCAATCGGTGGGCCAACGCCCCGATGGCTCCGAGTCGAGAGAGAACCCCCAGCTGAATCGGAGGGGTCCGGGAGAGCCCAGCCTTCCGAGATGCCAATCCGCCCCGAGCGCTGGGGTTCCGTTGCCCGTGATGGCACTGAGACTCTCGCTGCTCCCGGATCCCTCCACGATGAGTTAGGCGTCGGCACGCGCTTTGCTCTACCTCCAGCTCATCAAGGACTCCGAGGCGGAACACGGCTTCGTTCGTGAGTCGCCACTCGATCGAAGGGTCCACTGGGAATGGACTCGGCAGGGAGATCCCGACGCGGGCCTGGAGCGGTTGACCGACCGGAACCCTCGAAAGGGCTTCCCGAGCGATCGAGGCAGGTGACGGCGGCGAGGCGCAAGCCGAGCCGCCGTCGCCGATCGCCCAGTCCACCTGGATTCTCGCGGGCGTCCCGGCGGGCGCCCGCGCCGAGTTCTGCTGTGCCTGGGGTCCGCAACTCGATCCTGATCGGGCTCGAGCCCGCCGCCGACACGCCCGAGACCATCCACTCGAGCTCGCGAGCGGTTCCCTGGAGATCGAGCCCGACGCCCCGCCGCGAACGCCTGCGGAGGCCTCACCGATCTCCACCGCGCCACTTCGGAGCACGGACGCCCCGTTGCTGCAGTGGGGCGCGCTAGCCGTGGCGATGGTGTCGAATCCGATCTCCAGCCTAACGCGAGTCAGATCGACCCTCGTCGTTGGCAAGCGGATTGCAATTCGACTGCAGGGAAACCGAACCGCCTCGGGCGAGGGGAATGAAGACGACAATGAAGGCATTATTCATTAAGCACGAACGCTCAAGCGACTGGCCGGCTCGATTCTCGAAGCACCACTTGCGGATGGCGATCATCGCCACGATTTCGCTCATCGCCGTCGACCGGCCCGCGAGCGCGATTCCGATCGGATCGAGCGAGGGCCCGGGATCGACGACGACGGTCGTCTTCGACGACCAGGGATATGGAGCCTGGTTCGTCGCGGATCTCTCGGACCCGATCACGCCGGCCCCGATCGCCGTCTCTTCATCCTCGAGCTCCGGCCCGTGGAGGTTCGAGCTCGGCTTCGGCAGCGGCTTGCCCGATCTCCAGACCGGAGCCCAGTTCGTTCTTCAGGAGCTGGTGAGAATCGAGGCCGGAGACTTCTCGGTTGGCGGCTGGGCGCAGGAGATCCTGAGTCCGGATTGGCGCTGGATCGACGCTTCGATTTTCGACAATACGAGCTCCCTTCCGCTGAGCGGACTCGGCATCCAGCTGACGGACCTCCTCGTCACGCTGTCGTTCGATCCCATCCTGGCCGGTACGGACGTCTTCGTCGTCAAGACGCTCGAATACATCGGGCCTGGCGTCGCGACTGCCACGGGCGGACTGTCAGTGGCCACGTCGGTCTACGTCCCGGAGCCGGGCGTCGCGTCGCTCTTGGCGATTGGTCTCTCGATTGCTGCAATCCACAGATTCGGAGGAAACGTGCGCCATGTCTGAATCGTTCAAGTCCGAGTTCGACTACGATCGAGAGCGACTCGATCGGCACGTCTGGCAGTTGAATCGCGATACGACGGGTTGGTCGAGGCGACGACTGCTCCAGTCGCTGCTCGCTGCCGGTGTCGGCGGGGCCGCGCTCGGCCTTCTTCCGCGAACGGCCCGTGCCCAGGCACTCCCACCGGTGGTCAAGCCGACGCCGGCAGACAAGTTCCGCACGCTCGGTACGAACCGGGAGACCCTCTTCGATGCCTTCAAGGGTAAGGGCTACATCACCCCGGCGTCGTTGTTCTTCGTTCGCAATCACACGTCGACGCCCCGGATCGATTCGGCCACATGGAGCCTCCGCATCGAGGGGAGCGGCGTCGATTCGCCGACGACCTTCACGCTCGAGGACCTGTTCCAGCTTCCCGCGGTCACGCTGACGCGAGCCATCGAGTGCGCGGGCAACGGGCGGAGCTTCTTTACGACTCAACAGGGACAGACGGTCACCGGAACCGCCTGGCGGTTCGGAGCGATCGGCGTCGGGGAATGGACGGGAGTCCGACTCGCCGACCTGCTCGACATTGCCGGCGTGCGGGGGACCGCGGTCGACGTGCTACCGGAAGGATTGGACGATCCGGTCGGCACGAACGGCCGCGTTCGGCGCCCGATTCCCATCAGTCGTGCGCTCGAGGACGACGTGCTCGTGGTGTACGGCTTGAACGGCGAGCTTCTGCCCCAGGATCACGGCTTTCCCGCACGACTGCTGGTTCCCGGCTGGATCGGGATCGCGAACATCAAGTGGCTCGGCAGGATCGAGGTCACGGAGGCGCCAGTGTTCACCCAGTGGAATACCGGACAATACCGCTATTTCGGGAATCCGATCGACTATCCGGGTGAGCCCATCCTGACCACGCAGACCATCAAGAGCGCCTTCGAGCTGCCGTTCCCGGCGACGATTCCACGCGGCGTGAATCTGATCACGGGTCGCTCGTGGTCGGCGGCCGGAACGATCCAACGCGTGGAGGTGAGCTTCGACGGCGGGACGACCTACCGGCGGGCCGTCTTGAAGCAGGGCGGGAACGGCTACCAGGCGTGGGCCGAGTGGCAGATTCCGTGGGTTCCGCGCCCGGGGAGCTACACGCTGAAGGCGCGAGCGTTCGACAACCTCGGGAACTCGCAACCGCTCACTGTGCCGTTCAACTCGCAAGGCTACCTGTTCTCGGCCATCGCTGGACATCCGGTGACCGTGAGCTGAGCCTCGCACCGATCATCGGGGTGCTGCCGAATCGTCGAGGCCGGCGGCGGTGGCGTGACGAAAGTCGCGCTGCCGTCGCCGAACCCCTGGCCGAACCAAGCGATCGTGGATCCCCATCCCGACGACCATCGAGCCGACGAAGAGCAGTCCCCCAGGAGGCATCCCGACGAGAGAAGCGAGCGACGGACCAGGACAGAACCCCGAAAGCCCCCACCCGATCCCGAATAGCGCAGCTCCGCCGATCAACGACGAATCGATCTTGCCTCCGGCCGCAGCCCCGAACGCGAGCTCCCGCCGATTCTCGAGCTTCGAAGCGGCCCGTCTCCGATGGAGAAGCTGCCCCAGGCTGGCGACGACCAGTGCCGCGACCATCACGACGACGAGACTCGGATCCCAGTCTCCCGTCAAATCGAGAAAGGCAATGACCTTCGCGGGATTCGTCATCTGCGAAACCGCGAGCCCCACCCCGAAGATCGTCCCAGACAACAGTGCCGTTGCCTCCGATCTCATCCCGACCTCCCTTCGACCAGGACGCGCACGATCCACACGGTCAGTGCTCCGACGCCGAGGAAGGTCGTCGTCGCGGCGAGCGAGCGAGCAGAACCACGCGAGATGCCGCAGATCCCATGACCGCTGGTACACCCATTCGCCAGGCGGGTTCCGAATCCGACCAGAATCCCCGCAAGAACCAGCACCCATGGACCGGCCGCGACCTCGATCACGAGCGGCCCCCGAAGCTGCGACACGAGCAGCGCGCCGAGCGGCAATCCGGACAGGAAGGCCACACGCCACCCGCGCTTCTCTCCCACCTCCGGCCAGAGTGCACCCGCGAGAATCCCGCTGATTCCGGCCACGCGCTCGTTTGCGAACAAGAGGAGCGAGGTGGCCAGCCCGATCAATCCGCCACCGATCGCGCTCGAAACGAGATCGACATCCATGATCGCTGCTCCTTCGGCGACCGCCTTCGATCGCTCGTTCACATCGAACCCGGCGTTCCCCGGGCATGCCCCACACCTACGCCGTACGCACGACTACGCCTCGATTGCAATGCGAAACGACGCCAGAGCCTAACTCAGGTTCCGCCGTGAGCTTCGATTCCTGTCTTCTCCTGTCTCCCGAGGCGCGCACGGACGGTCCAGCTCCTCACCGCGCTTGCGGCGTAGAATTGATCGGCCTCCCCGCGGCCTCATGGCGACGAGTCGTCGCTCGCCCTGGAGACGGATCGGCCGGTGCAAATGCGAGAGCGCCCGTCTCCGGACACGGCGTGCTCGTCTGGTGATCGGCCGGACCGATCTCCGCCCGGAAGCCTTCTGGCATGCCTCCTGCATTTCGAACTGCGCAGCAAGATGGGGGACCGATTGAGCGCCACCAGCCAGATCTCGCATTCGTGCACGCCGCAGAGAGGAAGATGGCCGCGCGAGGCCATCGAAGACCTCATTCGACGGGAGCGTTTCGACTATCAGCGCATCGAGCTCCCGCACGGGCTCGCGACCGATGGCGAAGACCGTAGCTCGACTGCGGACGCCATCTTCCCACCTGACCTCACCGGCCGAACGGTCCTCGACGTCGGATCGAACCTCGGCTTCTTCTGTTTCGAAGCGGCCCGGCGCGGAGCTCGACGAGTCCTCGGCGTCGATGTCGATCCGGAGAACGTCCGGAAGGCTCGATTGCTCGCGGACTGCTTGGGGCTCGACGTCGAGTTCCGCGTGCTCGACGTGGAGAAGGATCCGATCGGTGAGGACTTCGACTATGTCCTCGCGATCAATCTTCTCCATCATCTGCGCAATCCGCTCGCGACGATCGAGACTCTCGTCGAACGTACGCGTACGCGTCTCGCGCTCGAGGTGGCGGGGCTCGGGCGTCACGAGCGACGGAAGCTCGGACTGCCCGCCTGGCGCAGTCGAATCCTGGGCGCATCGCCGATCGTCTATGTCGGTCGCGGCAGCACCTCGCCTCCGCCGCCCGGCAAGAGCCGTCGATCGGGCTTCGGCGGACAGCGGTTCTTCTTTTCTTCGGATTCGCTCGTCAACTTGCTTCGCTATCAGCGTTGTACGTTCGCCCGTGTGGAGGTCGAGCCGTCTCGTCACAAGCAACGGTACGTCCTGAAGGCCGACAAGCGCCGAATCCGGAAGCTCGTCGTAATCGCCGGCGTCACCGCCTCCGGCAAGACGACCCTGATCGATCGCCTGCGTCGGGGCGAGGAGCCGGAGATTGCTGCCGCAATCGGACTGTCGACCCCCGCATCGGCCGTGAGCTACGACGCCTTCGATCTGATCGAGCCCCGAAGCCCGTACGTGGACACGGTCCTCTTCCATTACGACATCCTGAGACCCTTCCGACGAAGCGCGCACGTGCACGCTCGGGACGAGGCCCTCGACGTCTTGCGAACCGCCGACGAAGTCACGGTCCTCACCATCCTCCCGGAAGCGGACGAGCTCGTTCGTCGCTTCGACCGGGCCATCATCGATCCGAAGCGACGATTCGGGATGATCCGCGGCGGACGAAGGAAGCTCGAGGTCCGCGAGATCCTCTCGGATCCGGCTCGGCTGAGCCAATGGTACGAGACCTGGTTCGAGTACTGCCGGAGTCGGGGTATCGATTCCCGGGTTCTGCTGGCGGACGAAGGGAAGAGAATCGAGAACGTCGACGTCTGGTCGACTCGATCGATCGGGGATGCCGCGTGAGCTCGACGATTCCGGTGAAACCCGCCGCGGAGATCAAGAGCTATCGCGACTCGCATCTGGGCGAAGGCCGCTCCTACCACGACAAATTCCGGGTGGGTCCTCATCGCTCCGTCATCTGGGAGATCGAGCAGGGAATCATCCTCGAGCTCTTCCGCAGATGGCGTCCGGTCGGGCCGATTCGCCACCTCGATTTCGCATGCGGAACCGGGCGGATCCTCCAGCTGCTCGGAACCTGCGTGGATCGCTCGGTCGGCGTGGACGTATCCGAATCGATGCTCGCGGTTGCACGCGAGGAGAACCCGGGAGCCGACCTCCGCCTGGTCGATTTGACCCGTGAGCAGCCCTTCTCGAACGGGTCGTTCGACCTCATCACCGCCTTTCGCTTCTTCCCGAACGCTGAAGAGCCCCTGCGCGACGAGGCGATGCATGCGCTGACGCGGCTCCTGGCGCCCGAGGGCTTGTTGATCGTCAACAATCACCTGCGAGCCGAGGGCACCAAGATGCGCTTGAGAGCTGGCCTCGCTCGCCTCGGATTCGGAGGCTCGGCCCGAGACCGCCATTGCATGCGCGACGAAGAGATCGAGAGCCTCGCAGGGAAGTACGGACTGATCGTCCTGGAGGCTCGAGAGCTCGGATTCGTTCCGGTCCTGAACGAGAAGCACCCGGGGTTCCCGCGAACCTGGCTGCGTTGGATCGAGTCGGCGGCGAATGACCGAACGCCCTTCCGCGGCTTCGGCAATCTGAAAGTCTACGCGCTGCGACGGGGCCGATCGGGCGCCGACGCCAGAGAGCTCGAGGCCGAGATCCGATGCTCGTCGAGCTGATCGGCCACCCTGGATCCGGCAAGTCGACCCTGCTCGCCGAGATCGATTCGACCAGCGACCCGACCTTTTCCTCGATGCTCACCAATCAGGAGTATCAGGAGCTCGACCGGGCTCGAGGCGAGCGCTCGATCATGAAGTCCTCCCGTCTCCGGCGGTGGATTCGAGTATTGCCCGTATTCTGGCGACATCCGCGTCTGGCCTCACGGGTCGTCGTTCTGATGATCCTTCACGGACGCCCCTTCTTTCGCCGGCTCCGAAAGGCAGAACGCCTCCTCGCCCACGTGATCTTCACCGACGAGCTGCTCGAAACGTTTCCGGGGCGCATCATCGTCCACCAGGACGGCTTCCTGCAGTGCCTGTGGTCGATGTTGATCGAGTCCCGATCGCTCCGCGGAACCAGGTTGATCGAATCGCTCTTCGAGATCTACTACTTGCCGAGAAACCCGCTGCTGGTGGGCCTCGAGGTCGACGACCGAATCGCGACCCGGCGCGTCTTCAATCGCATCTCACGGGGTCGGTTCAATCGGGATTCGAGCCCCCGGAGACGCGCCGAGTTCGGCAAGTGGCTCGCTCGGCACCACGAGCTCGTCGAGCTGCTTCCCGCTTCTCTCCGCCGCGAACGGATCGATGGAGATGGCACCGTTTCGTGCGTGATGTCGGAGTTCGCAGCCGTTCTCGATCGACATATGCCTCGACTTCTTCGTCGGCCGACTCGATCGGCCGTCGCCAGTCGGCAGTCGGCGAATCTGACGACTGCTCCGCGCCGAATTCGACCGTGATCGGCGATCGGAAGAGGTCGCCCGCGACGGAGTCGTGCTTCGCCTCCCATCCACCGACCATCGAGATCGGGCTGTCATCTCGAGACGGGAGCTCCGTCGAATGAGCTAGGCGTACCATGCGCACTGCTGGCGCGCGCTCTCTCGCACTCATCTTCGGCGCCTCGCGGTGGCACGTGGATTGCAAATCCGATCCGCATGACGCCGAGCCATCGCGAACTCACGGAGCAGATCCCGTCCAGGGCGCCGACGGGAATGGGAGGAGTCGCTCCTCTCGTCGATCGCCTGAGCTCTGCCTTTTCGTCGTGTAGTCAGCGGCGATGTCGGCCTTGATGGCCGGCCCGCCGCGTCGAAATCCGTCGTTTCCAGGTATCGACCAATCGAAGATTCCCGAGCTGCGGCGCGGCGTCGAGTCGGCACGCTTCTGCCACGACCGCAGACCCCCAGGACGACACGATCGAGAGGAATGTGATGTTGGCAATCAAGCTTCATGATTCGAATCGACGACGCCTTTCCGCACTCTACGCTGCGGCGGGCCTTCTTCTGACCACGGTGCAGGCCTCGGCCGACGTGGTCACCGACTGGAACGAAATCGCCGTCAAGGCAACGAAGGGATTCAACGGGATCTCAGGGACCGGGGTCACCCTCGATTCGAATCTCTCGTCTCGAGTTCACGCCATCGAGGGTCGAGCCGTGTTCGATGCGGCGAACGCGGTGCTCCACTTCAGCCCGGCGAGCTATGCCTATGTGGGGAGTCACTCGGGCTCGGCGGAGGCAGCCGTCGCTCAGGCGGCCCATGATGTGCTGTTGGGGCTGTTGCCGGCACCTGCCAGCGATCCTGCAGCCGATCCGCGCTGGGCTCAGACGCGGGATTGGCTCGATGCCAGCCTGACGAGCACGCTCGAGGAACTCGGCGTGACGGCCACGGACGATGGTGTAGCCGCGGGTCAGGCCGCCGCCGCGGCGGCGCTCGCCGCACGCAGGCTCGACAATTCGGCGCCGGTCACGACCTACGGTGCGGCACTCACGCCGGCTACGAATCCCGGGATCGGGCTCTGGCGGCAGAGCAACGCCGCGGCGGTCGCGATCGATCCGGCGACGGGCGCCCCGACGGGCTTCGATGCGGCAGGCGCGGTCATCCAGGGTCGCCCGGGCATCGGACTCAACTGGCGCGACGTCACGCCCTTCAGCTTGACCACGTTCCAGAAAGCGGCGCTCGTCGCCGATGTCCCGCTGCCGCCCGCGGTCGGCAGCTCGGAGTACGAGGACGAGCTCGAGTACGTGCGGACGCACGGAGAGGACTCCGCGCATCCGGGGCTTCGGACGCCCGACCAGACGGCGCAGGCGCTCTACTACAAGCAGGACGCGGAGATCTTCGTCTTCGAGGCTGCCCGGATCGCCTCGAAGGCGAGAGGACTCGGCCTCGCCCAGAACGCACGTCTCTTCGCCCTCATCGCGAACGCCGTGGCCGATGCGCGGATCGCCGCTTTCGCTTCGAAGTACGAGCAGAAGTTCTGGCGACCCATCACGGCGCTGAACGCCAACCCCGACGGGAGCGTGACCAACGGCTACGCCGACTGGCGCCCCTTGGCAGCCACGCCTTCGCATCCGTCGAACACCTCGGGCCACAGCGCGTCGGGCGCGGCCGGGTTCGAGGTCCTGAGGGCATTCCTCGGGGTCGACCGGATCCTGCCGGACGGAAGCCCGGCGACACTCACGACCCTGCCCTGGCTCGTCGGAACCAACTCGGGCACGGGCAACGTCACGACCCGAGCAGTCGGTTCGTTCAGCCAGGCGCAGCTCGAGAACGGCGCCAGCCGGCTCTATCTGGGCGTGCATTACGGCTTCGACAACTACCAGGGCCAGCGCCTGGGTCTCGCCGTCGCCGACGAGATCCTGCTGAGGTCGTCCGATCCGGCGGTCAAGGGTCTCCGGATCCGGCTGGCCAGGGTCCGGCAGGCGCCGGCCAGTCTCCTCAACATCCGGCGAACCCTGCTGTCGCGCCCCGACCTCTACGGCTACTTCGGCCAGGAGAAGGGATCGCAGGACTAGCATCGAACCGCGCCCGAAACACGGCGGCGGCGGCGACGAAGCCCGCGGCGAGCATTACTCCCTTTTTGCTCGACCCACCGTCCCGCCGCCGCCCGACTTTCGGGAGGTCTCTACCGGGCCGACAACGCGTCCGGTCGGGCTCGGTAGCAGACCATCGCCTCGGGACCGCTCGCCTCGGAGTGTTCCCGAGGCGATCGCGTCATCGGACGGTGGTCGCGCGCGAGCTCCAGGCCCAGCGAAGGCTCAATCGTTGGGTCGAGTCTCGGTCGACGGCTTCGGCAGGAGATGTCCGTCGGGCTTCTGGATCGACTCCAGATACCGCGTGATCTTCCAGAGGATCTCGACGGCCTCGCGGTCTTCGCCCGTGCCCTCGCCGAGCACCTGCCCCCAGACCGGCATGTCGCTCGTCCCGTGGGCCCTCGGCATCGTCGTGCCGCTCACGAACTCGACGAAGCGCGTCGAGAGCGGATTGCCGAACTTCGCGTGCAGCGAGGTCAGCGCCGGCGGATGCGGCGACAGGACGTTCGCGACCGGGCCCTGGCCGTCGGCCTCGTCCCCGTGGCAGGCGCTGCAGTAGCGGAGATACTCGGCGTTGCCCCAGCGCGACCGGTCCTCGGCGTGCGCGCTCGAGCCGATCAGAATCAGAATCGGAATCAGAAGGAGAAGGATCCCGATCTCCACGGCTCTCGAAATCATGTCGTCGGCTCCTCCCGGTGGATTCCACGAATCCGACCCGCTGCTTCCCTTCGAGTCTACTTCATCCAGCGAATCGACGAGGTCATCGCGAGTCGATCACGGTCGACCTCGATCGAGAAGGGGTCTTCCTGGGACGCCACGCGTGGCGAGTCGCCACAATCCCGGCGTGGCATCGCGGCGGGATGCGGTGCCCGGTCTCCATCCTCCTCCGCCGACGATTCGAGCGCAGCGTCGACCCTGGACGGCGTCGCTCCTAGAATCTCTCGAGCCTCGTCGCGAAGGACGCCCCACGATGGGACCGGAGCTCGATCGCAGGGCCTTCATTCGACGCTCGATCGCGGCGACCGCCGCGCTCTCGCTCGGCCGATCCGTCCCGACCTGGGCGCGCGACGAGCCGGACCGGCCGGCCCCGGATCCCGACGTCGATGCGCTCTTCACGCCGTTCGCGTTCGGCTCGCTGCGGACGAAGAACCGCTTCGTCATGGCACCGATGTCGGTCGGCGACTTTCGGGACGGTGCGCCGACACGAGCGGTCGCCGAGCATTATGCAGCGCGCGCCAAGGGCGGCGTCGGGCTGCTGATTACCGGCGGGACGATCGTCGACCACCCCGCTGGATCGGCCGAATCCGACGTCGGCCGAATGAACGCCCGGACCGTCGAATCCTGGAAGCGGATCACCGAGAGCGTCCACGCGCACGATGCACGCTTCTTCTGTCAGCTGTGGCACCAGGGTCCATTGACGCGACCGGGCATCGGTCCGCGCCCGATCGTCGAGGGCGGCACCCCCGTCGTGACCGTGGCCTCGCGCAGCGAGCTCGCCCGTGTGATCGAGTCCTTCGCACGCAGCGCCGGGCTGGCGCGCGAGGCAGGCTTCGACGGCCTGGAGCTCCACGGGGCCCACGGCTACCTGCTCGATGCCTACCTGCGCCACTTCGGCACCCGCGCCGCCTCCACGAACGAGGTCGACCCGGAGACCTTCGTCTTCCTTCTGGTGAAGGCCGTGCGCTCGGAGGTCGGCCCCGAGTTCCCCATCGGATTCCGGTTCTCCCGCTGGAGCAACGTCGAGGAATCGGGCCGCTATCTCGCCGATCCGGAGGCCCTGGAGAAAGTCATGCGACCGCTGAAGCAGGCCGGTGTCGACGTCTTCCATGCATCGCGCGGATACGGACCGTTCTGGCCGGCGGAGTATCCGACGTCGCCCCTCTCCCTGGCCGGATGGTGTCGACGCATCACGGATACGGCGACCATCACCGTCGGCCACGTCGGCCTGGACCCTCGGCCGTTCTTCGGCGGCTCGACGGGCGGCCTCTCGACGCTGGTGGAGCAGCTGAACGCCCAGCAGTTCGACCTCGTCGCCGTGGGCCGTGCATTGCTCAAGAATGCGGACTGGGTCGAGCAGGTGAGACGAAGGGAGTTCGCTGCCTTGATCGAGGCAGGATCGGCGCGATGAAGCTCGGGACGCATCGGCGAACCGAGTGCGCGATCGGTTCGAGACCATCCTGCCGCCGCGCAGCCGGTGAGCGGGGAACGGAGATCCGGGGGCACCTCCTCACGTCCTCGCCGGCTGGTCCCCCGTGATCGAGGCCGGTAGCGTCCGCCCCGAGGAGATCCCGTGGAACCCCATCTCGACCCGACCTATCTCGACGTCCGCATCGACGCCGGCATCGCCGTCGTCTCCATGGCCGGCGGCCGCCCCGGCAACGCCCTCTCGGTCGAGGGCCACACGGAGCTCGCCGAGATCCTGCCGCGCCTCGGCCGCGACGAGCGCGTCGACGTCATCGTGCTGCGGGGCGCGGGGGACGAATTCTGCGTCGGGCCGACCCAGGAGTTCATGGACCGCGTGCGAGCGAACGAGCCGGCCTTCGTCCAGCATCTGATGCGCGACGTGCGCGGCATCGTCCAGGGCCACGTCGATCTCGACAAGCCGGTCGTGACGGCGCTGAACGGGACGACGTCGGGAGGCGCGCTCGCCTTCGCGCTCTTCGCCGACATCGTCGTCGCCGAGCGCCACGTCGTGCTCAGCGATCCCCATGTCCCGGCGGGCGTCGCCGCGGGCGACGGCGGCGTCCTGATCTGGCCGCTCGCGCTCGGGCTCCTGCGCGCGAAGCGCTTCCTCTATACGGGCGACCCGCTCACCGCCGACGAGGCGCTCGCCCTCGGTCTCGTGACCGAGGTCGTCGAGCGCGGCGAGTCCGTCGCGCGGGCGATGCACTGGGCGAATCGGCTCGCCGCGATGCCGCGCTCGGCCCTGCGGCATACCAAGCGCGCGATGAACCAGTGGCTCCGGATCGGGCTCCCGGCCTTCGAGACCTCGTGGGCCGGCGAGATCCTGACGGTCAACCTGCCCGACGATCGGCGAGGCTGATCGGGGGCAGCCGATCGGATCGGCCGGTCCGTCGCGCGGCTCTGGTCCTCAGGGCGCTACCGCGGTCATCGTGTCGAACCCGTAGGGCCGGTAGATGCCGAAGCAGGCATTCTCGTGCATCCCGTAGCCCACCTCCCCGGTCGAGAGCTGCCATCGGCACAGCATCTCGTTCAGCCCCTGGACCTCCGCGAACTGCTTCGGGTCGCGCAGGTCCCAGACGAGGCCCTCGACCTTGAGCGGCCCCTGGTAGTGGCCGAGGCCCCAGCGCCCGTCGGGGCGATAGCCCGAGCCGCCGAGCAGGTAGTTGGTCCGCAGCGGGGTGCCCTCGACCGTGAGGTCGCTATGCGCGAACGAGAGCCGCGTCCGCGCGATCTCGCGGGTCCCCGACTTGAACTGGATCTCGTGCTTCGGACTGCCCAGGTGGATGATCGGCTCGTCGGAGCCGAGCTTCGGGACGAGCACCGCCTCCTCCATGTGGCGGCGGCCCTGGGCGTCCTCGTCGAAGTAGACCTTGATCATGAACTCGTCGAACTGCATCGGGATCCAGTTGTGGAAATGCCCGAACTCGCCGGCGGGGCGGTACTTCGCGAGGATGCCCGGCGGCTCGGGCTCCCCCGTGTTCGGCCGAACGCCCCAGGAATGATCCCGCGCGCCCTTCCAGCGATCGGGCGTGACGTCGAAGGTCCGCCCGTCGACGCGGATGCGGCCCGACCAGGTCCCGACCTGGGCGAAGCGCGTGGTGTGCTCGGTCAGGCGATTGCCGACCCGGCGATGGGTGACGGGCTCTTCGAGGGCGGGGACGAAGCCATTCCAGGTCAGATCGAAGTCGAGGTTCCACTCGTTCGGCGCACAGCGCACCCGCAGCGTCTCGAGGCCCTTCACGACCTCGACCGAGAACGGACCGACCGACGTATTCAGCCGGTCGTGGCCCAGCTCCCTCGACGCACGCACGCAGTAGTGCTTGTCGCCGATCGAGACCGTCACGAACGCGTCGAGCACGCCGAGATTGGGATACTGCCCCATGCCCGTGATCAGGAAGATCTCGTCGCTGCAGGAATGGCAGTTGAAGTAGTAGCGATCGTAGAAGGCGCGGTCGCCGGTGTAGACGTGGTCGAAGGTCTCGGGGGTCTGGTGGGCCAGGAAGTCGTCCATCGGTCCGAGGGGCATGGGATCTCCGGATTGCCAGGGTTCGCAATGGGCCGCGCGAGGCTCGTGCCCCGCGACGCCACCCGGGATCATGTCACCGAGGAGTCCAAGGGGCTAGTCGGCCGGAGGTGCACGTCGAGCTGCGGGAACGCGATCTCGACCCGGTTCTCGGCGAGCACGCGGGCGATCTCGCGATGGAGCTCGTTCTGCGCGAGCTGCCGATCGGCCAGCGTGCCGACGAAGACCCGAAGCTCGAACTCGAGGGCGCTGGCGCCGAAGGCGACGAACTGGGACTGCGGCGGCGGCTCGGCCAGGATGCGCGGGTTGCTCCGGGCGACCTCGAGCAGCAGGGCGTGGACCCGATCCGGGTCGGTGCCGTAGGCGACGCCGACCTTCGCGATGATGCGGGTCGTCGTGTCGGAGAGCGTCCAGTTGAGGAGCACTCCGGTGATGAAGTTCTTGTTGGGGACCACGATCTCCTTGCCGTCGAAGTCGAGAATCGTGGTCGCCCGGGTCCGGATGCGGGTCACCCGACCGGACGAGTCGCCCACACTGATCACGTCGCCGACCCGGAACGGCCGTTCGACGAGCAGGATCAGGCCGGAGACGAAGTTCGCGAAGATCTCCTGGAGGCCGAAGCCGAGCCCGACCGAGAGCGCCGCGGCCATCCACTGGAGCTGGGACCAGCGCATCCCGAGCAGCTGCAGGCCGACCACGGTCCCCGTGATCGCGATCGCATAACGCAGGAAGCTCGAGATGGCATAACGAGACGCGGCGTCGATCCGGGTCTGCGACAGGAGCCCGAGCTCGACCAGGCCGGGGAGATTGCGCGAGCTGACGAAGGTGAGGACCAGGGCCGTCAGCCCGAAGAGCGCGGCCATCAGACTGACGGGCCGGGCGACCGTCACGCCATCGGGCCCGACCTCGTCGAACGACCAGAGCGTGATCTCGTCGAGTCGAGTGATCGCCGGCAGCACGCCGGCCCAGACCCAGACGAGCCCGACCACGAGCAGGCCGATCCGAAAGGCACGCAGCAGGCTGCGGGTCTGCGCGTTGACCTGCTCGAGGGTGATCTCGGCTCCGATCTCGCGCGCGATCCCGCCCTCCGACGCGTCGCTCTGGCCGGCGAGCGCCCGCCGCTCGTCGGCCTGGCGCAGCGCGAGGCGGCGCTCCCCGAGGAGGAACCAGCGCCCGAGCAATCCGACCGCGAGCACGACGGCGATCAGGACCCCGATGGTCGAGAGGGTCGCGTCGAAGAGCACGTCGGCGGAGAAGACGTAGCCGGAGACGGCGAGACCGGCGACGAAGGCGGCGCCGAGGGGCAATGCGATGCGCAGGAACTTCCGGACCATCGAAGGCTCGGTCTCGACGCCGCGTTGGACCCAGACCTGTCCCTCGTCGAGCAGTCGCCAGAACGCCCAGGCGAAGACGGCACAGGAAATCACGACCGAGATCCGCGCCTGGACGTCGTTCGGCAGGTCGAGGTTGCGGATGAACGCGAGGGCGGTGACGAAGAACAGCGGCAGCACGATGGCCGCGGCGGGCGGTACGATGCGGCGGATCGCCTCGCGTCGGGCGCGCATCCAGCGGAAATGCGCATGTCCGAGCCCGTTCTCGATGGCCGTCCAGGAGAGCATCTGGGCCGACAGCAACGGCAGCACGAGCGCCCCGAACGCGCGTCCGAGAGAATCGCTGTAGCGGCCCGGTGTCCCCGCGCGCTGGAGCAGCTCGCCGACCACGGCGAGCACCGCGGGCCCGGGCAGCGCCGCGAGCAGCGTCCAGACGAGGGTATTCAGCGTGACACCGATGTGGTCCTCGCCGATCTGCCGTGTCACCGCAGCCTGCGCGACGATGCGCGCCGGCGCCCGTCGCCGAAGCTCGAGCAGGAGCAGCAGGAAGAGCAGCCCCGAGATCGCGACGACCGGATGCGCGACGACCTCGTCCCGGACGAGACCGGCGGTGGTCTGCCAACGCGAGGGCTTCAGGAGGTCGGAGAGACCCTCGGGCGCCCGCGCGAGCCAGGACGAGTCCATCGGCGGATGACTCGGAATCCAGAGCAGATAACGATCGAGGAGCTGGCGCAGCGTCCGCGTCAGGTCGAGCTGCTCCTGCACCGCGACCTCGATCTCCTCGACGGTCGCGATGCGGCGCTGCAGGATCGGCTCGAAGAGCGCGAGCAGCTCGATCCGCTTGCGGAGGAGCGGCTCGAGCGCCTCTCCGCCGGCGATCGCCTGCCGCCCCTCGTCGGCGGCCAGGACCTCGCTGGACTCGAGCAGCGCTCGAGCCGCTTTGGGAACGTCGGCGAGGCGTCGCTGCTCTTCGCTCTGGACGACGCGTCGGAGCCGCAGGTCCGCGAGCTCCGCCTGTCGCTCCTCGAGCCGACGGCGGATGCGGACCGCCGGCTCCAGCCGACGGCGCTCGCTCCAGAGCCACCGCCCGACGCCCGCGCTCGAGCCGCCGAGCTCGAGCCGCGCCCGACTCTCCTCGAGCGAGGTCGCGACCCGCTCCCGCGCGAGCATGGCGTTCGAGCGCCGCTCGCGGTCCTGACCGAGGCGATCGCTCTGCTCGAGGATCTCCTCGCCGAGGGCGCGGTTCTGGTCACGCAGCGTCGCCTCGGCGCTCTTCCGGGAGACCGCTTCCGTCCCCGGCTCGACCAGCCTGCGGACACGGACCTCGAGCTCTTCGCGCGCCTTCTCGGCGACTCGGACCTGGAGCCAGCGGATCCGCTCGAACTCGAGCGTTCGTCGGATTCGGAGCTCGCGGATCTTCGCCTCGTACAGCTGCTGGCGATCGAGGCTGGTCTCCTGCTCGACGCGGTGCAGATCGAGCTCCGCCTGGGCGCGGTGCAGCTCGGCGAGCGTGCCGATTCGGCGGGCTTCGGAGAGCAGGGCCGGCTCGTCCTCCGGCGCCGCGACCGGCTCGGAGAGCTCGGCGATCTGGCGGCGCAGGGCGGCGATCTGGCGTGACGTCTCGGTCGGGCGGGTCAGCAATGCGGCGCGCGCGGCCTCGAGCCGCTCGAGCTCCTCGGCGAGACCGGCTTCCGCCTCGCGCTGGTGGTCGAGGACGTTCTCCAGCTCTTCCGAACCGGCGTCCGTCGGAATCCGCGCGCTCCACTCCGCCACGGCCCTGGCGGGGTCCGCCTCGAGCATCGGAGCCGCCTCGCCGTGATGGCTCTCCGACTCCGCCGCCTCCGCGCGCAGGGACGCGATCTGCGCCTCGAAGCCTTCGACCGCGCGCTCCCGCGCCGACGCGGCATCGAGCAGCGCCGAGACGGCCTCCGCCTGCGCCTTCTCGAGCGTGCTCACCGCCAGCTGATCGCGGAGCTCCGCGATCGAGCGCTGCGCGTCGCCGCCCCCCGCCTCCCGGACCTCGGCCGATCCCGGAGCCACCGATGCCGCCAGGAGCATCCACGACGCGAGGATCGAGCGCAGCACCGGCCTTCGGAGGATCGACATCGGCCTGCCCCTATCGACCGGCCTTCTGGACCTTCGCGAAGATGCCCTCGAGCTCCGAGGCCATCAGCTTGCTCCCGATCGAGCGCTTGGCGCTTCCTCCGAAGCCGGCGACCTGGTCGGTCGACGTGTGGTTCGAGTAGATCACGATCGAGCCGCCCTGCGTCGGGAGGATCCCCGCGACCGCCTGCTCGCCGTTGAAGCCCTCGCTGACGTAGTACTGGCGCTGCAGGACGACGAAGGCGTCGCCATCGGGAACGACGAGTCCATGGACGAGGACGATCGTCGGGGCACCGTGGGCCATGAGGTGGACCCACTTGAAGCTGCTTTCGCTGCCGGCCGGCTGGGCCTTCGGGTAGCCGGACATCGCGGCGTGGGCGTTCGGCGCGTGCTTGGCGAGGCCCTTCAGGCTCTCGAGGGACTTGCGCAGGTCGTCGGCGACGGAGCGCGTCTCCTTCCCGCGCGCGAAGGGCGCGATTCCGGCCAGGCCCTGGGCATGATAGGCCTGATAGCGCGCGAGCAGGAGCTGGCGGACGCGCGCCTCGACCTCGGGGACGGGCGAGGAGGCCGGGAGCCTGGCGAGGGTCGCGCGCTCCTCGGCCGAGAGGTTGAGCTCGGGATCGACGGAGCCGGTGTAGCGGCGCGCCCGCTCGGCGCCGCCCGGCGAGAGCGTGAGCCCCTTGAAGTCGTCGAGGGATCCGGCCGCCGAGATCGCCCCCGACGCGATCGTGTTCGGGTCGACCTTGAGCATCAGGCCCGCCTTCAGCTCCTTCACCAGCTCCGCGGGCGAAAGCGGCGCGAAGAACGCGAAGGACGTGGCGAGATCGCGTTCGTGGGCGGCGGTCGCACCGCGGGTCACGATCTTGCCGGCCTTGACCTGGGCGATCTCCCCGGCCGAGAGCCCGAGGTCCGCGAGCAGGACCTCCGCCGAGGGCAGCTCGGCCCGGGCCGTCGAGGCGACCGCGCCGAGCACGAGGAGGAGGCAGCCTGCGATCCGGGTCATTCGGCGCATGATTCGATCTCCCTGGGGCAATGCGGTTTTCGGGAAGGAGGCCGACGTCTCCACGCCGTACCGCCTCGGAGGCGGATTATGTCATCGAGGGCGATCGGATGCCCGGAATCCCCGCGCTCCGGGAGTAGAATGGCGAGCCAGGCGGGCGAGCAGCGCCGGAAGGAGGCGAATCGCGTCGCTCTCGACGGCCTCCCAGCGCGTCGCCGTCTGCTGCCTGGAGTGGCCGCGATATCGAGAGCGGTCGCAGGAAGCGCGGGGCTCGGACGTCGACGGGCAAGCGGGCCGCTCCCATCGATCGACGGTTGGATCTCGACCTGATCGCCGGCGACCTATGGCGAAGCCCTCGACCGACCGGCTGCCTAAGCCGGGCTCCGCCGCAGCTCTCGCAGCAGGAATCGGCGGGCTCGGCAGCGCGGTGCCCCGTCCGGCATCCGAGCGCGAGTCTTGCGGCAAGTTGTCGCAGGCGGGTCGAAGGACCGCCGATTCGAGGCGGATTGGTCTAGAGAACGGCTGCGGGTCCAACGAACCGGACGCGCGGAGAACTTCTCACCATGTCGTTACGAACCTTCTCGCGGCGGGCCACTGCGCGCCCGCACGGTGTCCAGGCGACTCGCCGCCTACCCCTTCCGTTCGCCCCTCTCCTGCTCGTCGCAATCGGCCTGCTCGCCGTGCCGATGACCGGCCGAGGACAGACCGTGGCCCTCCAGGCCGGTCGGGCGACGATGTCGTTCGATTCGGCCGTCTGGGCCGAGTTCGGACTGACGATCAACAACTTCATCGGCGCCGAAGGCAACTCCCTGATCGTCGGTCCCGCGGCCGGTCTCGATCTGCTCGACGTGCCCGTCTCTCCCGGATTCACGCCGACGGGCCCGTACGCCTACCCCGTGAATCCGGCGGGCACGGTCTACGCCGATCCGTCGCGCCGGACTCAAGTCCCGACGAGCTTCACCTACGATGCCTCCTCACCCGCGTCGCTGATCGCGACGGCCACGGGGCAGATCGCGCTCGCCGGTGTTTCCCGTTGGACGGTCGCGCCGAGCTTCGGCGGCGGCCAGCTCGTCTTCGGGGACTACGACCTCGTCTACAATCGCCCGGCCAGCCGCTGGGAGCTCGTCAACCACATCGACTTCCCGAGCGTCGCCTTCACGCTCTCGAACGTCGTCATCACGACTGGAGCGAACGGCGCCTTCTCGCTGAGAGGCGACATGATCGGCTCGCCGATCCTGAACCTGCTGCTGGCCGGCGCCTTCGGACGAAACTTCGGCCAATTCCGATTCGATACGCCGGCCCCGACGAACGTTCCCGTCCTGCCGGGGCCGGCTGGTCCCGTCTTCCTGCTCTTCACGCTTCTCGCTGCGGCAGGAAGCCGCCTCCGCCCGCGTCGCGAGATCAGCGAAGCGCGCGGCGGCGAGTCGATGCCAGGGCGCTGAGCCCGAGACCGACGAAGATCGCAGTGGACGGCTCGGGCGTCGCCAGCAAGGAGAAGTTGCCGACGTCCCGACCAGAGTCGCCGGGCGAGTTCAGGAAGACCGTCGCGAACTCGGGCGTGACGAGGACGTCGCCGCTCAGCGAGAGCGAGTCGGGGCCCGCGGTCAGCGCGACGTTCCCGAGATCGAAGGCCGGAAACAGGAAGTCGAAGTGGTTGTAGAGGATCCATCCCGACGCCGCCCCGACGGCGCGACTCGAGTCGTAGGCGAGCGAAAAATCGCCGATGACCAGGACGCCACCGCCCACGAGGGGATTGACCTGCCAGCGGTCGACACCACCGAAGCCGATCGAGCCGATGGCCGTTCCGACCACGTCGCTCGGATCGAAGGTGAAGCTCGTCGGCTGGGAGTTGCGCAGGGCGAGGTTCGACACGCTCGCCCCATTGATCCCGTAGACGAGACCGGACGTCGACGGGAGCGCATCGACCTCGTCGGCGAGGATCGCGGCGCGGTCACGAATGGCCGACTCGGCCTGATCGAAGTGTTCGTCGAGCACGAGCAGCTCGTAGCCCGGAACGGGCAGCCCGCCGCCGAGGGATGCGAACGCATTCCCGTCGAGGTCGAGCGTGAGCGATCCGGCGCCGATCGAGGCCGCCTGGGCGCCAGCCGCGACGACGAGAGAGGCAAGCGAGAGCGAGAGCGAGAGCGAGAGCGAGAGCAACGAAAGCCGATTCCACAGATGCACGAGAGTCCCTCCCAGTTGGATGCAGTCAGCATACGGGCTTGCCCGAGACCCGTAGGCGAGTCGCCGTGCGGCATCTTGTCGCAGCGCAGGCCGATCGACCGGGGATTCGGAAGCCCCCGCCGCTGGATCCGGGGTGATTCTGCGCATCACCCGCGGCCGAGGGCGGGGCCGTGCCCGATCGGACTCGCGGCGCGTCTCGAGGCGGCCCTCATCTTGCTGGCGCTCGTCTTCGCACTGCCCCAGCGGACCGCCGCCGCGCCGAAGGACGCATCCGGCGCCCGGGAGGGTGAGTTCGACGGCGTCGAGACGATCTACGTGATCGGCGAGCGCGCCGAAGAGCCCCGCTACCACGTGCCCGAGATCTCGTCACCGACGCGGACGGCGACGCCGATCGAGGAGATTCCGCAGTCGATCACCGTGATCCCGCGCGACCTGCTGGACGACCAGCAGGTCGTCACGATCGCCGAGGCCCTGCGCAACTCCAGCAGCGTGGTCGCGAGCAATCCGCTGCTCACGCCCGCCTTCGACAACACGCGGATCCGGGGCTTCCCGGCGGAGCAGCTCGTCGACGGCTTCACCCAGTACTACAACCCGGGCGATCGCGACAGCACCGTCAACATCGAGCGGATCGAGGTCCTGAAGGGCACCAACGGGCTTCTCTACGGAGGCGGCTCCGGCTCACCCGTCGGCGGCGTCGTCAACATCGTCTCGAAGAAGCCGACCGACGAGACCGCGGGCGAAGTCGGCCTGACGGTCGGATCGTTCGAGTACTACCAGCCCTACTTCGACTTCAATCAGCCGATCGCGAAGGGCGTTCTGCTCCGGCTGACCGGCGCGTACGCGTCCTCCGGAAGCCAGATCGACGTGATCCAGACCGAGCGATTCAACGTGAATCCCACTCTCCGCCTGGAGATCGGCCCCAAGACGTCCATCACGATGCGCGCGAAGATCTCGCGCTGGCGCCAGCCGGACTACCAGGGTCTCTCTGCGACCGGGACGGTGCGTGGGACGATCGACGTCGACCGGTTCCTCTTCATCGGACCGCGTCACATCGACGACAGCACGTCGGAGTTCTACTCGGGCTCGATTGCCCTCGAGCACGATTTCGGCCCGGTCTGGTCCGGATCGATCCAGGCGCGCTACTCGCGCTCGCGCTTCGAGGAGAACGTACGCACGATCGTGGGCGCCGGATTCGACTTCGGGGCCGACCGACCGATCATCGAGCCGCCTTCGCTCGCCGAGAGCGTCGGCTTCGGACTGCTGCCCTTCGGCCTCTTCGACGGCCGCCTCTTCCAGGAGCAGAAGGAGGTCAGCACCGTCGCGAACGCCACTGCGACCTTCGACACCGGACCGATCGAGCACACGCTGCTGTTCGGGGCCGACTTCAGCCGTTACGACGATTCGGGCTACATCAACGTCGGTCCCGTCGGCGGCAGCCTGATCACGACGGTCGACCTGGCGAATCCGAGCTTTCCGGAGCCCTTCGTCGCGCCCGGCCCCGGGATCAAGGACAACTTCGTGACCAACACCGTCGCGGGCGGATACGTCCAGCTTCAGAGCACGCTCTTCGAGCGCGTCCATGCCCTCGCCGGCGTGCGCGCGGGCTTCGTCGAGATCGACTTCGAGAGCCCCGGCGACCAGAATCGGACCCGATCGGTCCGACCGATCCCGCGCGTCGGCGCCGTCGTCGACGTCGTCGAGGGCCTCTCCCTCTTCGCCGGCTACAGCGAGGGCATGCGCGGCCAGCCGTTCGCGATCTTCGTGACGAAGCCCGAGCCCCAGCGTTCCCGGCAGATCGAAGGCGGCTTGAAGATCTGGTGGAACGATCGACTGACGGGCCACTTCGCCTACTACGAGATCGATCGCCAGAACGTCGCCGTGCCGACCCCGGATCCCGCTCGAGACGGTGGCTTCGGCTCGGTACCCGAGGGCAAGCAGCACTCTTCGGGCTACGAGCTCGAGATCCGCTGGTCGCCCTGGGCCGATCTGAGCGTGCTGGCGAGCTACGGATGGACGAAGACCGGCTTCAGCGACGACCTGTTCGCGTTCGCATCGAAGGGCGACGATCTCCCGGGGATTCCCGAGCACGCGGGCCGGGTCTGGGTCCAGTACGCGCTGCCCGCGCCTTTCGACGAGTTCGAGCTCGGGACCGGCCTCCAGGCCGACTCCGGATCTCGGATCTCGCTGCGCAACGATTTCGAGTCCGACCCCCATTTCACGCTCGACGCGACGGCGAACTACGAGACCGATCGATACCGACTCGGGCTCTCGGTCAAGAATCTCAGCGACGAACGCTACTTCGAGCGACTCAACTATCTGGGAGGTCGGGTCTCTCCCGGTCAGGGGCGCGCCATCTTCGCGACCATCGCGCTCCGATACTAGGCCTTTCCGAGGGCCGTCCGCAGCACCTTCGCCGACTGCGCGACGAACGGGGCGTGCATCTGCGTCAGCATCGCGACCACCGCCGGGTCGGCCGACTCGGGATTGCCGCCGCCCGCGAACGGTGGATGCGGATCGTACTGACCGAGGAGCTGGACGCCCCGGGCGTAGAAGTCCCCGCGGTAGCGGCGCACCAGCTCCATGCCGAGATCGATCCCTGCGGTCACCCCCGCCGCGGTCACGCGGTCCCGATCGAAGACGATCCGATCCCGGCTCGGCCGCGCACCGACCAGCGCGAGAAGCTCGAGCGTCTGCCAATGACTGGTCGCCTCGTAGCCCTCGAGCAGACCGGCAGCCCCAAGCAGCAGGGAGCCGGTGCAGACGCTGCCCACCATCGCCGACCTTCGCCCGACGTCGCGCACGAACTCGAGCGTCTCGCGATCCTCGATCGCCGCGAGAGTGCCGACCATGCCGCCCGGGACGAGCAACAGGTCGGGCTTGCTCGGACAGCTCGCGAAGTCGAGCTGGGGCGTGATCGAGAAGCCCGACTCGGTTTCGACGGGACTCAGGCTCTTCGCAATCAGCTGCACCTTCGCCCCGGACATGCACGCGAGCGCATAATGCGGCCCGATCACGTCGATCTGGGTGAAGCCCGGATAGAGGAGCAGCAGGATGGTCTCGCTGCCGCCCGGGAGCTCGGTCGGGGGCGCGTGCTCGACGCCGGCGTGGCTCTCCGCGTGATCCGACGCGCTCGGGGCGGCCTTTGCATCGACCGATGCGGAGACTCCTGCGGAGTCCGCTTCGTCGCGCGAAGAACACGCGGCGGCCGCGCCGACCACGGCCGTCGCGGCGATGGATTGCAGGAATCGGCGGCGGCTCCACGCATCGAGCGAGCCGGTGGAGACGTGGGCGTCGGCCATGGAGTCGGTACCTCGAGAGGAAGGAATGGCAGGCCGCAGGTCAGCGATCGGCGGACCGCATTCTTCTCCGCACGAACGCGAGGAAAAGGCTCATCGTCCCGCAAGGCAGTCCGGCGGACGGCTCGGGCACGCTGGTGATGCCGTTGAATCGGAACGTACCGATCTCGAGGTCGGGATCCATGAGCGTATAGCTCGGCCAGGTCTCCAGATTCTCGTTGTAGGGATCGGAGCTCGTGCCATCGGACCCATAGAGATCGCCTTCCAGGTAGAGGCCCTGATCGGATACCACCAGCGTCGTGATCCGTGTGTCGAACACGTCGCCGATGCCACCGAGCTGGTTGGCGAAGACCCAACCGCTGTATCCGAGCACGACCCGGGTGGGGTCGTAGCGCAGCGATAGATCGCCCCAACCGATCCAGGCGACCCCGGCGTCCATCACCGCATCGTTTGCGAACCACCAGGCCGACACACCATTCGTCTGGACGAGCCCCTCGACGGTTCCGACGAGATCCGCCGGGTCGAAGGCGAGATCGGTCGGGATCCGATTGCGACCCGCGGAGCTCGGCACGGGCCCCGCTCCATTCACGGTCGGGCGCTCTTCGGGCGAACGAACGGGGTAGAGCGGATCGAGGACGTTCCGATTGTCCCGGAAGTTCGGCTCGCGCGGGGTTCCCGTCGTGGTGGTCGCGGCCAGCGGCCGGAACTCGGCGGGCTGCCGGGCGAAGTAGAAGGGCGCGGACCCGACCGTTTCGGCGGCGGACCAGAAGCGCCCGTATCGCATGAAATCCCCGTCTGCCGCGACGAGTCCGAAGGAGGAGTTGGACGGATTGGCGAACACCGCGCCGTCGTAGACGATCGAGAGATGCCCCCCGACGACGTCCACCACCGCCGCCGACGAAGCCGAGGCGAACGTCAGCCCGCTCAAAGCCAGCGAGCCGATCAGGAGCCCACTCAGGGGCCATCGGAATTCGCCCGTCATCGTTCGATTCTCCCTGACACGGAACGCCGCTTCGATCGGAAATCGGAATGGATGGCCTGCGCAAAGTAGGGGGACGCCCTCAGTGGTCAATGCGGCGATTCGTCGCAGCCGCCGGAAGCCGAGGGCGGGCTCCACCCATACCATCCGGTCGCGGGCGTCGCTGGGCCCCGACTGCCAGCCCGCCTTCGATCTGCGCTGGAACGACCTCGCCGTCGTGTCCCCCTTCCCCCGAGCCAGAAGGAGCCTCCGATGGACCTGATCGCCGTCCATACCACCGTCGCGACGCGAGACGACGCCCGTACGATCGCCCGGGCGCTGGTCGAGCGCAGGCTCGCGGCCTGCGTCCAGATCGAGGCGATCGAGAGCCTCTATGCCTGGAAGGGCGAGATCGCCGACGAGACCGAGTACCGCATCCTCGCGAAGACGACGGCGTCTCGTTATGCGGAGATCGAGTCGGCGATCCGGTCGCTCCACCCCTACGAGCTCCCCGCGATCCATGCCGTCGCGTTCGCGCGGGTCCACGAGCCCTATGCGCGCTGGGTCGCCGAGGGATCGTCGGGCGATCGATAGGCCGAGGCGGGCGGGGCCGACGCGCGCTCCCCGGCGAAGCGTGGCAGAATCGGGGCCATGATCCACTACTCCGATCCGCCCGTCCTTCTGCACGACGTGATCGGCGACCTCGACGCCGTCGTCGGCCTCCTCGAGCGCAACGCCCCCTATCATCCCCTCGGCGGCTGGTTCCGCCCCGGTGTCGAGGCGGATCGAGCGACGAGCGCGCTCTGGTTCCAGAAGGACTGGGTCCATGCGGACCTCGAGGTCCCGGGCTCCGAGCTCTTCCTGCATCACGAGCGCGTGATCGAGGCCGCCCGGCGCTTCTACGGCGCGGAGGTCGTCGTCCCGCACACGCTCTACGTCAACCTGATGACCGCGATCGAGAAGAGCGGCCCCGCCCACACCGACAACCCGAAGTTCCGCGGTCGGGATCGGACCAACACGCCGATGTTCCTGCTGCGCGCGATGCTCTGGTCGGGGCTCTTCGATCGCTGGTCGATCGTCCAGGCGACCTCGATCTGGTGGATGAACGACGTCGAGGGCGGGGGCCTGCTCTACTGGCCCGACGGCCCGGACGAGCCGCCCCACCGCCACGCGACCGCGATGGCCAACACCGCCCTCGTCGGCGACAACCACGGCATGTTCCACCAGGTGGAGCCCGTCGGTCCCTTCGCGAAGGAGCCGATCCGCGTCACCCCGCGCGCCGAGCTCGCCCCCGTCGGCGACGGCAGCGGCGAATGGGCCGTCCGCGATCGGGGCGAGACACGCCTGCGTGCGCTCCTCGATCGATTCCGGGTCAGCGTGCTCTGGAAGGCCGACGTCTACCCGACCGAGGAGGAGCGACTCCACGTCGAGCACGACACGCTCTCCCTCGAAGACGTCGCCCGGATCTTCGACGCGGACCTCGCCGCCCGCGGCGTCGACCTCCGCATCGATCTCGCCCGTATCGCCGATCCCGGCCTCAAGGACGCCCTCGGCGCGGTCTATCCCGAGGCGATCCCGGTCGGGGCGCGGCCGTCGACGTTCGACGGATACTGAGGATCGCGCGGGCCGCATGTCGAGGCTGAACCAGCGGGCTCGAGCGCGTCGCCCCCGTCCGCCTCGACGTGCGGCTGCGATGCGACCGATCAGATCGGTTCCGGAACGGCCACCGGCTCGGGGCCCCCGATCCGATCGCTGTCGAGCAGCAGCTCCGCCGGCTTGACGCGCCCGAGGACGTCCTCGACGACCCGAGGATCACGCACCGCGAGGATCACCACGATCTCCCGGAACACGAGAGGCTGCTCGCGATCCGGTCGCGCCCGTAGAGGCAGTAGCGGGCGAGGCGCGACTGCCGCACCAGCGGCTGCAGGATCGAGTGGAACGCGAGGGTGGTCATGCGGTTGGTATGGCCGGTCCAGTTGGACCAGTAGAGCTTGAGCCCGCGCCGGAACAGATGGAAGTCGGAGTCGAACCAGGGCTGCTGGACGTAGACGAAGCGCTGGCTCACACCGATCGCGTGGCGGAGGCAGCGCGAGGCGTCGCGGACGCCGGGGAGATGCTCGAGGAAGTGGGAGAGGATCGCGAAGGCGACCGACCCGCGACATTTCGGCATCCGCGTCGCATCGACCTCGATCGCGTCGTGGCCGCGCGTCTTCGCCTGCTCGACCTTCTCTGTGCTGCTGTCGAGCCCGAGTCCCCGCACGCCACCCAGGCCATGGACGGCGAGCTCGAGCGATCGACCATCGCTGCAGCCATAGTCGAGGAAGTCGTAGGGTTCGAGGTCGAGCACGTCCTGCATGCGACGATCTCCGGGACGCCCTCAGACAAGCAGATCCGCGCGGGCTCGTCGAGCCGGCGGCCCCGGGCGACGGGTCGGGCGTTCAGTCGGCGAGTGCCGCTCGGACGTGACCCCCGGCGGACCGCAGCGGACCGCGTGACCCGCGGTCGGTCCGACCCGGTCCGGTCCGGCCCGAGTCCGACGATCGAGGGGTGCGAAGCGCGGGCGCGGGTGGGAACCTCCCGGGATCCTGCGGCCCGGGAGCGGGCCGATCGGCAAGCGAACACGGGGGCAAGGAGCCGCCAGCCTCGCTGGCCCCATCACCCGAAGGAGACGACTTCATGAACGAGACCCAGCGTGAGCAGCTCATCGCCCAGATCGCGTCGACCCTTCCGCTGCCGAAGGAGATCGAGCGGGACTTCGCGGCCTTCACAACCGACACCGTCATGGGCGGCCTCTGGTTCCGCGACGGCCTCGCCCCCCGCGAACGCAGCCTGATCACGATCGCAGCGCTGACCGCCCTCGCCCGCCAGCACGAGCTCGAGATCCATCTCGGGCTCGGCCTCGACAACGGCCTCAGCCGCCGCGAGATCTGCGAGGTCATCATGCACATGGCCGTCTACGGCGGCTGGCCCACCGCCGTCGAAGGCATGCGCGCGGCGAAGCAGGTCTTCGCGAAGCGCGACGCGCAGGCGGGAGCCGACCGATGAAGTACCTGTCCATCGAAGAGGGCCGGAAGGCCCGCGGCCTGCGCCTGGTCCTCGTGGCCGGAACGCCGGGTGCCTGGGGCGAGTGCATCAAGGCCGTGTACCACGTGAAGGGCCTCGCCTATCAGCCGGTCGCGCAGAAGATGGGCGAGGCGAACGAGGATCTCCGCGACTGGACGGGGCAGACGAGCGCGCCGGTCGCGGCCTACGACGACGAGCGCATCCGGATCAGCTGGGAGAACATGCTCTGGCAGGCGGAGCAGCTCGCGCCCGACCCGCCGCTCATCCCGAAGGAGGCCCACGCCCGGGCCCACATGTTCGGCGTGCTCCGCGAGCTCGCGGGCGAGTGCGGCCTCGCCTGGGACCGGCGCCTGCAATCGATCGCCGCGGCCGGTGGGCCGTCGGCGAGCCCCGTCCTCGCCCGGCTCGCGAGCAAGTACGGCTACAGCGAGGCCGAGCTCGAAGCCTCGAAGACCCGCGTCGCGCAGGTCCTCTCCCTCTGCTCCGATCTGCTCGAGGCCCAGCGCGCCGCCGGCTCCGACTACTACGTCGGCCACGCGCTGACGGCCCTCGATCTCTACTCCGCCGTGCTCGTGGCCGTGATGGTCGATCCCCTGCCCCACGCGCTCTGCCCGATGCCCGAGGCGATGCGCGCGGGGTTCACCGCCCCGTTCGATTGTCTGAGGGCCGCGCGGCCGAGCCTGCTCGCGCATCGGGACCGGATCTTCGAGCGCCACCTCCCGCTTCCGATGGACTTCTAGCCGGGAGGCGACGTGTTCCCGATCCGAGACGACAATCCCCATTTCCTCACGCCCTGGACGACCTGGGCGCTCGTCGCGGCAAACGCGCTCGCCTGGGCCTTCGTGCAGGGATGGGGAAGCGAGTCCGAGCTCGTGCGCTCGATCTGTCTCCACGGGCTCGTCGCCGGCGAGCTCCTCCAGACCGTGCCCGCCGGCGCGCAGTTTCCCCTCGGAGACGGCGTCTCCTGCACCGTGACCGGGGTCGCCCACCCGAGCACGCTGCTGAGCCACATGTTCCTCCACGGCAGCTGGATGCACCTGATCGGGAACATGTGGTTCCTCTGGATCTTCGGGAACAACGTCGAAGACTCGATGGGCCACGCCCGCTTCCTGGTCTTCTATCTGCTCTGCGGGCTCGCCGCGGCCGCGGCCCAGATCTACTCGGATCCGGGCTCGGGCATTCCGATGGTGGGCGCGTCCGGCGCGATCGGCGGCGTCATGGGCGCCTACGTGATGCTCTATCCGCGCGTGCGGGTCCACCTGCTCGTCTGGCTCGGCTTCTACGTCACGACGTTCGCGGTCCCGGCCATCTGGATGCTCGGCTACTGGCTCCTCGTCCAGCTCTTCGGTGGACTCGGATCCATGGGCGCCCAGACGGGCGGCGTCGCCTTCTGGGCCCACGTCGGCGGATTTCTCGCCGGCGCCCTGCTCGTCGGCGGCTTCCGCAAGCGGGAACTCGTCGATCGGCATCCGCATCACGGCTGGCGGGATCGGCGCGAGCGCTTCGATCCATGGGACGCATGAGTCCGATTCGATCGGGTCGAGCGCGAGAGGAACGCGAGCCCGAGCCCGAGGAGCAGCGCGGAGGTCGGCTCGGGGACGGCGAGGAAATCGAGCCCGAATCCCGCCTGGCCGAGGCCGACCGAGTTCTCGAAGCCGCGCAGCGAGGTCGAGGTTCCAACCTCGAACCCGTAGATGCCGGGCACCAGGATGCCCGAGAGGGTCCGCGTCTCCTCGACCGGGAGACCGTCGACGTCGTCGTCCTCGATGGAGAAGTCGAGCAGGAAGCCGGTCGGGCCGTAGAGCCGGGCGAATGCGGCGACGAGTCCGTCGACGGGGCCTTCTCCCGAGAGGACCTCGAGCTGGGGGAGCTCCGCCGAGAGCGCGATGCCGAGGGTGAACGCGATGGGCGACGTGACCTCGAACGTGATCGTCAGGCTCGAGTCGGCGCTGCCCTGGGCGCGCGAGGGATAGCCCGGGTCGTTGACGTCGAAGCCGACGCCGGCCGAGCCCGATCCGCGGATCAGGAACCCCTCGCCCGGGCCGAAGCGGACCTCGGTCTCCTGGACCGACTCGGCGTTGACGTTGGTCAGGTCGCCGACGCCCGTGCCGCCGACGGCCGCCTGGAGGAAGGTGCCGGGCGCCGACGACCGGAAGCCGACCGCGTCGTCCTTGCTCAGGGACTGATAGGCGTCGACTAAGCTCGAGCTGACGACCCGGCGGTCGAGATCGACGATCTGGGCGCCGAGGGTCGGGGCCGCGGAGAAGAAGACGAGAACCAGCGAACCGAGAGCGAGAGCCGAGCGCATGGACACCTCCGATCGAAGAGTGGAGCTTCGGAGTGGGTCCGGATCTGCGATCGTGTCGGGAAGTCCGGCTTCGGCCCTCGAAAATAGTTGTTAGTCCTGAGTCGAAGAGACCCCGAACACCCGTCTTCACCCGAGTCCCAGGCCGACCTTCGACCCGATCCAAGGAGGCGACCACGCTCCCTCCTCGAGAAAGGAGCTCCCATGCCCGAAAGCACGTCTCGTCCCTCCCTTCGCGACGCTCGCATCCATGGCCGACTGCGCCCCGCGGCGGGGGGCCCTGACTCGCTCGTCCAGGCCGCGCCCGTCCAGGCCTCGCTCGCCCAGGCCGCGCTGATCCTCGCTGCGCTGATCTTCGCCGCGATCGCCCTGCCCGCCTGTGCGACCCGGTCGCCGGCTTCGACGGCACAGTCCGCCGCAGCGACCGAAGGCGGCGCAGACCTCGCCGCCGCGATCGCCGAGGCGCGGGAGCTCGAGAGCATCCGCACGACGCTCCAGCAATACGCGATGTTCCTCGACGACGGGCGCGTCGCCGACTTCCTCGACCTCTTCACGCAGGACGCCGTCTTCACCGCGGACGAGTTCACCTACGACGGCCGCGACGCGATCCGCACCGAGCTCGCCGAGAAGCCCCGCGGCCCCGGCAAGCATCTCCCCTTCCCCGCGCTGATCGAGCTCGACTCGCCGACGTCGGCCCACGCCTGGTCCGACTTCCTCCGCGTCAAGATCGAGCGCGAGGGCGATCCGACGTCGTGGGTCGTCACGAGCATGGGGCGCTACTACGACCGGCTGACGAAGGGCGCGGACGGACGCTGGCGCTTCAGCCGCCGGGACGTCTACATCCTTGCGATGAAGAACCGCAGCGACCTGCGCGAGCCGAGCGCGGGCAGACCGGCGACGCACTGACGTCGGCCGACGCTCCGAGCGGTCCCGATCAGGCGCGCGGGCGTCGGCGAGCGATGCTGCCGAGGAAGGCGGTGCCCACGAGGAGCATTGCCGCGAGGCCGGGCTCGGGCGCCGGCGTCAGGGCCAGCACGAAGTGGCCGTCGTCGGCGAGGCCGGTCCCCGCCGAGAAGCCGAATCGCAGCTTCCGACCGACGTACTGCTCGGTCGTCGGATCGAAGACCGCCTGACCGGTGCTGCTCCAGTCCACGGGCGCGGAGACGGTGAAGACGAGCTCGCCCTCGGCCTGATCGAGCCGGCCCGTCAGGGTGCCCGTCTCGTCCTCGTTGCCCGAGGGCTCGTAGCTCACCGTCGCGACCCAGGTGAAGAAGGTCGGATCCATCAACGACGGGAGTCCCGTCGGAACGGCGGCGACCGGGGTCGACGATCCGTTCGCGAGGATCTGGATGCTCGGCGCCTGGACTTCGTCTCCGAAGGAGAACGTGTCGATGCCGAAGGCGAAGCCGTCGAGGCCGCTGCCGCCGTAGCCGAGGTCGGAGCCGCCGACGCCGAGCGCCGGCGCCGACGAGGTCATGATGAAGGTCATGCCGTCCCCGGAGAGGACCTGCCCGGGCGCCATGAAGAAGTAGAAGTAGACGGTGAAGGGCTGGTTCAGATCGACGACCGGCTGGTAGGACGAGAAGGCGGCCGCCGCAGCGTCGCTCTGTTGCGGACCCGTGAGAATCAGGACCCGCGACGTGTAGCCGGGGATCTCCGACTCCTGGTAGAGGGCGGTCCCGAACAGGCTCCAGAGCGAATAGTCCTCGGAGCGCAGATCGAAGGTCCGACCCAGCGCGAGCTGGGCCTGCGCGGCGCTCGCCCCCTGCATCGCGACCAGGAATGCCAACCCGACCACGATCCGACGCAACGCGTTCATCTGCCTGCTCCGCCGCCGTTTCCGCATGTTCCGCTTCAGCTTTCGCAATCGAGCCCCGTGGCGCGAGTGCGGTCGTCGGACCCGGCAGAGTCTGCCGCGTGTGGGCTCGAATTCGCAATTCGCCGCACGATGATTGTTCGAAATGCGGATCGGATCGGACGCGGAGACCGACCGGAAGGGGGAGCAGGCAGATCCGATCCGAAGCGTCCGGAATAACAGCCGAAGACCGCTCGCGCGCTGCCCGAGTCGAGGGGGGACGACGTCGCCGGGCGCTGTGCCGGGGCGTGCCGAATGCGGCGCACCGATCCGGTCGCGGTCCTTCGGGCCGATCGCTCCGTCGGGCCCTTCGAGCGCGTCGAGCCCCGCGGCGGAGGCCGCCGAGCGGTCACTCGAAGTCGGATCGAGACCCGAGACGGGCCTAACGTGATCGGCGGCGGACCGACGAGGCCGACGTGGCCTCCGGTCGGGGCGCCTCGCCTCGGACGGGTCGATCCGGTCTATCCGGAGCACCCGGCTCCCCCGGCGCGCCGGCCGTCGGGCCCGGGCCGCCCGCCGTCCCGCGAATGCGCCGGAGCCACTCGACCGCGCCGAGCCGCTCTGCCGCCTCGGCCGCCCCGTCGAGCGCCTCGCGGGCACGCCGCGCGTCGCCCCGAACCCCATGCAGCCGCGCGAGCGCGAAGCGCACGGGACCGCCGTAGCCGATCGGAATCGGCAGCACCCCATGCTGCTCCGCGGACGGCTCGATCAGCGCGACGAGCGCTTCGGCCGCATCGCGCAGATCGAGGTCCGCGCAGAGATGCGCGATCTCGACCATCGACCGCGTCCAGCGGATGTTGCGCGGGATCGCCTCGAGGCCCGGCGCGGCGAGCCGCTGCCAGAGCGCCTCCGCGCGGGCCCGGTCCCCGCTCGCCAGCACCGCGCGCGCGACGAACGCGACCATCCAGTGGATCGGCGCATTCTCGACCACCCCGCGCCGCTCGATCATCGGACCGAACCGCTCGAGAGCGACGCGGGGCTCGCCGCGCTCGAAGGCGACCAGCGCCGTCTGCATGTCGAAGCAGCCCTGGGCATAGGGATGGCGGGCGCGCAGGCCGAAGCGCAGCGCGTCGCGCGCGAGCGCCTCGCTCTCGTCGAGGCGGCCCTCGAGGGCGGCCAGCCCGGCGTCGTAGGTCGCGAGGTGCCAGCGCAGGCCGGGATGCGGCGACGGAGCGACCAGGTTCTCCGCGTCCGCTCGCAGCGCGCGCGCCCCGGCCGCGTCGCCCATCATGAGGCGGTCGCAGGCGAGATCGAGCAGGGCGATCAGGGCGGTGTCGCGCCGCGTGGTCCGACGGGCCGAGGCCGTGAGCTCCTCGCGCAGGGCGGCGCGCTCCGCGAGCTGATCCGGTCCGGCGAGGGAGAAGAGCAGGACGTAGAGCGACTCCTGCACGAGCTCCGGATCCCCGGTCGCCCGGGCGAGCGCGACGGCGTCGCGGGCGAGCCGCTGGGCCTCGTCTCGCGCCGCGCGGACCTGGCGATAGGCGCGGCGCGTCTCGAGGGCGGCGCGCGCGCGGGGATGGCCCGGGCCGAGGGCAGCGAGGGCCGCGTCGACGAGGGGGAGCGCATCCGGGTCGTGGGGCGACCACTCGGAGAGGTCGCAGTAGGCGATGGCCGCCCTCGCCTGCTCGAGGGGCCGATCGAGGGCTCGTGCGAGGGCCGCCGCCTCGCGCAGGGTCGCACGGCGGCGCTCGGGATTTCGGGCGAGCGCATGGGCCTCGCCGGCGCGCAGCAGGGCCTCGAGCTTGTCCAGCGGGCGGCTGCGGCCGACGTGGTCGAGCGCGATCGCCATGCGCTCGAGCTGGAGCGCGGCCTCCTCCCAGCCGAGCCGGGCGGACGCCTGCTCGGCGGCGTGGCCCGCATGGCGCAGGACGGCCTCGGGATCACCGACCGCGAGGGACTCGAAGTGGTGATGGGCGAGCTCCGCCGAGCGCGCGAAGGGATCGGGGAGCGACTGCTTCTCGAGGGCGACGGCCGCACGGCGGTGGAGCAGCGCACGCCGCCCGACGGC